>NZ_AORV01000022.1 GCF_000350485.1 Ruminiclostridium cellobioparum subsp. termitidis CT1112
CTTTTCCCTTCATAAAGGTTTTTAGTTCAGAATTCAATTGGGGATTGGCTATGGAAGCCACATCAGGAGGTATGGGTGCTGTCCTGTTGATTTCCAGCCCAAGGGGTATGACTGGGCTTATGGGTTTTGCAGCCTTCAATTTTGTTGGATCTTCTTTGGGTGCTATGCCGTTTTCTCCAAAATCCTGGTTTGTCTGAATTAACTCAGCCTGTTTTGCCGACAGAACATTTTGTTCTGCCTCACTTTTAAATCCTTCCATCTGATTTGGATCGGCTTCTCCTGTCATTCCAATTGAAGGTGTATTCTTCGAGTACTGTCTGGCCTCGGCCATTACGTCATCTGCGTCGGCTTCGGGGTCTGAGCTCAATTTAATGTCACCGGGTATTCCCTCGTGTGCCCTGCCCCCTGTTTTCTCGCTCCTGAAGTCAGCAGGCTCATTATGCTTTATTTCCTTTACCTTATTGGCAGCGGGCCTGCTCTGCTCCTTCTTTCCGGGAAGTCCTGTAGGCGTGGCAATCTCAGGCATGACAGCCTGAGTCTTTGCCCGCTGTTTCTCAAAGGCACCGTCTGAAACAGCCGTGGCCTGGGAGAATGCATTAACTGCTTCGGTAGGTGGAATGCTTCCCAGCTGATTCAGTATCTTTAAGGGGTCTTCGCCCGATATTTTAACTGCAGGTGCCTTAGCTGCCTGCTTTTGAGCCTTCTCAGTATTTGCAGTGCTTTCAGCCTTGTCTGCTTTTTCAGAGCCTGCGGGAGCTGGAGTTGGGACATCTTCCACAGGTGACACGGCTTCCTGTTTGGCCTGGACATCTTTATTAGCAGTTGCTGTGTCTTCCTTGGGGGAAGCAGGTTTTGATTCTTTATCTGTCTGGGGATTTATTTCACCTTTGGTTTCAGGCTTTGTTGGAAGGGGCTCTTTATTTTGCTGTAAAGTCTCCTGCGGCGAAGAGTTTTCCTTGGCCGGTTCACTCTCTTTTAGGCTTACTTGCTTACCGATATTACTGCCTGCATCGGATTTACTTAAAACAGTGCCGGTATTTCCCCCTGCATCTGATTTATTTAGAGCAGTTTCAGCGTTGGACTTTTCTGCCGTTACCGGAGCAGCCTTTTCCTTTGTTTCCTGCTTTTCAACCTTTTGTTCAGCCGGCCCGGATGCCTCTGACGACCTGCTGTTCAGGTCACCTGAGTCACTTTGTTCCCCGCTTTTTTCCACGGTCTTACTGCCGGCATCCTGCTGCTGTAATCCGGACTGTTGTTTTTCCGATTGCTGCATTTTAGAATCCGTCTGCTTGTCCTGAGTGCCGGGAGTAGTTTCTTTGTCTTGACCAGGTTGGCTGTTTTTTGGAGGTATCTTTTTAATATCGGTAAGCAGCTTAATAACTGCCTGGTTTCCGATGGTTTTCTGTAGGATATTTATATCCTGCTGTGTCAATGAATTGGGCAGTCTTTTGAGACGTTGAATTATTTCTATATAGTTGGGCTGCTTGACTAAAGATTTTTGCCTGGATGATGAGTTCTGAAGGTTTTTATTCTGTGCAGCTGCCGATTTATACGGTGCTCTGGTGTACATCCTTTTCAACTCCTAAAATTTATTCTCCATAAATTTATTCCTATATTGAATAGTAAATTTCGAAGCTGATTTAACACCCGGATTTTTAAAATTTTTTTAAAACTCATTACAGTCGATTAGTTATTTTTACTAAATTTACACTAATTTTAGGTTGTATTATTTGTATTTATTTGATAATCTATATTCGTATAATTCTATACTAATTGAACAATTGTATCATGGCTTTTATCACTATTTGCATCGCTGCCCGGCAGAAAAACAGAGGTTAAATAGAGGTTTAAATGAACAAAAAGAAAAAGTTTGTTATCTTATTCATCTCCTTATTCTTGGTTCTAACAATTGCAATTGCAACCGTACTTATAAATTCCGTCAGAGAGGAATCGGCTCCTATTGATGACAAGTTTGCCCAAAGCGTTGAAAAACCAGACTATCATTTTGCCGTGATAGCGCCGAGTTCATATGACCCCTTCTGGAGCGATGTAAAAAAGGGAGCCTTCAAGGCCGCCAGGGAATTTAATGTTGCAGTTGAATTCAACAGTCCCAGATTCACAAATCTGGATGAAGAACTTCAATATCTCAATATAGCCATTGCGTCAAACGTGGATGGCATTGCAACACATGTTCCCGACGAAACCATGTTTACGCCGGTTATAAACAATGCAATAAAAAACAATATTCCCGTGGTAACTGTTGAGAGTGACGCCAACAACAGCGGGAGAATGGCCTATATAGGAAATAACAATTATGAGGTGGGTACGGTAGGCGGTAAAATGGTTGCTGATGCCACCGACGGAAAATCGAAGGTCGCCATCATTTTAAACGGTTACATCCCTGATGCAGGCGATGTTTCCCAGAACCTTCGCGTCACCGGCTTCAAGGATGCGGTCAAATCCTACAAGGGGAAAGTGGACATAGAAGAAATACGCATTTCAGGCATGGGTATATTCAGTGCCGGTGAAATAGCCAATGAGCTTATAACCAACAATCCCCAGATAAACGCAATCTTTTGTACAAACCCCAGGGATACTCTCGGTGTTACACAGATGGTAGTGGATTTGAACAAGGTCGGCCAGATAAAAGTTGTAGGCTCCGGCAGTTATCCGGAAATACTGAGATATATAGAAAAGAATGTAATATACGGAAGTGTAGTGAGTGATCCGCAGGACATGGGTTACAAAGCCATACGGGCCCTGGTTGAACTGAAGACTGCCAAAAGGACTTCGGCCTATGTAGGTACTGAGGTATATGCTGTTACAAAAGATAATGTGGCTGCCCTTTCTACTGGAGATACAGGTAAATAATGCCAACGGTATTTAATTAAGGATGAATTTATGATAAAATTTTTCAGTAGATTTCTAATAAAAAACAAAATACGAAAAAAACTTATTCTATATTTTATGATCACAACCATCCTAATGGCCGCAGCAAGTTTTTATACCTACTATAATGCCAGAATGTTAATGAGTCAGATGGACTCCCTGTTTATCAGCAACATATCCCTTAACGAACTCCAGGACGCTGTTACAGACGTTCAGCAGTATCTGGAAAGTTATTTGGATACCGAACATTCAGATAGTTTCAGAGGCTTTATAGGTTCAAAAAACAAATTGCAGCAGCTGTCTGAAATTATTACCGAAGAAGCAGACTACAGTTCCAACGGACTTTTGCAAAGAGACATAGCAAACATGATAAACAATTACCTGGATATTGCCTATAATGCTGTTCAGGCAAAGCGTGCCCGTGATATAAACAGGTATACCGCCTATTATAACGATGCAAACAGAGTTTTTGGATATATAGATATGTATATCAACAAGCTTAACAATGAACTGCTCAAAGAGAATACCCAGAGATATCATGTGGTTGCCAGCAGGATAGACATTGTTCAGCTGATAAATATTGCCATAATTCTGGGAGTTATTTTATTTAATCTCGTATTTATTGTACTTATTACTTATAAGACTACAAAGCCTATAATAACTTTATCCCAGGCGGCTGATGAAATTTCAAGAGGTAATTTCGATGTACCTCAGGTAGAATTTGATACCGAGGATGAGATAAGTGTTATGGCCAGTGCCTTTAATAAGATGGCCTCCAGCATACGGGAGCATATTGATACAATTGAGGAACGGGCCTTGCTTCAGAACAAATTGAAGGAGCAGGAGCTTCAGAACCTGATAATGAAAACACATTTGAAGGAAGCCGAACTTCAGGCTCTGCAATCTCAAATCAATCCTCACTTCATATTCAACACACTAAATACCGGCGCACAGATAGCAATGATGGAGGGTGCCGACAAGACCTGTTACTTTATTGAAAATGTTGCAAACCTGTTCAGGTACAACCTTAAGAAACTTGACAGGGCAGTATCCCTGAGTGAGGAAATAAACAACATCAGAACCTACATCTATATACTCAAGACCCGCTTCACCGACAGAGTGGAGTTCATTGAGGATATTGAAGCCGAAAACCTGGATATACAAATGCCCTGCATGATTCTTCAGCCTATTGTTGAAAATGCATTCATTCATGGGATAAGCAACATGGAGTCAGGCGGGAGGATAACCCTGTCGGTAAGGAACAGTAAGACTTATGCAGAAATAACGGTTTCGGATAACGGTAAAGGAATGAACCGGAAAAAAGTTGATCAATTGCTGGGTAAGGCTGAAGAAGCATCTCCGGATGAGCCCAGCGGTATCGAGGCAAAGAAAGGGCATACCACCGGTATCGGTATGGGGAATGTGATCAGCAGGCTTAATATCTTTTATGGCCAGGACAATATTGTCAGTATTGAAAGCAGTCCTGATGAAGGGACCTCGGTATGTCTGAAAATACCTGTCAGTGTAAAGGAGCATGTGAATGTATAAGTTATTGATTGCCGACGATGAGCAGATTGTAATAGATTCTCTTTTCTTTATAGTAAACAAGATCTTTCCCGGCATTTTTTCCATTGAGTCGGCCCGTTCCGGCAGGGAAGCTATTGAAAAAGCGGAAAGATTCATACCGGATATAATTTTCATGGATATAAACATGCCCGGTATAAATGGTATAGAGGCCATCAGGGAACTTCGGAACAAGCTCCTGGACTGTGTATTTATCATCCTTACCGCCTTCGATCAGTTTGACTTCGCCAAAGATGCACTCAAATTGGGTGTTTCGGAATATTTACTCAAGCCTGTTAACAGGGAGAAAATAATCTCAACCCTGCAAAAAAGTATTGATGATATAAAAAAAGAGCGCATAAAGAGGAAGAAGGAACTGGATCTTAAGGAAAAAATGGAAAATATCCTCCCCGTTCTTGAAAATGGCTTTATCTACTCCATGCTTTTTTTGGATGATAATTCTGCAGAATTGGAGAGCTACCGGAATATTTTCGAGATAGAAGAAACCGGAGGTTATATTATGACCGTTGAATTTGCCCAGTCCAATGACTGCGGTAAAATGGTCAACAGAATAGGGCTCAGCATTAAAAGCCAATCCTTCTATCCTTACTTACGAGATATATTAAAAGCCAGATGCAGGTGTTTTGTGGGCCCTGCCATTCTTAACAGGATTATTGTCTATATACCCGCCGAAACCGAGACCGACGAGTACTCAAGAAGGCTTGAGGCGGTCAATATAGCCGAACAAATCCATAGCCAGATATCCCAAAAGGTGGATGCCGACTTCTACATAGGAATAGGACGCTGTTACAGCGGTTTTGACAACATTTACCTCTCCTATGAAGAGTCACTCAGAGCAATACGCTTTATAAACGGAACAGGCATCCTGCATATAATGGACATACCCACTGAGAAAGAGCTTCCGGCTGAGAAATACCCTATTTCAAAAGAGAAACTGTTATTGGAAAAGGTGGCCCTGGGAGAGAGGGAGTCATCTACACAGGCCTTTTGTCATATATTTGAATGGTTGGCGGTGGAATACTATGGATCTGTCAATAAAATAAGGTCCAAGCTCACGGAAATAATGATTCTCATATCCCGGCTGGCCTATGATTATAATATTACCGATAACCTTAGCAGCATTGACTTTATATCCGAGCTTCAAACCCTTGACACTCTCACGGAATTAAAGCACTGGTGCCTTGAAAGAATAGATTATATTACCAAGGGTATCTCGGAATCCAGAGAAAAAAAGACAAATACGCTTATTATAAAAGCTGTTGAATATATAAAGGAAAATTACAGAACCGAAATTACTCTTGAGGAAGTATCAAAGGAAGTCAACATCAGTCCCCACTATTTCAGCAAGCTTTTTAAAGAAGAAATGGGTGAAAATTTTATTGATTACCTTACCAATCTGAGGATCAATGCGGCCAAGGAAATAATGAAGAGCAGTCTGATGAGCGTTAAGGAAATATGTTATGAAATCGGTTATGGTGACCCGAATTATTTCAGCAGGATATTTAAAAAAGCGGTAGGTGTTACACCCACTGAGTACAGGGACAGTATTCTATACATGAATAAGGATGGTGTTTCTTGATGAAGAATTTTCGACTAAGAGCCCTTTTGACAGGTTCAGCCCTTATTTTATCCATGTTTTTTACAGCAGGCTGTTCTTCCTCGTCCGAACAGGACAGACCTGCCGAAAAGAACGGAAAAATTACCATGGGCTTTTCCATGGCAACTTTACAGGAGGAACGCTGGCAGCGGGATATGGATATCCTGGTTGCAAAGGCTAAAACCAAAGGTGCGGAAGTTATCGTACAAAATGCAAATAACAACTCCGATGATCAGATCAAACAGGTCAAATACCTTCTGGATAAAAATATTGATATTCTTTTCATCGTACCCCAGGATTCCGAAAAATCCGCAGAAGCTGTGGATCTTGCCAAAAAGAAGGGTATCAAGGTAATTTGCTATGACCGCCTTATTAAAAATGCCAATGTCGACTTCTATGTATCCTTTGATAATACAAAGGTTGGTGAATACATGGCATCACTCATGGTTTCAAAAGTCCCCATCGGTGACTATATTATAATCAACGGTGCAAAAACCGACTATAATAGTTATATGTATAATGAGGGGTACAAAAATATTCTTAATAAATATATCTATGATAAGTCGATAAAAATAGTTGATGAAATATGGGCAAATGACTGGAGACCGGAAGACTCCTTCAAGTGTGTCGAGAAAGCACTTCAAAGCGGAAAAAAAATTGATGCCATACTGGCAGCAAATGACAGCCTGGCCGGTGCTGCCATAGAGGCGCTCGCCGAGCAGCAATTGGCTGGAAAAGTTTTGGTAGCAGGCCATGATGCCGATATTTCCGGCTGTCAGCGTGTTGCCGAGGGAACTCAGCTGCTGACAATATACAAGCCCATTGATCAACTGGCTGAGAAAGCAGTAGATGTGGCCTTTGGCCTGCTCAAAAATAATTACTATGCGTGCAATACATATATCAGCGACGGGGAAAATGATATACCTTTTGCAAAGGTTGATCCCATAGTGGTTACAAAGGATAATCTGGTTGATACGGTAATAAGTGACGGCTTCCACAGACTTGAGGATGTATATCTCAATGTTCCGCGGAATCAATGGCCGGATAAATAAGCATTATTTTTAAAGGATACAAGTTGTGACCGGAGGTCTGCAGCAACTATGTCAGCCTTTTATGGTTAATATGCTGCGGAGGCTGCTCCAACCAACGGTTTTCAATCAATATATCCAGGCCGTCCTCCGAGTATTTGGCACTGTCCATCGCAGATGCGGAAAAATGCAGCTGAAGGTCATGTCTCATGGCAGTGGCTAAACCTGCCCCGTCCTGAATAATACTTGACCCTATCAGTGTTACTATGTGAAATAGCATGAGTTTATCTGAAAACGGTGAAACAGTAGAATCGGTTACAAAGGAATCAAATGTTGATGGAACCGGAATATTCTCATCGGTAAAAAACTCCACCAATTTTTTAGTCTTTTTAGTTGCGAGCTCCCTTCCCTTGAAGAAATAATCCTTCAGTTTGGCAGAACCTGCCACCTGGCCGAAGGCAGCGATCAAATCACCGCCAACCTTGTTAAATCTCAAATTGGCGAATATTGTAGTTATCTCCTGTGCCAGCAGATTTCTTTTTTGAGCAAACCAACCTCCCGCAAAGAAATCCTGAGTATCGATAAAGTCTATATTTTTTGTAAACTCAATCCTTGGTGATTTAATAAAAAGCCCCTGCTTCTGTAAGGTATCCACCGTCATATTGTATAATTCAACCGATTCCCGTATACATGAGGAAAAGAAATTCCTGATATCGATCCTGGAGCTGTGATTTAAAATCAAAGTATAATTGTTCATCCCTATCATGCCCATATTCAGCAAATAGAAAAGATAAAAGGGGTCGGTGAACAATTTGGGGGCGTCAAGGTCAACGTCCTCCCGGGTGAAGCCTTCTGGCACCGTAAGTCCATCTTTTTCGAATATACCGGAAATCAGATTTATATGCTCTCTTGACATATCTTCGGCGTATTTAAGAATAAAATGTATTTCGGTATCATTGAGTGTTTTTATAAAATGCTCCAATACACAAATTGCTAAAGAATCATACATATAAGTTGACCAAAGTCCTGAAACTTCAGACGATAAGATATCCAGCCTGGTTTTATCCTGCATGTTGTTCCCTCCATATTAAATATTGACCGTATTAGTATTTTCCTAAATTTGTACAAGTATGTAATAAGAATGTTCAGCCTTACTTAAATTGTCATTAAAAAAATGCTAATATTTACAGGTATAATTTTTACCATCACAATTATAGTAAGACCTTAGTAATTCTCTCTAGCGACTTTAATCCCCCTCTGATATATCCTGTTAGTGTATCTGCAACAGCTGCCTGCTGCAGCCTGTTGCAAAAGAAAATATTACATTTCGGGAGGATTGTATATGAAAAAATCAGTACGTATAGCTGCTATGGCTTTAGCAGGTATTATGTCAATCTCGCTTTTTGCAGGCTGTGGTGCCAGCAATTCGGCAAGCAACGGTTCAGCAAGCGGAAACTCAGCAGCTTCATCGGCCGACAAGAAAATTAAAATCGGACTGTCTCTTCCTACGCAACAGGAGGAAAGATGGGTCAGAGACAAAGCCACCATGGAAGAAGCTGCTAAAAAAGCAGGGGTTGATATTGCTGTTCAGGTTGCAAACATGGATGCTGCAAAGCAGGATTCACAGGTTGAAAATCTGATTTCACAGGGTATCGATATATTAATTCTTGCTCCTCACGATGCCAAGGCGGCCGCTTCCACAGTTGACAAGGCTCACAAGGCCGGAATAAAGGTTATCGCCTACGATAGGCTTATAACAGGTACTGATATTGACGTTTATATGTCATTTGACAACGTAAAGGTTGGAGAACTTCAGGGAAAATGGTTAACCGAACATTTAGATAAAGGTAATATTGTCTGGCTGGCCGGTGCTCCTACAGATAATAACGCAACACTCTTCAAACAGGGTGCTGCCAAATATCTGCAGCCCAAGATAGACAGCGGAGATTACAAGGTCGTTATGGAACAGCCGGTTGTGGACTGGAAGCCTGACAACGCACTTAAATTGATGGAAAATGCATTAACTGCCAATAACAATAATATTCAGGGAGTTCTTGCTCCGAACGACGGAACTGCCGGCGGATGTATCCAGGCTTTGGCTGCTCAGGGACTGGCCGGTAAGGTACCCATAACCGGACAGGATTCGGAACTTTCGGCTGCCAAGAGAATTATTGAAGGCACCCAGGGAATGACAGTGTTCAAGGATACCAGAAAACTTGGTGAAGCAGCTGTTGAAGCAGCTATAAAAATGGTGAAAGGTGAAGATCCGGGAGCCAACGATAAAGTGAACAATGAAAAGATGGATGTACCATCAATTCTGCTGGCTGCCGAAGCAGTTGACAAGGACAATATCGACAAGATCCTTATAGATAGTGGTTACCTCAAGAAAGAAGACGTTTACGGCAAATAATATAAAGCACTGAAATTTTTATGGGGGAATGGCAGCTACGTTATTCCCCCATAAAAACTTTAAAGTGGAAATAAGGAAGCCCATTCTGGAGGTCATTATGAGCGAGTATATATTGGAAATGAAGAATATTACCAAAGAGTTTCCGGGGGTCAGAGCACTGGACGATGTTACCTTCAAGGTTAAAAAAGGTGAAATTCATGCGCTGTGCGGAGAAAACGGAGCAGGAAAATCAACTCTTATGAAGGTTCTCAGCGGAGTTTATCCCACCGGCACTTATACGGGTGAAATAATAGTGAAAGGCAGTACACAGAGCTATTCCGGTATAAAAGACAGTGAAAGGGCAGGAATAGCTATTATTTATCAGGAACTTGCTCTCGTCAAACAAATGAGCGTATGCGAAAATATTTTCCTCGGCAATGAAAAAGTTAAAAAGACCGGTCTTATCGACTGGGACAAATCCTATGCGGAAAGCCAGAAAGTCCTTAATGAGGTAAGACTTAATATAAACCCTAATACCAAGGTATTAAATCTTGGTATCGGCCAGCAGCAACTGGTTGAAATTGCAAAGGCAATTGCCAAGAAGGCCGAGATCCTTATTCTTGATGAGCCGTCTGCTGCGCTGACAGAGTCGGAAACGGAAAATCTGTTACAAATACTTAAGGAATTAAAATCCAAGGGTGTAACATGCATATATATTTCACACAAGCTTAATGAAGTCTTTGAAATAGCTGATAACATTACCATTCTCCGTGACGGAAAAACAGTCGGAACTGAACCTGCAAGTGAAATTACTGAAAACAAGGTCATAGCCAAAATGGTCGGACGTGAATTAACCCAGCGTTTTCCAAGAAAAGAGCACAAACCCGGACAGGTTGTTATGGAAGTTAAGAATTGGAATGTTCACAACCCCGATCTGCCTGAACTGAAGCTCATTGACAATGCGAGCTTTAAAGTCCGCAAGGGAGAAATACTGGGTATAGCGGGACTTATGGGAGCCGGCAGGACAGAACTGGTTATGAGTATTTTCGGAGCGTATGGGACCAATGTCAGCGGAGAATTGATACTGGAAGGCAAAAAGGTTTCAATAAAAAACCCAAAACAGGCCATTAAATCCGGTATAAGCTATGTCTCTGAGGACAGAAAACGCTATGGGCTGGTTCTTGGAATGGATATAAAAAACAATGTTACATTATCAAGTCTTGAAGCTATTTCAAAATTAACACTGATCAACAGCAATGAAGTAATAAAAAATACCAATCAATACGTTGATGACTTGAGGATAAAAACTCCGAGCATTGAGCAGAAAGCCTCGAATCTCAGCGGCGGTAACCAGCAAAAGGTTGTACTTGCAAAATGGCTTATGACAAAGCCCAAAATTCTGATTATGGATGAACCTACTCGTGGTATAGATGTAGGCGCTAAATTTGAAATATATAACATTATGAACAAGTTGATCGACGAGGGTGTGTGCATTATCATGATATCCTCCGAGCTCCCTGAAATACTTGGAATGAGTGACAGAATCCTTGTTATGCATGAAGGCCGCCTCACAAAAGAATTTAACTGGGAAGAAGCAACTCAAGAGAATATTTTAACTTATGCCACAGGAGGAATGTAATATGGGAAATGCAGAAATAAACACCATTGCAAAAAATAATCAGACTGCTTTGGGTCATACCAAATCAATCAGAGAAATATTAGTGGGCACACTTAAGGGAAATATGCGCCAGTACACAATGATACTGGCCCTGTTGGTCATCTGGGGTTTCTTCACAATTGTCACAGATGGAATATTTATTTCCTCAAGAAACCTGTCCAACCTGTTTTTGCAGTGTGCCGCAACCGCCATAGCTGCCTGCGGTATGGTTCTTGTAATGGTGGCCGGCCACATTGACCTTTCAGTCGGTTCCTTTGTCGGTTTGACAGGAGCAATAGCCGCCCAGTTAATGGTTAAAGCTCATATGGGTACAATAGAAACCATTGCCATCACTATCGGTATCGGACTTCTACTGGGTCTTTTCCAGGGCTTCTGGGTCGCCTATGGAAAAGTGCCGGCCTTCATAGTAACACTTGCCGGCCTTCTGGCTTTCAGAGGCGGTGTCATTGCAATTACAGGAGGTAACTCCATCGCACCCATGAATGATACCTTTAAAGCCATTGGACAGGGTTATCTGCCAAAAATAAATCCAGGCCTCCCCTTTAGCGATACCAGCGCTTTAATAGGTGTGGTTTTCATTATATGTTACCTGGTTTTTGAAATAAACAAGAGAAGATCCAGAATAAAATACGGCTTCGAAGTGCTTCCAATGTCCCTGCAAATCGCAAAAATGGTAGGCTTTTCACTGCTGATTGCCCTGGTTATCGGAATAATGGCAAGCTACATGGGTATACCATATGCAATATTACTCTTAATCGCAATAATAGTAATATTTACAGTAATTGCCGAAAAATCGACCTTTGGACGTCACATATATGCCATAGGCGGTAACAAGGAAGCCGCAAGACTTTCCGGTATAAACATAAACAAGGTAAACCTGGGCATTTTCGTTTTGATGGGACTGCTCTCCACTATAGCAGGTATCGTGTATACTGCAAGGCTTAATGCTGCAACAGGTTCGGCAGGAACAAACATGGAACTGGATGCCATCGCATCGGCGGTTATCGGCGGAACCAGTACCCTTGGCGGTGCCGGAACAATCGCAGGTTGTATCATAGGTGCTCTTGTCATGGGAAGCCTCGACAACGGTATGAGCCTTATGAATGCCAATGTATCTGCCCAGTACATCGTTAAAGGCTTGATACTTCTTTTGGCGGTTTGGTTTGATATTAAGTTCAGCAAGAGGTCATAAATTCAAGGTTTCATTACAGTATTCACCAAAAGGCGGGGGACGTAATATGGATTGGTTAAATTCTGTTACCTCCCCTGTTTGAATATTTCCTCATGGTTAGTATGAGTTTTCCCGCACTGCAGCGGGACATGGAGGGTAGAAACATGACTTCCCCATCACGCAGAAAATTTAATGTCCGCACAAAGATATTAGCTTGCCTTTTACCCATCGTTATGGCATTAATCGCAGTAAACATAGCAGGACAAGCAGTTTACACCAAAAATATGAATAAATATACTTCCTTGCTGGACAATCTTACCAGGGAAAACAAGGTTGTCAATTCTTCAATTGCCATACTTGATCCTTTGCGTACAATTATCATGAACCCAAGCAATGAAGCTATTCTGGATGAACTGGCCGGATATAGAAAAGCTGCTGCTTCCGACCTGGATATCATACTCGCAAATACATATCCTTCAACAAAATCGGCAACAGACAACTTTATAAACACGACAAAAAAGTTTCTGGAAGAATTCGACAGAACCTTGGAGGCTGCTAAATCCGGTGACGTTAAGGCAACAGAAAACTTTAATTCCACCTCAAGGACTGCGGAATATGTAAAGGAAAACTTTTCTCTGCTCATTCTTGCAGAGCTTGAAAACAGCAAACAAATCAGAGCCGACATCGACAGAAACTACTCTATTACTTTATCAATCTCAATAATACTGCTGGCAGTCATAATTATTGCAGGGATCGCCGCAGTACTGGCAGTAGCAAGAAATATAGTCAATCCGCTGAAAAAGCTTATCAAGGTCAGTGAAAAAATTGCGGCAGGTGATTTAACTTCCGAAGAAATATTCGTTGATTCCCGGGATGAGATATCCTCCCTGTCAAATGTATTCTACTCAATGCACAAGGGTCTTAAAGAGCTGTTATTGGTCATATCTTCAAGTGCCTTGAATATTTCAGGCACCTTTGAAAAGCTGGATACAGTTTTCAAGGACAGCCTGCTTGCAAATAAAGAATTGTCGGCGCTCATTGAACGTAACTCCGGACAGGCCGGTAATCAAACTTCTCTTGTAAATGGCACCTCCGGAGACATCAGTTCGGTTTTTGATTCCATCAAAGTTATGTTCCAGGAGACGGGCGCAATGGTAACCAGTGCCGAGAAGGCGCTTAGCACCTCTGTCCAGGGTCAAACAAAGCTTCAGAATGTTATTGATAACACCAATAGCGTAAAGAGCACCATGTTTGATTTGAATTCAATGGCAGGCGAGCTGGAATCCTACTCTGTCAAGATTGGGAAAATTATCGGCATAATAAACGGCATTTCGGAACAAACCAATTTGCTGGCTTTAAACGCCGCTATCGAAGCAGCCAGGGCGGGAGACTCCGGAAAAGGTTTTGCTGTAGTGGCTGAACAGGTCAAGCTTCTGGCCGAACAGTCAAAGGCTTCATCAAATGAGATTACGAAAATTATTTCACAAATCCAGCATCAGATCACCGCAATGCGGAATGGTGTGGAAACAAGCACCTCTGCCATAAGCGAAAGCTCAAGGATCATTGATGATGAAAAGACGGTATTCCGTGAAATTATATCCTTGAATGAAACGGTAAACAAGCAGGTACAAACAGTCAACTTCAAATTGACAGAAGCAAAGGATAGAATATCCCATATAGACGATACCACACACACTATTGCTGATTATGCAAACGAGCTGGCATCAAGCTCTTCCCAAGCTTTGGCATCAATTGAAGAACAATGGGCCCTCAACGAGGAAATATCGGGCTGTACCTCAAAGCTCCGGGAACTGTCTCTGGAATTTGATAAAGTTATACACAGGTTTAAACTCTCATAGCACAGATTATTTCTTTCAATTTTTCATTCTTCCTTATTTGCCACTTTTGGCACAGACTACCAGTCTGCGGGAGCGAAAGCTCCCTTGTTTTTTTCCTTAGTATGGGAACTCACAGCGCCCCCCATTGACGCTGCCAAAAAATGCATTCCACCTTTGTCCTTGTGGAATTGATCAAAATGTTATAGTATGGTAAATATAGCTTGTTTAATGTAACCTGCAAATATTTTATCAGGGGTGGTTTAATGGGAAACGGATACCAGGATATTATTAACAGCATAATCAGCGGTGATTGTAAGGATCCTCACGTTTTTCTGGGCATGCATGTTGTTGACGGCAAAGGAAGAAAAAAAGACATTGCAGTCAGAGTTTATCATCCTGACGCGGCGCTTATTGAGCTGCTGGAGGTCTCTGAAAACACCTTCCATCCAGTCCCCCCCAAATATGAAAATGGAATTTTTGAAATAACCTTTCCCAACAGAAAGGACTTATTTGAATATCAGCTGAAAATAACCGACCGGGCAGGCAACAGTTATCTGACTCATGATCCCTACAGCTTCTGGCCGGTCATATCGGAATATGATATTTACCTTTACAGCCAGGGAAATCACCATAGAATATTTGAAAAACTTGGTGCCCACATCACCACCATTGGAAATGTATCAGGCACACTCTTTTCAGTATGGGCCCCCTGTGCCGGAAGAGTAAGCGTCATAGGCAGCTTCAACCAGTGGGACGGGCGGCGGCATCAAATGAGACAGTTGGGTGCCTCAGGCATCTGGGAGCTGTTCATACCCCTTGTGGGCCGCGGTGACATGTATAAATTCGAAATAAAAACCCAGACAGGGCAAGTATTGGCCAAGGCAGACCCCTATGCCTATTATGCGGAAAAACGGCCTGCAAAGGCATCCATTGTATATGACATAGATAACTACTCGTGGAATGATTCCGCCTGGCTGGAACACAGGGCGGACACCAATGTTTTTTCTTCACCGGTTTCAATATATGAACTGCATCTTGGAACCTGGTCCACCCTGTCCGAACCTGACCAAAACGGCGATATTTTTCTTGACTACAGGACTCTTGCCAACAGGCTGATTCCTTATATAGAATATATGGGCTATACGCATATAGAGCTGCTGCCCGTGACAGAACACCCCTTTGACGGTTCCTGGGGCTATCAGGTCACTGGGTATTACGCTGCTACAAGCCGATATGGCACACCGGAAGACTTTATGTATCTGGTGGATTTATGCCATCAAAACGGCATAGGAGTAATTCTGGACTGGGTACCTGCCCATTTCCCAAAGGATGCACACGGCCTGGCCCGTTTTGACGGTACGGCGGTATACGAACATGAAGACCCACGGCAGGGAGAGCATCCCGAGTGGGGAACCCTGGTATTCAACCATGGGAGAAACGAAGTCAGAAACTTTTTGATATCCAATGCCGTTTTCTGGTTTGAAAAATATCATATAGACGGTTTGAGAGTGGACGCTGTTGCTTCAATGATTTACCTGGACTACGCAAAAAAACCCGATCAATGGATTCCCAATAAATATGGCGGAAATATGAACCTGGAGGCCATGGATTTCTTAAAGCAGCTCAACACTACTGTTTTCAGCTACTTTAAGGGCATAATGATGATTGCCGAGGAATCCTCCTCATGGCCCATGATAACAAAACCTCCATATATGGGAGGCCTGGGCTTCACCTTTAAATGGAATATGGGCTGGATGAATGATTTTCTCAAGTATGTAAGCATGGACCCCATATACCGAAAATATCACCACAACCTCATAACCTTCTCCATAATGTATGCCTTCAGTGAGAATTATGTTCTTGTTCTCTCACATGACGAAGTGGTTCACGGCAAATGCTCCATGCTGAACAAAATGCCTGGTGATTACTGGCAGAAGTTTGCCGGACTAAGAGTAACCTATGGTTATACCTTTGGGCACCCGGGTAAAAAACTGCTCTTTATGGGAAGCGAATTCGGTCAGTTTATCGAGTGGAATGATCATCAGGGACTCGACTGGCATCTGCTGGACTATGAAATGCACAAGAAAATGCAGACCTTTGTCCGTGATCTGAATAATTTATATGTGAACGAAAAGGCTCTTTATCAGGTTGATTTCAGCTATGACGGCTTTGAATGGATTGACTGCAATGACAACGACCACAGCGTGGTTTCCTTTATGCGGAAGGGTACAGACTTTCATGATATGCTGATTTTCGTCTGTAATTTTACCCCTGCGGTTAATGACAACTACTGCATAGGAGCGCCCTTTGAGCTGGACTATGAGCTGGTGCTGAACAGCAATTTCGAAAAATACGGCGGTTATGAACAGGACTGTGAAAATATAATATACAAAACAGAACAGGAACCTCTGCACGGAAGACCCTGCAGATTGAGACTTACCCTTCCGCCCTTGAGCGTACTGGTTTTTAGGCCGCTGTTTGCGAAGGAGGAAGTTTGTGAAGGGGCTGTTTCAGGACAAGACAATTGATAATAATGTACTACTGATAATAGTGCGCCAGTGCAACATCAAAAATGAGAAGCTCTATTAAAAGTAGGTGCCTGAAATTGCAGGCAAAACGCAGGTATTTAAATTGTGTTAGTCTTGTGACACGATCCGTTATTTACCCTTTAGGAGTCAGCTTTTTCAGACTTTCCACAAGATACTCATTATCCTCTTTTGACTTTACCGCGATCCTGAAAAAGGAATTATCCAGGCCCACAAAGTTATCACAGGAGCGGATCAGTATTCCATATTTCAAAAGTTCCCTGCTTAAAGCTTTATTTTCTGTTCTGAACAATATAAAATTTGCGCAGGAAGCAAAAACTTCAAAACCAAGGGATCTCAATTCAAGTGTAAGTTTTTCCCTGTTTTCTTTTATCAACTTCTTAGTCCTATGTATGTAATCCGTTTCCTTCAATGCAGCAGTTCCGCATAGCTGTGCCACAGACGATACACTCCAGGGCTGTCCGGCCCTTCCAAGCCGTTGGATTATGTCTTTGTCGGAGCACATGGCATAGCCCAGGCGTATTCCTGCCATTGCGTATATCTTGGTAAAGGCTTTTAATACTATCACATTATCATAAGCATGGAGACAATCGACTATGCTGAATTCACCTGCATTTTCAAGAAAATCAATAAAGCATTCATCCACTGCCAATATGGTTTTATTCTCCCTGCACTTTTCAGCCAAAGCTAAAACCAATTTTTTATCTGTCAAATTACCCGTAGGATTGTTGGGATTGCACAGGAACATAAGATCAATACCCGGGCCGACTTCATCAAGAATATCTTTACCAGCATTAAAGCCGTTGCCCTTATGAAGATAATAATATTTGATATTGCTGCCGGCAGCCCTCACAGCCTCCTCGTACTCCGAAAAGGTTGGTGCCGTAACCACAGTAATTCCCGGCCTGACAGCCTCTGCAATCCTGTATATTATATCGGCAGCACCACTCCCGCAAAGTATATAACTCTCAGGTACATTTTCATGCAGGGCTATTTCTTTTACCAACTCCCTGCACAGGGGATCGGGATAATTGCTGAAATCATCCAGGTTTTCGATTACAGCGTTTTTAACGCCCTCGGGTAAGCCCAGAGGGTTGATATTTGCCGAAAAGTCTATCAGTCTTATATTACCGGCTATTTTTCCATAACTGTATATATCACCGCCGTGAATCTGCCTGCTCATTTTACCTCCACAGTTTTGCGTTCAAGTCAGGTATCGTTCTTGGTTTAAAGCCTTTGAACCGCTTCCGGTTAACATTATCGGCTTTCACACAATAAGAATAATAATCAGTCTCAGCAGGCTGAGGACAGCTGCAGATATGACCGCAGTAGTGTACATAAGCCTGTTGGCTCTTGGTATGTCATCTATTTGAATATTCCTTATATTATCTCCGATGGTAGGCTTCTTTACAAGCTTACCGAAATAATATGCATCTCCGGCCAGCCGGACTTTCAGTGCACCTGCGCAAACAGCTTCAGTCCTGGCGCTGTTGGGACTGGAATGGTTTCTTCTGTCCCTTTTATAAATTCTAAAGGCATTTACAAAATCCAGCCTGTTCAGGAAACTTGCCAGGATCATTACATATGCCGAAAATATAGCCGGTATGAAATTCATCACATCGTCAAGCCTTGCCGCAAACCTCCCGAAATAAAGATACTTTTCATTTTTGTACCCGATCATTGAATCCAATGTGTTAACTGCCTTGTATAAAAAGCCCAGAGGGGCTCCCCAAATCATCAGAAATATCAACGGGGCCACAACCCCATCGGAAGTGTTTTCTGCAACGGTTTCAACAGCAGCTTTTGTAATTCCGTCCTCCGTCAGGTTTTCAGTGTCCCGTCCCACTATCCAGGAAAGGTATTTTCTTGCGTTGGGCAAATCCCCGTTTTCAAGCTGATAATATACTCTCATGCTCTCTGTCCTCAGGCATTTTGTTGCCAATATCTGGTAGCAGAATATTGATGAAATGACAACTTCCAGCACTGGACTGAGCCTTGCTGCAAAATATAATACAGTAAACGGAACAGCGAAAGAAATGGCGGTTACCAGTATTGTCAATGCCATACCGCCAAGAAATTCACCCTTTTGTGTGCCCGGCAGCAGCTTCCTTAGAAAACTTTCTCCTTTTGATATCATCCACCCAATAAACCTTACCGGATGGGGCAGCCACTGCGGGTCTCCGAATATTAAATCCAATATGAAACCGATAATGACGGCGATCAGTAAATTCATTTGCCAGGACCTCTATGTGATATTTATTTAAACAAACTGTAAAATACCATTTTATCAGTTTTCTCTGGGTGATACCAGATACAATAATGCATTGACTATGGCAGCCGCCACATTGCTGCCGCCCTTTCTGCCCCTGGCAACAATATACGGAATATCCAGCTGCAGGATCAGTTCCTTTGACTCGACAACATTGACAAAACCCACAGGAACGCCGATTATAAGCGCCGGAAGTATCCTTTCTTCCCTTATCAGCTGTTCAAGTTCCATCAAAGCAGTGGGCGCATTACCGATAGCAAATATTAGAGGTTTCTTAATTTCAGCGGCTTTTCTCATTGAAACGGCTGCCCTTGTTATGCCCTGGTCTGCTGCCTTTTCTGCCACATCCTGGTCGGACATGAAGCACCTTACCTCACATCCGCATCTCTTTAGCGCCTCTTTATTTATTCCCGCCATAGCCATCTGCGTATCCGTAACAATACAAATTCCTTTCTTGATAGCGGCAATGGCCTTATCCATCGCATCCTTGGAAAAACATAAATTATCTGCATACTCAAAATCAGCAGTTGTATGAATAACCCTCTTTATTACCGGTTCCTGCTGCCTGTCAAAAATCCTGCCGGCAAGTTCCCGGCTTATTATTTCAAAGCTTTTCATTTCAATTTCCATGGGTTTCATTATATTCATCCCTATACCTGTTGCCTTTCTATATGCCTTCCTCGATAATTCTGTATATATATTTCATATCCAATGCCTGACGCAAGGCATCGGCAAGCAAATCGTACTGTCTTTCCTTATATTCATTTAGATTGAAGGTCTTATTTTTAACATATTTCAGTCCTTTTTCCCTCATCAGCGCATCTGCTATTTCAAAAAGCACATCCTCACTGTCAAAGATTCCATGTACATACGTTCCGTATACATTACCTCCATACATTCCGTCAGGCTTCATCACTCCGTCAGTTTCAACAAGTCGGGAGAGATACGGTATGATATGGGGTTCACCGCTTTTGCCGCCCCTGCCCCCTGCTCCCTCCGTCAAACAGGTCTGGCCCATATGTATTTCATAACCCTGGAAGGTCTTCCCTGTCAATCCTTTAAATATCCCCTTGACATCTGCAAAAGTTCCTGTGACTCTCGATCTGGTTTTCTGATGTTCAAATACAGTCTTTGCTTTCAGCAGACCCATGCCGCGGATTTCGCCTCCCTGTTCAACACCGTACGGGTCGGAGATGGTGTCGCACAGCATTTGATAACCCCCGCAGATGCCTATTACCGGCTTATTTTGGGCAGCATGCTTTAGGATACTTGACTCCATTCCGTTCTCCCTCATCCATTTTAAATCAGCTATGGTGTTCTTACTGCCTGGTATAATTATCAAATCGGGGCTGCCAAGTTCACCGACACTTGCCGCATATCTCACAGATGCACATTCTATATGTTCCAGAGAGTTAAAATCGGTAAAATTTGAGATTCTCGGCAGTCTGATAACTGCAATGTCAATAAGTCCGGGGGATTGACGGTTTTTGAACCTCTCAGTGAGGCTGTCCTCATCATCTATATCAACCGAAAGATAAGGCACGACACCTATCACAGGTATATGTATGAGTTCCTCCAGCATATCCAGGCCAGGTCTGAGGATTTCCGGATCACCTCTGAATTTATTTATTATGGTCCCCTTTACATACTTTCTTTCCGATTCGTCCAGCAGCATAACCGTGCCGAACAAGGAGGCAAACACGCCTCCCCTGTCTATGTCACCTGCAATCAACACAGGGGCCTTCACCATCTGAGCCATACCCATATTGACAATATCCGCCTGTTTCAGATTAATTTCCGCAGGACTGCCCGCTCCTTCGATCACAATTATGTCATTTTCCCGGGAAAGGCTTTCATAAGCCTCCATTATACCGGGTATCAGCTGTTGTTTATATTTAAAGTACTCGGCGGCAGCCATGTTTCCTATGGGGCTGCCGTTTACTATTACCTGTGAGCCCTTGTCACTGGTGGGTTTAAGTAAAATAGGATTCATCCTTATATCAGGAGCCTTTTTTGCAGCTTCTGCCTGGACCACCTGGGCCCGGCCCATTTCATATCCGTCGGCAGTGATAAATGAGTTCAGAGCCATATTCTGAGACTTGAAGGGCGCCACCCTGTAGCCATCCTGTACGAATATACGGCACAATCCCGCCACCAGCAGGCTTTTTCCCGCATTCGACATTGTGCCTTGAATCATTAGTGACTTCGTCATAACTTTATCCTTATCCTTTTACTTCACTTTACTTTATTTCTGGAATCTTTAAATCTATCTTTAAGAGCTTAAATATTTTCAGCTCTTGATTTTCCATATTCACTGCATTTTTGCACAAAATTTTCAGCAAACCTGATATTCCCGTAAAAATGCATATGGGGATATCCCGCGGCTACGGTTTCATCTGCAAAAATGCATTCCCATTTTCTCTTTCCGTCAGGTTTGAGAGCCTCAAAAGTACTGCCGTTATTGTCACTGTCACTGTAATGGAATTCATGGGCATTGATGCTTTCCCCCTTCCTGCACAGCAGATTGTCGGTCTTTGCTTTGAGTGTGACATATCCGAATCTTGACAGCCTGTCCTGCATAAAGCTCTTGCCCTTCAAAGCCCCGACCATTGGATAACTGTCCTTACCGGCGTCAGTGATAGACTTCTGCAGATACATAAACCCTCCGCATTCGGCGTAGACGGGCATTTTCTTTTCTATTGCCCATTTTATGCTTGAGAGCATGCTCTTGTTCTCACTCAGCTCTTGTGTATATAATTCCGGGTACCCGCCCCCAAGGATCAGTCCATGGGCATTTTCCGGAATGGCTTCATCCTTTAGCGGTGAAAACAAGGTTAGTTTCGCGCCCAGTTGCTCAAGCAGCTCAAGGCTGTCCCTGTAGTAAAAGCAAAAGGCTCTGTCCATGGCCACTGCTATATTACAGCTGCAGCTCCGGTGTACCTCCATAGGGTCATATTGGATGGACCGCGCTGTCTGTGACAGCTGCAGCAGTCCGTCAATATCAATATACTTCCCGGCATTCTCAGCCATAAGCTCCAGCTTTAGCTTTATATCCTCTATTTCACCCGAAGTTACCAGACCGAGATGTCTGCTCTCAATAACGGCTTCCGGCAATGCCGGTAAAAATCCGTAAACCCTGATTCCGGTTTTCTCCTCAATTATTGGTTTATACATCTCATATAGGGCAGGAGTTACAGAGTTTATTACTACTCCTTTTATGTGATTTTCAGGCATAAAATCCCTAAACCCGTTGATAATAGCTGCAATGGACAGCGACATCCCTTTCGGGTTGACCACAAGAATGACCGGAGCACCGGTAAGCCTTGCCACAGTGTATGTTGAATGACTGCCGTCACCGCCCGGCCCGTCATAAAAGCCCATTACCCCTTCAATAACCGATATCCGGGCCCCCTTTGCATTTTTTGCATAAAGACACTTTACATTGTTTTCCCCGCACAGGAAGGTATCAAGATTGCCTGAACCGGTACCTATTATTTCAGAGTGGAACATGGGATCGATATAATCCGGCCCGCACTTAAAGGCTGCCGTCTTTATGCCTCTGTTAATCAGTGCTTTCAAAATACTGCAGGTAACGGTGGTCTTTCCGCAGCCACTCCCTGTTCCCGCAAAAAGTATGGCATTAAATTTGCCTGTTTCCATGTTTCCCCCCATTACTGCCTGCTTTTCCCCGAAATAACATATACGGGATTGTTGGCGATCATCATGTGGTAATTTCCTGCTTTTTTGGCTACAGCTGAATTAATGCACACAATTTCTGTAGCAAGACCATGCTTTTCAAAGGTGCTAACCGCATCATTAAGGCTTTCAAGGCTAATTGTATTTGCAACTATGTCCACCTGGGGATTTTTAACCCGCAATTCCCGGACAATTTTATCCATATTGCCGCTGCTTCCGCCTATAAAAGCCTTGTTTGGGCGTGGAATTCCGGCAAATACACCCGGGGCAGTCCCTGGAACTACCGTTACATTGAATGCACCCAGTTTTTCACGATTCCTGTTTATAAGCTCCAGTGCGGCATCATTTTTTTCTATGGCAAAAACACTGCCGTTATATGCTTTTCTGGCCATCTCAATTGCCACTGAACCCGTACCGGCTCCAATGTCGTAAACTACGTCATCCGGTTCAACAGCCAGCTTTGACAGCGTTACGGCGCGTATTTCCTCCTTGGTCATGGGTACTTCTCCTCTGACAAAATCCCTGTCATACAATGGAATATGGCAATTGATAAAATCCGGATTTTCCAGCAGCAATACCGAAAGGTCCTCAAAGGTGTTCCCGGCCAGTTCTTTTACCGTTCCCCTGACAATACGTTCATTTTCCATTGACAGGTTCTCTCCAGCAACTGCTTTGATGTGGGACATACCTGCTTCCATCAGGCTTTTACATATCAGATGGGCTTTATTGTCCCCGCCTGTAAGAACGAATACCTTACGGTTGTAGGAAATTGTTCCGGCTATGGAGCCCTGCCTTCCGTGAAGACTTACTGTCTTAATGTCCTCATAGCTTATCCCCTCTTTGGCACAAAAGTACTGCAAACTGCTGATACCGCAGACAATTTCCATGTCTGCCATACCCTCCAGCCTTTGCTGCAAGCTTCCTGCAACACTGAAGAAACCTGTATCCCCGGATACCAGCAGCCCTATGTTTACGCCGTCCGAGGTTTCCAGGACCGAAGGGATATCCTGAATCCTGCACTCCTCAATATTTGCCGCCATACCAGACAAAATTGTTTTATGTCTATGTGTTGTGCTGTATATCCGGTCACAGCTTTTTAATACCTGCAGGGCCCTTTCTGTCAACAGTTCCCGGGCTCCGGGCCCGGAACCTATTATATATAGCTTCTTTTTCATAGCACCTCTCTGATACGGTCGGCAAGAATTCCGGCCAGCCTGGGATCAGATCCCAGGGTACTGCCCAGGGAAATTTTCACTTCGGGATGTTTTGTCTGATATTCATGTATTTCTCCCGGTACATCCTCCCTTATATGAATACCTTCAAAAAGGAAATAGGGTATTACAACTATCTCATCGGCACCCTTTTCGATCAGCGTATCCAGTCCGTTTTCCAGATTTACCTCACAGAACTCCATATATGCTGTTTCAATCATGACTTCCGGCAGCTGGGCTTTTGTCATTTCAGTAACCCGCTCAAGGGTTTCCTGTGTTGTTTTTTCTCTGCTTCCGTGAGCCAGTATCAATATTGCTTTCATAATTGACCTCCCAAACCATTTATGGCTTTGAGCCGCAATAGCGGCCATAAATCGTAATGAATTTTGTTTTATTGCAATACGTGTCTATTCATGCAGCTTTATACCTGTTTTTTGGGCCAGGTATGGTTTTAACTGTTCAAGGGTCAAGCCCTGTGGCCCAGAGGGCCTCTCTATGAGAATCACTGTTACACCGGCAGCCCGGGCTGCCGATATTTTCTCCTCATAGCCGCCGGCGGTTCCGGTATCCTTGGTAACCATAAACCTTGCATCTATTTGTTTTAGCATTGCCAGATTCATATCATGTGAAAAAGGTCCCTGCATGCAGATAAGGTTTTTTCCCTTATAGCCCAGTTTCACACATTTATCAACCACTTCAGGAGCCGGAAGAACTCTGGCATACAGTCTTTTCTGAAAATCTCCCACAGCCGTAAAAGCGTCTAATTCCTTGCTGCCTGTTGTAAGAAGGACATTTCCCTCAACAGTATTCAAAAATTCCGCTGCTGCCCTTGTATCCTCCACAGTAACGACATTACCGGTATTTATAGAGGGTCTGAGTAACCGGATGTATTCCATGCCGGAATTTAAACATGCAGCCTTAATATTTTTTGTAACTGCTTCCGCATATGGATGGGTTGCATCAACTACAAAGGAATAGTCCTTTAAAAGTTCTTCCATCTGCTCCTGTGACAGTCTGCCTGTCCTGATCTCAACCCCTTCGTTAAAGGGCATCACCATCCGGCCATATTCCGTGGCAACACAGGCAGTGACAGCTATCTTATTACTGGCCAGAAATTCAGTAATTTCCCTTCCCTCGGTAGTTCCTGCAAAAACCAGTACCCTCAATTGCATCCCTTCGTTTCCTGATATTGTCATAGCTTACTTCTGAAAAATAATGCGTTGTGCCGGCTAAGCTGGCGCTCAACTTCTCAGTTGGATAATATGCTGATTTGCCGGTACGCGAGTACCGGTTAATATAATTCTATACCCTGTATCCTCTGGAAGTGACAAGCCTGTTATTTATCACCCTTGTATTACTGTTTCCTATAATCACCGTCGTAAACATATCCACCTGCTCTGCTGCCAGTTCTTCAAGTGTAAGGATTTTACTCTCCTGTCCTTCGCGCCCGATATTTTTCACATATCCGCAAGGCGTGCTGCTGCTTATCTCTGACATGATTATTTCACATGCCTTTCTGAGATAATCTCCTCGCCTCCTGCTTGAAGGATTGTATATGCATATGGCAAAACCAGCCCGGGCTGCAAGCCTTAACCTGATTTCTATATCCTCCCACCGGGTCAGCAAATCGCTGAGAGATATAACTGCAAAATCATTTGTCAGGGGTGCTCCCAGCACAGCTGCCGCAGATGCAGCAGCCGTTATTCCCGGAATTATCTCCACCTGTATTTCAAGGTTTCCATATGCTTCAAGCACCTCATATATGAGCCCTGCCATTCCATAAATTCCGGCATCTCCGCTTGATATGACTGCAACCTTTTTCCCCGTGGAAGCTGTCTCTACAGCGTATTTGCAGCGTTCAACCTCCCCTTTCATCGGTGTTGAAAAAGTTTCCTTATCCGGAACCAGATGCTTTATCAAATCAATATATACCTGATACCCAACGATTAAATCACTGTCATTTAATGCTTTCAGGGCTTTTCCCGTCAGCTGTGACGCCTCTCCCGGCCCTGTCCCTATAACATATATTTTCAAGTTGACCTCCTGCATGATTTGCTGTGTGGATTAATACATTTCATTTCCGGACACAATTTCCTGTATTGGCTTCTGTGTATAGCTCTTCCATTTCAGATACCTGAGCAGGTGCTCCTGGATGATCTGCTTTATTTCTCCTATTTCCTTCAAATTGGACTTCTCATAATCGGAACAAAAGTCATCCAGATTGAAGCTCTCAATCCCCGTTATCCCTTTAATATCCGGGTCAATATCTCTTGGCAGTGCCAGATCCACAAAAAATGCAGGTTTTCTCTCAAGCCTCCTCACCATGTCACAGGTTATTGTGTAATGAGGACTCAGGGTGGCACTTATGACAATATCCGAATTTGGCATAAACCCGGCTCTTTCGTCATAGGCTATGGTCTTGCAGCCAAAAGGGACAATTGTGTCACCATACTTGTATTTCCGAAGGGTCACTGTTACCTCCGCTCCTCTTTCAAGCAGTTCCCTGCAGCACAACCTTCCTGTTTCGCCATTGCCTATAACAAGTACCTTCTTTTTATCCAGCTTGTATTTTGCTGCAAGAAAGTTAACTGCACTTTCAGCGGCAGATCCCGGAACAGCCTTTACTCTGACCGTGGTCTTTGCTTTTTTGGCCGCTGTAACCGCAAGTCTGAAAATAGTCTCAAGCGCCGAATCGGTGGCTTTTTCCTCCCGGGCGGTCTGCACAGCGTTTCCAACCTGGGTTATGATCTGGTCTTCGCAAAGTACCATTGATTCCAGCCCGCAGGCCACCTCCATCAAATGTAAGATTGCATCATTGTCATATTTAATATTAAATATATTTGAATCAATTCTTTCTCCTGCATCTGAATATTTGCATAAAAGCTGCACAGGATCCGTTCCGGAAGCATTCTGAGAAGATATGTAAAGCTCGGTCCTGTTACAGGTTGATAACAGAACTGCACCTGAAATGTTCCGGTCCCGTACAATATCTTTCAGTATTTCTCTTATCCTTCCCGCAGTAAAACTGAATTTCTCACGGACATTTATATCTGCCGATTTATGATCCAAATATGCCAGTATTATCCTCAAAGCTGCATCTCCATTCCTTTTGTGCTATGGCGACAGTTATCCCGTTTCTGCTGTATTTGCAGGCCGTCAGTCTCCCGTTTCCTGCCTTCACAGCCGCCCTTTCACATACATTGTCAACTCCCGTAGTCTCCCTTACAAAATCGGATTGTGAAAAGGAGCCCTGCACTTCTGAAAGTTCCCGTGCCGAATATGTATAAAAGGGAATTTTCAAATGCTTTGCAAGCATGATCAGGGCCTTTTCCCCGGCTTTTATATCAATGGAGGCCATGGCACCGACCTCACAGGCTGATATACCGTGACTGCACAGGACTGAGTTTATGACCTCCAAAAGGTTTTCGTATACGGTATTTTTCCTGCACCCAATGCCAATTACATATTGTTTTGGTATAAGGTGTAGCGTGTGAGAAAATTTTTTCTTATACTCCCTTGAAATATAAATGCCTGCATGGGCATTATCACTTGTGTCTATATACTCGGGCAAACTGCCGTCAACAGGAAAATCCGAATACAGTCCGACGGTTTCGCCCCTTAATATGGCTGCCGAGATATACTTAATATTTTCAATATTTGCTATAAAGCAGCCATGTTCTTCCGCCCAGGAGTCCACAGCAAATTTCCGGTTGATATCCGTGGCCGTAGTTATAACGGGCTGAGCCGAAAGAATGTCTGCAAGGCGGACTGCAAGGCTGTTGGCTCCTCCCATATGTCCCGACAGAACAGGTATCACATATCTACCCTTTTCGTCGATGACCAGAACCGCCGGATCACTGTCCTTTGAACGGATATACGGCGCTATGGCCCGAACCGCTATCCCGGCCGCGCCTATGAATATGACAGCATTGCAATTTTCAAAGGCTTTTTTTGTATGCGTCCTTATGTCTTCGGTCAGAAGCATCAAATCGTCCGTAGCATATTTGCAGCAGCCTTCTGCTTCATATCCCAGCTTGAGCAGCTCCTGACGCAGCCTTTTGCACAATATTCCGCCTGCTTTTGTAAAGGAGGTCAGTTGTATTTTCATACTATTTTGAACCCTTTCTGAATTCATGTGTAAAAGCAGGGTCATAGAGTTTTGATCTTTCATATTCGTTTCCGAGAAAATGACCCACCAGGATCAGAGCAGTTTTTGTAATATTATTCTCCTTTGCCGCAGTACTCAATCTGTCAATGCTGGTCCGCACGATTTTCTCATCGGCCCAGCTGGCTTTGTATACTATGGCGGCTGGTGTGTCCGGACTGTATCCCCCCGCCATTAGCCTGTGACTGAGTTTTTCAAGCATGGACGAACTCAGGAAAATAACCATTGATGCCTGGTGTGCAGCCAGCTTTGATATTTCCTCCTTCTCAGGCACCGGAGTCCGTCCCTCCATCCGGGTCAATATTACGGTCTGACTGACCTCCGGCAGGGTATATTCGGCCTTAAGCGCTGCTGCCGCCCCACAGAAGGAGCTGACACCGGGAACCACCGAATATTCTATTCCCTTTTCGGACAGTAAATCCATTTGTTCACGGATAGCACCGTAAATACTCGGATCACCTGTATGCAGTCTTACAATATTTTTATTTTGCCTTGCTCCTGCTTCCATTACTTCTATAACCTGCTCCAGGGTCATTTCGGCGCTGTTATATATACTGCAGCCTTCCCCGGTATATTTCAGCAGTTCGGGATTGACCAGGGAGCCCGCATAAATAACAATATCCGCTGTTTCAAGCAGGTTTCTTCCTCTGACGGTAATCAGGTCGGCCGCTCCTGGTCCCGCCCCTACAAATGTCACCATAATCATTTATCCTTTATAACGCATAGATTTAATAGAAAATTTTTCGGCTGTAGAAAAATTTTCTTACATTAGGCGCGTTTCAACGTGGCAAGATGTCCTGTAGGACACCCTGGACATCTATCGCCTCGTTATAATAATAGTAGAAAAGTAGCTTGAATCATCAGACACATCATCAAGACTCCTGTATATTTTCTCATCCTCCATACTGCAGCATTCCACCATCAGAGCCCTGTCGTACAGCTTCATTTCCTTTAGCCTGTCTTTAATTGAAGCCATACTCCTGCCGCTTTTCATGAAAACCTTTGTACCTTTCAATGCCAGAAGTTCATCTGTGATCCCATAGGAGGCAGGTATTATCATTAGAGCTTCATCCCTGTCACATAAGGATATATTGAGCGCTCCGGCTGAAGCACAGAAAGAGGTGATTCCGGGTATTATCTTTGTTCTATAACCCCTCTCAGACATAATTCTGTTAATATACATGTACGTTGAGTAAATTGTAGGATCACCCAGGGTTATAAATGCCACGTTCCTGCCTTTGGACAATTCCTTCTCCAGCATGTCACAGCTTGTCCCATGTGCCTTGTCTAACACTTCCCGGTCCCTGCTCATAGGCATGGGACAAAACAAAAGTTCCTTATTTTTTATATAATCCCTGACTATTTTAAGGGCAGTCTTTTCACCATTTGTGTCGGGTACTGCAATCACGTCGGCAGACTGAAGTGTTTCTACTGCCTGTAACGTAAGCATCCTGGGATCACCCGGCCCGACACCTACACCATATAATATTCCATCCATTTTAACCTCCATGAGCCACATTTATGGCCATAAAATGTTATGTAAGCAATTATCCTTTATCGCAATGTGGCGAATAAAGGAGGTTAATTGGCCATGTGCGCTTTCAAACTATATCACCCCATATGTCAACTGCTGGTATTTTCCCTTGACAGCATTTCTATCAGCTTACCTGCTCCGGCTGTCCCATAATAGCTACCCTGGGCTGTAAACATTATTACTTCCACCCTGGTCTTGCCGGCAGCTCTCTGATTCAAGTGGTATTCAATCTTTGACATCATACTTTCATACACTTTTGGGGCCAGCCCTGCCTCCTGCAATATGTCATCCATTTCCTCGGTGGTTATGGCCTCCATCATTCTTCTTATGAGCTCCCCTGATGCCCCCGCAAGTGCCGCATGGGCCGTAAATATTTCACACCTGCAGTCTGCTGTCCGGGAATGGGTATTCATTATACCTCCGGCAATCTTGCACAGCTTCCCGGCATGCCCTATCAGCAGGATGTTTTTCACATTCATATAAACGGAATAATCTATGGTCTCACCTATAAAGTTTGAACATTTAATTCCCTTTTCCAGGTCAAGGCCAAACCGCTTTAACGCAAAATCTCTTCCGTAATTCCCCGGTGATATGAGGAGAGTCTCCTGATTTTCTGCCAGCCTGCTGTTTATTTCAACATGAATGGTATCTATCAATGCCTTTTCACTCATGGGCTCAACAATGCCGCTGGTTCCCAGTATTGAAATCCCACCGGTTATTCCCAGCCTTGGATTGAAGGTTTTTTTTGCAACCTCTTCACCGTTTTCGGCAGAGATAAAAACAGAGAAACCGCCCTTGTAATTGTACTTCAGGGCAGTCTCCATCAAAGCTTCCGTTATCATTCTTCTGGGGACCGGATTAATTGCAGCCTCTCCTACGGCACAGGCAAGACCCTTTTTGGTAACACGTCCCACACCTTCTCCGCCCTCGATCAATATACCATTTTCAATTTTTTCAACTCTGGCAAAAATCCTTATTCCATGTGTAACGTCAGGATCATCTCCGGCATCTTTTGTTACGGCGCAGCTGACCCACCCCTGTTGTTTGATTATGTCCTCAACCTGAAGGTTCAGCCTAATACCCTTAGGAGTATCTATAGCAATCCCGGCAATAGTTTTGTCTGTTAAAAGCATTTCAGCACATGCCTTTGCCGCTCCGGTCGCACAGCTCCCGGTAGTAAAACCGCACTTTAATTTCCTGCCTTCTTTTACAACAAAATCCTCCATGATAATAAGCTTACTCCAAATCCTTAATTTCCTGCTGATTTAACAGAAACAATTTTTTTAATTGCCGCTCTGGCCGCTGATATTGTAGCTGCAGTCATATCAACCTCCAGCTTGTCCTCTTTATTCAATATCTCCATCAGGTGCGCTATTCTGGGAAGTCTTAAAGAATGGCTCCTCAAGAGCTCCGGCTTTGACAAAATTTCTTTTACCGCACCTCCCGTTATGACCCTGCCATGATCCATAACATAGGCAAAGTCACAGTACAGCGGAATAATATCCATTTCATGAGTAGCCAGTATGACCGTTATTCCTGTTTTTTCCTTTATTTCCGATAAGAGCTGCAATATCTCGCTTGCTCCTCTGGAATCAAGACCTGCCGTAGGTTCATCCAGTATGATAACCTCGGGCTGCATTACCAGCACTCCTGCTATGGCCACCCGCTTTTTCTGCCCGAAGCTCAAAGCGTGGGTCGGGCTGTCAATATATTCAGCAATACCTGTCTGTGTAATGGCCAGCTCGACCCGTGCCCTCACTTCATCAAGCCCCAGTCCCAGATTCATGGCGCCGAATGAAATATCCTTCCTGACACTTGAAGAAAACAACTGGTCATTGGGATCCTGGAATACTATTCCAATACGCTTTCTCATATCGGTAATGCCTTTTTTATCATACTTTACTCTTTTACCGTCGAAAAAAACCTCACCCGATTCCGGAGTCAACACACCGTTAAGAGTCAGAAACAGAGTTGATTTGCCTGCTCCGTTCCCGCCCAAAACAGCTGTGGTCTTACCTTTGGGAATATTTATATCCACCTTGTCCAGAGCAGCTTTTTCTCCATTATATGAGTAGCTTAGATTTTTCGTCTCAATTATATTCATATATAAAAAAACCTTTCAGTCATGCCTGCGCTTAAAAGCAGTATGATTACCGCAACAGAAGCAATATACATATTTTTGCTGTATGTATATTCTTCATTTATGGTTTTGAACTGCCCATTATAGCCTCTTGATTCAAGGCCTGCATAAATTCTTTCAGACCGCTGATATGCCCTGATAAACAACATGCTTATGATCTCTCCCAGGGAACTCATTGAAGTTTTAAAATTGATGTTGCCCAATCTTGAATCCTTTGCTATTATCATCCTTTCAACCTCTTCCAAAAGGACAAATATGTAACGGTATATCAATTCCATCAGTGTCACGATGATCTGCGGGAGCTTTGTACGTCCCAGCACCTGAAAAAGATCCGACAAAGGAGTATTCAATGAAAGGAAATACATGCAGCTTACAGCGCCAAGAGCTCTTAATACCAATTTCAGACTCAGGTTCAGTGAGCCCGCATCAATTCCATATGCATATTGTCCTACCTGCAATCCCATAAGGAGAGCATGTCCCTGTTCAAATCTGTTGATCAGTATTGTTAAGGTTCCGATAACCATAAAGCCAAGCGGCACCATAATAAATCCCATATATGTGGGCAGGCTCATTTTACCGAATTTCACAGTGGCTACCGCCATAATCACTATGGTCACCAGACTTAGTGCAATTGAATTAAATAAAAGACATATTGCCAAAGGAACCAGTGAAAACAACATTTTTGCCTCGGGACTCACCCTTGATAGGCTTGAGGAATAGGCATATTTATCAGTCAGCATCATCCTTCTATACCTGAATCAGTTTTCCTGCCCGTAAGCCTGCCAAGTACAAAACCGACCAGGCCCGCACCCACTGCTGCCTGAAGAGCGAACAACAGGGATTCTATCTCTCCGCTTGCGGGTTCAAGCAGAGAATTAAACCATGGTTCATAATCCGGATTGATTTGCAGTATCTGTTCCTCAGCCAGGCCATCAGCTCCTGCAAATTCCGCATTCTTCATCAAAAGAGGCGGAGCTGCAAGTAATAAAACTACAACCAGTATCAATATCACATTCTTTTTCCATAATTTCATAACGATATCCTCCTCTTATTAAATGGCAGAAAGCTGTTCCAGTTCTTTTGAACTGTATTTCACCAGCACATTGTAGATCACAACAGTCAGCAGCCCCTCACAAACTGCAAGCGGTAACTGAGTGAAAGCAAAAATACTTATAAACTTTCCAAGGGAAACCATGAATCCGCCTGTGGCATCAGGATACGCCATAGCCAGCTGCACCGAGGTGGTGACATAGGTCATCAGATCCCCGAGAAAAGCGGCAAGGAAAACGGCAAGTCCAGATTTCGCTCCCATTTTTTTAGAGAGTTTGAATATTCCAAATGAAACCAAAGGTCCCACAATTGCCATGGAAAAAGTATTCGCGCCAAGAGTTGTTATACCTCCATGTGCAAGTAAAATGGCTTGAAATAATAATATTATAACTCCAATGACCGACATGGCCGTGGGTCCGAATAATACCGCTCCCAGTCCCACTCCGGTAGGATGTGAACAGCTGCCTGTAACCGAAGGCATTTTCAATGCCGACAGCACAAATGCAAAAGCTCCGCACATGGCCAGCAGTGTAAGATTTTTAGTTGAAGCACTGATTTTCTTTTTGATGGCAAATACGCCTGCTACCAGAAACGGGATACAAAGTGCGCCCCAGCTTATGCACCAGACCGGTGCCAGGTATCCCTCCATAATGTGCATGGCATTTGCGCTTAAAGGGAACAGCAGAAAGAGACTTATTGCCGCCGCAAGACAGACAGCAATCCTTTTAAGACTTACATTATTCATTTTTAAAACCCCCAATAATTTAATAATATTTGCCAAAAAAAATAAAACCTCTATGTTCTTGAAGAAAAGGGTTTTATTTGTAAAAAGAAAAAATAACATAATTTTATGTATTATGGTATTCCGTCTCTTTGACAAACTACACACTTCATACTCTGTGAAGTCATAGCACTCCGCATATTGGCATTTGCAGATAATACAGGCAGGTCTTCCGACTAAGACATCTTTGTCGGTTCTCACCTTCCCAGGCTGATCGCCCAGTGGCATTTGGAAGCTTCATACTAAAAATACAAAGCTTCCGGAGAACCTCCTCCGTCATCACGGCAGCAGGACTGTACGGGATTTTCACCCGGCTTCCCTCTTAGTGCTTAATTTCTTAAGCAACCAGTATTCAAAAATTATTAAATTTTACTAAGGAATGACTAAATTATAAAATCGGTTTCTTGAACCTCTCAAGAAACCTGAAGTTATATTATTTGGTTATTCCCATACCAATTATATCCTAACAAAATCCCTAAAGTCAATTTATACTTATCATATGTGAAAACTGGCAAAACTCCCCTCTTTTTTTGAAACTATCTCAAGCACCGACTTTATTCTCTCTTTTAATTCAGCAACATGTGATATTACACCAACCAGTCTTCCCGTTTTCTGTATATCCACCAGGCATTGTATGGCGCTGTCCAGTGATTCGGGGTCCAGCGAGCCGAAACCTTCATCCACAAACAGTGTATCAAGACTTATACCACCCGAATAGGACTGGACAACATCGGCCAATCCAAGTGCCAGGGCCAGCGAAGCCTTGAAACCCTCTCCTCCGGAAAGGGTCTTCACATGCCTTGACTTGCCGGTATAGTTGTCGAATACCTCCAGTTCAAGTCCCTGCTGGGCACGGCCCTTGCTTTTATCCTCTTTTCTCTGGAGCAAATATCTCGAACCTGTCATTTTCTCCAGGCGAAGGTTGGCAGCTGTAATTATTTCGTCAAAGTATGCGGCAAGCACATACCTTTCAAAGGTCAGTCTCTGGGGATTATCCCCCTTTGTTATTCTTGAAAGCTCTCCTATTATGTTGTATTTCTTTTCGAGCTCCTGAAGGCTGTCCATAATTTTTTCAAGCTGTTCAAGGGTTTTAATATTATTGGAATATCTCGAAAACACTATATTCAGTTTTTCCTGTACTTCGTTCTGATTGGTAAGCAGCTTCTGATATTCCTGTTCCAGAGTACCCACTTCCTGAATACTCATATTTTTTGTTTCTTCCTCGAGATGCTCCAGCATATCCTTATGTGACTTGAGCTTTTGATGATAAATATTGATATCCTCTTGTAAAGAGGCCAATTCCTCCTGGGTTTTTCTCATTGAGGCATAGTGCGAATAGTCCTTAAAGTCCGCGGCCTTGAGCTTTTCTACCAGCAGCTCCTCCAGACTGTCTTTTTCCTTCACACTCTCTTTCAGAGAGGTGGCAGTCACCGCAAGCTCCCTTTCGGCATTGCTCAAGGCTTGTCTGGTTTGTTCCTGAACACGCTCGGCATTTGAGAAATTTGTCTCCATTTCCGCTATAGCTCCCTTTACAGCTTCCGCCGCCGCATTAAGCTTAGATATTGCTCTCATGTCCACGGGCACCTCCTGCTCTATGGCGGCAACTGCTGCACGGGCACGGGAAACTTCCCCGGAAATAGCAGTTCTACGCTCGTTCAGCTTCTTCAGAGCTTCCTCGAACTTTTTGATGCCTTCGGCTGTTTCCTTATATGTATTTTCAAAGTCAGTCCTATTCTGTACCAACTCATTTTTCTCCTTATATTCCGAAATAAGCTCCAGGGTTTCGGCCTTCAGAGCGGCTCCTTTTTTGTTGATCTGCTCCCTGATTTTCCGCATTTTGAGGAATAACAAATCGGTATCAACCAGACCGGCACCCTCAAACTCTGCTGAGGGCAAAGTATCCTCTTCCAGTGCCAAAAGCCTGTTCATTATTTCAAGCCGTTTGCTTTCGAGATTTCCGTTAAGTTCGGACAGTTCTTTTAATTTCTCCGTTCTCTGCTCGCCAAGTATCGTAAACTGCTGCTTCAGGCCCTTAAGCTGTTCCTGTCCGGTTATATCTGCCGGCAGGGCAGCCGGCATGGGGTGCTCGGTGGAACCGCATACGGGGCAGGGGCAATTGTCCTTCAGTGTCTTTGCCATAAGACCTGCCTGTCCGCGTAAATAATTGTCCTCTTCCCGCTCCAGCCTGTTTCTGAAGCTGACATATTCCAGGTCAAAGCTTTCAAATGACAGCTTCCCCTCCTCATATAAGCTGTTTTGCTCAAAGTAGGCTTCAATCAGCTTTTTTATACTGTCCAGCTCAACCAACAGCTTTTTATTGGCTGATATTTCCCTGTCCAGGCGGACACTTTCCGTTTCAGCCGCGTATAGGCTTCTCAGTTTTTCTTCCTGCTCTCTGTAACTGATTCTGGCATGTTCGAGCAGGGATTGGGTTCTGTCCAGCTCCTGCTTTATTTCGCTGTCTTTCCGGGTGGCAGCTTCCAGGGCTTTTATATCTTTTTCGTATTGTATTACCCTGGGAAACATATTGTTCAGCAAGGTCAATTCGGTCTCGTACTTCTTCCTGACAGGCTCTTTTTCCTTTTGAGCCTGAAACTGCTGCTGAGCCGCTTCAAACTCCCTGGAACAGCTCTGAACCTTTTGCTTTGCCTGCTCAAGCTGGCCGGTTTTGAGCAGTATGCTCTGGGCCGCTTTCTTTAACTGTCCGTCGACCTCGGCTATGGGCAAAGCTTTTCTGGAAAGCTCCAGATTAATTTCCTTTTCCCTGAATTCTTCAAGCCGGCTAATGTCAGCATTATATTCTGCCCCCAACTGCTCTTTGTTTGCAAGCTTTTTGTTGATTTCAGCAGCTTTTGCCATCTCTTCCTTCACACTTCCCTGTTTTTTGGCAAGGAGCTGAAGCCGGGAATTCAGTGTATCTAAGGCGGTCCGGTCATGACCGGCGGTTTCTCCGAGCTTTTCAATGAAAAGCACCACATTTATGTTTTTGGCAGCTCTCAGTTCCTCCAGCCCGGGGTACTCACCAGTATCTACGTGTTTAATATGCGTGTCGATCCGGGTCTTTATGTCATGGACTGATTTATAAAGCTCCCTGCTTTCATCATCCAGCCTTCTCTGAATTTCTGCAAAACCTTCCGTTCCGAATATTTTTCTGAAAATCAGTTCACGTTCACTGCTGTCGGCTTCAAGCAGCTTTCTGAATTCGCCCTGGGGCAGCATCACTATCTGCTTGAACTGTGCCTTGTTTATCCCCAGAAGTTCATTTATTTTCTCATCCACATTCACTATTTTGGTCACAAGTGAGCCCTCGGGCAGCAGCAGTTCCGCATCGGCATTCCTTACGGTATACCCTTCACCCCTCAGCTTTTTTTGCTCCTGCTGCGGGGATCTTCTGATTTTATAGTTTTTACCTCTGAGTTCGAACTCCAGTTCTATATATGTCTCTGTTTCAGGCAGGGCAAAATCGCTTCTCAGGCTGTCCCTGTCACGGCTGCTGCCCGAAGCCTCCCCGAAAAGTGCAAAGCTGATGGCATCGAAAATAGTTGTTTTGCCGGCACCTGTAGGCCCTGAAATAACAAATATCTGTTCATTGAGCCTGGTGAAATCTATATGCTGCTCTCCGGCATAGGGTCCAAAGGCACTTATGGTCAGTTTTAACGGTCTCATATTAACCTCCATGAGCCGCTTAGCGGCCAAAAACTGTAATGAAATCTCTCTCCCTCATCCGCTATAAGGCGAATAAAGGAGGTTAATTGGCCATGTGCGCTTTCAAAGTATTTGATAAATACTTTGAATATTTCGCACGGCCATAAATTCACAGGTTAGCTTGGAAGACGAACGCAAGTGAAGTCTTTCAAGCTAACCTCCTTCCTTCTCAACTTCTCCGATTATTTTTGCCATAACCTCTTCTGCTTCCTGCCCCAGGGGCTCTCCCTGAATGGAATCATAAAACTCTCTAAACAGCTCAAGCTTGGTTTTTGATTTATAACCCTGGGAGGCGGAGGTTTTAGAACCCTCTTTCCGGCTCCCGCTTTCCCTTGAAAGCCCCATGATATTGGGATAAACCGCTCTCAGCTTGGAGATTGGGTCTATCAGCTCTCCCCTGTCGGTAAGTACGGCATAAATGTAGTCCTCAGCATTGGCGCTCTTGTAGACTTCCGGGCTGATCAGCTCATTTACAGGTCCCTTTATGATCCTCATGTCCCTTCTGGGAATCAGGTCTATGTGTCTGTGGATTGCATTTCCCTTTTCACCCAGTTCGACCACCGTAACACCTTTCTTTTGCCTGACCTCTGAAAATGAGTATTTCAGCAGGGAACCGGAGTACCTGACATTGTCGTAACCGGCCTTCTGTGGTGCATGCAGATGTCCCAGCGCCGTATAGTCAAACATGCCAAAATAATCCGAATTAACAAATTCGGTACCTCCGATGCTCAAAGGCCGTTCGGATTCGCTTGTGTACTCTGCCGGCCTGCCCATCTGAGTAATATAGCCATGGGTCACCATGATATTCCTCTGACTGGAGTTAAAGGCCTGTCCAATTCTGTCCATGACTTTCTTCATGGCATCATCATGTGTGGAAATCTGATTATCATCATAAATGTGACGGATATTTCTGGGATCGGTGTAAGGCAGAAGATAAAAGTTAACAGGTCCTGATTTATCCTCAAGAGATATGCGGGGTACATTTCCGTCGAATATGCCGGCAATGTGGAGACCGTTGTTTGTCAGTATCCTGCTTGCAAAGGACAGGCGCTCTGCACTGTCGTGGTTTCCGGCTATTGCCAGAACGGGTACCTGCATTTCCAGCAGAAGCATGTTGAATACTTCATCCACCAGTTCAACCGCCTCAACAGGGGGAATGCTCCTGTCGAATATATCTCCGGCCAGAATAAGCGCATCGGGCTTTTCCCTTTCCACCACAGAGACAAGCTGCTCCAATATATACTTTTGTTCCTCCAGCATACTGAACTCATTTACAATTTTTCCAATATGCCAGTCTCCCGTATGTATTATTTTCATACTAACCTCCTCATTTTAAAATGGGGACGGCAGGACGACCTTGATTCCCGCCTTTATTATTTCAAAATCTATTGTTTTGGCAGAAACTATCTCCCCGTCGATATTCAGGCAAAGTTCCTCTTCGCTCTCAATTTTGACCCTCTTACCCCTTCTGAAGCTTACCTGCCTGATCACACCATGCTGCCCCTTCATATACTTTGGAAAAAGATTGAGTATTTTTAAACGGCTCACTTCACCGACAAGGCATATATCCAGCAGCCCGTCGTCAAGTTCCGCTGCAGGTGCGGGAATTATTCCCCCGCCGTAGTATTTTCCGTTGGCAACTGCCACCAGAAGTGCCTTCATGTTTATTTTTTCACCGTCTATGTCTACCTTGACAGTGCAGATCTTGTGCTTAAACACTGTATATATGATTGAAAGCAGGTATGCCATACTTCCTGTTATCCCGGGCTTTTTCTTGAACATTATGGCATTGTATACCACATTGGCATCAAAGCCTATGGAGGATATATTTACAAAATATTTATCATTTACCCTCGCCAGGTCGATATCTTTCTCTATTCCATTTATAGTTCGGGTTATTATGCTTTTTACATCGGTTTCAGAATGCAGGCTGCGTATAAAATCATTTCCCGAACCGGTGGGTATTACTCCAAGTGAAGCTGAAGTTCCCGCTATTCCGTTTACTATCTCATTTACCGTTCCGTCTCCGCCGATGGAATACATCCTGCAATCGCCTGTGCCTGAATGTGCTCTGGCAATTTCGGCAGCATGTCCGGGATAGTTTGTTACTTCTATAATAAATTCATCGTTTTCCTTGTCTTTAAAACATTCCTGTATGAATGGAATCAGTTCCATTGATCTGCCTTTTCCCGCCGCGGGATTAATAATAAAGATGTGTTTCATGAGACCCCCAAAATAATGTGCTTGACTGCCATGTTTTATATTTTATCATAATTAATTTTTTACTTATAGATGCAGATAATTTTGGCTTTCAAGTATTTTCAGCAGCTGCTTTTCGTTAAGAGCGGTGGAGATCCCCTCCTCATGCCAGTGGTTTTTACAACCGCAGTAATCCAAAAGGACACACTGGGGAGCAACTCCTTTTTCCACCAGCATCCAGCCGCCGGAAATCAGGTTCAATACACAGGATACACCTATGACGCCGGCATTTTCCGGGAACAGTGACTCATCAGTTTTTGTGGAAGCAATGGAGGATTCGTGGGGAACTATTCTCACTTGAAAATTTTCCTTTTTACCGAGCCTGGTCAGATTGTTTACCTGACAGCCGGCCGAGCAGCCTGCGCAAACGTAGCCTCTGCCCGTGGATCTGGCCTGGCATTTTCCGGCCGAGGGTTTCGTTATGCAATGGGGCAGCAGCAATACCTTCTCTTTCCTTCCAATAAAATCAGCATGGTATATCCTGTTCATGATCTCGGCCCCCACCATATTCAGATGGTATTCCACAACCGGACTTCCGCAGAAAATATAATCCTCTTTCCAGCGATGTTCGGGCCATTTGCAGCCAATAAAGTCCTGAACCCGGGAAGTGTACACATCCAGCGCTGCCATGCCTTCTGTCCGGAACCATTCTGCAAAGGCGGCAGCTGATGCTATGATACCGGCCGAGTCTTTTTTATTGAGCTGCTTCAAGTATTCCAGCCAGGCTTCCAGCCGTTTTACCTCCTGCTTGAATTCACCGGTTGCTCTAAGGAATACCAGCAAAGTTTCAAGATTTTTCGTATTTGTATCTACAGCAGTTTTTTCGTATGATTTTTTTGAAATAAAAAGGGTGGCCAGAAGACCTTTAATTTTATTCAGAGTGAGCTTGAAACGGTCCGCCCCGTCCCTCCAGTCATTCACCGTCGTCAGCAGTCTGCCCGGGACTCCTTTTAATTCCTTTGAGGCGTCTATATATACGTTCCAATAAACTCCCATAATAAGCAGTTCCAAAAGTCCTTCTTCAAAGGAAGAAGGTTTTGCAGCATGCTTCCAGGTGTGAAATGAGCACACCTGGAATTTCAGCATTTGTTCACCCTTTTGCAGTACCCTGTCGGTAAAAGCCGCTATTGAGAGATAGTATTTATCAGAGGATACCCGGTCCCTCTTTAGAGAATATGTTACAACATCCATAAGATAGGTCTCCATTATATTTTTCAAATAAACTGCGTTCTCAGCTCTGTCTGTGCAGCTGGCGGAATTCAGAAGGTGTTACCCCTTCATGCTTTTTAAAAACCGAGCAAAAATAGCTTGTATCGTTATATCCTGTCTTTTCTGCGATATCCCCGACTGTGGCATCTCTCTCACGAATCAGCAGCTCCTTTGCCTTTTGCATTCTCAGCAGGGTCATATATACAAACGGCCTCATTCTGAAGGTTTTGTTAAAAAGTCTGCAGAGGTACTGCGGAGAAGCATTTATGGTGCCGGCCATTTCCTCAATTGAAGGATTTTCAGAGTAATTGTTCTCAATAAATTTAATAACAGGCTCCAATTGCCTCAGCTTTGAGACCCCAGTCGCCTCTTCCTCCTTCATTTTGTGCCTGCGCAGCTCTATGAGAAGAGTGTACAGTTTGGCAGAACACTCATATCCCATTATCAGTCCCTTGGAGGAGGCAGCCAGGTAAATTTCGTTGATAAGATTATCCAGCACTTTCAGATCACCGAAACTTAAAACTTCATAACTGTTAAAACCAAGCGCAGCCATCAGAAGCTGAACTCCCTCTCCGTCAAAGGTTACCCAGTGTGTTTCCCAGGGCTCTTCCAGGGCATAGTATTCATGAGGCACTCCCGGAAAAAGCAAAAATCCGATATTTTTATGTACAATATATTCCTTGTTGTCTATAAGCAGCTTGCCGGCTCCCCTCACACAGTGTATCCATTGGTAGTCGGTGTAGCCATTGGGCCTTTCTATATGGTCCTGATTCCTGAGACCTCCAACACCCTTTACATAGTATGGCAACTTATCCTCTTCGGTTATCAAAGCAAAAAGGTAATTATTCATAGTTTAAGAACGTCCCATCGAGTTTCATATATTCATATAAGTATAATATACTATTATAGAAACATGCACAATAGTATTTTATAATGTAAATATAATTATATACAGCAATATAAAAGGTCTCTAAAAACACGTAATTCCATTAAAATCCTATAGAAGGGAGAAATTATGGGTAAGTTTATTTTAAATATAATTCACAGGCCGGAAATGGTTCCCGAATATGCCGAAAAAGTTACCGGCCAGGGTAAAAAAGAGGATATCTCAAGAAAAAGTCTTCTCACCGAATCATTAGATATCTTCAGGCTTCAGCAAAAAATCGCTCACGATAACGGGTTTAAAACAACCATTCAAATGACCTATGCAAGTCTTTTCAATGAGGAGGCCGTTGCATTGGCGAAAGAACATCATGAGAAATACGGTGATGAAATAAGTCTTACGCTTCTCGGTCTACCCTGCAAGGAATTCAGGGAAAAATACAAGACAAAGGATTTCTGCATATGGATGTTTTCAATGGAGGATAAAAAATCCATTGTTACGGATGTTTTTGAAAAATTCCATCAGGCGTTCGGTTTCTATCCTACTTCAACAGGTTCATACTATTTGGACGCCGAGCTTACCAATTATATAAAGCAGCAATATCCCATGGTGACATGTGCCGTTGCCACATGTTGGGAGGAAGGTCCGAAGGCCTACAGAACCTGTAATAACTCCTGGTACACTCTATTTGACGGAGGCCCGTGGAATCCCTGGATACCATCCAAACAGAATACACACTCCCCTGCCGCCAATGAAGCGGAAGACAGCGGCATAGTAGCTATCCCGCACCTTTCAAGAGATCTTCTGGCCTGCTTCGACGGAAACGGCTCCAACTTCGGAACTCACCCGCAGAATGTATTGAGAGGTATGATCTATAAGAACGGAGAATATCCCTACCTTTATAATCTCATTGATCAATACAGATCACTTGCAAAATACAACAACGGGTATGCTTACAACATGATGTTTGTCGGCCCGGGCTGGATGAACAAAATGGGACGCTGGGAAGCCCCGTATGAACTGCTTGTGAAGAGTTATGAAGATGGTATGGCTTATTATGCCGAACTCCGTGACAAGGGCGAAATTGAAGATATGACCATGACTGAATTTGCCTGCTGGTACCGGGCAAATAAAACCTACACCGAGCCGGAGTGTGCTCTATGGAAGGACATACTGTATGGGTCAGAAAAGCAGCTGTTTTGGTATGTTGATCCTTACCTCAGAACCTGTGTGGATATGAATCAGGGCGGAGCGCTTATTGATCTGAGACCTTATGTTTCAAAGCTTGATTGGCCTGTGGGTATTGGTACAAAGCATGTACAGGACGCATCATATCCCTTCCTTATCCAATCCATGTACAGAGCAGGTTATTTCACCCATTATGCAGGCGAGGGTACCATTAAGAGCTGCAAGGTAAGCTATCAGGGAGAAGAAGTCGACCTGTGTCTTTGCAGAACTAAAGCCAGGTTTTCACAGGAAGGTAAGGACAGAATCCTGACTCTTGATCCTGTAGAGATAGAATTCAGTGACCTTACCATAAAGCTTGTATCAACTTTTACCTTTACCGAGGGTACAGGTAAAATTAAAATATCCAGAAAAATAATTGAGATGAGCAATCCTGACGCGGTTGTTCACATAAACGAGTATACTACAGCCTGCTATGGAACAACAGAGTACCCTGAGGATATGTACGGAATTATTCTGAAATGTATAGGTAAAAACGACGTCAAGGAAATCGTTTACAAATATAAGTGCCGTGAAGAAAGTGTTTTAAATGCAAGGAAGGTTGAAGCCGTGGTTCCCCAGATTGACACCAGACTTTCAATGACTCCTGTGGTCGATGGAGTTGAAGGATATTTCAGAGAAGGTTATGCCTTCTCTCCAATGTTTACCCTTGGATTAACAAAGAATATTTCTAATAACGAGGAGATGATCACATGTCTCAATCTGGAAAAGGCAGACTGAATTACAGATGCCCCTCCTGCTTTATGAGGGATCTGGATATTGATATGTTTTATGACAAGGACAGGGATGAATACTATTGTCTTAGGTGCCAATACACAGGCAATGAAAAGGATGTCCTTGAAAAAAACGAAATGGCACGTTTCAGATACAGAAACATGCTCAAGAGAATAACAACTTTTGATTAAGTAAGAACTGTCATCGGACTAAAAGCCAGAGAATAAAAATATCTCTGGCTTTTATAAATTAAAATGCATTAATAAAAAATATGATGCTTAAATGTAAAGGAGGCAGAGTATGAAGAATTATTTACCGAAACGCTTAAGTTTTAATCACGACTGGCTGTTCCAACTTGAAGATACTATCAACGGGGAAGCTCCGGCATTAAATGATGAAAGCTGGAGAAAATTAAATTTACCTCATGATTGGAGTATTGAATATCCTGTTGACCAAAGGAATCGTACCGGCAGCGGCGGTGGTTTTGCCAAAGCCGGCATAGCCTGGTACCGAAAACATTTTAAAACCACTGAAGACATAAGGAATAAGCACATTTCATTAATGTTTGACGGTGTTTATATGGATTCAACCGTTTATCTGAACGGCAAGGAAATAGGGAGGTGCAGCTACGGATACAGTTCGTTTTCAGTTGACCTCTCGGATTGTTTAGAAGAAGATAATGTGATTGCGGTACGGGTTGATAACTCACTGCAGCCAAATTCCCGCTGGTATACGGGTTCCGGCATTTACCGCAACGTTTGGATGGATATATATGAGAACGTGCATATTGCTCAGTGGGGGGTATTCTGTTATACCGACAAGATATGTAAGGAGATAAATCAAGCCAGCCTCAGAATATCAGCAACAATCAATAACAAAAGTAATAAACGGGTGAATACCGGCGTAATACACAGAATATATGATCATGAAGGCAACCAGGTCAGTTTTTCGGGAGCACCGCTGACCTTGGAGCCCGGTGCAGGCGGTGAGACTTTAGTATATCCCGGCATAAAGCATCCACATTTGTGGACAGATACCGATCCTTATTTATATACTCTGAAAAGTACTGTTGTTGTAAACAGTGAGCCGGTAGATACAGTTCTGACAAGGATCGGTGTACGTACGGCGACATTTGACAGTGACAAGGGGTTTCTTTTAAATGGTGAAAATGTAAAAATCAAAGGTGTCTGCATCCATCATGACTGTGGTCCCAGCGGTGCTGTCGGTTACAGAGAAACCTTGGAACGGCGCTTGCAGACTCTAAAGGAAATGGGATGTAACGGCATCCGCTGCGCTCATAATCCACCCGCACCCGAACTGCTTGATTTGTGCGATGAACTCGGCTTCCTGGTAATGGATGAAGCCTTTGACGAATGGATGCTCACCAAGGATAAGAACAATAACTATTACAGTGAAGGTTTCGCTTATGGCTACAGTCAATTTTTCGGTAATAATGCTGAAAAAGATTTGTTAAGAATGTTACACCGGGACAGAAACCATCCCTCCGTTATTGTCTGGAGTATTGGAAACGAAATCCCCGAGCAATGTTCCCAGGACGGAGTAAAAATATTGAAATTTCTGAGAGACATTTGCCACCGTGAGGATTCAAGCCGCATGGTTACCTGTGCCTGCGACAATATTGAGTCAATACAGCCCTATATAGCCAGAAATGATTTTTTAAGTGAGCTTGACGTTGTCGGGTACAATTATACGGGCCGCTGGAGGCAGCGTGCCGAAACACTCTATGATGAGGATAGAATTAATTATCCTGAACGCCGTATATGCGGTTCTGAGAATTCTGCCGGCTGGGGCGCTGTTAGAGGTATTTATGGTTCTGACCTGAGCTATGCAACTCAGACTTTGGATTTTCAGTGGTTATGGAGGTACACCGCAAGCCGTGATTTTATTGCCGGGGACTTCATATGGACTGGTTTTGATTATCTTGGCGAATGCCGGTGGCCGAGCAGAGGGTCAACTGCCGGGCATATTGATACTGCAGGATTTGTAAAAGATTCTTTTTACTTTTTAAGAAGCATTTGGAATACTGAGAAAATCACACTGCACCTTTTGCCTCACTGGAATTGGGAAGGTGAAGAAGGAGACTTTAAACAAGTTATCGCTTATACAAATTGCGATGAGGTGGCACTTTATTTAAACGGCAGGCTGGTTGGCAAAAAATCATTTCATTGCCCCAGACACGGATGTGTGACAGCCTGGAATGATTTTCCCAAAATTAAAGCAACAACACATGATTTACATCTGACTTGGGACGTACCATATGAACCTGGAGAATTGAAGGCAGTTGGGTATAAAAATGGTGAAGCTGCAGTAGAAACCGTTGTGAGGTCTACCGGAAAGCCGGTTGCTTTAGGAGCCGTTACCGACAGGCAGGAGATTGCTGTAGATGGCGTTTTTCATATTAATATTTCCACAATTGATTCAAATGGTTTACATGTACCTGATGCTTCCCCCGTAATTCACTGTGAAGTTAAAGGTCCGGCACACCTTGTTGGCATGGATTCGGGAGATTTATCCGATCATACACTTTATAACTCACCAGATCGAAAAATGTTTTCCGGTTATTTAATGGCTATGATTTATGCTGACGGTCCCGGAACTATAGATGTTGTATTTTCAACCGAAGGTATGTCTGATCTCGAAGTGAGGGTAAAATCAAAATAGCGCAGATGATAAATCAAGAGATGCCTGATTATCCAAATCAGGCATCTCTTAATAATTAATTTAACACTACTTTTGTGTATAAATCTTATAAAGTATTGCTGCTGCTTCAGCTCTTGTGGTTGGATCGGCAGGATTTACCGTGGTACTGCTGCGTCCTGTAATAAAGCCCATTTTAACCATTGTTGCAATATTCTCTACTGCATATTTGGCAACTTTATTTGAATCGGCATACTTTTTCAGATCACTGGCATTGCCGGGGTTCAACTTCTTCTTTGCTGCCTGTAATGCCTTTATGGTCATTACTGCCATATCCTGTCTTGAAATTTCCTTATCAGGACTGAATTTGCCATCATAGCCTACTGTTATACCAAGGGCTTTTGCAATTCCTATTTCATTGCAGTACTTCTCCGACGCCTTAATGTCACTGAAGTTTGACGAATATTCCGCCTCAAGTCCAAGAGTTCTTACAAGCCAGGCCAGATATTCACCCCTTGTTACATTCTTTGCCGGGCTGTAATCTGTTGCAGAAGTACCATCGATAGTTCCATTTGAAGCCAGTGTATTAATAGCCTCTGCTGCCCAGGAATGCTTCTCCAGATCTGAGAAGTTCACCTTGGTGAATACTACAGCATACCTGCTGAAGTGGGTAGTTGTGAATACCATGGCTTTTTCTTCAGCAACGAATTGTGCATTGATTATTTCAGTTTTTCCGCTTTCCCCCAAATAGAGCACTTTCAGATACTGCTTATTTGCAAGCTCTTCAGCAGTTGGATTGTACGGTATTTTCACAGTAACCGCTGCATTTGTATTACTCCATGCCACTACTTTACCATCCACCTTAATATTCAGTTCAACCACAGGCCTGTTACCTATCTTCCTCTTAGTATCGGATTTTGCGCTTGAAGCATCTGCTGCTGCCATACTGAGTACTATACTTTTTGCATTGGCAGTATCAATTGTGTTGATCATGCCTGCAGGTGCTTCCATAGTGCCTAATTGAGTAATTATTACTAATTTAATCCCGGCCTTATCGGCGGTAAATGCAGATATTGGAAGTTCAGTGTCATATGCTTTTGCTCCGTTGACTTCAGGTATCACTATTGAAACTGACTTGACACCTTTAGCATCAGCTTTTGCATTTTCAACCGCTTTCTTTATATCTTCTTCCTTAACAGGTACGGTTGCAATTCCTGTTGATGTATTTAATACCGGCGGGGCTGTTTTAATTGTGTCACCTTCAACTTTTGTCTTCGGTGTTTCAACTGTTGAACCAGAGGAGCCTCCTCCCGAACTACCTGATGAACCTCCTGCTGAGCCTCCCTCTGTTGGAGCCGGAGCCACCGGTTTTCCGGTTATACTTGTACCTGACGACATATTTCCGGTAGTATCAACAGTTTTCAGTACTATTGTATAATTGGTTCCATTGGTGAGTCCCGTAACAGTTGCCGCTTGAACTCCTTTACTTACGTTCTTTTCGGCAATCCCGTTTCCGCTTACCAATACATGGTCGAAATCCGCATCTGTCGGATCAGTCCACGTAAGTGTCAGCTGACCGTTACCCGCATTCACTGCTGCCCCTGTTACTTCCTCCGGAGCTTTTGTGTCAGGGACTGCATCTTGGACCGGTGTTCCTCTTACACTTGCTCCAGTTGATATATTTCCTACAGTATCAACCGTCTTAAGTACAACTGTATACTCTGTTCCGTTTGATAATCCGATTATTTTTGCCGTCTGAATTCCCGCACTTATGCTTTGTTCAGTTATTCCATCACCGCTTACCAATACATGGTGGAAATCCGCATCTGTTGGATCAGTCCATGTAATTGTCAGCTGTCCGTTACCCTCAGTTACTACCGCACCTGTCACTTCTGCCGGAGCTGTTGTGTCAGTTATAACTTCAACATCACAGGTTGCAACAAAATTTCCGTCAACTGTTTTGGCGGTTATTGCAGTAGCTCCAAGTCCAACCGGTGTTACATTTCCATTATCATCAACAGTTGCTACCATGGAATCGCCTGTTGACCAGATAACATTTTTAACCGCGGCATCTTGCGGATTAAAGACTAATTCCAGTTTATCCGATGCTCCGCCAAGGTTCAATTTCAATTTGGACTTATCAAAAGATACACCTTTTACAGGTTCGGCATTCTTTGTGAGGGTCAGATTGTCAATCTGAACCCAGTTATTTGCCGGTGAATCGGAATATACTCCCACTTCGCATTGCCCATTAGTAACTGCAATATTATTTGACACTGTAACCTGGGTCCAGCTTCCAATAGCTGTCTTGGCAGAGTAAGCCAATTCAGGTCCTCCATAGTTTTTGGCATAGATATCACAAATATTCTGTCCTCCGCTGCTTCTGACCCATGCTTTTAATGTATAGGAACCGTTGGGCAGGTCTGTTATGACCTGTTTTAATGATGCTGTATAATAAGATGAAGCTTTCTGCTGCCAAACGTAATTTCCAGCATATGGTCTGAAACTTTTTGTAGACAAATTAGCGTTAGCTGCACCCTCTACATTATCGGATACGTCCCAACCTACAGGTTTGGGTACTACGATACGGTCTGCTTCAAATTCAGGATTGTGAATGTAATTATTGGCTGTCCCAACAGTCCATGTACCCTCTTCGGCATTTAGATTCCATTGGGATAAATCATTGAATATGGGGTTATCACCTTCAAAGGATAATGGAACCCATTGGTTGTAGCCAAGTCCATTCCCTGCAAAATCACTCCATCTGTCTCCACAGTATATGACAGTTGTTCGGGAGGTACCTGTTACTGTCACAAAAAAACCTGTCTGTGAAACATGACTGTAGCTTTTTTCAGAATTGGTCATTACTGTTTCCGGGCTATAGGGTCCTAAAATATTACTTGCAGATATCATGTAGGTATTGGACGTATTCCAGCCATGCAAATCAGAAGAACATACATAATATCTGCCATTGTACTTAAACATACAATTGCCCTCACGTCCAGCACCACCAAAAATCTTTGTAGGAGCTTCCAGATCCAGATAATCAGATTCTCTCAATGGAACCACATACGTATTCGTACGGCCGCTTGCGCTTGAACAGATGAGATATGCTTTTCCATCATCATCCACGAATACAGTCTGGTCACCGGTTCCGCCATTCACAAAAAACGGCATGTCCACTAAAACATGGTCAAAAACAAATGGCCCTGTGGGTGAATCACTGGTTGCAAACAATATATTATTATGAGCCATATTATCATTATCTTCGTACTGTGAAAGTAGAACATACTTTTTAGTGTTTTGGTTATATGCAACACCCATACGTCCTACCCATACTGTAGCTTGCATACCAGCAGATTGATCGTTCATAACATCCCCTTCATTTTTCCAATTGACCAAATCTGTGGAAGAATAACATGTAAATGCATCAAAGGTACAGGTATCAATTTTTCCGTTTAGCGGATTATTGTAATAAATAGGAGCCTCCTTATACCTAACCCCATACCAATAGTATTTATCTCCGAATTTAAAAATTCCGCCACCCTGCGAATAAATCGGATTACCGTCAATATCCTTATAAAAGGTATCATTTGTAATTGTCTTATTCAGCCGGACAACTTCCACCGTACATGTTGCTTCAAAAGCTCCGTCAACTGTTTTAGCAGTTATAACCGCTGTTCCTGCTGATACCGAAGTCACAACACCTTCTGCAACTGTTGCTGCAGCCGGGTTGTCAGTTGTCCAGACAATATTTTTATTTGATGCGTTTACCGGTTCAAAAGCTGCTGTCAAGCTGCCGGTTGCACCGCCTGCCGGTAATGTAATATATGATTTGTCAAGTGATACTCCAGTTGCAGGAACATTTGGCAATACTGTCACTGCACAGTCGGCTGTAAAGCCGCCGTCTATTGCTGTGGCAGTAATAGTTGCCGTCCCTGCTCCTACAGGAGTTACAATACCGTTTGATGAAACTGTTGCTACAGCCGGATCACTGGAAGTCCAGGTCACATTTCTATCCAGCGCTGTGGCAGGCTGAGCTATAGAGGCCACTGAAGCACCTGGTCCTCCTACGCTGAGTTCCAGATTTGACTTTGACAATGTCAGCCCGGTTACAGACTGTGTAACTGCCACACTGCAGGTGGCATTGAAACCTCCATCAACAGTTGTAACAGTTATTGTAGCAGTACCCGCTCCTACTGGCGTTACAACACCATTTGCCACTGCTGCCACATCCGGCTTACTGCTGATCCAGGTCAAATTTTGATTGGATGCATTAACAGGAGATATTATTGCCGATAATGATACAGGCCCTTGTGCCGTTACAAGTGACAGGTTTGATTTGTTCAAGGTCACTCCTGTCACACCTACCTTTACAGTTACATCACAGGTTGCTGTAAAGCCTCCATCATCTGTTGTCACGGTTATTGCAGCTGTTCCCGACCCTTTCGGAGTTACAGCGCCGTTAGCGGAAACAGTTGCCACCAGCGGATTACTTGTTGACCAGTTGAGGTAGGTATCAGTGGCATTATAAGGTTCTATGGCAGGTGTCAATACTGCATCGGCTCCTCCTACATTTAAGGAAAGGATCGAATTACCCAGTGTCACCCCCGTTACAGGTATCCATGGTAAAGGAGCTCCTGAAGCCTGAATGGTGACGCTGGCTGTTTGAGTACTTCCCCCATATTCAGGGAATGCGTCAACCGTAAGGTCAATTAATGCTTGTCCCGGAGCTTTAACATAGACAAGCCCGGTAGAAGGATTTACCTGTGCAACCGCTGGATTGCTTGAGGTCCAGGTTGCAGATCTGAAATCCGCGTCTGCAGGATTGACCTGAGGATAAAGCTGGAGTACATCAGCAGTAATTGCACCCATTGTTGTTGATTTTACATTGCTGCTTCCGTCAAAAATATCTATATCTGTCACCTGATTTAAAGGCCGCACAGTTACATCACAACTTGCCGTTTTGGCAGGATCGTCTACTGAGGTTGCTGTTACGGTTATTGCACCGGTTGTCACCGCAGTTACAACCCCCAGGGAGTTTACTGTTGCAATGGAGGGGTCACTTGATGTCCATATCACAGTCTGGTTTATACCAGGTGCATTCGGATTTACTGTTGCCTTCAAGAAAGCTTTATTGCTTGCAGCTTCAGGAACATTGCACAAGCTCAATGAAGTTTTGTCAAGACTTACTGAGGTTATAGGCGGTATGGTTCCATAGACATTAAGATTGTCTATCCAGGATGACCATGAGGCTGTACCTGGTCTTTGCCAATAGCAGGTAATCCCGCCAAAATTATTTGTGTAAGTTACCGCTGTTGAAAAAGGTATGTCGTTCACTGTTACAGTTTTTGTTGAATCGCTTTTATCAGTGAATGTAAAGTTAATTTTTTTATTCACAAAATCCAGTATAACATTTACATTATACGTTGTATTAGGGATATCAAAACCGGAAGGAGCTATCCTGGCCGCAGTTTGAGATCCCGAGCTTGCCCCCGGCAGGGTAATAGCTTCAAATTTTGCAAGATTCGGCTTTGTATCGTACAGGACACCATTCACTGTATTTGTAATACCAAAAGTTATATAGTTATTGCTGGAGCTGTCCTGTATCTTTATCATACCGGTACTGTTTACGGGAGCACCTACATTCCAGTCAAAATTTATAACAATCTTCTTATTTACCACAGATGTAAATGCCTTGCGTGAATCTCTGTCTCCGCTGGCATTACTGCTGAATTGAAAAACATTGCCGGTCACACCTGGAACAGTTGTGACTATATTATTCATTGCCGCCCCGGCAAGGCTTTTTACACACCCCCATGTATTGTCTAATGCCAGGTTATCAAAACTCTCACTCACATAAGGAACATATACGGCACATGAGGCTGTATAGCCTCCATCCTGTGTAGTTGCGGTAATTAGTGCCGTGCCTTTCCCGACAGCAGTTACTACACCGTTGGAGTCAACAGTGGCCACACCGGTATCACTGGATTGCCATGCAATACTTGTTGTTGCGCCGGCTGGCTGCACACTCGCAGCCAATTGTGTTGTCGGCGCACTTCCTGTCTTGGTACTAGAAAAGAAATCGCTTGCAAAATAGTATGTATCTCTGTCAAGAGTTAAACCGGTTACGGCTTGAGCCGCATGGGCAGTAATGCCCGTTGGTACCACTCCCGAAGTAAATACCGATACAAACAGCATCGCGATGACCAAAATTCTAGCAATCGTTTTTCTTGCCTGTACGTTCATTAAATTACCTCCCAAATTATTTTTTTGTAGTTATATTTCTGATGCAGATATCACTGATATCCGACTTACTACCGTTGGTCCCCATTAAGATAAATATTTAAGTGAATAATTTAAGAATGTAAGAAAGATAAGTGACAATATATAAACTATACATAAAATAGCAACATAATTCGAATAATGGTAATTAGCCTCATACCTTATATAAAGGTAAAAAATATGATTATTCTTTTAGACACTTGGATTATACAGAATAATAATTTAAATTTGAACATGGTTATTTTACTATTTGCTTTGAAATATTATGTTATTTAAAAACTGTACATTCATGCCCCTTGTCAGGAATGGATTTCAACTCATGGATAACAGCCTGCAATATATCTGTTCTATAAAAACATATTAGCTTATATAAATATATGAAACTAAAAATGAATCTTTCTATAAAAAAGGGCGTCTTCAAGAGACGACCCTTTTTACTGCATTTATGATTTCATCACTTATGACTTGATTCTAAAACATTAAACAATTTAATTCATGCTTGTCTTATAAGCGTCTGTCTGAGTCTTCATCTCTGCAAAAAGCTTTTCAAAACCGGCAGCGGTAAGCTTCTTGTCAAGTGTATCGAATGCCGCATCGATATCCTTAAACATACCAAGGTTGATAGGATTGAAGTATTGTACAATTACAGGATTCAAGCTGGCAACTTCAGTCTTAACCTTATCGGTATTTGGTGTGAATGCTGCATATACACACGGTGCAACCTTCTTCTTGGCATCTTCTCTTAACTGAACATATTCATCACTCCACGCTGCCTGCGTCTTGAGCAGATCCTTATTGGTGAACCAGAAACCTGATGCATCCGGCGGATAAGTATTCTTGTCTGCAGTTAACCCGTCAGGAAGAGCAATCTTTCCGTCTTTAACTACAAAGTTAACACCTTCGATTCCATAGTAAGCAATTTGATTGTATTCAACATCTTCCATTATCAAATCCATTGCCATCAATGTTCTTTCCGGATTCTTTGACTTTGCAGTTACAGCGAAACCGTTGTTTATATATGAATCCTGCGGATATGTTCCCTTGGCTGTAAGACCGGATATTACCTTGGTCTCCCAACCCATTGATTGAGCCTTTGTCAACGTTGACTGAATATCGACTGTATTACCAAAGGCTACGCCTGATTTTCCCTGTTCAAAGGAATCCTTGCTGCGAACTTTATTTGAGTAGGCATTTCTGTTCAAATATCCTTTGTCGTACCAACCCTTGATAACTTTTGCAGCCACCTTGTAGTCGTTTACAACAGAAGGATCTGTCATCTTTATCAGTGTACCGTTTGGATCATCCGAATCATATACTATGCCTGAACCGCCGCTTGTCGCCGCAAGTAAATCCGTGTAACCCTTTGACTCAGCCTTTAAGGTGTAGTTGAAAGGTCTTCCGATATCTATGGCACTATCAATATTTAATGGAATCATACCAGGTTCGTTTTTCTTTATTGCTTCAAGATATGGTTCTATATCTTTCCAACTGTTTACTTCAGGAACATCGTACTTCTTTCTCAAATCTTCTCTGATTATACACTCATCAACTTTTTTGTCCGGTGTTGCAGTAGGAACCATAAATATTTTTCCGTTTATATAAGCTTCTTTCCATGCTCTTGCATCTGTTGCTGCATAATGCTTTGGCATATATGTCCTGACCATGTCATCATTCAACTCATAAAAAGCTCCCTTTGCAGCTTCCTGTCCATAATATGCCCAGTTTGCGGTAAATATCCAGTCCACATTATCCCCGGATGCCAATACCAGAGGATACTTGGCCTGCAGGTCTCCCCAGCCGATGTAATTAATCTTCAAAGTAGCATTAATGTCTTTTAAGAGCTTTTCATTAAGCTTTTCCAATACAGCATCCATACCCTGAGGGCGGTCACCCAATAAGTAGCCTGTCAACTCAACCTCATTTGAAGTATCGATCTTGGATGCTCCCGCTGCTGTTGAATCATTTGCAGTACCTGTCGATACAGAGGCGGATGCTGCAGCTGTTGACTCACCTGCTGACTTGCTGCCGCCACATCCGGTCAAACCTGTTGCAAGTGTCATAAATATTGCCAATGACAGGCATAGTGATCTAGCTGTTTTTTTTGCATGCATTTTTAATTCCTCCTATAATTATTCTTTGTTTTATCAATATCTGGGATTCCCCAGTATTAACCCTTTACTGCGCCAATTGTTACACCCTTTACAAAATATTTTTGAACAAAAGGATAGAGGAAAACTATCGGACCTGCTGATACAACTGTCATTGCCAATTTCAAGGTTTCCTTGGGCATATCAAGCCTGCTTACATAATTAACCATGCTGGAGGCCATGTTTGCACTTGACAGTATTTGATATAAAACATATTGAAGTGGGAACAGCTTGTCATTCTGCATGAACATCATGGGCGTCCACCAGTCGTTCCAGTATCCGAGTGCGGTAAACAATCCTATTGATGCAAGCGCAGCCTTTGACAACGGAAGTACCATTTGAATGAATATTCTGAAATCTCCGGCTCCGTCAATTTTAGCCGATTCAATCAGGGAATCCGGGATCGATCCTTTTATGAAATTTCTGAGGATGAGTATATTCATGGCACTGAACATCGGTACCAGTAACAGTACCAGTAAATTGTCCTGAAGATGCAGCGTATTTGAAACGATTATATAATATGGTGCCAAACCACCATTGAACAAGGTTGTAAAAAATATAAAGAAGGCTAAGGTATTTCTGTATTTTATTTCTTTTCTAAACATTACATAGGCTGCCATTGATGACAGAAAAAGCGATATAACCGTTCCCACCAGGGTTATAAATATTGTTACGCCGTACGCCCTCAACATTTTTTCGGGATATGCAAATATCATTGAATAGGCATCAACTGATAATTCTTTGGGAAGAAGTGAAAATCCATGGTTTAGAATATAATGCTCAGAGGTAAATGAGTTCATTATCAATATTAAAAATGGAGCTACCGTAAATATTGCAAATAAACTGACTACGATATATGAAATTATATTTAATGCAATGTAGTCTGCTGTTTTTTTCAAAATTACCAACCCGCTTTCCTAATTGTTTTTGTTTTAAATTAATGTTTTAACTGAACTTTAGAATAAGGCGTTTTCGTTATCAACCTTTCTTACAACCCCATTAACGATTAAGATAATTACAAAGCACAGAACCGACTGGTAGAAACCAGCTGCAGATGCCATACCGAAGTCCTGGGTACCCATCAGCGACCTGAATACAAGGGTATCAATAATGTCTGTGGCATCCATCAGAATACCGTTGTTCCCTATAATGTTATAGAACATGTCAAACTCGCCTCTTAATATCCTTCCGACACCCATCAGAACAAGTACTATAATGGTCGGCCTCAGCAAAGGAAGTGTTATCTTCGTTATTTTCTGGAACATGTTTGCTCCATCGATTGTGGCCGCTTCATAGCATTCCTGGTCTATACCCATAATCGCGGCAAGATACAGTACACTTCCAAACCCCACCCATTTCCATACATACAGTACAGGAAGCAGTATTACCCAGTTTGCCGGCTCGGCATAAATATCAATTGGTTGTCCGCCCACATTTTTTATTAGGGTGTTCACCAGACCATAATCGTAGTTAAAAAAGTTATAGATGAAAGCAGCTACTACAACCCAGGATATGAAATACGGCAGAAACATAAACGATTGTGCTATTTTCTTAAACCACTTGTTTGATATCTCAGATATCATAATTGCAGTTAATATTGAGAAAAATGTGTAGCATGCCAAAAACACCACGTTATACTCCAACGTATTTTTTGTGACCTGCCAGGCTTTACCTGACGCAAAGAAAAATCTGAAATTTTCTATTCCGTTCCATGGACTGAATAATATACCGCCTCTGATGTTGAATTCCTTAAATGCAAGTATAATACCACCCATTGGTACATATGCAAATATTATAAAATATAGTGCTACCGGTAAAAACATGAGATACAGAACTTTATTTTTATAAATCTCACTGAAGAAACCTCCGTTTATTCTTGATTTCATTAATTTGACCACTCCTTCATGTCGCTGTTTATTAGTGCATTAAAGTATTTAGTGAATAGCTTTGATTATGGGTTTCTTTACAGCTTTTATTTTAGTATCAGTGCTGTTTTATTTAAACACCATAGAATTACTATTATCTTTGTAATATTATGAAGTTTGTGTATTCAGACGCAAAAAGGCCTGTTCGGCTGTTGTCCACAGGGACAGCCGAACAGGCCTTTTGAAACGGATTATTTCATTAGTTCTTTTTTGTATTCATCAGTTTGGTGCTTCATTTCTTCCATTACTTTATCAAATCCAGCAGAAGTGAGCCTTTCATCAAATACATCAAAAGCCTCGTCCACATCTTTAATCATTCCTAAATTAATGGGATTGAAGTATTGCACAACTACCTGATTAAGATTTGAGACTTCGGTTTTTATATTTGATATATCTGGTACAAAAGCTGAATAGGCATATGGCGCTATTTGCTTTTTTGCCGCTTCCCTAAGCTGTATATATTCATCATTCCAATTTTCAGGACACTTAAGCAGGTTTTTATTTACAAACCAGAAACCTGCCAGGTCAGGAGGAAATGTGTTAGTTTCAGAGGTTACACCATCCGGGAGTGCAATCTTTCCATTTTTTATCACATAATTCTTGCCCTCAATCCCGTAATATACAAGCTGATTATATTCAGGCTCCTCCATTATCAAATCCATAGCCATCATGGTTCTTTCAGGATTCTTTGATTTGGAAACAATGGCAAAACCGTTATTAATATGAGAGTCCTGAGGGTAAGTTCCCTTTTTGCTCAGCCCAGGTATGATTTTCACTTTCCACCCCTGTTCATTCACCTTGTTAAAAATATTCTGCATATCAACTGTATTCCCATAGGCTATTGAAGATTTTCCGGATAAAAATGAATCCATACTCCTGACTTTGTTGGAGAATGCATTTTTATTTATATAACCTTTGTCATACCAGTCCTTTATTTTATAAGCCGCATTTTTATAATCATTTATAACCTCGGGATCAGTTATCTTGAACAATTTACCTTCCGGGTCGTCGGTGTCGGACACTATGCCGCTTCCGCCGCTGGTTGCAAAAAACAGGTCAAAGTAGCTTTTTGAAGTTGCAGCCAATTGATAAAAAAATGGCCTTGTAATATCTATGGCACTGTCCACACTTATAGGGATCATATCAGGTTCATTCTTTTTAATGGCTTCCAGGTAGGGCTCTATATCCAGCCACTTGTTAACTTCAGGCACATTATATTTTTGTCTCAAGTCTTCTCTAATAGCCACCTCATTCACCTTGATATCGGGAGTTGAGGTCGGTATCATAAAAAGCTTTCCTCCAATAAGCCCTTCCTTCCAGGCCTGAGGATTAGTTGCCTTATAATGGCGCGGCATATACTTCCTGACCATATCCTGTTTTATTTCCAGAAAAGCCCCTTTTGCGGCTTCCTGCCCGTAATATGCCCAGTTTCCGGTAAAAATCCAATCCAGATCTTCTCCTGATGCAAGAACAAGTGCATATTTGGATTGTAAATCACCCCAACGGATGTAATTGATCTCCATTGTAGTATTGATATCGTTTAAAAGCTTTTCATTAAGCTTTTCCAGTACATCGTTCATTCCCGGCAGCCTTTCACCTATAAGATAGCCGGTGATTTTAACTTTTGCAGACATATCTATTCCAGCTTTTGTGTTATATTGAAATGTTCCTGATGCTTCTGAATCTTTATAAAAGGTTGCAATGTCGGTATTAGGCACTTCTTCCCCACAACCGGAAAGTATAAGCAAAGATAAAATTATGGGTATTGCATAAGCACACAGGGATTTTTTCTTTCTCATAAAATTCCTCCAATGCCGGATAAAAATTATTGAAGTTAAGTACATTATAGCATGTTTACATAAAAATAAAACAAGGAGAGCGATTGTAATATTTGCTCAAATCCTTCCATGTTTACTTATACATCACATATATGTTACTATATTAATGTCTTGCAAACCTATCTTGCTTAGGAGCGATGTCCATATGCTTAAACTCATTATTGTTGATGATGAAAAGACAACAAGAGACAGCCTCGAGGCTTACATACCCTGGAAAGAGCTTGGTATTGATGTTGTCGCTACTGCTAAAAACGGTCTGGCAGCTCTTGAACTTGCCGAACAAACACCTCCGGATATAGTACTTTCTGATGTAAGAATGCCGAAAATGGATGGTATTGAACTGGCAATAAACATAAGGTCCCGTTTTCCTCAATGTAAAATAATATTTTTAAGCGGCTATTCAGATAAAGAGTATTTAAAATCCGCAATTAATCTCAAAGCTGTAAGTTATATAGAAAAGCCAATACAGATAGAAGAAATCAAGACTGTAATAAGAAAAACCGTCGCCCTTTGTAAAGAAGAAGAGCAGCAAAAGGCTCAAACCGATAAATTAAATAATCTGTTAACTGAAAATGAACCCTTTATAAGACAGGAAGTAACTCTTGAGCTTATAAAGGAAAATCCTGATGTTAGTGATTTGTCGGTAAAATATGAAAATTTATTTCAGATGCTTGATTCTGCTCACAGCTTTGTCGTTTATTCCATAGCTATAAATTGGGACTCCTCTGTTGACAATGATACCAGGATTGATTGCAGAAGAAATCTGCTGAAAATATTCTGTGACCTGATTGAACTTAATAATCTCGCAGGGTTTACCGAAGATAATCAAATGACGATAATATCAGCCAAAACACAGGATTGCAAACTTTCGGCTTTTCAAACAGCACTGAAACTTGCCGGTGAGCTCAGCAGCAATGCCAGTGGATTATTTACCTTTTCAATAGGTATCGGAACTCCTTCCCCGGATTATAAAAATCTTCAGGATTCCTATTATACTGCCTGTTCTGCTGTTCATAATCAATTTTATGATTCAGCAAAAAATATTTTTGAATACAGGGAATGGTCAGGCTCCTATTTCGAAGTGGAGAAAAGTGTATATACAGACTTCAAGACAGTTCTCAAAAAACGTGATTTTACCGGTGCTGCCGGTATTATAAAAAATATTACGGATAGAGCGGCAATTGAAATGGATAATGACATCAACAGTGTTAAAAATGTATTCTTTAATTTGTTGCTTATTATATTTGAGGTAGCCAGAGAGAATCATTTCATCAACAAGGCTCAGGACAGTGAAAAGAAATATATCTGGCAGGAAATTGATGCCACCAAGACTCTTGCATCGTTATCCAAATATGTGCATACCCACGTTGAAACCATACTTGTACAGGCAAATGACAAGGATTCGGTAAATCACAAAATACATGTAATAATGAAATATGTCCATGAACACTATGCCGAAAATAGCCTTACAATTCAAACTATCGCTGAAAATGTATATTTGAGTCAAACTTATCTGTGTGCATTTTTCAAAAAATCCACTGGTAAGACATTGAATGAATTTATAACCGAAGTAAGGATAGAGAAATCCAAAGAATTACTTAAGGACAGCAATGTCAAATTATATGAGATTGCGACAAGCATTGGTTTTACTGACGCAAATTACTTTTCCACACTCTTTAAAAAATATACAGGATATACTCCCTCTGAATTTCGGGAAAGGGTTTACTCATGATTAGAAAAATTTTTAAATTTTTTAATGATCTGGGTATCAGAATCAAACTGTTTATATGCCTTTTTTTAATGATATCCATTCCATTTTGCATATTTATAGGAATTAACTCCTATGTTTCTTCAAAAGATAGTGCAAAGCAGGCTCTGGACTCATCCCGGAAAATGCTTCAGCAAGCTAAATCCTCTTTGGAATATAAAACCATCTATATAAAAAATGCATTGGATATGCTTTCTCTTAATGACACCATCCAGGAGTTGCTTTTTACCAGCTCATCAAGTTACAGTGATGACATCGGAAGCTGGATGAATGACAGAGACAAATTTGCTAAACTTTTGTACAGTTTGCAGAGTAATCCCGATCTTTCAGCCGGCCAGGTTCAATTGTATATGAGTGACGGTCTGGCAAAAGTCTCTGAAACAGAAGAATTCCTCAATATGGACAGGGCTGCCGGCTCCAAATGGTTCAATGAAATGAAATCCACCGGCGAAGTTTATAGAAGTTTTCCATCACAGTATTTCTCCGAAACCGGAAAGGAAAAATATATTTCCTTTCTAAGGATAATCCCCCGACCCCTGGATGTAAATAATGCTGCCGGAATTATAAAAGCAGACGTACCTGAGAAAAACATCAAAGGCGTGTTGAGTCAGGCCTTGTTTTCAAAAAATACAGAAGTGATTTTGATCAACCGTAACAACGAAATAATAAGTTCTGCCGGAAATACGGATACGCCCAACTCATCGAAATATGCCAAAGCCTTGACTAATATGGATTATGGCAAGCTCCACAACCGTCTTTGGCAGACAGTCAATCTGGATAACGAGAAAATTCTGCTGGGTGTTGAATCAATCGAAAAAACAGACTGGAAACTGGTTTTAGTGGTGCCATACAAGGATATACTTGAATTGAATACCAAATCAAGAAATCAGATGATACTCATTCTTGTTATCCTGCTCCCATTGACCATACCATTGTCTTTTTGGGTGGCCGCTTCCAGCACAAAGCGTATAAGAGATCTGATCTCCCATATGAGGATGGTAGTTCACGGAAACTTTAATATCAGCATCCTGCCCAGTAACAATGATGAGATTGGAGAACTCACCCACAACTTCAACTATATGCTGACACGCATGGCAATTCTTGTGGAACAGCAGTACCAACTGGGCCAGGAAGTCAAGAGTATGGAGTTGAAAGCTTTGCAGGCGCAGATAAATCCACACTTTTTATACAACACACTGGACCTTATAAACTGGATGTCCATAAAATATAATGCTCCTAAAATAGGTGAAGTAATTACCTCACTTTCAAAGTTTTACAGATTAAGCCTGAGCAAGGGCGAGGACGTAGTTCCCATAAAGAATGAAATTGATCAGGTGAATGCATATGTTCAAATACAAAATATGAGATTTGATAATGAAATCAGTTTTGTTATAGATATACCCGAAGAGCTTTTCGAATATAAGATTTTAAAGATTACGCTCCAGCCGCTGATCGAGAACTCCATCCTTCACGGTATTTTTGAAAAGGAAAGTGAATCAGGAACAATAAAAATCGGTGGTTTGCTTAAGGATGATAAAATCTCAATTTATGTTGAAGATGATGGAGTGGGTATTCCGGAAGAAAAACTTGAAAACCTGCTGAAATGTGTTGACACGAAAGAGCTTCACGGCTACGGTGTAAGAAACATTCACGAACGACTGCAGCTCAAATATGGCAGCGAATATGGCCTGTTTTACACAAGTACTGTGGGAGCCGGTACCGTTGTTGAAGTCAGAATCCCTGCCGAAAAGCAGTAATATAACTTTACAGTTTACATTAATTACCTTTTGACTGACAGTGGTCTTTTCAGATTGGAAAGGCGTATTCTTCAATAACTCAAGAATACGCCGATTAAAAATAACAGAATCCGGTTACTTTAAAATTTCAAAATACATGGTACCTTCTTCTTTAAATAAAAATGTATTTTCTCCGCAAAGTGCTTTTTCCCGGGTACCGTCTGGATTAAGCGGATAAATTTTTACACCGTTCCGGGTTTCCAATTTACCTTCCAGGGAATCTATTGACACTGGCCCATGGCCATGATCCAACATATTACGGCCTTCTTCCAACCGGTCATACTTTACTCCAAGATTTCCGCACCACCCAAGCGCAATGAGGAGTAAATGCTCTGATTTGTCAGTATCCCTGCCGTCAAGCGCAAGGAGAGTCAGAGTCATTTTGTCATTTGCTATATCAAAGCAGTATTCTCCCAGTTCAGTCCTTCCCTTTATATTTCCCGAAACTGTTTTTACCCGGGGTGCGTTTATCCGGAAGATACCCTTTTCAAAATCAAAGGTTAACTCTCCTGTATCCGAAACAAGCTTTCCATTATTGACCAACCCCTGTCCCTCATACAACAACCCCCACTTTTTCATGGCTCTATCCAATATGTAGGAATAATTTTTATAATCTTCATCAATCCAATCACCCTGATCAAGTACTTCAAAGTTCTCTCCGGCCTTGCGATGCAAGTCCAGGAACCTGTCCAATGTCCTATATTTCTGAGCTCCGTCGGCATAAGGACTCCTGGAGTAAATCAGTCCGTGCCTTGCAGCAGTATAGTCACCGGCAGGCGTATTGCCGCTTGAAAGTACTGCGTCAGCATCTCCGGAATACTTCAAGCCTGTAAAACCTGCGGCCACTTGAGATACATAGCTTGCATACCCATATGGCGCAATCCAGTTTCGCGGTACCGCGAACAAATCCCGCTCGGAATAGCATACTTCCAGCCGGTTACGTCCCGGTTCTACCAGCTCTCGCTGGAACATGTACGAGCAAAGTCCCACCTGTCCCCATGTGGCAGGATCGTTGTACAGATTGAACGGCCCGTCCAGCTTGTAATCGTCATACTTTTCCATACTGTCGGCATGATGGTATGCATAAAGTACCATTCCGTCCCAATCCTGCAGACATGCATAGGCGGCAACCATCGGCAGTGCCTCGCTTCTGAAATCCGTGCCATAAAGAATATTCCACTCACAGGCCATAAATGGCTTACCTGCAACCCTATCATGGTTAAGCCTTGTAACCAGATTAAGTTTAAAAGGACTGTCAACAACCGTTTTCCTGGGATCATTTTCAACCATATTGATATCGTGATATACTGGCTCCCCGCTTTTTGTGGTATCCGGATGATTCCAGTATCCATTGTTCATATTGACATCGGTGTAGCGGTCCAGACTGTATATATCTGCAGCACCCTGAGCATGATTTGAGATATTTATCGGACACTTTGTACCCAGGCTGATTAGATGGTCCCTCATCTCTTTGGAAAAATCAAGCTGAATTCCTGTAAGAAACTCAGTATAGTCGGCATACCTGGCCGGTGATTTCATTCCTCTGTAGTTTGCTTTCCAATCACAATACATCTGGGTTCCCTCAAGATGAGGCAGCCTTCTGACAGTTCCCAGCTCCGGGTCTTCATCCTCAAGCAGACACCGTGTCCCGTCCTCCTTTGTCCACACAGCGTCTAAAGCTTTTCTGGAACCGTATTTAGCCAGGAGATAATGATTAAACCTCCAATCAAGCTCCTTTCTGTATGAGGGAAGTCCTGTTTCATCCCTGCCCTCGTACCAGAATATACCATCCTCATTCATCACCTGTATAATTGCTACGGCGGTATCATCAATATAACGCAGTCCCGTATATGGATTCAAATGTGTGAGATAATTCGTTGCATATTCCTTCTGAAGTTCAATCAAGCGACGGTTAAATACATTAACCTGCTTAAAATATTTCATCATATTATCAGGGTAATCAAGTCCGTCATCCGGCATAAAGCTTCTGTAACAGAATAGATCCAGCTGCAGATATATTCCCCGCTGCTTAAGACAATAAAATAGATAGTCTATCCTGTCCCAGTGTTCAGGGTCCAAATTTCTTGAATTTCCTTTTGAATAATCTATCAGAAGGTGTCCTTCCGCCCATTCCCGGGAATCCGCTGCATGGAGCCTTACAAAATTGACACCTGCCTTTGCAAGTCTCTCGGCTATTATTTCAGCGTCCTGCCTGGAAGAACACAGGTTGCCGAAGGGTATATTAAAACCATAGAAGCGTATACGTTTGTCACCCACATAAAAGTGCCCGTCCTTAATTCTGACAAACCCGTACTTTCCGGCAGGTGATTCCAGTAAAAAGCTGAAATCGAGAGCTCCACCAAACATCTTATCCTTTTTGAATAAAAACGGCTGTTTCATTGTTTGTTCCCCTTTCGACTATTATTATTCTAATCTGCTTCCAGTTGTTTAAAATGTCACCTCAAATACCGGTTGTGCCTTAATACTCAAGATTTCTGCAACAGCTTCATCATATACTTCGGATCTGGCTGCCATTGGTGAATCACTGCTTATACGGCATCCGGTTTTTAAGGGAGAAATGTATATATCAATTTCATACTCCATAAGCTCTTTTTGAAATTCCTTCAAGCCAATATTCCAGGGGTTGTTATTACAAAAATTATCATGTATGAGCTTCCCGTTAATGAATGCATACCCGATATCCCCGGAATAATCAATATTCAGCATTATATTCTTTAAACCTTCAAAACTACCTTTTGTCAAACTGAGGGAGGCCCTGTTACTGCTTATATTTTTTACACTTATGGAAATTTCTTTATGTTTATTCTCTATCTCGTATGATGTAAAGATACCCTTTTGCCTGGTCGCTTTCAACTCCAGTCCGGTTACCGGGATATCCTTATCAAAAGCCGGAAATACATCAATGCTAATCTTCCTGTTACCGGTCCAGTCCAATTTTAGAGTTTTACCGTCACATATTAATGCGGCGTTGGAAATAATCACTCTTTCACTTCCGTTTAGATTGACTTTCCAGAAATCCAGGCTTTGTTCATGGTTTAACGTAACCACTGTCAGCTTATTCCCGTCAGCTCCTATAATACTGAATGTCCTGTTCCGATCCTCATGTGCCTTTATAACAAGTCTTTCATCTTTTATTTCAGTTTGCTTTTCTGTTTTTGAGAATCCGGAAATATTGGCGGTATCAAAACAATACTCTGCCTCCATACCCTGGGGTTCAAAGAAAAAACATACCTTCTCCTGCCCGGTCTGAATTCCGGTTATCATCTGTGCAGTAGAATACTTTAAAGTTATACCTCCCAGATCAAGGTTAAAGGGCAGTATACAGCTGGTCCCTGCAGCAAGCTTAAGGCCGCCGTTTTCGGGTATTCTTAGTATTTCATCCTTAAGCCGGAGTCCTACCGATATATCTTTATGGTCTTTCATCTCCCAATGATCCTGAAAGTTGTTCATAAACAGAAAACCTGAACCATTACCTGTGCGGACGGCATATCTCAGCATTTCGTTATCCTGAGGAGTTATATCGTCCGCCCCCTGCGGAAGTATCGTCTTCATGGGACACAGCAGTTTTTCATATGAATTCAGGAAATAATGAATTCGTTTCAGTCTTTTGTAGGATTCCCCTGTCAGGCCGAATTCACCTACCGGGGCCTGGTAATCATAGGATTTCTTTGGCCAAATGTGTTCGTTTAGATAGATGCCGCCTTTTGCATCCGGATTTGTACCTCCGCAGAACATATAGTATCCTATCATATTGCAGCCGCCGGCTATTTTTATTATGGCCATTGCGTCAACGCTTTCGGGGGGTACTGTAAATCTATAGCCGTATGCCGCCTGCATACCGCCTCCCATTTCACAGCAGGCATAGGGATATTCTTCGGGATCATACTTTGGTTCATAGTTCATGCTTGGAAAATTATTGTTGTGATAATCCTGAAAAATATATTCTTCTGTGGCGGGATGTTCTTTTATATCATCAAAAAACAACCATGGCCTGTAGGCATATCCTCCCCAAAGCGCCAGAACCTCCCCTTCAGGAGCGGAGGCTTCACCCCAGCCGGTGCATGTATATATAGGTGCATCAATACCTGCTTCAATAGCAAGTTCCTTCAGTTTGAGAATATGTAAGTCCCCATCCCTTCCCGCAGGAATCCACTCATTGCTGATGCCCACTGAAAATTCCCAGGCGGCTGCCGAGTGCATATATTCATTTTCCAGCTGTACGCCTATTACAGGGCCTCCATCCTTATACATAAGGCCTGCTGCCTGTTTGCCTATCTCACCGTATAATCTTTTTACATAAAACAAATAACCCGGGTCATTTGAACGCACCTCAAAGGGGCCGCCGTACAACCAGTCGGGCAGAGCTCCGTTTCTGACTTCTCCATGTCCGAAAGGGCCTGTTCTTAAAACAACAAACATCTCATACTTTTTGCAGAGTTCCAGAAATCTTTTAATGTCTTTATCCCCGCTCCACTCAAATATACCTTTTTCTTCTTCGTGAAATATCCAGAAAATATATGTGGCAACAATATTAATTCCGCACATTTTCATTTTTATTATCCGGTCTTCCCAATCTGCCGCCGGTAAACGCGAAAAATGTATTTCACCCATAACCCCGAAAAAGGGTTTTCCGTCAAGCTCCATATAGTAATTGTTAAAACCGATTTTTTGTCCCTTCGGACCTGTCCCTCCAAGTTTGATATGTTGGGAAAATATAGGCTTGGTGTCATTTCTTATATCAATAATGTGTTCTCGCATTATCTGTCTCCTTGATTTTTTATAAAGATTTTCAGTTCAAGACTCCTATAGCTAAATTTATATCTTTTTTTCATATGATAATAAATACGGTATAATTACTAAAATCTTCGAAATATTACTGACTTTCATCCAGCTGGAATTTTCTAGTGCGTTACTCCCCACTCAGAATTAAAAGTGCCTGGACTTTCAATAAAAAGTTATATTCCCATATGCAAAAAAAGCCGCTCCTGATAATTTCTATCAGCAGCAGCCTTTTACAGTCATACATATTCAGGAATTCAATTTTTCTTATAAGTCATTTACTATTAAGACAGGCAATGGTGTTTTGGTCTATTTAACCTTCCTGAGTCTTATAACATTCCAGGAAAGCTTTTTGAGATCGGTCTTCACATTTCCATCTTCAATTGCTGCATTTCCATTTGTATTAGGAACGACGTTATTTGGATTTGATTTTGTATTAACTGCTTTTACATCACTATGTTCGAGTACAATATGTTCAATCACCTCAAATTGTCCAAATCCATTGAGTTCAATATCCAGGGTGATATTCTCCTCCATATTCCTGTTAACGGCAAATACGGTTATTTCATTTTTATCATCACCGATAACAGCTGCAGCATCAATATATGGAACGTCTGTAAAATCCTTTGTATCGTGAAGCGGTGATTTTACTGCCGGGTTCAATACGGTTCCTCTTCCGAATACCGATGCATGAAGGTATGGATAGTATATAGTCTGTTTCCATGCAGCCCCGTTGTTTTCCGTCATAATTGGGGCAATAACGTTAACAAGCTGTGCAAGGCATGCCATTTTTACTCTGTCTGCGTTCTTAAGCAGAGTTATCAGCATGCTTCCCACCAGCAACGCGTCCTCGAAATTATACTCGTCTTCCAGCTGGTGAGGAGCGACCGACCATCTTTCAACCTTTTTGTCGGCTTCATTTGAGTGGAACCAGACATTCCATTCATCAAAGGAGAGGTTGATCTTTTTCTTGCTGCGCTTCTTGGCCTTTACATAATCACAGGTTGATATTACCGACTTGATAAATGCATCCATATCCATGGATCTGGCAAGGAAGTTAGCCGTGTCATTGTCCCGGTTGCCGTAATACGTATGAAGAGAGACATAGTCAACATGTTCATATGTATGCTCCAGTACGGTGGCTTCCCATTGTGCAAATGTTGGCATTGCACTGTTTGAACTTCCGCAGGCAACCAATTCAATGGTGGGATCGACCCACTTCATGACCTTGGCCGTCTCACAAGCCAATCTGCCGTATTCGTCAGCAGTTTTTGCACATATCTGCCAGGGGCCGTCCATTTCATTTCCAAGGCACCAGGTTTTTATATTGTGAGGTTGAGCGTATCCGTGCGCTTTTCTGAGGTCGCTCCAGTATGTTCCGCCGGGATGATTGCAGTATTCCAGCAGGTTCCTTGCCGCGTCGGCTCCTCTTGTTCCAAGGTTTACAGCCATCATTACTTCAGTACCTGCTTCTTTCGCCCAGGTAAAGAATTCATTTGTTCCCACTTCATTGGTCTCTGTTGTCATCCAGGCAAGTTCGGTACGTTTTGGCCTTTTGTCAACCGGACCTACTCCGTCTTCCCAGTTGTAGCCGGATACAAAGTTTCCTCCTGGATATCTTACAATAGGTACCTGCAGCTCTTTTATCATTGCTGCCACATCCTGACGGAAACCGTATTTATCTGCGGTGGGATGTCCGGGTTCATATATCCCTCCGTAAACAGCTCTTCCCAGATGTTCTATAAAGGAGCCGTAAATTCTTTTGTCAACCTCACCGATTACATAATCCTTATTCAGTATCATCTTAGCCTTACTCATATTAAATCCTCCCCGTCAGATTAATAAATTTATTAATTAAATAACCACAATATTAATAACTATATGATATCTCTGTATCTTTACCATGTCAATAGCAAACCCAAAAAAGCCGGTACAATTCACCCCGCACCCGGTATACTGCAAATTTCAAAAATAAAAATAACCATGTATATTCTATGTATATTTAATATCAGTATTTACAAAAGGCAGAAGGTAATTTATACTTGTATTAATTCTTGCATTGGAGGATTAAGCTTTAATGAAAACAGATATCTCTGAGAAATGGCTGCCGGTTTATGAAGCTCTAAGCAGTGATGTGCGAATCAAAATAATTAACCTGCTGGCTCAAAATCCATTAAACATAAAACAACTGGCCCAGCAATTGGAGCTGAGCAGTGCTATTGTAACAATGCATGTCAAAAAACTTGAAAAGGCTGAAATTATCCGCTGTGAGCGCAAAAGCGTCAATGGGTCGGTACAGAAGCTCTGTTACCTGGACATTGATACAATAGAAATAATTTTTCCAAGCAAGCAGTCAAAGGCCCGCAATTTTCACGAATTTTCCATGCCCATCGGGCATTACTCGGACTTCAGCGTAACCCCAACCTGCGGAATTGCCACTCCCGAAAAGGTTATCGGACAGTTTGACGACCCCAGGTACTTTTGGGATCCTGAAAGAGTCAATGCCGGTATATTGTGGTTTACCGAAGGATATGTCGAATACAAGGTCCCGAATTTTCTCCTATCGGCTCAACAGCCTGAAGAGCTGGAGATATCAATGGAACTCGGTTCTGAGGCACCGGGTGTAAATAACAACTGGCCCTCCGATATAACTTTCTTCCTTAATGAACAAAAGCTCGGCCACTGGACCAGCCCGGGTGACTTTGGATACAGCCGCGGAAAGTTCACCCCTGAATGGTGGAGCCTTAACGTGGGGCAATACGGACTTTATAAGGCAATAAGGATAACCCAGGAAGGAACTTATATTGATGGAATACAGGTTTCTGATGTCTCTCTCTCCTCTCTGGATATCCGTCAGAAATACTGGTCCTTTAAAATAGCTGTTCTCCCCGATGCGGTAAATGCAGGCGGTGTAACCCTGTTTGGAAAGGGTTTCGGCAATTACAGCAGGGATATTATTTTTAAGCTGTTCTTCAAGTAAAATTATTTTCTCAGCAATTAAAGGCTTTTAAATAAGTATTTCATAAGTTTTTCGTAATTAAAATTTACATGGTAAATAAAACAAACTGTTGCTTTTTTAATCAATATGTATTAATATATTATGTGCACCGTTAATATATGTGTGCCATATGTGCGCCCGTAGCTCAATTGGATAGAGCGTTTGGCTACGGACCAAAAGGTTGTGGATTCGATCTCTGCCGGGCGCGCCAAATGTTTGATTAAAGCCGGTAAGCTTTTAAAGCTTGCCGGCTTTAATTTTTTATTTGCCCCCAGAGGCAAAAGGTCAAATTATTAGTTTATATTGGTATAGAATACATATCAATATTATGATATAATATTGATATGGAAAACAGGAGGTGGAACACATGCCATCTATAAGACCAAGTTCCGACTTGAGGAACAATTACAACGAAATATCGCAATTCTGCCACCAGTACGGTGAACCTGTCTATATTACAAAAAATGGGCAAGGAGATTTGGCAGTAATGAGCATCGAAACCTATGAGCGTCTCGTAGGCAAATTTGAATTATATAAATTGCTCGATGAAGGTATGGACGCTATGGCTGAAAAAAAAGTAAGGCCCTTTCGTACAGTATTGGCAGACATACAGGAAGAGTTGAACAATGAATAATTATCATATTGATATTACTGAACCGGCAGAAAATGATTTGCGTGAAATAGGCCATTATATTTCAAGAGAACTTTTAGAGCCAGCCATAGCTAATAAGGTAGTTGAAAAAATTGGAGATGCAATATTAACTTTGGAGGAACTGCCTCTAAGAAATTCATTGGTAACTGATGAGAAACTATCCAAACGTGGTATCCGTAAGTTGTTGATAGATAACTACATTGTGTTTTATGTGGTTTCAGAACAACTAAGAACAGTGATCATTATCAGGATACTTTATAGCAGAAGAGACTGGCTGAATTTAATATGATCTTTAGGTTTGCTTCCGGGAACTGTTCAAGTGCCCTTATTTCAGCGCCATTCCCGTATATACACCTGCCAGGAAAATAGTGACGATCAGGATGAAATGCATTATAAACCATCCAATCTTACCAAAGCTTAATGCATCTTTTGTCAGGGGCTTTCTTTTGTCGGGCGGGATAATAAGCCCTCCTACCCACTCAAAAACCAGCAGGTATATCCACCACCAGGTATAGGAATCCCAGACATCCCATCCCGACATGTATTTGATCAGCTGGGTCCGGCTTTCGGCAAGGACCTCACCAAGCATACCGATATGGACCATAACCCAGTAAAAAAATATCTTCCTGTGCCATTCTGCGGGACTGTAGCGGACTCCAAGTAAAACATAGAAGGGAAATACAGTTAAAATAACCGTAAAAGGTATTTTTGATATTGCGGGGAAAAGTCTATAAGGAAATTCATATAAATTGAGGCCGATAAAAATATAACATAATATTACACCCACTGCGGAGCTTATTAAAAATAAAAGACCATAACTTTTCCAATCGATTTTTATTAATAAGTACAGCAGTATCAGGGTTATTATTAAGGCTGCTATGGTTATATAAGTTTCAATATTCCACCCTATATTCATTTCCATTCCTTTATTTCCGTCGTCTTTTAGTCCTACACATATTATTTGTTTGAAATACTGAGAATATTCCATAATACAAATGACCTCTTCAAACTCCTTTATGATTATTGACTTTTAAATTCCAAAATTATATTATTAGCTGAAAAGCACGGAACTGAACTTCCCATATTGAGACAGGTTTGTCCAGGAGGTTGTAGAAATGGTAAGCATACAAACCGGGCGGCTGATCATACGGAATTTTTTTGCCGAGGATTGGAAAGCTCTGCAGGACATAATAGTTGATAAGGAAGCATCTGAGTTTGCAATTTATGACTACCAATTTCCCACATCAGAGCAGGAAATACAGGAAATTATCAGGTGGTTTGCAGACGGCAGCAATTATCTGGCCGTTTATGAAACAGTCAACCGCAGGATTATCGGCTTTGTTTCTCTGAATGGTACCGCTCCTGGCGAAACGGACATGGGATTTTGCATTTATTCTCCCTTCCAGCGCAAGGGATATGCCACAGAGGCCTGTACGGCAGTTATTGGCTATGCTTTTTCGGTATTGGGGCTGGAAAGGATTACAAGCGGTACTGCCAACAAGAATTACCCTTCATACAATTTGTTGAACAAACTTGGTTTTAAAAAGACTCATGAGGGAATTGCCTCCTTTAGAAAAACTCCTGACGGAACCCCTATTGATTTTACCGGTTCATTATTTCTTCTGGAAAAAAGGGATTGGCTTATTAAATATCCCTCCCCTGAATTATTTCCCTGGCAAAAACCTTAGGTGATATTCCATATTCCCTTTTAAAAGTTCTGATAAAATTTGAATAATCGCCAAACCCGCATACCAGACTGACTTCACTTACCTTAACGTTCTCCTTCAGCAGCATTCTTGCCATTATGAGTCTTTTTTTCTGGATAAATCTATGGATGGTAAACCCGGTATATTTCTTGAACTCCCTTAATAAATGATATTTGCTGATGTAAAATTGGGCAGAAATATTTTCAAGGGATAATTGGCTGTCCAGGTTTGCGTTAATGTATTTTATGATATTGCTGATTTTCTGGTTATATTCTATATCCACTTCTATTTCTTCGTCCTTGGTGTACAAATATGCCTTGTTCAGATACACTACAAGCTCATTTACATATGCATATTTTAGAACCTCACTGCCAAATCCGCTGTTATAATAGGCTTTTTCAAGTTTTTGAACAATTGTTTTAAGATACGCCAAAGTCTCGGTGTCCGGTCTCAGCAGATTATACTTTTTCTTTGCAGAGGACTCAAAACACATGGTCAGATCGGTGCTGTCAGTATTCAGATTTATTATATAGTCCGGCTTGATCCATATGACTATCCTTTCGTAGTCCTCACCGCTCTCAATGATTGTTCTGTGCAGTTCCCTGTTGTTGATCAGAATTATATCCCCGGGCTTCAGTTTATAAGATTTACCCTCAATGACGTATGTCACTTTTCCCGAAATGTAGAAGAAAATTTCATAGAAGTCATGATTATGATACTCTATATTCGGAGGCAGCTCCTCTTTGGTATGAAAGAACTCAAAGTCATTTTTAACCATGTACTGTCTCGGCGTAAACTTATGTTCCATTCTAATCCCCCATTTAATTTAATTAATGCTGACAGACCCTGCCATAAAAGGGCTTAACAAAGCAGCTCAGGTTATAGAGCAACTTTTGCATCAAAACCAGCAATATATGATATGTTTATGGCAAATCGGAAGTATTATAATTGTATTATGAACTGAATTACTGAAGAATTCAAGTTTTACCGGATCGGCAAATTCACAGTAAATTTATAAGGGGGCCCGACATGAAAGAATTTATGAATGAAGACTTTTTATTGGACAATCCAACAGCCGTTAAACTATATCACGAATATGCTGAAGGAATGCCCATTTTTGATTATCACTGCCACTTAAGTCCCAAAGAAATAGCAGAGAATAAGAAATACCGTAATATTACCGAGCTTTGGCTTGGGGGCGATCATTACAAATGGAGAGCCATAAGAAGCAATGGGGTGGAAGAAAAGTATGTAACCGGGGACGGAGATGATAAGGAGAAGTTTCTGAAGTGGGCCGAAACAATGCCCAACTGCATCGGCAATCCGCTTTACCACTGGACCCATTTGGAATTAAGACGTTACTTCGGGATAAATGAACTTCTATCTCCCGCAACTGCCGAAAGTATTTGGGAGCGCTGCAATGCCATGCTTCAGCAGGACGGATTTACTGCAAGAAATCTGATAAAACGTTCTAATGTTAAAGTTGTTTGTACCACTGATGATCCTGTTGACTCACTTGAATATCATAAGGCAATTGCCGAAGATAAAACATTTGATATTAAAGTGCTCCCCGCCTTCCGTCCTGATAAGGGTATCAATATCGATAAGGAAGGTTTTATTCCCTGGCTTCTAAAGCTGGAAAAAGTAACAGGTTCCAAAATAGCAAGTTTCCAGGATTTAAAAGCTGCCTTTGTATCAAGGCTGGAATTTTTCCATCAGGCCGGCTGCAGAATATCAGACCACGGTCTGGATCCCCTGGTATTCCGGAAAGGTACTGAGGAAGAAGCCTCCATAATCCTGCAAAAAGCATTGTCAGGCAAAGCATTGACACAGAGTGAAATTGAAGTATATAAAACCCAGGTACTTGTTTTCCTTGGAAAGCAGTACGCAAGACTTGACTGGGTAATGCAGCTTCATATGGGAGTTCTGCGTAACAACAATACAAGATTGATGAAGGAGTTGGGCCCGGATACAGGTTTTGATTCCATTGGAGACTGGAGCTTTGCCTCATCTCTGTCAGCATTGCTGGATACATTGGATCAGACCGATGAGCTTCCTAAAACAATTTTATACCACTTGAATCCAAGGGAGAACGAAATTCTCGGAACAATAACGGGCTGCTTCCAGAGCGGCAAAATCCCCGGAAAGATGCAGTATGGCTCAGCCTGGTGGTTCAATGATCAGAAGGACGGGATGGAAAAACAGATGATAGCGCTGGCCAACCTGGGTTTACTCAGCAGATTTGTCGGTATGCTCACAGATTCCAGAAGCTTTTTATCCTACACAAGGCATGAGTACTTCAGAAGAATCCTCTGCAACATACTCGGCAATTGGGTTGAAAAAGGCGAGATTCCCAATGATATGGCACTTTTGGGACAAATGGTCAGGGATATCAGCTATAACAATGCCGCCAGCTATTTCGGAATAGAGGCCTGATGCAGCAGAAGCACCTTCCTACAGTTAGCTATACCGCAGTACCAGCCAGTTTATTTGTAAGCTATTACATAAGGTATATTTCAGTACGCGAGCGTAAAACAAAACAATGTGGACGCATGGTATAAGCACCACCCTGGCAATCAGCTATACCTCAGTACCAACCAGTTTATTTGTAAGCTATTACTCAGGTATATTTTAGGTATATTTCAGTACGTGAGCGTAAAACAAAACAATGTGGACGCATGGTTAAAAAAAATATTAGGGGAAGCCGTTTGGATGGCTTCCCCTAATATTTTTTGGGTGCGACACATTGTTTTGTTTTGCGTGGAAGTACTGAAATATACCTACTTATCTATCCAGCTTGCAAATAAACTTGCTGTTACAAGGTCACCCCGTTTTTAAATATGGCAATCTCCCTATATCCGTTTTCTTCATTCCTGGTACTTATTTCACCTGACGCAAGCCTGATTATATATTGGAAAAGCTCTGCGGTCACTTCAGCCATTGAGCTGCCGTTGAGTATCCTTCCGGCGTCAAAATCGATCCAGTTCTTCTTTTTTTCTGAAAGTGCAGTATTTGTGGATATTTTGACGGTGGGCACCGGAGCCCCCAGAGGAGTTCCTCTTCCGGTAGTAAACAGTATTATTTGCGCTCCTGCCGCCATCAGGGTAGTTACTGCAACAATATCGTTGCCCGGACCCTGGAGCAGGTTCAAGCCCGGCTCTCTGACCTGGTCCCCGTAATTCAGTACACTGGTTACATTTGCAGTGCCGCCCTTTTGGGTACAGCCCAGTGATTTTTCCTCAAGGGTGGTTATTCCTCCCTTTTTATTGCCGGGGGACGGGTTATCGTAGATAACCTGGTCGTGCTTGATGTAATATTCCTTAAAATCGTTTATAAGACTGACTGTGCCGTTAAAAACACTTTCATTGACACACCTGTTCATAAGCAAGGTTTCGGCACCAAACATTTCAGGTACTTCTGTCAGTATGGTAGTACCTCCCTGGCTCAGAAGCTTGTCGGAAAACATTCCCACAAGCGGATTTGCGGTTATTCCTGAAAATGCATCGGAACCTCCGCATTTTAAGCCGACTGTCAGCTTTGACACAGGCTGCAGAGTCCTTCTGAAGCTGCCGGCATATTGGGCCAGTTCTTCAATCAGTTTCAAGCCCTCCTCGATTTCGTCCCCGGCTTCCTGGGTTACAAGGAACTTCACCCTGTTGCTGTCATACTGGTCCAATACCTTCTTAAACACATCCACATTGTTATTTTCACAGCCCAGACCCAGCACCAGTACTCCCCCTGCGTTGGGGTGTCTCACCATACCGGCAAGGATTTTCTGTGTATTTTCCTGATCCTCACCCATTTGTGAACAGCCGTAGGGATGGGGAAATGCATACACTCCGTCAACAATTCCCTTATACATGTCATTTGCCTTTGCGGCAAGCATATCAGAGGTTTTATTTACACAGCCCACTGTATTTACGATCCATATCTCATTTCTGATGCCGACCTTGCCGTCCTGTCTTTCATAGCCCCAAAAGCTTTCAGCCGCTGTGCCGGCGCCGGTACTTGAAAGCTCCGGCATATAGGAATACTCCAGAAGCTCTCCCAGATTGGTGGTCAGATTATGGGTGTGGACATGCTGTCCTGCCTGTATGGGCATGGTTGCATGACCTATGGGATAACCATACTTTATTACGTTTTCTCCCTCGGGAATGTCGGCTACAGCTATCTTATGCCCGGCCGGAACAGCCTGGGCCGCCAATATTACCAGCCCGTCAAGCTCAACAGTTCCGCCCTTTTCAACATCCTGCAGCAAAACGGCTACATTATCCTTTGTATGAATTTTTAAAGCATTTAACTGGCTCATTCTACCTCTCCGATCTTCAAATAGGTGACTGCTCCTCCATCCTACAACAGTTTTTTTATTGCGGCTTCAATGCCGTTTGCCGTTATGGAGTAAACCTGTTCTGCAACCTTCTCCGGCAATCCGGGTACTTTGTTCAAATCACTGCCCCACCAGTCTGACTTCGAGAGTATACGGGCCACTATGGCATCAACTTCCTTCCCGTTGCCGTTAAAGTTCTCCCAACAGTCCCTGAAGGTTTCGAGAATGTGCATATCGTCACAGATTTTATATTCCTCACCTTTTCTTTCACCCGAAAGGTAATTATCCTTTATCTCTTTTCCTTTATAAAAGGCTATAAGGCTTGCCAGAGAAAATGTAAGTATTTCAGGCAGTTTACCTTTTCTTTCGATGTATTCCAGCAGTGACGGCAGTACCCGTGCCTTGAATTTTGATACCGAATTAAGTGAAATACTCAAAAGATAATGCTTGATAAATGGGTTTGAAAACCTTTCAAGAACGTCATGAGCGAACTTGACCAATTCTTCCTCTTTCAGATCCAATGTTGGAATTATCTCGTCGAATATCCCCTTCTTCATATAAGTACTGATAAGCTTGTCATCCATACATTCCTTAACGGTGTCCAGACCATACAGGTATGCGGCCAGAACTGTCATTGTATGAGCACCGTTGAGGATTCTTACCTTCCGGTCTCTATACGGTTTCATATTATCCGTCCATACAACGTTGAGCCCCGCTTTGGCAAAAGGAATCTCTTCGGACAGTTTACTGTCGCCCTCTATAACCCACAGGTGGAATATTTCTCCGGTGTCAAGCAAACCGTCCCTGTAACCCAATTCTTCTTCCAGAGTCGGGACCTCTTCTCTGGGATAGCCGGTTACTATTCTGTCCACCAGTGTATTCAGGAAGTGATTTGCTTCCCTTACCCATTTTATGAAAGCCTCTCCCAGGCTCCATTCCTCCGCAAGCTGCAATACGATCCTCTTCAGATTGTCACCATTCCTGTCAATGAGTTCGCAGGGGATTATGATCAGTCCTTTTTCCGGGTTTCCGCCAAAAGCTTTGAACCTCCTGTAAAGAAGTGCCGTAAGCTTGCCGGGATAGGATACCGGAGGTTCTTGCTGCAAGCTGTCCTCAGGATTATAGGAGATTCCCGCTTCGGTAGTGTTTGATATTATAAATCGCAGCTCGTCGCTTTCAGCTATTTTCATGTATTCAGCATAATGTGCATATAAATCTATCCCCCGGCTGATGGCGGTTATGACCTCCCTGCTGTCCACTATCCTGCCGTTCTGGACACCTCTGAGTATAAGGGTATAAGCTCCTCCCTGATCGTTTATTTTATCTACCAGGCCGCTTTTGATAGGCTGAACCACAACAACATTGCCCTCAAAAAGCCCTTTTGAGTTTAAGGTATTGATCATCCAGTCCACAAAGCCTCTTAAAAAGTTGCCCTCCCCAAATTGAAGCACCTTTTCGCGATATTTTTCCGTTGGGCCCGCCGGTATATTTATAAGAGCTTTGCCTTTTTCCTCAATAAGTTTTCTGCTTAGATTCTCCATATATGCCTCCTCAAAAATAAACTGTTTTTGTTTATAAGCCTATTTTATTAAAAATAATTGCTTATTTCTTGGCGTATATTGCAAAAATATATGCAGAAATTGCTGAAATGCCGACTTTTAAAATTTCGCAGGACTGCGCTGGCCAGTTGGAATAAAGCGGTACGTTTTGGATATAACAGACACTATTTAACCGAACCCTTCCTGTAGCTCAAGGGGGAATAGCCTGCTATCTGCCTGAATACCCTGTTGAATTGGGACACACTTCCGAAACCGGACTTTTCGGCAATTTCAATAACCTTAAACTTTTTATTCAGCAGGAGCTCCTGGGCTGCCCTTATCCTCACGGTATTAATGTACTCCAAAAGAGTAAACCCCGTTGTTTCCTTGAAAATCCTGCTCAAATAGTAGGGGCTGATAAAAAACAGCCTGGCTATCCCCGGTATGGACAATTCTTCTGAGTAATGTTCATTGATATACTTTACAATTCCTGAAACCTTTTCATGTCTGGGGCTGCTCGAAAGAAATACATTGGCATCCGTCTGCCGGATATATCTGCCTATATACACCAGCAGTTTCATCAGCAAGCCCTGCAGACATATTTCAAAGCACTCTTCCTGCGCTTCTGTCTCCTGAAACATTTCGTAAAATATTCTTTCAACTTCCTGCCTCTCCTTCAATGACAGTTCCATAACGCAGTAGCTTTTGCCCTTAAGCAGGTTCAGAATCCTGTCGGTGGATTTGTTTGCAGTCTCAATGAACGGTTTCCTAAAATATATCAGCAGCCTTTCATGATCCGGTTTTTCAGCATCGGTGGTTTTATGGAGCTCCCCTTCCTTTATCAAAACCAGGTGGCCCTTTTTTATATGGAAAACCTTATCTTTTACAAAATAATATCTCTCACCTGCTCTGAGGTAATATATTTCATATTTGTCGTGAAAATGCCTTGAAGGCATGGAAAAATATCCCTTAACCCTTGAACTCGATATTGAAAAATTGTCATCTTCACTTGTAAAACTCCGTATATTCATAAAACCCTCCGTCCCTATCTCAAGTCTCTCATAGCTCTGCCGGTCATAACCATGCCTTCATGATCCTCATTACCGTTTTTAACTATCATTTTTATTACTGCTCATCACCATTATAAACTCTGAGAGCAATAATTGCTATATTCGAACAAATAGCGGCCATATTTGCGCAGATACTGTTAATTTAAGAGGCTATAATTATCATAGAGAGTAATATCAGAAAATTATCATAGGAGCAACTATCAGGTAATTGACATGTCAATACAATGAAAAATAACGGCAACATATAATACGTTTTAGAACGGGAGATCAGTATGCAAATCAATGCTTTTGAGAAGGATTTACCTGAAATAGCGGCAAAATCCGCAATGTCCAGGCATTCAAAATATCTTGATAAATGGTGTTATGAGCTGGGCCTTATACTTAAAGCCGTTGAGGGTGTGTGGAGGCTTACAGGCAAAAGTGAATACTTTGATTACATAAAGCATTCGGCCGATAGATTTATAGACAACGGGGGCAATATAATTGACTACGACATAAACGAGTTAAATCTCGATATGGTCAATCCCGGAAAAATACTGCTGCTATTGTATAACGAAACCTCGGATATCAGGTACAGGAAGGCTGCCGGCACCTTGAGAAAGCAATTGGACAGGCAACCCCGTAACCGCCAGGGAGGCTTTTGGCACAAAGCCGTGTATCCCCATCAGATGTGGCTTGACGGTGTATACATGAGCTCTCCCTTTTATGCTCAATATGCCCTGCTTTTTGATGAGGTCCAGGCATTTGACGATATAGCAAACCAGGTCATCCTGCTGGCTTCCAACGCGAAGGATACTGCAACCGGCCTGCTGTACCATGCCTGGGATGAAAGCCGGGGTATGAAATGGTCAAATGACATAACAGGCTGCTCGCCCCATTTCTGGGGACGTGCCATGGGCTGGTATGCAATGGCTGTTGTGGATATTCTGGATTTCTTCCCCTCAACCCATCCAAAACGCAGTGTAATTTTAGAGATCCTTAAGAATCTGCTGACCGCTCTTGTACAATTTCAGGATGAAGAGACAGGCCTGTGGTATCAGGTTGTCGATTTACCCGAACGTAAAGGAAATTACCTTGAGGCCTCCGCCTCCTGTATGTTTGCATATTCATATGCAAAGAGTATTTCCTGCGGCTATCTGGACGGCACATTCAAAACACCCCTGCTTAAGGCTTATAATGGTGTACTCCGGCACTTGACCTACATTGATGACCTTGGCTGCATGAACCTCAAAAATGTTTGCAGTGTTGCGGGCCTGGGCGGCAATCCCTACAGAGACGGCTCCTTTGCCTATTATATAAGCGAACCTGTGGTCGAAAACGATTACAAGGGCTATGGCCCTTTGATGCTGGCCTTAACGGAAATTGAGAAGCTGAGGAGGAAAAATTTGATATGACAAGCTCAACCGGTTTTAATAATATAATTGATTTTGGTGCCGTTTCCGGCGGTGCAGAGCTGTGTACAAAGGCATTTTTTGCTGCCGTTGAAAAATGTACGCAGCATGGAGGGGGAACCGTATATGTTCCGGCCGGGACCTTTCTCACCGGCCCCATTGAGTTGAAAAGCAATGTGACCCTTCATCTTGAGGCCGGTTCCAGAGTATTATTCAGCGTCAGGATAGAGGACTACCCTTTGAGGGAGGTCAGATGGGAGGGCACCGAAAGGCCGGGCTATATGCCCATGATTTATGCCCGGGCTGCCCAAAACATATGTATAACAGGCACCGGAACAATAGACGGTCAGGGAGGCTTCTGGTGGAAAAGCCATCTGGATGGAAAACTTTTACATCCCCGTCCACGCCTTTTATATTTTGAGGACTGCAGCAGAATCCTCCTGGAAAAAGTGCTGCTGGTCAATTCTCCCGCCTGGACGGTAAATCCTGTCCGGTGCCGGAACATTACCATAGACAATATCTCGATAGTTAATCCTCCCAATTCTCCAAACACCGACGGAATAAACCCCGATTCCTGCAAAAATGTGCGGATTTCAAACTGCCAGGTGGATGTTGGGGATGATTGTATTGCCATAAAGTCCGGTGTTGAGAACGGGAAATATCTGATACCCTGTGAAAATGTCTGCGTGACCAACTGCACACTGCTCCACGGCCATGGCGGTGTCGTCATCGGAAGTGAAATGAGCGGGGGAATAAGAAATGTTGTTATATCCAACTGCATATTTGAGGGCACCGACCGGGGCATCCGTTTGAAAACACGCAGGGGCCGCGGAGGAACCGTCTGCGATATAAGAGTGAGCAACCTGATAATGAAAGACGTTATGTGTCCCATCGTAATGCATCAGTTCTACTTTTGCGGAGAAGGCGGCAAGGAAAAAAAAGTCCGGGACAGGGAAAGCCATCCTGTTACAGCTGAGACTCCCGCATTCAGGAGTATTCATTTCAGCGGCATCACAGCTGTCAATGTCCACGCTGCCGCCGCCTTCCTTTACGGGCTTCCCGAAATGCCCATAGAGGATATAACCTTTGACAGCATCAGCATATCCATGGCGGAAAATGCCGTTCCCGGAGTACCTGCCATGATGGAGGGCGTTGGAGAAACCTTAAAAATGGGAGTATTTTGTGCCAACGTAAAAAATATAAGCTTTAACAATGTGTCGGTAAGGGGAGTTGAAGGCCCTGTCTACCAGCTGAACTCAGCAGAAGGGGTCACCTTTTCAAACTGCAGGCTGGACAGTTACAGCCAGCCTGCTCTGGTTAAGCAGGAGACGGCAGATAGTACCTTTCCCTTAAAAACTCCATTCCTCTGTCCATAATATCCAGCCTTGCATTTTCCATGAGGATATCAATAAACGGCTTCCTTTCCTTTAAAAGCCCGAAGGTATATTCATAGTTGAAGGAACCTTCCCCTGCCTGGACAACCTTCAGTTTATCACCCTCTGCAACGAAGTCCTTTGCATGAAAGGCTGCCATTCGGTTCCCAAAAAGCCGGAAGGCTTCCTCCACCACTTCCTCCTGCCTGCGATAATTATCGGCCGTCAGGAGGTTAACGGGGTCAAATACCACCTGTACGTTGTTTGAGCCAAGTTGGTCCAGTGTCCTTGCAATTTTTTCAGTATTGTTCATGGTATAATGGCTTACACCTTCCAATCCCACAATCACACCGAATTTTTCAGCCTCCTCCGCCAGTTCCTTCAGGCTTTCCAGCAGCATTTTAAAATCCCTCTCCCCATGGTTTTCAGGATTGTAGGAAAAATCTGCATTCAGTGAACCTGTCTCGGTTGCGACAATACTGCTGCCGAAGTCCCTTGCATATCTTATATGTTCCTTAAACCTGTCCAGCTGGCTTCTGCGGATATCAGAGTCAGGATGTACGGGGTTTATGTAGCATCCCAGTACTGCAATCTGAATATCATACCTGTCAAAAGCCCTGTAAATATGATTGGCCAGTCCGGGACTAAGTCTGCCATTATCATAATCTATCCCGTCTATTGCTTTGTTAAGCGCCAGTTGTATACTGCTGAAACCCTTGCCGCCTATTTTTTTTGCCAGCTCTTCAACCGGCTGTTTTCCGAAGTCATGTGCCCTGACACCCAATCTCATACTGTCACCATCACTTTCCATTTAATGATATCTAAAGTTCCTGACACTTCCCTGTCTTCTTGAATTCAAGGGGTGTCATTCCTGTGGTATTCTTGAAAATTGTTGAGAAATACTGTACGTTCTGATAGCCCAGTTCCTCACATATTCCGTATATTTTTTTGTTTGTGTTCCTGAGCAGTTCCTTTGCCATTTCCATTTTTACCTTTCGCACGTACTCCACAAACTGGGTTCCTGTCTCTTCCTTGAATATTCTGCTCAGGTAGGAGGGATTCAGATTTACGTGCTCGGCCACCTCTCCAAGGGAAATATCCTTGTTGCAGTGCTCTTTAATATAGTCTACGACCATCTTTATAACATACCCCGATCTGGCTGTTTTTCTCTCGTTAATGATACTGCAGACCCTTGAAGCAAGATCACAGTACCAGTCCTTCATCTCTTCCATGGTCTGCTTTTTAAAAATTTCTCCATATAAATGCACGGGAGTGCCGTAAAGCTGCTCCGGCAAAATATTGATTTCATAGGTAGTTCTCAGCAAGGTGGAAAGAAGCTGGCAGTATACCTGCTGAACGTAGTAATAGGGGATGCTCTTTCCTTTCAGCAGGCCATCTATCCGGTTACTGACAAGTTTCCGGACCTCTTCCTCCTTGCCGGTCCACAGAATATTCTGGACTGAAGTCAGGATATCACCTAAATCAGGAATCATATATTCCCGCTTTGTATTCTTTATTTCAACATTGTCTATATACAAAACTGCGTTGTTGCCATATACCAGCCTGTAGTTGAGAGCTTTGACCGCTTCCTGATAGGATTCGGCAACCTCCTTCAACTGCGGGTATATCCTGCCTATGCCGGCACTGACCGATATATCTATTTCCCTCTTCAGAGTATTCTTTATAGTCTCGGCTGTCAGCGCAATATCCTTTATGGTTGCGGCATGGTCGGAGGAGGCGTTGAATATGGTAACAACCTCGTTATTATAGCTCTGAAATATAGTTTTCCTGTATTCCGGAGGTATGAGCTCCTGTATCATTTCAGATATCCTGAGATGGATGATCTGTACACTTTTTTCGAAGAATTCCTCTGAGGTATCCTCTATATTGTCAATTGAACAGACAAATACTCCCACATCATTTTCATCAATGTCTATATCATAGGTGGTGAATTGTTTTCCATAGTCCCCCGTAAGTCTTGTTTTTCCGATAATGAGGCTGTTCAGGTAATGTTCCCTGAGTATGGGAAGGTTTGAAAGATATAATTCCTCATATTTATTGTTTTTCTCTTTTTCGGTTTTTTCCTGAAGGATCAGGTCACGGAGCTTGATCACTTCTTCAATGATTTTCTGCTTCTTGAGCGGCTTTGTTATATATGAGCAAACCCCAAGCTCAATGGCCTCCCTGGCAAAATCAAATTGCTCGTAAGCACTGATGAGGATTATTTTTACACAGGGGTTCAGCTTCCTGATTTCCTTTACAAGCTCAAGTCCGTTCAGGCCCGGCATCTTTATGTCTGTAATTATTATCTCAGGATGCAGCTTTATTGCCATATCCAGGGCTTCCACCCCGTTTTTCGCAGTTCCGGCAATGCTGATATCAAAGCTTTTCCAATCTATGCTCTCCCTGATCCCCTCAACAATGATCTGCTCATCATCTGCAATCAGCATTTTCAACATGACAAGTCCTCCCGGCCTTTAATAGTTTTCTGATATTTTTTTGAACGGAATTATAATGGTCACCTTTGTACCGGCTCCCCTGGTACTTCTCACAGTCAGGCCATACTCGGCTCCGTAATACAGCTTTATTCTCTTGTTTATATTTGCAAGGGCAAAGTAGTTGCCACTCTCGGCCTCCATGCTTTCAAGAAACACAATAATTTTTTGAATGTTTTCCTGATCAATGCCAACTCCGTCATCCTCTACCGTAAAAAATACCCTGTCTTCTATTCTTACACCCTTGACCTGGATACGGCTTTCCTCAGCTTTGGGCTCTATACCATGACAGATCGCATTTTCAAGCAGCGGCTGCATCATAAAATTTGGAATATTCATATCAATTATTTCATCATCAAAATCAAACTCACAGGTAAACCTGTTGCTGAACCTTATCCTCTGTATCTGAACGTAGCTTTTCAACTGTTCCAGCATATCGGCGACAGATATGAAATCCCGCCCTGCATTGAGACTCTTCTTGAAATAATCCGATACCGAACCTACCAGCACCTCCAGTTCCTGATATCTTTCCAGCTGGATAAGCCAGTTCATGTTATCAAAAATATTATAGATAAAATGGGGATTGATTTTTGATTGCAGCAGCTTCAGCTCGGCATCCTTTTGCAGCAGTTTCTGCTCGTAAAGCTCCCCGAAAAGATTTTTTATCCTGCCCACCATGTTATTGAAGCTGGTATACATATACCCGAATTCATCCTTTTCATGGTGTTCTATATTAATGCCGAAATTACCCTTTTCAACCTCCTTCATTGCATAAATCAGCTTTTTGAGCTTTCTGTATATCTTACCCGACATCAGCACAATAAACAGTGAGGCGGTAATTACATTCATTATAAGAAACAGAACCAGAATATAGTCTCTTAGCTGTGCCATCTGTTTCATGGTCGTGTTTGCAGGCACAAAATTAACAAATTTCCAGCCGGTGTATTGGGAAGTATCATACACAATAATGTATTCGCCATTTGAAACCTTTTGCAGACCTTCTCCCTTTTCAGCCTTCACCAGCTTTTTTATTTCCTTCTCTATATTCTGCGGATAGCCCTTGCCTTCAGGCACCGAAGAGGCAACAATATTCCCTTCGCTGTCCAGTATCATTGATCCGGCCTCGGAATCACTTTTTATAATATTGCTCAGATAATATTTGTCAAAGTTGACGGCAAGCGTACCGGCCCTGTTCCCGTTGGACAATACATAAATAGGTCTTACAAAGGTAATCTGTTCATAATTCCTATCCTTTATAAAGTTGATATTCTGCCTGTATTTATTGGTGAGAACAAATCTGCCATCCTGAATTTGCAGTTTATAGAAATAATTCTTTTTTTCAGTGTTCAAATAGGAAAATACCCCATAATCACTGGTATACAGTTTATTATTTACATTCAGATACAAATCGATTGAGGCGGCACTTTTGACCGAATTGGTAACTATGCTCTGAAGAGTGCTTATTATATCGGGATTAATGCGGTAGCTGGGTGTGCTGCTCCGCTGGGACGGGTCAACCTGCTGCTGGATCAGCTGGTTGTTCTGAATAACATCTGCGGTATACTCCATGCCTTCCACAATCATGTCGGTATACTCCACTGTTTTCTTGACATTGCTCCTGCTTTCCTGAATAACTATCTGCCTTATATTTGAAGCGTACAACCTGTAAAAGAGAGAATTGAACATAAAAAATATTACTATGACAATAAGAAAAAAATACACTATGATTTTTTTCTCTGTTGCAAAGATTTTAAAGTTTGTGTTGGTCTGACTGCTGTTGGGATCTTCTCTCATTTGCAGTTCCTCCTGCCTGAAACAATGTACTTTTTTCCATACAGCCAAAAAGCCGGCAGACTCAGAATGTTAGCCCTCTTCTGAATCTGCTGACTTTTGTTTGCTTATTCTATTTTTTGCTTGTTTTATTTTTACTTTGTTTTATTTTTATATTTGTCTTATTTTGTTTGCTGTTTACTATCTGCTTATTTATTCAGCTCTGCAAGCATCCCATCCCCGTTGATGCTCTTCCAGAAGGCCTCATATTCCTTGTATCCCTCATCAACCGAACATGATCCCATTATGATCTTAGAGGATATTTCATCAATTTTCTTCTTATATCCGCTCAGATTCTTGTTATAGAGATCCGACTTGTTGCTGGGAATAGAGTACTTGGGTCCGAGGTGCCTGTTTGTCTCATCATTGAATTTAACCTGCTGAGGTATTAGCTTTTCTATTGTTTCGGACCACTTAAAGCCAAAATCGGTTATCTTGGGATAATACAGATAGAACTGATTTACATCGCATTTATAACCTGAGTTCTTAGCTTTTTCAGTGGGTGTTATCACATTGTTTTCCAGAGTGTAGTGTTTGCCTTCAACCCCAAGGCACCTGAGCTTGACACCCTCTTCGGAATAAACGTAGTACTTAAGTACATCAAGTGCTCTGTCGGGGTTCTTTGATTTTGAAGATATGCAGAGGGCGTCCTGAATTGCTTCGTACAGATTGCCGCCCTGGCCTTTTGGCCCTTTCAGCTCATAAATGGGTACAAATTCGGTGGCTGCCTTTACATTTTCGGCCTCCGTGATAAAGTATATGTATCTATTATAATAGTCCAGTGTTGACGCGGCTTTTCCTGAGAAAAGGTTCTCTCTTATTGTTGTATTCTCATTCGTCAGAAATTCCTGATCCCATATCTTTTCCTTATAGAGTTTTGCAACATATGCAAGCGCTTCCTTTGCTTCAGGCGTATTGAACCCGTCAATATACTTGCCGTCCTTTTCCCCTATTCCGTAATATGCACCAAACGGATTAAAGAAGAAGGGAAGATTGTCGAGGAACTTGGCAAAAGTAAACGGTATAACTCCCTTTCCCACAAGCTTCTTCATCTCATTATAGAATTCGTCGGTGGTAGGTGTCTCGGAAAGTTTTACTCCGTTTGCATCCATTACGTCTTTTCTCATCCATATGAACTTGGAGAGAGGCACATACATGGGCACTCCCTGCAGCTTTCCGTCAGCCTTCAGGTAATCCAGGTATGTCTGGTCAACCAGTGAAGTTATTTCGGGCGCCTGCTTGATCAGATCATCCAATGGCATTGTATAACCTCTTGATGCCATGACATGAATATTGTCCATTGCTTTTCTTACCGCAAATATATCAGGTATATCCCCTGAAGCAAGAACAACATTCAGTTTGTCATTGTAACTGCTCTGAGGAGGTGCGATTACTTCCAGATCGGTATTTGTCCTATCCTCAATGACCTTTTCAACCTCGGCCATCAGTTCAGGATCAACGGCCTCTCCTCCCCATCCTGTCTGTGAAAGGAAGAAGGATAATTTGACCTTTTCCTTGGGAACATCCATCTGTTGATTTGACGACACCGCAGCCGTGCCGACGGCAGCCTTGGTGCTGTCGCCCGCTCCCGCCTGTCCACTCTCTCCTCCGCAGCCGGCAAACATTACCACTGCCATTACAGCAACCATTATCAGCGCAATTACTTTTCTGATTTTAGCCATTTGTTCTACCCCTTTCTATTAAATTATATATCAAAAACCAATGGACAAATAGTCCCACGGTTTTTTGCCGGTTTTGGAAAAATTACATTTGCTTCTATCATTTGTTTCTCCCTGTTCAATCCATGTACCGGGTACTGGCTCAGCCCTTTACAGATCCAAGCATAATGCCCGATATGAAATACCTCTGTATGAAAGGGTAGAGTATAAGTACCGGCAGCATGGTCATTATCATTACGGCCATTTTGAAGTTATTTAGTGCCGATGCCGATGAAATAGCCGATTCCGACTGGAATATCAACTGCCGCAGCAGTATTTGAAGAGTATACTTACTGGTGCTGTTTATGAACATAACAACGTTCAGATAGATATTCCAGTGAGATACAGCGTAAAACAGGGTCACTGCCGCTATAATGGGAATTGAAACGGGGATGACTATTTTTATCAAAATCCCCAGCTCGGTGCAGCCATCCAGTCTTGCTGATTCTATCAGGCTTTCGGGAATGGAGGCCATATAATTTTTCATGAGGATCAGGTTGTAGGTGGAAATTGCCGAAGGAATTATCAAAGAGAGATAGCTGTCTATCATCCCAAGTTTATTAACTACAAGGTAGAAGGGGATGATTCCCGCATCCAGTACCATGGTTGCAACTACGAATCTCAACAGGAAATTTTTAAATATTAAATCTTTCTGAGCCAGTGCATACCCCATTACAAGTGTCATACCCATTGAGAAAAGGGTTGCACTGATTGTAACAAACAGCGAATTATAGAAGGCGGGCATATATCCGCTGTTAAAAATTGCAGAATAGTTTGCAAAAGTAATGGCTTTGGGTATTAGCACATATCCCTGCCTGGCTACAACCTCATCCGGGGAAATTGACGTAGAAACAACAAGCAGCAGAGGTATTAAAACTATCAGGCTTACCAGAATTAAAAACAAACCGTTTCCCAACACAAATATTCTTCTTCCCAGGCCAACATTTTTCACAGCTCTCACCTCCAATGTAATTTATTGTTATAGAATGCTTTCATCAAGGAATTTCTTGCTTGCCTTATTGCAGCCAATGACCAGAATGGCGCTTATAACCGCAGTAAATAAACTTACTGCCGTTGCGTAGCCGATATTTCCGTTCAGCAGTCCTTCGGTAAAGGAGTATGTGGTTAAGACCTCGCTGACACTGTAAACCGGCGGGACATACATAACCAGAACCTGTTCGAATATGAGAAGTATACGTGCTACCGTCAAAAGCAGTACGGTGGCTATGGTACTCTTCAGGGAGGGCAGAGTGACATACAGCAATTTTCCCCAGTAGCCCGAACCGTCCACAGTAGCCGCATCGTACAGCTGCTCGTCAATGGAGGATATGGTAGCAATATATATAATCGTTCCGTAACCCACATCTCTCCATATATAGGAGCTTACCAGAACAGATCTGAACCATTTGGGATCAACCATAAAGTACTGGGGCTCCAGACCGAAAGCCGAGATGATTTGATTTACAAAACCATTGCTTGGGGACAGCACCATGGAAAAAATAGCGCCTATTACAACCCAGGAGAAAAAGTGGGGTATGTAAACTACAAACTGAATTGCCCGCTTGATCCTGGTTATTACTATTTCATTCATTAAAAGCGCAAGTATTATGGGCAGCGGAAAATAGAACAGCAAATTGTACAGGCTTATCAGAAGAGTATTTCTGAAGGCTCCCCAGAAGCCGGGCGAACCGAATAACTGCTTAAAATTCTCCAGGCCTGTAAAGGAAATGTCGGCCCTTGTCCCATAATCGGTAAAAGCCGCAATAGCTCCTGCCATGGGGGCATATTTGAATATGAGGTACCAGACTACTCCCGGAATGAGCAGCAAAAGTACTGCTCTCTGCCGCTTAATCTTACTTTTTAATTCACTTTTCCGGTTGCTTTGTATTGAATTTTGTACAGATAATTGTGCCGGGTTTGTTTTCATACTGAAAGCTCCTTATCATTTCTTTGAATATGTCGGTGTCCAGTGATTTAATGTTATATAATTCCGGAAGCAATTACTACATGACAGTTTTTAGGTTTGTTACACATTTTTTACATGCCTGCAGGCAGCAAAAAAATATATCAACCTGTGAGAAAACCCGGCTTTCCCCTTCTGTTACTAATAAACCTGCATATATGCTTTCGATAGATATCCCGTTTTATTATAAAATCTTTACTTTACTAATGTTTTTTTTACCATCCCATACCCGGCTGCCCTTATGATTTAATTGTTCACTATTGATTCATTATGGTAAACAATCAACGTGTCTCCTCGATAATGGGCGATTTACATAAAATTAATTGTCGAATTTTGGTGATATTCTACCAAACCATATAATCCGCATATATGCAGTATTTGACAGACTTATTGGGATTAATATAATATTGAATCGTTATCTATTTTGTAGTATAATTCGACAATATAATACTATTTTTTCTTTTTTCTACAACAACGTCAGTTTACTGTTTAACTCTCAGGTGACATTGTCGTCACATTTAATATTCGGACTGATTGTTTTACTGTGTCAAAATGGAAGAGTATAACTTAATCGGTTTGCTAAATATATAGATAAATGCAAGCTTATTTTTTTGAAACTGCGTTAAAAGGGTCGCAGCTAGGAGGTCACATGGCAAAATATATACTTAAGAGATTGTTGGTTTCATTATTGACATTATGGATTATGTTTACATTAACTTTTTTCTTGATGCATTTAACACCAGGCAGCCCATTCCTGGGAGATAAAAAATTAACTCCTGAAATTCTGGCAAACCTTGAAGCAAAATATGGTTTGGATAAGCCAATCCTGGTTCAATACGAAAAATACGCAAAAAATGTCCTTACCGGAGACTTTGGCGAATCAATCACTCTGGCAGGACAGGATGTAAAGGACATAATAGTGAGAAAGTTCCCATATTCTCTTAAACTCGGGCTCTTTTCCAGTGCCATTGCCATCCTTGTGGGTACTGTACTTGGTACTATCAGTGCACTAAAGAAAAATACGGGAACCGACAGGGCAATAATGCTGATCGTAACTATAGGTATAGCTGTTCCCAGCTTTGTTGTAGCCACGGTAAGCATGGTGGTATTCGGGGTCAAATTTCATTTGTTCCCGACGGTAAGTCATCTGGATACCCTGTCCAGCTATATCCTGCCCGGCTTTGCGCTCTCCTTTTTCCCGCTGAGCTTTATTACAAGACTTATGCGTTCATCAATGCTGGATGTCATTAATCAGGACTATATCAGGACTGCACGTGCCAAAGGGCTCTCCGACAGGATGGTTATTTTTAAACATGGCTTGAGAAATGGAATTCTGCCGGTTGTCACCTATGCCGGCCCAATGGTTGCAGGTGTGCTAACAGGTTCCTTCGTAATAGAATCCATATTTTCCATTCCCGGATTGGGAAGTTCTTTTGTAACCAGTATTACCGCAAAAGATTATCCGACAGTAATGGGTGTAACCATCTTCTTCGGTGCGGTGCTTATTTTTATGAACTTCTTGGTGGATATAATATACAGATTCGTTGATCCGAGAATCAATATTACAAAATAAGCAGGGTTTCATTACAAAATATTGCTGCGGGGCAGCGGAATGGAGAAAGAGATGAATAAATCCGAAATTTTAGATAATAAATTGTTTATGCCTGCCACAGAGAGTGAAAAGGCAACGGTCGAAGTTATGCGGCCGTCGGTGGGGTATTGGAAGGATGCCTGGAAAAGGCTCAGGACCAACAAGGTTGCCATGGGTTCACTGATCGTTATATTGCTGGTTATATTGGCAGCCATCATAGGTCCAATGCTTTCACCATATGCATATGACCAGATTAATAAAGGCAGTGAGAATTTATCTCCGAATGCCCAGCATATTTTTGGTACCGACAGCCTTGGAAGAGATTTGTTCACCAGAACCATGATCGGTGCCAGGATCTCTATTTCTGTCGGTGTTGTTGCCGCTATAATGATATCCATAATAGGCATACTGTACGGCGCAATTTCCGGTTTTCTCGGAGGCTGGGTCGATATTGTAATGATGAGAATTGTTGATATAGTTTATTCCATACCTACAATTTTGATCGTTATACTGCTCCAGGTAGTTCTTAAAAACCCCATAGACAAATTCCTGTCCTCCGCAAATGCTCCCGGTTTTCTCAAAGGCCTGGGAGTCGGTTTGATAAGTATATTCTTTGTTCTGGCACTGCTCTACTGGGTTGATATGGCCAGAATAGTCCGCGGACAAATCCTGGCTTTAAAAGAGCAGGAATATGTCCTGGCTGCAAAGGTGCTTGGCGCCGGCAGTAAGGATATCATATTAAAACATTTGATTCCTAACTGTATCGGTCAAATAATTGTTGTTGCAACCCTAAAAATACCTGAAGCCATATTCGTGGAATCATTTTTAAGTTTCATAGGTCTTGGTGTATCCATACCCATGGCTTCACTGGGGTCCCTGTCACAGGCGGCGCTGAAGGGTATATATTCATATCCCTACATGCTTATTTTCCCGGCTGCAACCATAAGTATCATCATATTGTCCATGAATCTTTTTGGGGACGGGCTCAGAGATGCACTGGATCCAAGAATGAAGAAATAGCTTTGGGAGAATTACAATTACTGTTTTTAGGCCGCTCAGCGGCTCAAAGCCATAACATGGCTTGGGAGGTTAACTAATGAGTAAAGAATTGCTTAAAATAAATGATTTAAAAGTTTCGTTTTTTACACCGGCCGGTGAGGTTAAAGCCGTTAACGGTGTAAGTTACACCCTTGAACCCGGTAAGGTATTGGGTATCGTTGGTGAATCGGGTTCCGGAAAAAGTGTTTCCTCCTATTCAATCATGGGGCTTATAGACAAGCCCGGTAAAATGGTTGGGGGCAGCATTACTTTCGACGGCAAGGATGTTTCAGCAATGAAGAAAGCTGAAAGACAGAATTTTTCCGGTAACGAAGTAGCAATGATTTTTCAGGATCCAATGACCTGTCTGAATCCTGTATTTACTATCGGAAATCAGATAGCCGAATCCCTTTACCACAAATACGGAAAGATTTCAAAGGAAGAAGTAAAGAAAAGGTCCATAGAGCTGTTGTCCCTGGTGGGTATAAATGAGCCCGAAAAACGTCTTTCCCAATATCCACATGAATTTTCAGGAGGTATGCGCCAAAGGGCAATGATAGCCATGGCTCTTGCAGGTGCTCCCAAGCTGCTTATAGCAGACGAGCCCACAACTGCGCTTGATGTTACCATACAGGCTCAGATACTTGAACTGCTGAAGGATATCCAGAAAAAAACCGGCATGGCCATAGTGCTTATAACCCATGATCTTGGAATAGTGGCCGATATGGCTGATGATGTAATAGTCATGTACGGAGGAAAAATTGTTGAGCAGGGCACGGTGTACAGTATTTTCCACAATCCGCGCCACCCTTATACAAAGGGTTTGATACGTTCTCTGCCCGACCTGAACAAGAAGGGTGAAAAACTGGTTCCTATTAAAGGAAATCCTATTGATCTTCTCAATCTTCCGAAGGGCTGTGCGTTTGCCCCCAGATGTGAAAACTGCCTTAAGGTTTGTATAAACCACATGCCGGCAGAACATGTTGAGGAGGACGGGCATAGAACTGCCTGCTGGCTTTATGACCGTAGAGCAAATAATAATGCGGAGGTAAAAAAGAATGGCTAAGGAAACCGGAACTTCTGCTGAAGATAAAAAAGTTCTTATAGAAGTTAATAATCTAAAGCAATATTTCAACATAAGGAATAAATTAGGGGAAAAAGCCTCCGTCAAAGCGGTTGACGACGTTACCTTCAATATATACAAAGGGGAAACTCTGGGTCTAGTGGGTGAGTCGGGTTCGGGTAAAACCACCCTCGGCCGCTCCATACTCCGGGTTTACGATCCTACTTCCGGACAGATCAAGTTTTCAGGGGTGGATATAACAAAACTCCAAAAGGGCAAACTGCTGCCCTACAGAAAGAAAATGCAGTACATTTTCCAGGATCCGTATGCATCCCTTGATCCCCGTATGACAGTATCCGATATTGTGGGTGAAGCACTGGACATACACAAGCTTGCAACTTCAAAAAAGGACAGGGCCGATAAAATAAGAGAACTCTTAAGGCTGGTCGGTCTGAATACCGAACATTCTTCGCGTTATCCCCATGAATTTTCAGGCGGTCAGCGTCAAAGAATCGGTATAGCACGCGCCATAGCCGTAGAGCCCGAATTCATAGTCTGTGATGAGCCTGTTTCGGCACTTGACGTGTCAATAAGAGCGCAGATCATAAATACTCTTGAAGAGATGCAGGAAAGATTGAATCTGACATACCTGTTTATCTCTCACGACCTTGGAGTTGTAAGACATACCTGCGACAGGGTGGGAGTCATGTATCTGGGGCACATTGTCGAACTGGTTGAATCCGAGGAATTGTATAAGAATCCTCTTCATCCATACACTCAGGCACTGCTCACTGCTATACCGGAGCCCGATCCTGAAATTGCAAAGAAAAGAAACAGGATAATACTGAAGGGTGAAATACCTTCACCTGTAAATCCTCCTTCAGGCTGCAAATTCAGAACCAGATGCCCTTACGCAAAAGATATCTGTGCAAAGCAGGTACCCGAATTCAAAGACTACGGAAACGGTCATTATGTGGCCTGTCACTTTACAGGCAAACTTTGAGTTGTGCAGGTTTTCCATATTGCAAGATGATAAAAGTTCTTCAGCAATCCGATGAGGTCGACATTGGATTAAAACAAAAAAGGTATATATCCTTTTATTCAAGAGAAGAATATTTTTATTGTAATAATGGACTTAATTAATAGTTAGAGCCAGTAATCGCACTAAAATTCAAAATAATAGGGAGAATAATTAATGAAGAGAATATTAGCACTAATTCTTACACTAGCAGCCATTATAACAGTATTCGCCGGCTGCGGAAGCGCGGCGAACACCGGCGGAAAGGCTATCAGCGCAACCATAGCTTCCGAGCCTAAGACACTTGATCCGTCCCTTAATAATGCAGTCGACGGCGGAAATTATATTTTATGCGCATTTGAAGGTTTAACCACCATCGGCAAGGACGGAACAATTGTAGCCGGTGCCGCGGAGAAATGGGAAACCAGCACCGACGGTCTTGTCTGGACCTTCCATATCCGTAAGGATGCAAAATGGTCCGACGGTAAAGATGTAACTGCCAATGATTTTATCTATTCCTGGAAAAGAACCGTAAATAAGGATACTGCAGCAGATTACGCCTACTATGTATACTTTATCAAAAACGGCGAAAAGATCAATGCCGGCGAAGCCGATATGGACACATTGGGAGTAAAGGCACTTGACGATAAAACTCTTGAGGTAACTCTTGAGAATGCATGCCCGTTCTTTACCGAAATAGTTGCCTTCCCTGCACTGGTTCCGCAGAGAGAGGATATCGTAGCAAATAATGCAAGCAAATGGGCTCTTGATCCTGCAACCTATGTAGGAAACGGTCCTTACAAGCTCACAAGCTGGGAGCATGACTCCAAGATCACCTTTGAAAAAAGTGACACTTACTGGGGTAAGGATTCCATAGTCGCTCCTAAAATCGAGTGGTATCTTATGAATGACCAGAATGCCATACTGAGTGCATTTAAGAATGGTCAGGTAGCATATGCAAAAAATATACCAACCGATGAACTGGCAGCTGAAAAAGACGCCGGAAACCTTAAAATTCTTCCGTTGCTTGGAACCTACTACATTGACCTTGTAAACAGCAAGGCTCCCTTTGATAATCCAAAGGTAAGAAAAGCCTTCTCACTGGCAATTGACCGTAATTACCTTGTTGAAAAGGTTAAAAAAGGAGGAGAAACTCCTGCTTCAGCCTTTGTACCTTACGGTATCGCAGACGTAAAACAGGAGCCTGACTTCCGTACAACTTCAGGCGAATTTATATCAACCAAACCTGAAGATTATGAAAAGAACGTTGCTGAGGCTAAAAAATTACTTGCCGAGGCAGGCTACCCCGGCGGAAAAGGCTTGCCGAAAATCACTTTCGGTTTGAATTCCGGTTCAGGACATGAACCTGTAGCTGAAGCTTTACAGCAGATGTGGAAGGAAAACCTCGGTGTTGAGGTTGAAATCCTCGCTCAGGAATGGAACGTATTCCAGCAGTCAAGAAAAGACGGTGTTTACAATATAAACAGAAACGGTTGGTTAGGTGACTACATGGATCCGTCAACCTTTATGGATATGTTTACCACCGGAAACGGACAGAACAACGCCAAGTACAGCAATAAGCAATATGACGAAAAGATATCGGCAGCAAGAAAAGAAACCGACACTGCAAAACGTATACAGCTATTCCACGATGCTGAGAAAATCCTTATGGAGGATGCTCCTATAGCTCCTCTCTATTTCTACACCGAACCTGTTGTAATATCAAAGGATTTACAGGGAATAGTAAATACAAAACTCGGTTTTGTACTCTTTAACTGGGCATCATTTAAATAATTGTAATTCATTTTATTAAGCTGAAAGTGAACTATTGGGATAAATAAAATATGATAACCCCCTGTAGATTCGGGTCGGACCCGTCGTCTGCAGGGGGGTTCTTGTTTTTAACTTCTCCGGGTCATGAGCCATGAACTGATAAAAGCCACCAGGGGCACAGTAAGAATGATTCCAATGGAACCGGCAACTCCTTGAATAACCTCCACACCGATATAATCCGAATTAATCAGCTGAATAAACGGAATATCATAGGCCCTGGTCAAAATAAGTGTGTTCAGGGATGATCCCACAAATGCCAGAATCAAAGTATTTGCCATAGTACCCATGGCATCACGGCCGATATTCATACCTGATACAAACAGTTTTCCCAGGGACAAATCATGATTTAACATGTACAGTTCATTGACCGACGAGGCAATAGACATGGCAACATCCATTACGGCACCCAATGCGGCTATCAGGACTCCGCTCACCAGCAGCCCGCTTATCTTCATTCCCTTATCCGTGACATTAAGTATCAAGCTTTCTGCATCACTCATATTAAATCCGTTGAATGGGGTAAGGTATCCGACTAAAGCTGCAATGATCCCTGCTGCTGCAACCCCTGCAGTACAGCCAAGAACAGCCGAAACAGCCTTTCGTGTAAAGCCGTCCAGCAAAAGCAGCGACACGGTTGTTGTTACCACTGCAATTACACTGGTAATAAGTATGGAATTAAATCCTCTCATCATCAAGGGCATTAATATAAACCATATGCAAACCAATGTAAAGATCAGCCCCAATAACGCTTTTGCACCCTTCTTTCCGCCAATGGCCACAAGAAGCAGCATGAATACAAGGATGAACACACCCAGTACCATACTCCGGTCATAGTTGTACATGACGGCATATAGCATTCCTTTTTCGTTTGTATCTATCCTGACAATAATACGGTCGCCGGTATGGACATCCACATTTGCCAGTGCACTGAGATAATTTGTTAATTGCAGTATTTCCCCTTTATGTACTCCCCCCAGGATTTCAATTTTCAATTCCTGCTTTCCCAGCCTTCTCCCTTCAGATCTAACATAATCCGGTTCGGCATCATCATAGAGTACATCTGTTACGCGTGCCGGCACAAACACAAACCGGCTTGCACTGCTTGGAACATCCGTCGGGTCAGGCCGGTTAATAATTACTGCAGCAGTGATAAAAATGCCCAAAAACAATATTAAAACCAGCACTCTGATAATAATACCCCTTTGGGAAATCTTCGATATCTTATCAGGAGTTTTTACATTATGTTTATACTCTGCCTCTTTATAATTCTTCCGCAAGTTCTGCCCCCACCTTCCGGTAAGGCTGTCTGAAAATTTACCGACAGCCTCACCGGATTTATATTTATAAAATCCTGCTTGATTGTATTATTTCACACTGAGCTCCACCAGGTGCCGGAGAATACCGGCCACCTCTGCACGTGAAACCTTTGCGTTTGGATTTATTTGATTGTTGTCATCGGCATTAAACAGCTTTGCTCCAAGTGTCCAGCCCACTGCATCGGCTGCCCATGCAGGTACGGTCCTGCCATCGGCAAAAGACTTTGTATCCGCCGGGTTACCCGTATCAATTCCCACTGCCATGGCATATTTGTAGAGCATGCAGGCAAGCTCGGAACGGGTGATCTCCCGGTCGGGCTCATACATATTGTTGCCGGCACCGGCTGTAATGCCCTTCTCTACCGCCCATGCCAGCGGCTCTCCATACCAGGCATCTGCTTTCACATCGTCAAAGCCGAGTATTCCGGCACTTGCAGGCTTGCTCTCGAGATTGTACAATACGGCTGCAAGCATACTCCTGGTCATTTTTTTATCCGGACTGAACAGATTTGGACCGGTACCTGTAAATAAATTACGGGAGGTAACGAAGGCAATATCTCCAGCCGCATCAGAACCTGAAGGAACATCTGTAAATGTCTTTGAGTTGTCTTTCAGCCTGATTGTGACAGAGCCTTCCAGCAGCAGAGTCATGCCCTGGCCGGTTAAAACGGATTTAGGAAGGATACTCTCACTTCCATCCTTGTTTACCAGAACTGCAACCAATCCGTCAGCCGGCCTGGATACCGGAATACTGGCAGTGATTTTTCCGCTGAGCCTGCTCAGAGATTTGTTGTCAACGGCTATGTCAATATTTACAGACCTGTCTTGCATCCGCTGGAGGGAAACAGTCATATTTGTTCCTTCCAGCTTGCTGATTTCCTTGATTGCTGCATTTGTAATCCTCACTGAGGCAATAGCATCCGAGTTAACCGTCAGAGCAATTTTATCCTGACCGGCCAAGGCCGACAGAGAATGCACCGGCAATGTCACCCTTAACTCACCCGCTTCTCCCTTATACCTTGGAGAAATAACAATTTCCGGTTTTTTATTCTGTATTGCCGTATTAATAAGTGCTTGGGTATCTTTATCATTTAATGAGACATTTGCTGCACCATTGTTAACGGTAACTTCGGGTGTAAACTTCACACTGCTTTTATCAGAAGTATCAAACACCGGTAGATTGCTGTTATTGTTACTGTTGTTGCTGCTATTACTGCTGTTGTTGTTATTGCTGCTGTTGCCGCTGTTACTGCCATTATTGCCGTTGCCATTGTTATTGCCGTTATTACCACCATCGTTGCCACCGTTGTTCTGCGCTGTGCAGATAATGTCATCCCTGTTTCTGATGCGGATCCGGTAGCCAAGAGTATCATGTGAGGATAAACCAACTGCTGAAATTTTTGCTCCTACAGACAGGTTGTTAATAGTTTTACTGCTGGTAATATACCCGTCAATAAATATACGTGCGTCTGTTCCGCTGCCGTCATGCACCATAATGCTTTCAACCGCATTGTTTGAAGTTGAGATACCCGCGACCGTCCCCTCTATCCTGACCAGGCTTCCCAGGTACGTGCCTTCATTTGCCTCTTTTGCGGTAATTTTTCTCGGTTCAGGCAAAGCCTTAACGGTACTGTCCACTACCTCTGTTATACCGGCCTGCAGCTGACGTTCTCCGAGATACGAGCTGGTGTACCCTGTAATTCGTACAGTCTGGCCTGCTCTGATGTCTCCTGATACAGGGAATACATTTATACCTCCTGTGGAATCCTGAACATAGATGCAGTCAAAGAAAGCGGTATCCCGGTCATAGCCCGAGGCGTTGGAGGTCACAATGCCTTCTATAACAAAACGCTGCCCTTCCGGAGCTCTATGCACCGCATCAATGTCTGTGACGGCAGGTGAAGGCTTTATGCTGTCAATGATATTCTGAACCAGCTGATAGTTGCTGTTCTGCTTCTGTGTAACATTATCCAGATCAATTTTGACTTCAAAGGTTGAGAAGAAAGTAACCCCTGCCACTATGGCAAATCCCCCTCCGGGAAGGGTCTCAGCCGTCATAAGGTATGTCTGCCCTTCGGGGGTTATCCTGGCCGCTCCGGGTTTTGGTGCGTATTTCTGAGCCGAACCCAGCAGATCTTCAAACCTGGTTCCCCATGTGGTGCCAGGGAAGCCCTGTACCAGCGGAGTTGCACCGTTTGCAGCAATAGGTGCGCTGTTGTAGGCACTGAAGGTATTATTGGTTGCCTCCTTCACATCTTTAAGAAATGCCGACGCCAGAACATCTGCAGACATTGCCTGGTAGTTGAAGACCTTCTGGTCTTCCGCCGTCTCACCGCCCAAAGTTATACGGTAGGACTCATTGGAGGCCCTGTCAGGATCAACGACTATACCTTGTTCAACCCGCGCCTTTGCACCGATTGCCTCCAGTATCTCATTTGAAATGACAGCAGCCTGTTCTCCTGCCCCCGTTGGATCACCCCTGTCCGACTTTGAGCATACTATGATATTGCCCCCATTGCCGGCATACTGTTTTATTGCCTCTATTTCAGCATCGGTATACAAAAATTCTGTTACCGGAGTTCCGAAAGACGCAAACGGGACAGTCAAAACCAGCAGCTTTTTATCCTTAAGATTATCGTATGTAAGTTCACCCTTGCCCAGTCTTACCACACGAATGCCGCTTCTGTTGCACATCTCTATAAAAGCCTTGTCACTGTCGTTGTAATTGCCGGTGACATAGAAGTTGCTGTGACCGCCGTCGATTGCAATAGGAACAATACTTGACGGATCAAGCACTTCAAATTCTTTTTTAATTTCAAAATTATATGCCGTCCCCCCCAGCGTGGCCTGAACCCTGACGGTCAGAGTGACAATACCCAGCAGGTCTGGGATATAATCAAACATGTAGCTTGAGGCATCGGTTTTAGCAGGTATATCGGCTATGCCTGTTACTGTATCAATCACCTGGGTATTGTTAAGATGAGTGATGCTGTATTCCATTTTTTCAATCTTTAACGGGGAGTTCTCATAATTGTACAGCCTGGTTTCAAAAGTCATTTTCTCACCTTTGACCGGCATGATGGTATCCGTGGTAACTCCGGTTATCCCTATCTTTGACACTTCTCCAACCCATACGGGTGCCGTTACCGCAATATCCTTATCCGGCTGGATTACTCTGAGGAAGTAGTACGAATATTCAGGAGCGATATTGATATCAAGTTCTCCGCTGCTGCTGTTAAATTTTCTTTGCTCAATAACCCTTCCGCCGTTTACCACAACCTCAACAGTACCGATACTTGAGTCATCAGGGTCATTTATGCTGGCCTGAATATGCAGGGATTCCGGTACTTCATTTATGATTGAGCCCATGAGCTGATCATTGACAGTATACATAATGTTCAGGTTCTTATCCTCAGTCGAATACATGGACATATTATTTATGCCTTGCAGCAGACCGGCCTCTGAGAAATCATCAGTAATGACAACCGAACGGGCATTATTTGAATTGCCCCAATTGCCCTTGTGATTGTCCTGATTATTGGTTGGTGCCACGTGCCAGCCCTTATCAAGTGCCTGAATATAGTATTCGTAAGAGGGGAAATACCCGCCGCTGCCAACAGCCCCCTCTCCGTTACCTACTTCAATCATGTTGATACGTTCATCAATTCCCTGATCCAGGTATGCAAAGTCTGCAAAGGTTCCGAAAGTAGTTCCGGGATGGTTGAACTGTGAAATACTGGCAGGGTTATTCTTAAGCAGTTCATAATATGACTTCATACCTGCATTGCCGTCTTTTTTATTCAAGGTTGCATTATTCCGGCTGACAATACCCTCAGTGTTAAAAGTATTAATATGTCCCGGTCCGCCTGACCAGGTCATTTCAAAGCCAGGTATGGCCAGTACTCCGTTGTTTTGTTCATTAAAGGAACGCATGGTGCCGGTATAAGTCTCCCACCTTGCACGGCTTTCAGGCGTTGCCTTTGATATGTCCCCCAACGCAGCTTCAGGATTGGCTGCGGAGGTGGTATCAAAGTAATTGGAATGATCGGTAAAGGCCACAAACTGTACATTATCATTTTTAGGTATGTTTCTAATATAATCCAGACCGTTCTGCAGTGTGCCCGCGCCGTCAGAGTACTCTGCCGTATGGGAATGCAGCTGCCCGAAGTATGCCTTCAAGGCCGACTCGCCCACATTGAAGCTCCAGGTTTTCTCTGTTTTGGCATTATCGCTTGTCCTAGTTATGTTCACAGCTGCGGTATATTTTCCGTCAGCAAGGTCTGCAGCCGGTTTATACCCCGCCTTGCTTCCCGAGACGGTCATAGCAGCATCCTTTAATATTTCGGCACCTGTTTTATCTATAAGTGTTAATGTGGCACTGATATCATCGGCATTTTCGAAAGTTACTGAAATCTCGGGCCTCTTTTCATTTCCCGTGGCACTTCCGGCTGCCGGTACTACATTGATAATTCTGGGCAGATTTTCAACGGTAACGGCAGTTACCGGAGATTCAGCATTTAAGCCGCTTACATCAGTGGCTTTTATAATAAAAGTGAAGCTGCTGATTACAGCTGTAATTTGTTCTGCAGGGATAGTGAACTCGTACTTTCCTGTGGTTGGATTTTTAGACATTACCATATCAGCATGCGTATCGGCACCAAGGGTATAGCTGACAGTAACACTGCCCACACCCTTGTTGTCCTGCACATCTGCTGAAATAGTATACGCCGCACCTGTCCTGGCATTTGCCAGGGTGGAGGGCAGTGTAATAACCGGCGGCTTCGTGTCGTTTGTAACGCTGTAAACAGCTCTGTCTCCGTTGGAACCGGGAGCACCGGCACGGAGCTGGTCTGTGGTATTGTATTTTGAAAGTACGGCAAGCAGGTCAACCTTATCTCCTGCCGTCACTCCAATGGGATATGTGGCTGCGCGGTAAATTGGAAAGGTTACATTGTTTTTATCGGTAATATTTGTAGATCCGTTGCTGTTATATGTTCCCAAAGTAACATCTTTCAGTAAGACCACTTCAGAAACAAGGCTGTTTTTTTCGGCTTTCAGTGCGTTGATTGACTCATACTCCTGGGGTGGAATACTTGCGGTATCCTTTGCAGCAGTTACCAAAACACCTGCCGTTACACCGGTAAGCTGGGGAACTGATCCATAGCTTCCCTTTGTCCCCGTCACCTTGACCACATCACCTATGGCGAAACCATCCAGTGAGTTATAAACCTGGAGTGCAACTATTTCCCCGTTAATTACATCCTGGAGAATTGCGCTGTCGGTACTATCATAATTGCCAAACCGGTAAGCGAGCTGCCCTACCACTGTAACGGTTGTTGCAGGTGAATCGGCAATACCTGTTACTTCATTTATGTTTTTTGAACCCGCCGGAAAACTGTTATCGGGGATAGGATCGTCAACATTTGAAGCCTCCTTGATTGTATATGTAAATGTGACAATTTCACTGTCTTCCAGTACACCGCTTTCATCCACAGCAACAGCCGTGATGGTAACATCGGCGTCAATGGCAATCGGGGCTGAGTACTTCACGCTTATCCCACTGCCTGTGGTAACCGGTATGCTTTCATCAACAGTATAATATATGGCAGCCCCGCTAGTGGTACTTGTGAGTGCCACCCGGGTGCCCGAAACCACAGCCCCCTCGGGTATGGAGGCCTTGGGCGCCGCAACCCTTGTTTCATCTATAGGCTCTCCGCTGGCGGAGTTTCTGGGATTTGGCACAGAAGTTATAAAGTCCCTACTATTGTCGTCAGTATCAATTCCGTCAATTGCTCTTATAATGGCCAGGGTGTTTGTGGGAGCCGGTGTGGGTGCCGAACCCTCAAATGCATTTGCAGCTCCGGCACCGACAAAGTCTACTACATTGGAATCATCCTTTCCCGTAATGGCCACGGTTGATCTGGATAATGCCACTTTGAAACCTGTAGCACCCATGGCGATACTTCCCGTGGCATCGGGGGCAGGCAAGTCTGTTGTGCCACCGGTACCATTAGCTTCCTGAATGAGATAATACCCTTTGGCTTTAATGGTCCCGCTGAGTAAAGTGCATGCTGTGGAGCTGGTTTGCCAGTTAGTGCCCGTTGCTGAAGTGTACTGAACCGACCATCCATCCAGGACAATATCAGTATTAGTCGGATTGTACAACTCAATAAAATCATTTTTATAGGTGGCTCCGGAATTACCTCCTCCTCCGTAGGCCTGATTGATTACTACATTATTTCCCTCCCGGGCAGCAAGCAGCTCCGCGGGAAATACCGATAGACAAACCGCCAGCACCAGAAATAGTGCCAGACACCTTTTACCTGCTCTCTTCATCACATCCGTCCTTTCTGAAAACCTTCAACAGAATTTATTGTTCTTGTCTTTATACTATATTATTTCCATATTATACTAAGAAAAATTTATTATTTCTTTTATTCTGTGTAAAGCTTGTGTAAAAAATTATCCCTGAAGGTGGACATGATATTAGAAGTGGAATTATTCCGGCTGAAACTTTGTTCAAAAAATAAAAAATCCGTCTGAAACTAATATTCAGACGGACATTTTAATTTATTCCCGAACAGCTGTAATTCCTGTACGCAAAACCGCAGCCCCTGCAGCTCTAATGTCTGGCGATTGCTGATATATAGTGCTCTGGCATATTAACAACCGTGAAACTCATTAGTCACCGCGAATGATTCAAGATAAATCAATCGCCAGACATTAAAGCTGCTATAGGCTTGCGGCCGGGTTAAAAAAACCGGTTTTGAAAAATGTTTTGGTGTTATAATGGTTTAAATGGTTCCTGCTGCGGGAGGAGTGTACACTCTCTGTGCAAGCTCGGCGTCCAGCATAAACAACCCGTTTGGATCATTTTTTATCAATTGGAGCTTTTTCAGGTATTTCTCCATTGTTGCTTCTTCTTCCACCTGCTCTGTGACAAACCACTGCAGGAAGGTGTTTGTTGCGTGGTCCTTCTCTTCCAGGGCCGCATTAACAATATTATAGATTGACTGAGTCACAAATTGTTCATGTCCCAGGGTCAGTGCAAAAATTTCTTCGGCAGATTCGAAATTTGATTCAGGAGCGTTTATTTGCAGAAGTTCTACTTTACCGCCCTTTTGATTTATATAATCAAAGAATTTCATAGCGTGATCCCGTTCTTCCTGTACCTGTATCCTGAAGAAGTTGGCAAAACCGTCAAGGTTCAAGCTTGAAAAATAAGCTTCCATTCCCAAATATAAATATGCTGAGAAAAATTCTTTCTGTACTTGTTCATTTAATAGTTTATTTATTCTGTCACTAATCATGTATACCTCCGGCTATCTTTTTCGTAAAACTTCATGATATAGTTATACCCTTGCTTTAATATAATAAACATGATAAAAAAATTTATCTGGATATTCATTTATGTGGCTTTATACCGTTTTTTAATGATACTGCAGAACAAATTTTTTCTATCTATGATATAATGATTTATATCGCTTTTATCTTTTAATCTTTAAGATAATGAATACCAAAAAGTAGAAATAAACGGGGACAGCGCCCAAAACAATTTTGTTTTACGCAGATGGGAGATTAAATGTTTTTTGAGGATTCAAAATCACTTTTATATTCTGACACGGCTGTGTCAGATATTTTTATCAGCCAGTATATGCCTTCTATGGACAGCACCTGTATAAAGGTGTATATTTACATGCTTTTTTTGTGCAAGCACAATAAAAAGGCCACTACTGACGAATTGGCCAAAACTCTTAATCTTTCTCTTGAGGAAGTAAAAGCCGCACTTACAAGTCTGGATAATCTTGAGGTTATCAGCTGGGTGGAAGACAAGATAAAGCTGACAGACCTAAAGGATATCGAGACCAAACGGATCTACCGCCTTAAAACCGTATCCAGTCCCGAGCAGGCTAATGAAAACTTTGAAAAGAACAAGAGCAGGAATAATACCCTCTCAGCTATCAACTCCAAGTTCTTTCAAGGGCTTATGCCTCCCAACTGGTACCTGACCATAGATAACTGGTTTACCATATATAAATTCGATGAAGATGTAATGTATACTCTCTTCAAATACTGCCATGACAACAACACCTTCCATAAAAGCTACATAGAGGCAGTGGCCTCCAACTGGCACAGACGGGGTATTCAAAACTTTTTTGATCTTGAAAAATATTTTGAAGAAATGTCCCAGGTCAGGGGTATCAAGGGCACCATCATTAAAAAACTGCGTCTGAGAAGGGCACTGACCGAATACGAAAATGAGTTCGTGGAGAAGTGGGTCATTGATTACAAATATGACATGGATGTTATTGAAATCGCATTGAAAAAAACGGTTGGCAAGACTAATCCCGACTTCAGATTCCTCGACAACCTGCTGACAAAATGGCATGAGCTGGGACTCCTGAATGCACAGGAGATTCTGGGCTACGAAGCAAGCGTCAAGACGCAGTATCAAAACAGTAAAAACAATCAAATTTCGCAGAAGCAGCTTCCAAAAGAATCGCAAAGAGACAACTTTGAGCAGCGGAAATATAACGATGATTATTATGATAACTTTTTTACCAATACCAATAAATCCTAAAGAACCTTGAATCCAGAGGAGTCTATATGAATAGAGACATACATAATATTATTGCAAGAGAATATGAAAGAAGACAGAAGGTGTCGGCAGACCTTGCCCAACAGAGGAAAGCCGAACTGTACGCAAAAATACCCCGGTTACTGGAAATTGATAATCAGATCAGTTTTATGGGGTTAAAGTACAACCGGCTGATTTTAACATCAAATGGTTCTGCTTCAGAACTTCTATCCGAATTGGAACAAACCCTTAAAGCACTTTCGGATGAAAAAAACAGCATTCTTGCGGCAAACAATATCAGTCCCGAATTCTTTAAGCCCCGGTATGAATGCGAAAAGTGCAGCGATACGGGTTATATTACCGGCACATCCGGTTCTCAAAGGTGTTCCTGCTATAAACAGCAGATAATTAATCATTTGTTTGCGATTTCAAATATAAGTCTTAATGGTAATGAAAGTTTTGAAAACTTTGACGAAGAACTATACCCTGAGGAAACAGACCAGGAGAGATATGGAATAGCCGTCTCCCCGAGGGAAAATATTATCAGTATAAAAAGGACCTGTTTGGAATTCACCAGGAATATCGATAATCCTGATTATAAAAACCTTTTTTTCAGCGGCCGTACCGGAGTGGGCAAAACCTTTCTGTCTCTTTGTATTGCAAGGGAGCTTCTGAACCAGGGAAGAACAGTGCTCTATGTTACAGCACCGGTTTTATTTGATATTATAACGGAACACAAAATGATGGCTTATAGAGAAGACAATTATAATGACGATAAATACCAGAGTATATTTAATGTTGAGCTTTTAATTATTGACGATCTGGGAACAGAGACACTAAGTGATGCCAGATATGCCGAGCTGCTCAATATACTCAACACCCGTCAGGCCAATAACGGAATAACTCCGTGCAAAACCATTATTTCCACAAACCTGGGCCCCAAAAAGCTCTTTGATCTCTATACCGAGCGCATTACTTCAAGAATCATGGGGCATTTTGACAGACTTGTGCTGGCCGGAAGAGATATCAGGAGCCTTAACGCCTGAATCCATCAAAAGGGAAAATTGCCGCAGCGGGAAGGATTTTCGGCTTGCCTGCAGGACGGTAGGTTATATCAGCCGAAGAACTCTCAGCAGCTCATACACCATCCCGGTTTTAACATTCATAAGCTCAAGTACTTGCCCTGTGAATGTCAGGAATATCAAAAGTACACCCGGCAGTACACTTATAATTGCAGCAATACCGAGACCTTTTTTCTCATAGGGTTGGAGGTATGCTGCATTTTCCGTATCCGTACGGTTATTTATAAGCTGCGTCAGGTGGGAAGGAGTTTTGAAATTTCCTTCGGTGGTTTTGAGAAAGGCGTACATTAATCCTATAAAACCTCCCAGACAGCCTAAAAACAATATCCCATAAAATACCCCTGCAATTACTATGGATATGGTGGGTATGTTTGAAAAATCAAAGTTTTCGATTTGTTGCACACCCATGCTATCCATGCTTTTTACCAGCTTTCCGGAGGCATATGTGAGCAAAACGGCGATTGAATTGTTGATAAAGTGAGCAGTCATGCCGGCGTAAATGCTTCTGGTTCTGTATACTATAAATCCGATAAGGGCACCCAGGAGAATGGTGCTGACACCTTTCTGCAAGTCCCTATGCAGTATACCGAACAAAATGGAGGTCAAAATAAGCGAACCTGCAGGCCCAAGCTTCTCATAACCCTTACTGATCATTCCCCTGAACAGGGTTTCTTCACACACGGCTGCCGAAACACCGATAACCAGTATCGCTATAAAAAGAGTAGGAACGTTTGGTATATCCATCTGCGGTACCGGCAGAATCCTGCCAAATATCAGCCTTATCAATCCCAGAACTATTGCATTGAGCACTCCCACCACCGGCAGGCCGAATATCATAAGGAATACAACTATCAGGTAGTTGACAGGCTTTGTCCTTTTAAGCTTCAAGGTGTCCTTGAGGTTATACCTGCCTGCTTTCAAAAAAATCAGAACAGGCAGCAGTACAAATACCAGTTCACCGATCCCGCTGTTCAGATAATTATTTTTAAAGGTGAGAAGTCCTCCTCCGTATGTCAGAAACAATGTGGTAAGAGAGAAAAATATACCTGCTGCCACAGGACCCGGATATTTTTTATTTACTTCGAGCTCCTCAATATTATTCACTAAAAAAATCCTCCTGAAATATTAATCCCAATAGTTACCTATTAATATTACTATTACGCGGAATATATTTCAATTCATTTGTTTACAAAAATTGCACCACGTAAAAGCTCCCCTTACAAATATTATTTGTCCGGAGAGCTTTTATATCCTGGATTATCATACAATTTTAGAAATTTTGTTCAGCTCTTCTGCCATAGCCACCATACCCCTTACCTTTTTAATATTAGCGTTTGGGTCCCGTTCATTCGATTGTATTTCTGACGCCGAAGCCGCAAGTTCCTGTATTGCTGCCGCCGAAATTCCGTACAATCCGCTTTCGGTATTGCCGGACATATCCCGCAGTGTACAGGAGGTTTTTTTGGGAGCTATAATTCCAAGTGTTGCTGCTACCTCATCACCATCCTCCTCCTCATCGTTCAATGGATAAGCGGCTGCAAAGACCGGAATTCCATATTTTGATGAATCCAATTCTGCCAGGATGGGCTGCTTTAATTTAACAACCTTGTAAGTAACATCAGTTTCGTCCCAAATATGCCCGACTGTCAGTCCTGGCATATCAAACCTTGAGGATGGCCGCCGGTGCGCAATCCTCTCCAGTTCAGACATATATATGAATGATCCTTCCGGAAACATTTCGGTCAAAATTGGTGCAAAGTCTCCAAAAGCCGCCGCAATCGGATGCCGCCCAGGAAATGCGATTGAAAATGAACTGTTGGAATTATCCGTATCATTAATAATAGGTACGGATACAATGGATAATCTTTTACCGTAAATACCGGCTGGAATATTCGGGGTATGTAGGGTTGAACGGCTAACTGTGACCTTTTGACCGACTTTGAATACATTTAATTTAAATGTATCAGGTTTTAATGACCAGGTAATTGTATCCTCCTCAATTATACAAAATGCAACTCCTCCAGGGATCATAAGAGACAAAACATCAGCCAATATCTTGCATGACTCAATTGCTGATAAAGAAATCATTATTACCCTCCTAAATAAGCCCGTAATTTTACATTTTAATACGGTCTCTCCGGATTTATATTTATCTTTTAAATCACTGTATTATATTGTCATCATTCGGATTTTATCCCTAAGACTTTTTCAATTGCTTCTCTGTATTTGTAGCCGGATCTGTAACCGCTTATTATGTGATTTATATAGTGCTTGCTGGCTCCCGTAGCCCGCGCAAGATCCACCTGAGACATTCCCAGCTCTATAAGTCTGATCTTTATTTGTTTTCCGTTAATATTTGCCTTCAACTTATTTTTTGTGCTCATTCTTTACCTCCAATATAAGCTGAAATAACTTTTTAAACAATATTTCGTTCATAAACTATACAATGTCAGTGCACTGATTTTTCGATGCGGTTTTAAGAAGGGAAATTTATAAACCGGACATCTATTTTTGTGGTGGGAATTAGCTTATTGTGATATATTGATTAATGCTATGATATATTTATCTATCCTTATTATATTCTCACTATGTGGAATTGTCAACCAATTTTAATCATTTTATGACAGGTTATGATAAATATTACAACATTAAAATTCACTCTGTGGAATTATGGAGGGAAATATCCTATGTCAGATATCGGAAGTAGAATTAAGGAGATTAGAAAGGATCACGCATTAACCCAGGAAAAATTCGGGGAAAGGATCGGGTTAAAAGATTCTGCTGTGTCGATGCTGGAAAAAAACAATAGAAGATTAACTGAATCTGTAATTAAAAATATAATCTCCCAATTTTGCGTCAATGAAATGTGGTTAAAGGATGGTGCCGGAGAAAAATATAATGAAGGACTGCTTAAGAAAAAGACTATTTTAAGTGAACCTCTCAGCAGCCAGCAAATCAGCGTACTTGAAAAAATTCAAACCCTGTCTCCTGCGCAGCAGGAAGAACTTCTCAATAATCTGGACCGGATGGACATTTCCGGTAATGTGTCTGCTAATTCATTAAAAGAATTGTCTCAGGATGAGAACGAAATGTTAAAATGCTATAGGAAACTTAACTCAAAGGATAAGGATGAAATTCTGTCCTTTATAAATTTTAAAATTTTTAATAGTGAATCCATAAAAAAGAAAGAAAAGTCATTGAATTGTTCGCACGACAAAGACGGCTCTGATATCCATTCCAAAATAGTATAGAACCGGCAAATTACCACTGACATAAAAAGAGTTGATCTATTATAGAATTTATAGTGTATATTCTATAATATAAATCAACTCTTCATTTAATTCAATGATTTACTTTACCTTTATTTCATATCCATTGTCATCAATGCTGAAGGAATCGGAGCTTCCTATAAGATAAGCCTTCAAGTAAACAACCTTATCCTTGACAGCAGCATACGCATCTCCTGATAATGTATCACTGAATTCAAGAGTTTTACCGGGTTCAATCCTTGTACTTGTCAGCGCCATTGTAAACATTTTGTCGGCAGACCACCTGTAGATGACATTCCTGTCTGCATCAAGCAGTGCAAAGTCAAATTTCTGACCTGATGAATGATTTAAAATTATATCCTTTTCAGAATTATTTGTTATATTAAGCTTCATTTCTATGGAATCATTTGTTACTGTTGCGTCAGGACTGATGATTACATGCCGGTTTTGTACAGCCAGAAGCTTTATCAGTTTATCAATAACAACAGCAGTTTCTGCACGGGTTGCCGCTTTTTTAGGCTGGAACATATTGTTGCCGGTTCCCGCAATAAGCTTGTAGTGCTGCGCTCTGGCAACATCCCCGCCATATTCCGGAGTAATGGCATCAACATCCTTGAAGCTTGCCGGGCTTATATTAATCAGTGCATATCTGTCACCCATCTTGTACCTGTATGCCTGCATGATGTAATGCACCATCTCTTCCCGCGTTATTGACGCGTCTGGCTTGAAACTTCCCTTTCCCTCAAAGATACCTGCTGTTACAAGATCAATCACTGCCGATGCATATGGTGCATCCTGCCTGATATCATCAAAGTAATCCTTGATATCAGGCTCCTTAAAATATTCAATTTTGATATCCAGCCCATTGCGGAGCATCACTGCAAACTCGCTCCTCGACACAGCTTTTCCCAGAACCAGCTTATCCTGGCTGAAAGGTATTGCGTCCTTCTTCATAAGATATTGTATCGCTCCTCCTGACCAGTGAGTTTTTATATCATTGAAATCAATCTTAACCGTGGTATCTTTTTCGACCATTGTTTGTGCAAATGCAGACGAACCTGACAATAATATTGCGCCTGCCAGTATAATTCCTGAAACTCTTATCTTCATAATCAACCTCCTTCTTATATGTTTGATATTAAGCCAGCTATGTAGAATTAGACTGACGCATGAAGAAAATTGTTCCTTTAATGCCATAAAAATATTTATAATACCTCAATATTTCTATGGTTGCTGCTGCTTTCTTTCATTGGTTTGTGCATTGTTTTGGACATACAGGTTAAATGCTTTTGTGCCGGCCCGAAGGAATTTAACCAGAAAAACAAAACCAACAACAATCATTGCTATTATACACAGGTACATCAGTGAACTGAATATCACTAATAAAGATGTACCTGTAAAAAAACTGCTATTATCCCTCAAATACATATAAGCTCCCCCTTGATACATAACTATTTATTTATGGTAATTCATGCTTTTGCCTGACAATTTACTTAATTTTACCATTTATTAAAATTTGAAGCAATTATATAAACAATCCATGCTGATAATTTTATGTCGTTCATATTTTTGTCAGTTTAATGTTTTATTATAATGAAAAACTAATAATGCAGTTCTTTTGATAAATTAATTATTTGAGAAAGGAGAAACCGTATGAGACTGGGAACCAGAATTACCAGGGTCAGAAGAAATGATGACGGGATTATTACCGATGTTATGTTTGAAAACGGTAACACCTGCTCTTTTAATTATGCGGTTCTGATGGCGAAACAGGGCAACCTGGAGGGCTACAATGTCGTCAGGGGAAAGAACGGCGGAGAATATCTGAGTGCAGATCCAAACAATCCCGATATGGAGGATTTGGATGATATACCAAGATTCAGATAACAATCAGCGGTCTATAGGGATATGATATGAACCGCGGCGTTTGGCGAGGCAGACAGCAGATTTTGGTTGTCTGCCTTTGCCGTTAATAGAACAAATATTTACAATACAGATTCGCTGTGTTATAATTTATCCGTGACCGATTCGGTCACGGATAAATTATAACTATCAAAAGGAAGATGTTGTTATGGCATTTGATAATCTTGAAAAGGAAAAACAGAATAAAATTATTAGTGCTGCCTGTGAAGTATTTGCCAAACACGGTTATAAGAAAGCATCCATGAAAGATATAGCCGAGGCGGCTGGGATATCGAAAAGTGTGCTGTTCAAGTACTTCTCCAATAAAGAAAACCTTTATATAAAAATCTTCAGGCTTGCATCGGACAGTATTCGCGAAGCAGATGGGATTGCACGTTCAGAGAAAGGGAGCGATACTGACATGTTTTCATTCATGAGACGAAGCGCCAGGCTCAGACTCTCCTTATTCAAGGTATATCCGTGGATTTACAGGTTCTCATATACTGCTGCTTTCGACACCGACCCGTTCGTCAGGGAGCTTGTGAAAAAGGAGTATGAAAATTACGAAAAATCACAGATAAACATTCAAATAAACATGAAGAACAGTGAAACAGATTATAGTGACCTACTGAATGAAATCGGTAATTTTAAGGGATTAAGAGAAGATATTTCACCGGCAGCGGCGAAGCAAATCATCTTCTGGGTCTCACTGGGATATCTTGAGGAAAAGTTATATAAGGCTGAGACCGATCCGGACAATCTTGAACAGGGCTTTGAGAAGTGGATAGACATTCTTGAACTGCTTCTCAAGGACAGGAGCAAAAGCTATGACCAAAAAGAAGGAAGGACAGGTGTAAAAAATGAATGACACTTTGGAAACAAAAGAATTAACCGGCGGGATTGAGAACGTACCCGGGCTGAAGCATCATGAATTAAATATTTGCGGCGGGCCCATGTCGGTCTACGAAGCCGGCCGTTCTGATAGACCGGTTGTTGTGATGCTGCATGGCTCTATGTATGATGAATCCAGGTTTATATGGGATCAGATGTTCCCCTTCTTAAGTGCATATTATCATTTATACGCGCTGGATATACCACGGCACGGTAAATCGAGACCCTGGGAAGGAAGTATGGATCACTCAAGGCTGATGGATATTCTGAATTGTACCTTTGAACAGTTGCAGATTAGCTCCTTCAGTCTTGTGGGGCTTTCCATGGGTGGAGGACTCAGCATCGGATATGCAGCATTATATCCGGACAAGGTAAATTCAATGGTGCTATTCGAGCCTGGCGGACTGGGTGACAAAGTAGATATGGAATTCATAACCTGGCTATATATAAATTTTCCGGGGATGCTCAGGAGGCTTAGCCAAAAGTATATGAAACAGGACCATTCCTATATGAAGAAGATTGTCGAATCCCTGTTTACAGGTGGTTCAAAACCTACTGACCCTGAAAGATTAACTTCCATAATCCGTGATGAGGTTAAAGGTAAATACATTTACCGAGAAAATGACATGGACGACTGGTTACTGCACTGCATAGGACCTTTCCGCCTGAAATGGAACCTTTTGGACCGGATCCCGCAAATCAAATGCCCCTCTCTTTGGTTAAGAGGAGCCGACAGCGTTCTGGTGAAACAGTATGAAATGGACAGAGCCGTAAAGCTGGCCATTGCCGGTGGAGCAGAAGCCGAATTTAAACTGATTCAGAACGCAGGACATTTATTGCCTCTCGAAAGACCTGAACAGGCAAATGCAGCAGTTAAGGGATTTCTGGACAAGACAGCCGCCACAAAGGTTACCTTTATCTCATGATCTTTTTAAGCAGCTTCAGTTTGTTTCCATACGGTGCATATCTGAGCTTAATATCAAACAATGTAGACTTTTTCAATATGCTTTTTTGACGGGTAAAGGTATCAAAGCTCCATTTTCCGTGATAACCGCCTATCCCGCTGGCACCTGCCCCTCCAAACGGCAGGTGTGAGGAAGCAAGGTGTATGATTGTATCATTAACGCAGCCTCCTCCAAAGGAAACATTTCTTAAGACCTCCTCCTCCACCGGCCTGTTCTTTGTAAAAAGGTATAGCGCCAACGGTTTGGGATGCCTGTTAATCTCAGCCGTAACTTCGGATATACTGTCATATTCGAGGACAGGCAGCACCGGCCCGAATATTTCTTCCTGCATGACAGGATCCTCCCAGGTCACATGGTCAATTATAGTGGGTGATATTTGTAAGGTACCGGTATTAACATTTCCCCCCGCAAGTATTGTTCCCCTGTCCATAAGTGTTCTTAACCTGTTAAAGTGCCTTTCATTTATGATCCTGGGGTATTCCCCGTTATTGCAGGGGTCCTCTCCGTAAAATTCGGTTATATACCTTTTCATGGCTTCAATTAATTCCTTTTTTACCTCCCGGTGAACATAAAGGTAATCAGGTGCCACACAAGTCTGTCCGCTGTTCAGGCATTTACCCCATATTATTCTTCTGGCAGCTATGTCAACCTTGGCATCCCGGTCTACTATGCAGGGACTTTTACCTCCCAGTTCCAGTGTGACAGGTATCAGCTGTTTGGCTGCAGCCTCCATGACTATCCTTCCCACACTTGCACTTCCGGTAAAAAATATATAGTCAAAGCTTTCCTGAAGCAGCTGGCGGTTGACTTCAGTCCCTCCCTCAAGCACTGTAATATGCCTCTCATCAAAACTTTCACCTATAATTCTGCTTAACAGGCGGCTGGTATGTACCGAATATTCGGAAGGCTTCAAAATGACACAATTCCCTCCCGCAATTGCTCCCAGCAAAGGGGCAATAGTCAACTGAAATGGATAATTCCATGGGGACATGACAAGCACTACCCCATAGGGCTCGGAAATAATGTAGGATGTGGACTTGAAATGTGATAGCGGGGTTTTGACCTTCCTATTTCTGCACCAGCTTTTTATATTTTTACTCATGTATCTGATCTCATCAAGTATAATTCCTATTTCAGTCATGTAGGTTTCGAAAGGTGCCTTATTCAAATCTTTCTTCAAAGCCTCGAATATTTCCTGTTCATGGGCTCTGATGGTTTTATCCAGAGTTTTGAGTGCATTCAGCCTGAAGGAAATCCCCGCTGTTTCTCCTGAATAAAAATACTCACGCTGCCTGTTAACAATATCTTTTATCTGCGACATGATAAACCCTCCCGGACTTTATTTTCCTACCGGCGCTGCCATTTATCCTATTAAAGATTATGATCCAGCCGGTATTATTAATACTTGAATTGTTGTATACTCATAGTATGACCAAAATTTAGGAGGGAAGCAACATGGATTATTTGTGGAGTTTGAAAGATCTATATTCGTCCTTTGACGGCGAAGACTTCAAAAAGGATATGGGTGCTCTGGACGGCATCTTAAAAGAGTATATTAATTGGGTGGATAATACCGTTGAAAGCAGTAAAGATATTAGAGCTGCACTTGAACAATTTATAGGAATAAAAACCCGTCTTTCGGAATTAGCCAGCAAACTGTACAACTTCTCGGAGCTATCCTATACTGTTGATACCAAAAATGAGAAGGCTACAAAAAATATGGAAATCCTTGAGGTAAAACTCAGTTCTGTTGCTGAAGCAAATGCAAAAATCAACAAATGGATAGGTTCGGCAGCAGATATCGATAATGCCATACAAGCCTCTGATATATTGAAGGAACATGAATTTTATCTAAAGGAAATAATTGAAAAGAGTTCACATCTCCTGGACGGGAAGCAGGAAGCTATCATCGCGCGTATGAAAAATACAGGCTCAAGTGCCTGGTTAAAGCTTAAGGATCTTCTGACCTCCACCTTAAAGGTTGATATAGAGCTGGACGGAGAGAAAAAGCAGCTGCCCCTTTCAATCATAAGAAATATGGCTTACGAAAGCAGCAGGGAATTGAGAAAAAAGGCTTACGAAGCTGAACTGGCATCATATGAAAAAATTGATGATTCCCTGGCCGCCTGCCTGAACGGCATCAAGGGTGAAGTTATTACCGTTGCCGAACTGAGAGGCTTTGGTTCTCCTCTGGAGGAAACCCTGTTCAACTCCAGAATGGAGGCACAGACACTGGAGTCCATGCTGGCTGCAATGAGGGAAAGTTTACCTGCCTTTAGGAAGTACCTCCGTACCAAGGGACAATTGCTGGGAAGTAAAAACGGTCTTCCTTTCTTTGATCTGTTTGCTCCTATGGGAGATTTGAATAAAAAATATACCTATGAGGAAGCTGTAAAGATTGTAGACGAAAACTACAGGACCTTTAGCAGCAGTCTCGCGGATTTCGCCAAAAAGGCCATAGAATCCAACTGGATAGATGTTTATCCCAGAGAAGGGAAAATCGGCGGTGCCTTCTGCCAGGATCTGCACGTTATCGGTCAGAGCAGGGTAATGCTTAACTTCGGAGGAACCTTCAGCGATATCATAACCATGGTGCATGAATTGGGGCACGCTTATCATGATGAATGCATAAAGAATGAAAGCATGCTCAACAGCGATTATCCCATGCCATTAGCCGAAACCGCTTCCACCTTCTGTGAAACCATAGTTAAAAAGGCCGCTATAAAAGCAGCCTCAAAGGAGGAAGCCTTTGCAATCCTGGAAATGGAACTGAGCGACGTCACACAGGTAATCGTTGATATCTACAGCCGGTTTCTTTTTGAAAGCGAATTGTTCAAGAGGAGAAAAGACGGTTCCTTAAGCACCGGAGAATTGAATGAAATAATGTTGTGGACTCAAAAGGAAGCATACGGCGACGGATTGGATCCCGAATATATGCACAAATATATGTGGGCCTGCAAACCGCACTACTATACCGCCGATACAAACTTCTACAATTTCCCCTATGCCTTTGGACAACTTTTCGCAAAAGGTCTGTACGCAGAGTATGAAAAAAGAGGAAAAGCTTTTGTCAAAGACTATGAAGCTCTGTTACGCATTACAGGTAAGAATAAAATAGAAGATGTAACAAAAATGATGAATATCGATGTCCGGGGTATTGATTTCTGGAGAAACTCCTTAAAAACAATAGAACAGGACATTGAAAAATTCCTGGAACTGAGTGCTGAAAAGCTGTAACAAATATCTGCCAGTTGACTTTTAATACTTTAGTATGCTAATATTGAAAAAAAAAGAAAGCAGGCTGCTAATATGTCTAAACTTCAGTTAATAAACCTGAATCATGGGGACAATATTTAGCGCTTGTATTTGTGAGAACAATCAATCACAGGTGCAAGCGCTTGACGTGTTGTGCCTGTGTGGAGTCTGACGGATAAGAACCACATTGGTAAATAATAATATTTACATATGCGGTTCTTTTTTTGTATTATTTTTAAGGCTTGAGAGGATGTGATATTCAGGAACGGTTACCTGTTCCAGGCGCAAAGCTGATGACTGCATGAATTCGTAAAAAGCAATTGTTTTTAAGAAAAGGCAATGACGAAGAGAAGTAGCGCAATTTATCGTTTCCAGTGAGTGGAGGCCGGTGAGAACTCCACAAAGTGAATTTGCGTGAATAACACTTTACCAGCCTCAATCCGAACTTCAGGTTTAGTTGTACATTTATTCATTTCCGAAAAAATGTATCTGCCAGCCCTGACCAGTAGGTGCGACGTATGCCGGTGCGTTAAACAGCATGGTTTTTTGAACCGTTGAGTGACTGCTAGCCAGTAATTCAGGTGGTACCGCGGACATTATATGTTCGTCCTGGACTTTATTAGTTTTGGATGAGCTTTTTTTATGCTCAAAATATCGGTAAAGGAGATAAATTATGAACACATCTAACATTTACAGGAACAGGACTTTGAACAACATCAGCGAAGGCGATGTTGGCAAAACACTAAGAATTGCAGGCTGGGTCGAAAATATACGGGACCATGGCGGTGTATCTTTCATAGATCTTAGAGACATGTATGGCGTCATGCAGGTCGTTATGCGGAACACAGCCCTGCTGGAGGGAATCGGCAGGGAGGACTGTATTTCAATTGAAGGCGTGATTGAATGCCGTGACGAAGAGACATACAATCCTAAGATTCCAACCGGAACAATTGAACTGGAGGCTCATTCTGTTGATGTTCTGGGAAAGGTATACAAACAGCTCCCCTTCGAGGTTATGTCTTCAAAGGAAACCCGTGAGGATCTGCGGCTTAAGTACCGTTACCTCGACCTTCGCAATAAAAAGGTTAAAGACAATATTATTTTCCGCTCGGAGGTTATCAGCTTCCTGAGACAAAAAATGACCGACATGGGCTTCCTGGAAATCCAGACTCCCATTCTCTGTGCGTCATCACCTGAAGGTGCAAGGGATTATATCGTACCTTCCCGTAAGTACAAGGGAAAGTTTTATGCACTTCCCCAGGCTCCCCAGCAGTATAAGCAGCTCCTCATGGTATCAGGCTTCGACAGGTATTTTCAGATAGCTCCCTGCTTCCGTGATGAGGATGCCCGTGCCGACCGCTCCCCGGGAGAGTTTTATCAGTTGGATTTCGAGATGAGCTTCGCCACCCAGGAAGACGTATTCCGTGCCGGTGAAGAAGTTCTTACCGCTGCATTTAAGAAATTTGCCCCCGAAGGATACTCTGTGACCGAAGCTCCATATCCCGTGATCAGCTACAGGCAGGCAATGCTTGAGTTCGGCACCGATAAGCCCGACCTGCGCAACCCGCTGAGAATAATAGATCTGTCGGATTTTTTCCAGAAATGTACCTTCAAGCCCTTCCACAACAAGACAGTCCGCGCTGTCAGGGTTCATGCCGAAATGTCCAAGGGCTTTCATGAAAAGCTGCTGCAATTTGCTACATCAATCGGCATGGGCGGACTCGGCTATCTTGAGGTCAATGGCGATATGACCTACAAAGGACCTATAGACAAATTCATACCGGATGAAATAAAGAGAGAGCTTTCAGGCCTTGCAGGCCTTGAACCAGGCGATACAATTTTCTTCATCGCCGACAAGGAAGAACGCGCCGCCCTGCTTGCCGGCCAGATCCGAACAGAACTGGGCACACGCCTCGATATATGTGAAAAGAATGCTTACCGTTTCTGTTTTGTAAATGATTTCCCCATGTTTGAGTATGACACTGCCGAAAAGAAGATCAACTTTACCCATAACCCCTTCTCCATGCCCCAGGGCGGACTGGAAGCACTCAATACAAAGGACCCTCTGGAGATCCTTGCTTACCAGTATGATATAGTGTGCAACGGCATTGAACTCTCCTCGGGCGCTGTCAGAAACCACAGCCTTGACATAATGATCAAAGCCTTTGAGATAGCCGGTTACTCCCAGGAAGATCTCCGTAATAAATTCGGAGCCCTGTACCAGGCCTTCCAGTTTGGAGCACCGCCTCATGCGGGTATGGCTCCGGGTGTTGACCGTATGATCATGCTTTTAAAGAATGAGGAAAACATTCGTGAAGTTATCCCTTTCCCCATGAATGGAAATGCCCAGGATCTCATGTGCGGCGCCCCTGCCGAAATAACCGAGGCCCAGCTCCGTGAAGTCCACATTAAAATCAGATAGTGTCAAAGCAGCTGTTGTAAATTGAGACAACTGCGATACATGAATTACTATTGATTAAGGTGTGTGCGTACAACTTCAATAAATGGGAAGCTTTACAAAACTCAGTCCTGTTCTTTGCAGGTGATCCATTTATTGAAGCCAGTACGCGCACACCTTACATTAATTTCACATTTAGTCCAATTGTTTTTTGCAGTACCTTATTTTAAAGCATTTTCCAATGCGTTTTGTATGGCCTTCAGAATTACTTTGCTGCTGTTGGTAGCACCTGATACGGCATCAACCTGAAGGGACTGGGTCTCCACAACTTTCCGGGGTATTACCTCAGCCTTTGCACCCCGCCCGTTTTTATGCCTTATCAGATCAATATTCGCTATTTTGTGGTCCTTTACATTGACTTTGACTTCGGCAGCTATCCAGAGCACCTCGGCACTTCCCACATATGTCCCGTCTGAAATACTGCTCAGGTCCACATTCTCTATTTTAATATCTTCGATCTGCTTCTGATACTTCCTCAAATCAAGGTATGACTGTATGCCTTTTGCTCCGAAATACCCCGCAAGGATCACTCCCACAATAACAAATACCGCAATTACCTTTTTCATTTTAACCTCCATGAGCCACATTTGTGGCCAATCCTGCATGCAGCTCATTTTCTAAACTTAATATGTTTGTATTCACCATATATCGATTGCAATCTGTAATAGGCTTCAAGCACATTATCAGGAATATCAACATGTACTATAAAGTCCTTCCCTTCCGGTCCGTAACCCTCCTGGTCATCCCTCAGTCTTGGTATTTCACCCATGACAAGATCTATAAACCTGTCAAATGACCACAAACCATAAATGTTGTCTGAAAACTTTAAGCTTCCGGTCTCTGCTTTAATAGTGGGAATAAAGGGGCTGTAACTGATGATCCTCGTTTTCTCACCGGCCCAGGTCTTGAGAAATGCCGCATGGGTCCTTAACTGCATTGTAGGGTCCTGAATGATTATTACCGAAGCCGGAATTTCAGCCCTCTCCCTTAAGACTTTCAGAGCCTGTGAAGCATTCTCGCCACAGTTGGTTGACCTGTTTTCAATAATAATATTGTTAACATCCAAACCTGTGTTTTTTGAAACCACCTCTTTCAAAATATCCGCCTCAGGCCTGTTTTCAACAGCAATATCCCGGTATTCCGGATTATTGCGTATATTTTCGGCCAGATATTTGGTAGAATGACCTATTCCTCCAACTATCATCAACTCTTTGGCGACTCCGTCGACAAACGCCCTTGCGCCAAGTTCCGCCAGGTACGGAATACTGCTTCCGAGTATAATGAGCAGATCGGCCTGTGAAATTCCAAAACCGTCGTATAATGCCTTGCCGGTAAGCCGCTGAATATCCCTTCTGGATAAAAATTTTATTATATCATTCAAATCTGCTGCCGCATCAAACTCCGTATAGTCCTTCATAATCCATCCCTTTCATACCCCGTTCACTTGAGGTCCATCACAGTATCAGGCTCTCAACGTAGCTCCTGGCCCTCTTCATACTTTCCACAGACACCTCAGGTCTGCCCTTTTCATAGGGGATATTGCACTCCAGAGTCAGTGCATGCAGGCCGTCAAGTTTCAGGGAGTTGACAAAGCCCTTCAGCTCCAATACTCCCTCACCCGGGAACAAATGCCTTTTGCCGTCCTTATAATCACTGAAATGCACCCCTTTGACATAATCCCTCACGAACTTTGCCGCAGAGACTATATCAATCCCGCACTGTGCATAATGGGTGGTGTCGATATTTATGTATAATCCATTGTCCCTGACAAAGGCAAGCATCTCAGCAGGGTCGATCAAAGAGGTCTGGTATCCCGGAAAGTTTTGAATATTTTCTATGCAGACCAGAAATCTGTCTTTAAGTGCTTTCAAATCCTCTGCGGCTTTTGGAGCATACCCGGACCACCAGCTCCTGTCATCTGTCTTTTTATGAGGTGCATGAAAAACCAGGCAGGGAATATCCTTTTCTCCAAATTCAAGATACTCGTATGTACCGGCACCGATCAGGGTATCTGTGTCCTTGAATATGACACCACCCATATCATGGAGGGAATTTATCCTCAGTCCGCTTTCCCTTATTATCTTTAACACCTCTCTTGGCCGGATATTTCTGAGATGCTGTGTTACCTCCCAGTTGTCACCGCCGGTCCAGTAGGTATCCAGCTCAATGCTCTCAAAACCGGCACGTTTTATAAGCTCCAGCGCTTCTGTAAAAGGTGTGTTATAAAATGTTGCAGTAGCAATAGATATGTTCATACCATCTCTCCAAACTTTACTTTTATATCTTCTGCATCCATCAGGCCGACAAGTATCATTATGCTTTAAGATAAGTTAATTGTAATATCTGGTAATGGGGGTGTCAACCGGCTTCCTCATCCAATCCCAGCTGGCTGATAACCATTCTGTAGTATACTCCCTTTTTCTCCATCAGCTGGAGGTGCGTACCTGTTTCAAGAATACCTCCGTCCCCTATGACCAGTATTTTATCGGCGTCCCGGATGGTGGACAGGCGGTGGGCTATCAGGAAACTTGTGTGGTTTTTCATCAGCTTCAGAAGCGCCTGCTGGATTTCCTTCTCTGTTTTGGTATCAACGCTGCTTGTGGCCTCGTCAAGTATCAGCACAGGCGCCTGGCACAGGACTGCCCTGGCTATGGCAATGAGCTGGCGCTGCCCCTGGCTCAGGTTGTCGGAGCTGCCGGAAACCTGAGTATTATACCCCTTTGGAAGGCGGGAAATAAAACCGTCTGCGTGAGCCATGACGGCGGCGTCCCTGACTTCGGCATCAGTGGCATCAGGTCTTGAATACCTTATATTGTCGGCAATGCTTCCGGTAAAAAGGCAGGTATCCTGCAATACCACCGAGAAGCAGTTCCTCAGGTCCCTTCTTGTTATATCGGTAATGCTTACATCATCAATCAGTATCCCACCCTTTTCAGGTTCATAAAAGCGGGTCAGAAGATTTACAATGGTTGTTTTTCCGGCCCCCGTCTCACCTACCAGTGCAACAACCTCTCCCGGCTGCACCTGAAAGCTGACATTGTTCAGCACCGGTTTTCCCCGGGTATAGGAAAAGGTGATCTCCTTAAACTCTACTTTCCCCAGGGCCGGTCCGAATTCCTTGAGCTTTGGCTTATCCGGTATCTCTTCCTTCTCGTCCAGTATCTCAAAAACTCTTTCAGCGCCGGCAAGGGCCGACTGAATGGTATTAAACATACCGGCTATTTGATTAAGGGGCATTCCGAATTGTCTCGAGTATGTGAGAAAGCTGACTACAACTCCTACGGTTATGTAATCCCTGACTGCCATTAATCCGCCGGCACAGGCTATCAGCGTATAGCTGAGATTATTTATTACATTCATGAACGGCATAAGAAAACCGGCCCAGATCTGAGCTTTTGTGGAGTAATCACACAGAGTCCTGTTGACTTCCTTAAAATCCCCCAGTACTTTTTGCTGTCTGTTAAAGGCCTTTACCATCTTCAACCCCTGAATGTTCTCCTCTATAACACCATTGAGGTTTCCCAGTGTCTGCTGCTGGCTGGTAAAATACTTCCTGCTTCTTTTAGCTATTGTCTTTGTAAGTACAAATATTAACGGTATGGTTACCAATGCAACCAACGTCAGCCCCGGACTTAATACCAGCATCATTACCAGTGCACCCGTTATTGAAAAAACACTTGAAATAAGCTGTGTGGTTGTTTGTCCTACCGTACTGCTTATATTATCAACATCATTTGTGATTCTGCTCATGGTATCCCCGTGAGATCTTGTATCATAGAAATTCAGAGGGATTCTCTGAAGCTTGGAAAAAAATTCTGTTCTTATGTGCTTTACAAGGCTTTGGGTTACTCTGGCCATGAGTACGCCATTAAAGGTATCCAGTATCCAACTTGTCAGGTAGCAGAAAACCAGAGCCGTCAATATAGTTACAAGCAGGTTGTTGTCAACTGTGTTTGTATCAATATTAAATGTGTTAATAGCCTGGCCAAGCAAATATGGAGTAAGTAAACCTGCCGCTGCCGACAGAACTGTGAGTGATGCCGCAATCAGTATTGATTTACGCCATCTTCCGAACATTCTTATCAGTCTGACAAGAGTTCCCTTTGTGTCCTTGGGCTTTGCTGTGGGTTTAAACCTCTGATGTCCTGCCGCTCCCCATCTTCCCAGCTTTGGCATATTGTCGAGATTCCGTACTTCATTCTTATTTGACATGTGTTATAAGGCCACCCCCAATTTGTGAATCATAAATCTCCCTGTAAGTACTGCAGTTATTTAATAAATCCGTATGCTCTCCGAAGCCCACATTTACTCCGTTATCCAGCACCAGAATTTTATCGGCCGACATGGCCGTACCGATCCTTTGAGTTATCATTATGACTGTCCTATCTGTGTCAAGGCTTTTCAAGGCTTTCCTGACCCGGGCCTCGGTAATTGCGTCAAGTGCGCTTGTACAGTCATCCAGGATCAGAACAGGCGCTTGCTTTGCAAGGGCTCTGGCTATTGATAGCCTCTGTTTCTGTCCCCCTGACAGGTTCACTCCGTTTTGTCCCAGCACACTGTCAAATTTGTCCGGCATTTTTTCAATAAATTCCTGTGCCTGTGCATTTTGAGCAGCCCGGATAACCTGTTCCGCCTCCATTGCACTCTCTCCCCAGGCGATATTATCAAAAACAGACCCGGTGAAAAGCATGCTTTTTTGGGGTGCAAAGGCAATGTTTTTTCTGAGGACAGACGTATCTATACTTTTGATATTGTTCCCATTGATATAAATTGCACCCTCATTGACATCATAAAAGTGCAGGCAAAGCCAGGCAAGCGTGGATTTTCCCGCACCTGTGGGCCCAATTACCGCCAGGGTCTCACCTGCATTTATTTTAAAGGACAGCTCCTTTAATACAGGCAGCCCGCTGCCGCCGGGATATGCAAAGGTCACATTGTCAAACTCCAGCTCACCTGTAATAACCGGTTTCGGGCTGCCGGCACCTGTGAAATCCTCTTCTCCGGCCAATATTTCTTCTATTCTCTCAGTCGATGCCTTTGTTCTTATGAAAGTGTTGAAAATATTGGTTATCATTATAAGAGAGGTCAGTATTTGAGTCATGTAATTTATAAAAGCGGCAACTTTGCCTACCTCAAGCCGGCCATTTCCGAACAGTATGCTGCCCAGATAGATAATGACTGCAATTCCTATGCTGACAGTCAAAGACATGACCGGTGAAAAATATGCTATTACCAGTTGGGAAGAAATACTTTTTTTATTGAGATCCGAGTTTGCCACCTCGAACCGTCCCTCTTCCTCCTCATATGTTCCAAAGGCCTTGACCAGCCTTATGCCCAGCAGGTATTCCTGTACGACGGTATTTACCTTGTCGATGGCTTTCTGAACCTTTGAAAAACGGATATAGCTTAATTTCATGCTAATGACGATCAAGGCCGCCACCACGGCTATAGCTATCAACAGCACCACACTCATGTACGGGCTCAGCATAATGGCAAGAATTATACTCCCGATACATGTGAGCGGAGCCTTAAGAAATATTCTCATAATACCGTTTACAAACTGTGTCACCTGGGAGGTATCATTTGTCATTCTGGTTATCAGGGAGCCGCTTTCTATACTGTCGGCACTTGCTTCGGAAAAGTTCATGATCTTCTTGAAAACATCATACCTCAAATCCGCACCGAAGCTTTGCGATACCCTGCTTGCAAGAATATTCCTCGTAGCGGCAAAGCAAGCTCCAAGAGCGGTTATGCCAAGCATTGTAAGTCCAAAATATAAAACGGAAGCAACGCGGCCGTTTTTTACTCCATCATCTATTATATGCGCCATAATGGTTGGCTGGAGCAAATCGCATACAGCCTCAAAAAAAACGCAGCTAATGCCAAGCAGGAATAATGTCCTGTATTTTTTGAAATATGGTTTATATAGGTTCATTTGCGTTATATCCTCCTAGGTCCGCCATTCCTGCTGTTCTCCGTCTATCATATTTTTGAATATCCGGGTAAGGAAGTCTCCGGCAAGCTGCTTTTCTTCTTCTGAAAACCCTTGAAAGCACTCATCAGCCATTGAAATAAAAATCCTGTCTATTACTTTTTTCTTTTCCAGGCCCTTGTCGGTCAGCCATACCTCAAGAGCCCGCTTGTCTCCCTTTACAGGCCTTTTCTCTACCAGCCCGGACTTTTCCATGCTATTAAGTACACTGGTTACAGAGGCAGGCTCCATATGACAGTCGGCCGCTATTTCCCTTTGAATGCAGCCGTTATGTTCAAACAGGTAATTTATCATCCTGGGCTGGCCTGCGGTGAGATTACACTTCATAAATTCATAAGTGGATCTCCTCCTATGTACCGCACCTACTTTAACAAGCAGTAAATTTAATTCTCTCTGATCCAACATGTTATCTCCTATCCATAAAAAAATTAAAAACCCATTTTATAATAATTAGAATTCAAATTATTAGAACTCTAATTATATATTATTAATAAATCCTTGCAGCGTCAATAATTAAAATTATGGTTAAAAAAGTTCATAAAGTACATGCCTGAAGTTTGTACGGCTTACCACAAGTGTTTTAGCCACAATTTCAGACATGTACTTTTAACAGAGCTTCCCGTTTATTAAAGTGTACCCGCACACTATTACCTGTAATTCATTATTTGCAATTCTCTCATTTTAAGGCATCCCATTGTGTGCACTTACATAGTTAATGAGCCTTCATCCGTGCTGACCAGCATGAGGATATCCTCCTCGGTTCCGGTCAAAGCGTTTATATATAATATAAATTTCTGATCATCCAACGATCCTATAAATTCGTAACAGTATTTTTCCGTTTTAAAATCTGTGGGGATTATTGCCTTGCCTTCCTTCTCGATTTTCAGATTTTTATTTATCTTGCTTCTCGCCTGATCAACAGTAAGCTGCGTTTGAGGAATATCCCGTGTCTTGTGGTTATACAAATAACCTTTTGATTCAACTCCCAGCACTTCACCGTTATCAAGGGCCACCTTCACCTTGACAAGATCGGGGTAGACCGTTACTCCATCCTGCTCATAGGCATAACATATTGTTGCTATGCCGTCAGTTCTCATATAATAGGTGTCGGTCATACTGCCGAACCCATTTTTCTTAAGAAAGTCCTGTGCGGATTTTTTAGCAGCGTTCATGGACATCTTTCCTGAACTGACGCTCCTGTTTCTAAGCATCCAGTACACCTGTCCGCCCTGTTGCGTTATATCAACCTCAGCACTGCCGTCATTGTCGGAATTTTTGTAGCTGACCTTATACCTGTAAGTTTTTATGCTTCCCTCATTGCTGTCTTCAAGCCGCGAAATACCCTGGATCTTATCATTTCCTATTATTTTCCGTACGATGTCCTCGGCCTTGGAAGCACTGACTTTTTCATCCTTCAAACCTATGGGCTTGACCTTCATCATATGGTCGGAATAAGGCCCGTCGTATATCATTGAAGGATACTCCTGAAAGTTCTTGTCAACATTTTCAAACTGTGTTGTCTGAATATTCTTGGTATTTTGGCTTTTCAGCTCCCTTGGTCCTCCTGCACTCCCCCAGGCCATCTTCCCGTTATTGATCTGTTCTTCTATTCCGTGGAGGCTGTTTTGCAAGGATAAAGCAAAGCCATGCATTTTTTTAAGGCTCTGATATTCCTCATCACTCAGAGGCAGACCGTTTGCAGTCTTTGTATTATATGCATAGGCCATATCTCCCACCTGTGTTAGAAAGTTGGAGGTTTTTTCAAGTATGGGAGGTGCTACCGGAAGCTGCCCCATATTTGTCTGAGCCAAATTCGACTGGCGCCACACTTCCTCCAGCATTGAGGAAGTACCTCTCGGAGTGGCTGTAACCATGGATTTGGCCAATAAAACTTCAAGGTTGTCAACATACTCGTTCAAATCCAGGAAAGCTCTGCTGTACTGGTTGTCCATCATTATCCTGAGATCGCTGAGCTGCTTGCTCTGGTAGTATCCCCATGTGGATACTCCTGCCAATGCCAGCACTGCAACGATTGCTATAGGTACTCCCCAGGACATTCTTCTTTTTTTCTGCCATAAGTCATTATTATTGTCCATGTTTTCATTTTCATTCTGTTCCATCAAATCACCTCCATTTATATTCCAAACCAGTGTTTACCTATTTTCAGCTTTACCGTTCTTGACCATATCCATTTACTTGTAGCCGTTGCAGGATTCCAGTAATACAGGCATCCGTCGGTTGGGTCCCATCCGGCAAGAGCATCTCTGGCTGCCTTGACCACTGTGGATTTCGGATTAATGGCTACATTTATCTGTCCGTCGGACACAGCTGTGAAAGCCCCCGGCTGATATATCACACCTGCCATGGTTTTTGGGAACTTTGAATTCTTAACTCTGTTGAGGATTATCGCTCCCACTGCTACCTGTCCTTCAAAGGGCTCTCCTCTGGCCTCGCCATTTATGACCCTGGCAAGCAGCTGCTCATCGGTAACTTTGGTTGAAGCGGCATTAACTGTTCCGGTTTCAACAACTTTACCAAGGCCCATTGACAACAGTATATTCCTGTCTGCAATTCCGTTGGCGCGAAAACCATAATTCCTTTGATATTTAAGTACTGAAGTGAAAGTGTCATATCCAAAATTTCCATTTACCTTGCCGTTATAATAACCCCAATTTTTTAATTCCTGCTGCATTTCCTTTACTTCCTGACCCTTGTCACCTAACTTGAGAGATGAAGCGGTACCAGTAAAATACAGTGATCCTTGACCTAAAAGAGTAAGACTGAAAACAACGACTAAACAAAAAGCAACTAATTTTATGTGCTTTTTCAAACTTGTACCTCCTTCCAAATTCACACCGGATTCAAATTGTGTTGTTGCCCTTTTTATTATTCAGGGCAATTGAAGTTTTAATTGTGCAATGTTATTTTTAGTTATTAGCTGTTAAAATATTCGTAATATAATATAAAGTTCTAACATATTTACGGGCTGTTAATTTCTTTATTTACACATATAACGTATAATCCCGGCCATAATGTCAAAAATCTATATTGAATATAAATTTTCTTATTTTCAATTATTTTATGTGGAGATCATTATGAGGGTATTAATACTGTATGTATCTGTCGGAACAGGTCACATGAAAGCTGCCGAAGCGTTGAAGGAATCAATTGAAAAGCAGTTTGCAGGTTGGTCGGTCGATATTCTGGATACGCTTAAATATATAAATCCGATAGTAGATAAAATTGTTGTCAGCAGCTACCTTGGTGCCCTTAAAAGAAGTCCGGGGCTGTACAGCAGATTATACACCGCGTCAGGTACGGGCACCGGTATTTACGATATCAGCAAAGCACTGAATAAGCTATTATCCTTTAAGCTCAATAGCCTTATAAATGATTATGGACCTTCTGCGGTTGTGTGTACACACCCTTTTCCCATGCAGATGCTGTCCTCCTTAAAGGAAAAAAACAAAATAAAAATCCCTACCGTTGCCATTCTCACCGACTATGTAGTTCACTCTCTCTGGCTGGACAGCGGTATGGATGCTTTTGTCGTGGCTAATGATTTGATGAAATCGGAGATGATGCAAAGAGGAATTCCCGGAAACATTATTTTTCCGTATGGTATTCCTGTGTCACCCAAGTTCCTTACCCGGGTTGACAAGAAAAAACTCAAACTGGAACTGGGACTGGAAGATAAGTTTACTGTCCTTGTCATGGGAGGGGGTATGGGCTTTGGCAATATTGACAATACCATGGCCTCATTGCTGGATTGTGATATAGATATTCAAATTATAGCTGTAACAGGTACAAATCAGAAACTTAAAGCACAGCTTGAACTCAGTGCCGGAAAGAGCAATAAAAAGGTACTTGTTTTGAGTTATACGGATAAGATTAATGAACTTATGGATATATCCGACCTGTTAATAACAAAGCCCGGAGGTATGACTATCTCCGAGGCTCTGGTCAAGGGTCTTCCGATTTTTATTATTTCTCCCATACCCGGTCAGGAGGAAGGCAATGCAAATTTCCTGATAAGAAGTGGTGCAGCCAACAAGATAGAAGACTCGGGCCAGCTTATAAGTGTTTTGTCACAGGTTGCAAATGACCCTGTAACTCTTAACATAATGCGTGAAAACTCCAGGTTTTTGGGAAAACCTCATTCCGCTTCAGATATTGCCACCCTTCTTGGCAAGCTGGTCCTGGGATGAGTAACTTAGCGGCCGGCAACAGCTGTAACGTATTTTGTCCGGTAAGGTAATTTAACCGCCGGCAATGTACGAATTCAGGTGCTACAGGCCACTAAAATATTCTCCTCACGGTTAATATTCTGTCCTTAAAATAACTGTCCTCCAGCGTCTCATTAATGACGCCTCTTGATGCGCTGGAATGTACGAACTTATTATCTCCCAGGTAAACGCCGACATCATAAATATCTTTCTTCAGGCTGTCTGTGCTGAAAAAGATAAGATCTCCCGGCTGAATATTTTCGAGTGTCACCTGGGTTCCTGTTTTACTCATTTTGACCATATCTCTTGGTATATCAACACCATTTATCCTGCTGCATATATACGCGAGGCCGGAAGAATCCATTCCCCACCTGCTTATGCCTCCCATAATAAATATTGTACCTTCAAATTTTTTTATGGTTTGAATAAATTCATCCTTGCTTGTTTTGGGAATGACATTATCCTCTATGGGAACTGCTATTACTCCGCCTTCCTCTACCCAGCCTTTCTTATTATCGGGAAGCAGGACATCATATCCGGTTTTTGTCTTTCCTGTGGAATACAGTTCGGTCCCAAGCACAACCTTCTTGAAATTTACCGCATTGTTTGCACCGGTAAAAATATCTATGTTTTTAGCCGTAACGATTATTTTATTTTTAATTCCGCCGTCAGTTACACTCCCGGTATTACTGCTTATATATTTACTCTTAACCCAGCCTGAGCTGCCATCCAGTAATTTTATATTGGTCCAGGAATTCTCTTCCCGGACAACCTTTACAACCTGGTTGTACAGCACCTGTGTCAGCCGGATACCGAGTATGTCCGGTTTATCGAACATATCCACCACGGCTTCGGTAACTACTGCCGCATTTTCAGGAGTTATCCCGCTTAAAAGCTGCTCATTCCTTGTTACGGGTATCTCCCTGCTGCCGCAGCCTGTCAGCACAAGCATAAAGGTTATAAATATTAAAATCAGTCTTGTAATTCGTTGTTTCATCATATTGCCTCATAAAAATACATTTTAATAGTCTTACTATATTTAGATTTTAACGCTATGTCAATGAACAGATTTTACATGCATTTCCCCCGGTTAATTCACTTATCATTTCAACCTCCCGCTGCTTGCAGGTAAAAATCAGAACCTGCTGTTTCCTGCCCAGTTCATTTATAAGTCTCAATGCATTTTCTGTTCTGATATCATCATACTGTGCAAAGGGTTCATCCAGAATCAAGGGAAGCTGTTCATTGTTTTTCAATACGGTTTCAGATATTGCAACCCTCAGTGCAAGGTAAAGCTGATCAGCCGTACCGTTGCTCAACACCGGTACAGGCACCAGGGTTTCACTCCCCGGATCGCTCAGCATTATATTCAGGTTGTCTCCGGCTTTTGTTTCAATATATTTCCGGGAGGTCAAACCTGAAAATGTACTGCTGAAAGCCTTGTTCATTATGGGAAGGAACTTCTTCCGTACCTCCCGTGCTGCTTCTTCAAGAGTTGTCATTGCGAGCTGCAAAGCCTCTCCTCTTTGTTCCAGTGCCTTTTTCTGCTGTGTCAGCCTGTAAATTTCCTGCTCCACAGCTCCGGTATCTGCGGTGCTGCTAAGGTTTTTTAATTGAAGTTCAAGCGCCGCCTTTTCAATCCGTTTTTGCTGGAGCTGTCCGGCATAAAATTCCTGTATCCTGTTCAATTCCTTTTGCCGGCCCTCATCCGGATTCTCAAGTATATTTTCTGCCAGAATGGCCTCACCCCCGGGCAAGGTGCCGTCAGCGTTCAAAGTCTCCAGCAGCCGGATTATTTCCATGGACAATGTGTCAACCCTGCTTTCCAATTGTTCCAGCTCCTGCTGCCTTAGAGCCGGTTCAATACTCTCCAGCCTTTTGATCTGCTGCTCATACTGCAATTTTTCAATTGCAAGACGTTCCGACAGACCTACAAGTTGATTTGATGCGGAAGACCTGACTTTTTTGATATTTTCAAGCTGCTGCCCAAGCAGCCTCTCCCTGCCGGCCAACTCCTGCTGTTCTCTCTCCAGCTTCTTTAACCTTTTCCCTTGTACAGCCCTGAAAACACCGGCAGTGATAAAGGCCAGAGACGGTATTGCCGTAAAATACAGGGGTAGCAGTTCAAATACGAAAGACCCCAGAGCACAGCCTATTGCAGCTGCCAGTGTGAGGATTCCGGCAATACTAAAAACCTTCACCCGTTTTCCAAGGCCTTTTAAATCCTCTTGGGAAACGGTCCGGTTCAGCCTCTTCAAATCCTCCTCCAGCCTGCTCTCCTCACGGGTGGTTTTTACAACTTCCTGCTCCAGCGCTGCTGCGTCTCCAGTTAGCCTGGTAATATTTTTCCGCAGAAGCCCTGTTCCGTCATTCAGAAACCGTATTTCCTCGGCATTTCTCTCCTGCAGACCAAGTCTTTCCCTTGCATCCAGGAATTCCACCGCCAGTGTAAAAAGTCTTTCTATTCCGGCAAGAACAGCTATTTCCGAATCCATGCGTTTCAATTCACGCTGGGCAGCTGTCTGGCTTTCCGCTTCCTCTCTGAGCTTCTTTTGCATCAGGCAGAGTTCGCTTAACCGCCTGTTTATCATGTCCAGCGGCCGGGTAAAACTCCTTTCGGTGCCGACCTGTGATTTCAGGGCCTCCTTCAGCGCCGTATGGGCCTTTTTATATGATATATCTTCATAACCGCTCTGACAAATATTTGATATCCTGTCAATTAATTCTTTGGACGATGCCGTATCAATTTTTGTTCCCAGCTGCCGTACATATACCGTTCTTTCGAACAAGCCCTCATTTACGCCCAGCAGCTTCTCGGCAATCCCCCTGCCATCCCTGGCAGCTGAAAAAAGACCTGTTATATCATTGAAATCCCGGTCGTAAAGTTTCACGCTGTTTTTATCAAAATCCCTGTCCAGCCTGTAGGCCGCAGGGGTATCCATTTCAAAGCCAATATACCCTCCATAGGAGGAATTGCTCCAGGGCCGGTATCTCCTAAGTTCGGACGCTGTTCCCTCCCTGTCGGCCCTGCCGCCCTTCAATCCGAACAGAACGGCTTTTATGAACGCCATAATTGTTGATTTACCGCTTTCGTTAGGACCGTAAATTACATTTATATTTTTTGACAGTTCAAGCTCGAATTCTTCTATTTTTCCAAATCCCCGTATGTAAAGTTTTCTGATTTTCATTAGTCGACCCTTTCGTTTTCCAAGGCCTGCAGCCCATACTGCATGGCCAGGAAAAGTGTATCCCTTTTCTCCTGTGATCCTTCACCCTCCTGCAGGTCCAGAATTCTGCGGACAAACTCTCCCTTTATACCCGGGTCTTCCAGGTAACACTCATATTCAAATTTGGCCGAGGTTTGATTTCTCAGCTTAATATAAAAACACCTGCTGTTTAAGGTTTCCTGGATATACCCAATATCAGGGGAATAATTTTTGCTGATGAATCCTGTAAGCGTTATTTTATAAAAATCAGTTTCCCTGAAGCTGAATTGACCCACGCCGTCCATTTGTCCCACCAGACAGATCTTTTCAATAACCTCAGAATCGTCGGAGCAGCCGCTGATATTTACATCAATGTTGTGATAGTGCCTTGCGGCATCCTCTATAAACCTTATGTCACACTGCTTTTTACAGTCTTCTGAAATACTTAAAAGCCCCTGCACATACCCATGTTCCCCTTCCTCGTCAAAACCCAAAGGTTCCGGACTTCCGGGGTTTACCATTACGGTGCTTTCATTTTTGAATTCACTGTAGCAGTGCATGTGCCCCAGGGCAATGTAGTCCATATTAAGTGATAATAATTCCTTTGATGTTATGGAGTTATAATTATCCTCTTCAAAAGGCATATCAACCGTACCATGCAATAGCAGGATATTGAACCTTTCCCTTGCAATCTCCATCCCCGGAATTTGTTCCATATCCATTCTCACATTATTTTTAACACCCAGATTATAAATGCAGGTGTTATACTTTTCCAGATACAAAACCTGTTTCGAGTCCTCTAAAATATGCACATTACTACCCCATACAGTAGTTCTGTAAAAGGAATTTTCCCGCAGGAGGTCATGATTGCCCGGGATAATGACAATTTCGGTATTATATATTTCAGTAAATAAATTTTTTATTTTAAGTATTGTAGAACCTTTAATATATTTATCTTCGAATAAGTCCCCGCTTATTATCAGAATATTTATGCCAGCCTCCTGGACCCTCTGTATAATTCTGCACAGACAGGACTCAAGTTCATTTCTTCTTTTGCAGGCTTTAGCTTCATCACCCAGGGAGGAGAAGGGTGCATCAAGGTGAAGATCCGCCGTATGCAGGAAAGATACTTGTTTCACGTGAAACCACCTCTCTGAAATTCCTATGGTATAAACAAGAACTTCCCGGCCAATTACCCGGAAAGTCTTTTTATCTCATACTTATTTAGTTATTGTCACATATGCAACTGCATATTCCCGGCAATGGGAAAGTGAGATTGATATACCCGAAGCTCCCAGTCCTTCATAGTATTTTTTTGCCCTTCCGTGAAGGATTACAAGAGGCTTGCCGTTTTGGTCATTGAGTATTTCTATTTCATTAAAAAGCGCATTTTCCCCTATTCCTGTGCCAAATGCCTTGGATACGGCTTCCTTCCCCGCAAACCTGGCCGCATAGCTCTGATATCTGGAAGCACCTTTACTTTCACAATATTTAACCTCTTCAGGTGTAAAGACCCGTGCTGAAAATTTTTCTTTTATCCCATTATCCAATAAATCCTTAATTCTTTCTATTTCAATTATGTCCGTGCCTATAAGTAATTCCACACCAACCTCCATATTTTACTGCACCTTCTCTTATATTACCTGTATAAATTGAAAAATTCTGCGAAACTTTTGAAATTTGTTCCCAGCTTCATTTTCCTTATAAAGAGTTTTTTGCCTTTTGTATATTTTTCTATTCTCTCTTCAAGTTCCCTGTCATCAATATTTTCAATAATAAATATATTATTTGAGGAAAAGGGATAGAGCTTATTGAAGCTTTCCTTCAAACTGTCAATAATCCCACTGCTCTTAAACAATGAACCTTCTTCATCTATTATCTGAACAACTGTCAAATCCAGATTGTATTCAATGGCTTGCTTAATTTCCTCTTTCAAATCACTTTTAAATATCTCAATATAGTTAGGCAGCATAAATCTCTGCTGCAGCTGCATCATAAGAAGGTTGTTCAAAACAGGCGCAATACTTCCTGCTATTGTTTCAAGGATCAGCATGTTCTCCTCATTATCCAGCTGAATATCGTCATATTTAAATACGGCCATAAGCCCAAGTATTTCAATATCCATCATATCAATGTAGACAGGTATCAGCAGCACACCCTGGGCCTCACCGATTTCAGCAGCCAGGCTTTCTCCAACATAATCCGCAAGGTTCTGCTGCCCCATGGCAAAAACTGTGTCCCCCTCGAATATCCTCTTCCATTTCTTATTTGGAGTAATAACCTTTTTAGTGCAGTTATCAAGGTTGATGGTACTTGCCATTTCAAATTCGTTTGTCTCCTTCTTATAAAGGCAAAAGGCTCCTTTTGAAGTGTTAAAGGATATCTGGAGGGTTTTGGTGCAGGTCTCCAGCAATGTTTCCATCCTTATGGAACTGCTTATATTTTTGGTCAAACTGTTCAAGGAAATAAGCTTGTCCAGCTTTTTTTGAATAAGCGCCTTCTGCTCGTTTACAAGCCCGAAATGCATGGCATTGCTTAATGCAGTATAGGTTGATGAAGCCAGACTTTCTATCAGCTCGAATATCCCCGAGCTATATTCGCCGCCTGTGACTGTTTCACTTAAAGTAACCAATCCCAGCAGCTGGCTCTGCTTTAAAATCAGCACCGCATATTTTGCCTCCAACTGTTCCAATTGGGCAGAGGCTCCGTCAAACAGGCTGTTCAAATATTCACGGTCTTCCGCTTTTCCCAGGTCTATGATGACTTTATTCTGATCGATACCGGCACTTTTGCTGAGCTCCAGGTTTATATGAGCATCCTTCGTTTTATAAAAAACATCCTTATAGGACTTCAAAACAAACTTTTCAGACTTTTCGTCAAAAAGGACAAAGCCGGTTATCTTACTGCGGGTGAGCTCGGAAAAAACATCTACCGAAATGCTGTAAAGAACATCCATGCGAAGCTCGCTTAAAAGAATCTTTGAGGATTGGTTTATGGCAAAAAGATTAAAGATTTTCTCATCCAATTCAGAATTTACCTTTGCCAGTTTTTCATACCTGCTGAAATTTTCCAATGCATTATTGATGAGCCTCATTAATGCTTCCGAAATTATAAAGTCGTCTTCTCCTATACTCTTGTTATAAAATAATATAAAACCATATAAATTCCCTTCAATTATCAAGGGGACAGCGGCATTTACCGCCAGAGCATCAATAATTTCAGGATCAAAGAATTTAATTATTTTCTCACGTTCATATAATATATTACCATTGAAGGTTGCCAGGTTTCCAAGCTCTGTCGTCACAGGTATTTTTACAATTTTCTTTGTAATACCCTTAACTTTTTTTATATAATACCCATCGTTTTCATAAACAAATATCGCCGAACTGTCAACCAAAAGCAGCTCATTTATGAAATCAAAAGCAGCATCTATTATCTGCTCAAATACAAGCTTTTGCGAAAAATAATCTATTGCCTGAACCAAACCCGTATATCTATACAGTTTTGCAGAAATGATCTCGTCTTTTTTCTCATCTTCTATGCGTTGCAGTATTGATTGATACCTCATATGGCTTACCCCCTAAGTTATGCTTTATAGTTGAAAATGTCACTACAGCTCTTTGATTTCTCCTTCATGGTAATAATACGTAACTCTTAGTACGGATTTCTGAATTTCTTTCTGGATTCTCCTTATTTCCAGCATTGTATTTGGGAAGGCCTTTTTTAGAATTGAAATTTCACCCTCACCCTTGGCTTTTAAATAATTAATCATATTCCGTTTATTTTCTTCTACTTCGGTGAGTGCTGACTTGAAAGAATTGTATTTTTCGTTTATACTGTCAAACTGGTCTTTACGTACCTGTCCATTGTCATAAAGATTTACAAATATTGATAACTGCTGTTTATATTTATTGATTTCTGCTTTTAAAACCTCGACTTTATTATTCAGTTCATCCAGGATATTTTTATATTCATTTCTGTCAAAGCCTTTAACGCAGACATTTGTTCTTTTTTCACTGGAGGAACCCATAATTGCCGAAACTACTCTTATGTGGGCATTAATATTCCCGCCGATTATTTGACCCTTCATGGAATCCAAAATAACTTCCTTGGCCGTTATTGTACTGTTCAGGCAATAAAAACCCACATGTACGCTCCCATCGCAAATTATCTCGGCATCGGCTATATATTTAAGATACAGGTTCTTTTTGCACCTTATGGTGGTCTTTCCTCTTCCTGCTATTCCGCCTTTTATGTATATACTTCCCTCTGAGCTGCTGATTTCTTTTACGTTTCCTACACCGTACTCACCCAGTATCTCTATATCCTTTGTAGAGGCCACCGAGTAATTGTCTTCCACCGTTCCTTTTACGGTAAGGTATCCGTCGAAATCAACATTGCCCGTTTTAACGCCGATATTCTCTTTTATTTCCAGATGATTTGATACCCCTACGCTGTCTCCCTCGAAGAAAACAGCCCCTGTCCGTAATGCGTAAAGGGTTGATTTATTTTCTTCCACAACTTCTTTAACAGTTTTTTTATCATACAGCAGGGGATAATTCTTGCCCGGCATTGTCTTAAGAGTTGTGCCCTTTACCGTCTTTCCCTCCCTGCCCGGTGTTGCATGGATTTTTTCCCCGAGCCAGGCTCCCTTTTGGACCATATTGATCAAATTTAACTCATAATGATCAACATTACCGTCCTCTTTTATTTCGGGCTTGACTTCTTTTAACTGATAATATGAATTCTGAGAATCCCTTCCCGGCTCGGGCAGCAGACCCTCGGCAATCAGTATGGGTTTTCCCATATATAAATTTAAAAGGGCCTCCTTCCTGATTCCGTAGACGACACCCTTTTCATTCAATTTAGCTATGATTTCTTTTATTAATTCCGGACTCTCAAGCTCATTCCGGTTTACGTTCAATGTCATAAAAGCTTTTAATCCGTCACCCGATACGTCCACAACTATTCTTTCCTTTGATAGGGCGAATTTGCGAGACGGCTGCGGAGCAAGGACCAAAGCTTCTTTTATTACATTGAAATTATTTATTTGTATTTCAGGGTGTGCACCGATAATTTTATTGAATTCATCTACATTTAAACCCTTCTTAAAGGATTGCAGATAAAATCCATCCCAACGCCTGGTTATTTCTATAAAAGGAGAAGAATAAATAGTAGTACTTTCCATGGGTAAGCCCCCTCAGATTGTGTAGATTCATACAAGGTGAGTATGTCGTTATATTATGGTTTATTACATTCTGATCTGATTGCGCCTTCTTTCCTGTAATACATTATCAAGTGCGGTAGCTTCATTAACTGCTGTTTCCAGTTTTTCAACCATCTCTTCCGATTCAATGCTTGAAACAATTTGATGCTTGAACATGCTTAGCATGCTCTCTATATAATCCAGCCTGGCATGGATTCTTTCAAGCTCATTTTTTTCATCCTTGACCCTGTTGATTACCTGTTCATCCATTTCAATAATGCTCTTGACATCGTCATATGTTCTGTCATCCTTCATAAAGTTAAGCTTCCTGCGGTTTGCATTTATTTTATTCATCAAATCGCTTATGTTTATTTCAGACAGTTCCTTGCTTCTTATGGAATAATTCGTCATTAATCTGGTATACGAGATAACGAGATTAAGACTCTTTTCCACTATCTTTTCCTTGAGATAGCTGTAGTCGTCTCCTCTTTTCAAGGAGTTGAATATATCATCCTTGTCCTGCATTATTTTCCTGAGTTTCTGCCTTTGGATAGGAGAAGCATAGTTTCTTGTCTGGGACGACAATCTCGAACATTCCCTGTTCAGCCTGTTTATTTCTCTTTTCTTCTCTTTTCGCTGCATTTCTTCCTTGAAGTTGCTGCTAAACATACTCTGGATTACAAGAGCAACATAAAGCAACGCTCCTGTACCATATGCACCGGTGGCAAGCGTGTTAATGTCAATACCGCTAATGTTTGTACCCTGAAGATCGGGAGCACTGCTGATCAAAAATACAAGTGCACACCAAAAAATCAAAGTAGTAATATTTCTAAATCTGAATACTGCACTATAAAATAAATTCCCGTTCATAACATTCCTCATTTCACCGTTATAGCAGTGTAGCAAAAATTAATGAAAATCTATCAGTCTCCTCTACAGCAGGTACTGATAAAATAAACAATCCAAATATCTTCCAAATTTATAGCCTGTTTCCTTTAAATGCCCGCACAGCTCAAAGCCGTACTTTTCATGCATTTTTATGCTAACCTCATTATCTGAAGTGATGCAGGAAATTATTGCATGAAAGCTTTTTTCCCTGCCGGCCTCGATTACCGCCCGCATTAATTCATTGCCTATACCCCTTCTTTGATAATCAGGATGGATATATACCGACAACTCGCAGGTATCCTTATACCCCTCTTTGGCCTTGAATTCGGACAGACAGGCATAACCTGCAACACAACCCTCCAGTTCATAGACAATCAAAGGATGCCTGTGATTGTAATGGGAGAACCAAACAGCTCTTTGTTCCACAGTTTGAGGGTTAATATCAAATGAGGCAGTTGTATTTTCAACCGCCCAATTGTATATCTCTGTAATTACAGGTAAATCAGTCTCGTTTGCCGTACGTATAAGTTCTCCCATTTTAACATCCATTCCCCAAGTATAAGTTTAAGTTTGATTTATTTTATTAATTTGAAGCCTTATTTTCGGTTTTTTCCTTTACCTCAAAACCGCCGTTATCTCCGCCGAGCATTGCCTCAGCCCTGGCTCTCGCTCTGTCTCTTGCCGAATTCATATCAAGTCTCTTCAGCTTCATATCAATATTGTCATTATTAAGAGATTCAACAGCATTTGCTCTTGCAGTCTTTTTATTGACTATTTCACGGGCTCTGTCAAGGTTGTCGTTGACACTGCCCACACGGCTGTTCTTAGAGGTATATTGCGCATTGACAGAATTGATGTTTTCGCGGAGATTTGCCATTTTAGCCTGTGACTTGAGAGTTTTAAGCTCGTTAAGCTTGGCATTCATTTCAGACTCAAATATCTTATAATCTTCACGTATTTTCTCAACCTGAATCATTGCATTCTCATAAGTGGCCTTATGGGTCTCAAATACTGTCTGATATTCCTCTTCCTGAACGAGAAGTTCCACAAGCAGCTCCTTGTCTCCGGTTCTGGAAGCAGATTCCACTCTTGCCTTTATGGCATTGAGATTTCTTTCCGCGTTTTTCATTTCTATTTTTATCATTTCAGCACTTGTCTGGATTTCAATTATCTGGTGCTCGGCCTCACGTCTTGCCTTGTCAATCTGGTTTTTAATATCTTCAAACAATGCTTCCGGATTTCTCTCTTCCAATCCTCCGACAAATAATCCGAAAAATCCTCTGAACATCTGTCCAAGCCTGCTAAATAAGCCCATTACACTTCCTCCTTAAAATTTGATAATGTCTTTTATAAGTTTATTTATAATTTCAAATATTCAATACTTTAAATTTATAATAAAAAGCTGCTAAAGTAAATATCCTTTTAACATTATTATAAATATTTATGCCTGTTTTGACACTTTTTCAAATCTTCCCCAATACCTCTTGGGAAGCAGGTCTATATCGTCACATTCAGCCAACGCCAATTCCGTCATAAATTCAATATCCTGTGTACTGGGCCTGCACTTTTTCAGTGCCTCCTTCAGAATGGGCCCTGTTATCACGGGGTGTTCCTCTTTTTTGTTGCAGGCCAGCTCATAAGCTTTTCTTACCACAGTGTCTATCTCTGCTCCTGTATAGTTTTCGGCAAGCTTTGAGAAGGGCAGGAAATCCTGAATATTTGTAGCAATGCCATATTTGTTAATAACTATCTTGAAGATTTGAGCCCTCTCCTCCTGTTCAGGCAGAAGCACAGGTATTTTTTTGTCAAACCTTCCCGCTCTCTTCAGCGCGGCGTCAAGCAGGTCGGGTCTGTTGGTGGCTGCTATGAATATAATTCTTCCCCTATTATTTGTATTACCGGTGAACTGTAAAAATTCGCTGAAAATATTTCTGCTAACGCCGCTGTCCCCGGATTCTCCTCTTCTGAAAGCGGTGTCTATCTCATCCACAAAAACAATAACAGGTTCCTGGGATTTGGCACCCAGCAAACACTTTTTGAAATTCTTTTCACTTTCACCCACGTACTGTCCCAGTATCCTGGACATATCTATCTTCACGCAATTAAACCCGCTGGATTTGGCCAGAGCTTCTACCAACAGGGTTTTACCGGTACCCGACGGCCCACATAAAAGTATTCCCATCGGAACTCTCCTTGAGTCGCCTCTTCTGACGGGTTCGATAATATTTTTAGTCAGATAGGCCTTGGCAGCATCCATACCGCCAAGATCATCAAAATCTATTTCGGGATATATGAATTCAAGCACATCTCCGTATTCCTTCTGCAGGACATCGTGCTTTTTCTGTTTGATGAATTCGAAGGTAATGGGCACCCCTTCGGCTTCAGCCTTCAGCTTTATATCCTTGATGCTCTTTCTGTTAAGTCCCGAGGACAGCTTTGCGAATTCCTCCAGGGAGATCCCGGAGTGGGCTGTTTTGTCCTCCAGAAGATAACTGATATAATCTTTTCTCTCTGCTTCACCGGGCAGCTCCACCAATATCGGCTCAATACGGTAGGCCGGCTTCAGAAACTCCCTGCTGATGTCCGCAAGGTTGTCGGACAGCATGAATATGGTGCTTCCCACCGAGGATATCCGTGGATTGACCGACCATTCGGACAGCCATATCAGTGCCATTCTTTCTTCGAGGGTCATGCTTCCCAGATCGCCGGCCGGCACGATTTTTTCGGCATGGTCAATAAACAGTGCCATTTTGGTGTTCCGGAGAGCCATATCTATAAAAGGAAATATCTTGGACGGCATGGACCTGAAAAGATTTGAAACCTCATTCCCGGTGATCATGTTGAATTCCCGTTCCATTGAAGGTTCCAGAAAAGTCAGTCCCCTTGATATATCATAAAAAGCAACTATCCCGAAATTTCTCTGTTTTATAAACTCATCATCCAGGTATCTGAATATGTTCCTGCTGTTATCCATCAGATCCTTTACATTAAAATAAAACAAAAATTCATGTGATATTCCGGATTTATATTTTGACAAAAATTCATTGAACCACATATATTATCCTTTTCCAGTTTGCATTTTTTATTTTATTATTATAATAATTATATACAAAAAAACAAAAAAAGTCTGCTAATAGTAAGGTTAAACATTTGTTATTTATTTATTACCTGTTTTTTTGCATTTTAATTGAACTCAGGATTGTTTCCTCCTGATTCTGAATATGGGTTTTAGCCAGGCTTCTTGAAGCCTCAATTGCCCTTGACGAAATTGCCTCATAAATGTCATTGTGCTCTTTAATGAGATTTTTAGGACTGTTGTAATCCTTTATATAAATGACTCTGAATCTCTGAACCTGCTCTCTGAGGTTGTTCAGGATATTAAGCAGCTTGTCGTTTCTGGATGCCCTGTATATAATGTCGTGGAACTCGGCATCTTTTTTTATTGAGCCGTTAAGATTTTCCTTTTCAATATATGAGGAAAACTGGAGATTTATATGCTTGAGTTCCTTCAGCTCGTCATCAGTGATCCTTTCTGCCGCGAGAGCCGTAGCCAGACCATCAAGGGATGCACGCACTTCAAGCACATCCATTATATCCTTGACTGAAAGCTCTGCAACATGAGCACCCTTTCTCGGGATCATGTCAACAAGCCCTTCCAACTCCAGCTTTCTGATAGCCTCCCTGACCGGAGTCCTGCTGACACCCATTTTCTCAGCCAGCTGTACTTCCATTAAACGTTCTCCGGGACGGAGCTCTCCAATAATGATAGCTTCTCTTAAGGAATTAAAAATAACCTCCCTTAAGGGCTTATAATCGTTTAGATTAATTTTTGATAGTTTACCTGCCATAGCTGCCTCCTTAATCAAACTGTATGAGTTAATATGCACTCATGTTTACTGTTTTTTATTTTATTAAACGCATACTCTGCTTTGTCTGCATCTTCAAATATCCCGAATACCGTGGGGCCGCTTCCGCTCATCATACTGCCCATAGCACCGAGCTTTACCAGCTCACTCTTAATGGCATCGATAACCGGATACTTCTCACGTGTTACACTTTCCAGGACGTTTTTCATATTGGCGGCCAAATTTCTTTTGTTTCCTGAAGCCAAAGCTGAAATAAGCATTTGCGTGTCGGGTCTTTCCTTAACCTTTTCCAATTTAAAGTTCTTATATACCCAGGCGGTGGATACCCCTATCCTGGGCTTTACCAGTACCAACGGTATATTCCCTGCGGCCGGCAGAAGTGTGAGTTTTTCTCCGATGCCTTCAGCCAGGGCCGTTCCGCCCATGATACAATACGGGACATCGGCTCCGATTATCTTCCCCAGCTGCATCAGTTCAGCCTGTTCTACACCCAGCTCAAACAAGGAATCAATACCCTTCAGAACCGCTGCCGCATCAGTGCTGCCCCCTGCGAGGCCGGCAGCAACAGGTATCCTCTTGCTGATCTCCACTCTTACGCCGGCCTTTATTCCATATCTGCCTAGCATGGCTTCGGCCGCCTTGTAAGCAATGTTTGAGCTGTTGTTGGGGACATAGGGAGCTTCACACATTATTTCCACTCCGGCTGGAATTTTACGAATAGATATAGTATCATGTAATTGTATTGTCTGCATAATCATTTGAAGGGTATGATATCCGTCATCTCTTTTTCCCAAAACATCCAACGACAAATTGATCTTTGCATGTGCTTTAAATGAAATCATCTACTCTCTTCCTTTAATAATTAGTTTAGTACATTATATACAAAATACAATTTATATTCAATACAAATCAATAACGGGAGTACTTTCAAAGTTATACACAAATTATTTTACTACTTTTAAATACATTTTAATACATTAAAAAAAAGATGCCTGAAAAATTCAGGCACCAGCTCTTAAATATTTTCCTATGGAATTGTAATTATTTCTAAATGGCCTTCTTCAATACAAGAATCTGCTGGCCTACCATCAAAACATCCCTGTCCTGGAAATTATTGATTTTCATTAAAATATCCACAGTTGTTCCGTATCTCTTTGCAATTTTCCACAAACTGTCCCCGGGCTGTGTAATATATATTATCACGCTGGGCATTGACTGCAGCTTCTTCTCATCAATCTGTCCTTCATTGGCTTTAAATATGACCGGAACCTTCTTTTTGGCTTCCACTTTTGTATTTACACCTATGGCCACTCTTATCTCCACCTGGTTCGAAGAGACCATACTGTAGTTGCAATGCTCCATTTCCAGGGATACATTCGGGTTCATGTCCCTGTTGATCCCCTTTATCTCTATCTCATGCTTGAAGGGAATATCCTTTTTGCAACAGAATATGGGCTGCTCTTCACTGTTAGCCAGATAAAGCAGGTTGTTCTGAACCGACCCTTCGATTACGACCTTATCCTCTTCAAGCCGCATATCGGCTGTATTGTACTTCGATAAAACATTGAAAATTTCCGAAACTTCGGGTGAGCACTCATTTAAATCAACAAGATCCCTGATTGTAATCTGACTCCTGTTTTCTGCAAATATTTCGTCCAGTTCAATAGTGCTCCTCTCCAGTGAAATCCTCAGTTTTGGGCTGTATGCATCTGCCAGGATCTCGGCCTCTTTTCTGCTGGTACCTTCCACATAGATATTTAAATTAACCTCAGCTCTTAAGCTTCTGAGCTCTCCATCCGCATCCTCTGCAGCATCAACCTTGTAATCTACCAGATCGTAGTCAACATCAACAAGGGTATCATCATCTACACCGTCAAGGTCAACAAACTGCGTAAAGGCTACCTCATTTTCCATGTACTGCATACTTCTTGACTCATCATCAGCCACATAAAGCGTGGAAATAGCTATATCTCCCTTGACTATGACCCTGCCGTCGGCTATTTTGAAATCCTTGCCGGTTATCTTTACATCGTTGCTCAGAACCTCTCCAATGGTGGGTTTGCTGGAGGGCAGGTCAAGATCCTCCTTGATTACATAGTTTACCTTGTTACTGCCCAGATACGAGTTAAGCACGACATTGTCGGTGAGGACCTGGACATCCTCCAGTCCTGCCACACCTGAGCAATACTCCCTTTCAAGCTCATCCTGAGCCCTACAGTTCAGGGAAAGTATAGATTTTACATTTATTTTCCTTCCATTCAGAAGATTATAATCCATATGTTCCAGAATACCTTTTGTTCTGCATTTCATTCCTCCTCTGACACCGGGTATATCAAGAGTGTAGGAAAAAGGTATATTTGATATTATACTTTTAACGCTTCTAGCTTCATCGTCCGAGACATAAAGAATCTTACACACAATGCAGCCCGAGGCGACTGCTCTGTCTGTTCCCGCATCACAGCCAGTAACAAAAACATCTCCGTCTAGAAGAAGCACTCTGGCAATGTCCGGTTTTGTATCCGGTACTATTATGTCATTTTCGATAACTGTCTGAATTGTATCCTCACCTAATAAATTATTCACCTTAAAGGCCTCTTTAACTAACTCCAGAGACATTTCTCCATCCTCCCCTTATTTGAATTGATACATCTTTAATTATCAAGGCGAAAAACCTGCTAATCAATAAATCTGCTATGTAATATATATTAGTATCCCGGGAAAAATATGCGTAAAAAAAGAGACTTATTTTTACCAAGTCCCCCTGTTTCCCACATACAATATTCTGTATATTCAAGGCGCATCCTTTGGGCCAATTTCCCTGATGACTGCGTTGTCCTCTGAAAAATTCACTCGAAATTATGCGCCCAATATGCAGAATATTGTACCAGAAAACAAAAAAGTCATTATAAAAATGACCTTTTTTGCAAACCCATATAAAAGTCAGGGTTTAATTATATTATTAAGTTTTCTCAGAAAGCGTTGTCAATTCTCTCAAGAGAGGTTAAATAAACAAGTCTAGCATACCTGAATTTTTTTGTCATCCTTATATACAACCAATTCAACTGCTTTTGTCAGTATATCAGTGTAGCTATATGAAACCCTTCTGGTATTATCGTACTCGTTCTCGAATTTAACTACAAAAATACTTGGATAAGTATTTTCAAGAACACCTTCTCTAATAAAAGATTTTTTGCGGCCTTTGTTTGCCCTGAGTTGTACCTTCTCACCAATACAACCTTCAATGTCCCTCTTTATCTGAAAGAGTTCGCCTCGATCTATCATGCTATCACCTCATCATCAGTTTAATTAATTATAGCATAAATGAATCTGCTTGTCAAAAATATTATATTATACAAGCGTATTGCATCTATGTCAAGCATTTTTTTGAGTTTTACCGCCTATATTACCCAAAAACAAGGGGTTTTGGTGAAATTTAGCATTGATTATTTCCAAAAAACCTCAAATAATTTCAAGAGAGCCTCAATTGGAAATTTAAGTAATCGGGTATTTCCAGTTCTTGTCCTATTGCTTTATATCAAGATCTTCCTCTTCTGCGTCCGCAATTAACCTGACATCTACACCCTTTAAAATAATGACTTTCTTTCCGTTAACATATCTTATATCAGATACCTTGAAAAGAACATCTTTCTGGTAAGACTTTCTATATACCAGGCTACCTATTTCAATTTGCTGCATAAATTGCCTTCCCCTCATAGTTTATTATGCCAACTTTTGAATTAATTATTATGATTGTATGTAACCAAAAAATTCAAAAATTTTTTATATTATATTTTATGCGTTTATTTACGGGTTGGTGATTTTAAGTATATTGTATTTCTTTATTATACCCCATTGTACCTCTTTCCCAGTCTGTTTTTCTTCATATCCCTAATTTTTTTTGAACTTTGGTATTTGTTGTTGTATAATCAAAATTGCACAGTATTTTTTCGCAATTCCAGTTTAATTACCCATAAATTTTTTAAATAAATTTTAAGTGACTTTCAGGAAGGAGAAACACATTGCTTACAGATATTCAAATTGCCCAGAACTGTAAAATGCTCCACATCGGAAAAATAGCCGAGAAACTTGGAATATCCGGAGAGGACATTGAATATTACGGAAATTATAAGGCCAAACTTTCCGAAGGCTTATGGAACAAGGTCAAAAACAACAATGACGGCAAATTAGTGCTTGTGACAGCCATAAATCCGACTCCTGCTGGAGAAGGAAAAACTACAACCACTGTCGGACTTGGGCAGGCCATGGCCAAAATTGGAAAGAATGCGGTTATTGCACTGAGAGAGCCATCCCTGGGTCCCGTAATGGGCATTAAGGGTGGAGCGGCAGGAGGCGGCTATGCGCAGGTCGTTCCCATGGAGGATATAAATCTTCACTTTACAGGTGATATGCACGCCATAACTGCCGCAAACAACCTTTTATCAGCTGCCATTGACAACCATTTGCAGCAGGGTAACACTTTGAATATTGACTCCAGGCAGATTGTATGGAAACGCTGCATGGATATGAATGACAGGGCTTTAAGAAACGTTATCGTGGGTCTTGGAGGCAAAATGAACGGCATTCCCAGAGAGGACGGCTTCAACATCACTGTTGCCTCCGAAATTATGGCCATCCTCTGTCTGGCGTCCGACATAACCGACCTGAAGAAGCGCCTGGGAAGGATCATTATCGGCTACAATTACGACGGTCAGCCTGTGACCGCCCGGGATCTCAAAGTTGACGGCGCTATGACGCTTTTACTGAAGGACGCCATAAAGCCAAATCTGGTTCAGACTCTTGAGGGCACTCCTGCCATAATGCATGGAGGACCTTTCGCAAACATCGCCCATGGCTGTAACAGCGTTACAGCCACAAAGCTTGCTTTGAAGCTGGCTGATTATGTTATAACCGAGGCCGGCTTCGGTGCCGATCTGGGAGCCGAAAAGTTCTTTGATATCAAGTGCCGCTTTGCAGGACTGAAACCTGCCGCAGTTGTCCTGGTTGCCACCATAAGGGCCCTTAAATACAATGGAGGCATAAAGAAGGAAAATCTTAAGGCTGAAAATATTCCGGCTCTATCTCTGGGTTTTGCCAACGCAGAGAAGCATATAGAAAACCTCCGGCAATTCGGCGTACCTGTTCTTGTAGCAATAAACCATTTTGACACCGATACCGATGCTGAAATACAGCTGGTACGTGACAGATGTACAGCTCTTGGTGTCAGGGTTGCCTTCTCAGATGTATTCCTGAGGGGTGGTGACGGCGGTGAGGAACTTGCCGAAAAGCTGGTTGAGCTGACTGACACCGCAGAAGCCAACTTTGCCCCGATATATGACGACGCTCTTCCCATAAAGGAAAAGATCAAGGCAATAGTAACAAAAATATATGGAGGCAATACGGCAATTTACACTGCAACCGCAGAAAAGTCAATTGCAAAAATTGAAGAAATGGGCCTGGACAAAATGCCCATATGTATGGCAAAAACACAATATTCACTATCCGACAATCCTGCACTGCTGGGCAGACCCACCGGCTTTGACGTAACAGTCCGGGAAGTGAGGGTTTCAGCCGGAGCCGGCTTTATTGTTGCTCTCACAGGTGATATTATGACAATGCCGGGACTTCCAAAAGCACCTGCGGCAGAAAAGATTGATATTGACCAAAATGGTGTCATTACAGGGTTGTTTTAAATTGTTAAAATATGTTGTTTCAATATAAGAACGTAATTAAAGAGGGAGCCTGTATTTTGGAGCTCCCTCTTTCTTGTTATCCAGTATAAATTTTATTTAATGAGTCAAAGTGCGCTGAACTTCTCCAGGAACTCCTTTAGATATTTTACCTCATCAATAACCTCTTCAAGCCTGCTTATGTAATTTTGCTCCGACCAGCTTTTCCGGCTGTTATAATACTTATTTATGACCCTCCAGAACTTCTGCGGGAACATGAGCATTAATTTCATCAGGTCCAGCTCGCTTTCCGACAGTGATTCGATTTTACTGTATTCGTTAATTATCAACGCCGCTTCGTCAATGTCCCATTGGCATTTTCTCATTTTTCTTCTCAGCAGGTTGACCAGATCGTAAACCTTTAAGTCATAGCAGCAGTACTCAAAATTTATGAGATACATATCACTGTTTTGCACAAAGATGTTATGATGATTAAAATCATGGTGTGATATGTTTTTATTTTTTTCGGCATCCTCCACCAGTTCATAGTAATCGGAAGTATCCAGCAGGTTCAGGGCTCTTTCTCCAAGCTCATAGAAATAATCTACATATCTGCACATGAGATTGTCAAACTTCATCTTTCCCTTTACAGCATTCTTTTTAAGCTTTTTTATCTCGTCCAGGCGTTTTCTGTAACTGGACGGCAACCTTCCCAGTTCATTTCTGGGACTGCTGTTTTCAGAGCAGCCGAAGCCAATTGAAGCCCTGTGCATTTTAGCCAGGAGCCTGGCGCACCTGATGCTTTCCTCCCTGTTATCCAGGTTGGATTCACGGCCTTCCACATACCTGCACATATATATTGTCTGGTCATTGTAGGTAATACAGGATTTCCCCGAATTTGTAAATATATTTCTGTCTATATTACAAAAACCGTTTTGAAATAAATGCTCTTTTACCTCAGCAATAAAATTGACCCTGTCGGGTTTGAGACCGGTTATTTTAATCAATCTCCTGCCGTTATCGGTATTAGCAATAAACATATCTCTGAAATTGCTTATACTATTTATCCTAATATCGTAATTTTCCTGCAGTTCCCTTTCTAATTCATGCATAAAGGCCTCCATATACTACCTGAACTTAAATAGATTAAAACTGAACCGGTATCTTCTCATCAAGCGGACTGTTTAAGCAAATTCAGTGATTTCAAACCGCAATATATTTTTACCTGGAAAGCTTTCGCTATTAGATTATATGAACCATAGGCAATATGTAGAATTAAAATATGCTATTGGGCGCCCGGTAATATACCCTTGCACAGCATAATCCGGGAGGCGTGGCTTGTTGAGATAAAAAAAGGATGAATCAAAAGATTCATCCGCTTTTTTATCTCAATTAATGAAAACAAAAATCTATTTGTTATTATACTTCTTCTCCGGCAAGTCTTAAGAGTTCTTCCCATCTCTTGTCAACTTCATTCTGGATTTCTTCGATCATGTATTCATTTCCAGCTTTGAACAAGTGCTTGAATCTTCCCTGCTTCTTCAAGAAATCAACAACTGGAAGCTTGTTCTTGGGCTTGTAGTTAACGATATATTTACCGTCGATTATTTCATACAACGGCCAGAAGCAAGTTTCAACAGCCAGCTTGTTCAACTCCATCAAATCAGGAGTATTGTAGATCCAGCCTCTTGGACATGGAGCCAATACGTTCATGAATGCAGCACCCTTTGTATAAAGAGCCTTTTCAGACTTTTCATAAAGGTCTTTCATATTTCCGATAGCAGCAGTCTGACACACATATGGAAGGTTATGGCTTGCCATAATACCTGTCAGATCTTTTCTCCACTGCAGCTTGCCGGGAATAACCTTACCTGCAGGTGAAGTAGTGGTATCAGCATACTTGGGAGTAGCTGATGATCTCTGGATACCGGTGTTCATGTATGCTCCGTTGTCGTAGCAAACATAAACCATGTCATGACCTCTTTCCATAGCACCTGAAAGAGACTGGAGACCTATATCGTAAGTTCCTCCGTCACCGCCGAAAGCGATAAACTTGGTTTCACCCTTAACTTTTCCCCTTTTCTTCATGGCAACATAAGCAGCTTCAGCTCCTGATATATTTGCAGCTGAGTTTTCAAATGCATTATGAATGAAGGAATCTTTCCATGCAGTATATGGATAAAGGAAAGTAGAAACTTCCAAACATCCGGTGGCCGAACCAATAACTGCGTGATCTTCAGGCTTTAAAGCTCTTAAAATCTGTCTAACTACAACCGGAGCTCCGCATCCGGCACACATTCTATGTCCGCCAGTAAGCCTTTCAGGCTTCTTGGCAACTTCTTTTAAATTGTAAGCCATCATCGCACCTCCTATTCTCTTACGCCGAGGTAGTTGTAAACCGAATCAACTTTACCTGTAGCGACAATTTCCAATGTTTTATTAAATACAACTTCAATATCGTCAGTCTTAACGTCTCTTCCGCCAAGTCCGTAGATGTAGTTTATTACCTTGGGTCCAAATACGCTCTTGGCGTACAGTGCACTGGTAACGTCGGTGAATAACGGACCGCCGGCAGCATTAAAGCTTTCAGCCTTGTCCATTATGGCAATAGCCTTGTACTTGGCCAAAGCTTCTGCTATTTCATCAACAGGGAAAGGTCTGAACAATCTTGGTTTCAATACGGCAACCTTCTTGCCCTGAGCTTTGTATTGGTCTGCAACAAATTTTGCAGTTCCTGCCGTAGAGTTCAAAACCACTACGCAAGCTTCTGCGCCTTCTGCATTGTATTCTTCAAACAAGCCATAGCTTCTGCCTGTCAATTTTGCAAATTCAGCTGAAACTTCAAGAACAACCTTCTTTGCATTCATCATTGCCTGAGCCTGTTGTCTCTTGTGCTCGAAGCAGTGGGTAAAGTGATCCAGAGGACCGACTGCAATTGGATTTTCTTTATTTAAGAGGTATTCTTCGGGATTGTATTCACCAACAAAAGCCTTTACCTTGTCATCTTCAACAAGATCAAGATTTTCGATAGCATGAGAAGTGATAAATCCGTCCTGGCAAACCATAACCGGAAGAAGGACATCGGGGTGTTCCCCTATTTTGTTAGCCATTAACATATTGTCATATGCTTCCTGGCAATTTTCTGAATAAATCTGTATCCAACCTGAATCTCTGGCACCCATTGAATCACTGTGATCGTTATGTATGTTCAAAGGTCCTGAAAGAGTTCTGTTAACACATGCCAAAACGATTGGAAGTCTTGAACATGAAGCTATATATAAACATTCCCACATAAGAGCAAGTCCGTTTGCAGAGGTAGCTGTCATAGCTCTTCCTCCTGCAGCCTGTGCACCTATACATGCTGACATGGCACTGTGCTCTGACTCAACAGGTACAAACTCAGTATCAACCTGACCGTTTGCAACAAATGTTGAGAAGTATTGGGGAACTTCTGTTGATGGAGTTATTGGGAAAGCCGCAACTACATCCGGATTTATCTGCTTCATGGCAACAGCCATAGCTTCGTTACCACTTAATCTTTCTCTAATAGCCATTTTGAATTTTCCCTCCTTACTTTTCTTCTACAAAGTCGATAGCTTTGAAAGGACAAACCTTTACACAAACGCCACAACCTTTGCAGTGATCATAATCAAATTCTACTCTTTTGCCTTCTGCATTAACCAATATGGAAGTATCAGGGCAAACAGGGTAGCAAAGTAAACATTGCTTGCACTTATCTTCCAGCCAGATCGGCTTCATTGAACGCCAGTCACCGGTTTTAAAAAGCTCGGCATTACCGGCCCAGGGAATATTTCCGCCCTTGGTTATGTCTTTCCAGTTAACGTCAGGAGAAACTGTTTTTAATTCTTTGTTGCAACTCATAGCCCTTTCACCTCCTGCATAGCTCTTTCAATAGCTTTGATATTTGGTTCTATAACTTCCGGTTTCTTAGCAAATTTATGTTTGAAGGAACCAACCATGTCATCAAGGAATTCTTTTTCGCCCATTACTCCGCTTACTTTTACAACTGCACCAAGCATTGGAGTGTTAGGGAAGTACTTGCCCAAAGTTTCAATAGATATGGTTCTTGCATCTACTGTGCAAACTTTGCCCTTGTACCCCTTTAATAATGGTTTGATTTCTTCAGGAGTTTTAGTAGTATTGATTATTAAAGCTCCCGATTCCTTTAAACCCGAAGTAACATCTACAGCTGTAAGCAGAGTATCATCTACTACTACTACATAATCTGGTTCATAAATGTTACAATGAATTGTAAGTCTATCATCGCTTATTCTGTTATAAGCTGTGATTGGAGCACCCATTCTTTCAGGGCCGTATTCAGGAAAACCCTGAATGTATTTACCGGTATTGAACGCTGCATCCGCAAGCAATAATGATGCTGTCTTTGCGCCTTGACCACCACGTCCATGCCATCTGATTTCAACAACCTTGCCCATTTGGCAAACCCTCCTCTTTATTTGAATTTTAAATGAATCTCTATAAGGTTTTTGAACCTCATTTTAACTTTTATCAGCATACAGCATTTACTTTATTGTTACGTCAAATTCTGCCAGCTATGTACTCCGAGATTCATTTTAATAACTATAAGACAACTAACCAAAAGATAAACTTGTCCATATAAAAGTATATATGTTTGACTTTTTATTGTCAAGCAACTATGTTTAAAGTAGCATTAGTTCTGTACTTTTGTAAACTTAAATTGTTCTTTGTATACAAACATGTAACAATTATACAAAAAATAATACTTCATACTACGACCACGTCATAATATAAAGTATTATTTACTATATTATATAATATATTTTAATATAATCAGAAGAATCAAACCCGGGACACCAAGTACGCCGATTATTAATGCCGAATATATATTTAGTGCTATGCTGAAATTAAAGTATATCCCGGCAAAATTTATAATTGCCAGCAATACTGCACCTAATATTGTGTTCAGCATTATTTTTTTCAGGACATTCACAATATTCATATTAACCTCCATGAGCCACATTCGTGGCCACAAAACTGCAATGAAATCTCTTTACTCCCTCATCCGCTGTAATTGGCTTACTAATATGTATTTTTAAAGTGGACAAAATATTCCTGTCTGGATGAAAGCTTTTCGGCAAATGGGCATTTATCGTCCTCCGGCTTAACATATTCCAAATAAACCAAAAAAGGATTTGCCTGTTTTTCAACTGACAAAATCCTTTTTAATCCTAATAAAATCATATTTATATATTAACTCACTCCGGTATAAATTATTTATAGCATATCCCCATTGCTTTGGCTCTCTTTATCAAATATTCAAACTTTGCCTCGTAAGCCTTTATCTGATATGTATAAAAATCCACCATCAGTGAATCCTGAACAAAATCAAAATTATTATATGCATCCTGCAAATCGCACTTTACTTTGTTAATTTCAAATAAAATATCAGTCCTCTCAGCATCCAGTATTTTTTCTTCTACGGTGCCAACCACTTTATTCAACTGCTTGTTCAATGAAACTTCCATAAGCGTCTCCTTCCATTTTTACTGGTATATAAAGGATTGACCCATTACTATACTATTTATACGTCTGTGGAAATATTCTTGCTACTGTTTTTTTAAGCCACTGATCATATATTATTCCTGGCAGTTTAGCTGATGATATATAAGATGGTATATAATAAGATAGAAGTAATTATTTGATTTTAGAAGGGATCGGATATATGGTAATAAGAAAAATCCAGACAAAAGACTCGGAAATATTTTTAAATATGCTGAAACAGTTGGATAATGAAACAAAGTACATGATGTATGAACCCGGGGAAAGAAAGACCTCTGCAGGCGAAATAAAATCGGTCATTGAGAGTTTTTACTCATCAAATTCGCTCATGCTGGCAGCTGAGGAAAATGGAGAACTGGTAGGGTTTCTGACTGCCGAAAGAGGCTTCGCAAATAAAATAAAACATAGTGCCTACATAGTTATTGGCCTTTTAAAGAGCCACAGAGGTAAAAAAACCGGTACAAGACTTTTTGAAGAATTAAACAAATGGACAGCGGACAATGGCATAACAAGACTTGAACTTACTGTTATGACGCATAATGAAGCTGCCATAGGTTTGTATAAGAAAATGGGGTTCAAAATCGAAGGCCTGAAAGAAAATTCACTGCTTGTGGATGGGGTTTATGTTGATGAATACTATATGGCCAAAATTCTTTTATAGCAGGCTTAAATCCGCCGGTATCAGTACTTTTCCACCGATAGGGCACCGTTTTCCTTTACTATCTCTATAATTGTGTCCATTCGTTCTTCATCCACTTTCATGCTGAAAATAGCATTACCGTCCGATACCAGCTTGTGGTATTTCTCCTTTTTGCTTTTGGGTACCCGCATATCGGTTACAACTCCTATTAGGCCTCCCAGGACAAAACCCGCAAAAAGACCGGTAATAGGCCCGCTTGCAGCTATCAATCCCAAACGGGGTATAAACATACTTACTGCTCCCAGTACCACGCCTGTTACCCCTCCAAATATACCCCCGGTGATTATTCCATCCGATATTTTCTCCCGCCGGGTCAGTCTGAAAGGATAGGAAGAGCAGCCGGCAGCATATATCTGACCATCATTGCCTGCTTTTAAATATCCCCTGTTTCCGTTATCCTTGACAATAATTGAGATATTATCAGTTTTTAAGCCCTTATCTCTTACTTCATATGCTGCTTTTTCAGCATTGTCATACACATCAAAAATTGCAACGATAGTCCTGGACAATAAAATCACTCCTGTATTGTAGTCCTGCCTTCAGATAAAGTATTTGCATTTTGTTGTGTATATATGCTTTTTCAAAAGCTTGTCTTTAAAGCTGCAATATTTTAAATATACCTGAGCAGCTCTAACGGCTCTTCGAGAAAAATGTCAGGCTCCACTTTTTCCAAATCACTTCTCGGACTGTAGGTCCACGCTACTGCTGCGCTTCTGACACCCGCATTTTTAGCACAAAGAATATCCAGGGGACTGTCACCTACGTACAGGACCTCTTCCTTATTCAGCGCGTTTACCGCCTCCATGGCTTTAAGAAGAGGCTCTCCCTCGGGTTTATGCTTTTGTGACGCTTCCGAGCCGTTGACAAACGCGAAATAGTCCATCAGGTTAAAGAGTTTTAGTCCCCTGACTGCCAGCTCTCTCCTTTTTGAAGTGACAACTCCCAATACAATTCCCTTTTCATAAAGAGTTTTGATCAACTGGCAGATTCCCAGAAAGACTCCTATACTGCTGTCATGTTTTCTATCATTGTATTCTCTGTATGTCATGGCCAGCTCTTCTTCTTTACCGGGATAAATCTCTCCCAGGTGTTTTATCAGGGGAATTCCTATATAGCTTATAGTTTCGGCTTCGGGCCTGGTCTCGCCAAAATGGTGCATAAAAGTGTAGTTGAAGGATTCCAGAATAAGAGGAACCGTATCTATCAGTGTTCCGTCCAAATCAAAAAAAACATACTTAAAATTATTCATAATTATTTTCCTATCCAAACTCCATAAATTAATTAGAAACAATCTATAATTTTTAAAGATAATAAACCTTTTCAAATTTGTTACGTATATTATATAAAGTAACAATTAACTTGTTAATTTTAATATAATTAATTATAATCTATAATATATACATTTATAGACTAATACAAGAATATATTTATTTTTTTATCAAGCTTTCAGTATATACGTGGATGCGGCACTAATGACAATATAAAATAATTTGTTTGGAAGTAGAGGGTGGATTCATTGAAAAACAAGATTAAGCATTCATTACCAAACCTTTTAACCTTCATTAATCTTTCTCTTGGTATAATTGCATTGCTCTTTTCCATAAAAGATGATCTGATACAGGCCTCTTTATTGGTGATGGTAGCTGCATTAACCGACAGATTTGATGGAAAGGTAGCCAGGATGCTTGACAGTACAAGTGAATTGGGAAAAGAGCTGGATTCACTTTCAGATTTGATTTCATTTGGTGTGGCACCAATTATAATCGCCTGGAAAATAAGCTTTTTCAATTTAGGCATCATCGGATATCTGCTCACTGTGTTGTTTCCTATTGCGGGAGCTTACAGGCTGGCAAGGTACAACATTACTACATTCAATAATGTATTCTGCGGCGTTCCCATTACAATCGCCGGTGCTTTTCTGTCAATAATAAATCTTTATAACAGTTTTTCACACATTAGACACAGTTACAGCAATATAAATACCATAATCTGCGCTGTAATAATAGTTTTATTATCCTATTTAATGGTTAGTAAAATTCAAATCAAAAAGAGATGACAAAGAATTAAATTTTTTATCCACAGAATTTTAAAAAATTACAGCTTAAATCCACATTTAAATCCCATTGTGTTGAAAAGTACACCCGGGAGATTTCTTTAAGCCCGATTTAGCAGAAAAAAACCCTTAAGCACTCATTGCATAAGGGTTTTCATTTTCTAATAAATATTTATCATTCATAATATAATATGGTTTAAGTGTAGGATTTAAGTTCTCACATAAGCCTTTATAGTTCCTATGGTTTTACCCTCCGATTCACCGCAGGGTCTGATGGTATACTTTCCGACAGATGCCGGAATTATAAAAGTTTCGGCATAATGCACCTTAAACGGTTCAAATCGGCCGTCAGCAGATTCAACAACTGCTTCCCCGCCCTCAACAAGGTTAATAACATTTACTCCACCATTTGTATCGTGATTTACGGCCGAACTGAACCAGTGTCTCCGGGTTTCTATAAATTCTCTTTCATGAAGCCCCGTTCTCTCCTCTTTCCATCCATCACCTTCGGCCAGGGTCTCGATTTTGTTTATAAGGTTTTTTTCTACCCACTCTGTGTTCCGGTCAAACTGCAGAACAGCCTTGCCATGTTCCAGGTGTATTGGGCGGGGTTTTCCGTCCAGTCCCAGCCTTCCCCAATCCCATAACTTAAAGGTAAAAATAAAGGGAGTTGAGGAAATCTCCAGAACCATGGTATTATCTCCCGAACAATGGGCCGTACCCGCAGGTATCAAGAAATGGTCATGTTTCTTTGCTTTGAATTTATTAACATGCTTTTCTGCCGGGAAGTCCATAATACCTTGCTGGGCTTTTTCCAAATCGCTGAAAAATTCTTCCTTTGAAGTGTCTGCTCTGACTCCGAGGTAAACACAGCCATCCTCTTTCGCGTCCAGAAGATAGTATGACTCATCCTGAGTATAATTCATTCCGAATTTCTCCTGGATATACTCGGTCAAGGGATGAACCTGCAAAGACAGGTTTTGTCCTCCCATTGTATCCAGGAAATCAAACCGGATAGGGAATTCTGTCCCGAATCTTGCATGCACCTTGTCACCCAGGAGTTCTCTGGGATATTTGAAAACCAGGTCAATAGACGGAATCTCAGCAATAATTTCCCCAACTTTTAACAAAAGGGAATTTTCTTCAGGTACGCAGTCAAAGCACCAAGCATAGTTTTCAGTATCTCTTTCCAGATCACAGGTATCTTTCATCCACTGCCCGCCCCACACTCCCGGATCAAAAAAGGGCACAACTCTGAAGGGCTGTCCTGCAGCCTGTCTGAGCCCTTGAATATAGGCCTCTCCCGTTATCATTTTGGGGTTGTTTCTCAAGTTTGTGTCCAGAACATAATTAAAGGAATCCATCCTTTCCTTTTTATATCTGTCGGCAATACGCCATTCGAAGAAAAAGCCTCTTTTATATTTAACAAGCGCATCATCCTTAAAATTATCATGCTTCCAGTTGGATATCTCACCCGAGCGGTACCGCTGCTGGATCTCCCAGCGTGCCATATCCGCATATATATGAATATCCGGTTTAACAAGCAGGCAGGCTGCAATACCATAAATGACTATCCTGCCCTTGGCCTGGCTTATTTTCCTGCTGACTTTGTTTAGTTTATCAGCATTAATAAAATCCTTAAAGTTCAAGTGGCACATGATGCCGAATACGCGGTCATCTGTCATATACTCCGCTATTTTATCGGTAATATATTCATTTGTTTCAAATATATCCTCATCAGTGAAAATGACTAAATCACCCTGCAGTTTATCTACAATATTCTCCCTGATTTCTTCAATCCTTACCCCGGGGTAGAAATCCACGGCAATAATGGTCCTTTCACCTTTTAGTCCACCTGCGGCACGGAGAACCTCACCGACAATATTGCCGTAACCCTGCCAGCTGTGATTATTTTCATAACCTTTAACTTCTATATATGGCTGCTTATTATAATTTGATTTCATCTTAACCTCCATGTCCAGTTATGTGCCTGTTCAATGTCACTGCCCCCGGCTTAAACTCCGGTAAAGACCCATCAAGGTACTTTTTGAAGTATTATGAGTCAATCGTATATCAACTTTCTCAGCTTTGCAGAACTCCTCAATCTGCCGTCCAAAGAATTTAAAGCTTTTGACTATTTCCCCGCCCAGGATGATGCAATCGGCTTTAAATCCAATAATAAACGGGGTAAATGCCTCATACAGGTCCCGCCCAAATTCTTTGAATACCAGCAATGCCGCTTCATCCTGCTTTATAGCTTTGTTATATAGTTTCCTTCCATCCTGGGAGTCTTTAAAATATTGGGCTGCGATGTTTGCCAGTCCTCTTGCCGAGATATAATCATCAATGATACTGGACTTAAAATTTGTATTATAGATCCAGCCGTTTTCCGGTACTCCTTCTCCGGTCCCCACCAGCCTATGGTCTATTGAAAATGCCGATCCTGCTCCGGTCCCTATGCACAAATGAATAATCCTGTTATACCCTATACCCTTGCCATAGAAAATTTCACCCAGCGCAAACGCTGCTATATCATGCATAAATATAATTTCTGGTTCTTTATCCATAAGAGACGATAAATATTCATCTTCTCTTATGCTGTGGAAGAATTCTTCCCTTAAATTAATATTATAAATACTGTCATATTTCCCAATTCCTCTTATAAAGCTAATACCGCCAGCATAATCAAATGGTCCCGGAAAAGCCAGCCCTATTGCCTTTATATTAATTTCCGGATCTGATATTTTTCCCGCCAAATCTTTAAAAATTGCCGAGAAATTGGATATAATAGTATCTTTATCTGCGTAGGACTGTGCATTATAAGAAAATATTCTATCAAACATGATGTTGCCGGACTCATCTATGATTCCGCATTTTACCGAGGTTCCGCCAACATCCAACCCCAAATAATAATTCATTTTTTCACCCCTGCGTAATTGGATAAAGACATGTCTCTTCCGAAACCTGATCCAATTTTTTATTAAATGTCATCACTGAAAAGCTACAAGCAAATGGGAAAGTGCACAAGGTGGAATATTCACATTGACCTTATTGTCTATAACATTTAGTTCTGAAATTTCCTCACCCAAAACGTTTACAAGACAAGCTTTTATAATTGTCTTTCCCGGAAGGTTAAAGTTGTATTGAGCTTCTGTCTCTGTCATATTTTTTAGCATAACAATCAAACCGCCCTCTTTTTTTGCAGGCCTTATCAGTATTGGTACAATTCCTTCTCCGCAGCCCTCAAAAAGCTTGCCCCTCTCCACCTCTTTGCAGCTGACAGCAGCATTGATGAAAAGCGGTTCATTTGCCAGCTGTCCAAGATTGTATGCATTTATTGCATCAAATTCCTTAAAAGGTGTCATTTCATAACTGAGCTGAATGGGCCCCGGCTGGCTGATCCAGAAATTGGTGTCCCAGTAGTTGTTCATAGGCCAGGCTAAAAGCAGGGGATTTTCTTTTCGTTCAATGCTTTGGCTTTCTCTGCCAAAATTGAAATCTCCGATTTGTACCATTGGCGCATCAGGACAAGCCAGTACTACACCTTTTTCGTCATCATATATTGAGACAGTCTGATCAACAGTCACCCAATCACGGCTTACTTTGCCCAATTGCTCCCTATCGAGTTCAATGAAGGTTCCGGCTGTATCAAACCGGCTTTTCCAGCCACCGTTGATATTTAAAGGAAAAGCAAAATATATTCCTTCAGGTTTGGTAAAGTTCTCCTTCTTCATGTATGCCTTGAATTTAATTCTTGGGTGCAGCGTGGAAAAAGTTATTTTTTGCTTAAGCTCCTCAACACCTTCTGCCTTAAATTCCATAATAAAAGAAACAGAATTTGCCTCTTCTTCTATATGCCATTTCAATATTCTCTCGGCACTTTGCCTCCTGCCCTTCCAATTGTGGTTCCAAACGCTCACACTTCTGTTGCCCAGTTCCACATCCCGGGGGAAAAACGTAGACCTGTGTTCTTCATTATAAAGAGGATCTATAGTCTCTCTGACATATTCAAACAAAGTCCACTGGCTGTTTTTGTCCAGCATGGCCCAATCAGTTGATAAATCATACAGCTGTTCAATCCTTCCTGTTGCGGGATTAAAGGTCATACGGTAATACGGTGTCTCAATACTGTTTCCGGTTATCTTATAACCTTTATCCTCAGCCGGCTTGGCTGCTCTATTCTGCTCCAGGACAGAAAACGGTATTTTAGTCCAGGAGAAAGGTGGAAGTTTTTCAGTGCCGAAGTACTTATAAGCTTCATCCTTTGAATTATAGGGCAGTAATCTTTTCATACGTATTGCAGACAGATGTCTGCCTTTTTCCAGAAAAGTCTCCGGAACCTTCAGCTCTATTT
>NZ_AORV01000023.1 GCF_000350485.1 Ruminiclostridium cellobioparum subsp. termitidis CT1112
CTTGACTGCTGAATTTTATTCAGCATGCTCATTTAAAATTGCTGACTTTTTTCTAGTTCTTGTTTCCAAAAACCAGGTTGTAAAGTTCGCAAGTTACTCAATTTTTAGAATCCATTGGATTCTGGAATTTTAAAGAGTCCTTACAATGTACATCTACGATGTACATATACATTTGCATGTATTTGTCACTGTTTACTTTTCAAAGTCCATTTGTTACCTTAAAAGTATTATTGCTGTTGACTTTCAAGGTTTACCGGTCACTCACCGCGACGGCTTTATTATGTTACCATGTTGCTATCATTATGTCAACACTTTTTTTAAAGAAGTTTTTATAGTGAAAACTAATAAAATTTCTTTCAGTTTTTTGCAGCCGGCACTACCACTATCAGGTAAAATCATACCGCTAACCTCACTGTTTTAAGCGTTGCCGTCGGTGACAGCTTGGTTAGTATATCATCAACTATCCTGCAGTATCAACAAGTGTTTTCTTTGTTTTTTGCCTTTATTTTAATTCATATGGCTTTTCCTCGATTATCCATACAAATTTCTTATGTTTAGTCCGATATGCTTATGTTCAAAAAAACAAGCATCTTAAAAAGTATCTATTATAACTTATCAACTTTGAAAAAAATAAGGTTGGGAGGGGCAGGCATAACTTACTTGAGATACGAAAATAATGTTAGAGAAGGATTGCCTTTGTACATACAAATAACATAAAGAGTCCTGAAGTTTTATCCTCAAGACTCTCAATAAATCACTATAACCAATATAATCAATAAATTATACTTAATGAACGGCAATATTACTTAAAAAACGGGGTAGTAGGTAACGGTAATTATTATTTGTCCCAGTTCTCAAGCAGATATTTCTCTGCCTCTGCGCACCATAAGCCCCTGTTTTTCTTCGTTATTTCTGCAAGTTTTGCAAAGTGAGGATTGGTTTTTCCCTTTTCCTCAAATTCATCAATTGCTGTCAGTTCCATAAAAATATTTGTATAAATGAGTTTCTTTCCGGCAGGTGCTTCAGGAAGTCTTAATGTAGCTTCCGCTGCGCTGTCCAATCCGCCGATATGAGTGACCATGACCGCAGGATCTATCTGATTCCTTTCAGTCATTCTTAGAGATTCTATCATATCATTGGTATTCCCCCCGGTAGTTCCTACTATATGGGATGAATTATAATGCACGTTATAGAAATTGATCAGGGCAGAAAAATTTACATCCGTCGGTCCTGCAAAAAAGTTAAGGCAGCCATCCCGTCCAAGTATCCTGTCCCCCTGCTCCACAACCGGCTTGACGGGTGCATATACAAACACATCATCAAAGCCTGTTCCGCCGGTCAGGTCTCTGAGATATCCGGGAACATCCTCCATATTGCACGTATTAACGAATATCAGATCCATTCCCAGCTTTTTTGCTTCCTCCGCCGGAAAGATAACTTCAGCCCTTTTCAGTCTTTGTTCATCAACATCGGATACTACTATCATTCCGGGTTTTCTGTCGCAGTGAAGTGCATAATCGATAGCTCCCAGTCCCATTGGGCCCGCTCCTGCCAGTATGGCAAGCTTTCCTCCCTCAACAATGCCCATCCTGTGTTCATAGCTTCCCATGGATGTATGATAGCTTGCATGATATGCACCGATGATACATGACATCGGTTCTGCAAGAGAGGCATTATAGTAACCGTCTCCCTCGTATGGCAGCAGACAGCCCAGCTCCATAACCTCCTGCGGCATGATGATATATGTTGCGTCTCCGCCGCAGTAGCGGTACGAATAACCCGGTGAATCCATGCTGCCTTTATAATTCAGTGCAGGCTGCATGGAAAATTTCTGTCCCGGCTTGAACTGGTCCCTCCATTTGGCTCCGACCTCCACTATATTGCCTGCCATTTCATGTCCGATAATGACAGGATTTTCAGCTGCATCCTTTGGCACTCTTTTATGTTCGGTTCCCAAAATAGCAGCTTTATAAGTAGACATGCATATGCTGTCCGATATAACCTGAACAAGAATTTCATCCTGCTTTATTTCTGGCAGGTCAAACTCTTCCATTCTCAAATCATTTTTACCATATAGTCTGACAGCTCTTGTTCTCATTGTTCAGCCACTCCTTTTACTTATTTATTTTCTTATACGTATATACTCAAATTTTACTTTGTTTTCCAATTCTCTTATTGTTTCAAAATCCGCAGGCTGGCTCCCTGAAGTCATAACATTTGCCGTCGCGGAAGCCACCGCAAGCAGGACTGACTTTTCAAAGCCGTATCCCATATCCAGAGAGTAAGTCAATGCGGCAACCATGGAGTCCCCGGCACCGACAGTACTTTTAACCTCCACATCAATGCTGTTTGCAAACAGTGAACATTCTTTATTGAGGAAAATAGCCCCTTTTGCTCCTAAAGAAACAGCAACAAACTCTACTCCGTATATATCAATAAGTTTTCTCGCATGGGACTCGGCCTCAGCAACACCTTCTATTTTTTCTCCGAAAAAGCTCTCAAGTTCATGAATATTGGGCTTGACCATATAAGGCCCTGCCTCTATTCCATACTTTAATAATTCACCGTCGGCATCCAGAATGGTTTTTGCCCCTGTCTCCTTTGCAGCTCTGATCCATTTTCCATAAACAGCCTTGTCAACATTTGCAGGAACACTTCCCGAAAAAACTACAGCCGAATCCTTATTTATCATGCCGAATATCATTTTTTCAAATGCCGTAATTTCTTCCGCACTGAGCTGCGGTCCAGCTTCATTGATATCAGTATTGGTCTTTCTTTTACTGTCAACCACTTTAAGGTTTGTCCTTGTTTCACCTTCAATATAAAAAAACTTGTTTTCTATCCCCATGCCATTCAAAGAATCTTTTATGAAATTGCCGGTGTTTCCTCCAAGTATTCCGGCTGCACAGCTCTTTCCTCCCAAACTCCTGATGACCTTGGAAACATTTATACCTTTTCCTCCGGCATCCAGTCTCACAGAAGCTACCCTGTTTACAGTTCCCACTTCAAAATCCTGTATCTCAACAGTCTTGTCAACTGCCGGATTCAGAGTAATCGTAATAATCATGCCGCCCTCCACATAAGTACTGCTCAAGTACCTGCTATTATTAATTACGTTTAATTCTTCATATATTTGTTGTTCTTCTCATTGTAATACTCTTCAAGGATACTGCACAATTCGTCAAAAATATCTTCCTTACTGCCATCCTTCAGTATTCTTATAAATTCGGGCTGGTCAACCAGTATTCCATTTACATGGCTGATAGTCTCCAGCATGTATCTGCTGCTCCCTTCAGGCGCCACTGCAACCATGGCGAGCTCAGCTCCTTCCTTGATATTTCCTTTGTTTTTGATATCTTTGTTCAATTTTATAATGCCGAAATGTATTTGGGAGACAGCTTTTGTACGGCAATGCAAAAGTTTTATCCCGTATTCCGGAATAAAAGTTCCGCCCTTTTCCTCTCTCTCCTCCATATCCTTGACCAACTGTTCGCGGTCTTCCTCACTGCTGCATGCCATCCGGCTTATATCATTTATCAGCTGACTGACATCCTCTGCCTGAGTATCCCCAATATAAAAGAAATTGTCCAGAATTTCAGTTATTGCATTGTTATAACAGTTTAATTCGAACATTTTTTCTTTAAAATTTAAGGTTTTCTTTTTACCGGAGGGCTGATTGGGACAGGTATTTCTTACCTCTTCCAGAAGTGTATCTATCCGGGCCTTATCTTCCTGGAACAGCAGAGGATTGACCACAACCACAGGAACAGGGCATTCGTCCAAAACGACAGTAGAAATAATAAGCTCTATTCCTTTTTCCTTAAGCCAATTATTATTGATATTAAACATTGAAACAGTACCGGCTACTTCAATATTGTCATATTCCTTTTCAATCCTTGTAGCAAGCAGCCTGGAAGTACCTATCCCCGTAGCACAGGCTATAGCCGCTCTGAAAACCCGTTTTGGCGAAACCTTGCTTTTTTCGATAGCCGCACCGAGATGCATGGCAATATAAGCTATTTCAGTATCGGGCATCTTAATATCTATATATTCTTCAACCACTTTTATACATTTTTCAGCCAGTATCATTAAATCCGGATAATGGGTTTTAATTTGCGTATAAAGCGGATTTCTTATTTCCAAATTCATTTTCAGCCTGTTGATGGCCGGTCCCAGATGGTTAGTCAACCCGGTAAGCAGCTTCTCGTTCTGCGAGAGGAATTTACCGGTTTCATTTTCGGCTATACGGATTATCTCCCTGGACAGTTCTACAAGTTCATTGTTGCCTATGAAATTTCCACTGTCTTTTTCATTTGTTTTAATGTTCTTTGATCCCTTTATATGCATGGTTATATAACCGATCTCATCACTGGGAACCTTTATATCAAATATATCTTCAATTTCGTGAGCAAGTTTTTCGGCAACAGTATACTCTTCACTGTTTTTGAGTTCTTCCATAAACTTCTTATCTATGACAATGTCTTCATTCTTTCTGATCCTTTGGACGGCAATGGCCAAATGCACAATCAATCCAACAACCGCACTGTCCGCAAGATTGTATCCTATTCGTTCCTCAGCCTGATGTACCAGTTTTTCAAGCTGATGAATAGTATTTCCGTTAACAAGATTCAGCAGTCTGCTCCTTGCGATCAGTTCGGTATTGCTCACCGGCACCTGCTCTTTGGAAATATTTTTTCTTATGAGCCCCAGGAGATGGTTTTCATTTATATTTTCATATATGAGATTGATCATGCATTTTCTTATATTGTCTTCCTCACCCTCAATGTAAACCCCGAGTCCGGGCTTCCTTACCAGGGTCACCTCCTGCTTTCCCAGCCATTCTTCAAGCTTATCCAGGTCATTGCTGACAGTTGCTTCGGCCACATCAAGAATCCGTGTGAATGTGTAAAGTTTGACCGGTTCCTGATTTTGAAGCAATTCGCTGCATATAATTGTCTGTCTTTCTTTTGGCGTGTATAGTTTTTCTTCCTTTTCTTCATCCAAAAGATTTATCAGGTTGTTTTTATCCTCGGGCTTTCCGATTGCGCGTATGCCGACTCCTGATTTCTTTTCAAGCCTGCAGCCTGTGTTAAGCAGCCATTTTTCTGCAGCGGGCAGCTCTCGCAATATGGTTCTGTTACTGATTCCAAGTTCCTTTGCAATTGCTGTAACTGTTATATAATCACTTGTACTGAATATTTTCTTTAAAATATTTTTTACTCGTAAATTGATCCTAGTATCCAGAACACACACCTCCCTCGGAAAAATTAATTAAGAAGTCTTCATACGTTTTATTATAACGCATCGGTTCAGAAGAAAATTATTCGGCTGTAGAAAAATTTCCTTACCTCTGCGCGTTTCAACGAGGCAAAGGTGTCCTCAGGACACCATGGATATGCTCACCGCTTGAAAACCGAGGCGGTACCCGCGCCCCATAGAGGTGGGGGACATTTATTGCCTCGTTATATACTATCGTTTTGCAGGAACACCAACCGATTTATAATACTTATATATTTATATAAATATATAAGTATTATAAAAATAGTTTTACAGGACAGTGAAAGGCTCCACTGTCCCATATGCTGTTTACCGGTTACATTATCCGGCTATGATAACCGTTTTGCAAACTCATCATATTCTGGGCTGTTTATAAAGTTATTTATGGATATATGCTCGGCATTGGGCGCAGCACTTTTGGCCCTTCCGCTCAGACTTTCATGTGTAAATACAACATCCGCATCTGACGGAATATCTTCAATAGAGCAGTTGGTCACTTCAATATCCAAACCAAGTTTCTTTATTTTATTTCGCAGAGTAGACGCTCCCATAGCACTTGACCCCATTCCGGCATCGCAGGCCACAACTACTTTTTTAATGGAAGTTTTTTTAACCAGACCCTTGCTTTCAGCCTTCATTCCACTTATGGCAGCCTTTGCAGCTTCAAGCTCCTTCCCTGAAAATTCCTTTGACCTCTTAATGAAGACAGAGGCTAAAAGGAAGGATACTGCACATGATATTATTACACCAGCCAGCACAGGTAACAATCCGCCTTTCGGAGCCATGATGAAGTACATGATAATACTTCCCGGAGCCGGTGGTCCTATGAGACCCGCACCTAATATATTAAATGTAAACACCCCTGATATACCGCCTGCAATAACAGCCAATATCAGTATGGGATTCATAAGTACATAAGGGAAATATATCTCATGAATACCGCCTAAAAAATGGATAAGGATTGCTCCGGGAGCCGATTGCTTTGCCATACCCTTGGAGAAAATCAGATATGCAAGTAATATTCCCAGTCCTGGTCCTGGGTTTGACTCCAGCATAAAGAAGATTGATTTTCCGACTTCCGTTACCTGCTGGGTTCCAAGCGGAGTAAGCACTCCATGATTTATTGCATTATTCAGGAACAATATTTTTGCAGGTTCGATAAATATACTTGCAAGAGGTAAAAAACCTGCTTCAACAATAGCCCTAACCACATTTCCAAATGCATCGGTAGCAACTTTAATAATGGGGCCAAATCCTACAAGTCCGGCACATGCCAGTCCCATGCCCAATATACCGTCAGTGAAATTGTTAACCAGCATCTCAAAGCCCGGCTTGATTTTTCCATCAAATAACCTGGCAAACAACTTGGTTATATATCCTCCAAGCGGTCCGACAATCATTGCTCCCAAAAACATAGGAGTTGCTTCATTTATATTTTTTGCCCCGCCTGCTCCAAGGATCATACCTAACGTAGCAACCGCACCAACTACCGCACCACGCTGTCCGCCCACCGCTCTACCGCCTGTATAACCTATAAGAATCGGTAAAAGGGCTTTAAGAAATGGGTCTACCATCTGTGCAAGTGTTGCATTGGGAAGCCATCCAGGTCCGATAAACAATGCTGTAATTAGCCCCCATGCAATAAATGCACCGATATTTGGCATTATCATGCCGCTCAGAAAGCGGCCGACTTTTTGAATCCGTTCCTTAATTTTTATCTGCGGAGCAGACGAATGGGTATTAATATTTGAACTCATTATAACTCCTCCTCGAATTAATTGTGCATGCCATATATCTCAAATAGTGACCCTATGTCTAGAATAAGGGGCTATTGTAAGACCTTTATTTCAGAAATTATTGCGGAAGCTAAGCAATCACAGCTCCTGTAACTCCTTCTCAAAAAAAAGTACCATACGTTCCATAGCTTTTTCCTGATCTTCCCCTGTTACGGAAATCTCAATGCTTTCACCGGTTTCAGCACCCAAGGTCATAACGCCTATAAGACTTTTAGCAGGCACTTCTTTTTCTTTGAACCGTATTATGATATCCGATTTAAAAGTTTCAGCTATACTAACCAAAACAGACGCAGGTCTTGCATGCAGACCTACCGCACAGGTGATTACAAAATTATTAGTCAGCATTTAATCTCTCCTTTACATAAATTCTAATTTGGGCTGCATCACTTATTTTTAAAACATTTTCGGCAATATCTCCGGCTTTTTCAAAGGTTAGATTACAGATGGCTTTCTTTATATAGGGAATTGAAGACGGGGCCATTGAAAATTCATCTAGGCCCAATCCAAGCAATACTGCCGCACTTTCAACATTGGATGCCATTTCTCCGCACATACCGACTTTTATTCCGGCTTCATGCCCGGCCTCTATAACATTTTTTATCAGTCTCAGCACGCCAGGGTGCATTGGATTATATAAGTAGCTTACATTTTCATTCATCCTGTCTACTGCAAGTGAGTACTGGCATAAATCATTTGTGCCTATGCTGAAGAAATCCGCCTCTTTGGCCAATATATCCGCCGTTATGGCTGCCGAAGGTATTTCTATCATTATCCCGACTTGAATGTTCCTGTCATAGGGTATGCTCTTTTCATCCAGGTCATTTTTCACTTCAGCCAATATCTTTTTTGCGGCTCTCAGTTCTTCAATACCTGAAATCATGGGAAACATTATTTTTAATGTTCCATACGTACTTGCCCTTAATATTGCTTTTAACTGGGTTTTAAATACTTCAACCTCTTTGAGACATATTCTGATGGCCCGGTATCCCAGAAAAGGGTTTTCTTCCGCCGGAAGCTCCAAACTCTTTATCTGCTTGTCTCCGCCAATATCCAGCGTTCTTATTATACAGGGCATGCCGCCCATGCTTTCAGCTGCTTTTTTGTATGCCTGAAATTGCTCTTCTTCGGACGGAAGCTGATTCCTGTCCATATAAAGAAACTCTGTTCTGAACAGGCCTATTCCCTGTCCACCTTTCTCCACAACACTCAGCGCTTCTTCAGGCTTCCCGATATTTCCAAAGAGTTCAACCCGCATTCCGTCAATTGTTACAGCAGGTTTTTCTTTCAGCTGTCCGATTTCCTCCTGCACAGCCAAATACTTTTGCTGCTCCTGCATATAAAACCCGAGCTGTTCGCTGTCAGGATTTGAAAGGACTGTTCCTTCGGCGCCGTCGAGGATCACGGTTTCTCCCGAACTTATTTTTAAAATGTTTTCACCGCAGCCCACTACTGCCGGTATTTCCAACATTCTTGCAACAATTGCGGTATGGGAGGTTTCTCCGCCTTTTGCTATGGCAAAACCCTTGATGCGGGCTTTATCCAGAGCTACCGTATCGGCCGGTGTCAAGTCCCTGGCTATAAGAATGGTATCTGCTTCAAGCTGTGATAAATCAACCCTTTCCCTTCCCAGAAGAGCGTCCAGGATGTAATTTCCTACATTCTCCACATCCTCAGCCCGCTGTTTCATATAATCATTATCTATTGTAAGAAACATGGCTTTAATTTTATCAACCGCTTCCAATACAGAAGCCTCTGCACACAAATACTGCTTTTGGATATTTGTTCTGACCATGTCGTTCAGAATGGGATCGCCCAGCACTTTCATATAAGCTTCAAAAAGCTGTAAATCCTTCTCCTCGAGGATTTTTGAAGCTTTTACCTTGGCTTCTTCCAGCTTCTTGCCGGCAATTTGAACCGCTTCTGCAAACCTGGTCATTTCATTTTCCAATTGAGTTTCACCGATTTTTTTACCGGTGTATTCCTTGCTCTTATCCTCTTCCTGATAAACAAGCGCCCTACCGATGCCTATTCCATTGGAGGCGGGAATACCTTTTATCATAACAATCACCATATCCTTTTATTTTCTTTGATTGCTTGAACTATTAAAGCTTATCTGTAAGTGCCCGGTAAATCCTTTCGCTGTCCTTTACTGTGAACAACTCTTTTATTGCCTCACCTTCCTGTATGAATTCGGCAATATTTGTAAGGATCTTCATATGCTCATTACCCTTTCCCGCTATTCCGACTACAAGATAAGCCACCTTGTTTTCTCCGAAAATAACACCGTCAGGAAACTGCAGTACACTGATCCCGGTTCTGATGATTTTATCCTTTGCTGCGCCTACACCATGGGGAATCGCAATTCCCTCGCCTATATAGGTTGAATACACCTTTTCTCTTTCCTGCATAGCTTCTATATATCCGGGCAATACATATCCGCCGTCAACCAGCAATTGTCCTGCCATTTCAATAGCTTCTTCCTTACTTACACTTTTCTGGCCTGTCTTAATGTTTTTTAGATCAAGTATGCCATAATATTTATTTACATTTACACCTGTATTATCCATGTGCCCCTGCACCTTATCAGTTTCAGGTTTTTTTTCCTTCTTTCCGAAAAATGAAAAGCCCATATATTATCTCTCCCTTTTATTTTCAATTTTAGTATTAAACTTGTACGTTAAGAATTATTTTTGAGATAAATTATTTGATTTATTTTATTAAATATTTTAAGACTTTTATTTGATGATTATATTATAATATAGTAAAATGTTTGACTTCAATCAATTGTTCCGCATTTTTGACACTGATTATTAGTGCCAAAAGCGAATATGCCTGAAATTGCGGCAGAACACTTGTGTTCCACCTGCAATTTCAGGCATATATTACTTTAATGGATTCTTTATTTCAGCCATGCTGCTTTATACCGTCAATTCCCCCAACCTGTTATTGAAAGCTCCATGTGCATTTCCACATGTTTATAGTAGTGGTTTACAACTTCTTCCAATAGTATTGCCTCTTCATTTTTGACCCAAACATTTTGCAGTTTGTCACTATCAATGCCTTCAATTAGATTAATCAGCATGCAATTGTAGTTATACCAGAGAGAAACAATCAATTCCCAATTCATACTGTTGTAATTCTGGACCTTTCTTCCTATATATAATAAATGTTCACAGGAACCGAAAATAAAGCTATTTTTTAAAAATTTGCCTTAATGCCTCATCTATTACCTTTGCATTATTTATTGAGTCCTCAAAAGTGATATATGGCTTTTCACCGTTTAAAATACATCTGCCGAACTGTTCAACCTCCAGCATGTAATTATCCGGGCATAGAACAGTTATTTCCTCTGTTGCCGAGCCTGTTTTTACAATTATCCTCGTTTCACCTTTTGAGTTGAATACAACAGGCACCGAAATGCTTCCCCCGTCCCCGACTATTGTATATTCAACCCGCGACATACACCGGAAAGAACAGTAGGATACCGCCTTTACGCCTCCTTCAAATTCCATAACGATACAGCTGCTCTCATCAACACCGGATTTTTCTCCTATCTCCCCTGTTGCAAATATGGATACCGGTTCAGCACCGATAATGTGTCTTATTATATTAATGTTGTAGCAGCCTATATCATAGGTTGCACCACCTGCTAAAGCCCTGGACACCCTCACATCATTCATATCCTTAAGTAAAAAGCTGAAATGCGAGTCCATAAATTTTATCTTGCCGATTGTTCCGCTGTCAACCAGTTCCTTTACTTTTTTTGTCAGCGGACTATGCCTGTAGGCAAAGGCTTCCATAAGCAGAACTCCGTTTTTGTCGCAGACTTCCTTCATAAGCCGGGCTTCCTCTGCCGAAATCCCCATAGGTTTTTCACAGAGTACATGTTTTTTCTTCTCGGCAGCTTTTTGGGTCCATTCACAATGCAAGCCGTTGGGGAGCGGAATATATACGGCATCTACCTCAGGATCATCCAGAAGTTCATCATAGCTCTGATAGGCTTTTACAGGATTGAACAGTTTTTTGAATTTCTCCAGCTTTTCGGGTCCCCGGCTCGATATTGCATACAATTGAGCATTGCCGGCACCTAAAATCCCCGGAATTACGGCCGATTCTGCAATCCCTGCACAGCTTATAATACCCCAGTTTACTTTATTCTTCTCCATAATATTTTCCTCTTTCCTAAGTAAATAAATAGACTTATTAATAATATTCATATTACTATTTTAAATGAATAAAATAATGTCTGTACAGACACTTTTATGTCTTTTTAATAAATTTTATGTGATTATGATAATTTTCCCTATTTTCTCTGCTGCCAAAAAACTAAAAAGCCTAACTCCGATGAAATATCGAAATCAGGCCTTAGCATAATAATTTTTATACATTAATTCTTCATTATTATTTATTAATCTCCTTCTCTCTCTCAATGTATGGGAACTGTGAAATTCTAAGCTTAGCAGCTCCATAAGGTATAAGTTCTATTATCTCGGCCGGCTCATCCGAGCTTACAGGGCTCATTGGCAAATCACCTGCCGAGTTATTTTCCAACTTCCACTCTGGTAACCTTCTTCCCCATCCCTTTAATATAATGGGAGGGTTTACTGAATCAAAAGGCTGATATCCTACTTCATTTTTAACTACTTTAAAGGAATTATCAGGACAGTCTGTATCTATCTCCAAAGCGTAATTCCAAGGTGTTGTAGGATATACCTCCCAATCCGAATATGGTTCCCGGCCTTTTAATTTCTCCCACTGTTCTCCAATCTTTAAAGCATAAACCAGAGGTCCTCTCTCAATCCCTACTGAATTTTGGTACCAATGTGAAACTCTTATGTTCATTGGAAAAGTCAATATAACAAAATCACCATCATGCCATTCTCTGTCTATTACAAGGTACCTTCCGCCTTCTGAATCGACCATATCACATCCGTTAATCGATGCCGTCGCCCGTGTGCACCAGCCGGGAATTCTTAATTTTAACGGAAATCCGACCGATTGGCTGCACTCGAATTTTATTTTAATCATATCATCAAAAGGATATTCCGTCTCCTCTTTCAAGGTAACATCCACATCGTTTCCCACCTTTGCAGCAACCGTGCATGGACCATACACTACTGCTGCCAGTCCGCCATCTGCTGTTGCCATCCAGAAGTTCTTAACAAACTTTGGCCATCCCTGATGCATATTTGCAAGGCAGCAACCGAAATTAGGCTCCAAACCAAAAATATTTGCATCCTCCCTGTTATTGAACCAGTTTCGTTTTGCCTTGGTCACAAGAACCTGATTAGGCTGCTGGTCATACTGATGCCCCTTGAAATCCTTTGTAATAGTCGCCGGCAATGCATTATAGGCCAATTTTTCAAGAATGTCGGCAAGCTTGACTTCTTCGAAAACCTCCAAGAGGGTCTGCAAACTGAACATATACTCGGTAACAGAGCATAGTTCGCTGCCCTGTGAAGGATTATTTCCGCTCAAATGCTCATCACCACTGAAAAGTCCGTTGACAAACCCATGATATTGAGTCAGGTTTTCAATCGCTTTATAAACTGCTTCCCTGTGAATATCCAACTTGGACTGTCTGTAAAAAAGTCCCGGCTCCTTGATCCCCATCACGATATTAACGATGTGTGTTTCATGGTACAGCTTCATTACTTTATCCGTTCCATAATGATATAGCTCTTTGTCCCAATGATAATAAAAGTTTGTTGGCCTTATAAATGGAAATTTGCAAAAAATCCCAGTCCAGTCTGTCGTTTGCTTGTGAATTATTTCAGCTAGCTTGAGCAGGTAATCCTGACCCGTTCTTTTATATAACCAGTGAATACAATAGATCAGCTCTCCGCCTCTTGCTTTTCCCCAAGATTGCAGAGGCTTTTCAATAATATTCCTATTCTGAAACTGAAAATAGTTGTCCATAAATTTTGGAACACGCTCATCACCTTTTGCTTCAAAGTACTGTATTAATACCTTCAGCATAACCATCCTGGGCCACCAGTCCTCATTGTCACCGGGACCAAAATTACCGTCTTCAGTTTGGCTGTTCAATGTCCATTCAATCCATTTTCCGGCCTTTTCTATCAATTTTTCATTTTCCAGTAAGTATGCCAGAGGTACGAGACCATCACAATAATAAGGACCTCTTTCCCAATTTTCGCCTGTCCCGCCAAGCCAGCCGCTATAACTTCCCACAGAGTCCCAAAATTCGTCCAAATGTCCTGTCAGCCCATCTGCCTGAATGGACATTTGATTGTAAACCCATCCGGTTGGTTTTACAGCACCCAATGGCAGGGTTGACTGCGAAGCCTCCTCCAGTTCACCTGCATTTATATAATAATTAGTATGGCTCATTCACATGTTCCTCCTTAAAACAGCTTCTATAACAATCGCTGCGTTTTCCATAATTTATTACCCCTTTAAGCCTGTAATGCTTATACCTTCTACGAAATACTTCTGTCCAAACAGAAAAACAATGATTGCAGGAATTGCTACCACTGCTGAAGCAGCCATCATCAAATTCCACTGTGCATTGTACATCCCTGAAAAAAGTGCCAATCCTAAGGTAAGGGTATATTTTGATACGTCATTCAGATAAATCACCGGAGCCAGGAAATCATTCCAATAATGCAGGAAAGAAAATAAAATAACAACGACAATCGCAGGTTTAGTAAGCGGAAGAATGATTTGTACAAATATTCTAAAATAACCTGCACCATCAACATAGGCTGCTTCATCCAGTTCTTTTGGAATTGCCATATAAAACTGCCTCAAAAGAAATATATAAAAGGCTCCTCCGCCAAACCAGCTTGGTATGATTAAAGGCAGATTTGTTCCAACTGCACCAAGGAACTTCCACCCTAGAAATGTAGGTATAAGAGTTGCATATTGCGGAAGCATCATACCCGATAATAAACAGATAAATACTTTATCTCTTCCCGGCCATCTCATCCTTGCAAAACTAAATGCCGTTATGGAGCTCGTCAATACAACACCCGCAGTAGCAAATACAACGATAACAGCTGTATTGAAAAAAAAACGGTTAAATGGCATAATGGTCAGTGCTTCCTTAAAATTGTCAATCCGGATGGGATTCGGCAGCCATATGGGAGGCATCTCAAAAATCTGTCCCTGATCCATCAGAGAACTCCTGAACATCCAGTAGAAAGGTGTCAGAAAAATTATACCTCCAACTGTTAACAAAATATATGTTAAAACTTGAGCAATAGATATTTTCTCCATAAATCTACTTTTCATTTCCCTTTTACCTCTCCTTCATAGTAAACCCACATTGGTGATGATTTGAAAGTCAAACCGGTGAAGATCATAATAATAATAAACAGGACCCATGCAATCGCACAGGCGCTTCCCATCCTTGAGAACTCGAAGGCCTCCTTGTAAAGGAACATGCCATAAAACAAGCTGGAATTATTCGGGCCTCCAGCCGTCATCATCATTGGCTGGACAATAACTTGAAATCCATTGATTATACCCATAATGAAGTTAAAGAATATTGTAGACGAAACCATTGGTATTGTTATATGCCGCAATTTATGGAACGCATTACCCCCATCTACATCCACAGCCTCCAGCATTTGTCTCGGTATGTCCTGAAGTCCTGCAAGGAATGTAACCATGGTATTTCCAGCAATCCAAACAGCTGTTAATACTATGGATGGAACCACACCGGCTTCCGAGCCAATCCACATGAGTTTTGGAATACCCAAAAAACCCAGTAAATAATTGAGCAGTCCGAAATCGGGATTAAACAGCCACATCCATACCGTGCATGTTGCTGCTATAGGCAAGATAGTAGGTAAATAGAAAACCGCCCTGTATATACCTCTGAACTTAATCTTCCTATTCATCAATACCGCCAAAAAAAAGTGAAATGTAAGTCCTAATGGTACGCTAAGGGCTACATAATAAAATGTAACCAATATTGATTTATAGAAAAACGGATTATCTCCATTAAATAGATTAATATAGTTTTCAAAACCCACGAATTTTAATTTATTAAAGACCGCATAATCTGTAAAACTTAAAATAAGACTTGCTAGCATAGGTCCCAAAGTGAATATTATAAAGCCCAATATCGCTGGCATTGCAAAAAGTACACCTAAAATTGCTTCCTGTCTGTAAGCATTTTTCTTTTTTGTGTTTGCCAAATGTCCAAGCCGGATATTACTTGCATTTTCAGGAATATCTTCAAACATTGGCACTCTGTTATTAGTTTCTTGTTTCATGTGCCCCCCATAACTACATATATTATTAAGTTTACCTTTCTTCCCAAATTTTGTAAAATTACTCAATACATCCGGGAAAATACAGCCAGGCTTTTCAACCTGGCTGCTTATCTGTTCTTTGTTAGTTTTGTTTTTTATTGTCATATCTGCCTTTGAGTTTTTCCTGCACCTTAGGTTCTACTTCTTTAATGGCTTGTTCCGCCGTTTTATTTCCAAGCCATACTTGTTCAAGAGCAGGTGCAATGATTGCATCTATTTCGCTGAAGCCTTTTACATAATAGGCCGGACCACTGACACCTTTTTCTATAGTTTGCTTCATAATGGCATCCTTATAGCCTTCTGGATGCGAGGGATTGTTTTCTGCCCACTTAGAGATCAATTCAGGTTTTGTATACCAATCCTTCATGAGTGGCATCCATAATCCCCCTGCCTGTAAATCTATGGAACTTTCAGGATTCTGCAGCCATTTGTAAAGCAGCCAGGCTTCTTCCGGATGCCTGCCTCCGGAAAATATTACCGTAGGAGACCCCAGAACCAATGTTACAGATTTTTTTAGTTTTGGAAGAACGCCAACACCAAAATTGAGTTTTGCAGCTCCCAAATCAAGAAGGTTCCATTGCCCGGCAAGGATCATGGCTACCTGCTTTGATTGTAAACCTACAGATGGTGCCGGCATACTTCTTTGTTGTACCGGTGAAGGAGCTACATGATACTTATTGACAAGGTCGGCTAAATTTTGTATCGCATCTGTTGCTTCCTTTGAAGATAACGTCAGCTTACTGCCATCATCATTAACATAATCTCCGCCATTCGAATAGACTAAAGGCATATAGTATTGCCAGGTTGTAGGAAACTGTACACCGTACTGTTTTATGTTCTTGTAATCAAAAGCAGGATCAAGCGCATTTTTACCATTACTGTCTATGGTAAGTTTCCTGGCGATTTCAACAAATTTGTCCCAATCCCATGCATTTTCTGCTTTTGTCGGAGGGGTTTCAACTCCGGCCGCCTTGATCATATCGGCATTATACAGGAGGGTAATAGATTCACACGCTGAATTTGTGCCCAGACTTTTACCAGGTGCCCAATTGTACCAGATGTTGTCAAGGTAGTCCTCTTTCTTTAATTCAGAATCTTTAGCGAGAAAATCATTTATATTGCAAAGCTTTCCTTCTTCCGCCATTTTAAAAGCCAGACTAACATCCATATATCCAAGATCAGGTGCATCATTTCCTGCTATCATGGCTGTTATTTTAGTTAAATAATCGGCACTGGGAATATACATTCCATCTACAGTGATATAGCTGTTTTTCTCTTGAAACTTTTTGACACAGTCTTCCACTGCTTTTTTCTCAATTGGACTCCCCCAGTATGTAAATTTCAAAGTAACGGGTTCCTTTTTTGCAGCAGCATCTTTAGTAGAAGCATCGGCTTTTACCGGCTCTTTGTTTGTACTTCCACAACCAACAAACACTGTTCCAAACACAAATGAGACAATTAGCATCAAGGATAGGATCTTAATAGCTTTTTTCATTTAATGAACACTCCTCAAAATTAATTTGCAAGCTTGCTATACTCCAATATTAGCACCCACTATTTTAAAATAAAATTCTAACATTTCAATTTTGGTGGAGAAATAATGGTTTATCCATCATACGGAATCATGATGCAAACTTTGGTTCCTTTTCCTTCCTGCGACTCAATATGCAATCCGTATTCTTCTCCGAAAAGAAGCTTGACCCTTTTGTCTATGTTTTTGATCCCTATAGAATTTTCATCCGACTTCATTACCTTCAGATTTTTTTCAGGCGTCATTCCCTTCCCATTATCTTCAACAACAAAATTTCTTATCCCGTTTTCAATGCTGCCTGTTATTTTTAAATATCCCCCTGTTTCGACGGTCTCAAATCCATGGATAATTGCATTTTCAACGATAGGCTGCAGAAACAGCTTTGGGACCATTGTATCGTATAGCTTCTCATCAAACTGATATTCCACTCCGAAAACATCCTCATATCGATTTTTCATTATGAAAACATAACTTTTAAGCCAGTCCAGATCGTCCTTGAACTTTACCATTTCGGTTGTATTTCTCATGGTATACTGCAGCATTGTAGAAAGGCTCATAATCATTTTACTGATTTCACTTTGATTATTCTCAATAGCCATCCAATTAATGGTATTCAGTGTATTAGACATGAAATGCGGGTTTAACTGGAGATTCAAAGCCATTATATGTGCCTCCTTTTCCCGTATTTTCACTTCATAGTTTTCTTCAATGAGCTTCTGAATCTTTTCATTCATAATATTAAAATTATCTACTAATATTCCCATCTCATCATTTCCTACTGCCATGATTCTATTTGGGAAGTTCCCCTCGCCTATACTCCTGATAGCTTTAAGCAATTTTTTGATTGGCTGGACTATCCTCCCTGATATCAAAAAAGCAATGATAATAGCCAATATGGTAATGCCTATAGCTAAATAAAGGGTATAGTATCTTACTACAGTTAAAGAACTTAGAGTTTTATCCACTGGTACTTCAAACGCAGAAATCCATCCAGTCACTTTTGATGTATCGTAGCAAACCAATGTCCTATGCCCGTTGATATTTACATAACTCGATCCAGCTCCTTTCTGAATTGCTTCCTGCAGCCAGACGGGAGTTTCCTTTGTGTTCAGCTTTGCTTTATCAGGATGGGATATTATATTTCCCTGCCGGTCAATAATATAATAGACGGCCTCTTTTATTGGAAGTGAACTGGAATACAATTCGTGGAATATGTTCTCCTGAAAGTTTAAAATCAATATGGGCCTTTCTATATTACTATTCAATGACTTTATAACCGGGGAACTATACGTTCCATCATAATAATTTTGGCTTTCTAATGTCGAGATATTCAAAAGCTTTACTGCAGCAAACATATATCTGTAATCAAGGTTGGTATTTTTCAGTTCTTTTTGATTGAACATGTCGGTAAAATCATAGGTTCTGATCCATCTTGTTTTCCCCTTGGCTTCCACCGCATCTGAGTAAATACTGGTTTTATAAAATGCGCTCTGAGGAATAAACATTTTTGAATTGCTTCCGAATGAAAATTTACTTGTGACAATATAAGCTGAATAAACATCCTCATACATTGAAAAGTATTTTGAAATAATGACTGACATTTCATAATTTAAACGAAGCAAATTACTCTCGTCCTCAGCGTTGTAACCTTCAAAAAGCCTGTACAAATCCGGATCTACCGCCATCATTAAGGCGCTCTCTTCAATTCTTGAAAATTTAATGTCGGTAATTTGCGTGTTTTTCTTGACAATATTAAAAATATTTTCGCTGGTATTTTCTGAAATAATTTTTGAGCTTGTATTATAAAATCCAAAACCAATAACCAGCGAGGGTATGGATATGAGGCTGATAAAAGATAAAATCAACTTGCTTCTGAGTCTTAGATTCTTGAAAGCCATCCATATACCCTTTATAATTTTCATAGTGTATCCTCATTTTTCTTGCTTAATACTATACGCCGGTATTCGTCAGGAGAAAAGCCCACTTCATTTTTAAAAACCCTTATAAAATACTTTGGATCTGAGTAACCCACACTAAAAGCTAATTCATATACTTTGATAGCCGTATTTTTAAGATACTCCTTCGCCTTATTAATTCTGACCTTCTGTAAGTACTGGCTGAATGTAATTCCATTGATGCTTTTAAATAAACTTCCAAAATAGCTGGCATTGAAATAAAACAACTCCGCCATATATTCCAATGAAATATCTTCCTTGAAATTGGTGTCAATGTACTGAATGCATTTTTTCATGATAGCATCATGCTTGTTTTTTTTAGTGCTGATCTGTGTCGAAATAAGGTTTGAAATGATGTTTACCGTTTCATTCTTCATCTGGCTATAGGTTTTGCAGCATGTAATTCTTTCCAATGAATCGGTCTTAAGCTTGTCCAGATA
>NZ_AORV01000024.1 GCF_000350485.1 Ruminiclostridium cellobioparum subsp. termitidis CT1112
CGTATTGGGTCTTCCTGTTATTTTTTTAATTTATTTGTTGCCTTTTGTCATCTCAAGTATCTCGGCCAGTCCGCCTGCAACCAAATCAACATCCTTATTGAGTTCTCTGACCATCTGCGGGTTTATTGTGACGGTCTCGACAGAACCGCTGACGGCAAGCGGTTTCATATTCCTATCATAAATCGTACCTCTCTTTGGGCTGATAGTACGGTTATTTGTTTGCTGTTCATATGCTTTTTGCTGATATTCCTGACCATTCGCTATCTGTATCCAGCCGATCCTAAATACCAGCAATGCTGTAAAAAAAGTGAAAACTCCAAGTATAAACAGAAGTCTCTTTTTAAGTGATATGTTTGGGCTAGCCAAAAGTCTCCCCCCTTGAGTTTTTTTGTTAAATCAATTGTATGCTACCAGTATTTATATAAATTCTTATTAATAATATTAATTGAATTTGGAATATATTATTGTTAAGTCCAAATTATTAAAAATTTACATAATAATTTAGGCTTTATACTGAAAAAACTATAGACTTAATATTGGGCATATAAATCTATAGTTAATTACCAAAATTATTCAATTCAACCGGATACCGCACAAATGCCTTATATATGTGAATATATAATCCATACATAGTATTCATATTATTCGAATATGTTCAGGAATTTCTGTATGCCAGCTCCCAATTCCTTCGCCATCAATATGAGCTTTGATTCCTGTTTTTCGGCCAGAATGGTAACATCCTGTCTGGGCACACTGATATACACGATCTGGCTCTTTTCAGGAGCGTGCATGTCAAGTTTGGCTTCTGCAATATCTCTTATGCTTTGTAATGACATGGCCTTTTCAATTTCAAGCGAAAGGCGGATGTTTTCATTTTGCAATGCCACATATTGCTTGCTGAGATTGTTGTTGTCATAATTCATCTGGCTTATCTGGGCATATCTCGTCATTATAACGGCGCACATGCCAAAGATCAGAAATATATTTACCATTATTCTCTTTTTTAATTTTGCATTGTTTCTGGCAACCTTTTTAGATTTAAGAACGGCATTTTGTTCATAGGGATCATAATAGTTGCTCTGGTTTACAGAGTCGGTATTAATCTGCTGCTCATGCCTGATTTTTTCAGCAGCAGAACCGTGTATATATCTGTTATTTGCCCCGGCCATTCTCCAATCCCTCCCTTTAAAGATCTTAATAACAAAATTCGTAAAGTATTGGGGGGAATCAGAAATAAATCTGATTCCCATCCATTTTTAGAAGTTTTAGCTTTTGTTTCTTAGATGGTCTTCATTGGTATTTTGTTTATTTTGTCTTTTGTTGTTTATAATTTTTTCATTTGTTAACCAGTTTGATTTTTTAATGCTTTGTATTTTCTTTTGTTTTTATCTTTTGTTTTTTAAAATTTTATCTTTTGTATTTTTATTACTTTCTTTTGTGTCTTGTTAAGCTTATCCTTTGAATTTCGCTTTGCAATCTATATTAAGAACTAGATTTTTTCAAGTACTCTCAATTTTGCACTTCTGGCTCTCGGATTTTCTTCAAGCTCTGACTCTGCCGAAATAACAGGTTTTTTGTTAACAAGCACCGCCCGAGGTGTTTTTCCGCATACACAAGCCGGAAAGGTCGAAGGACAGGTGCAGGGGTTTACTTCTTTATTGAACCGAACCTTTACTATTCTGTCTTCAAGTGAGTGGAAGGTTATTATGCAAAGTCTCCCGCCCCTCTTCAGAAGTGTCACACATTCCCCGACAGTGTTATTCAGTATGTTCAGTTCGTCATTCACCTCGATCCTTATGGCCTGAAAAGTTCTCTTTGCCGGGTGAGGTCCGTCTCTCCTTGCCGCACTGGGTACTGCTCTTTTTATAATATCCACAAGTTCATAGGTTGTTTTCACAGGCTGTTTATTCCGGGCTTCAACAATAAATTTTGCAATCCGGGATGCCCACTTCTCTTCGCCGTAATCGCGTATGATCCTGTAAATATCCTGCTCCTTGTATAGGTTTACCACCTCGTATGCCGACAGTTCCGAACTGCTGTCCATCCGCATATCCAATGGCGCATCCTGCTGGTAACTGAACCCCCTTGACGCCTCATCAAGCTGGTGTGAAGAAACTCCCAGATCGAGCAGAATTCCGTCCACCTGATCTATTCCCAGCTGCCTGCAGGTTTCAGTGATATTTTTGAAGTTTGTGTTCACCACCTTGAACTTTGTTTCTGAACCTATTTGTTCAAGGCGTTTTGTGGATGTCTCCACTGCAAATGTATCCTGATCCAAACCGATGAGCATTCCCTCCGGACCCAATCTTTTATATATTTCCGACGAGTGTCCCGCACCTCCGATGGTACCATCCACATAAATGCCGTCGGGTCTTATATTCAGATATTCAATACATTCATCAAGCAATACCGATTTGTGTTTAAATTCCATTTCCCACCTCAAGACGTACTTTTAAGATTTTAACCGGATGTATTCATACAATCCGATCAATCTCATATTCCCAGCAAGGACATCTTTTCTGCAATCTTGTCGGCACTCATATTATCATCGCTGTTGTAGTTTTCCCATGTAGTCTTATTCCAAATTTCAACCCTTGAAGAAACTCCTATGATAGCTATGTCCTTTTCAAGCACTGCATATTCGCGTAAATTCTGCGGAATAAGTATTCTTCCCTGCTTGTCAACCTCACATTCAGTCGCTCCCGAGAAAAAAAATCTTATGAAAGCACGTACATCTTTATCGGTGAACGGAAGTGTTTTCAATTTATTTTCAAGGCTTGTCCATTCTTCCGAAGAGTACGCAAACAAACAACTGTCAAGTCCCTTGGTTAATATGAACTTTTCACCCAGGCCCTCTCTGAATTTTGAGGGCACAATAACTCGTCCTTTTGGGTCAACCGTATGCTGGTACTCACCATAAAACAAATTTCACACCTCACACTTCCAGGTCAATAAATAAAAGAATTGCTATTTTTTTATAATCAGCCTGGTTTTTTCCTCCACTTCACACCACTTCTCACCACTTATATGGATATTTTATTTCAAAATAGATATTTTATCAATGTTTTTTTGAAAAAAAATAAAAGACGGGTTAAATAACCCGTCTTTACTAGGACCAAAGTACTAGTGTTTGTAATATTTAAAACGTATAAGGCAATATATGAATCGGATGTTACAGACCGCCGATATTTCCTTATGAAGAATTAAAATTTCCCCGTTTCCGCCTTAGTGAAACACTAAGAACGATGCCCACAGCCATAAAGTTTGCAAGCATTGCAGTACCGCCCTGACTTACAAATGGCAGAGGAAGTCCTGTTACCGGAAGCAGTCCCATACTCATTCCGATATTTTCTATAAAATTAAAACCCATCATACCTGCCACACCGATACATATAAACGAGCCATAAGAATCACTGGCATTCTTTGAAATATAGATGATTCTCAATAAAATAAGCAATCCCAGCAATATTATAATGCATCCGCCTATGAAACCCAATTCCTCCCCTACCACCGAAAAGATAAAATCGGATTCATTTACCGGAACACTGCCGCTCTGGGTTTGAAGCCCGCTTCCATAACCCTGTCCGAACAGCCTGCCCGACCCTATGGCCAGCTTTGACCTGATGACATTATATCCTCCGCCCTGGGGATCCCTTTCGGGTGATATAAAAGTCAGAATTCTGTTTCTCCTGTTTTCATTAAGCACATACACCCAGATAAAGGGCAGTGAAAGCCCGACAACTCCCAGCAGAATGAATATATACCGGTAAGGTATGCCAGCTATATAAATAAACAGGAAGAATATAAATACAAAAACCATGGCTGTTCCAAGGTCCTTTTGAAGCAGTACGAAACCTATTGCAACACATGAATATGCCAAAAACTTCAGTATGTCGGCCTTGTTTTTTTCCGGACTGTCCTTGATACGCTCCAGAAATACCGAAGCCAGTATTATGTACGCTATTTTGGCATATTCCGAAGGCTGGACACTCATACCCGCAATAGAAATCCAGTTTTTATTCCCCAGCTCTTCACCGCTTCCAAAGAATAATACCAAAACCATCAAGCCCATGGCACCAAAGAATATAAACAGGCTGAGCACCTTTAAATCCTTATAGTCTATAGCACTCAGTATCAGGCATAGAGCCACACCCATTATCAAACCCAGCACTTGAGGTTTGAGCAAATTCGGCCTGTCCTTTACGGCACTGCTGAAGACCACCAGTCCTATGGCCGCCAATATCAATACAAGACCGAACAACAGGTAATCAAATCTTTTATAAGGATTTGTTGTTTTTGACTTCTCAACAAATAACATTCTTCACCGCCTATTTATCTTCTGTATCTTCTGTTTCTTTGCTTTCTTTTGTTTCTTCTTTATCTTCTGTATCTGCTCTATCCTCTTGAGTCTCCTGACTGCTGCCATCAGCTCCCCCAACATCGTCCCGAGCTTTTTGAGTACTGTCCTCTTTTTCATGAACCTCGTCTTCGGAACTTTGAACATCATCCCCGGATACCCCGCTGCCGGCTTCGGCATTTTGACCATTGTTTTCCGTCCCTTGAGCGGTTTCCTCTTCATCCATGATTTTTAAGATGCTTGCATATCCGCTCTGCCCAATCTCGACATCATCAAAACTGTTCTTAATTTTTATTCTCTTATATATTACAATTATCGAAAATACTATTACGAATATTATTGAAAGCAATTGTGACACTCTTAAGCTGCCCAGCATGAGACTGTCAGTCCTGAGTCCTTCGATTACCGCTCTTCCGATGCCATAGGTTATGAAGTACAGACAGAAGATCTCACCGTTGAATTTTTTCTTTTTCCTCATTTGAAGCAGGAAGATAAAGACGGCTATATCCCAAAGCGACTCGTATAAAAAAGTGGGATGTACCGGCAGGTCAGGATTTATATTCATCCCACCGTTCTGCAAATTCTGCAGATAAGCTCTGACGGTGGGACTTGTCATGCCCCAGGGCAGGTTTGTATTTGTTCCGAAAGCTTCCTGATTGAAGAAATTGCCCCAGCGGCCTATGGCCTGTCCAAGCGCTACATAGGGTATGGCAAAATCGAAAAGCTTAAAGGTGGGTATCTTTTTATACCTGGCTACAAAATAAGCTGTGATGACTGCACCGATAATTCCGCCCAAAATGGCCAGCCCGCCGTTTCGTGTGTTGAATATCTGCTTAAGGTCGTACTTATAATTGTCCCAGCTGAATATGACAAAGTACAGGCGGGCACAGATTATAGCAATTGGTGCCGCAAACAGCATAAGATCAATAATGGTCTCGGGCACCAGATCAAATTTCCTGGAATCTCTCATAGCCCACAGCACACATATGAAGAATGCCAGTGCTATAATAATGCCGTACCAGTATATAGATATGCCGAATACTTTAAAGGCTTCCCTTGATATGTCAAAATCCAGTCCCATGTTGGGGAAACTTACAGTTACTCTATCATCCATGATAACCTCCACATAATACTATTTATTTTACCGAGACAAATAACGGGTCAATTTATGGCAGCTGCTGCTTATCCATCCCTTTGACTACCGATAATGCCATACGGTCAATATCAAAATGCTTATCAAAGACCTCAGTAATATAATCAAAATTCATTTTATCATAAACATCTAAATAATCAAATAATGTTACACCTTTGAAATATAAATTTATGAAACTTCTTGCTATGCTTTCCACCGAATTCATCTGTCTCAGGAATCTTCCCTTTGATGCCTTCAGCAGTCTGTCGAAGGTCTCGGGCTTCAGGCCGTCATTTCTCAGCTTTTTTATTTCTCTTACAAGGCTTTCCTGTACAGCCCGGGGATTAACCGATTCCCCTCCCAGCATGGAATATGCATAACTGTTCTCTATGGTAAAATCCGATTCGAAGCTTGAGTTGATCAATCCCTTGTCATACAGCTCACCGTACAGTTCTGAACTCCTGCCTATCATCATTGATATGAGCAGCTTGACGGCCAGTTCATACTTGATGATTTCAGGGCCCTCCAGCTTGTAATTGCCGTCTTTAAAACCCATGTAGAAAAGAGGTGTCGGCACCGGCATATTTTGTTCCACATAAGCCTTATGCAGTTCATTGCCCTCCTCAGGATATATCCGCTTTATTTCTCCATGGCTTTCCCCGGCTTCAATGTTCCTTTCAACCTGCTCAAACACCTCTTCCCGGTCCACATCACCTACTACGGTGATCACCATATTTGAAGGGTGATAAAAGGTTTCATAGCACTTATAAAGCGTATTCCTTGTTATATTGGCGATACTTTCTATTGAACCGGCGATATCCTTTTTTACAGGATGCTTTTTGTAAAAGGCATCCAGAAGGTTGAAAGTTACCCTCCAGCCCGGGTCATCGCGGTACATGTTGATTTCCTGCCCAATTATGCCCTTTTCCCTCTCGACACTTTCTTCGGTAATGTAGGGGTTTTGAACAAAATTTAAAAGCAGCTCAAAGTTCTCTTTAAACAAATCGGTACATGAAAATAAATAAACAGTTTGAGTAAAGCTTGTAAATGCGTTGGGCCTTGACCCCAATGCGGCAAACTTATCCATTACGCTCCCATCCTTTTGTTCAAAAAGCTTGTGCTCAAGGAAGTGGGCAATCCCGTCGGGAACTTTCGTGGGTTCGGAATCTCCGGGTATGATAAACTTGTTGTCCACAGAACCGTAATGTGTCGAAAAGGTGGCATGTTTTTTGTAGTAACCCTTTTTCGGGATTACAATACAATTTAATCCGCTGCTGTGTTCATACCTGTACATTACTTCGTCATATTTCTTAAACTCAAGGGTTTCATATCTCATACTCAATCTCCATTTCCGCCGTCCGTCAGCGTATAATCAACGTCCATTGTCATAATTTGAATAAAACTGTTATCACACCGCTTCAGCCTCCTGAGAGGTCAGGAAGTAAACAGTATCAAGCTGAATCTTGCCTGTTACATTTATAACATCCTGTTTGGTCACTCTCCGTATCTTGGCCAGAATACCTTCAAAGGTGTCGTGGGTCTGGGATACCAGCTGGCTGAAATTGAAATCCACCACCTGCAATTGGCTGTCCTTGAGGGAATGGATTCCCGTCTCAAGAGATTTGATGGTTGCCTCAAACTCGTAGTCCGATATCTTTCCTGCTCTGATAGCTTCCAGTTGTTCCATTATCAAGTCTTTTGCATGGTCCTTTTCTTTAAATTCAATACCGCTTCCTATGATCATCAAGCCTTTGAATTTTTCAAGACCGGCAAAGATGTAATAAGCCAATCCGGCTTTTTCCCTGACATTCTGAAACAGTTTGGAATGCATGCCTCCGCCCAAAATACCGCTGTAAACCATCAATGCATAGTAATCATCCTCTTTGGGGGTTATATTGGTTCTAAAGCCCAATGAGAGCTTTCCCTGGGTAACATCCATTTTATCTTCAAAATATTCAACTTTATCTATATACTTTTTAACAATACCTGTGGTCAGCCCCTTGGTTACACCTCTGTCAATACTGCCGACCCTGTTTTTTAGATATTCCATGTCGCTCTCATCCAACTCACCCGTTATAAAAATATCTGCCGGAAGGGTGGTTACTTTTTCTTTATAATGCTTATACAATTCTTCTGCAGTTATGACCTCTATCTGACCGGCAGTACCGTATTCATAAAGTCCGAAGGGCTCCTCCCGGCACATGAGCTCATAGCATCTTTCCATGGAGTATTGCACCTTGTCATTGGTTCGGCTTTCTATAAGCATCTTCAGATTCGTCTTCTCCTGTTCAACATACTGAGGATTGAACGAGCCGTCTTTCAAAGCCGGTCTGTAGATGATATCAAGCAGAAATTCCAGAGCTCCTTCAAAATTACTTTTTTCGGCATTGGCATATTTATCGGACAGATATTCAAAATAGAAATGAATTATCTGCCTTTCGCCTTTTTTTCCGTACGCCGCAGTCAAATACCGCTCCATACAGTTCTTCAAGATATAGATTAACGTCTTTCAGGGTAGGGAGCTTATGAGTACCTCTTCTGAGTATTGAAGGGAAAAGTGCATTTAACGCTACGGTATTTTTGTTAAGGTTATCCTGGAAAAAAATATTTATGGTGTTTGTCTTGAACCGGCTCGATTTTATATTATAGACAGTAATGCCATTTACTTCAAATAACTTGTTAAGATTCTCCTGAGACCTTGCGGTATCTGTCATATTCATCTCCACTTCCGGCAGGAACCTTTTAAATGGATATCCCGCCTTTTATTTTAATAGATTGATGTTATCCTTACCAAAGTCAATTACGCTTGAAAAGCCTTCGCCTTTCAGCCGTAATTGACTTTCCAGAATTTCAAAAATTAAGCATCCATATATAGTATAATAAAAAAAATCGTATATATTCAATATAAACACAAATACTATCCTTTGATAAAATCTTATTTCGGATTTTTATAAGGAGGTATTTATGAATACAAAAAATAGAAAATATGCACGGCCCTCAAAAAGACGAACCTCAAGCACCGTATATGAAAGTGAAGATACGGAATTTACACTTTCAACTACCGCGGCAATCGGGATTCTGGGCGGAACCTTTCTTGTGGGGGTGGCAGCTGGAAAACTTGTTGATATGTGCAGGAAATGGTAAAAAGGAGTGATGCAGACCACTATGACAATTGCAATACATGTCAGAGATAAAAAAGTGCTCCCGTACAAACTTTAATAAATGGATTGCTCACAAAGCATATGCTTGAAATTTGTACGGCTCATCACAAGTATATTAGCTGTCGCAGAACACTCAACATCCTGTTTCGGGGTTCCTTCTCAAATCGGCTTCCTGCCGATTTGCCAGCAAAATACCTGTGTTTCACCTGCAATTTCAGGCATATACTTTTAATGGAGCTGCCCATTTATTAAAGTTAAACTGAGCACCAATCAGTAATTATTTATGTATTACAATTGCTTTAGTTTGAAAGCGGTCTTTTCAATTTGTAGATTTTTTACACGTAAATTATGTGCTTCTTATTCATATCTCAAGGATTCTATCGGATCAAGGTCGGCTGCCCTCTTGGCGGGATATACTCCAAAGAGCAGTCCAAGAGCTACCGAGCCAAGGAACGCAAGAATAACAACGGTAACATCGACAGTTGGAGGTATTTTAATGGCAGAAGAAATGACAAAGCCCGCCAGTATACCCAGTATTATTCCCACTGTTCCGCTCAATCCGGTCAAAATAATTGATTCTGTTATGAACTGGAAAATAATATCTCTTTTTCTTGCTCCAAGTGCCTTTCGGACGCCTATTTCCCTGATACGTTCGGTAACCGAAACCAACAGTATGTTGACTATTCCTATACCGCCCACCACCAGTGTGATGACAGCAACCACCAACAGTACCGATGATACTATACCAAGCACCGAGTTGAGCTGCTCCTGCACTTCGGACAGGAATTGTACATAATACTTATCCTTGTTGCCATGCTTCTGCTCAAGAATCCGTATAACCTTATCGGCTATTTTTTTAAGATCTTCCTTATCCTTGGATTCAACGGTAGCATACATGTAATTCAGCTGATCCGACCAGGGATAGTAAGCCTGTAAGGTAGTCAGTGGAATGGTCAGTGAAACACTTTGACTTTCATAGGACATCATATCCCCAAAAATTGAGTCCTCGGCCTTGGTGACTCCGATTACCGTTAAATTCATGGAACTTCCCGAACCTAATTTTACTCTCAGCTTTTGCCCTATGGGATTTTCATTTTTGAAGTTGGCTTTGGCAAAATCCTCTTTAACTACAACCACATTTGATCTGAGGGAGTTGTCAATATCATTGATCATTCTGCCCTGAGTCATGTCAGTGGGCATGATGTCCTTGTACTGTGAGGAGATGCCGGTTATATTTGCATTCCTGGTCTTGTCGCCAAGCCTGATGGTACCGGATCTTCCCATGGAGGTACCCACGTTTTTAATCTCCTCTACCTTGGCAATTGCCTTCATGTCATCATTTTGCAATACATCATTTGAATTAATTGTGCCTGACTTGTATGATACGGCTAACACGTTAGCCCCTATTTTTGCAAATTCGTTATCCATGTAGCTCTGGGTTGCATTTCCTATGGCGACTATGGTGATAACAGAAAATACACCCATTACAATACCTATCATTGTCAGTATGGACCGGAGCTTATTTGCCCGAAGACTGGATAACGCCTGCTTGAAGCTTTCAATAATATTCATTATTTACCTCATCCCTTATCTTCGACTAATTTGACTCTGGCTCCATCTTTAAATGTAGACTTTGGATTCATTACGACAAGATCTCCCTCTTTGATTTCTCCTGATTTGATTTCTCCCTTCATATCGGAAGTGGTTCCAATTTCTACAGGTAACTTGTGCATGGTTTGTTTATCCTTGCTCAGAACGTAAACAAAGTTTTTGCCGTCCTTGTCAGGGCTGAGCATATCAAGCTGCAATGTCAGTATATTTTTTATATCCACCGTTTTGATGTCACAATTGACAGTGATGCCCGGCTTAATTACCTCAGTGATGTTATCTATACTTACGGTTACCTGTATAACCGTTTCCTGTGTACCTGTATTATTGGTGTTCGTACTTGCCACAGGGGAAACACTCTCAACCTTTCCTGTAATCTTATCGGTTTCAGGTATGGAGTCTCCGGTAATATCTACACTCTGTCCCGGCTGCATCATCTTAGCGTTATATTCATTGATATTGAGCTTGACTTCCAGCTTGTCAGGGTTAACCAGAGTAAATACCGGCTGCGCATTTGGCGTGAAGGAACCTTCGGTAACATTGACATGTGTTGCCACACCGTCCATGGTGGCATACATGGCATCATTGTACTTCTTGATCTTGTTTTCCAGGTCCTTTATGGTCAGGGCACTGTTCTCAATGGCCAGTTCCTGGCTTTGTATATCTATTTGCTTGGTGCTGGTTGATTTTGAAGCCGTATTAACATTTTCTTTTTCATTTTCAACCTTAAGCTTTGCATTCTTTAATGCCTCTTCTGCATCTTTTACCTTATTTTCAGCCAGGTCCAAATCATTCTTGGATTTATCACCCATTTCATAAAGGGATTTGGTATTGTCCCTATCCTTTATTGCATTATCCAGGGTTCTTTGAGCTGATGTGACACTGCTTTCGGCAGCCTTAAGTCCGTTTTGGGCTGTAGCAATACTTACTGCGGTATCTGTGAGCTTCAGCTTCTGTAATGCAAGTTCCTGGGTTTTCTTCTGGAGTTTGGCCTGATCCAGCTGCAGGTTCAATGTATCAAAATCAAAATCTGCCAGCTTCTGGCCTTTTTTTACTATATCGTTTTGCTTGATATACAATTTGGTGACTTTTACAGGCGTATCCAGGTATATTTCCGACTTTTCAACCTCTGTTACCGTTCCGTTTGCAGAAATAGCCGAACTGATATCATCCTTTTTAATTTCGGCAGCACTCACCGAAAATACAGGTCCCGAGCCGACTGCCCCGGAATTCCTTATAATACTGGCTGCAATCACTGCAATAACCAGTACTCCAACACATATCCCAATAACTATTTTCTTTTTCATCGTTTAAAATTACCCCCAATTATGTACTATTTCAATAACGCGGCAGCTTTGATTTCACTGTAGCCTGTAAATACGGCATAAACTATAAGTACAAGCACCATAATCAGATATGCCTTCTTCTTGTCGATTTTGCTCACAATCGCTATACCAATTGCATTTACCACCAACTGCCATATGTAGAACACCTCTACAACCTTTGCCACACCGTATATGAAGCTCCCTTTAATTTCGGGCAAAAGAGAAGCCAAACTGGTGTATGTAACGTCGGTATATGTTCCGGTTATATAAATTACCGCAACAGTTACGATGGTACCCAAAACAGATATTACCGACGAATATCCCAGAACAGACAGGATCTGCTTATAACTTGCCTGGCCTTTAAATATCTTTGTAACCAGCCATATGACCAGTGCCTGTATCAGAAACATACCACCGGCCATAATGCCGCCCATGATAGGTGTCGAAATTGCTGAAATGTTCACAACCTGATCAAGCAGTTCAGGCGTCATTTGCTGTGCCGTGTTGGCCGCCGTCATTTCCATTGTAGTTCTCAAATACTCCTTGAACATTGGAAATGTCCCATACATCAATATAACCGGTGCAAGAACATTCAATATGATACCCAGAAGGACCCGCGGCTTCTGTTCAAGATCATTCATTAACCTCTCAGGCGAAAAAATAGCACCGGCAATTCGCTGAAATACATTCAGCCTTGGCAAGGTATTGCTTTGCTGTTCAATTACTAAATCATCGTTCATAAAAGTCTCCTCTTAAAGAAAAATTTGACATTGAAATATTAAAAAATTTAAAAGCTCTTTTAAGCTTTTTCTAATTCATTTTCTTCCTCCAGGTTGGACTTTGCGAGTACTTCTCTTGCATCAAGGGGATTCCGGACCAGTTCATCCGATTTTAAAAACCCGTCTCTGAACCTCAGCACTCTTTTGGTATGGTCGGCAATATCCGGTTCATGTGTAACAAGTACAATGGTTACACCTTCCCTGTTCAGATCCTGAAAAACAGCCATTATCTCTTCGCTGGATGTACTATCCAGGTTTCCTGTGGGCTCATCTGCAAGAATAATTGAAGGCGAATTCACAAGTGCTCTGGCAATTGCAACCCTCTGTTTCTGACCGCCCGACATCTCATTGGGCTTGTGATGCATTCTCTCTCCCAGCCCCACACGTTCAAGAGCCGCCGTGGCTTTTCTCCGTCTTTCCTTGCTTCCTACACCCGCATAGATCATAGGAAGTTCAACATTTTGCAGTGCCGTAATTCTCGGCAAGAGGTTAAAGGATTGAAAGACAAACCCTATTTTAAGATTTCTTATTCTAGCCAGTTCTCCCTCATTAAGTGAAGATATATTTACTCCGTCGAGCCAATACTCACCTTTTGTGGATCTGTCAAGACATCCGATTATATTCATCAGAGTGGATTTACCAGATCCGGAAGGTCCCATTATAGCCACAAATTCCTTTTTATCTATATTTATATTGGCGTTCTTAAGAGCTTCAACTTCGATATGTCCGTTTTTGTATGTTTTACCCAGATTCTTCATGGAAATAATCAAAGCTTTTTTTCCTCCTTTCAATATTTTATTTATTTAAACTCAACTTTTTAAAATAGAGTTTTGTTAACAAATCCTGGGCAGCTGATCGCCTGCCAACAACTTGATGATTCTTGTGCCTCCGCTGAGAGCCTTGAGAACCACTTTTGCTTCACTTTCATTTATTACCTCACCGATAATGGCAGCATCTTTTCCGTAATCATTTTTTTTAAGCACTTCAAGAACATCGCCGGCTTTGTCTCCGGGAACAAATATCAATAGTTTTCCCTCATTTGCCATATATAGCGGATCCATGCCCAGAAGCTCACAAACCCCCTGGACTTCCCTTTTGACAGGGAGCTTTTCTTCATATATCTGTACGGTGACATTACTCTGTGCCGCTATCTCATTAAGCGTTGTAGCAACGCCCCCTCTTGTGGGATCTCTCAGCACATGGAGCTGCCGGGTTACCCTCAGCATGTCCTGTACCATTCCCGCCAAAGGTGCACAATCGCTCTTTATCTCGGCCTGGAAGCCCATATTCTCTCTTTCAAGCAGTATGCAGCTGCCATGATCGCCAATGGTTCCGGAAACTATTATTTTGTCGCCGGTTTTTGCATTTCTTCCTGAAATATCCACTCCCTCTGGCAATATGCCTATGCCCGAGGTATTTATAAATATCTTATCAACTGCACCTTTCTGAACCACCTTGGTATCGCCGGTTACAATTTTGACACCGCATTCCTCAGCCGTAACAGCCATGGACTCAACTATTTTTTCAAGCTCTTCAAAGCTGAATCCTTCTTCAATAATAAAACCGCAGCTCAGATACAGAGGAGTCGCTCCGCTGGTTGCCAGATCATTAACCGTACCGCAGACAGCAAGCTTTCCGATATTTCCCCCCTTGAAAAAAATAGGGGTTACTACAAAGCTGTCGGTGGTAAATACGATATTTCTGCTGTTACCTATGTCAAGTTTGGCTGAATCATCTCCGGCAGAGAGTATATCGTTCTTAAAGTATTTCTTAAATACATTATCTATAAGAGCAAGTGTGGCTGAACCCCCGCTGCCGTGAGCCAGAGTGATTATGTTTTCCATATTGTATTGAGCTTCCTCCTTGATAGTACGTAAATTATTTTATATTATTCTTTACCCGCTTCCATATATCATTTGTTATTATATACACAATTTTAAATATTTCAGAGCATTTTTTTATTTGTTTTAATACTTTTAATATACTTATTTTTCAATTATTATACAGCTCCTCCGAACATTACCGCTTTAGTCCCCATATTTGTAGTATGCTGCACATGTGCCTTCAGATGATACCATACAGGCTCCCACAGGATTTTCCGGCGTGCATCTCGTTTTAAAAAGCTTGCAGTCGTGGGGGCGCTTCTTGCCTTTCAAAACTTCCCCGCACATACAGCCTTTGGGTTCAGGACTGTCTTTGGGCTCCATATGGAATTTCTTCATGGCATCAAAGGTTTCATATGCTTCCTTCAAACCCAGACCCGACCCCGGTATCATGCCTATGCCGCGCCATACTGCATCCACAGGCTCGAAAACCTCGTACATCTTCTGCTGGGCTTTTGTATTTCCTTCCTTAGATACTATTCTGGAATATACATTTTCAAAAACCTTTTTGCCCTCTGTAATATTTTTCAGTAAAATATTTATTGAATACAGAATATCCAGAGGCTCAAAACCCGCAACAACACCAGCCTTTTCCATATTATACGCAACGTATGAAAAAAAGTCTGTACCAATTATGGCAGAAACATGACCCGGATAAATAAATCCGTCAAGAGCCAGCTCCCCGTCTCCTGCAAGGGCTTTGATGGCTTCGGGCATTGTCTTGTTTGCAGTCAGTACAGAAAAATTTTTTATTTTTTCTGCCTCCGCCTTTAAAACTGAAAGTGCAATAACAGGAGTAGTTGTTTCAAAGCCAACCGACAGGAACACAACCTCTTTGTCAGGATTGGCTCTGGCTATTTCCAGAGAATTCAACGGTGAGTACACCATCTGTACATTGCAGCCCTGTGCTTTTTTGTACAGCAGGGTGCTGTTATTTCCGGGTATTCTCATCATATCACCAAAGGTTGTTATTATTACATTTTTGTTTTCAGCCAGTTCAACGGCACTGTCAACATATCCGGTTGGAGTTACACACACCGGACAGCCGGGTCCCGACAACAGCTCAATGCTTTTGGGGAGCAGTGATCTGAGGCCATAGCGGGAAATAGCCATGGTATGAGTACCGCAGACCTCCATTATTTTTATATTCCTTCCCGAATATGTGTTAAGGCAGTCCACAATTTTTTGTATCACTGCCTTGTCTCTGAATTCATCTATATAATTTGTCATTTTGCCTCCATTTTACTTGATCCCCAATTCCCTGATCTCATTAAAAATATCAATAGTTCTGGCTGCCTCATCCTGATCAACTATCTGGATAGCACAGCCGGCATGTACCAGAACATAATCTCCGACTTTTACATTTTCAAGCAGTTCGACCGAAATTTTGTTTATTACACCCATCATTTCAACTTCTGCGGAACTCCCGTCAATATTTACAACCTTTGCAGGTAAACCCAGGCACATAATATAAACCTCCCTTTTTTAAATCGAATATCTGTAACATATAATAATTTATTCTTAATTATACTTTTCTTTTGTTTAAGTATAAACATATTTTTAAACTATTTCAATCTTCAAGTCCTGGCAATACTGCTTGCTATAGCCATTATTGCCTGTCCCAGTGCTATCCCCCCGTCATTTGCCGGGAGCTGCGAGTGGGTATACACCTGAAATCCATTTTTTTCAAGCAGCTCCGAGCTCATAGCCAGCAGCGTAAGGTTCTGAAATACTCCGCCGCTGAGCACCACCCTGTTCAGACCACAGGTCTTCCTGATTTCACAGCAGCCCCTCAGTACAATTTCAGCCACCGTGGCGTGAAATCTTGAAGCAATGGTTTCCAGGCTGCTGCCGGCCTCCATATCACACAAAAGCTGCCGGATTATCATATGGGTTCTTATAACAAAACCACCTGTTCCACCGGTGTCCAGCATTACCTCATATGGCTCTGCAGCCCTGTCCACCGCGTAATACTCCAATTCTATGGCAGCCTGCCCTTCATAGCTGATGTCCGTTTTGACACCCAGCAAGGCCGAAACTGCATCAAAGAATCTGCCCATACTTGAGGTTTCGGGACAGTTGAGTTTTTTCTCCAGCATTTTCTGGACAAAAGCAATTTCACCGTCGTTTATATCTCCCAGAAGCCGGTGCTCCCGGCCGTCCTCGCTTGTATGAGGAATTTGCACCCCCGCTGAGTAAAGGTATCCCAATGCCATTTTCCAGGGGTGTTTTACAGCAGAATCGCCTCCCGGCATCATGACATACTCCAGGCTGCCGGCACGTTCAAAACCATAGTAGCCTCCCCTGAAAAATTCCCCGCCCCATATCCTGCCATCCTCCCCGTAGCCGGTGCCGTCAAAGGAAACTCCGATCAATTCCCCGGACAGCCCGTTTTCGGCCATACAGGAGGCTATATGGGCCTTATGATGCTGTACACCGGCTTTATAGCCGGCGTCATACTCAAGTCCGTATTGTGAGGAAAAATAGTTGGGATGCAGATCATAGGCTATATGCCGGGGAGCTATATCAAACAATTTCTTAAAATGTTCAACCGCATGGACAAAAGCCCTGTTTGTACTCTCATTCTCCAGATCGCCTATGTGGTGGCTGAGATAAAACATATTTCCCTTATTGAGACAGAATACGTTTTTAAGTTCCCCTCCGCAGGCAAGTACCGACGGGAGCTCCACAGCGTCATCCACCCCCAGCAGCTTTTTTGTATCCAGCTTTACAGGGATGGGTACATAACCCCGGGATCTCCTGATGATATATTCCTTATCTTTAAAAACCCTCGTTACCGAGTCGTCGGTTCTGATATATATCTCGCGGTCATTTGTCAGAAAGGCGTCTGCTATGCCCACAAGCCCCTGTATTGCCTCCTCGTCCTTGTAAAATATGGGCTCACTGCTGAGATTTCCGCTGGTCATTACCAGTACCTCCGGAAAATTTTCCTGTTCGAACAGTATATGGTGTATGGGATTATATGGCAGCATCACCCCCAGATAGCTGTTTAGATGTGCTATTTCCCAGGGAAGAACAATGTCCTCCTTTTTTCTGAGCAGCACAATAGGACTGGCCGGAGATTCCAGAAGCTGTTTTTCCTTTTCATTCACATGGCAATAATTTTGAATTATTTCAAGATTTTTCATCATTAGGGCAAAGGGCTTGTCATCCCTGTTTTTCCTGCTCCTGAGCCTTCCTACGGCACTTGAGTCCAGCGCATCACAGGCTAGATGGTATCCGCCAATACCCTTGACGGCGGCTATCCTTCCTGATTTTATAATCCCTGTGATATATTCCAGACACTGCCGGCTGTCGGGCGGTTCCCTGCCGTCCAGCCGGGAAATGAATTTCCCGTTCTCATCGGCTATTGCCAGAACAGGACCGCAGTCGCGGCAGGAGACAGGCTGGGCATGATATCTCCTGTCGGAGGGATCGGTATATTCCAGGGCACAGGGGCGGCACATTTCAAAACAGCCCATGGTAGTCTTCTCCCTGTCATAGGGAATGTCCTTGATGATTGTGAACCTGGGGCCGCAATTTGTACAATTGATGAATGGATATTCATATCTTCTGTTTTCGGGGTCCTTCAGCTCTTTTATGCAATCCCCGCAGGTGCATACATCGGGCGAAATGAAGATATTACCCCTGGAAACCGCCTCACTCTGCCTTATTTCAAAATCTGTAAAACCTTTAACAGGCAGCTCTTCATAATTTAAAGTCTCAATTTTTGCTAAAACAGGAGATTTTGCTTTTATAGACTGTATAAAGCCGGATAATATTTTTTCATCGGCTTCCACCTCTATTACCACATTGCTGTCGGTATTTCCTACCCACCCCTTTAAGCCCATGCTTTTTGCCAGATTATAAATAAAGGGCCTGAAACCCACGCCCTGAACTATTCCTGTAATTGTTATCCTATATCGTCTCATGGTCTTACCTTTCAGTTATCTTCAATCTCCAGGTATTTCTTGGCTGTCTGCATGTCTTCCGCTATCTGTTCCTTAAGGAGGTCTACCGACTCAAACTTCTTTTCGTCCCTTATTTTCTTCAGAAAAAAAACTTCTATTTTTTTGCCGTATATATCCCTGTTAAAATCGATAATATGAGTTTCCACTGTTTTTTCCTTAGCATCCTCAAAAGTGGGATTAAAACCCACATTGGTCATGCTGTTATAAAGCTTGCCATCCAGCAGTGTCTTGGTGATGTATACACCGTTGGCCGGCAGCACGAGAAACCTTTCAGGGTGAATGTTGGCAGTGGGAAAACCTATGGTATTTCCTATCCTTCTCCCGCTGACCACCTCTGCCGTAATGGAGTAGTTCCTTCCCAAAAGTTTGTAGGCAGTTTCAAGCTGCCCATTGATTATACATTGTCTTATTTTTGTACTGCTTACAACTTCATTGTCACATTTTATGGCAGGTATGACAACAACCCTGAAACCGTACTTTATCCCCAATTCCTTCAACAGGGGAATATCGCCCTGCCCCATATAGCCGAATCTATAGTCATAACCGGCCACAGCCAGCTTGATATTCAATTTATCAATCAGTATTTTTTTTACAAAGTCTTCGGGTGAAAGTCTTGAAAATTCTTCATTGAATTCATCAAAGTACAGATAATCCAGATGAATTTCTCCAAGCAATTCCACTTTCTTCTGCTCAGTCAGTAACAGCGGAGTTATGAGCTTTTTCCTGAGAATATTCTCGGGATGCTTGGTGAAGGTATAAACTATCGAGCACAGGTTGTTAAGCCGGGATTCACGTATCAGTGTGTTGATCAGAGCCATATGGCCAATATGTAATCCGTCAAAATTACCCAGGCCAACTCCTGTTTTTATTTTAAAACTATTATTTTCATCGGTGGTGTGAATAACCTGCATATAATTCTCCTTATAGTAACTCAAATGAAAATTCCTATACGTCAAGAAATTTGCTTCGCAAATCCGCTTCGCGTCCACAAGTACTTTGCCATGCTACGCAAATTATCTTTTCGCTAGGGGGCACTACTGCCCCCTTCGACGAAACACTTCGTGTTTCTGAGCACCCCCTCTAAACCGGAAAGGGGATTCCCCTTTTCAAACCCCGCATATAGAAATTTATATATAACTGGAATTTCCTAGTGTACTTGTTCTAAACTCAGTTTTAATAGCAATTACACTATCTTTAAAAATTATAAATTCCTATATGCTAAAAAACTTTTTTGATTTCAGGCAGGTACCTTGGCCATTATGGAAAAGTTCACCTATGCCCAAAAAATTTTCATTGTTATCATATACCCTTATGAAAGGCTTTGTATCAAAATTTTCATTATTTAATTGAAGCCATACGCCATTGCAGTATTTAAAGGTGTCATTTGAATCAAGCCGGATACTTTCCAGATCTTCAAATACTGTTTCGGCAGGGATAAGCCTGTTTTCCAGCCGGCCCCCGGCAGCAAGCTCCCTGATTTCCTCAAGGGTCAAAGCAGTATCCAGACTGTATTTACCGGCTCTTGTCCTGACGAGGAAGGACATATGTCCTCCGCAGCCCAGCTTTTCTCCGATGTCATGGCATAAAGTCCTTATATAGGTACCTTTGGAGCAATGAACGTCAAACAGTGCTTTTTTTACCATTCTCTTTTCAGGCCCAGGCTCTTCCCATATCCTGATAATTTTTATATCAAATATCCTGATCCTTCTTGGCTGACGTTCCACAGTCCCGCCCTGTCTGGCTATATCATACAGCTTTTTTCCGTCAATTTTTATTGCAGAATACATTGGCGGAAGCTGATAAATATCACCGACAAAGCTCATTATTGCCTCTTCTATTCTGTCATTGCCGGCCTCCACCTCTTTGGAATAAATTACATTCCCCGAGGAATCCTGGGTATCGGTTGCCCAACCCAGAGTGAGCTCTGCGCGATAGACCTTGTCCTTGTCGATAATAAACTCGATGGCCCTGGTGGCATTTCCCAAACATATGGGTAAAACCCCCACAGCAGACGGATCGAGTGTCCCCGTGTGCCCTATTTTTTTCTGTCCGGCAACTTTTCTGAGAAAACCGACCACATCAAAGGATGTCATTCCGGCAGGCTTGAGTACATTTATTATTCCGTTCATATTATCCCTAAAATAAAACCCTTTCTTTGTCAAAAGCATTTTATATTACTGAAGTTTCTCTTTTAACACGTTTATCATCTGTTCCTTAACTTCCTGCAAAGAGCCTTTAACAGTGCAGCCGGCCGCCCGTTTATGTCCGCCGCCCCCAAATGCCGCAGCTACTTCGGAAACATCCACATGGGTTTTGGAACGCAAATTCACCCTGACCTCTTCGGCATTCTTCTCCTTGACCAAAACGGAAACTTCCACACCTTCGATTGATCTTCCGATATTCACTATACCGTCACAGTCCTCATCCTTTGCCCCGGTTGCCTGCAGGTCGGCCTGTGAGATTGCAACCGCCGCAAGTTTTGCATTTTCATGAAGCTCCAGCAGCTCTATTGCTTTTTGCGTAAGCTTCAGTTTTGTGTAAGTGGTATTGTCAAATATCCTTTGCGACAGTTCTCCTATGTCTATACCTGTAGCCAGAAGTTCCGAAGCTATCCTGTGTGTTTCGGAAGTGGTATTGCTGTACTTGAAGCCTCCGGTATCTGTTGAAACTGCAGTGTATAAGCAGGCCGCAATATCCCTGTCTATCCCGAGCTTCAATTTCTTCAGCAGTGTATATACTATTTCACCGGTTGAAGCCGACATATCATCAACAAAATTTAAAAGGGCAAATTTTGTATTTGTCACATGATGGTCGATATTTATTGTGCAGGGGGCCTCGAAAAAGGCATCTCCTCTGGTTCCAAGCCTTCCGACATCCCCTGTGTCCAGAGCTATATTGATATCCATGACCTCATCCTGGGTATCATAAAAGCAGGCCAATTCAGTCCCGGGCAAGAATCTGTACACCGTAGGAATATTTTCCTCCAGATAAACGATTACTTTTTTACCTGCATTTTTCAGCGCCAGAGCCAGAGCCAGAGATGAACCGATTGCATCACCGTCTGCAGAAACATGAGGAAATATTGCTATCCCGCCTGCCTGGGCTATAAGTTTGACAATTTCCCTATCCATTAAACCTCCCCGCCCCGTTATGCCGGTTCTCTTTTCCCATCACATATTAATGGCTTTTAACACGGCAATAGTATTTTAATACTTTTATACGGGGTTAATTTTATTTTTTTCAGCCGTCTGTTTTGAAAAGCAGGCTGAAATGCCATCATTCTCCCATTTCCTTCTTTGCATCGTCAAGTAATTTATTTATATATATTCCGTGTTCAATCGAGGTATCAAGTTCAAAATGTATTTCGGGAGTGTATCTGAGCTGCAATCTGTGCCCGAGTTCACGCCTTATGAAACCCGCTGCGCTTTTCAGCGCGCTTATGGCGTTTTTCTTCTGCTGCTCATCACCCAAAACACTTACGAATACTTTAGCATATCTCAAATCCTTGGTTACATTGCAGGATATAATACTTACCATATCAGGAAGCCTCGGATCCTTAAGGTCATTATGAATAATACTGCTTATTTCTTTTTTTACTTCTTCTGAAATTCTGACTATTCTATCTGCCATCAATTCCATCCTCCATATTAATTATTAGCTAATGAAAATCGTTAAGTGTGTTACTGCTCCATTAATAAATAGTATTGCCAACCACAGCATATTCAAGTACACTCCGGGCAGGCGGCAAATACACGAATAGGTTGAATTGGAATTTAATCCACTTCAACCTATTCCAAAAAAGCCTTAACTTATCTCTTAACTTCTTCCATTACAAAGGCCTCGATTACATCGCCTTCCTTGATATCGTTGAAGCGTTCAATGGACACACCGCATTCAAAGCCTGCTGCAACTTCTTTTGCATCGTCTTTGAATCTCTTAAGGGAAGCAAGCTTTCCTTCATGAATTACAATACCCTCTCTGACTACCCTGACTTCAGAATTTCTCTGTACTTTACCGTCGGTTACATAGGCACCGCCAATGGTTCCGATACCCGAAACCTTGAATATCTGCCTTATTTCAATATGACCCAGTACAACTTCCTTGTAGGTAGGCTCAAGCATACCCTTCATGGCAGCCTGAACATCTTCTATAGCCTTGTAGATAATACTGTACAATCTCATATCAACTTCAGCATTCTTGGCAGCTTCGGTAACATTTGCGCCAGGTCTTACATTAAAGCCTATGATTATGGCATTTGAGACCTGTGCCAGAGTGACATCCGATTCGGTGATAGCACCAACGGCACCATGTATGGTTTTTACTCTGACTTCGTCATTGCTCAGCTTTTCAAGTGACTGCTTGACAGCTTCTACAGAACCCTGTACATCGGCTTTGATAATAATATTCAAATCCTTGACCTTACCCTCTTTGATCTGGGTAAACAGATCTTCAAGAGTGACCTTTGCGCTGGTCTTGTACTGTTGTTCCTTCTGTCTGAACTTTCTCTTTTCAACAAGCTGTTTGGCTACCTTCTCATCAGTAACAGCATAGAATACTTCACCCGCTTCGGGAACTTCATTCATACCAAGTATTTCTACAGGCATTGAAGGCCCTGCGTTCTTTATGCTGTGACCTTTGTCGTTTGTCATAGCTTTGATTCTTCCAAAAGCGGAACCTGCTATTATTGAATCGCCGGTTTTTAATGTGCCTCTCTGAACAAGAACTGTGGCAACAGGCCCTCTTTCCTTATCAAGTTTGGCTTCTATAATAGTACCCTTCGCCTGTCTGTCGGGATCGGCTCTTAATTCAAGCATATCTGCGGCCAAAAGCACCATTTCCAGCAATTGATCAATGTTTTCTCTCTTTTTTGCCGAAACTGGAACCATTATTGCATCTCCGCCCCATTCCTCGGCAACTATACCATATTCTGTAAGTTCCTGTTTTACCTTGTCTGGATTTGCACCAGGCTTATCAATTTTATTGATAGCAACTATAATTGATACATTTGCAGCTTTAGCATGGTTTATGGCTTCTATGGTCTGCGGCATTACTCCGTCGTCTGCTGCAACAACAAGTATTGCAATATCGGTAACCTGAGCACCTCTGGCACGCATTGCCGTGAACGCTTCGTGACCGGGTGTATCCAGGAAGGTAATCAGCCTTTCGTTAGCTTTGACCGTATACGCACCGATATGCTGTGTTATACCGCCGGCTTCACTGTCAATTACATGAGCACTTCTGATTGCGTCAAGCAATGATGTCTTACCATGGTCAACATGGCCCATAACAACAACTACAGGAGGTCTTTGTTGTAATTTTGATTTGTCAACTATCTCTTCATCATCAAAGAGTATATCTTCCTCACTGATCTGAACAGCTTTTTCAGTCTTTACTCCAAACTCTTCCGAAATGATTGTAGCCGTTTCAAAGTCCACATCATTATTAAGGGTGGCCATAACACCATAACCCATCAATTTCTTGATAATTTCTGTTGAAGTCTTTTTAAGAGCTTCAGCAAGTTCCTTGACTGTAAGTGATTCTGGTATGGTTATGGAAGTAAGAACTGCCTTTGGCGGAATATACTTTTCCTGAACCTTTTCATTCTTTTTATTCCTTGGCAATCTCTTCTTCTTGCCGTCATCACTGTAGAATTCGTCAAAGATGTAGTTTTCATCAAGGATTTCAGAAACACCCTTCTTTTCGATAACTATTTTCTGGGGTTTAAATTTCTGTTTCTTATCGGCAGTTGTCTTTGGTACTTCTTTCTTCTGCTTTTCTTCCCTCTTGACGCTCTTATCCAGATCCCTGCTCTGGAATTCTCTCCGCGCTTCATTTCTCAGTGAGTCAAATTGTTCCTGAGCAACAGTTGCATCCGGCTTTGGAATATCCAGGCCCTGCTGTCTGTATTGCCCCTGCGGCCTGTCTCCTCTGTTGTACTGACCCTGCGGTCTGTCTCCCTGTGGCCGGTTGTATTGGCCCTGGGGCCTGTCTCCTCTATTGTACTGACCCTGC
>NZ_AORV01000025.1 GCF_000350485.1 Ruminiclostridium cellobioparum subsp. termitidis CT1112
AAACCTTATCTGTGGTCTCACTGACCTGCTTTGATTTAACATTTAAATCCTTTATTGTTCTTGATGCATTTTCATTGAGGTCGTTTATCTTGTTTGCAATGGAAATTACCTGTGATACGTCATCGCCAACATACATGATACCTTCTGACAGTTTGTCCATATGACTTACGCTGTCATTTATTTCATTAGCCTGATCGGTCGCACCCTTGGCTATCTGCTCGACAGTAACAGAAACCTGTTCAGAAGAAGTATACGCAGCTTCCGAGGCAGCTGCAATCTTGGTTGCCGCACCGACAACATCCATCGAGGTTCTTCTCACCTGTGATACAAGTGCATTGATGTTGGAAAGCATGTCATTATAATTTCTGCAAACTTCTCCTATTTCGTCACCTTCTCCATCGGCAATCTGACTTGTCAAATCTCCGTCTTTGGCCTTCTTCATTGTAAGAACAAGCTTATTTAAAGGAGCTGAAACGCTTCTTGCTATCACAGTGCACATCACCAGGGCAAATAAAAGACACAGAATACCAATAATAATTATACTGTTTTTTAAACTATTTGCCTCGCTGTTCAAATATTTATACGGGACTACCGAAATCAAATACCAGTCTTTTCCTTCTGCAATCTGTGAGTAGGAAACAAGGCTCGGTTCCTTATTAACGTTCATTTCTATATTGCCGGATTTCTTTTCATCAAATTTCAACTTCAGATTGGCTTTCTTTTCCATACTCTTTGAAACTTCAGCTGCAATGGCCTTTGTGGGTTCATTGTTATTACTCAAAGGATAATCTTCCAGATCCCTTGAAGATATTATTGTGCCCTTGGAGTCTATAATAAAAATTGGAAAAGCTTTGCCGGTTTTTTCATCTTTTCCTATGTCCAGATTTGTAAATGAAGTTGACAGGAAATTGGCCTTTGGAATAACAATCATTTTAGCAGCAGTACTTCCGCTGGTCAGAGAATTTATATCCTTTCTGACACCAAGAAGTTTCTGCTCTTTTCCTCCAATTGTGACAGTGAAATCCGCCCATTCAAGCTTTTTTAAATTTGCTTTGGCCACTTCTTCGGTGTTCAGTGTCAGAGAAGCCGCATTATACACTTCGGCCTGGGCAAAATCATCTCCATGGAGAAGTGCCGCATAGTGGATATCTTTTGTTGTTGCAAATTTGTTTGTAAGAAAATCAGATATTTTTCTTGACTGCATAAGCTTTTCATAGTCATCTGCCGCCTGCACCGATGATATGGCTTCCTGTATGGTTGTAGAAAGCCCTACATCATATATGTAATTTTCCACCCGGGTTATTTCATTGCTCAAAACAACGCTTGTCTGGCCTGTAACCTGCAGTGAATAGGTTTTGACTTTTTTATCTATAGTTGTCGTTGAGCTGCTGTAAGAAAATATTCCGGTAATCAGTAACATAACTACCAATAATATTACAAATGATGCAATAAGTCTTGTTTGAATCCTAAATTTTCTTAAGAGAAAAGATTTACCTGAAGACCCTTGAATATTTGATATGTTTGTATTACCAAAACTAGTAATATTTCCAGCACTACCGATTTTGTCTTTAAGTACCTTTTTTACCACAGATGAAGCAGATGTTGCAATTGTTTCTAAGAATGCCTTGATCTTTGTTACGACCGGCTGAATATTCATAAAAACTCTCCTCACAATACCTTTGAATTTAGTTATTCGACACTATTCTCTATATATCTTTATAATACTTCACCATGCTCATTTAAGCAAGCAGTTTTTAACTTGCAACTGCCTAAAAATCGACCCATTTTTTGTTTAAATTTACACTAAAAAACTCCATTTATACAACAATTTTGTTTCCATCAAATGACATAAAATCCACCTATGGAAATTATTAACGCCTGTTTAGAGATTTAACTTTTTCATGCTCATTTGTAAATATTTATTAATATTACCTGGCAGGATTTGTGAGTAAAATAATTGAAGCTGCAGCTAAAAATATTACCGTTACAGCCAGTGCAAATACCGATATTTTTTTGTAATTAAGGATATTGATTACTCTGTCCCTTACATTCGTCTTACCAAAAGCAGCCTGTATAAGGTAGTCCTGACCGGTACCCACACCCAGTAAAGTTCCGGCATACGCTTTTCTCTCCGGCCCCGTCAGCCCTCTGACGGCACTTATATCACAGGAAAGCTCCATGTCGTCAATAAAAAGTCTGAGAAACACCCAGGCCAGAGGATTGAACCAATGCAGACAGGCTGCAGTTACAGCGATTAACCTTACCAGATTGTCGTGCCTCTTTATATGTACGTTTTCATGCAGCAGAATAAACTTCAGGCCTGATTTCTCAAGATATTGCTCCGGAATGAGAATCCTCTGCCTTAAAAAGCCGTGCACCAGAGGAGAGTCCACCATCCTGCCTGTAAATATATTGCCTGATACAGGGATTGCGGTCCTGAATCTTTTATCTGCCATAAAGCATATTACTGCCGCGGCCGAAATGGCAAGAACAGCTCCGGCTATCCATATGAACGCAGCCGTTCCGAATATGCTTTCCAGCAGTTTTGTTTTGTAGGTCACGGGGAAATATGATCCGGCTGCACCGATTGTGTTAGTCATACTCAGGCTTATGGCCTGTTCCTCCGTTCCGGGGACCGTGACCACTCTTTTGACAAAGGAACCCGCAAAATTCAAAAGACTGACCCTGCTCGACACCGAAAAGGGGATAAGGAGTCTCAGCAATACCAGTGACCAGAGGTAATAAATCCCCGCCCCCGGAATCAGTTTAAGCTTCCTGAGCATTATTATCAGCAATCCGATTACCGATGCCGTTATGCTCATATTCAGCACCGAATAAAAAACAGTGTTCAGCATGGCATCACTCACCGCTTTTCTCTATTATACGTTTGAGTTCTTCTATCTCTTCCCTGCTCAGTTCTTCCCCTGCAATAAAGGACGAAAAGAACAATTTTTTTGATCCCTTGTACAATTTGTTGATCAGGTTTGAAGTTTCGTCAAACTGTACCTGTTCCCTGGTTATCAGGGCGGTACATAAAAAATTTGGTTCGTCCCGTTTGACGGCTTTTTTCTCAACAAGTTTTTTTATTATGGTGTAGGTGGTGTTCTTATTCCAGCCGATCTTCCCCCCGGCCAGCAGTGTAAGCTCTTTGGCCGTAGCGGGGCCACTGTCCCATAATAGCTCCATTATCTTTATCTCACTGTCAAAAAGCTTTATTTGTTCCATATGGTAAACCTCCATCCGGTATGCACAACCGCAGACCTGTCCAGGAAACAAGAATGCCGAATAAAATGAATTCTTATTAAAATTAAAAAAAATGCAGACTACTACTATAGTTTATACTATAAAACTACAGTTATAGTCCGCAAATGTCAATAATTTTTTAGGAGAAAAATTTATATCAAGGCACTATTCGAGATAGCCGGCTCTCGGTGTTACACCAAAGGCTCCGGCCAGTACCTTTAAATTATCGTCAGTAATAGTTTGCCTTATGGGCATGTTCATTATTTTTATATATATCTCGGCTGCCTTCTCGACCGTTTCAATAAGCCCGAAGGTTTCATCCAGGTCTCTGCCCGTACCGAATATTCCGTGCATGCCCCATACAACTACTCTGAATTCCTTCATTTTTTGAGCAGTAACCCTGCCTATTTCCTCGTTTCCGCACAGCATCCAGGGCAGTACGCCAACCCCGTCCGGAAATACTACCAAACATTCCGTGCACATCTGCCAGAGGGTTCTGGTAAACGCTCTTTCATCAAGCTCATGTACAAAGGTCATAGCAATTGTGTTGGTTGGATGGCTGTGAATAACAACCCTATGGTTTGGATCGGCCTTCAGACGTTCTATATGTGTCATCAAGTGGGCAGGCAGCTCGCTGGTGGGTCTGCCTCCGTCCTCATAACCCCAGAGCAGGTCCAGGCTTTTGCCGTCCTCTTTGACTTTTATTATTCCGAGGTTTATTCCAGGGGCATCCATGACATTTTTAAAGTATTTTCCCGTCCCGGTAACAACAAAAATTCTGCCTGCCAGAGATGTCCCGTCAAAAGTCATGGGAATATTCCTTATGGCTTTTTTTATGTCCAGATATTCCGCTGCTTCCGCCTCAGGTACTATATAGCTTATGTTGCCTCCATTTCTTTCATCCCAGCCCAGCCTGTAGAGATTTGAGGTCAATTTGCATATTTCTGTTATAAATGGTGCCGTCAATATATCTTTCATTTCAGATCTCTCTTTCCTTTAATTTTATTCCTGTTTCCCAAGTCCCGGTTTTCAATCTCTCTTCTTTAATTTCTGCTTTCCAAGTCCCGGTTTTCAGTCCCTCTTCTTTTATTCCTGTTTTTTAAGTCCTGGTCTTAAGCACTTCATTTTCATATTTTTTTACCTCTGCCAGCCAGCTTTCTCTCACAGGAACGCCCATGGTCTGGCAGTAATAATCCCAAACAGCGCCGAAGGGATAGGTCTTGAGTTCTTCAAGCATTGCCAGTCTGCCGGTATAATCACCGTCAAGCTCCAGCTGCCTGAGTTCTTCGGTAGGCTCCAGCAGTGCCTTCAGCAACGCTTTGATCATATTTCTGCTGCCTATTACCCATGCGGCAATTCTATTGATGCTGCCGTCAAAGAAATCAAGTCCAATGTGAGTGCGCTCATAAAGCTTGCTTCTTACAAGTGACTGGGCAATATGGTTCAGTTCATCGTCCATTATTACAACGTGGTCGCTGTCCCATCTGACCGGACGGCTCACATGCAGGAGCAGCTGATCTGTGAACATTAAAACCGTTGCTATCTTGTCGGATATGACTTCGGTGGGATGGAAATGTCCTGCATCCAGGCAGACAGTCTTGTTATTCCGAACGGCATATCCAAGGCAGAATTCGTTTGAGCCTACCACATAGCTCTCGGTGCCTATGCCGAAAACCTTGCTTTCCACGGCATCAATATTGCAATTGGTATCTATCTCTTCCAGGAACACCTCGTCAAGAGCACTTTTCATGCGCTGCCTCGGTGCTTCCCGGTCAACAGGGATGTCCTTGTAGCCGTCGGGAAACCAGAAATTGGTCACGCAGGTCTGGCCCAGCTCTTTTCCGAAATATTCCCCTATTTTACGGCTTTTTTTGCAATGCCTGATCCAGAAATCCCGTGTCTCCCTATCCGCACTGCTGATGGTAAAACCGCTGTCGGCCCTCGGATGGGAAAAACATGTGGGATTGAAATCGAGACCCAGCCCCTGCTGTTTTGCCCAATTTACCCAGCCTTCAAAATGTCTTGGCTCAAGCTGGTCCAAATCAACTTTTTCGTCTGTGTCGGCATAAATTGCATGAAGGTTAACCTTATGCTTTCCGGGGATAAAGGTCAGAGCCTTTTCAATGTCCTGTCTCAGCTCCTGAACATTTGTGGCTGCACCGGGATAATTTCCCGTTACCTGTATTCCTCCGCTGAGAGCCTGATCCTTGAACAAAAAGCCTGCCACATCATCCCCCTGCCAGCAGTGCAGTGATATTTTAATTTTTTTCAAGACTTCAATAGCCTGGTCGGTGTCCACGCCCAGCCTTGCATAAGCTTTTTTTGCCAGTGCATATGCTTCGTTAATTTCGCTCATGATGATGCCCGTGCCCGGCATTTCGCACAAAACATAATGCTGGAAATGATATGGCACGGTACCTCCTTTACTGATTTTTATAATTTCTTTCAGGATTTCCTCATAAAATTTTTATATAATCCTCGTAAGCCCTTTGCCATTCCTCCTGCTGAACAGGCTTGAATACTTTAATATCGGTTGAATTGCGGATTATTTTTCTGGCCCCGGACAGGTCCTTTATCTCACCCAGAGCAATAAACTGAACTGCAATGTTCCCCATAACAGTAGCCTCCACAGGGCCGGCATGAACATCCCTGCCGCTTGCATTTGCAGTCATTCTGCACAAAAGCGCATCTTTTATCCCTCCGCCTATGATATTTATGGTCTTAAAATGTTTACCGGTAAGCTTTTCAAGATTTTCTACAGTATACCTGTATTTTAGTGCAAGGCTCTGGTAAATGCATCTCATGATTTCCCCGCGGGTTTTGGGCACGTATTGCCCGGTTCTGCCGCAATAATCTTTTATTCTTTCAGGTAAATTGCCCGGGGTCTCAAAATCCGGGGCGTCAGGATCTATATAGCACAGGAAGGGTTCGGCTTCCAGCGCCTCATTTTCCAGTGTATTGAAATCCACATCAAAGCCTTCTCTCTGCCATTGCCTTCTCGACTCCTGAATAAGCCATAAACCCATGATATTTTTGAGAAAACGGATTTTATCATTAAAACCTATTTCATTAGTAAAGTTGGCTTCCATTGATTCCTTGCATATAATTGGTTTGTCACTTTCTATTCCAAGCAGTGACCAGGTTCCGCAGCTGATGTACACAAAATCCCTGCTAACAGCGGGAGCACTCACGACTGCCGATGCGGTATCATGTGTGGGAACTGCAATTACCGGAACTTCCTCACAGGACAGCTCCTGGCACAATTCCTTTGAAAGGATTCCATAAATCTCACCGGGGTATATTGTTTTTGCGAATAAACTCTTTTTTATACCCAGCATTTCGCACACATCAAAACACCAATTTTTAGTCTCGGGGTTGAACAAGCCTGTAGTTGAAGAATTGGTTATTTCGCTCCGCTTTTTCCCGGTCAGGAAGTAAGCCAGCAGATCAGGAATCTGGAGCAGGGTTTCGGCATTTTCCATAATCTCGGGTCGATACTTCGCCAGGTAGGCCAGCTGGAATACAGTATTTATTCTCATATGCTGGATTCCCGTTGCCCCATACAAAATTTCCTTCGGTATGAGTTCAAACACCTGTCCGTCGATTCCCTCAGTCCTTAAATCCCTGTAATGAACCGGATTTCCCAGCATATTGCCCCTTTTGTCCAACAGCGCAAAATCCACGCCCCAGGTGTCAATGCCTATGGCATCAAAGCCCCCTGCACGGACGGCTTTTGCAATGCCCTGCCTGGTTTCATGGTAAAGTCTCAGGATGTCCCAATAAATGGTCTTTCCAACAGTGACGGGCTCATTTGCAAATCTATGAATTTCCTGCATTCTTATGGTTTGTCCGTCGAATTCTCCCAGCATCGCTCTTCCGCTGGAAGCTCCAAAGTCGAATGCCAGAACTCTCCTATTGCTCATCCCGGCCCTCCTTTATAATTATTTATATTGAATAGTGTCAACTAGATAACTATCTTTTATTACGATTCAATTATAGTATACGTGTTTATTTGCGTCTATATTTGCTCATTATGTTGATATTAAATCATTGTTTTGCTAAAATTTAATCATACACAGTCACAAATAAGCATCCATGAATAATAATTTGACAAAATACTTTAGGAGATGATAAATACAAGCCATGTTTGAAGAGGAGCGCCACAATAAAATCTTAAATATGATAAATTCTAAAAAAAGTGTCAAGGTCCACGAATTAAGTGAAGCGCTGTATGTCAGCACCGCAACTGTAAGGCGTGACCTGGCCAAAATGGAAAAAGCAGGTGTGATAAAGCGTTCCCATGGCGGTGCCGTACTTGTTGACAGTTCAAGTGCCGAGTCTGCCATATCGGTGCGGGAACTGGAAAACATAAAGGAGAAAAAGAAAATAGCCGGGCTTGCCATAAGCTTTATCAGCTCCAACTCGGTTATCTTCATGGACTCCAGCAGCACCGCCGGCATGGTCATTCCCTACCTTTCACAGTTCAAATACCTTACGGTCATTACAAACGGACTTAAGAACGCTCTGCTTCTCTCAGAAAAAACAGATGCTAAAATCTATATGCCCGGAGGAATTGTCAGTACCCGTTCAAACTCTCTCCTTGGAAGCGATACACTTGACTATCTGTCAAACCTGAACGCCGGACTTGCCATCTTCTCCTGCAGCGGACTGACTCCCAACAACGGTGTAACCGACGCCTCCTTCGAACAGTCCAAACTCAAAAGGGCACTCATCAGGAACTCCAAAGTCCGCGTGCTCCTGTGCGACAGCAGCAAGTTCGGCGGCATCTACATGTGCCGGACCTGTGGCTTTGAGGAACTGGACTATATTCTCACAGACAAAAAGCCACAGACCGGATTTATGGAAGCAGCGGCAAAACATGGCTGCGAAATACTCTGGCCGCAGTAGAGACAGCAGAGTATTTACGGCCGCTCTCCCGAAATAGTTTCAAAATGCTCAACAGCAGCCGGCGATGCGGCTGTTGAGCATAAAAAGGGGCTGCTGCCCGATGATGAATAAATCCATCCACCGGACAGCAGCCCCTGCGTATCTATATTAAGCCTGCATAAAGCCTGCAGGTCATTCGCTTTTATTTATGGTCAATCGGCATTGTCGTTGAACTGCTCAATGGTTTTATAAATTCTTTGCATCCTGAGATCGGTATCTGCGATGGTATCGGCGCACTCCTGCAATTCCCTCACCACTGAAGGCGGAATGGCATCTATGGTTTTGTACTTCAGCTGATGCTCCAGACTGGCCCAGAAATCCATTGCCATTGTTCGTATCTGAATTTCAACAGGCACCCATTCCTTTCCGTCCGAGAAAAACACAGGTACCTTTACAACCAGGTGCAGACTTCTGTATCCGTTGGGCTTGGGATTCTTTATATAGTCGGTTTCCCTGATCAGCTCTATATCGTCCTGCTGCGTAAGCATCTTTGCTATCATGTATATATCTTCAATGTAGTAGCAGACAACTCTTATACCTGCTATATCATGCAGATTGGCTTTTGCCGATTCCATACTTATCTCAAGTTCTTTTCTGTTCAACTTTTCAAAAATACTTTTAATGGACTTGATTCTGCTTTGCATATGATGTATAGGATTTCTTTTATGAATAAACTGAAACTCATCATCGAGTATTTCAAGCTTTGTGCTTATTTCCCGTGTTGCCGATTGATATAAATGCTGCATCTCAAGGAAACTTGCCTTCAATACTTCTACATCATCACAAAACAGCATTTGTTCCAGACCGTTCAGAGAAGTTATAGCAGTAGTTCTTTTCATCATCATTATTTATAGGACTCCCTTTCGCGATATGGTATCGCTATCCGCTATTTTTGTATCAAGTCAGTCGGATTCACCGGCTTGCATAATATTTACAAACAACTCTTACACTATATTATAACGATGCATTTTTAAATAAGTATGAAATATTTGTGAATTTTAATTAACAAAATTGTGTTGGCCGGTTAGTTGATTGATCAACTTTGCGGATGAAAAATTCCTGCTGATTCGAGTGGTACTTACGCACTAACTTCATGAAATAAGGCTACACCCAAAGCAATTGCGAAAATTGTATCGCCTCATTTAAAGCGGCTTTGCCGTCGCCGGCAATTTTTCACAATTGTTTTTAACCGTGCATCTTATTTCATGAAGTTGTCCTCGCGTACCACTCGAATCAGAATATCTGTTATACTCCAAAGTTGAAAGTCATTTCAGCCTGTACAGCGAGTTAACTTGTTTACAATTCACTGTAATCTTACGACCAGGCAGGCAGCTTGGCCATCATTGCCTTTGCAGCGGCTCTGGCTGCCTGTTTGTCCAGTCCCTGGGTCCTCACAATAAAATCAGTCATGCCCTCAAGTTTCTCATCATAGGACTGCATTGACCCGTCAGGCCTTGCACAGAATTTGCAGTAATCCTTTCCGGTATCTCCCATGGCATAGTCTGACGCATCTTCCATCGGCATTCCGCATGCTATACATATTTTCATATTAGCCTCCATGAGCCACATTTGTGGCCGCAAAATATTATATAAGTAAATTATCCTTTATCGCAATGTGGCGAATAAAGGAGGTTAATGGCCATGTACGCTTTCAAAGTATTTGATAAATACTTTGAATATTTCGCACGGCTATAAATTATTGATAAGATTTTCTTCATTCATAAGCTGAAGCTGTGAGGCAGCTCAGCAGTTGTCATAGGCACTCAAAGCTCCCTGCAGGCAGGTTACGACTCCCTTTATACCCGAAACTGTCAGTGTCAGCAATATGGTATCCTTCAATTCTTCCCTGGTGGCTCCTGCCTGCTTTGCCATAGGCGTATGGGCAATCACCGCCCCGGCGTCACCCTGGGAGGCTTTCATTCCAATATAGATCAGCTGCTGTGTCCTGGCATCCAATCCCCCTGTTGAGGACAATGCTCCAATAAGGTTATTAAACGCGGCAGCCACCTCCGGTGCCTCATTTTGAAAAACTTCCATGGGATTCTTTATTTCCATGTTCTCTCCTTTCCGGCCTGAAACACAGTCGGTTCCAGCCTTAAATAATAATTATCCGCTTGTTCGGGTAATCAAATCCATATAATATTGCACCAGTTCCTGACCGCAGCGCTGCAGCACTGATCCCCCGGGGGAAAACAGGTCATTATTGGTCAAATAGTGGTGGAGCAAACCTATCCATCCGTTAAACACCAGGTGTACCGGAAGGTTTTTGACCCTGCCCTCACTGATATCACGCTCCAGAGCCTGGCTTATATGAAAGGATATGGCCGACTGGATCAGTACAAATGTATTCCTTGCTCCGGGCGGCAGCAGCCTGTACTCGGTTACCAGCCTTGTATAAAAGTTTTCATATTCCTCCAGCCCCTGTATGTGAGCCTCCAGCACCTCTTTCATCCCGTTTTTCCCTCCGGCCAGCTCATGAAGTCTCAGATTGATTCTGTTTCCGAATTCATCTATCACAGCTACCAGCAGTTCCTCCTGGGTTTTAAAATGGGCAAATATGGTCCCGTGGGAAACTCCGGCTTCTTTTGAAATAGAAGCGGTGGTTGTTGTGGTGAAACCCTTCAGAGCAAAAAGCTTTAATGCCGTCTCAACAATAAGCCGTCTTGTGGCATTTTTCTGTTTTTGCCGTTGATTCTCCCTTTGAGGGTTGATATTATCCTTCAAATTTATGGCTGACATCTGTCTCCCCGTTTCAGCAATATTTTTCATTAAGTAATAACTCAATGAGTATATACTCATTATATTTACCACTGCGACAATTGTCAAGACATAAAAAAATTCATGCATTGTCAATTTGATCACGAATGATACAAAATATAATGCATGAATTAATTTATGTCGGTTTTATGTTTAGCCACAGATGTAAAGGCTTTACTTGTGCCTTCCTGGTGATAATGCGGTCTATAATTCCAAAGTCTGACCGGGTTTTAACTCCGATATCTTATTATCCCGGCCCAGCCACACTGTTATTGCAGTAGGATTGTAAACCAGGGTTTCGTCCACATTGACCACCAGACTTCTCAGTGCTGTTATGTAGTCTTTTATCTCAATGTTTGCAGCATACCAGACATTATCATCTCCTGATGCTTCAGAACAGAAATTTTCGATCATATCCCAATTGTTTTGCCTGTCAAATTCATAGCTGTGTCCCCATATGTAAAACAGGGGCATACTGAGCCAGGCAGGCTGATTCTTGAACTTTTCCAGCTTTTCCGGAAGATTGTCGTTGTGGTGGCAGGTAGGATGCCATTGCAGGAAATCAGCCGGCACGTTAAACCCGTTTGTGGCATTAACTGTTCTAGAGTACTCAATCCCTGTCAATTCCAGAGTTTTAAGTGTCCTGTCGTCATATACGCCAAAGGGATACGACATCCCCCTCATGGTATAGCCTGTGAGTCTTTCAAGATTGCGCCTGTCTTCCCATATCTCCTGGGTGAGCTGTCCCTGGGATATCTGGGTGAAATAAGGATGGGTAACGCTGTGGCAGGACACTTCATGCCCCGCATAAAGTTCCTTTACTTCCTCCTGCGTAACATAGCCGTCTTTTCCGAGAGTACCTGAATTCAAATGAAATGTACCCTTCATATTATATTTATTGAATATTTCAACCAATCTGCGGTCAAATATCTGGCCGTCGTCGTAGCTTAAGGTCAGAGCCTTGCTCTTTCCACCGGGGTAATAGGTTTTGAAGCTCATTTTCGGTTCCTTTCTCAATACCATAAAGTATTAGTTAAATGTTGGATTTCTTGATACATTTTTATAATAAGTCGGGTAATACCGGTAGTCAAGCACCAATTAACCCTTTACAGCTCCTGCAACCAGACTTTTTTGCACCTGCTTGTTCAGGAGAAGGTAAATGAGCAGTGTCGGAAGGGTTGCCACCACAAGCGCCGCACCTATTGGCCCCCAGGAGGTCTGATACTGTCCCGACATGGACTGGATACCCACGGTCAGTGTTTTTGCGGAATCTTCGCTTATGAATACAACTGCAAACATCAATTCATTCCAGGCTTGAAGGAAGGTAAATATTGCCACTGTTGCAACAGCAGGGCGCAGCAGCGGAAGAATAACGGTCAAAAAGGTCCTGTAAATGCTGCAGCCGTCTATGCAGGCCGCTTCTTCCAGTTCCCTGGGTATGGTGTCCAGAAAACCGGTTATTATCATTATGGCCATGGGGATTGCAAAAGCCGTATAAGGGATAATAAGTGACCAAACCGTATTTTTAATTGCCCCCACCGTCCTCATCATAAGAAAAATGGGCAGCAGTGCCGAGTGTATGGGAATCATCATTCCCAGCAGCATAATTGACATGGAAACCTTCTGAAATTTCCACTTCATTCTTATCAAAGCATATGCCGACATAGTAGCTACTATTGTTGTAAATATTATAGTCATACCGGTAACAAAAGTGCTGTTTAATAAATATGTACCCACCTTACCGTTCATAAATGCCGTAGCATAATTTTTCCAGAGAAAGTGATTCGGAAGTCCTGCCACATTTCCTCCGAATATTTCGGAATTATCCTTTAAGGAAAAACAGACAAGCCAGTATATGGGGAAAAGTGAAGCTATGGTCCACAGTCCCAGAATCAGATAAATAACAGACTTTGCTATATAATCCAGCGGAGTTTTTTGGCTTTTTAGTGATTTCATCGTATACTCCTCCAATCAGTTTACTTGAATTTTTCCGAACAGTTTGTTAATCAAGGCCGTAAAGAGCAGGCATTCCGCAATGATAAACACCGCCATGGCACTTCCGTAACCGTATTGGTTGCTCATAAATATGGTTTTGACCATCAGTGTGCTGGGCACTTCGGTTGTTCCGGCAGGGCCTCCGTTTGTCAGCACGTAAATAAGGTCAAAAACTTTTAGCGATCCGACGGCCGAAAAGGTTACACTTACTTTCAGCATGGGTGAGATCAGGGGTAAGGTTATTCGAAAGGTTGTTGACAGCTCACCCGACCCGTCGATTTTAGCCGCTTCGTATATATCCGGAGACACTGACTTGATGGCCGCATACATAAGCAGCATGTGATATCCGACATATTGCCACAAAATTGGCACAAATGAAGAGAAAAGTGCTGTTTTTGGATCACCCAGCCACTTCTGGGTTAAACCGCCCAGCCCCATATTATTCAAGACCACATTCAGCAGGCCGTATTCCGGGTGGTATATTTTCATCCACAACTGTCCTATTACAACAGTGGATATGATGACAGGAACAAAGTATGCTCCTCTGAAAAATCCTTCCCCTTTTACTCCCCTTGCAAGCAGTAAGGCAAAGAACAGCGAAATGGGAAGCTGTATAAACACCGACACCGCTAAAAAAATAAAAGAATTGCGGACCGACAGGGGAAATCCGTCGACATTGTGCACAAACAGCTTCTTGAAATTCTCAAGGCCTGTGAATACCGACCTGCCGATCCCGTCCCAATTCTGTGTGCTATAGTATGCAGACATTATTACAGGTGCTGCGATTATTGCAAGAAAAAAAAGTATTCCCGGCAGCATAAATATAAAAATCGCTTTTTTGTCTGAGAAAACTCTATCCATAAACTTATCTCCGTTTCTGAAAAAGGAGTTGGAATAAGTTATCCCAACTCCTTTCAAATTATGATGTCCCGCAGTGCGTATGCATTACTTCTTTGTGTTCATTGTCTGCAAATCCTTGACAAACTGTTCAGGTGTTATTCTCTTTGCAAAAAGTTCTGCGGATTTGTTCATGTACAATTGTGAATCATCACCTTCAAGCAGGGTATTCCACCAGAGGGTATATGTCTTTGAGTCCTGGGTCAGTTTGACAAGTTCCTTGGTCAAAGGATCGATTTTGGATTCGTCAACAGATACCTTCCAGGTTGGAAGTCCGGCACCTGCAAGGTAAACTTCCTTTGCAAAATTCTCAGATATGTATTTTATAGCTTTAACAGACTCGTCCTTGAATTTTGTATTTGCATTTACAACAAATATTTCGGACACACCGCCTGTAAAGTCGTTTATATCGCTCTTGTCGCTCAATTTCGGGAATTTGATGATCTGTATCTTGTCCTTTATCTTGCTGTCAGGCCTCATAATGTTGCCTATAGTCCAGCTTCCGTTAAAGTACATTGGTATTTTTCCTTCATAGAAAGGCACTTCCGATTCGTCTCTGGTAACCCCCTGAGCTCCATCTGTGAATGCACCCATGTCAATAAGCTCCTGTAACTTTCTCGCACCTTCAATAATATCGGGCTCCTCAAAGGAACCGGTCTTTGTCAAAGCTTTATAGCAGGCATCATATCCCGCCTGTCTGGTTTCCAGAATATCCAGGTACATATCGATGCACCACGTATCCTTGGCCCCGACTGCCATGGGGGTAATTCCCTTTCCACGGAAGGCCTTGACGGCTGCGGTAAGGTCCTCATAGGTTTCAGGGATCTTAACATTGTTCTGTGCAAAAAGCTCTTTGTTGATAAAGAAGGTGCCAACCGACATGGAGTGTGCCAACCCATATATTTTTCCGTCAAAAGTCATATTCGACAGAGTGCCGGTAAGCTGTCTGCTTCTGGTTTCATCATCCAGATAATCGTTCAGCGGAAGCAGCTTTCCCGCATCTACAAAGCTTTTCATGTATCCGCCGCTCCAGTAGAAGAATATGTCCGGAGCTTCATTGGCCGCTACGGCTGCTCTTATCTTTGTTTTATAGGTTTCATTTTCGGTAGCGTCAACCTTTAATTTAATATCAGGATTAGCCGTCTGAAAATCCGCCAGAACTTTTTCGAAAGGAGCTTTGCTTGACTCGGAATCTGCCGCCCAGATATGCCATAACGATAAAGTAACAGATTCTTTTTGAACCAATGCTTCACTGCTGCCCGCTTTGGAGTCTGAAACCGTGCTGTTGTCACTGCTCGCAGCTGAACCGCCGCAGGCTGCGATACTGAGGAGCATTGCCGCCGCCAGAATTAAGCCAGGTATTCTTTTTGCAATCTTACTCATCTTTAATTTCCTCCTTTTTGGCCATAGACCTCTTGTTAGCTTAATTATAATTCCCGGCCCGGCTTCTATGAACGTAGGTTTTTGACTTATAATCAGTAATATTTTTACCATGTCAGATCAAGTTGGAAGATAAAATAAATGTTATTTACGTGAAAGATATTGTTCCAGCACTCCCGTATGAGCATCGAGCAATGGGCTGCACACAAAGAGCTTATTTGAAATAGTATGGGCTTGCAGCAATTATTTTTAGGCCGCCGCAGTGACTCGACCATCCAGGTCTCGGTACTGCTCAAAATGACTTCCTGTCATTTTGTCGGCCAAAATATTTGCTGCTCGCCTACATTTTCAATAAGCTCTTTTAACCGTGCTTCCCATTTCTCGATGTCATACTCGCGTACTATAAATAAATTGTATTTCAGATATAGCATTTATTTTATTTCACAACAGCCCATTACTGTTATAAATATTATTTATTTAACTTCTTATAGTCATTTACTGAATAACCGGTATATTTCTTGAAGCATTTCCCGAAGTAATTGGGATCGGGTATACCAACACTTTCAGCCACTTCGTATGCCATTCTGTCGTATTTGCCAAAATACTCTATTGCCTTTTGAATTCTCAGGCGTGTAAGGTATTCGACAAAATTAAAACCGGTGTGCTGTTTAAAGGTCCTGCTCAGGTAGCTGGGATTGATGTAGAAATTGGCTGCCAGTGACGTAAGTGTTAAGTCAGCATTCTGGATATTATCTTCAATATATGTAATGACCTTATCCATCAGATTGTTTTTCTTGTTTTCCCTTAAAAGTTTTATTTTGCAGGTAATCCTTTTGGATATGGCAATAATGTACTCTTTCATTTCAGGTATGTTGCCCAGTCCCAGGATACGGGAATACACCTCCGAGACCGAAGTAAAAAAATCACCCGTATTGAGCTCAAACTCACTTATGGTACTCAGGATCGAAGTTATCAGGCTTATGGCAAATACCCTTACTTCATTGCTGTCTGTTGAAGTTATTCCTGAAATCTCCTCAAATTTCCTGTCGATGAGTTCATGTACCTTTTCATCCAGGCCGGCTCTTATAAAGAACAGGATCTCTTCAGTCTCCACCCTGGTTTCCACCGTCCTGGAGTTACCTTTTTGAATGCAGATATCGCTGTAGCTTATCACAAGGTTATTGCCATAGATAAGCTTGTAGTTCAGTGCCTCAATTGCCTCCTTATAGCCCTGCTGAAGTTTATTTATGTCACTGTGGCAATTACCCACCCCTATGCTCACATTGCACTTAAACTTGTTGAGTATCAAAGTTTTTATATGTTCACAGCACTGGAACAGATTGATTTCCCTTTGAGAATTTATTATCACCGCATTACTATTAAAATCCGGGAAGACCACAACCCCGGAATCCGCTTTAAAATACTGCTTTATTGTATCCAGGTACAAGAGTTCCTGCACCATATCATTTTCCGGGTCCTGTCCTTTTAAACTTTTAGCCGGAGACACAGTAGCAATTTGAAAATATTTGCAAAGGCCGGACAGGCCGTAATATTCCAACCGTTCACCCATATCAGAGGGCTGCGGCCTCGAGAACAACAATTCATTCAGAAACTTTTCCCTTAAAAACGGCAAACTTTCCTTCAGCCGTTTTCTTACTTTTTCATACTCCTCCCTGTTGGTTTGCTCGCTCATGATTTTGTTTCGTATGTTTTCAACAGATTCTTTTATCTCAGCACGTTTCACAGGCTTCAGCAAAAAATCGGAAATACCCATTTTGATACCTTTTTTTGCGTACTCAAATTCTTCATATGCAGTGAGGATAATAACCTTTACGTCAGGATAATTCTCCGCAACCAGCCCGGCAAATTCCAGACCGTCCATGAAAGGCATCCTGATATCACTTATAACCAGGCCGGGCTTGAGCTCTTCCATTAAATTCAGACCCTCCTGGCCGCTTGAAGCCTCGCCGGCTATATCAAAGCCCAGGCTTTCCCAATCCAATATCAATTTAAGAAGATTTCTGGTATTTTCCTCATCGTCCACAAGCATTACCTTTATCCTGTTCGTATTCATACCGATCTCCTGTCCTCCTGACTTACTGGTATTCTCAAAGTTATTTTCGTCCCCTGTTTATAAGTGCTCTCAATTATGTACAGATCTTCCCGCTCGTAATAAATTTTGACCCTCTGTATTGTCCCCCTCAGCCCGAAGCTGTTCAAATTGTTATCCAGAGCGTTGTTATTCAGCTGCTCAAGCTCTTCCTCCGTCATGCCCATTCCATTGTCCTCAACGGTAAATACCGCATATCCGTCCTGCAATTTGGCAGATATTCGGATATCCCCATGCTCGCCCTTGGGTTTTATTCCATGGTAAATGGAATTTTCCACAAGAGGTTGAAGAATGAGTTTAACGGTGCTGTACTTCAATATTTCATCATCAATATCGTAATGCACCGAAAAAATATCCCCATACCGGAGGAGCTGCAGATGTATATAGTCCCTGACTATCTCCAGTTCATCCTCAACCGTTATTATTTCACTGCCCTTGCTGAGGCATTTTCTATAATAACTTCCCAAAGCCTCCAGGGCATCATACAGCTCTCCGTTCTTTCCCGCCAGAGCGAGATATCCCATAGCATCCAGCGTGTTATACAGGAAATGGGGTTTTATCTGCTCCTGCAAAACATTCAATTCGGCCTTCCTTTTGGTCTTCTGTTCGGTCACTATCCTTCCTATGAGGTTTTTTATTTCTATGACCATCAAATTGTATCCGTTTTTCAGTTTGCCTATTTCATCATTTCCGGTTTCCATTTCCACAATGTCAAACTGTCCGCTTTCAACAGCTTTCATTGATTTCAGCAGCCTGTGTATGGGAGAGGTTATAAGTCTTGAAACGAATACAATACCTATGCACAGCAGAATACCGTTAAGTATTATTATTAGCAGGCTTGCCATCCTGTACAGCGAGCCCTCGGCCTGCAGCTGTTCCAGAGGTATTCCGATAATCATTTTCCAGCCGTAGCGTTCCAGAAACATGGTTGAATAAAGATAGGGCTTGTCATTATGGTCGAATATTGAGGAATTTGTCTCCTTATATACCTGCGAATCCAGTAAATTGCGGTATTCCTCCTGTCCAAGGTCATCGTTGGTGGATATTATCCTGTTATTTTCATCCAGAATAACTATCCTGGTGCCGTATTTCTGTACAATTTCGTTGTAACAGCTCTGGAACCCGTCCTCCGATAAATTGACCATCAGAAGGCCTATGGGCTTCATTGTAATGTTATTATTTATTATCCTGAGAAGTGAAACGGTCTTTTCACTGCTGTGAATGTTGAAGACACTGTCGGCATTGAGCCTCACTATATAATAGCCCTGCTCCTTTTCCACATCCTTGTACCAGTATGCATTTTTTATATTCTGAATCTTAAGACTTTTCAGGTATTTTTTATCCGAGCCGTACCGGGTGTCAAAATTATCAAATATGTAGACTGATTTTATGTAAGGAGCCGAATCCATAAGTGTCACCAGATAATTTGTAAGTTTTCTCTGGGATTCCTGGGTATTGGCCAGTTCTTTGTAAGTGAGAATATCCTGTATATCCATGTTTCCCATGATGATGCGTGAATTGAAACTTGTGTTGTCAAGCATGGTATAGATGTTTGACTTCAGCGAATACAGGGTCTGCATGGATAAATCCCTGCTTTTTTGCAGAGTCAGCTGGTAACTCAGCCTGTAATATACTACAGAGGATATTATGAGTGACAAAATAAGAAATGCAAGATATAAAATGGTCATTTTGGCTGAAATGTTAAGATTGGTATAAACCAGCTTGCACAGATTTTTTATTTTTTTCATAAGCTGCAAGCACTCCCCGTTTCCATAATACTCTTCCCCAACCATAATTTTTTATCAAGTATATCATACACAATACAACAAATTCCGCCTGGAGTAAACGTAAAAAAACGACTGCTGTCAGTCGTTTTTTTACTGTATTATATTTCAGCTATTCCATTAAAGTCCCTTTCCGGCCACAAATGCCGCCAGGTCAGCATAACGGTTTGAAAAACCCCACTCGTTGTCATACCAGGAAACTACCTTTACCATGTTTCCCTCCAAAACCATTGTTGAGAGTGCATCTACTATTGAGGAGGCAGGATCTCCCTTATAGTCTATGGATACCAGCTGTTCTTCGGAATAGTCCAGAATTCCCTGCATCTTTCCTGCGGCTGCCTCTTTAAAGGCTGCATTGACTTCCTCTTTTGTAACTGTCTTCCCCACTTCCACAACCAGATCCACTACCGACACATCAGGGGTCGGGACCCTGTAGGCAAAACCGTTCAGCCTTCCGTCCAGCTCCGGAATGACAAGGCCTATTGCTTTTGCAGCACCCGATTTTGTGGGGATAATCGACATTCCTGCGGCTCTGGCCCTTCTCAGATCACTGTGGGGCAGATCGAGTATTTTTTGATCATTTGTATAGGAATGCACTGTTGTCATCAGACCTTTTACTATTCCAAAACTGTCGTTTAAAACCTTGGCCACAGGGGCCAGGCAATTTGTAGTGCAGGAGGCATTTGACACTATATTGTGAGTTCCTGGCCGGTACTTTTCCTCATTGACACCTAAAACTATGGTAATATCCTCATTGGTTGCAGGAGCTGAAATAAGCACTTTTTTGGCCCCTCCCTTTGTAATGTGGACTTCGGCTTTTTCTCTCTTTGTAAACAAGCCTGTGGATTCAAGTACAATTTCGATTCCCCTGGCTTTCCAGTCGATATTTCCGGGATCCCGTTCTGCAAGGATCTCTATTTTCTTACCGTTTACCACCAGATAATTTTCCATCACTTCCACAGTTCCGTTAAACTTGCCGAAAATGGAATCATATCTCAAAAGGTGAGCCAGTGTTTTAGCATCGGTCAAATCATTAATTGCTGCGATTTCAAGTTCACCGGAATATTTCTCCAGCAATACCTTGAAAGTGTTTCTGCCTATTCTTCCAAACCCGTTGATACCAATTTTTATACTCATAATCATTCTCCCTTCTTTGTATAGTTATGAGGAATCCTGCCTTGATTTATTCGGTTCCTTATAACTACCACCTTGTTTTGGTTTTCTTTACAAATTAATTATATTATCTGATATAATATAAATGAAATGCATATTAGACATACTTGATATAAATGGAGGTTATATCTATGAACCTTGAACAATACAGAGCATTTTTTTATACGGTAAAATTCGGAAATATTTCAAAAGCGTCAGAACAGCTGTATATAACCCAACCAGCTGTCAGCAGGTCCATTCAGCAGCTGGAGGACTCCCTGAAATGCACCTTGTTTTTCAGGACCTCAAAAGGTGTGAAGCTCACACCCGAAGGAGAAATCCTGTACAAATATATAGAACAGGCTTTTAACTTTATAGAAGCGGGCGAAAACAGGATAAGAGACATAAATAACCTGTTGACGGGAGAAGTGAGGATAGGAGTAAGCGATACCATCTGCAAGTATTACCTCATACCCTACCTCAAGCTGTTCAAGACACTTCATCCCGGCATCAAAATACATGTTATCTGTCCTACCACGCCAGGGATAATAGCACTTTTGAAGACCGGGAAAATTGATTTCGGCATTATCAACCTGCCCTACCGGGATGACCAGCTGAATTTTCAGAATATAATCAGAGTTCAGGATTGCTTTGTCGCCGGAGAAAAGTATGCATACCTGAGCAAGCAAATGCAGCCCTTACGGGAAATAGTCAGTCATCCACTGCTTTTACTGGAAAAGAACAGCAACTCAAGACTGTTTATTGATGATTATTTTAAATCCAATTCAGTAACTGTGGAGCCCGATTTTGAACTGGACAATATTGATCTGCTCATGCAGTTTGCAAAATATGACTTCGGTATTGCCTGTGTAATAAGAAATTTTATAGAAGATGAACTTGAAAACCGGAGACTATATGAAATCAAACCTGTAGAAAGAATTCCCTCCCGGCATATCGGAGTCACCTGGCTGAAAAACGTCCCTCTGTCGTCTGCCGCAAAGGTGCTCATCAGCAACCTTGACTACCTTGAAACCTCGGAATTCTAGGGATACCGGGTCCCGACAGGAATTAACTGGCAGCCCCTGTTTTATTGATTAAACCTGCCCGGCATAGTATAATTAGATACATTACGGGGTCCTATTCCCCTCTTACAGGGGGTTGTCATGAAAGTGTTCTTAAAAATTTTATGTGTATTGATTTTAATAGTTCTCATTACAGATATCGCAGGGAGCTTCTACTTTTATCATATTTCCGTTGCGCGGACCAGCAAGGATTTCCTTGCCAACGACAGCGCTCTGATAAATGAAATCGCCGCTGAAAATATCAGCGTATCCCCGGCAGATGTGCCTGCAAATGCCAAACTGTACAGCACATTGCAGGAAGAACAGCCGGAAACACAGCCGGGAGAACTGCAAAAAGAGCAACAGGAAGAACAACAAGTGGAGCAGATAGAAACCGGCTGGTTTAGCAATCAGCCCTATGAAGAAGTTTCCATAACCTCGGAGGACGGTTTGAAGCTGGCAGGCTATTACCTGGGGGCAATAGTGCCCACCAATAAAACCGCCATACTGGCACACGGGTATTCTTCACAGGGAATCTATATGGGTTCCTATGCCAAAATATATTACGATATGGGCTACAATGTGCTGCTGCCCGATGACAGAGGGCACGGCAAGAGCGAAGGTAATTTCATAGGTTTCGGCTGGACAGATAGAAAAGATTATTTAAAATGGATAGATTTTATTATAAACAGAGTAGGCCAGGACTCCCAGATCGTGCTTCACGGAGTTTCCATGGGTGGAGCCACCGTTTTAATGACCGGCGGTGAACTCCTGCCGACAGCTGTTAAGGCCATTGTGTCGGACTGTTCCTACACCTCCGTCCAGGCTGAACTCGAGTACCAGCTGAAAAGATTGTACAATCTTCCCGCGTTCCCGATACTGGACAGTACAAGTCTGCTGTCAAAAATAAGGGCGGGCTACTCCTTTAAAGAAGCTTCTGCCTTGGAACAGGTTAAAAAAAGCAAAACACCGACCCTGTTCATACACGGTGATGCCGACAAATTTGTCCCCTTTAGTATGGTATATGAACTTTATGAAGCCTGCACCAGTGAAAAGGACATATATATAGTTCCAGGAGCGGGTCACGGCGCCTCCTTTGATACCGATACAGCCGGGTACAGGAACAAGGTAGGAGAATTTGTCGGCAAGTATGTAAATTAAATACATGATCCAGATTATTTAAGCCGTTTATTTATTCAAAAAGCATTAGGCTTTCAGCGATTTATGTCGAAAATATATAGGTAAACCAAAGAAAAAGGATGGAGCCTTAGCCTTGAAAAAATTTTTTCGTACGGCAGCGCCGTTTATAGTACCTCTGGGATTGCTTATTACGGCATTCTTTTGCCTGAGCAGGCTTGAAGCTCTTTCACCCGGACTAAAATGGCTGGTGGGCCGTTTACCATATATATTATTTACGGCTGCCGCAATTTTGAGCTGGAGGTTCAACAGGAGCAGGGCATTTTTTATTGTACTCGTGCTGGCCGCCGGGGAGCTTTTTATTTCGGCAGCGCCGGTTTTGCTGCATGGAAACAAATCGGCGATACCCCTGATAACTACAGCAGCAGCTATGCTTGTACCAATAAATCTTCTGGTGTTTTCACTCTTGAAAGAACGCGGAGTTTTTACAGTCTGGGGCCTGATGAACGCAGCTTTTATTGTGCTGCAGACCGGTTTGGTTTATTATCTGTTAAAATCCGGGAGCAAGGTTCTCACAACAATCAATCAATGGAATATGATCCCCTGGGACATAAAAATTCCCGGACAGCTGCCGCAGCTTTCGGTTTTAATCTATATTGCAGTCCTTGCGGCAATGCTGATCCGGTTTATTGCAACCCGGTCCTATCCCGACGCAGCAGCTCCGGGTGTGCTTTCTGCGGTTTTCCTGGCTGTGAGCCTTAACAGGGACAGTCTTGCCATCCCTGTCTTCTTTTCTGCTGCCGGCGTCATTATGATAGTCTCTGTAATTCAGGATTCTTACAGTATGGCTTTCCTGGATGAATTGACCGGACTGCCCTCCAGAAGATCACTGAAATATGAGCTTATGAAACTGAGCGGAAAATACACAATAGCAATGCTGGACATAGATTTTTTCAAGAAATTCAATGACACCTACGGCCATGATGTGGGAGACCAGGTTTTAAAAATGGTTGCAGGCTGTATTAAAGATGTTTCGGGCAGCGGCAAACCTTTCCGGTACGGCGGTGAGGAATTTACCGTTGTGTTCCCCAACAGGACATTAAAGGAAGCGATACCCTTCCTGGAAGAATTGAGAGAAACGGTTTCAAAAAAGGGGTTTGTCCAGAGGTCTGCCGACAGGCCCAAAAACAACCCTAAAAACGGCAGGGGAAAGTCCGGAACAGGGAAACAGCTGTTTGTAACAATAAGTATCGGAGCAGCCGAAAAAAATGACAGGAACCGGCTGCTCGACGAAGTCATAATTGCTGCCGATAAAGCCCTTTACAGAGCCAAGAAAAAAGGAAGGAACTGTGTGAGCAGGTAGTTTTATTTAATATGCATTACGTTTTTTGTACTCTCCCGGTGCGGTTCCTATTATTCTTTTAAAAAGTCTGTAAAAGTTTGAATAGTCATTAAAACCGGAGGAATAGCAAGCCTCTGTCACACTCAGCCCCCTGGCCAGTAATTCCTTGGATCGTGCCAGGCGTTTATAGATGACATACTGGTGAAGATTCATACCGGTATTTTTTTTAAACAGCCTGGTCAGGTAGTGTCTGTTTATAAAAAATTGCTGTTCGATACTCTCAAGAGAAAGATCCCCTTGAAGGTTCTCGTTTATGTGGTCAAGTATGGGAAATAATCTTGCGGATATTCCCTTCTGCTCAACAGCATCCACGCTTGAAGACAGAAAGGCTCTGTTGAGCAAAACAAGCAGCTGGACAAAATAAGTATTCCTCAATATTGCGTCTGCAGGATTTTTATTTTTGCCGGTGTGTTCAAGCTTTTCCATAAGTTCGAGAAATTCCTGCCGCCGCACAGCATCAAACTCAATTTTGTTTCTTTCTCCCTTCCGCCTGCCGTTAAAGCACTGCAGCAGATCGAAGGCACCCGAGCCGTACATGACAGGTATTGCATCGTCAAACTGGATAAAGGCCCTTTCATAGGTTTTGTTTGATTTAAAGGAAGGCTTGTGTATTTCATATTTATTGGTTATTATCACATCTCCCTGCTTCAGTTCGTATATCTTATTCTCTACGAAATAATTGACATCTCCCGAAATAAGGTAATAAATCTCATATGCATCATGCAGGTGAAAATCAATGCTGATGATATCACTTCTTGTATGGCTGAATTCCAGACCGGCTTTGTCACCAAGATTCCTGATCACTTCCATAACAGCCCTCCTCCGCATTAATTGAAATAGTCAATTTTAGCAATGTTTTTGTTCAAAACCACAATGTTTATTTCTTAATTTTACAATAAAATTAAACTAAAGAACACATTGTATGCCAGTAATTTTAATAAAATTAACTAGTGGCTTGTAACATCTAAAACTTATATTGTCACAGACCACCAGCATGTTTGGAGAGAGATCATGAATAATAATGTAATTGCCGCACAGCTTTTCACTCTTCGAGACCATCTTCGCACCCCCGGTGAAATTGAAAAAACATTTGAAAAGGTCAAAGACCTGGGATATAAAGCCGTCCAGGTTTCAGGGCTGGGAGTGACTGATCCTGTTTTTATCAGAGATTTAACCTCCCGGCTTGGGTTGAAGGTATGCGCCACCCACTATCCCTTTGAGCGCTTGAAAAATGAGACGGATGCCGTTATCGGCGAACACAGGACAATGGCCTGTGAGTTTGCAGGTATCGGCAGTATGCCGGCCGAGTATCCCAGAACAAAAGACGGTTACCTCAGCTTTGCCCGGGATGCATCAGCTGTCGGCAAAAAGCTCTCGGCCCATGGCCTTAAGCTCATATACCACAACCACAGCTTTGAATTTCAGAAATACGGCGATACCACTGCTCTGGATATTCTCATAAACGAATCCGACCCCGAATACCTGGGTTTTGAAATTGATACATACTGGGTCCAGGCCGGCGGCGGCAGCCCGGTTCAATGGCTGAAAAAAGTGGCCGGCCGAATAGATGTGGTGCATTTCAAGGATATGGCTCTTGTGGAAGAAAAGCAGGAAATGGCTGCAGTAGGTGAGGGCAATCTGGACTGGCCTTCCATAGTAGAGGTGTGCAGGAAAATCAACGTCAAGTGGTATGCCGTGGAACAGGATGTATGCCCCCGGGATCCCTTTGACTGCCTGGCATCAAGTCTGAAATATCTTCAGCAATATATATGAAATATCTGTCAGTGCAATAGCGATAAAGGATATAAGTTTTTATTACATTTTGTGGCCACAAATGTGGCTCAAAGCCATAACATGGCTTAGGAGGTTAATATGGAGAAGCTACGAATAGGAGTAGTCGGAATAGGAAATATGGGATCATACCATGCACTCTGCCTCAATAACGGAGAAATCCCAAACGCAGAACTCACAGCCGTTTGCGATACCTCGCCCCAACGTTTGAAATGGGCCTCTGAAAATTTGGGTGCCGGAGTACAGCGTTTTGACAGGGCAGAGATGTTGTTCCAATCAGGACTTGTTGACGGAGTCATCATTGCAGTTCCCCACTATGATCATCCCACACTGTCAATTGAAGCCTTCAAGCATCACCTTCATGTCCTGTGTGAGAAACCCGCAGGAGTATATACCAAACAGGTGAGAAGGATGAATGAAGCTGCTGCAGAGAGCGGCCGGGTATTCGGCATAATGTACAATCAGAGGACAAATCCGCTGTACCTGAAACTGAGAGAGCTTGTAAAAGCAGGTGAACTGGGTGAAATCAAAAGAACAAACTGGATAATCACCAACTGGTACCGCCCTCAGGCATATTACAATTCCGGAGGCTGGAGAGCCACCTGGGCAGGTGAAGGCGGCGGAGTAATGCTCAATCAATGTCCCCACAACCTTGATCTATGGCAGTGGACCTGCGGTATGCCCATCCGGGTCAGAGCCTTTTGCGGCTGCGGCAAATATCATGATATTGAAGTAGAGGATGATGTAACAGCATACGTGGAATATAAAAACGGAGCTACCGGAGTATTCATCACTTCTACCGGAGATGCCCCGGGAACAAACCGCTTTGAAATAACCGGGGATATGGGGAAAATAGTAATTGAAGACGGAAAGCTGAATTTTTGGAGAAACAGGCTGTCCGAACGTGAATTCAATAAAACCACCACCATTCCTTTTTCCCAGCCGGAGGTATGGAAATGTGAAGTACCCCTTTCAGGGACTGAAACAGCTCACAAGGGCATTATTGCCAATTGGGCGGAAGGAATACTAAAGGGTACGCCTCTTCTAGCACCAGGTGAGGAGGGTATAAACGGACTTCAGATATCAAATGCAATATATTTGTCCTCCTGGCTCAATGACATGGTTGAGATTCCGGTTCCCGAAAACCTGTACTATGAGAAGCTCAAAGAAAAAATCGAAGCCTCTTCTTATAAAAAAACGGTTTCCGAAGTTAAGGTATCCGATGTAAACGGAACCTTTAACAGTAAATGAGAATGAATTCCCGCCGTCCGGTTTACAAACCGGCCCGGTCAAAGGAGAAAGCTTATGAATAATATGACAAACCCCATCAATGATTCCTGTAAATTCAATGCTGCAATAATCGGCTGCGGCGCCATTCATGCCTTACATGCCGATACTGTTATGCATAGCCCCCTTGCAGTACTTTCTTCGGTGGCAGATATAGACCCCGCCAGGGCAAAAGCGTCCTCTGAGAAATACAACTGCAATTATTTCACCGATTACACCAAGGTTTTAGAGGATGAAAATATTGATGTAATCCATATATGCACACCCCATTATCTCCATGCCGATATGGCAATAGCAGCCATGGAACACGGAAAGCATGTCATTCTTGAGAAACCTATGGCCATAAAACTGCCGGATGCCGAAAAGCTGATATACACGTCGGATGCAACCGGAAAGCAGCTTGGCATATGCTTTCAAAACAGGTATAATACCAGCTCGGTAAAGGCCAAAAGCTTCCTCACCTCGGGCAGAGGCGGCAAGCTCCTTGGTGCAAGAGCTTTTGTGACCTGGTACAGAGACGAGGAATATTATACGGGTTCAGGCTGGAGAGGCACCTGGGAACGGGAAGGCGGAGGTGTTCTCATAAACCAATCCATCCACACCCTGGATCTTCTCCAGTGGTTTATGGGTGATATAAACAGGATAAAGGGTTCTGTGGATACAAGGGCGCTGAAGAAGGTCATAGAGGTGGAAGATACCGCCGAAGCGGCAATCCAATTCGAAAGCGGTGCTACAGCGTTGTTCTATGCCACCAACTGCTATTGTGCCAATGCTCCCGTCATGATAGAAATCGTAACCGAAAACGCTGTATTAAAAATTGAAGACGGCCTGACCATAAAATACAATAATGGTGACTGCGAATCCTATTCCGAAGTTGACAGGTCCACCGGAGCCAAAGCTTATTGGGGCAGCAGCCACAAGACTCTAATCGAAGACTTCTACAGCAGGCTCGCGGAAGGTACCAAGTTCCCTTTGGACGGTTCCGAGGGTATCAAAGCCCTGCAGATGCTCCACGCAATATACAGCTCCAGCAAAAGCGGAGAGTACATAGAACTATAGGTAAAGCTAGTTAATGTTACTTACAGCTTGGACACCGTATAATTTAAAACGCCTTCAACAATGGGATATATGTATTTCTATTGATTATAGTGCGCGAGTATAACTTCAAAAAATGGAAAGCTCTGTTAAAAGTACACGCCTGAAATTGTAGGCGAAACACAGGTGTTTTAGCTGGCAAATCGGCAGGAGGCCGATTTGAGCAGCGACCCAAGACAGGAGGTCGAGTGTCCTGCGACAGCAAAAACACTTGTGATGAGCCGTACAAATTTCAGGCATGTACTTTGTGAGCTATCCATTTTTTGAAGTTAGTACGGGAGCACTATAACCATAGTAATATTTCATTTATTTCATTGCAGTTTTTAATTGTTTGAGCCCGCCGGAAACCCAGTTTACCAAATTCAACAAAGAAAATCCCAGCAGGCTTCCAACAAGCCCACCAGTGATATATGGCAATAAAAGCTCAGTATCTATAACCTTCTTACTTTTTGGTTACCTGCAATCTGTAAAGACGGCTGTATACTCCTTCGGCTTCCATCAGCTCGGTATGCCTGCCCATCTCCTTGAGCCTGCCCTTGTGTATTACAATTATCTTGTCGGCATTTCTTATGGTGGAAAGCCTGTGTGCTATTATTATGGAGGTTCTGCCCTTTGTTATTTTAGCCAGCGCATTCTGTATGACCAGTTCCGTTTCGGTATCAATATTTGCCGTCGCTTCGTCCAGGACCAGTATGGAGGGCTTGAAGGCAACTGCCCTGGCAAAGGAAATAAGCTGTCTCTGCCCCGCTGAAAAGGTACAGCCTCTTTCCTTTACCTTTTCGTGATATTTATCAGGCAGCTGTTCAATAAAGCCGCCGGCATTGACGTACTTTGAAGCGGTTTCTATTTCTGCGTCGGTTATTTCACTGTTATTCAATCTGATATTTGACAATATATCCCCAGAAAAGAGGAATACATCCTGTAGAACCACCGAAACCTGCCTTCTCAGATCCAGGAGGTTGAATTCCTTTATATTGACTCCATCCAGTAATATTTCCCCTTTCTGTATATCGTAAAACCTTGTAAGGAGACTTATTATGGTTGACTTTCCGGAGCCGGTGGCACCCACGAAGGCTGCCGTTTCACCTGCTTCAATTTTAAAGCTCAGATCCTTGAGTATCCACTCCTCTTCATTGTAGGCAAACCAGACATTTTTAAATTCAATTTCTCCCCTGACCGGTCCCAACGGCCGGCCGCCGTGGATGTCCTCCTGAACATCAACCGTATCAAGTATTTCAAAAATCCTTCCCGAGGAAACCACTGCCGACTGGATTGTGGTATACTGCTCCGAAATTGTACTTATAGGATCAAAGAATTGCTTTATATATGTTATAAAGGCATACAGCAGGCCTATCTCCAGCGTATTCCCTATAACCCTTTCAGTGCAGAAATAGATAAGTACGGCAATGGTAAGATTATTTATTATATCGACCAGAGGCCTGCTGAAACTGTTTAATATTATTTCCCTGAAGCTGAATTTAAAATATTCCCTGTCCAGCTCTTCAAGTTCCCTGAATTTCTCCTTTTCCCTGTGGAATATCTGAACCAGCTTCATCCCCGAAATGTTTTCTGCAAGAAAGCCGTTTATCCTGGCAATCATGCTCTTCATCCTTATAAAATTCTTTCTGGCTGCAATACGGTATATGACCGTGGCCAGTACAATAAGGGGTATGCAGCTCACACTTACCAGCATTAATCTGAAATCCATAAATGCCATTGTGGCGACTATTCCGATCACCATTACAAAATCTCTGAAAAGATTTACAAGAACACCCGAAAACAGATCATTGAGAGCCTCCACATCATTTGTTACCCTTGTGAGTATCCTTCCGGTGGAATTCCTGTCGAAGAAGGACATGGACATGTTTTGAATATGTGTAAACAAGCTGTTTCTTATATTAAACATTATTTTCTGTCCGACATAGGTAAGGATATAACTTTGTGCATAGGTAAAAATGGCGCCTATCACTACAAGCACAAAATATATAATTCCCATGGTCCATAAAGCCGAACGGTCATTTATCCCCTTTGTGATATAACTGTCTATTACATGTTTTATAATATAAGGCTTAATAAGAACAGCAGCGTTTATCACCAGCACCAGTACCATGCTCAGAAGCAGCAGCGGCAGATACGGCCTGTAATAGCCCATAAGTCTTGCAAACTGAAATTTATCGCTCCCCGCTTGTTTTTCCCTGTCCAGGCTGTTCATTTAACCACCTCCTCAAGGGTCTCCGCCTGATTTGTCTGCGTTTTGTACAGTTTGAAGTAATTTGCCTCAAGCTCCATCAATTGTGCATGTGTTCCCCTTTCAACTATCCTTCCGTTTTCCAGGTAAATGATCTCATCGGCATGCATTACGGTGGATATCCTATGGGAGATAATTATTCCCGTACGGCTTTCGAGCACATCTCTTATATTGCCAAGTATGGTTTCCTCGGTTTTGGAATCCACAGCCGACAGGCTGTCGTCCAGTATCAGAATGGAGGGGTCTTTTATTAAGGCCCTCGCTATGGACACTCTTTGTTTTTGTCCGCCCGACAGCGTGGTACCTCTTTCACCGACCACCGTATCAAAACCTTCCTGCAGCTCCATGATATTGTCATATATGGCTGAAATTTTTGATACCTCTTCTATTTCGTCATCGGAATGGACCGGTTTGAAGAACTCGATATTGTTTTTTATAGTGGTGGAAAACAGGAAATTGTCCTGGGGCACGTAGCCTATGCACTCCCGGAGCACATCCACAGGAATTTTGTTTATATCAATACCGTCTACAAAGATATGCCCGTCTTTGACATCAAACAACCTGAGAAGCAGGTTTATGAGAGTGGTTTTACCGCTTCCCGTCTTTCCCAGTATCCCAAGAGTCTTACCCTGCTCCAATTGAATATTTATATCTTTTAATGCTCTTCTATTGGCCTTGGGATAGGTAAAGCTTAAATTTCTGATTTCAATTTTGCCTTTGATCTCGCATACATCACAAATGCTTACTGTCCCTTCCAGGGCCGGCGGCACGCAGAAAATTTCATTGAGCCTCCTGTAGGAAGCAATTCCTCTCTGCCAGGTTTCAATGATCTTGCTGATATTCATCACAGGGCCCATTACCGTTATCATGTATGTATTGAATGCAATATAGTCTCCCAGTGAAATTGTGCCGTCCATAACAAGACGGCTGCCGTACACTATAAAAAACAGAAAACTGAACCCGAAGCATATCTGCGCACTTGGTCCCATGATTGCTGATGCCTGAGTCAGTTTCATCTGTGTATCAACCCTTGACTGGCTGAATTTTGTGAAATTAAGCACTTCTTCCCGCTCCTGGGCAAAGGCCTTTATTACTCTTATACCCGACAAATTTTCCTGTACTTTGTCGGAAATATCGGCGAAAGCCTCCTGTACCCTTTTAAACCTTTCGCGGATCAGTTTGCCTATCCTGACCATTATTACGGCAGCTACCGGCACAGGTGCCAGAGCCATGACGGTCAATATAGGATTAATGGTATTGGCCATAAATATTATTGAAACAACGCTTATGGTTATACCGTCCAGAGCCTGGACAAAACCTCCTCCGAACATGAATCTCACTGCCTGGATATCATTTATGGCATATGCCACCAGGTCTCCTGTTTTGTGATGACTGTAAAAATCCACCGAAAGAGTCTGGAGATGCTTGAACAGATTATCCCTGAGGTAGCATTCAACTGTCCTGCAATTGCCTATCAACAGGTAACGCCATATGTATTTGAGTATAAACACCAGAATTATGGCACCCAGCATTAACAACACATACTGATATATCTGTTCCCTGGCCATATTCCGTTTATCAAGACCATCAGTTATTATTCCGAGTATTTTGGGAATAAGCATGGCACAAAAAGATGAGAAAAGCAGTATCAATATACCTGCTACATAGCTCCATATATGATCCCTGATAAATGTCAGCAATAACTGTTTTCCCTTGACCGTTTCCTTTTCTTTCATAAGTACCATCAGCCTTTCCGGCTCACAATATCTAATGAAATCATTTCACACCTGCGTGAGCCTGATAAGTTGTAAAAAATCATCCTTGAATTATACCTTTTATTGTTTTTTATTGAAATGGACATTTTTAATTAATTTTAAACATTGTTGTAATTTTTGAAAAATGAGCATATCAAAACTAAAGCAATTGAAATACATGTAAAAATAATAGTGCTCAAGTATAACTTACAAGTTGTACTTGAGCACTATTATCAGCATTCCATTATTTACAATTCTCTCACTTTGCAACATTCCCATTTTACTATATTTAAGGATAAAAAAGGACCTGCCGCCCAGGTGAATAAAATTTATTCATTGCGCAACAGTTCCTATCAGTAATAATTTATGTATTACAAAACCCTGACATTGGGATTTGTATACCTGCCTTTTTTAAGTGTTCCCTTTCCGTATTGTATTGCCTTAGCCGGGCAGTAATTGATACAGGCAAGGCACTGGGTGCACTTGCTTCCCCAGACAGGCTTTTTATCCACCTTGATGGTCCGGGTATTACAGACCTTTTCACACAAACCGCAGCTTGTACAATTATCGTCTGCATAAAACTTTCCGGTACCCAGTGCATTTTTATTAAACAGCGGATTTACAACACCTGTTATGAGACCCGGTAGAAAACCTTTTTCCAGACGGAAAGCTCCTATCTCTCTTTTTTCGATGCTCCTGTTTATATCCAGCAGTGTTTTTTCTGCTGCGGCCAGCTTATCTTTTTCAACTTCTCTGGAATCAACATCTCCAATAATTATATAATTGTTGGGCATCTTTATGGAGAAACCTCCCGACAGTTTCATGCCTTTTTTAGCCAGCCGGTTGTCGAGGATTTTCATGGTATTTCCTATATTTCCGCCGCAGGTTGCGACCGAAAAAACATATTGGTTGTTAAAATTATTGAATTTCAGCCTGTCTATGAATTCCAGAACCATCCCCGGCGGTCCCCATGCATAGACCGGGAACACAAAACCTATTGCCTCGTTGTCACTTAAGCTGTACTCAAACAATTGCTCTCCGCTGTTGATTTTCTCTGAAACGGAGACCAGGTCCTCTCCATTATAGTCCGCTATATTTTTAGCAGCCTGCAGAGAATTCCCCGTACCGGAAAAGTAAAATACCATAACCTTCCCTCCTTAATAATACCGCAATAATCCTGCAAGAGCAGTGTATACAGTAGTTACTGCCCATCTACTAATATACATTTTATTCCGTAATTATACAAGTAGTCTGCAACATCTAAATTAATACATCGCGGTCGGTTAATTTTCAGGCCGGACAATATACGTTTTGGATGTTACAGACCAATAGCATTATTTTGGGTTTTGCTGCAAAAGCTTTTCAATATCCTGCTCCATATCAGCAGGGGAGGTAGTGGGTTCATATCTGCCTGAAACATTCCCCTCTCCGTCAATAAGAAACTTGGTAAAATTCCATTTTATTGAGTCACCGTGAAGCGTTTCCGGAAATTTTTCTTCGAGAAGGCTTTTCAGGATTTTCCCAAGGGCATGATTCATATCAAACCCGTTGAAGGGAGCCTGTTCTGTCAGGTAATTGAACAAAGGATGGGCTCCGGCACCTCTGACATCTGTTTTCGAAAACATCTGAAACCCGACTCCATAGTTTAATGTGCAGAAGCTTTTGATTTCCTCATTGCTGCCAGGTTCCTGCTCTGCAAACTGATTTGACGGGAACCCCAGTATTTCCAGGCCCTGTCCCTTATACTTTTCATAAAGCTTCTGCAAGTCCTCATATTGAGGTGTAAAACCGCATTTGCTGGCCGTGTTTGTTATTATAACTACCTTTCCTTTATATTTTTCCAGTGAAATTTCATTCCCGTCTATTGTCCGGGCCTTAAAATCGTAAATATTCATATATCTCTCCTTTTCTCCTTTATACTTTTTCTCAAATTTAATTTTATAAAATATAATTGTATGCAATTATTATAGCTCTTCCAGGGCGGCTAGTCAACAAATATATCTTCCCGGATTGCTTTTCAGGCAAAAAAGTCCACCGTCGGGGCATAACACACCGGCAGTGGACTTTTTTGTTTGATTGTAAAAATTGTCGCAAATATTATTATAAAGAATTTGTTAAATATTTTATTATGTTTTTTATTATATTATTTATATGCTCATACCGATTTTAATCAGTAAAAACATCCTGTCTGCTCCGTTTTTCAACAGTTCTCTCGAATTGGCAATAGCTTCGTCCAGCGTCATTATTCCGTTGACGGTTGTCATGATGCTTCCCAGATTGTTCTGCCAGAAGAGTTCGGCACCTTTCCCCATGCCTCCGGAAATTACCGCTACAGGTACCTGCTTTGGAGTACAGCGCTTCATTATTCCCGAGGGGACCTTTCCAAACCTGACAGACTGCTCATCTATATTGCCTTCCCCGGTCACAACAAAAGCTGCTCCGTCAATTAGCTCGTCGAAGTTTACTGCATCCAACACAACATCGATTCCCGGTTTCAGCCCGGCGTTCAGAAATGCCATGAGAGCAGCTCCCATTCCTCCGGCAGCACCTGCCCCGGGGACATTGGCAATTGTCTTTCCAAGTGTATTTTCCACCACTTTGATATAATTGGACATGCCTTTTTCCAGCCTGTCCAGCAGCTCGGGGGTCACTCCCTTTTGAGGCCCGTATATATAAGTTGCACCGTCTTTCCCCAGCAGGGGGTTTGAGACATCACATATTACCGTGATATCACATTCTGAAACTGCGGGATTCAAGCCTGAAATATCAATTCTTCTGACCAGTTCCAGGTCCGAACCGCTTCCCTTCAGCTCTTTTCCCGAAGCATCCAGGAACCTTGCACCGAGAGCCCTCATGGCACCCATTCCGCCGTCATTGGTGGCACTGCCTCCAATGCCAATGATAATACTGCGGATTCCTTTATCCAGGGCCTTCCGGATCAGCTCGCCCGTACCGTAGGAGGTTGCCGCAAGAGGCTCCTTCCTTCCGCCCGGGATCAGGGACAGTCCCGACGCCTGTGCCATCTCGATGACAGCAGTCCTGCCTTCATGTATGTATCCGATGACTGCCTCTACAGGATTGTTCATGGGTCCGGTGACCGTAAACGTTTCTTTGGTACCGCCTGCCGGCACCGTCAGGGCATCTATGGTGCCTTCCCCTCCGTCGGCCATGGGAACCGGTACTGTTTCAACCTTGCCAAAAATGCGCTTTGCAGAATCATTGAGTACATCAATTATTTCCAGTGAGCTTAAGCTCCCCTTAAAGGAGTCGGGTGCAAATACTATTTTCATATTACCTCCATGAGCCGTGTTATGGCTTTGAGCCACATAGCGGCTACAAAACAGTTATGAAATTTGTTCACTCCTCCATTCCCCATAAGGCAAATAAAGGAGGTTAAACAGCCATAAAGATTAAAACTCTATTGTACACTTTTGATCATCATAAACCGCTTTGGCAGTGATAATACCTTTTGAATGCCGTCCCAGCACCATGACTTTTTTTGGCTCATCGGGAAGCAGGTCGAAGTAATTGTCTGAAAAGAGCCAGCCAAATTCGTCTCCGTCCTCATTTCCCAGCAATTCAACACACCTTGCGAATTTTTTTGAGGTTATGACAAGACAGTTGCCGCCTTCTTTGGCAATTTCAAGGCCGGTATCCACAGGAAACATCAGATGCCTTTCCAGTTCAAACACATCAATGCATTCCGCAATCAATCCTCCGCCGGGTGCAAATGCTTTTGCACAGACCAGGAAACGCTTGCGGAACTGGCCGAATTCATCCAGGTCAGCCAATACCTTTGACTCATCGGCCATAACCGAAAAAGGTACGCTGAATCCTTTTACATAGCTATTATTATCCATGTCAAACAACTTTATGTCAAGTGTCCCCTCAACCCGGTTCATGGTATCGTTTGTCATCCATACGTAGCCATGCCGTGAGAATTCACATGACAGCAGAATTGGTTCATAGGCCCGTTTCAAGGCATAATAGGGATAATACGGTTCCTGGAAATAATCGATTACTCCATAGGATATGATATTGCTGTTATTGTTGAATTTCCAGAGCATATGTCCCTTTGTTTTACGGACTCCTTTTTGATCTCCGGCTGAGTAGCCCCTGCGGAATCTTTCCACATCTTTTCTGATATATTCGGCATGGGCGGCACCAATGCGGTAAATCAACTCCCCCGGCGAATCAGCATCATAATAATGCTCAACAGGCCCCAATTTGATATGTCCTATATTTGTATTGTGATTGCACCATGACCCGGGCCAGGGCAATGGATTTTTTCTGCTGACCTTTGCAGTATATCCCTCTGGCCACAATTCTTCAGGTGTCATCATTTTTTTCATTGTACGCAGCGGCGGAGTCGATACTCTGCAGTTTTCACTGAGAAAAACAGGATAATCCCTTTCAGGTACAAACCACAAATGGGTATATCCATGGGTATCTCCTGCCGACGGATCGTTTGCCCATTTGCCTCCGTACGGAGAGGATGGATGGTACAAACGGTCGGGATCAAGTCTTTTACATACCTCGGGAAAGACCTCCATAAATATTTTTTCCCCGAAACAGTATTCACCCGGAAAATCATAATCGCGGGATAAAAGCATTTCATTGCCGCCGCACCACAGTAAAATACACGCATGATGGCGAAGTCTTTTTACAAGCTGCTCGGCTTCCATGCGGCAGGCTTCCATGAACCTGGGCTCTTCGCTGTACATGGAATAGCACAGATAAAAATCCTGCCACACCATGATACCCCGACTGTCGCACTGGTCATAAAATGCTTCGTCATAAACTTCACTTTCTCCCCAAACCCTCACTATATTGCAATTTCCCAGCTCTGCCAGATCCAGAATTCTGTTCATCAGCTCTTCATTGTAGCAATTGGTAAGCGTATCGGGGTGGGTAAGATTCACTCCCCACAGCTTGAGCGGATGCCCGTTTATCCTGTAATCAAAGTCTCCGGCAAGTTCAAGTTTCCTGAAGCCGACTTTTTTTATGAGCTGGTCACCTTTCTTACTCCCGCAGCGGATACAAATGGTGTATAAATATGGCTCCCCGTGTGTGCGGGGCCACCACAGCTGCGGTTTTTCTACAGTTATACGCAATTCTGCCGAATCTTCTGAAATTACCGACTTTTCAAGGCCTTTCAGATTATTGTCCCCGTCATACACCGATATGGTACATTCGGTTTCCCCACTGTAGTTCTCCAGTTGAAGACTGCAGGCAATCGTTCCTTCGGTATAATCCTCATTCAGGAACGAATCCAGCTTAAATTCCCTTATCCGGAGTGTCTCTGCCTGTTCCAGTACCACCTCGGAATAAATACCGCATCTGATAAGGCTTGGAATGGGCCCATTGTAATCATGAAACCCGGAGCGGAACACTCTCTCGCAGGAATTTGCAGGCACTCTGCCCGCATACTTCTCCGGTATCTCAATTGAATCGATCACTTTTTTTGAAGAATGAAAATATACCATAAGAGTATTGTTCTTCTTCAAATTTTCCAGCCGTTCTGTCCTGTGCTGGAGGTAAACATTATCGAACCGGGCTATGCATTGTCCATTCAGATATATATCTGCATAAGTATCCAATCCCTTAAAATATAAATAAGAAGGAAGAGCCGGATCATCGGCTTTGAAGTCACAGAAATATACCCAATCGAAGTCATCGATCCATGTATCCTTATTATGCCCCATAATGTTTGGATTTTCTATTACACCGTGGGAATATAAGATATCATGCACCTGAGAAGGCATTTTATTAATAGTATAATTTAAATCCGGGCCATCTCCATTTTCACAAAGCATATCCACAAGCCGTTCCGGCGTCAATTGCCCGTCAGGTTTTATCCGTCTTAGCTTCCAACCCTTTTCCAAAATCATACGTTTCATTTTTCAACCCATCCTTAAATCAGGTCTGTTTAAAAAACAAACCCTTTGGTAGCCGACAGTTTTTTCATAATGCTCTCGCTCAAGCGCTTTTCGCTGGCTGCTGTATTTTTCAAAACCTGATCGGCATTTTTTGCGCCGGGGATAACACTGCATATTCCAGGATAGCTCAAGTTGTATGCCAGTGCCAGTTCATTCATCTTCATACCGGTTTCCTTCACACATTCCTCGATTATTTTCATATCCTCCTGCACTGCTTCAAAACGTTCCTTGCTCCAGAAACCTTTTCTGTTGTCGCCGTCGCCAAACTTTGTATCAACACCATACTTGCCGGTCAGAATCCCGCTTGCCAGAGGCTGGCTTGTAAAAACAGCTATGTTTCTCTCTTTTGCAATCCTTACAACCTCAATGTTGGATTTGTTCAGAATATTAAACGGGCATTCGATTGCCTCTATGGCACCATTTTTATCTTTTTCCAGTGCATGCAGGGTATCTGCCGCTCCCCACATTGCCAGACCGCAGTATCTTGCCTTGCCCGACTTTTTGATCTCTTCCATTGTGCGGAAAACTTCAGCCTCATCCTGCCATTTTGAATCGGGGACATGCAAAAGATAGACATCCACATAGTCTGTTTGGAGGCGCTGTAAGCTTTCATCCAGGCTCATCATGAGATAATCCCTTGTAAAATTCTTGTTTCGCTCGGGTACACGGAAATTGGTTCCCCCTTTTGTTACTATAACTGCCTCCTTGCGCATTCCTTTAAAAAATTCACCTATGAGCTCTTCACTGTGCCCGTCTCCATATGAATCACAGGTATCATAAAAATTAATGCCCGCATCCAGGGAAGCCTTTAACGCCTCCTTGGCATCGTCGTCCCGTCTGCCGCCGCCCCAGGCTGTTCCGCCTATTGCCCATGCTCCGAATCCTACATCCGAAACTTTAAAATCTGCATTTCCAAAATCATTATATATCATTAAAATTCCCAATTCCTTTCATTCTTTATCATTCAGTTAACTTTTATCAGTCAGCCTTTATCATTCGGTTAACCTTTGCTTTAAAATTTCCAGGTAGTCCTTGTTGATTATGCAATTCTTGAAGTTAAACGCCTGCATTATACTATCAATTTCTGTTTCGGTCATATTTGCAAATCTTCTTGCATAGGCAGGCTGCAGCATTGCAGCAGCATAACCGGTGAGTGCCGCATAGTTGAAGGTATATGCATTAGCGGCATTCTGGCATTGATAATTGCCCGACTCGGCCAGTATCAAGTCAGCCAGTTCACGCGACTTGACTCTTCCGGGAGAATCCCAGTACTGTGCTACAAAATTTTCGGCGCCCAGGTTCCGTTTCATCTGCTGTACAGGTTCTACAATCTTCATGTAGTCTGATTCCGGATCAAGAGTCACCCATCCCATTATTCCGGCATCCTTATATGTCCAGGTTGTCCAGTTTATATCACATTCGTTGTACACCGCAAGCTGGTCATCCATTGCTTTAAGCCTGTAATGCAACTGCTCTTTCTCTCCATGATATTGAGAGCCGAATTCACCCACCCATATAGGAACATTATGCTGCCTGCTGAAAATATATCCCTGACAGTTCAAAATATCCATTTTCTGGCGGTTTTTATCCCAGTAAACAAGTCCTGCCTCAGACTGGTAATAGCCCGGATAAGGGCCTGATCCGAAACCCGGTGAAGTATAATTGTGGCTGCTGTAAACCAGGTTGTCAGCAAAAGGTGTATCAAGGCCTTCAAAATAACGGGAATAGTTGTCCCCTTCCAGGAAAATGATATGTTTCGGATCGATGTCCCGGATAGCCTTTACCGTACGGCTGTACAAGCTGTTCATAGCATTCCAGTCGGGCTTGTAATGTTCATAAAAATCAAAAGCATGCTCTCCATTGGGGTTTCCGGTGGAAGGCTCATTGATCAGATTATATCCTGCAACAACATTTCTTCCCTCATATCTGCGTGCAAACTCCTGCCACAACGCGACAAAGCGGTCCTGGAAGAGCTTGTGCGTCCATAACAGCGCCACTCCCCTCTCATTGTCGGAATGCCAGTGACAATTCTGCCAACCCGGTGCCGCATGCATATCCAGAATGACGTAAATGGAGTATTTCTCGCAAAGCTTCAAAATACCATCCAGGCGTTTAAAGCCCTCTTCATTATATGAAAACGGTTTATCATCCGTTTCAAAGCACCTGTAATTCAAGGGAATACGGATGCAGTTGGCACCGCTGGCCGCAATAAAGGCAATGTCGTCCTCGGCAAAGAAATTATCCGCCATACGGTCAAAAAACATTTTTCCTTTTACGCTTCCCAGAGTATCCAGCATGTGTTTTCTCAAAGCACTCTCGGTTCCCGGGTATGCATTTATAAAATCCTCAAGATTGAGAAAACCTCCAATGCAGGTTCCACGTAAATTTACAACTTTTCCGCTTGTATTAATAATTTTTCCATTCTCTATTTGTAGTAAATCCATAATTTTTGTCCTTTACCATGAGTATTATAAATCCATTAATTGCATACTGCTATTCTTTCACAGCCCCCGCCGAAAGTCCTTTAATTACCTGCTCCTGACATAGGAAATAGAAAATCATTACGGGCAGGGAAGCCACCAATACCGCCGTAAGAATAGCAGGGATATTTATCGATTCCGCTCCGTAGAATTCACGGATTCCTATGGGCAGTGTTTTCTGGCTGGGAGAGTTGATCAATGTCAAACCAAATATAAATTCGTTCCAGCACGCCAGAAAATTGAAAATAGCCACAGTTGATACCGCAGGCAGCGAAAGAGGCAGCATGATCTGTCCGTATATCCTGAAAACCGATGCTCCGTCAATGTAAGCGGATTCCTGTATACTCTTTGGTACTTCCTTGAAAAAACCCGTCATAATAAATACCGAAATAGGAATTGCAAAGCTTGTATAAGGTCCTATCAAGCCATAGGTTTTATCCAATAATCCCAGCTGCCTGTTTAACGCAAAAATCGGGATCAGGGTTGTGTGTGCAGGTATCATCATACCTACCAGAAATAACATGAAAACTGCCTTGTTAAGTTTGAATTTCATTGTTGCCAACGCAAAACTTGCCATTGATGCTATAAAAATAGCCAGTGAAACAGAAATACCGGCTACAAACAGCGAATTAAACAGGTATCTCAAAAAATTTGCCTTGAAAACCGCAATAAAATTTCCTATATAAAAAGTTGACGGAATATTCCAGAAGCTCTGCATATATCCATTCTGGTCCTTAATGGAGGTAATAAGGACAAAAACAAATGGAAATCCGAATATTATTAGAAATAATATTGCTACAAAATATAAAAGAGCCTTAAGAGTAATTTGCTTTGTCATTAATTATTCTCCTCCTTTCTGCGGGTTCCAAATTGGAACAGGGCAACCATGGTCAGGGATACTATAAACATAAATGCCGCAACCGAACTGGCATATCCCATATTCGAAGACTCGAAGCCATTTTTGTACATATAGGTGGCCATTACTTCGGTTGCTCCGTTAGGTCCTCCTCCGGTCATAACATACACCAGATCGAAGTACTTCAAAGAACCTACCAGGGATAATATTGCCGATGTCTTCAAGGTCGGCGCCAGCAAGGGCAGGGTAATGCTCTTGAACAGCTGAAGCTTGTTTGCTCCGTCTATGGTGGCTGCCTCGTTGATTTCATCTGCGATATTTGTAAGCCCTGCCCGCAGCAGGATCATATACTGGGGAATATACTGCCAGCATACAACGAATAAAACCGCTGGCATTGCACTCTTAGGATCTCCTATCCAGGCCATGTTCTCAAGAGATTTAAAGCCCATGGCTGTGAACATATGATTGATCAGTCCGTAATAAGGGTCAAACATCAGAAGCCAGATAATACCTGTTGCGACAGTTGACAGCAGCATAGGCATAAAATATACGGTTCTGAAGAATTTTGCTCCGCGGATCTTACTGTTGACAATGAGTGCCAGAATAAGTCCGAATGAGAGCTGGAATACAATTGAAACAACCACCAGAATCAGATTATTTTTTAATGCCAGCCAGATATTTATATCCGTAACCAAATTAATATAATTCTTTAATCCTATAAATGTCATTCTGGGACTCAGTCCCGACCATTTCATAAAGCTATAGTAAAAAGTCCGGAAAATACCATAAACATTATAAGTACCGTATACCAATAATGCCGGCAAAAGGAATAATAAAATCGTTAACCGTTGTTTCATCGCTTGTTTTATTTTACTTTTTTTAACATAATCGTTACCGGGCATAGTTCCCTCAAGCGTTTTCATTAATGTAGCACCTCACATTGCTTATTAAGATTCAGGTCTGTAACCATAAGGGGCTAAGTCAAGCCCAAATTTGACCTAGCCCCTGTGGCTTTGTTCAGTGAGTGAGTTATTTATCTTTTAATACTTTTTGCGCTGTGTCCTCACACTTTTTGTATACATCTTCAGGGCTCATTGCTCCGCCGATCAATGCCTGTGTGGATTCATTGAAAGCAGTTGCAACTTCTGTTGGAAGTCCCTGGTCAAAGAAATTCTGAACCGAAGTGGATTGTGACAGAATTCCCATAATTCCGCTTACAATAGGATCTTTGATGTTAACATCCTTTGTAGCAACCAGGATACCTCCGTCATTTGCATTTCTTTCATTAAGTTCCTTATCGGTTGTGTAATATTTCAAGAATGCTACAGCATCATCAGGATTTTTACAGTCCTTTGATACCGAGAAGGCATTATTTCCAAGCAAGGTTTCCTGTGTAGTTCCTTTTCCGCCGTTAACTGTAGGGAATGGAGCAACTGCGAGATTGTTTTTATAGAAATCAGGGCTTTCGTCCTTAGCAGCAGAACTCATGCTGCCTGTTTGCAGCATCATAGCTGCCTTTTCAGAGTAGAACAGCATACGGTCTCCGCCTGTATCATAATTGATACCGTTAGTACCTGCCGGGAACCAACCTTCGTCAACCATTTGCTTAATATTCTTACCGGCATTTATAAATGCATCTTTATCAAATACGCCATTTCCTTTATCTTCAAGACCGGTTATTATGGCATCCTTTCCGCCGAAACGGATATACTGGTAAATGTAGTACATAGCTCCGGGCCATGCGCCTTTGTTACCCATTGCGAAAGGTATTATGCCGTTGTCTTTGAAAGTCTTTGCAACAGTTTGCATTTCATCCCATGTCTTTGGGAATGTCAAGCCGTATTTATCAAACAAAGCCTTGTTATAGTATATTACAGTACCTGTAAGTATATAGGGAACTCCGTATACCTTTCCGTCAAAAGTATCAAGATCCCATGCAGCTTCTGAGAGCTGTGATTTAAAATCTGATGACTTGTCTGTGATTTCCAGTACCTGATCCTCATCAACAAACTGCTTGAGCCATGCACCGCCCCATGAATGGAAAATATCCGGAGCTTGACCGCTTCCCATAACTGTCTTTAATTTTGTCTTGTAGGGGTCGTTTTCAAAAAACTGTATCTCAACCTCTACATTATTGGTTTTCTTAAAATTTGCTGCCGCATCATTGAAAACTTTGGTAGCCGCATCATTCTTAACGATTGTCCACAAAGTAAGGTGCTTTGCTTCACCGGAACCACTCTGAACATCACTTGCAGCCGATTGAGAAACTGCTCCTGATGTATTTCCTGATGTGTCTGAACTACCACAAGCGGCTAAGGACATCACTGTAGAAATTGCAAGAACGATTGATAATAACCTCTTTTTCATTTTCTTCATAGCCTCCTCAAAATTTTTTATACCTATACTACACAAGGGTTGCTCATATGAAATCGCTCTCAAATCTAAATAAAGATAACTGATACAAAACCGTGGCCATATCATATAAATTGAATAAAAAATGCAGCTAAACTCTACTTTTTTTGGTCACATTTACAATAATACTGTTAAAAAATGTACTTTTGGTAGTATGTATCCAGATGTCATATTTTGAATTGTAAGCGCTCTCATTCCCAACCTTAATTTTAATTATACAATGAAAATGTTTTTTGTCAACACTTTAGCCGGATTATTTTTATCATCTTTTCCCGTCCAAAGAGTAATAATTCAAACTGGGACAATATAAAAAAGTTGCTGCCAAATGCGGCCGTACCACATCCTGCAGCAACTTTTCATCCGAAATATTAATAACTCTCTACTTCAGAGGAATACACGTTTTTCCTTCAAATAATTTGGCTTTCATATTTATTGTGGATTTTTTCGGTTTTTCACCGTCTAGCCAGGCAACCATTAACTCGGCCGCAATCCTGCCCATTTCATGGGTAGGTTGTTCCATGGTAGTCAAAACCGGTAAATACGCCGAATGGTCAAAGGTATCTCTGATCCCGTCAAATCCGATGACCGAGACGTCCTCCGGCACACGTATGTTCATTTCACCGGCAGCATAGATTCCCCCGTAGGCCGATTCGTCACTTCCGAAAAAGACTGCGGTGGGAGGATTCTCATGAGCCATAAGCTGTTTCATACCCCAGTAGCCGTCCTTGAACGAATGTCCTCCGTTTATGACATTGTCGGGAAGTACCTGTAAGCTGGCCTGCTCCATTGCTCTGGTAAAGCCTTGAAGCCTGGATTTTCCGATTCCGCTGGTCATCAGCCCGGTTATATGCCCGATGGACTTATGCCCCAGACCGATCAGATAATTTGTGGCCTGATATGCTCCTTCCACATTATCTACATTGACACTGACTATCCTGGAATCGTCCAAACAATTTTGAATAACAATATATGGAATGTTAACGCTCTCTAAAAAATCAATGTCCTCTTTTTCCAGGTCATTGAGTAAAGTCATGATAACACCGTCTACGCCGTGGCTTACAAGGTTTTTCAGGTTTTCTTTATAAGCCTTCTGGTAATCCCAGAAGGTCTTGTGCTTTTTACTGTTTGCAAAGAATAAACCATAATCTGTAGGAACTACACCATCTTCAATTCCCGATATATAGTTGCCCCAAAAAGGCTGTGTTATATTGTAAATCAGTGCGCCTATTATGTTGCTTCTTTTCCTGACAAGTGAACGCGCAGCGGCACTTGGGATATAATTGAGCTCATTGATAACCTCTTCAACTTTTTTACGGGTTTCTTCCCTGACTCCCGGAAAATTATTTATTACTCTGGATACTGTAGCACGTGAAACTCCAGCCTTTTTAGCAATCAAATCAATATTCATTGCTTCCACCTTTTTGAATTATTTCATATGTAGAGAATAACATATATGATTTTTTTAAACAAGCATCAACTTCACGTAAACAGCAATTTTAGCTAAAATTCACATATATGGGGCCTAAAAATGTGAGCGTTTTCATTTAGTAATTATGTTCGCGGCAGCATTCCTTGCATAAATATATTATTATGTCAACTTCTTACAAGGATTTTATCGATCAGGCCATATGCTTTTGCCTCTTCGGCAGACATATAAAAATCTCTCTCAACGTCCTTTTCAATCTTTTCCAGGGGCTGGCCGGTCCTCTCACTGCATATTTTATTTAACCTGCTCCTGGTTTTGATCAAATGCTCGGCATGTATTTTGATATCAGTGGCCTGCCCTTGAATACCTCCGCTTACCAGAGGCTGATGTATCAATATCTCACTGTTCGGCAGGGCAAAACGCTTTCCCATGGTGCCGGCAGCCAGCAAAAACGAACCCATGCTGGCGGCAAACCCGATACAAATGGTAGAAACATCACATTTTATATACTGCATGGTGTCATATATGGCAAAGCCGGCAGATATGGAGCCCCCCGGACTGTTTATATAGAAATTGATATCTTTGTCAGGGTCTGCCGCTTCAAGGTAGAGCATTTGAGCAACAACCAGGCTTGCCGATTCATCTGTGACCACATCACTTAAAATAATTATCCTGTCATTCAGCAATTTTGAAAAAATGTCAAAAGACCGTTCTCCGTGATTTGTTTGTTCAACTACTACAGGTATCAAACTCATTAAATCAACTCCTTTATTTTATAATAAAATTATGCTGCCATTGAAAGAGTGGTCACACCTGCCGAAGAACCTGTCAGCTTCTTCATACCGGTATAAGTATTCTTTTGAGAATAATTTTTATTGCAGGTATTTCTGTATTCTCTGGGACTGATTCGGTATGCCTTTTTAAAAGCCCTGGAGAATGACTCCTCCGAACCGTATTGAAACCTGTGGGCGATATCGGTTATTTTCTCATCGGTTTCTGAAAGGGCATCTGTCGACGCCGAAAGTCTTCTTTCCCTCACATACTCCATTACGGAACTCCCTGTGGCATTCCGGAATAACCTGTGAAAATAAAATTCTGAAATGTACGCTTTCCTGGCTATGTCATTTAAATTAATTGCTTCACACAGATTTTCTTCTATATATTTGATTGATTCTTGAATAGCAGCCTTATGATCCATTACAACCTCCTTTGTCCTGTATGCCGGTTTAGCCGCCCTCTACCCATGTGCGGGATTTATTGCCGGATGTTCTTATAGATATTATATTACTAAAACTATAAAATTACCTGATTTTCCTTGCCAAACTTTATAAATCCCCGGAACAAAAAAAAGACTCAAAGGTTACCTGAATTAGATCAGATAATGAGTCAGTAAATTTAAAATAAAAGTATTTAGGGAGTTCATATAAAAACATAGACTAAAGTTTTAGACAAAGCCTATGTTAAACTCTATTTTGCCTATTTGTGTTTCAAAATCAACAGCCAGGGTTTCATGCAGGTTTATATCGCAGGATTCAAATATGACCATGGGCGGACTTATTTGCAGTGATACTCCCAGTGAAGCCAACATAGTGGAGGAAGTTCCTGCAATCATACCAGACAGTTCTCCAATAGCGCTCCTGGCTATTTCGTCAATAACTGAAACACTCATGCCCATCATCATGGCCGAAGCCAGACCTTTGGCGGTATCCTGGGACATTGACAACACGATGTTGCCCTGAATTCCACCCTTCAGCAGTATAATTGTCGATACCTCCGAATCCACATACAATTTACTTTTCTTTTTTATGTTTGTCCTCTTGATGCCTCCAACACCAAATTGCTCCAGCGTCTTGCCAAAAGCTTCTAAAAACAGATTAACATATTTAGCATCCATAGATATTACCAACGCTCTTCATATTTTTGCATCGCTTTCCGGATTAATCCCTTGTATCTTTAAAATAATCCTCTTTGTGATGTATGTCATCAATCAACTGCTGAATCTTTATTTTTTGGTATGTCAAATATTCCAATTCTTTTGGATTAATCCTTCCGGCATTGCTTTCAATCCGATTGTCGATATTATTTATTACCTCATTTAAATCCTTGATTGTCTGCAAGCTTAACATTTTATCCCCTCCTCGGTTTATTCTTATTATATTTTTCGTCAGTTTATTAACATAAAATAATGCTTTTAGCCTATTTACCCATTTAAAATAAGAATCTAGAACTAAAAGCATTGTATTTTGTTCCCATAAAATGTGAAAATTAAATTAGATTAATGAGTTAATTTAACGCGTTGTTCTAATTAATCTAATTTATGCTTTACCTGGAATAATATTTTTATATCAACTGGTAACTTCCGCACTAACTTCATAAAATAAAGACGCACCCAAAACAATAGCGGTAAATTGTATCTCCTCATTTAAATCTGTTTTGCCGTCGTCGGCAATTTACCGCTATTGTTTTTAACTGTGCATCTTTTTTTATGAAGTTGTACTCACGTACCAGTTGATTTTGATTAAATTTATCTGTAAAGCAAAAACAAAATTTCAATCAACACAATTCAATCAGCCCAACAAGTTAAATTGACCGGCCCAAAAAATAAATTCAATTGTATCAAAGCAGCTCATACAGCCCGCTGACAACCATATCCGCTTCTTTTAGTATGTCCCTGCTTCCTATGCCCACAGTGCCCATTCCGGCTCTGCGGGCAGCCTCTATGCCGGCTTCAGCGTCCTCGTATACGATGCAGTCGGCTGCCTTAAGGCCCAGTTCCTTTGCCCCCAGCAGGAATACTTCAGGGTCAGGCTTTGCTTTGGACACCTTATTGCCGTCAATTACAGCGTCAAACAGATTGGTTATACCCAGGTTTTCAAGTATCATGGGCGCATTTTTGCTGGCCGAGCCCAACGCTATTTTCACACCCTCGCCCTTCAGCTTGAGTAAATATTCTCTGGCACCCTTAAGTATCTCCGACTCATCCATTTTCTTTATGTACTCCACATACCAGTTGTTTTTCTTTTCGGCCATGGCCAGCTTTTCCTCCGGGGTACAGCTTATCCCGCCGACTTCCAGCAATATCTCAAGTGATCTCATCCTGCTCACTCCCTTAAGCCTTTCATTGTGCTCCTCAGTAAACTCAAAGCCCAACTCCCCGGCCAAACGCTTCCATGCGAGATAGTGATATTTGGCAGTATCAACTATCACTCCGTCAAGATCAAACAGTGCTCCTTTTATATTGTTCATATTAACCTCCCAAGCCATGTTATGTAAATATTTGTTATAAATTATTTTGGTTATAACCGCTGGAAATGCTCCCGCCGGCTTTACAGGAAAGTAATTTTCCGGCAACACTGAAATCAATGCCGGCCGTATTTTCCGGTCGGGATTTAATAGTTACGGAAGTTTTATCTATTACTACGGTATAAAGCTGTCCCTTCAGGTTAAGCTTAAACTCCAGGGAGCTCCATGCAGACGGAAGCTTTGGATTTATGGCAACAGCACTGCCGTCAAAGCCCACTCCTCCAAAGCCAAGAATTGCCGCCATCCAGGCACCTCCGTTTGCAGCCGGATGAGTACCGCCTATATATATGGTCCCGGCGTACTGCTTGGACTCCCCTGTCAGATCGATGGTAGCCGTCTTTAGAAAATATTTGTATGCCCACTCGGGATTACCCGTATCGGCTGCCAGCAGGGCATATACACAGGGACTGAGGCTTGAACCGTGCTCTGTCCTGGGTTCGTAATATTCCCAGTTGGCTTTCTTGACCTCATGGGGATACCTGTCCTTAAACAGGTTGAGCATCAACACCGTATCGGCCTGCTTGAGTATTTTGGTTGTGGCGGCAATTCCGTTTCCGCCTCCAAGGTACTCATTGGGATTTATGATCCTCCCCTTTAGTTCCTGAAGACTTATGTCCTCCAATCTGTGATATCCGTCAAACTGCTCTATTACAAGGGATCTGCCGTCAGGCTGCGGTATGTAGAGCAGATCATTCATTTCCCTCAGGGCATCCAACTCAGGGTTGAAATCCAGCTCTGCCATGAGCTTTTCATAGGCAGCGGCATGTTTGCTTTTCAGCAGCTCCAGAGTTTTCACCGCCACCTCAAGCGTATGCTTTACCATCATATTCGTGAAAGCATTGTTGTTTACTCTTTCGTGATATTCATCCGGACCCGTCACATCCAGAATCTCATACCTGTTTTTATCTTTCTTGAAATATGCATAGGATATCAGGAAACGGGAGCACTCCAGTATCACTTCGGCTCCGCCCTCCAGCAGTATGCTCTCATCGCCTGTAAGCCTGTAATACTGCCATATGCCGTAAACTACATCTGTGCTTATATGAATCTGCTTATCCCTGAAATAAGTTCTCATGGGTCTTCCGGTGAAAACATCTGTCACGTTGAAATGCGTGCAGGCATCATCTCCGGTGTCCTGGCTTTCCCAGGCATAGTACGCTCCCCTGTAGCCGTACTCGGCTGCTTTTCTTCTGGCGCCGTCAAGTGTATGGACCCTGTACCTCATAAGATTTCTTGCAATGCCGGGATTTGTATACAGGAAGAAAGGCAGCATGAACATCTCGGTATCCCAGAATATTGCGCCCTTGTATACCTGCCCCGAAAGCCCTCTGGCAGGTATTGATGCCCTGTCGGAATGAGACGGAGCGATGGAAAGCAGGTGATATATGCTGTACCGCAAGGCCTTCTGTGCGTCCTCATCACCGTGTATCTTCACATCCGACATCTTCCACCGCTCTTCCCACAGTGCCGCATTCTCTGCCGCCAACTGTATATAGCCCCTGCCTTTTGCAGCCAGGCAAGCCTCTTCTGCCGCTCCGGATACCGCTGTGGGGGATTCGGTTCTGTCAATATCATTGCCTGTATAAACCGCCACATATTTATAAAAGGTGTAGGACTCGCCGGGCTGCGCCTCGAAAGAAATACATCTCAGAATGCACCTGTCCTCCATTTTTATATCCATATGCGCGGCAAACGGGATATCCAACCCTTCGGCCACAGATACCGGACAGCCCAGCTCTCCTGTCACCGAATTCAAAACGATGAGTTCCTGCTTCACCGCCGGCCGCATATCTTTTAAATGAGGACCGTTGATATCCCAGACCTCTCCGTCTATGCCCGTCTCTATGACGATCCGGCAGCTCCCGGCTGCCTTTAATGAGTATTTCATGCACATCAGGTGCACATCCGACAGCCCAAGAAACCGCTCGGTTTCTATGCTTACCCCGTTTCCTGCGGATGTGGTGAAAGTGCTCTCCCTTTTGTGCAGGCCGGAATATATATCCAGACTCTGCCTGTGCCCGGTTGTCTGACTGACGGGCAGACCAAGCTGTTCATCATCACAGCTTAATCTTGTATAAAAGCCGTTTGGCGCGTTTACCGGCTCCCTCCATTTATCTCCCACCCTGTCATACAAGCCCAGGAGATTGCAGGCCACCAGCCGGTCCTTTCCGAATTCCTCCAATGTGCCCCTGTAGCCCATGTAACCGTTTCCCAGCATGAATTTGTTGCCGTTCAGCTCTATGTTGTTTTTGTTGAAACCTTTTTCTTCTATTATCCAGGACATATTAACCTCCATGAGCCACATTTGTGGCCATAAAACAGTAATGAAACCTTCTTCACTCCTCATCCGCTATAAGGCGAATAAAGGAGGTTAATTGGCCATGTGCGCTTTCAAAGTATTGATTAATACTTTGAATATTTCGCACGGCCATAAATTCACAGGTTAGTTTGGAAGACGAACACAAGTGAAGTCTTTCAAGCTAACCTCCCAAGCCATGTTATGGCTTTGAGCCGCAATAGCGGCCACAAATGTTATGCGACTCAGCCCCTCCATTCCTCAGGAACGGGTATTTCCAGAGCTTCTCCTCCTATGCTGTAATCTTTCCCGTATATCTTTATCTTTGTCTCCAAAGAATTGATGGTTTTAAATATGATCGTTTCCTTCATAACCTTCACTTCCAGAACTGCATTTCTGTAGAGCACTCTGAAGCTGTAGGATTTCCATGCAGCAGGTATTGACGGATTGAACAGGAGCATTTCGCCGTCGGATCTCATACCTCCGAAACCATATACTATATTGACCCATGCGGCGGCAATGGAAGTGGTATGCAAACCTTCCCTGGTGTTTCTGTTATAGTTGTCCAGGTCCATACGGGTTGCAAAACTGAAGAAGTCAAAGGCTTCCCTGTGACGTCCCAGCTCGGAGGCCAGAACCGAGTGAACCGACGGTGAAAGCGAGGATTCATGTATGCATCTGGGCTCATAGAATTCGTAATTTACTTTTTTGCTCTGACAGGAAAAATCCTGATTGTGCAGGAACATGAACATCAGCACATCGGGCTGCTTAATCATGTCATTTCTGTATATCCTGTCATAGGACCAGTTGTGATAAAGGGGAAAATCCGTAACAGGTATGGCTTTTATATCAATATGCGGCAGATCGAAGTACCCTTCGTGCTGTTCATATATCCCTGTCGCTTCCTCCAGAGGAATCCTCATATTTTCAGCCATACGGCTCCAGTTATCCAATTCGGCCTCATCAAGGCCGAGCTTCTTTTGAATTTGTGCATATGCTTCGGGTTTAACGGCTTTAGTCTCCGATAAAACATCGATAGTATACTCAAAGGTCTTTTTGGCCATAAAATTTGTGTAGCAGTTATTGTTGACCATCATTTGGAATTCATCGGGACCCATTACACCATAATACCCGAATTTGCCCGTTCTGGAGCTCCATTGGCCTCTTGTGGCAAGGAAGTGGCATATCTGCACCAGCATCTCCAAACCCTTTTCATACAGGAAGGCCTTATCCCCCGTAATCTTTACATAATGCCTGATGCCATAGGCCACTGCCGTACTTGGCTGGAATTGGAGACTTGCATGCTGCCATAGTGTGCAGCTCTCTGTTCCGTCCAGTGTCGCTATGGGATAACATGCTCCGTCACAGTCCAGATCTCCCGCCCGTTCAATTGCCTGCGGAAGTGTGTTGTACCTGTACTCGAGCAGGTTCCTTGCCGCTTTGGGATTGTTGAAGAGATAAAAGGGCAGGCAATAGGTTTCTGTATCCCAGAAGGCATTTCCACCGTATGCTTCCCCGGTCAGTCCCTTTGCCCCGATATTCATGTCGGAGTCCTCACCGTGATAAGTCTGGTGCATCTGAAAAATACAGTACCTTATTCCCTGCTGGTTGTCGTCATCACCCTCAATGGAGACATCAAAGGTATTCCAGATATCATTCCAGTAAGCTCTATTTTCGGCCAGGACCTCATCGTATTTTTTTGCACCGTACAGGTTTGCAAGCTCACTTCCCTCAGACCACACTTTTTCAGGATTTTTAACCGTATTCTTTTCGGCATGCACCACAGCCGTCCTGTCAAAGCAAGTCCCTTTGCCCTTGTCCAGGGCTATATCAAAACCCAGATAATTCAATTTATCCTTCTCAACATATGTATAATCCAATGGTTGTTTACTTTGTATTTTAAATCCGGCATATACCATCTGCCCGCTTGATTTGGTCCTTCCCAGGCTTCCTGTGACGCCGTCCGAAATTCCCTGTTTCAGGCAATCCCAAAGACTTCTTTGCATGGTCTCATGTATGGGTGAAAAGTCAAGACCGGCCTTAACTGCAATTTTTCCCGAAAAATTCACAGGTTCAAGTGTAATCCTCTGGCAGCCCAGCCTGGGTGTTATCATGCTCAAAAATCTTGAGAACTCCACCCTGAGTTCCTTCCCGGTTTTTGTATACCATAGGAACTCTCTGGTCAATACACCTGTTTTCATATCCAGCCTTCTCTTGAAGCTGCTGATTTTACTCCTTGCGAGGTCAAGTTCCTCTCCATCCAGTTCCAATCTGGTGTAAAGCCAGTCAACACCGTTAACCATAAAGGTACCGCGGTTTGAAATGCCCTTATAGGCGGATTTTTCCGTTATATTTTCTTCGTATATGCCGTTAAGATAACTTCCCTGCAGCTTATCACCGCTGTAACCCTCTTCAAAATATCCGCGTACTCCCATGTACTCATTGCCAAGGGAAAATATCGATTCGGATACGCGGCCGTATTCAGGATCAAAGCCTTCTTCAACTACCTCCCACGGACAAACCTTAAAATATTTATCTGCAAATTTACCCATATAGCCTCCATTTTTTAACCACAGTGTTTATATCTCATGTATTACAATTACATTTTTTATAAATATTTACTTCATTAAACTAAAGAAGGTTGGCACAGAACCAGCTGTGCCAACCAACCTTTCAGTAAAGAGCATTAATTATTTCTTTTTAGCTGCTACAAATTCATCCAGCTGTTTTTGTTTCTCTGCAATAACTTTTTCCATTCCGGCTGCCTTTAAGGCGTCATTAAACTTCGGAATTGTTGTTGCGGGGTCTACCGACCCTGAATATATGGCACCTGTGTACTGCTTGATTACGTTATTGTAAGCAGCAACTTCGTTCTTTACAGGTGTTGGATCAAAACTGAAACCGAGAGCTGCCGATCTGTCGGCGCTGTCGTTAAACTTCTTGTACTGGTCGTAAATATCCTTCTCATCCGATTCCCACAGATAGTTAAGTGTTACGTCACCCATCAGCCAGCTCATATTCAGGTTATAAGTTGAATTTTCAGCTGTCATTCCATCCGGATACTTGATGGTATTTTCATCGGCTTTCACATAGTCCTTACCTTCAATACCCCAGTTCAGCAGGTTAACAAGGTATTTGTCCTTATGGAGCAGGTTTGCGAACATTACAGAACGCGCAGGATCGTTTGCTGTGCTTGGTACTGCAAGTATGGCACTTGCTGCGTCACTCGTGGTCATATACGGCTTATCCATCGGGATATAGATTACAGGCATACCGCACTGGCGGCCCTCCTGTGATGCTATGCCCGGTTTTCCTGACTGGCCGTAACCTGCTGCTTTTTTAGCTTTAACAGCCAGGTATTCCATCTGTGTTGTTGAAGCAGCATCTTTATTTATATAGCCCTTTGTAAACCATTCGCGGGTTAATTTGGCAGCGTCCATGAAATCCTGCTGTTCAAACATGTTTACAACCTTTGTGTCACCAGCCGTTCTGCTGATGCAGCCCGGTCCGTCACCAAGAGTATCATAGGCATTGATAGCCATCATCTGAACCATTGGTGAGTTTTCAGATCTTGCTGCCAGAGGAGTCATTCCGGGTTCGCCCTTTTTTATTTTTTCGAGGTAGGGAGTCAGGTCGGACCATGTCTTGACTGTATCGGCGCTGATACCGTATTTGTCTGCTATTTCCTTATTGAAAATCAAACCTTTATCGGCAGCCCATTCCTTGTAGCCTGTAAGACCATAAGCCTTGCCTCCTATAAAGCCGGCTTCTCTAACATCCTGAGGAACTGTTGCCAGATAATCGGGAGCATATTGTGCAATCAAATCATCTACTGCAAGAATTTGTTTCTTTGCTGCGAACTGCGCTTCAAACATCCAGGATGCAGTAAACATCAAATCAAATTTCTCACCTGAAGCAAACATAAGATTAACTTTATTAGCGTAATTTCCCCATGAAATCGGACGGTATTCCAAAGTAGCGTTTATTTTCTCTGTCAGATATTTACTCGCTTCTTCATTTACTGCCGCCAAATTTTTAGGAGTTTCACCCATTGTCACAAAAACAAGCTTTACGGGTTTCAATGTCTTGGGATCAATCGCGCCTGCTTCGGTCGATGCAGCAGCGGTTGATTCGGCAGCTCCAGTCGATACAGCAGCTGTTTCAGTTGAAGTGCTCGTAGCTGAAGATGTGGTTGAACTGCCGCATCCCGAGAGAGCCATGGTAACTGAGAATGAAACTGCCAATAACAAAGTTCCAATCCTTTTTTTCATTTTATACCCTCCATATAAAACTGTATTAATAATCAGGCCTTTACCTGTATTATCCTTTCACCGCTCCAATAGTCAATCCCTTTATAAAGTACTTCTGGAAGAAGGGATATGCAAATATTATGGGACCTATTGCCACGATTGCCATGGCCATTCTGGAGGTCTCCTGCGGAAGGGAGGCCAGAGAAGCCGACATGTTATTGCTCTTGGTGTTTTGTGCCAGATACTGGATGTTCAGCAAAATACTCTGTAAAACGTACTGCATACTGTAGTTATCGTGATTGACCTGGAAAATCATACTGTTATACCAGTCATTCCAGTATGCCAGCGTGGCGAACAATCCTATGGTGGCATATACCGGCTTGGACAGGGGTATGACTATCTGGGCAAATATCCTGAACTCGCCTGCGCCATCCATATTGGCCGCCTCCAGAAGTTCTCCCGGTATTGTATTCAGAAAGAACGTTCTCATTATCAACACGTTGAATCCGTTGAGGAGAAGCCCCGGAACAACCAGAGCCCAAATATTGTCGCTAAAGTGCAGATAATTTTTCATTACGATATACCAGGGAACCAGACCGCCATTGAATAGGATGGTCAGCACCACAAACATTGTGAAGAACTTTCTGAATGGCATGCTCTTTCTGGAGAGCGGATAAGCCAGTGCAGAAGTTATTATCATACAGGTCAGAGTCCCTACAACAGTTGCAAAGATAGTATTGCCGTAAGCTCTTAATAAAACATGCGGATCATTGAATATGTACTGATAGGCATAGGTTGAAAATTCATGGGGTAACAGCGAGTACCCGTATTTATTTATTGAATCCTCGCTGGAAAATGATATTGCAACTACCAGCAGTACCGGTAGGATTGCCGCAGCAGAACAAAATATGAATATAACATGTATTAACCAGTGAGTTCTGTTATTTTTCATTTTTTACCGACCTCCATAAGCCGTTGATGGATGTGAGCCTTTTTTAATTTAACCGGAACATTTACTGCACATTTAATTAAGATTTACCCGAATTTGTTTGAATAAATAATTATATATTCGCTAGAATAGAGCATTTTCCGGACTGATTTTACGAACCACCAGATTTGTAGTGAGCACCAGCAGGAAACCCACCACCGACTGGTAAAAGCCCGCTGCCGATGACATACCGATATCTCCCATGTTTACAAGGCTGTTGTACACATATGTATCAATAACATTTGTTACGGGCAGCAGGGTGCCGGAACCCATTGGAAGCTGGTAAAACAGACCGAAATCCGAATAGAATATTCTTCCTATGGAGAGAATTGTCATAATTACCATAACAGGCACCAGCAGGGGGATAGTTATATATTTGACCTGCTGCCATTTCCTGGCACCGTCTATTGTGGCGGCTTCATAATATTCCGTATCTATCCCGGTCATTGCCGAGATGTATATAATGCTGCCATATCCCACGTTTTTCCATGCATTTGTTATAACCAGTATAAAGGGCCAGTATTTTGGCTCCAGATACCATGATATGGGTTCGACGCCAAAAGATTTCAATATGTACCTGTTGACAAGTCCGGAATCAGGATTCAGCAGCGAATATACCAGATATGCAACAATTACTGCCGACAGAAAGAACGGAAGCAGTACCGCGCTCTGGTAAAATCTCTTTGAATAACGGTTGCGTACTTCATTTAATAAAATTGCCATGGTTACCGACATGACTAAATTGACCACTATGAAAACAGCATTGTAGCCCAAAGTATTCCGGGTCATTATAAATGCGTCAGGCGTTTCAAACAGATATCTGAAATTATCAAAACCAACCGTAGGGCTGAACAAAAATCCATCTTCAAAGTTATAATTTTTAAAGGCAATTATAATACCAAACATCGGGATATAATTATTCAGCAGCATATAAATTATACCCGGCAGCATCAAAAGATAAAGCACCTTGTGCCGCAATACGGCATTCCACATGTTCCGTCTTTTGATAGAGCTGATCCTGTTGCTTTCAACTTTAACGATTGTATCCATTTGAAAGGTCTCCTGTAAATTCAATTGTGACTGGTTGCCTGGAATCTATGTTTGTATTATATAACCTCATGTGAAGTTGACTCTACCATATCCGTGACATCATATGTAACAATTGTTACCTCTTTTTCAAGATGAGATTTGTATAATTCGCACAAAAAAAGGAACTGGTGCCCGAGTGAATAAAATTTATTCATTGTGCACCAGCCCCTTCACAGTAAGTAAATTAACTCATAATGCCAGTTTTAAATTAGTCCAGGCTCTGCAGTCATACGGGCTGACTGAAGTATTTTTTCCTGTATTCCTGGGGTGTGAGGTTATAAACCTTCTTGAACATCTTTGCAAAATAGGAAAAATTATCGTAGCAAAGCTGATTTGCTATGCCATATATGGGCATATCCGATTCGGATATAAGTACCTTGGCCAATTTCATACGCTCCTGTAAAATATAGTCCGACAGGGACATGCCTGTTTCCTTATGGAACAGCCTGGAAAGGTATGACTCGTTCAAATGAACGTATTCCGACAATTCCTCACGGGTCAGCTTCCTGTTGAGATTCTGCTGTATATACCTCTGCAGTTCATGGACTATGCTGTTTTTCTGGTACCGGTTCTCGTTGTTTCCGGCGTTTGTACAGACAACCTTTATGATATTTTCCATCCATTGCTTAAACTGCTCATCACTGCAGGTAATTTCATGTCCGTCCATGCTCAGTTCAAGACTGCTTAAATTATCCAGCGGCATACCTTTTTTCTTCTGTACAAAAACTGCTGTCTGCAAAATACTTTGATAGACTTTTATGAGAGTCCCTTTGTTGTCTTTTCTGCAGGAAATCCAGTCCATGGTCTGATCTATCAGGTCACCGGCTTCTTCGGTGCCGGCATTTCCAAGCAGACTTTTCCATTGTTCCTCAATATTATAGAACCTCTTGAAGCTTTCCATGCTCTCCTGGTTGGTCCGTTCCTTTATCAGCCTGTCAAAATTTTTGCGGAGGACCTCCTCCATTTCTTCATAAATGACCGGCTTTAATAAATAATCACAGCTTCCCAGCTGAAGGGCTTTACGGACATAATTGAAATCGGTATGGCAGGTCAGAAACACCGCTTCCAGCTCCGGGAACTGTTCTTTGGCCCACTCCAAAAGCTGGAGTCCGTTCTCCTCAGGCATATTTATATCACATATAATTAAATCAACCGGTTTGCTTTCAAGTATTGCCTTGGCCTCTCTTGCATGATAGGCCTCAAATACCTCTGCAACGCCCAGCTTTTCCCAATCAATACCGTCAACGATACCCTTTACTGCATAAATCTCATCATCAACAACTAAAACACTAAACACACTGATCCCTCCCCAACGCTGTTTCCGATACCGGTAATGCCATCTCAACAACCGCTCCGCCCCCGGTATTGTTAAAAAAGGATATTTTTACCTCCGAGTGGTAATACAATTGACAGCGGCGTTGAACATTCCAGATACCTAAATGCTTGTCAAATCCCTTGTTAAAGTAGTCTTCTGTTTGAAACTCCGATATTATTTCGGGCGGAAAACCCTTTCCGTTATCTTCAATTCTGATGGAAATATATTTCTCGTTGCCCCCGGTATTCAGCCTTGCTTCAACCTTTATATAAAACGGCAGATCTTCCCTGTAGCAGAAACCATGCTCCATTGAGTTTTCCACAAAAGGCTGAAGTATAAACGCCGGAACTGGTACAGTCCCCAGTTCCTCCTCAATTTCTATATTATAGTCAAAGGCCTTTGGAAACCGTATTTTCTGAATACTCAGATAATTACTGATATGTTCCAGTTCCTCTGATAATGTGACAAGTGTACGGTTTGTGCGCATCATAAATCTCAAGTAACGGACCATATGCAGGGTAAGCTGCTTGACCAGCTCGGTTTCCCTGACCTGCGCCAGTGAATACACAAGGTTAAGACAATTGGCGAAGAAATGCGGATAAATCTGCGCCTGCAGTTCCTTCATCTCTGCCTTTTGTACCCTTAACTGTTCTTCATAAATACCGTTTTTGAGGTACTGGACCTCATGGGCCATATTGTTGAAGGCATTGTTTATGGAGTTGAACTCTGATAATTTAGACGGTTCAATACGCGCAGTGAGATCCCCCGCCTGGATTTTCCCCATTCCTCTGAGCAGTTTCTTTACAGGAGAAGCAATCTCTTTTTGCAGATAAAACAAAAATATGGCCAAAAAAACCGCTGCCGCAAACGGGGTCACATAAACTACTCTTTGAAAGGCTGTCAGCTTTTCTACAAGAGCATTTACGGGAAGTACAACAACTAAATAAAGCTCCGACACATCCGAGTGGATGTCTACAATCATTGAATCAGCGCCGTCATTTTCACTTTTTAGTATTGTATAAGGTTTGGAACTATCGGTCAAAGCTTTCTGAAGCAGTTCCCGGCCAAAGGTTTTTGACGGATGCACAGTCGTATTCTTTGTAAGTACTTCACCTTTTGAAGATGCAAACATCACCTGGGAGTTGTCACTGAACTCAAGAAACCGTATGGGCTTAAGCAAATCGTCCAGGTTCACCCATACTCCGATATATGTTTCATAGCCTGTATCTGTCAATTTAAGCAGGAATTTCTGTCCCTTCAGATCAAACTGCTGCCAGCTGTTCACAAGCTGCTTGCAAATATCGGGGTCCCTGAGGATATCGCCCAGTTTTGCGGCGATTTCATCATAATCGCCCTGCTGCTGAGGAGCCATAATAAGTTCCCTGGAATTGGGCTTATACAAAAATATGGCATTGGCATAACTATATTCAAAAACATCCTTCTGAAATTTATTTGATAGATTTACATTGGCTACATAGTCCTCTATAGTGGTGGTTGGATTAGATCCTATATATATGATGTTTGGATCCTGGAAAGCCATGCTGTGAAGATATTTTTCCATATCCTTCAGTATGTTGTCAACCTGGTTGCTGTGTAACTGCACGATACTTTTATTGGAGGCTGCGACCTGATCGCATACCACCTTCATGGCATACCAGTTGTTACATATGAGGATGAGCAATAGAGGTACGGTTATAAGCACAAAACCGAAAATTATTTTAAACCTCAACGTAGAAGTTGAGAATGAGAAACAATGCTTCAAATTAAGTATATGAAACACTCCTTCCGTTACTATAACGCACATGGATATACTCACCGCCTTTAAGGCCAAAGTTACGCAAAGGCTACCTTTGGCAGCCTTTCACCTGTTGAGGTGGTAACATCCGTGTGCCTCGTTATATTCATTTAAGTTAACATTTACACGGCAGGGATTCCAATAACCTAGTCACAAATTCATGTTAACATGAGATATATGTCTGTGTCAATTTATGCATTATTCTCAAAATCAATCACTGCGAACTGATGTTATTACCGGGTGGTATTATGCAATTTTTCGGATATAACGGCCAGAGGGAACCAAAGTAAATTTTTCCATCATAATAAAGACTGCAATAAATAATTCATAAATAACAAGTGTACCGAATAGTCCCCAACCTTCATTGAAAACCAGAATGTTCATTTTTACAAATAAACTTTGAACTGCTATAGAAATTATGAAGGGAACGATTTTCCAATACCACTTTTTTAGAACACATGTGAAAACCACTAATAAAAAAGATTCAAACATATGATAAAAAAATATGATTATGGTACTGGATAAATATAAGTCCTTGAAATAATTGTCTACAAAACCAAGACTGTAATGTAATTTTCCCATAAGCAGAAGGACCGGAGCAGGAGTGTGTACTATAAGCATTGCAACAAAGTAAAAGGTTATTGTCCTTATTGCCCCGTATTGTTTTAAAATCAATTTATCAAACCACAGTTTGGCGATTGCCAGAAATACAACCGTTGTAATTGCAGTCATGTGATATCTCCACCAATGGTGTTCATATAACCCCTGTTTAACAAACAAATATTCTATTGCCAGATAGAAAGCCGTAACTGTCGATATCCAGCCGAAGCGGAGTGAAAAAGCCGCCATTACAACCGCAACAGCAGGGTAAACCGTGGTGTTCAGAAGAAGATGCCCCAGTAAATTTTGTGCCCAGGGGTTGTCAAAAAATCCTGTTTTATAGGCATATGAATCAAACAGGCCAAGTACTATAAACTCGCCTATCCAAGCAGTGCCAGCCGCAAAAAGATAAAAAACAATAAGTGTGGAAACCCTGTAAGTATTTCTTTTCAAATACATACTTATTGCGGTAATTCCCACACCTGTAACAGCAAGACAAATATACCAGAATAAGTTCGGCACACTCCTTCAGTCTCCCTTCCTGGCCTTTTCCAAAGCTTCCAGGTCAAATTTCTTCATTTTGAGGAATGCCTCAGTTACTCTCCGTATTTCAGCCTCCGACCCATTAAATAAGATATTGTCCATGTATTCAGGCACAATCTGCCATGAAACTCCAAACCTGTCCTTTAGCCAGCCGCACTGTTCGGCTTCGGGAACAGCAGACAGCCTATCCCAGAAATAATCAATCTCTTTTTGATCCTTGCAATAAACCATAAGTGAGAATGCCTCGTTAAAGCCGAAGTCGGTATCATATGCATTATCCATTGCCGATAAGCTGAACCCGTCCAATTTGAAGCCGGCATAATTGACTTCGGCCTTTGAGTTCTCTGCCTCACCTTCGCCATATCTGCTGACCGTTCCTGTCTCAGAGTCCTCAAATATACCCGTATAATATTTTACGGCTTCCTCGGCTTTTCCGCAGACTTCATTGGAAAAAAGCATATTTGGTGTTATCTTTTGAACGTTTTGTATATTTTCCGTAAACATTAACTGCCAGGATAAACCATATTTATCCTGTACCCAGCCGTACCACCTGCTGAAAGGGTATTCTCCAAGCGGCATCAATTCTGAACCGCCCTCGGACAATGCCTTCCACTTGATATTTACTTCTTCTACCGATTCACATGCCACCATAAGTGAAATTGACGGATTAAATCTAAAATAAGGTCCTGCACTTATGGCAGAAAACCGCTGTCCGGCCAACTCGAAATCCACGATTTCCGAATCTCCGGAAGGTGTGTCTCCGATTACTGTCACATTTAAAAGCCGGGACTGCTCAAACAAACTGATATAAAACAAGGCCGCTTCCTTAGCCTCTTTGTCGTACCATAAATGAGGAACTATTTTCTGCATAGGCATCTCCTTTATCCTGCCGGAAAGTTTTTAGGCTTTTTAATTTTAATATTATCATTATACCAATCGGACTTCGGGCTTAAACATACATGAAAAAAGTTCTATGTTTTGTATGTTGAATTTAAAATTCCGGTATGTTATATTATTTTTACAAACAAATGATTGGAGTTGAAAAGATGAAGTAATTTTTCTTGTATTTTGATGCCGATAAGACAACGCAGGGTGAAGTGCGCTTGTTTTTATGGTGTTATGCAGGAAAGTTACTGAATTCTTATCACTCAACCGTATATCTCCGTCCTGCCGCAACAGGGCCTGGCTGTGTTATATTTTGAGCTGCAAGAATTTACTTTCTTGCAGCTTTTATATTTCATTTTAAGATTGAGGCATACTTGTATATAGGTGCAGGAGGAGGATTTTTATGTCTTTAATAAATGTTACAAACCTGACTTTTGCCTATGACGGCAGTTATGATAACATATTTGAAAATGTGAGCTTTCAAATAGACACGGATTGGAAATTGGGTTTCACCGGCAGGAACGGCAGGGGGAAAACCACCTTCCTCAATCTGCTGCTCAGCAAATACGAATACAGCGGTAAGATTTCCGCAAAGGTAAATTTTGAGTACTTCCCTTTCGAGGTTAAAAACAGGGAAATAAATACAATTGATGTGATTGAGGAGATATGTCCGGATTATGTTCATTGGGAGGTTATGCGCGAACTCTCCCTGCTGGAGGTTTCCGATGATGTTTTGTACCGCCCGTTCAGCACTCTTTCAAACGGAGAACAGACAAAAGTCCTGCTGGCTGCCCTGTTCCTAAAGGAAAACAGCTTTCTGCTGATTGACGAGCCCACAAACCACCTGGATATGAATGCAAGACAAATCGTCAGCGGCTACCTGAAATCCAAGCATGGATTCATACTTGTTTCACATGACAGGGCGTTTCTGGACAACTGCGTGGATCACATCCTGTCAATCAACAAAACAAATATAGAAATACAGAGGGGCAACTTTTCTTCCTGGTGGGCAAACAAGGAATTACAGGATAACTTTGAGCTTGCCGAAAACGAAAAGCTGAAAAAAGATATCCAAAGGCTGGCTTCTGCGGCAAAACGCACTTCCGACTGGTCTGACAGGGCTGAGGCCAGAAAAATAGGCTTTGACCCCACAAAGACCGAAAAAAGCGCCGGACGCAGGCCATATGAGGCAGCAAAAGCAAAGAAAATGATGAGCCGTTCAAAATCGATACAGGAAAGACAGCAGTCGGCCATTGAAGAAAAGTCCAGGCTCCTGAAAAATATTGAAAACACCGAGAAGTTGAAGATTTCGCAGCTGGACTATCATTCCGACCGGCTTGCAGAACTTGATGACGTATCCATCTTCTATGGTGAAAAAACGGCCTGCCGGGGAGTGAGCTTCAATATAGAAAAAGGCGACAGAATAGCCCTGAGCGGCAGGAACGGCTCGGGAAAATCCAGCCTGATCAAGCTAATATGCGGAGAAGATATTTCATACACAGGCACTTTCAGGCGCGCAAGCCAGCTGAAAATATCCTATGTTTCCCAGGATACCTCTCACCTTAATGGAAATCTGACCGGCTATGCAAGGGAAAATGACATTGACGAAAGTTTATTTAAGGCTATTCTGAGAAAGCTTGACTTCTCAAGGGTTCAGTTTGAAAAGGACATGTCTGATTTCAGCGGAGGACAGAAGAAAAAAGTTCTGATAGCCCGAAGTCTTTGTGAAAAGGTCCATTTGCATATATGGGACGAACCTTTGAATTTTATAGATGTGCTTTCCCGTATGCAAATTGAGGAACTGCTGCTGGAATACACCCCTACAATCCTGTTTGTAGAGCATGATATTGAATTCCGCAGGAATATTGCTACAAAAGTAGTTGAGCTGTAAGTGCAGCTCTATAAAAGTACATGCCTGAAATTTGCGCTGCTTCAGGCTGTACTTTTATACGAGCTTTTTTCACATGTCCAGCTGTCCGTGCTTTTCATAAGCGGTAATCTTCCGTATTTTATTTTTATGGTCTACAAAAACAACTGCAGGCTTGTGATTCTTCGCCTCCTCCGGCTCCATTGTGCAATAGGCCATCAATATTATCAGATCGCCAACCTGAACACATCTCGCTGCCGCACCGTTCAGGCAGATCATTCCCGAACCGCGTTCTCCCGCAATACAGTATGTTTCAAAACGGTTTCCGTTATTTATATCAACAACCTGGACCTTTTCGTACTCGTAAATCCCGGCTGCTTCCAGCAGTTCCTCATCAACCGTAATGCTGCCGACATATGAAAGTTCGGCCTGCACAACAGTTGCACGATGTATCTTGCCTTTAAGCATGGTAATGTTCATACCAACCCCCCTGTGTCAAAATTCCAAAATATTGTTATATATTTTTATATATTGTTAGCTTATTAAACATAAATAAACATTATCAAATACTGTTAAAATACCTTTTTTGAATACTATTTGAATACTATATGTTTTCATTCAGCCCGGGCTGGAACACAAAGTTGTCTATCAGGCGGGTTTTCCCTATAAATACCGCCAGGGCAACCAATACAGGTCTGTCTATCGAATCCGCCTTTTCCATCGAAAGTGCGTCCACCACCTCTATATAATCGATTCTCGCCATATGTTCCGTATTAATATTTTCGGTTATAACAGAAATGATTTTATCCGCACTTCGTTCCCCCTGCTCAAGCAGCTCCCGGCCTTTGACCAGTGATTTGCTGAGTATTAATGCGGCACTCCGCTCCTGAGGGCTTAAATAGGTGTTTCGGGAGCTTTTTGCCAGACCGTCGTCTTCGCGGATTATGGGGCAGCCTATTATTTCAATATCCAGATTGAGGTCACGGGCCATACGCCTGATAACCGCAAGCTGCTGTGCATCCTTCTGCCCGAAATAAGCCCTGTCGGCACCCACAATGTTGAATAATTTGTTCACAACGGTGCATACACCCCTGAAGTGCCCCGGCCTGCTCCTCCCACAAAGTCCCCGGGTCAGGGAATTCATATCCACAAATGTACAGAAGTCGGGCTGGTACATTTCAGAGGCGTCGGGATGGAATATCAGGTGGGCACCCGCTGCTTCGCAAAGGGCCCTGTCATGTTCCAGATCACGGGGATAGCTGTTGAAATCCTCCGCGGGGCCAAACTGCATGGGATTTACAAATATACTGACAACCACACGGCTGTTTTGGCCGGCGGCCCTCCGGATCAGGCTTTGGTGCCCTTCATGCAGGTAACCCATGGTGGGCACAAAACCTATGCTATGTCCCTCCCGTTTCCATGACTTTATGGTTTTACGTACTTCGTCTATTGTTTTTACAATTTCCATCGAACCTTTCCCTTCCGGGACAGCTGCATTCACTCTGCCAGAGCTGTTTTTCCAGCTGTTCCTCAATATAATTTTTCAATGATCGAATCTGCTATATCAAAGCAATGTTCCGGTGCAGGAAAAGCTCCCTTTTCAACCTCGGAAATATATAGTTCAAAAGCTTTTTTCATTTGCGTGCCGATATCGGAAAAGTGCCTTACAAACTTGGGTGTGAAGTCGCTGAACATGCCCAGCATGTCCTGATAAACCAAAACCTGTCCGTCACAGCCGTTCCCTGCCCCGATCCCTATGGTAGGAATGGAAATACTTTTGGAGATAATTTCTGCAAGCCTTGCCGGAATACATTCCAGCACTACGGCAAAAGCCCCTGCTTCTTCCACAGCTTTGGCCTCTTCAATGAGCCTGCGGGCATCCTCCACACCCTTACCCTGAACTTTAAAACCGCCCAATGCATTTATTGACTGCGGTGTCAAACCTATATGCGCCATAACTGGAATTGACGCCTCCACTATGGCCCGGATCTGAGGGCATACCACGCTGCCTCCTTCAAGCTTTACCGCATTGGCATGCCCTTCCTTGACAAGGCGGCCCGCATTGCATACGGCGTCATACACCGAGGTCTGATAAGACATAAATGGCATATCACTGACAACCAGAGCATTTTGTGCACCTCTTGCCACAGCTTTGGTATGGTGAAGTATATCGTCCATTGTAACCTGCAGCGTATCCTTATATCCCAGGACTACCATTCCCAGTGAATCTCCCACCAGTAAGGCATTTATTCCCGCTTCATCCATGAGCCTGGCTGTGGAATAATCATATGCCGTCAGCATGGTCAGTTTTTTATTCTCCTGTTTTGCTTCTCTAAATGAAAGTACCGTATTCTTCATAGGCCTTCTCCATCATCCTTTCCATTTCGTCGTAGCTGAAATATGGTCTTTTTTGTTTCGCAACAGCAAGCAGTTTTTGTGACAGAAGTATATACAACTGCCTGTCGGTTTCATCCAGAGAGGATAAATTTCTTGCCGCAGTTTCCACGTCACCGCGCTCTACAGGTCCCGTCAAAGCCTGTACCGTCCCCTGCCTGACAATATTCTGAATATTGCCCGTCATTAAAGGCAACAGTGCACGACTGGCACTTTCCGCGTCAAAACCGCAGCCCTTGAGCAGATCAATGCCTGTCTGAGCCAATGCGACTACAAAATTGCTGGCAAAAACCGCAGCGCTATGGTACCTTGGCTTATTTTCAGGCGAAATAACCTGTACTGGATTTCCCAGCTGCTTCAAAAGCATCTGCATTTCCTGCAGGCGCCCTTCCGAGCCCTCCAGGGTAAAAAAGGCCTTATTCAGTTCCTTGTGAGAATTAAACCTGTCGCTTATTCCAAAAAGCGGATGGATAGAATAACCATATGCATTATGATTATCAATATTTGAAAAAACTGATGAAGATAATGAACCACTACAGTGACAAATTATTTTATTTTTGATAGACAGCTTCCCAATGCAATCCCATATTTCTTTTATTGTTCCGTCGGGAACAGTGAGAAAAAGAGTATCACTTGCCTCTACAATGCCATCAATGTCGTTAAAGCTCATTGTGCCTGTAAATTCCGCCGCCTGTATTGCAGATTGAGGATCTTTGCTGTAATATCCCGCAACCTCCAGATTGTGTTCACGGAAATATTTACCAAGGCTGAATCCTACTTTTCCTGCTCCAATAAATCCTATTTTCATAAATATCACCTCCCGAAAAAAGAGGGGCGATACTCTTTTAAGTCCCATTCCATGAGGATATGAGCTGGCCTTCAAAAATAAATATAAATAAGTCTGATGTAGTTTCAACAGTCAATTGCATTCAAATATAATACCCTCTGTTGACAATGTATAACACGCCTCACGCCGGCTATTTTGACACTTTTCTTTTGTCGTCGTCCTTGCCTTGCGTCAGCAAGGCTGCATCCATCCTCCTCGAAAATTGTCAAAATATCTCGGTGTGAGGTCGGTGATTTTTGAGTGAGATAATTTGGCTTGCGGCAAGCGGCTTCAACGCAGCCGCAGGGCAAATTAACCACTCAAAAACGTATTGTACATCGTCAATAGAGGGTAACCTCGGGTCATTTGTCATTGACTTTGAGAATACTACCCATTCAACGTAAAATATAACACCTTTTTATTGTCCTTGTAAAGACTCAGTAAAAAAATTCGCTCCGCACAATTTTAGCTTATTTGCATATGGAGAGTTAATTTTCTTTTCGCCAGGGGGGACTACTCCCCCTTCGACGGAGCTAAAGCTCCTGAGCGCCCCCTCTGCTTCGGAAATGGAATTCTCCTTTTGCATCCCGAAAATCTACCTCTTCCAGATAACTGACGAATCTATACTCCCGAGATTTTTAAAACATGTACGAGTCATCACTCCGGCAAGCTCTCTGGTTATACCGTTTATTTTTTGCTCCACACCCTCGGCTCCGCTTTCGGCCAGCAGAGGCATCAGGGCACGACCCACCGACACGGCATCGGCTCCCAGCGCCAGGGCCTTGAATACGTCCATACCGCTTGAAACGCCGCAGTCCGCAAAAACCGGTATACTTTTGTTTATTACTTTTACGATTTTGGGCAGGATCATAAGCGGCGGCACTGCAAAGTCCATTATTCCATGGTGATGGGAGACAACTATTCCCCTTACGCCCGCTTCGGCACATTTATATGCATCCTGCTCGCTTAGTACTCCTTTTATAATAAAAGGCAATTTGGTTGCCTTGACAAAACTTTTGATTTCGTCAAGTGTTTTTCCCGTCATGGGAAGTCCCAGGACATTATCGTACTGACCGCTGTTGTTGAAGGAGTGGTCTATATCCATACCAAGAGCAAAAACTCCGCACTTTTCGGCATGTTCTATTTTCTTAAAAATCACGTTGTTATCAGCATGAGGTTTGATTATTTTAATTGTTTTTGCTCCCGTAGCCGTTATGGCTTCAAGCTCAGCTTCTTCACCCATACCTGTCCACATAACCGCTCCGGCCTTAAAGGCTCCTCTGGCCATTTCGGCCATGCCGTTGGGGCGGGTTCCGTTAAGGTGGGATAATGCGGCTGTCATAACTGGGGTTGAAAAGGTTTCTCCGTAAAGCTCAAGTTTGGTAGACGGTATAACAGAATCAATATGCCTCATTTCAACCAAAAGTGAATCAAAGTATTCACGGGTTATTTGATTTGAATCTCCGGCCCTGTATTTTTGTTCGGTATTTTGTGCCATTAAATTCCCCTCCCGATATGGATTATTCCGGTAGTCTGTACTATCTAAAATGTATATTGTCCGAAAAAAAAACTTAACTACCGGCAATGTATGAATTTAGATATTACAGGCTGCTGTTTGTAGTTTACTCCATTACAGGCCCTTTGTCCATTAATTCAAAAACAGCCCGGGCGGCAGCCTGCAAAACCATGCGTCTTAAACTTGACACCATGCTACTGTTGTCCCATAATGGAATAAGCAGGTAATTTTACAATACTGAGGAGTCTGGCAATATGACACAACCGCTTTGCATTGTATTTGCTCCATGCCTTGTCCGATAAGGGCGGTAATTGCATGGAGCGGTATATATTTTACCGCCCGGTTCGGACTTTGCTTTCTTATTTTTTAATAAAAATAAACCATATTAAGGAGCAGAGTTATGAATAATAGAGTTTTACTAGGATTTGCAGCGGTGGATATAACACCCTCATATAATGTTCAGACCGTAGGCTTTGGCCGTCAGGACAATTTATCCAGAGGAGTGCTGCACAGGCTGTCGGCACAGGTTTCCGTATGGCATTCCGGCAAAGAGGTTTGCTGCCTTGCTGCGATTGATCATATTGGCTTTATGTGCGAGGATGCAAATATATTACGTGATAGGATAGCAAACAGGCTTAATGTAACACGTGAAAAGGTTATGCTCTGTTTCAGCCATACCCACAGCGCGCCTAATATCAGTCTTGAGCAGGAGTACTTTCAATTTTTATGTGAACAGGTACTTTCTGCGGTAAATGAGGCCGAAAAAACACTTGCGCCTGTTAAAGCCGCCTGGGGAGTGACTGAAGCTGATATCGGAATAAACAGGAGAAACGCTGCGGGTGTTTTGGACAGACGTATAAATATCCTCAAAATTGCAGATGCCGATACAGGACATTTACGGCTGCTCATCTTAAGGTTAACAGCTCATGGCAATGTCCTCCGTGAGGATAACTACATGATATCCTCGGATTTTGTGGGGGTAACCAGAAAGCTGCTTGAAGAACGGTACGGCTGTGGAGTTATGATAACCCAAGGCGCCAGCGGTAATGTCAAGCCAAAATACGAAGGTTCTGTGGAAGCGCTGGACAAAATGGCATCTGCCATAATGGATGCGGTTACTCCGTGCGCCCATAAGCTTCAGCCCGATGAAATCCGTAAGCTGACCATGTTTTCGCAGATAGAACTCTTTTATGCCGATGTTCCAGCCCCTGAGCGGGCCGAAGCAATCTCAGCAGAAGCCATGGAGCTGCATTGCATAGACGGCACCCAATGGCTTGAGGAAGTTGCCCGCCTGCATGGAGAGAACATAACGCGCCAGAGTACAGAGATGGAGCTTCAGTATTTCATTCTGAATGATGGATGTCTATGCGGAGTTCCGAGTGAAATCATGTGTGAACTGGCAGTGGATGCAGCCAGGGCCTGCCATAACGAGCTTGTCTGCTTCGGAGGATATACAAACGGCTGCAACGGCTATCTTCCTTCTGCCGGAGAGTATGACAGGGGCGGATATGAAGTTCTGCACTCATACCTGATATATTATATTTATCACGGCAGGGTCATGCCCCTAAACCGGGATACGGCCGACAAATTGGTGAAGCTGGTCACTGAACGGCTGAAGGCAGCCGATTAAAATTCATCTGATATAAATAAACTTTTATATAAACATATAGGTTAAAGGCATGAGGACCGGACCAACCTGTCTTCATGCCTTTATTTATGTTAAGGAAATTATGTGTTAATCAATGAATACAAACCAGTGACATAAGGCGTTGTGAAGCAGCTTTGTTCACACAGAACCCTTTGTTAAACGTTTATAAGCTTTTGTAACCATCATCAAACAGACATAATTCCGATTGCCCATAGTCAACGGTAATTTTTTGTTTTACCTTTTACACCTTTTCCATCAATAGTCTTTCTTTTCATCTTATCTTATCCTTTTTATATCCTTATACCGGGTAATATCGGGTAATATAATGAGTGGTTTTAAAAACCCCAAAATTGGCTTACGACTTTAAATCCCAAAAATAATCAAATCCTACTTGAATAAATAGTATCACTGCCAACATTTACTGTAAATAACATTTTAAATGTGTTTACCGTCTTTCCCATGTTCCTATTCGGAATATAAGGGTCTGAACAACTGCATGTATATGCTGGCATCCAATTTACTTTTATCCGTATCCATACCTTTATCTTTAACAAATCTCTGATCCTCAGGCTCTTGATTTACCGAATATGAGTAAATAGGCACGTATTGCAGCAATTTTGCAGACTCTCCCGGCTGCTGCATTACAGTAAACCACTCCTTGCCTGCTTCCTCCCGGCTTATAAAACAGTCCTTTACCTGAAACCATTCCCCGGCTTTCCATGGCATATCCGGCATATCTGTATTGTTGACTATAAAATCAACTTTCTGCCATCCGGTTTGTTTCCCTGTTTCAAGCATCTCACTTTTCTTCCTGAAATCGGATAAAAGAGCATATTCCACCTGATTTCCATGCAGTGGAGCCGTTTTGAAATAGTAGGTCCGCCCTTTTAGAATTTTCTCTCCCGACTTTGTTACAACTCTATAAAAGTATTTTGTACCCGGTGTAAGGTCATTTAATACAGCTATTTCCTGAAATACATCAAGGGATGGATTTTCCCCCGGTTCCTTATTATATCCTGCCAAAGTTGCCGATTTTCTCAATCCGTTAATCTTGAATTCTCTGGCCGGTACTTTTTTCCCCAGGCTTTCAGCCTGCCCGTATTCAACATAAGACTCCCGGGCAGTCTCCCCTGTCAGCCAACAGATATTCATTTCACTTTTTGGATGCAGACTTAATAAATACGGTTGTGTGTATATCATTTGTCTGGTTTCTTCAGAAAAAACCGCATATGAAAATATACCAAAAATTATGAGGATACCAATCAGTAAAATAAGTTTCTTCATGCGGTAACCCTCCTAAAGCCAAGAATTACTATAACAACCTTATCATATAACTTTATTGTAAATTGCGTTTTAATCGGCAGTAAATTTGTTATTAAATTATAATTTGCAAAATGATAACCGCTGCCGCTCTGGAAAAAGTAAATATAGATCATCCAGGCTTGTACTGATACTGCCGAATATGGTGAATTTAATGTATGTTACATGATTCAGGCATATGGTAAAATATAGCTGACCATTAAATTTTATAAAATATTACGGAGAATATATGGCTGTTGAGTTAACTAGAGAAGAATTTGCAATAGCGGAAGGTTTTTTTAATAAAACTATGTTTCAAATACCTGCATTAGCAGTCATAAATTCAAGATTTCCCGGCAAAGTATTTGTCGACAATAAGGAAAATCCCCGAGCTGCACTTGTTTGGGCCTTATCAAGATGGTCATACCTATCGTGTACGGAATTCCTGCCAAGACATATTAGTTTTATTATGGAAGTTCTAAATACTATGATTTTTCCTATACTTGGAGAAGTCGGTGAAAGTGACTTTGAAGTCTACTGTGATAATAATGCCATTCGGGATAGTATATTGAATGAAGCATTAAAGAACTTCAAGGTGAATAACCATCATGAAAATACATTTATCTTGAATAGAGAACGATTTGAAAAATTGGATTTTGAACAGAAACTCACAAGGGATCTGGAAATTTGCGAATGCATTCTGCCTATAGTTCCTGAAGTGTATCATAAGTATTACCCATACGAAAAGTTTGGCAGAAAGGTCTTTGGTATGGCAGTAACGAAAAACGGAGAACTCATTTCTCAATGTATGAACAATGGATTTGCTCATGGAAACAGGTATTTTATTGACCTGGATACTTTTAGCAACAGTGAGAGAAACAAAGGCTACGGGACCCTTATTTCATATCATCTCATAATCAATCAACTGAAAAAGGGACTTCTGCCTCTATGGGAAACTACTGTTGATAATATGCCCTCCCAAAAAGTCGCTTATAAATTGGGCTTTGAAAAGGCGGAGGAATACACTGTATATACCATCACAAAATTTTAGCGGCTGGTCTTATCCATGGGATTCTTTCTTTTCCTGTGTAATGAGTGCAGATTTAAAGTCTTTATCAGTTCTACTTTCTTTTTATGTATTTGGAAAGTATGTGCCAAGCAATAAATTATAAAAATACCTGCGCAGGTGGCGAGTGATAAAAGATATTCTTCCCAACTCATATTCACTAACATTATATTCATCCCCTCATTCTTTTAAAATCTTCCTTCCTCTCAATTATAGAAAATTTTTATGCATACGTCAACACCTAAAGATCATAATATTTCATGTTACGACTTTTGAGTCATTGAGTTTTTTACCATTAACAATTAACTTTCTAATTAGAGACGAGGTGAAAAAGTGAGTGACATTGCAAAAATTGTAGGTGACAGAATAAGGATTCTAAGAAATGAAAAGGGATTGACTCTGGAAGAATTAGGAGATAGGGCAGGTATTAATGCAACCCATTTGGGAAGGTTGGAGAGAGGCGAAAAAAGTGCCACAGTTGACAGCTTGGAAAAAATTGTGAATGCTTTGGAAATCTCTTTTGAGCATTTATTTAAATATATACAGCCATCTACAGAAAATACTGATAATACTGCTCTTTCCATTCTCATAAATAAACTTTCCACATTGAGTGTACATGACCAAAAGCTGTTATTGCCTCTGATTGATGATTTATTTAAACTGATGAAACATAAGGCCTGATCATACCACAGAGTATAAATGATCCTGGATGAAGATCATTATTGCAGAATAGTTTTAAAGTACGAATTAGAGATTATTCATATAACAGCGAGGTGCGTGAGATGAAAAATAGTTTTTCTGAGGTTAAGTTATTTCAAGTGAACCCTGATAAACTGATTGAATTTGAAACATTGATAACAACGATAGCTGACGAACAAAAACAGCAAATGGGCTGTATTGATATCAAATATGTCAAGCGTTTTTTTACCATTGACGGTGTCCAGAGTGGAGAACCCCCTCGAGAGTTAACCAAAATTGTTAAATGTGTTAAGTATTTTTCTTATTGGGAATTCGACAATAAGGAGAATTACGGCAAAGCGACAGAATGGTTTTTCAAAAATCACCTCAAGGATATTCAAAAGCTGCTGATTATGCCTTTTGACATTAACTGCGGAAATTCGATATACTAAAAACAATATTCAAAAAATTATCACAAAATTTGCGGAGTCGGGTTGGAGTTTGATTGATAAGCCATCTAAAGCGTGGCTTGACGACAAAAAAGGCAATGAAAAATTACTCTCTATAATTGAGCAGGCAGACAAAGAATGTGGAAGTTGTGGTTGTGAATTTGACCCTCTTTATAAAAAAGCGTTAGAATTGTTGCGAACAAAATGAGATTCTTACTATTAAATCATCATTTCTGAATGTCTCCTTGATATAAAACCCCCTGTTTTCTAAGGCCTTTCTCCAGGTTTTATAACTGTGTTCCAACTCTTTTGTTCACCCAAGGAAATATCCAGATATTCTCTTATAGCATTAACTATCGAAATTATGACCCACTGCACCAGGCTTCGTTAATTGTTTTCTTAAAGGATTTACGCCATTACACAGTTCATAAAGATTTTCCTGTTGTACTTTTGCCTTCCCGAGCTGTCTGTTAGAGAAGAGAGTAACTTATTGAATTCTGCTTCCAGAAAAGTTCTTCTTAATTTTTTCCTTTTTTATATTGTTTCAAAAGATATACAATTCCATAAATCATCAAAAAACTGCTTAATATTACCACTATCCCAAGCTGTTCTTCAAAACTCATGCCCGTGAATATCAACATTTCCACCTCTTCCTTCGTGAAAATACACATAAACAGTATAAAAAAATGTACATCAAAAGTCAAGGTTTATAGTCCATATTATATTATTTATGGACTATAGGCATTTGCACGTATGATAATGGACATAATATATTCTTCTAGTGGGTAGTAGGAGGTGACATATTGGAGGGCAGCAACATTGGAAAAATTATAGGTGACAGAATAAGACTTTTAAGAACGGAAAAGGGATTGAGCATTGAAGAACTTGCATTTAAAGCCGGAATAGATAATTCCCACTTAGGAAAATTGGAGAGAGGGAAAAGAAATGCTTCTTTGGTTGTAATTGAAAAAATAGCTGTTGCTCTGGAAGTTAGTTTTGAAGAATTGTTCAGAGGGATATTACCACTAAATACCGATAAGGACACTATCACTTTTTCTCTTATAATAAATAAGGTTGCAACACTGAATATACAGGAGCAAAAAGAGGTATTAGCCATTGTAAATTCACTATTCCACTTGATGAAAAAGCCTGATGCCTTTTCTTAAAAGGTGTCAGGCCTGTTTTATCCGGATTAATCCCAAATTATTATTATAATTTTCATTCAACATTTGTCTTTCTATAATGCTTTTCCGCTTTAATTGCAAAAGCAAGATACAATACCATGAGTACGGGAAGAAAGAGCCAGACCCCCCCTCTCATTACCGCAAAAGGTGTTTCAAATAAGAATGCTTTCCAAAAATATACCCCAGTCCTTTCCCATAGTCCCGGCGTATAATACAATTCCCTGGGATTCAGAAATGCAGTAATATTAATGGCTTTGGTCAATATCAATGCAATAAAAATCGGAAAATAGGATATTGCAGTGGTTAGCCACATGTTTGATAATCTTTTATATCGAGCCGCTTTTGAAGGGGTATCTGAAAAAATATCAGTATCACCATTCTCATTTACTCTTTTAAAGTATTGTGTTCCCGAATATTTACTGCCTGATATATGTTCCCATCCACTGTCCCTGAAAAGTGCAAGATAATCTTCAAAATCCCTATTATTTTTAAAAGTACGATAATCTATTTTAATAATAGTATTATTGGGAGCAATCTTATAAAACTTATATCCATAAGATTTTTTACACAATTCCCATCCCTGTATTAACATCTGATTCAACCATTTTTCTTCCTTTTCAAAGTCTATATAAAATCTGAATTTTTTCATTACACTCCTCCTTACTCCTGTCTCAAAACGTTTTTGGTAACCTCTATCATATATTTCATTCTTTCAAAATCATGGTGTAATACCTTTTTTCCTTCATCCGAAATAACATAAATCTTGCGTCGGCTGTCATCACTCTGTACAGGTTGTATAAACCTTAATTTTAACAGGTTTTCAATCGCTCCATATAAGGTTCCTGCAGCCATCCTTACCTCTCCATTGCTTAATTCTTCAACTTTCTGCATGATCAGATACCCATGCGCAGGTTGAAGCAACGCCAAAAGAATATAATATACTGTTTCTGTAAGAGGCAAATTCTTATCTCTTTTCACCTGTTCACCAATCCCCTTCTATACAGTTGAACTATATACTTATAATATACAGTTTAACTGTATATGTCAATATTAAAGCAGCAAATTTTTAAATGTTTTTATTAACAAAGATTCCCTATGATTTATGACGTATATATGGTTTATCCGCACTTCTGGACAGGTGCGATAATGAGACGGCTGTGATGATTAAGAATGTTGCAGGATATATTCTCATTCCCGGCTATCACAACGTTGTTGTTCACAAGTATGGTGTCTTGGCTTTGCCCGACAGAAAGTACTATTCCATGGGATGGGATAGTAGATTGCTGGGATACGTCGGAATAGAAGGAATATTTACACGAGGCGCTTTGTTGTTACAGCGTATGGAGTTAATGGCTCATTTCCCTGTCGCCGTTGTACATCGGTGGTCTATTGATGCCATCACATTCAGAACAGGCAGTGGTATATATTTCTTCACTGTGTCCTCCATCTTTCTGCATTTGAGCGTCTTTTCTCACAGCCCCAAATTTATAATGTTATGTTTGATTAATATACATCGGATTGAATGTTAAAATCTCCAGTCTTCAACTTCCATGAACCTCTCAAGGTCCATACATTTCAAATTGAAGTGTTCACAGATATTTGGAATTTTAGCTCCGTGTGGCTTGTTAGCTTCATTAGTTACTACGGTTCCGCCAATTATCTTTGCCTTTGCTATAACGAAAGGGTCAGCAACAGGTTTACCACTTAGAAGATTCTTTCAAGATATGATAACCTGGAAGTGTTCAATCCTAAATATTTCTTGAACAAATTGCATTTCCTCCAAGGTCGGTATTGTGAATAATTCGGTATTCTGTTTTGCCCATTGGTTGATTCTTTTCTCTTTGTTATGGTGCCCGTCAATCTCATTCCTTACTTCTCGAACCGATACAACTTGTCCGCTTTCAACGAATTGATAGAACCTCTTCCAAAGAGTAGGAAATCGGTATATATAACTACAAAGATAAGATTATCTTACCATATATTTCAAATTAAGTCTCATATCGAAAATAGTTATATTTTTCTGCAAATAAATAAGCCCAAACATATATGTTCAGGCTTTTTATAATAAATATCAATTAACCGCTTTTACCGCTGACATCACACATACTCTTCCAATTCAATCCTAGACTCTGAAGCTTGCTACCACCTCATTAAGCTGTTTTGAAAGTTCAATCAGCATATTCATGTTTGCCGCCACTTCCTGGAAGGAAGCTGTCTGTTCCTGTACTGCTGCAGCAACATCCTGGGTATTCCCGGAATTTTTTTCGACAACCACTGAAATCCTGTTGGCTGATTCGTTGATTATATTGAAATTGGTATGGATTTTACTGTTAATGCTTTGAATATCTTTTGCACATTCATATGTAACATTTGACTTTTCAGAAATTTCATTAAGTTTGAACTTTACATCATTCATGCTCTTTGCCTGGCTGTCTATGGTTTCCACCATTTCATCCATGTGTTTCTTGACCTCTGATGTCTTCCCTGCAATATTTTGAATAATATCAACAATTCTTACAGTGGACTTTGCAGTCTCCTCTGCAAGCTTCCTGATCTCCTCAGCTACCACCGAAAAGCCCCGCCCCGCCTCCCCCGCTCTTGCTGCTTCTATGGATGCATTCAGAGCAAGCAGATTGGTTTGCTGTGAAATATTATTAATAATATCAAGTATATCCCGTATGTCAAAAGAGTATTTCTCCAGGTGATTTACAGTATCCGAAACTTTTTTTGTGCTGCCTACCACTGCCTCAAGCTCTTTCACATGCCTTTGGATAGCGTCATTCCCCTCACCAGCAGCCTTGCTGGACATACCGGATTCCTCCAGCAGTCTCACCGCGTTGCTTATTACCTGCTGGATATCGCTGCTCATGCCGTTGACAAGACCTGTCATGGTCTTCACCATTTCCGATTGCTCAACACTGCCTGCCGATACATCCGATACTGCACCGGCAATCATCTCGGTAGATTTTGCCAGCTCGTCACTGGTTCCCGATATGGCATCAATTGAGTGTGTCAATGTGACTGAAGATTTTGAGATAAGGACTACAATATCCTTAATGCTTGCAATAAATTTATTGAAATAGTCGGTCAGAATACCGATTTCATCATTATTATTCGATTGTATAACTTTTGTCAGATCTCCATTTCCTGACGCAATGTCTTTCAAATCCTCGGAAATCATTTTGATCGGCCGGACGATCCCCCTTCTGATAACTATAAACGAGAACACCGCTAAAATCAGAGAGATAAGCAAGAATACACCGCTTAACATCTTCGCCATCACGACCTTACCCTGGGCAATTTCAGAATACCTGGTAACCATTACATCTATTTGCTGTACATAATTGGTTACATCTGCATCAACAGTTTTTAACAACTCACTTTCATGATTTTCCGCAATACTTGTATACGCAGGCTTGAAAATGAGATCCCATTTGTTTTGGATATCCTGTAACTGCACAATAATCTCTTCTGCCGTCGGTGCCTTCAGACCTGTTTCCGCATCTCCTTTTTGAAGTGAAACTAATAGATTATCAAAATACTGAACTCTTTCAAGCAGCAGCTTGTTATCCTCTGTACCCGATTTATTATTTAAAACAATATGTGAAGATAAATATGCCATTCTAAAACTATTTGCTCTCAATCTGCCGGCCTGGTTTACAAAGTTGGCGTCACTGTCCATTGATTTGTAAGTGAAGAAGTTAATCCCTACAACTGCAATGATAAGTATTGAAAACGTTGAAAATATTATACTAAGTTTTGTTTTTATGGTCATTTGGCATGTCTCCTTTTCATGTTTTTATAAAAAACATTTGATTGATAATATTTAACCAAATAATGATATCGTAAACAGTTTTTTTACAAATTTCGATCTTTTTTGCTTAAATAAATCACCTTTACCTCCTTCACGTAAAATTTATGATACACTTTCCATAAATATTTAATTTACTCAGAACCGAACTGCTTGTATTTGAATCTAATTGGTGAATGACGTAATTCAGCTGAAAGCAGTCGGAAGGGAGAAAGCATAATTAATGGATAAGAATACATTTACAGAAGAGGTACGGAAGTCGGAAGCAACACTCTACCGTGTATCCAAATCAATTCTGCAAAATGATAAAGACTGTGAGGATGCAGTACAGGAGGCCATTCTGAATGCCTACCGTAAATTGTCCTCTTTAAAAAAAGAAGCATTTTTCAAGACATGGCTGGTGAGAATTTTAATTAATGAATGTTATAAAATCAGCCGTATTCGTAAGAAAAATGTATCTTATGAAGAATACATAAGTCCTGAAGCAATAGCTGCACCTGAAAGCTATTCCGAGTTGTATTTGAGTATTATAAATCTTGACGAGGATTTGAGAACCCTGGTGATTTTGTATTACATTGAAGGCTTCAGTGTCGCGGAAACAGCAAATATTTTAAAAATGCAAGAAGGTACAGTGAAAAGCAGACTTTCAAGAGCAAGAGCTTGTTTAAGAAAATGGTTGGAGGAGGTATATTAACCATGTATAAAAAGGATTGGAAACAGGAATTCCCGGTTGTTCCGCAAGGATTTCATAACAGGGTGGAAAATACATTGGCAGAAATCTCTATTGAGAAGAATGTAAGATTATCAAGAAGAGGCTTTGCTGTAATTGTATTAGCGGCGGTATTAACCTTTGGAAGTATAACAGCTTTGGCAGCAGGGTATTTTCAATGGAATCAGAAATTGGCCGAAATATTTGGTGCTGATAAAATACAGCAGAATAATTTGATCGAAAAGGGAGTGACAGAGCAAGCTAAATCCTCGGTAACCGATAATGGCCTTACTATTAGCCTGGTGCAAACCTTGCAGGATAAGAGCTATTTTTATGCTTTACTGGAGGTCGTAGCACCAAAAGACATAAAGTTAACTGATACAAATTTATTCGAAGAGTGGCAGTTTGATGTCTCGGGCCAAAAAGATTATTCTTACAGCACAGGTCACGGGTTTATGGATGTTATTCAGGAACCTGAAATAACAAATAAAAGATATTATGAAATCTGGATTAAAAAAAGTATAGATTTCAACGAGAAGAACTTCACTCTTCACTTTAAGAATCTACAGGCTGACGCAGGAAAACTTGATATGTACACTATTTTGAAAGGGGATTGGACACTGACCTGGAAAATGTCATATAAGGATTCTGCGGAATCCTTCGACATTAACAAAAAATATAATTTATCGGGTTATGACGTATTGGTGAAAAGGGTTGAGATAACACCCCTGTCAATGACAATTTACTTTGACGGAGAAGATATAAAATCTATGGAAAAAGCAGAAAAGGTTGACTTAGATAAATTGGAATCCCTAAAACCAATATTTTTTAAAGGTGTAAAATATAAAGACGGAACAATTGTATCCATATCAGGCGGTCCCGGAGGAGAAGGGTTCAATAATGCCACGGGAGAATACAAATTAAGTACCTCCTTCAATAAAGTTATTGATACCGAAAAATTGAAAGGAGTCTTGTTTGGGGCAGATAACTCAGAAATAGAATTAACTGATAAAAATTGATTACAAAATAAAAATTATTGTAGATTTTGAGTTGAATACGGGCTGAATACAAGGTATAATAAATTCAGGTGATGGAGTTCACCTTTAAATGCATTGAGCTAATGACTCCTACTTTAATAAAAAGTAGGGGTCTTTTTATTTTTCAGAAAGGGTGATACTTGAAATGCAAAAATTACTTTATGTTGGTATTGGAGGATTCATAGGTTCTTGTTTAAGATACCTTGTATCCTTGTATTCCCCCAAACTATTTGGTACTCAATTACCTTACGGAACTTTAATAGTCAATGTGGTTGGAGGGATTTTAATAGGCTTTATTATAGATTTTAGTATAAAGTCCGGCATAATATCTCCAAATTTAAGATTATTTCTTACAACAGGAATAATGGGAGGATTTACAACATTCTCTACCTTCAGCTATGAAACAATTAATCTTCTTAACGAGGGCAGTTATTTATTAGGTACTTTAAACATAGGCTTAAATTTATTTTTGAGCCTTGGAGGGGTGTTATTAGGTAAGTTTATTGTACAAATGATATGATGCAGGACAAGCCAATATTCCTGAGTATCGCTACAGTACTTGTCACTGGTGGCAAACCGGTTACTATAACCAAATAAAAAAGCAAGGCTTTTTACCTTGCTAATGCTTAACTAGTTGCTCTGTGTCCATTATGCTGTGATCTTATGCTATTCTTAATAATTCTCTAAGGAGCAACAGTAAACATAAAATTGTGCCGAATAAATGATTTATGGTCTTTTGTTGTCATCGCTTACGAACAGGAATCCAAACTTCACTATAGGCGAAATTTATTTTATTTTTATCCATTTTAGTAAAAGAAAAAGAAGGGGCATTGATTACTTCATAATCGGAAGAAGTAAGCCATTCTGAATATATTTTTGCCATTGTATCTTGTAACGTAGAAGGAAATGGCCCTTGGTTTGGAAATACAGCCCAGATATAGGCTTCAACCGGCACCACTTCCAATAGATCACTTACTTGACTTTCAGTCGTTAAAACACCTATCAGATGAGTTAAATCTCCTTCTTCTTTTAAGAAATTAGCGTCGGCCTCATAAGAAGCATTGACAATCTCATAAGGCTCAATATTTTGAAGGGAATGCATTTCTATTTTTTGTTCATCCGTTATGCTTTGTGCAAGCTTCACAATCTCGTTATTCACTCCTTCAAATTGTATAGGGACACGATTGCTTACACCGACTAAATTAAACGCTGGTTTATCTTCAATTCTAAATTCCATATTAATTCCTCCCTTAACGGTTATTATGAATGAAAGTTTGGGAAATGATTTACTTATGCCTTTTTTTATTACATCCGAGGGTAAAAACCCACTCCACTTTTTAAATGCTCGAGTAAAGCCGTCCATTGACTGATAACCATATTTTAAAGCGACATCCGTTACTTTTTCTCCATGTAATAAATCCATACTTGCTTCCGACAATTTTCTATTTTTGACATATTCGCTAAGCGTCAACCCTGAAAGATAAAAAAATATCTGTCTGAAATGATAGTCAGAAACTCCAGCATATTCAGAAATTATTTCAAGAGATAGATCATCCGTTAGATGCTCTTCAATATATTCAATCACATGATTTAATTCATTTAACATAATCCCCATCCTTTCATATACATAATACCAAAGTAAATTTTACGGTGCTCGACTTTTTCAACACAAAAAATATCGAATTTTTATATAAATATATAACTTCTCTTTTGAATCTTCCATGATGTGAGACCATAAAATTAATATACACATTTTATAGTCTATTTCATGCAGCAGTTATAGACCGATATGGGGTTAACCGGAACATTGTTGCTGAGGAATCTCCTAATTAAATATAGGGCATTACGGAAATCAGATTTGGATAGGATAAATACAAAAGATTGTTATTTAGGCTATAGTAATCTCTTTTATTTAGGGAATAATATTTAAAAATACAATATAAAAGAAGGTGATAAAATGACTAACAAAAATGTTGTACCCAATAGATTGATAAACGAAAAATCCCCCTACCTCCTCCAACACGCCCACAACCCCGTGGACTGGTACCCCTGGGGACCGGAAGCCTTTGGACGGGCAGTCAGCGAAGACAAGCCAATATTCCTGAGTATCGGCTACAGCACTTGTCACTGGTGCCATGTTATGGAGCATGAATCTTTCGAAGATGAGGAAGTTGCACATATTCTCAATAAGCACTTCATTTGCATCAAGGTCGACCGTGAGGAACGTCCGGACATAGACAGCATATATATGTCTGTGTGCCAGTCACTCACCGGCCATGGCGGATGGCCCCTGACAGTGTTCCTCACTCCCGACCGGCATCCGTTTTTTGCCGGCACATATTACCCTAAAGGCGACAGTAGCGGTATGATGGGTTTGCTGAGTCTGCTCCGGGCAGTTCAGCAGGCATGGCAGGACAAACGGGAAACTCTGCTGGACTCGGCACGTGAAATCCTTGCCTATCAAAAAACGGAGAAGGATTCAGCTGGCGGTGAGCTCACAGAAGCTGTGATGCATGACGCCTTCTCTCACCTGAAGTACAGCTTTGACAGCATGTACGGAGGTTTCGGCAGGTCGCCGAAGTTTCCGACACCCCACAACCTGCTGTTCCTGCTGAGGTACTGGTATAACAACAAGGAGCCATATGCCCTGGAAATAGTTGAAAAAACACTCCACTCGATGAAAAACGGCGGAATATACGATCATATCGGCTACGGCTTCAGCAGATACTCAACCGACAAGAAGTGGCTGGTGCCCCATTTCGAAAAAATGCTGTATGATAATGCACTTCTTGCCCTGGCATATGGCGAAACATACAGTGCTACAGGCAAAACACAGTATTCCGAAACCGCCGTTCAAATACTGGATTACATTTTAAGGGATATGACCTCTCCCGAAGGTGGCTTCTATTCAGCAGAAGATGCCGATTCGGAAGGAGTGGAAGGAAAATTTTATGTGTGGTCGGCAGAGGAAGTAACAGAAGTTTTGGGTGCTCTGGCTGCTAAAGAATACTGCAAACTATACGATATCAGTCCCCGGGGTAACTTTGAGGGAATGAACATTCCAAACCTGATAGAAACAGAGCAGCTACCCGAGGATAAAAGAGCCTTTGTTGAGGACTGCCGCCAAAAGCTGTTCGCCCATAGAGAGAAACGCATACACCCTTACAAGGATGACAAAATACTTACCTCCTGGAATGGACTGATGATGGCGGCAATGGCCTATTGCGGCAGAATCCTCAATCAGGAGAAATATATTTCTGCGGCCCGGAAATGTGCGGATTTCATCCTTGGGAAGCTTGTAAGATATGACGGCAGGCTCCTTGCCAGGTACCGCGACCGAGAAGCCGCATTTAATGCCTACCTTGAGGATTATGCTTTCCTGGTCTGGGGACTGCTGGAATTATATGAAGCCACCCATGATGTTCAATATCTTAGACAGGCCTTAAAATTAAACGGCAATATGCTGGAGTTATTCAGTGACACTACCGGCGCAGGACTTTTCCTTTATGGACATGACTCGGAGGAACTTATAACCCGCCCGAAGGAAAGCTACGACGGCGCCATACCTTCGGGCAATTCAGCCGCAGCTATGAACCTCCTCCGTCTGGCAAGACTGACAGGGAGGCATGAGCTGGAAGACAGGGCAAAAGAAATCCTGAATTTCTTCGGCAATGATATTGAAGCCTCCCCCACAGGTCACTGTTACATGCTCTGCGCCTATTTGTATTCCATATCCGGGAATGCTTCGGAGGTTGTAATAGTGGGTAATAAGAGCGGTGAAATGGTTAAGACTTATGACAGCCATTACAACCCGTTTTCTGTTTCCATTTCAAATATAACCCCCGAGCTTGTAAGCCTTATTCCGTACGTTTCGGAATATGGAGAACAGGATGGAAAAACTGCCGCATATGTGTGCAGGAACTTCGCCTGCTCCGCACCGGTTACCGATATTGCGGCCCTGTCGGAATTGATGTCATCCCCATAATCCATAAGAAAATTTTAATTTTAAAATTTATAATGCTGCCTGGATAAATAGTTTCATAATATTGGGCAATAAATAGAAAAGCTGGATTATCCCCTGTAATCCGACAGCTTGCACCCACGCCGGGCACACCGTTAAAAGGCAGACAGCGGAAATCGCTGTCTGCCTTTATTAAAACAATATATTATTTCAAATTATGCTTTCAATCTAGCTTCGAGAGCTTTTAACTGATTTGCCAATTCAGCAGGCAACTTGCTGCCGTATTTAGCATAGTGCTCCTTGATTGATTCAACTTCCTGGAGCCATTCGGACTTGTTGACCTTGAGAAGCTCAGCCATATCCGCAGCCGATACGTCAAGACCTGCAGTATCGATAGCATCTTCAGTAGGCATATAACCAATTTCAGTCTTAACAGCTTTTCCTTCTCCGGATACTCTTTCGCAGATCCACTTGAGAACACGGCTGTTTTCACCGTAACCAGGCCATAACCACTTGCCGTTCTGATCCTTACGGAACCAGTTAACATAGAATATCTTCGGAAGTTTGTCTTCGCTTGTAGCAGCTCCAACATCCAACCAGTGCTGCAAGTAATCGCATACATTGTATCCGATGAACGGAAGCATTGCAAATGGATCACGACGAACCTGACCGATCTTGTCGGAGATGGCAGCAGCAGTGATTTCCGAACCCATGATTGAACCGAGGAACACACCGTGCTTCCAGTCAAAGCTTTCATGAACCAATGGAATAGTGCTTGGACGGCGTCCACCGATCAATATGGCTGAAATCGGTACTCCAGCAGGATCTTCCCACTCAGGAGCTATAACAGGGCACTGTGAAGCAGGAGCTGTGAAACGTGCATTTGGATGAGCAGCAGGAGTTTCTGAACCTGGAGCCCAGTCCTTACCCTTCCAGTCAATCAAGTGAGCCGGAGCATCCACTCCCATGCCTTCCCACCATATATCTCCATCATCGGTTACACCAACGTTAGTGAATATGGTGTTCTTTTCGATGCTGTGCATAGCATTCGGATTTGAATCCAGTGAAGTTCCGGGAGCAACTCCGAAGAAACCTGCTTCAGGATTGATAGCATACAATCTGCCATCCTTTCCGAACTTCATCCAGGCTATATCATCACCGATTGTTTCAACTTTCCAGCCTGGAACTGTAGGAACCAGCATAGCCAGGTTGGTTTTTCCGCATGCACTTGGGAAAGCACCGCAAATATATTTAACATTTCCTTTAGGATCTGTAAGCTTTAAGATAAGCATATGTTCTGCAAGCCAGCCTTCTTCACGAGCGATAGCTGATGCTATACGAAGGGCGAAACACTTCTTGCCGAGAAGAGCATTTCCGCCGTAACCTGAACCATAGGACCAGATTGTTCTTTCTTCTGGGAAATGACTGATGTATTTCTTTTCGATTGGAGCACATGGCCATTTAGTATCCTTTTCGCCTTCAGCCAGAGGAGCACCTACTGAATGCAAGCAAGGAACGAATTCTCCGTCACCGAGTACATCCAATACTTTCTTACCTATGCGGGTCATGATACGCATGTTGGTTACAACATAAGCGCTGTCAGTGATCTCGACACCGATTTTTGAAATTGTTGAGCCTATAGGACCCATTGAGAAAGGAATTACATACATTGTTCTTCCCTTCATACAACCCTTGTATAAACCCTTCATGGTTTCCTTCAACTCATTGGGGTCAACCCAGTTGTTAGTTGGACCTGCTTCTTCCTTAGTCTTTGAAGCAATATATGTTCTGTCCTCAACACGAGCAACGTCAGATGGATCACTATTGAAAGAGTAACATCCCGGACGCTTTGCTGGATTTAACGGCTTAGCCAATCCAACATTAACCAATTCCTGAATGAGACGATCATTTTCTTCCTGAGAACCGTCACACCAATAAATCTGATCTGGTTGACACATGTCAGCCATTTCTTTTACCCACGCTTGCAACTTCTTGTTCGTAGTCATCATAATTCTCCCTTCAATTTATAAAATATACTGCTGTAAATGAGTAGTATTCTTGTATGTCTTGTGGAAATTAGATTTTACATGCTCAAAAAAAATTTTCCTTCTTATTCTGCACGATTGTATCTAAAAATATTAACTCCATAATATTTTTCTCAAGCCATGAACAATTTACTATTCAGTATAATTGAACCATAAATCGAAATTTTAAAGAAAATGTTTTTCGGAACTGGTTCAAATTAGTAAGCAATAGATTTAGTTAATTTTTTCACTAACAATCTTAACATAGTAAACCATAAATTTCAACATCTGTTTTGTTAACTAAACGAAAATTTTCGTTTTGATTATGCAATTTGAAATTAATAGAATTTCATGTTTTTATTTTCATACAGTCAACTTCCGTTGGTCCAATATACATTTCCCGCTCTTTGTGTACAGGGTTTATGGTCCATATTTATTTGTTTGCAATTTAGTACAATAAATTAATACATTGAAAAAACCGAATGGTGCAGGCGGATAAAATTGCACATACCATTTCTTAGCATTATTCACACCTGCTGCATACACTATAGTGAAGTGCATTAATGGAAAGGTGGAATAATTTTGGCTGCAAAATTCTTAAATTACTATGCCAGTGCAAATACGGCGCGTGGTTTTGTAACATACTTTGAGGACAATCTCATAGGGATTGACAAGATCTTTATATTAAAGGGCGGCTCTGATGATATTAAATCCTTACTCATGGTAAATATAGCGATCAACTGGTTCATAAAGGGCTATGATGTTGAACTGATTCACAGTGCTTCTGATGAAGAAGAGGTTGAAGCAGTTATTATTCCCGCCTTGGGTATGGCAGTTGTCAATGGAGATGTACAGCACATAGAACAAACCAGATCCTGCAGTTCTGCCGGTGAGATAGTTGAATTAAAACCGGATGAAACCTCCAGAGGTCCGGCAACTCCGGAAGAGTTGATCGCCTCGCTGATTAAAAATGTCCAGGAGCTCTATAAAATGGCCTACAAACAACTTCAAAGCGCTCTCAGGATACATGACGGCTGGGAAAAAATATACCTGGATAACGTAGATTTCGGGAAGCTGGATGAAATTGCAGATGCTGCAATTAAAAACTTTTTAAGTGATATGTCCATGAAAAAGGAAGGCATTGTCAGAAACCGTTTCCTCGGCGGCGCCACCGCAAAAGGCGCTGTTGACTTTGTAATGGATCTGACAAGGGATTTAGGCAAAAGATACTTCTTAAAAGGCCGTCCCGGATCAGGGAAGTCCACATTGCTCAGGAAAATAGCAGATGCTGCACAGAAAAGAGGTTTTGATGTTGAGGTATATCACTGCGCTTTGGATCCCCAAAGCCTGGATATGGTCATCATAAGGGAACTGGATATTGCTGTTTTAGACAGTACTTCTCCTCATGAATATTTCCCTTCCAGGGACGGTGATGAACAGATAGATCTCTACAGACTGGCCATAGCTCCCGGAACAGACGAGAAATACAGGGATGAGCTTGAGTCTATAATAGGCAAGTATAAGGAAGCCATCAGTTCAGGAGTTTCTTTCCTGGCAAAGGCAAAGGAGCTTCAAAATCAAATAAAAACAATCCTGGGGGACAAATTCACCCTGGAGTCAATGGATAAAATGTACCTGGATCTGGTGGATAAATTAAACGCTTATGTCAACGACCTGATCGACAAAACATAGAAGTGCATAAAAAAGAAGTGCATAAAAAAATGGGCGGTCTGAGACAGCCCATTTTGAATGTCAGTATGTTTTTACAGCTTAAAGCTTCATAAGTGCACCGATTATAAAATTAAGTACAAACAGACAGGTTACCACATATAGTATGGGATGAACCTCCCTTGCCTTACCCTTGCAGATTTTCATAATTACATAGAATATGAAGCCTACTGCAATACCGTTTGAAATGCTGTAGGAGAAAGGCATTACCACAGCTGTAAAGAAAGCGGCCAGTGCTTCGTCAAAGTTCTCCCATTTTATTTTGGCAAAGGAACCCATCATCAAAACACCAACAACGATTAATGCGGGTGCAGTTGCCGCACCCGGAATAATCCCGGCTACAGGAGCAAACACCAGACATATTGCAAACAGGATTGCAGTAAACACCGAGGTCAATCCGGTCCTGCCGCCGGCTCCGATTCCTGCGGCACTCTCTACATAGGTTGTCGTATTTGAGGTACCCAGCAGTGCACCTATGGAAGTTGCCGTAGCATCCGCAAAAAGCGCCTTGTCCATCTTGGATCTGAAGCCTTTTCCTGCAAACAGTTCAGCTTCATCCTTATCGTCAAATATACCGCTCTTTCTGCCTGTTCCTATAAATGTTCCGATAGTGTCAAAAGTGTCGGACAAGCTGAAGGCAAGTATGGTTACCAATACGACCGCTATTTTCCCAGGTTCGCTGAACAGACCTGCAAAGTCAAGCGCAAAAGCGGTTTGGGATATGTCTGAAATTTTATATGGAGTAGCGGTAGACAATGTTGTAACGTGCATGGGAATACCAATGATGGTACTGGATAAAATTCCTATGAGTATGGCGCTCTTTACCTTCAAAAGCATGAGCACAACTGTTATTACAAGTCCTATCAATGCCAGCTGGGCAACAGGGCTTGTAAAATTAACGAGCGCAGGAACTACATTTGCGCCGCCGGCTACAACTGTAGCTGAGTCTGCATTTTCGCCAAGTATGGTCAAGGGAGCACCGGGTTTTGCTTCAGAAGTAAACTTCAGGAAACCTGCGTCCTTAAACCCTATGTATGCGATAAAAAGTCCGATACCTCCGCTGATGGCCAATTGAAGAGTTTCTGGAATTGCTTTGATAATTGATTTTCTTACCTGTGTTACAGTAATTAAAATATTAATAATACCGCATATGAATACCATAGCCAGCGCCTGCTGCCAGTTGTATCCAAGTCCGAAACACACCGTAAATGTAAAGAAGGCATTCAAGCCCATACCTGGAGCCTGTGCATAGGGGACGTTGGCAAACAACCCCATAACCAGTGTACCTATGACAGCTGCGAGTATTGTAGCAACATATACTCCGCCCTTCGGAATACCTGTTTGTCCCAGGATCGAAGGATTTACAAAGATAATGTACGCCATTGTAAAGAAAGTAGTTAAACCGGCTACGAACTCAGTCTTTACATTTGTTCCGCTTTCCTTCAGCCGGAACTGTTTTTCAAAAAAACTCATATTAGCTCTCCTCCTGTACTTTCTCCTCACTTTTATATTAACCATTCCATATTTGATTATTCAATCAATGCTGAAAGAAAATAAAGTGGGGATAGACCTTTAGTCTCATAAAACACAGGAAATATTTTATCACATTCTGTTATATTGGCAAGCTTTTAGTCAATATTAAATAAAAAAATCTGTTTAAATTCATGCCTTGATTAAAAACAGTTTATTTTTCTTAAGCAAATCTATTGTAAAAGTAAACATCCTTCCGGCATCAATATACCGGACCTCAGCATTACCGATTTGTTTCATTTTCATAATACCCGTTTCCAGGTATAAGGCATCAAGTTTATTAAAGTCGGTTTCAGGTTTTTCCCAGTTGTGAAGTCTGTTCTCAATCCTTATTTTTTCTCCGGCATAGTCTGCAACATATGCTACCGTCACATCCGTCTGGAGATGGTACGGCACTTGAGCCAGCTCTTCACAGGAATGTATTGAAGTATTGCTTTCCTGATCGACACCGATAAGAAGTATATGGCCGTTATTTATGGCATTGAGAAAATACGGGCTTCTCATGTCACAAGGGGAACCGGAAAATTGATGTCCGCATGTAACATAATCCTTTTCATGTCCTATGGCTGAAACAGAGTGGGTAGGATGAAGCGATCTTTTTGCCTCCTTCAGCTTTCTTACAGTTTCGGGTATTATTCCCGTCCAGCAGGGAGTCTCCAAAACATTGAATACCGGCGGACATTTTGACGAATCTTCTCGTTTGCCGGTTAAGGTAGGTACAATCAGCGTCCCTTCGGCTCCAATAATATCAAGGATGGAATTAATTACACTTAATGCCCCTCCTTCAACATAGCCCAGACTCTTCAGGGAACTATGCACTATCAGCATATCCCCTCTCTTTACTCCCAGATCGGTTAATTCCCTCATTAAAACATTTTGGGTCATACTATTACTGTTATTGTTCATTAATTAATGCACTTCTTTCATATTTTTCAAGAGCTTCCACAAAAGATTTTGTAATCAGCTGGGGCCGCGTGATTGCAGCACCGATAACAGCACTGTAAGCTCCGTTTTTAAAGCAGTTAACCAGCTGCTCATTTGTAAAAATTCTGCCTTCTGCTATTACCGGTATTGATATTTTTGAACTTAATTCATATATCAGTTCATAATCAGGTTCATCAATCTGGCGGCTGTGGGGTGTATATCCCGACATGGTCGTTGAGACGATATCACAGCCTTTTTCGGTAGCGGCAATGCCCTCTTCCAGGGTTGAGATATCGGCCATTGCAATTTTTCCGGCGGCTTTTATTTCCTTTATTATGTTTTCAAGGGTTTCTCCGCCGGGCCTTACCCTGTGTGTTGCATCAAATGCTATGATATCTGCCGCAGAATTAATAAGTTTCCTCACTTCCACCAGTGTTGGAGTTATGTAAATGTCTGAATCCGGATAATCCTGCTTTATAATCCCTATTATGGGCAGATCGACATGCTTCCTTATTTCGTTGATATCTTCTGCGGTGTTGGCCCGGATGCCAACAGCCCCTCCCATGCTTGCGGCCAGTGCCATTCTCCCCATTATCATGGAGCTGTGGAGAGGCTCATCCTCCAAAGCCTGACAGGATACAATCAATCCATTTTTTATTGCGTTAAATATATCTTGTTTATTCATAAATACTCCCTCGTATTCAGGAATGACCATAGACATTCCTTAATTGGTTTATACCCTCCACCTGTCGGGGTGGTGGACATCTGTCGCCTCGTTATGTTAAAACAGCTATGTGCAGAATACATCCTTGTATTGGCTGCTATCCTTGCCTTAATTTATATGCACCCCTGTACGTTCTTAAAGGGTTAAAACCGAACTGGCCGTAAAAATCCTTTAATATTGTCCAATCAATAATTACATTTTTTGCTCCGCGCTTTTGAAGCAATCTTAAAGAGTCGTTAAGTATTCTGTTTCCCAGCCCTTTACCACGGATGTCTTCACTGATTCCGACAGGTCCGAGGCTTCCCCAATTTTCACCCCGGGAAGCAGCCAAATCATCTTTTCCCTCACTGATAAATATTTTGCAGAAACCCACTATTTCCTTCTTCTTCCATAATGTAAGAACATTCCTCACATCTCCGCCCTGCTCCAGATAATCAAACACCTCTGTTTTCCATCTGCCCGGAAAAGTTTTATCAAAAAAACCGCTTAACTTGTCTTTATGCTCTGCCGCCATCTCGCAGGTACGATAGTCCTCAGACTTATTCATATCAATTTTCAAATCATCAAAGTTAATCCTTGAGATATCCGCCGACAAATCATAATGCTCATCATTATTTAATGTGAAGCCTCTTCCGGCAAAAAAGCCCAATGACTGTGAGGAAGGATCGGGAATGCCTGAAAAGAAATTCTCAAACTCTCCTCCGATAATTATTTTTTCTGTTCCATACCGGTAAAGTTCTTTCTCTGCCCGCTGGAACAATTCTTTCCCAAATCCCCGGTTCCGGTATTTTCCGTCAACCACCAGCGAACTGATCCAGGCGCAGTTATCATATTCCGCAAGTGCTCCCCTGTTGACCTTGCTGACTATGAATCCGGCAAGCCTGCCATTGTCCAGCAATAAAAAGGAACCCTCATAAAACGTGTCTCTATCATTAAATATTTTATTCCGTATCATTTTACTTGTAACATGATACGCCTGCTTAAAATTTTCATTCCATAACTTCACTATAGCATCAGCATATTTTTCATCGAGCAACGTTATATTAATAAAAAACACCTCACCTCATAAACTCTTTTCCAGCATTTTTTCCCTGACTATTTTCCCGTCAAGTTCTCCAACGGTTATACCTTCTTTTGAACAGTATGCTGCCGCAATACCCGCGGCCTCGCCTGTTGCCCTGCAGGTGGCCTGTATTCTCACCGAAGACTGGGCCACAAAACTTGAAGAAATACATCTGCCCCCAACCAGTAAATTATCTATCTCCCCGGTTACAAGGCACCGGAAAGGGATTTCAAAATACTCGCCCTTTTGAAATGGCCTGATATCAAGTTTCTTTTCATCTATAAGACCGTGTATATCCACAGGATACGCAGTTCGTGCAATAGCGTCATCAAATTTTGCCCGGTTGTTATAATCCTCTTCCGTCAACACATATTTCCCTTGGATCCTTCTGGATTCCCTTATCCCCGGCACAGATGCCACCGACAGGATATAGCTGTTTTTAAAGCCTTCAATATATTTCTTTAAAAATGTGTAAAGGCGGCTTATCATTTTTTTCCCTGTGACGGCAATACCGGTAATTGAGTCAGGATCAAGCGTATTATATATTCCCGGTATTTCCGGGCAGTTAAAGGATACTACTCCCGGCATTCCAGGAACAGAAAAGGCTTGAAAATACCTGCCGTCGTCATAGGTCAGCACACCGTCCTCAACCGCTTTTTGAAATATTCCTGTCAACGGCCTTGGAGAATCCCATACAGAGGATATTTCCAGAAACGGATACTCCAGCACCATCGGTTCACCTATACGTTTCATATGCTCCTGAACCCCGGGGATATCTACATTTCCAACCATAAAGCGAAGCGAAGAGGCCTGGTTCTGATGCATTATTTCATCCCCGGTCAGGCAGGGTACTCCTGCCGAGTGTGCAACAACGGCATCTCCTGAACAATCAATTATTACTTTTCCTTTTACTGCCTGAAGGCTGCCCTTGTTGTAAATCACCAGACCCTTGATGGTACTGTTTTCTACAATGACATCTATGAACTGTGTGTCGTAAAGCAGCCGGCCGCCCCGTTCCATATAAATATCTTCAGCTGTAAACTTAAGCATTTCTGGATTAAACCAGCCATCATTCCCATAGGGGTCGGCGGCACCATATTGCTGTTCCAGGAGGCGTTTCTTTACCAGTTTATTAATATAAGAAAGCTCAGCCTCCTCCGGTATTCCGGGACTCATCATGGGAGTTACCTGTCCTCCGGTAGCCGTACCCCCAAGGAATATATTCTTCTCAATCAACAGTGTCCGGGCTCCCTCGGTCACCGCTGCAATGGCTGCAATACAGCCGGCGGTACCTCCGCCTACAACTATAACGTCGTACTGGTATTCACTGATCTCACATATATTTGAATAAAGGTATTTTTCCACAACAAATCTCCCTTCAGAGCTTATCTTTTGCACTGTGCCCACCAGTCATAGCCATCCACATAGCACAGATCAAAAAGCATACAGCCCCCGGATTTTTCGAAGCACATATCGATTGCTTTGCCGAATGTTTCAGACTCATTTTCATACTGCTGCAGAAACAGGCTTCCCACGTAGGGCACCGCATCGCCTACCACCTTCCGCACCATATCTCCTGAGCCTTCGACGCTGTACCAGTAATCAGGCCTGCCTTTATCAAGAGCCTCCCTGACAGTCACATCGGTATAGTAAAATCCCGACAGCAAGGTATCGATATATTCGGCATACCCGGTGTCAGCATAGCTCTTATCAACCCAGGGATATTCCTCCGGAACATATTCCTCACTTGCCCAGTTAGCCCCCACAAGATAATAAAGGGGGTACCAGGAACCTGTATAATCTGCGAATTGAACATTTTTCCCCGACTCTTTTATCATTGTCCGGACCTGCTTTATAAAAGTCTTTATGATGCCGGCCCTGAAGGTAACCCACTGACCAAACAAAGGTCCATAAACAACCTTGAGGTTCCTGTCCTTTTGATTTTCCCGAGGAGCCTCAAGCTCATAAATATCTTCAGGCCAGTTCGGTATTTTCTTGCCGATAAATTCTTCAAACCTGCCTTTTGTATAATTGCTGAAATCGGAACCCAGGCCTACGAATCTTACCCTGTCCAGTACTACTCCGTCTATGTCATAGTTTGTGACCAGTTCCTTTAATATGCTGAGCTCATAGTTCCTTACTTCCTCCATGACCGGATTTACAAATACTTCGCTGAAATCGTCAATTGAGCCTGCAGTTCTTATATTGTTCAATTCTGCGATGGGTTGAATCTCAGGTTTTCCGTTTTCATTTATTCCATACATTCCTGTCTGCCACTCGGTATTTATAAAGCCTGGTGACAGCCTGTGCTGCTGTTTGACCCTGCCTTCGGCAAAAACATCAATACCGGCATACAGCTTCAAACCTTCGGCATGTGCCGTATCTATATAGGTCTTCAAATAGTCGGTATATTCAAAATCCTTGTCAAACCGGTTGTAGTGAGGGACAAAAGAGCTTTTATATATGCAGAAGCCAGTGGTGTCTTTTGCACTCAGTATAATGGAACCTATACCGGCTTCCCTGCATTTTTTTATAATACCTTTAAAATATTCTTTATCTATTATCCGCTGCTTATTGGCTTCAATCTCAACCCATATGTAATAATTGTAATTAACCATTCAACTGTCCACCCTTTATCCTTTAATTGCTCCTGAAACAGCATTGATGTAATTCTTTTGGAATAACAAAAATACTATAATTACAGGAATTATTGAAATTACAGTTCCTGCCGCAATGTATCCGAATTTGTAATTGAACTGTCCATTCAGATATTTCAGAGCTGTTGCAAGAGGGTATTTTTGCGGATCCTGCAGTATAACTATCGGCCAAAGAAAAGCGTTCCATTTTGATATGAAGTCAAATATTACAAGTGTTGAAATAGCAGGCATTACTCCGGGCAGCATTATTTTGTACCAGGTCCTTACTTCCGAGGCACCATCTATTTTTGATGCTTCTATGAGTTCTTTCGGAATACCTAAATATGCCTGCCTGAGAAGGATGATACTAAATACCGATACAGCACCCGGTATAATTACTCCCCAATAGCTGTCAATCAAATGTATTCTCTGCACCTGCAGATAGTTAACTACCAGGCCTGCTGCAGCCGGTAAAATCATTGTGCTGGTAAGAACTCCGAAAACAATACCCTTGCCTTTAAAATTCATACAGGCCAACGGATAAGCACAGAGGGCAGCAAGGATAATATCAAGCAGCGTTCCTACTACCGTAATAAAAGTTGTATTATAGAGAATGCGGGGCAGATTCATAAAGTCGATAACCCCTATGTAGTTAGAAAGTGTCGGATGGGTAGTAAACAACGTCATATCATATATGTTTTCCCCCGCTCTGAAGGTTGTACTCAGGAGCCATAAAAAGGGTCCTGCAAAAAGCAAAGCTATGAGAATCAAGGCTACATACAGCAATATAGTAGAGACGGCTTTTTTCATCTGCTTTTTTGCTCTCAGATTATAGGCTGCTTCAAATTCCTTATTCATTGTTATTCATCCCTCCTCTCCTGCCATATATAAATACAAATGTGCTCAATGCCAGTATAACTATTGATACCAATACACCAACCGCTGCAGAATATCCAAAATCAAAATCTATAAAGGCTTTTCGGTAAGAATAGAGATTGGCAACCATTGTTGCATTATCAGGGCCTCCATCATCCTTCATTGCAAAAACCACATCAAATACACTTACAGCGGAAATAACCGACATTAAGCTGCAAAACCATACATATGGCTTTAAAAGAGGTATTTTTATTTTAATAAAGGTCTTAAATCTGCTTGCTCCATCTATAATTGCAGCTTCTTCCATTTCGGGCGACAGCGACTGAAGTCCCGCCAGATATAACATCATATAATATCCAAGTCCCTGCCATATCGTTATAAACATAAGTGTGAACAGTGCCAGATTGGCATCCCCAAGCCACAGAACAGGATCCTTCATTAGCCCGACATTAATCAGGATACTATTGAGTATGCCGCTTTCTTCAAATATCCAATTCCATATAATGGAAACAGCAATCATTGAGGTGACAACAGGAATATAAAAAAGTACCCTGAAGAAACTCATACCGGGCAGCTTTCTATTGACCAGAGATGCAAGCATTATGGATAATACCTGGATTATAGGAACAACTAAGACAAACATTACCGAATGTTTTATGGCTATCCAGAAATCATCACTATGTACGGCTTTTGAGAAATTGTCCCAACCAACATAATTTACTACAGGATTGACACCGGAGTAATCAGTAAATGCTAAAGGTATGCTGTAGATGATAGGATAAACTACAAATAGTGCTATAATTACCAGTGCAGGTGCCATAAATGCATATGCAACAAAGTTCTCCCTAATTTTTCTTTTTAATACACCGTTCATCATCATTCAAATCCCCTTTTAAAATTTTCATGCAGGCAGAGCAAATCTGCCTGCATGAAATCAATTTGCTTTATTTATCTGCAGCAAGTAAATCATTAACCTTCTTTTCTGCTTCATCAAGAGCTTTTTTGGGATCTCCGCCATGCACTGTAACTGACTGCTGTGCCTTCTTAAGTGCATCATATATGTCTAATTGCTTTGTTACTGCAAGAGTCATATCTGCTGTCTTTGGAAGTTCATCAGCAACGATTGAAATAGCTTTCTTTTCAATCGTGCTTGTATCTGATTTAAAGTATGGATCCTGTGAAGCTTTTGTAGTTGATGGGAATATTGATACTGTCTTGCTGAATGCCAGCTGATTGTCATCATTTGTTATAAATGCAGCGAAATCAATGGCTTCGGTATGATGCTTGCTGAGCTGTGTGACAACCAGATTCATAACTGAATTGTTGATTATTCCTGCTTTACCAACCATTGCTTCTGTTACTTCGGTATTTTTATATATATTTGGCGCTTCATCCTTAACTCTGTTAATGGACTGCGCACCGGAATTAATCATAGCAAGCTTGCCTGTATTGTACTGTTGAAGCATTTTTTCCCATTGTCCCCAATTGTCTTTTGGAATGATGCCATCTTTAGCCGCTTTTTGGTATTTAGTAAGTAGCTCAAGGGCTTCAGGAGTGTTGAAAGCAGCTTTGCTCTTATCATCGCTTAAGATATTAATGCCTTCGAGCCAGAGTATTCTTCTGAATTCGTCAGGAATATAAAGGTAAGCACCTGTTTTCTCCTTCATTTGTTTTGCCATTGACAGCATTTCATCCAATGTTTTAGGAGTGCTGGTCAGACCCGCTTTGGCAAATAAATCCTTATTATAGATCATAACCTCCGGAGCACCATACCAGGGAAATGCATATGTAGCATCCGCTAAGCTTGCAGATTTAAATAAAGTCTGGATGTAAACGCTCTTCTGTTCGGCTGTTGCTTCCTTTTCAAGGTCTACGAGAATACCTTTTCCAGCAAGGGTCAATGCCATTTCTGTGTTTAAATTAACAACATCAGGTGCATTTCCGCCTGCTGCGGCTGTTATCAGTTTGTTCTGTATTGCATCATAAGGCAGGTCTGTCCACTTAACAGTAACATTTTTATGATCATTCTGGTATGTTTCAATCAGCTTGTTAAAGAAATCAGTGAATGTAGGCTGAAGTGAAATAGTCCAGAACTGCAGATTAACCGGTTCCTGACTTACCGAAGAATCAGCTGCTGCAGTTGAGGATGCAGCTGCTGTTGATGCGGCCGTATCTGAAGATTTAGTATCTGTTGCTGATGATCCGCACCCTGCAACAATTCCTGCCATCATGCATACTGCCAAAACCAGTACAAGTATGCTTCTTAATCGACTTGCTTTTACCATGACGAATTCCTCCTAATATTTTGTTTTTTTATATCATGCCTTAATTATATATAAAAAGAAAATTTTCTTCAAGTATTTATTTTATGAAAATATTTTTCTTTTTTTATTTTATTTTGAGTCTTATTTTGATATGCTGCTCTTTTTTGTCATATTTATAGATAAAGTTTTTTGATATGGATACTGTAACATCCACACACCCCTGGGCTTTAATCACAATTGAACTGCCGTTTACCTGTGCTATCTCCGGGTTGCTTGAGCTGACCTTGAATTGTGACGGGTCAAGATACATTATAATATCCTTTCCATCCTTGAAGGCCGCTCTGACTTTAATTTCTGCAGATTTTCCAACTTTCATTTCCTCTTCTGGCGGCAGCTCAAGTGTAAAATGGTCTATGGCATGCTTCTCATAGAACTCTTCATGGTTTATATAATTTACAAGTATACTGCTGCAATATGTCATATCCTCCAATATCCTTTTTTAACCTCTTCATTCATACTCTTTGAAAGAGTTACCGTTTCAATTATTTTTTCTATGGATTTTTTAATTGCTTTTGCTTCTGAAGGATTTATGCCGGAGCAATTATTATCAGCAGCCGGAATAGAATTCAACCTGTCAGCCAGTGAAGCCGCCTCTTTTGCAGAAATGCCTTTATTGGGCAAATAGATTTCACCTATTTTTCTTTTAACCCCATTAACAATGGTTTTTACAGAGAGTGCAGGCTTATCGTCCCAAACAACTGCGGCATTTCTGAACAGGCCCTCCTTTAACGCACTGCCGTATCCTGCGTTCATGAGCGATTCATATTCAAAAAGAGCTGTACCGTCTGCTCCATTTTCTGCGGCAGTTGCAATCTGGCCTGCAAGCATTTCGCTGCTGAGCCCTATTCCGGTTCCCAAACCCATTGTAGCGTATGCATGGCCCCTGGAAAATTCAACAGTGTTCAATATATCCTCCCTGGTGGACGTGGTATCCATTGTATATGACATTGGTATGATATTGTCTATATATCCTCCGGACACCCACTTTACCGGCTCCTGCATCAGGCTGGAAGGCCCTGCTTCATAGTTAGGCCATACATCGGCAGAGATCTGTATATCGGGCTTTACAGCTCTGACTTCTGAAACCACCCTGTAAACAAATGTATTAACAATATTGGCCCTGAAAGCACACCAGCTTTCCCAGAGCGGATCTCCGGGCCTGATGTTTATAGGATCGGCTCCATTTGCTTTTTTAAATAATTCCCTTGTATAGGTATCATAGCCAAAATCATTTGACCCGTCGCCTCCGTCGGGATAACGCACATAATCCAGCTGAAGCCCGTCGATATCATACTTTTTGACCAGTTCGGAATATATGCTCATTATGAAGTCACGGGTTTCAGGCAATGCCGGATTTGCAAAATAATATTTGATGTTATACATGTCAACAAACTGGAAATTATCGCCCTTTCTGCTTATCAGCAGCCATTCCGGTTTTTTTGCATACACGGGACCTCCATCAAATGTACCCGAATCACCGATAAAAAAGTTTTCAACCCAGGAATGCACTTCCATTCCTCTCTTATGAGCTTCGGACAAATATGCACCCAGTACATCAAAACCGTTATACATGGGATTCTGTTCTGTTATCTTGTTTTCTGTAGGAAATATGGTATAGCCTCCCCACCAGGTTTCCAGATATACCGTATTTATATTCAGTGCCTTCAGTTTGTCCAGATGTTCGGACACCTGCTCCAGCCGGGTTTCCTTTGGCCTTATCCAGACCGCCCTGGTTTCAACACTTTTTGACTGGTAGTTTGCAAAATGGGCCTTATCGGAATTCTGCTCGATCCGGCCGGTAATTTCAACCAATTGCTTGTAGTCCCTTTCCCTTAACCGGTCGCTTGCACTTTGCACAAGCAGTTCTGCATTGTCTATGTATTCCTGTACCTTTGCATAGGGCACATCAAGGAATTTTGTCCGGGACACCCCAAGTTCCTGTTTTACCGTATCAATTTTAATTACCACCCTGTCAATCATGGATTCAGGGGTAAACAGCACCAATACTGTTTTATTGGTTTTGTCCATTATGACACTCGACCCGATCAGAGCATGGTTCTTCAGCCAATCGGCCTTTATCCCGTGGCCTGACAATACCAATCCGTCTTTTGGGATCTGCGAATTATTTCCACCCGTCTTTACAATCCGGTTGTCTTTATTCACCGTAACCTCATAGCCCCAGGGGTTGGTACCTGTTGTACTGCCGTATGTGCCGTCATAAACAATAAGCTGATCGGCTCCCCTAAAACCGGGATATCCGCTGTTGCCGGCATCATCCCAGCCTGCCGGGTTATCTTCCCTGCTCCTGGGATTCAAGCTGTCATAGGGTGTTTTGCCTGCATTATACAAAAATGTGTTATTTGCAGACAGCTCTATTGAATCTCCCACCTTTACATTTCCGTCTAATTTTGCAAAGTACGGACTGTCAGCCTGAACAGAGATGACATACCCTTTTTGAGGTATGGAAGAATTATTGTCCAGATATACCCCATCCTTTGAGTTAATAGCAGTATACCCTGTTACTTTGCCATTTTCAGCTGTGATTTCCAGCCCCCAGGGATTTGTGCGCGTGGTGGCACCATAGGAGGTTTCATAGAGGATAACCTCGCCTGTGCCCCTTTCGGTATTTTTCTTGTTTATTTCATATATTGAACCATTAATTTTGAAATACATGGGAGGCAAGGTCTGAACTTCAAGATTTATCAGAGTAACCTTTTCTCCGACCTGTAAATTGCCGACAAACTCCTTAGCAGAACCTGACCCCGATATTACATATCCGTTTTCAGGTATGTACGTTCCGGTACCTCCGCCGCTGTTTTTCTCCGCTACAATGTTATTTGCAATTACTGCTTCTTCAGTATCAGTCCCAAATACACCGGTATTTTCCCCATAGTTAATAGTATAAATAGTTAGTTTGTTACTTTCATGCTCCTTATCCACCGAATCTATGGCATGCTGTGTACCATTTTCAGCCGACACCAGCTGTCCGGTTATAGCCTGGGGCAGGGAATAACCGTTGATATTCACTTCCTCACCGGTTTTTAAATTATCCAGAATCCATGTTTCACTGGTGCCATGCCCAAACAGCACGAACCCGTTGTAGGGAATTTTTACAGCACCCGCTCTGTCCCTGATTTCTGTCAGAACATATTTCCCATCCTTATAATCCGCTATGGCCGCAGCACACCATACATTTGAATCAGTCAACTGTGCGGCGTTATCCCTTGTAAAAAGAATCAGCTCATCTGCAACCTGGATAGGCCTGTTGACAGCGCTGACCTTTACAGTGCTGCCATTCTCAGCAGACACACTGATGTCTTGGCTCTCAGCATGGGATAATGGAGTCATGACACCCACTGCCAGCAAAACACACAAAAATAATGCCAGGATTTTCTTACACATGTCTTCTCCTCCTCAGGCATGATTAAACAATAAAACTCCATCTCAAAAATAAATATTTAATATTTAATCATGCATTTTTAATTATTGAATTTTTTAATTCATAATGATAGAATATTCTAAACTAAAAGAAAATTTCCTTCTTTTTATGCAAATATGTTGAAATAATTATTCTTATTTTTTATTCTTTTTCCGACACTTTTTATGTAAAATATAAATAAGGCGATATTAAAAGAAGCAATTACAGATCAAAAAAGGACGGGCCGTTTATGGAAAATTTAGCCATAGGTATTGATATCGGAGGTACAAACATTAAGGGAGGTGTGATCAGCAGCAGAGGTGAAGTTATCATTTCGGACAAGATTTCAACACAGGCCAAAAAAGGTTTTTCCCACACCTTCCTGCTTGTCAGGGAATTAATCGGCAAACTTATAGCCGGTTCTGCAGATATGGGCAGAATTTGCGGCATCGGCTGTGCTACAGCAGGTCAGGTTGATCACAGGCTTGGCAAAGTGGTTTTTGCAACCGACAACCTCCCCGGTCTCAGCGGTTTTCAGCTTAAAAACGAAATTCATGAGGCTTTCAATTTACCCGTTGCCGTTGAAAATGACGTTAATGCTGTGGCGCTGGGAGAACATTGGATGGGTGCGGCTGCGGGACTTGAAGACTTTATCTGCCTTACTCTGGGAACAGGCGTAGGAGGTGCCATCTTTAGAAATGGAAGTATTGACTACGGAGCTGCCGATATCTCAGGTGAATTCGGACACTTCAGTATCAATTTTGACGGTCCCTTATGCAACTGCGGAAATAAAGGCTGCTTTGAGCAATACGGCTCTGTTACCGCACTGATTCAACAAATGCGTCAAAGCCTTGCGGAAGGAGAAAAATCTCTGGTAAGCGACCTTGTGAAAGGCGACCCTCAAAAAATAAACGGAGAAGTTATCTTCGAGGCCAAGGAACTGGGCGATGCCCTGGCTTCGGCTATTGTGGACGATTATATACTGCATCTGTCGCTTGGTATTGTGGGCCTGCTCCATATATTAAACCCGGGCGGAGTAATTATCGGCGGTGGAATAACACGGCTCGGAGAAAAACTGATTGGCCCTTTGACTCAAAACATTATTAAAAGAGCCATGCCGAAATTTACTGAAAATTTGTTGATTAAAAATGCAAGACTTGGTGATAACGCGGGAATCATCGGAGTAGTCAGAAGGCTTTTTATTTAAAGCTGCTTATAAATAAATTTGGAGGCTGATTATGAAAAATATCATATACGTACCGCTGGACGAAAGACCCTGTAATTATAAATTCATGCCCATGCTTGCCAGGGGTACTGACTATAACGTTCTGGTCCCGCCCCCGGAGCTTCTTGGCAGGAAAAAAACACCTGCCAATGTGGATGCTCTCTGGAGCTGGGTTTTTGAAAATGCCGTATCAGCAGAAGGAGCTATTCTTTCAATCGATATGCTTGTCTACGGAGGTATTATTCCCTCAAGACTGCACAAGCTGTCGGCGGCCGAAGGTAAGGCTGTTCTGGGAAAACTGCGCAAGCTCAAAGCATTAAACGTATCTCTGAAAATATATGCTTTCAATCTTATAATGAGATGTCCCTCCTATTCCAGCAGTGACGAAGAACCTGATTACTACCAGGACTTTGGAACCGAAATATTTAAAAGCGGATTTTTGGGGCACAAAAATGAATTAAACGAGACTACAAAAGACGAAGAAACCGAGTATGCTCTCATTGCCAACCGGCTTCCGGCCCAAATACTTCAGGACTATACAAGCCGCAGAAAAATAAATCTTGAAATTAATAAACTTTCCGTAGACCTGTTAACGGAAGGCACAATTGATTTTTTGGTTATCCCCCAGGATGATTCGGCACCTTACGGTTTTACAGCAATAGATCAGTCAAAGCTGAGGAATTATATCGGTGAAAAAAACGCAGGTCTTAAGGCGTACATGTATCCTGGTGCCGACGAGGTAGGAATGACGCTGTTTGCAAGAATGGTGAACGAGGCGGCAGATTGCCGTCCCAGCGTATACCTGAGGTTTTCAAGCATACGTGCCCCCTTTGTCGTCCCTCTATATGAAGACAGACTTCTGTATGAGAGTATAAAATACCATGTGCTCTGCGCCGGGGGCCTGATTTGTGACAGCCTGGCCGACGCCGATATGGTCCTTATGGTAAATGCCCCTGCCGAAAAAATGCTGGAGGCCAATCAACAGCAAACAAAAGGTTCAAACTATACCGTCGGCAGAAATCTTATAGAATTCGTGGAATACATGGATTTTGTCATCAATACAAAAAAACTGACGTGTGCCGTGGCCGACGTTGCCTTTGCCAACGGCAGTGACCTGGAACTGCTGAATTATATAAAGCAGAAAAACCTGCTTTACAAGCTCTCCTCCTATGCCGGTTGGAATACCAGCTCAAACACACTGGGGACCGCAATAACCCAGGCCTTTATCTGCCGCCTGTACGGTGCCACACAGTCCCATTATGATTTTTTAGGCCTTCGGTATGTGGAAGATGCGGCATACTGTGCACAGGTTCGCCAGCTGGTAACAGAGCGTTATCTGCCCGGTATGCAGTTAAATTATTTCAAAACGGATGGCCCCAGAGGAAAGGCAGCCGAAATAGTTAAACAGGAACTTCAGAAATTCAGTGACAGCTATCTCGGTGATGCCCGGCATAATATTGTCATAAACGATGTATATATGCCCTGGTCCAGAATGTTTGAAGTTGGGCTGGACGTGGAAGTAAAAGGTTAGTGGAATGTATATAAATGTGTAAATTAAAAGATCCAGCTGCCGGAACAGCTGGATCTTTTAATACAATTTCGGCAAAACAGCTTCGGCTGTTTTGTTGAGCATATCAAATGCCAGATCGCCCCTTTTTATGGCCACTGCAGTATAGAATATATCCAGCACCTGCAGCTGGGCGATCTTGGACGTCAGTGCACCGCTTCGAAGAGGAGTTTCTTCTGCGGAGGTAAGCAGTATGGCATTGGCATACTTGGTAATGGGAGATTTTTCATAGTTGGTTATGGCAATTGTAAATGCACCTGCTTTTTTAGCCAGAGCAAGAGAATCCACCGTATCCTTTGTGCTGCCGCTGAAGCTTATGCCGATGGCAACACTTTTTGAGTCCAGATTCACCGCCGACATGTTTTGCAGGTGCGGGTCACTGAAGGATTCACACTTAATGCCTATTCTCATAAACTTGTATTTGGCGTCTCCGGCAGTAAAGGCAGAAGCACCGACTCCGTAAATATCAATCCTGTCTGCTGCCAGAATTGCGTTGATGGCCTTTTCCATTGCCGCTGTGGAAAGTATTTTGGAGGTATTTTTTATTGCTTCAATATTTGCAACGGTTATTTTGTTGATAATTTCCTCGATATTGTCATCCCCATGAATTTTTTCATGCAGATTTTCCTGGGGATTTACACATTCCCTTGCCAGAACAAGCTTAAACTCCTGATAACCCTTCAGATTTATCTTCCTGCAAAATCTCACTATTGAGGTTTCACTGACTTCACAGTTTTCGGAGAATTCGGTTATGGACATATAAATAATCTCAATCTCGTGTAAAAAAATATAATCTGCTATTTTCTTTTCGATTTTAGAAAAACTGCTGTAAAGACTTCTTATTTTTAATAGGCACTGTTTGTCCTGCATTTTTCACCTCGTTATTTTTTAATAATGCTTGAGAAATTATAGTTATTTTTTCAATCCTTTTGAGACAATGCATTGAAAAGTCAATTTTCAAAATTATATATTTATTTATATAATCATACAATATATATATAATTTACTATATCTAATTTGCATAATAATTTTTTGAAATTTTTAGTAAATAATTAAATTTGCCTTATAAGTTCCAGCATTTTTTTCCTTAATATTTTTTCAGCATCCCGCCTGAGCCAGCTGCCCCAGTAGGAATATCCGCCCTGGTCATAGGCTTCTGCCGTTGTCATATAACCCATATATCCGTTTACCTGATCCAGCACAATCAGCTTATTTCCCATGCTTTGAGCCTTTAACCACTGGCAGGTCTCTGTCAGGCACTCCCCCGGAAGTCCGGCAAATACCAGTCCGTTAAGGGATACTGCCTCAATTTCCGCAATAACCGTCCGGCTTTTCAGTTCCGAATCGGTAATTCCAACCCAGCTATTAATAATTGTGCTGATACAGCTCTGATGCATCTTCTCATCAATCAGCCTTTTTATTAAGGCAGGCGGTGCTGCATTTTCCAGAGCTTTATCCAAATTCTTTGCTGAGGCTTTAATTTGTTCTTCTCTATTTCGGGAAGCCTCAAGGGAATGGGGCATGGAATCCCGCATGGGCAGCTCCGCTTTTCCTGCTCTTGTGACGGTCAGTTTAATATCCTCCCATACCCCCGGCGTACTATTCCATACCTCAAGAAATGCACGGGCTATTTCATTTCCTATGCGAAAGGCCTCCCGGTCGCATGCGGCATAGGTCGTCATTCCTTCATAACCTTTTCGCACAGAAAGATTGCCGCAAGGGCCATTGACATTTATACTCTTAAAAAACTTGTTTCCAAGTCTGCAGCTAAAACAAATTCATAAATATGAAGATTATATTTTTCTTTAACTATTATATTGAAAATTATTTTCACATTTAATATAATCATTATATAATATAAAATAGATTGAAGCAATAAAATATATCGTGAATGTAAATGTCTTCCTCCTGTTCAGACGGTGGGAAAACATCATGGAGGTAAACATGCTGAAGGAGCAACCCTGGCTGAACTATGGAGATTATCTGGATCTCGAGCTTTTACAGGCTGTGGATGAAGGACGGGACGTTAAGGACATAATTGAAACTGTCGACGAAATAAAGAATATGAATCCCCTTGATGCTAAGAGAGAAGTACTGGCAGCTGCCTTTTTGGACAGGATTCAGCATTTGCAAATCAAAAAGGATTACCGCTTTTTTGAACCTTCGGAGCTCGAAACCATAAAAGCATCCAGACCAGCACTCCGTCCGGATTTAAATGTCAAATTGTTGTCCGAACACATAGAAGCCCTGAGTTATGATAAAATATACGGCGCCTGGCTTGGAAGGTGTGCAGGCTGCCTTTTGGGCCAGCCGGTCGAGGGCTGGTACCGGGAACGTATTAACGGACTTCTGAAGGCTACTGGCAATTATCCCGTAAACTATTACATATCTTCCGACATTTCCGGGGAACTTCGCAAAAAGTATGATGTCAGTGATGAGGGCGGCGTTTATGGCAGCAGCATTAAGAACTGGATAAATAATGTGCAGCATATGCCTGAAGACGACGATACAAACTACACCGTTATGGGACTTAAAATACTTGAGCAATACGGGATGGCTTTCACCCCGGAGGATGTTGCGGAATGCTGGCTTTCAAACCTTCCCATCCTCCACACCTGTACTGCCGAGAGAATTGCATACAAAAATATTATAAATCTGATATATCCCCCTCATTCGGCCAGCTGCAGAAATCCGTACAGGGAATGGATAGGCGCACAGATAAGAGGTGATTTTTTCGGCTATATCACCCCCGGAGACCCTGAGCTCGGGGCCGAGCTGGCCTGGAGAGATGCTTCAATTTCACATGTTAAAAACGGTATATACGGTGAAATGTTCATTGCTGCCATGCTGTCTGCTGCTGCTTTGCTGAATGACCCGTATAAAATCATTGAATGCGGCCTGTCACAAATCCCGGAAAAATCCCGATTATCTGAAGCAGTTAATGATGTTCTCTCCTGGAAAGAGCTTGGTTTGAACTGGGAACAGGCTATTGACAGGGTACATAAGCTCTTTGACGAAAAGACGGGTTACCACTGGTGCCATACCATCCCCAATGCTGTGATTGTCTGCATAGCCCTGATATATGGAGAGGCGGAACTTGAAAAATCCATAGGTATAGCCGTTATGGCCGCTTTTGACACAGATTGCAATGGGGCTACGGCAGGTTCAATAGTAGGAATGATTAACGGAGCCAGCGGACTTTCCGACAAGTGGATCAAACCCCTTAACAACAAATTAAAATCAGGTGTGGACGGCTTCGGCCTGGTGGAGATATCCGATCTTGCAAGACGTACGGTTGATATGGCAAAAAAAGCAAAGGCTTAAAAAGAATTGAAGTCAACTTTTAAAGAAACTTTTAATATTTGAAAAAGAGGTGTTTGGGGATGAAATTTAAATTTACCGGTTATACTGATTTTTTTGATAAGGGTATTGAAATATTTGGCAGGATGCTGGCTTTTGAAATATCTTCGGACGGTATTGCCGTGGCATTGGAGCAAAGGCCGGGAGCCCTCGAGGTCAGCTTTTCAAACAACAGCGGGTGTATCAGGTTTGATAGGAAAATACATCTTTACAGAGGTCTGGGGCTGCTTATTGAAAATCTGAGAAAGGGCAGCAGCTTTCACATTGTTGAGCAGCCTCAATTTGATATGGACGGGGTCATGGTGGACGTTTCCAGAAATGCCGTCTTAAAAACCGAAAACATTAAACAGCTCCTGGAAAAAATGGCTGTTATGGGCCTGGATACCTTAATGCTCTACACCGAAGATACCTATAAGGTTGACGGCCTTCCCTATTTCGGCTATATGCGGGGGAGCTACTCATACGAGGAGTTAAAGGAGTGTGATGACTATGCCGACATATTTGGTATTGAAGTCATACCCTGCATCCAGACACTGGCCCATATAGACCAGGCACTCAAATGGAATTTCGCAAAGGATATCAAAGATACAGAGGATATTCTTCTCGTGGGCAGCCAACAGACTTACGAATTTCTTGAAAAGCTTATTCAAGCAATAACCAAGCCCTTCAGAAGCAAAAAAATACATCTGGGTATGGATGAAGCTCATTTTCTCGGGTTAGGCAAATATCTCGATAAGCATGGTTACAGGAGAAGGTTTGACATCATGTCCGAACATCTTCAAAGGGTTACCGGAATTACAGACAAATACGGCCTGGAACCCATGATCTGGAGCGATATGTATTTCCGGCTGGGTTCCAAAACCGGCGATTATTATGATATGAATGCTGTCATCCCCGAGGATGTGCCCGGCAAAATCCCGGCAAACCTGTCCCTGGTCTATTGGGATTACTACCATAATGATGAAGCCTCCTACCTGCGCCTTATCAAAAGCAACAAACAGTTAAAGCAGGATATTATTTTTGCCGGCGGAATATGGGCCTGGAACGGCATATGCGTAAACTACGGAAAGACATTTGTAACGACCAATGCTGCCATGAGCGCTTGCAAAAAAGAAGGGGTAAGAAAAGTCATTGCTACCATTTGGGGCGACAATGGCGCCGAAACCAATATTTTTTCTGCTCTGCTGGGTCTGCAGCTTTTTGCGGAACATGGATACAATCCTCAAATTGACATGGATAAACTGTATGAAAGATTTGAATTCTGCACCGGCGGAAATGTGCAGGCATTTCTGGATATTTCCTTGATAAATCAGGCACCCGGAGCAGCAGGCATATTCCATGATGTTGCTAATCCTCCCAAGTATATTTTATGGCAGGATATCCTTATGGGTTTGTTTGACAAACATCTGGAAGGGCTGGATTTGCAAACCTATTATTCAAAGCTTGAGTCAAAATTTATAAACTACGCCTCTGCCAGCGGCCAGTGGAGATTTATCTTCCAAATGCTGCATAAGCTGTGTACGGTTCTTAGTCTTAAAAGCAGTATAGGAATTGAACTGAAGGCCGCTTACGACAGTGGGGATAAAAAGCATCTTGGGATAATAGCAGCCGACAGTCTGCCCAAACTATATAATTCAATTGATGAATTGCGGGCAGCTCACAGGGAGCAGTGGTTTCACACCTACAAGCCCTTTGGCTGGGAAATACTTGACATACGTTACGGCGGATTATTGGCCAGGGTGAATACCGCTCAATTCAGAATCAATGAATTTTTAAAAGGCAGCATAGCTTCCATTGAGGAACTGGAGGAGGAGCGGCTCTGGTTCGACAACTCCGAAATGCCTGAAGGCAAAGGTCTGGGGCACTGCAATCTCTATCACAGGATTATTTCAGCAAGTCCCCTCGGTTGATGGAGTGCACCATAAAAGCCATATATCCTTCTATTGGTCATAATATGAAAGGATTCAATAATTGATGCTCCTTGCCAGCTTTGGAATTTTTCGCCCTAAATTAGTGTGATTCAGCCGCAAAAAACCCATCTTTAAAAATTGGTTAAATTAAAGTATTATAGTATTAATGTGGTTCGGAAGACAGGGGACGTAAAATGTACAGAGCACTTATAGTTGATGATGATAGGGCAATCCGGTACGAACTGAAAAAATCGTTTTTATTTGGTCTGCATGGCTTTGTTATTGCCGGTGAAGCAGGAGATGGAAAGGAAGCTCTTGAGAAAATAAGCTCCTCGGAGTATGATATAGCGTTTGTTGATATCAGGATGCCCCGAATTGACGGCATCCAATTTATCAGAGAATTGCGGAACGGCGGGAATGATTTGTGTGTTGTGATTATCAGCGGATCCTGTGATTATTCTTTTACACGTCAAGCCATAAGGCTGGGCGCCTTTGATTATCTGCTAAAGCCTATAGAAGCAGAAGAGCTTGATGAGCTGTTAAGCAATGCAAGACTGTTCCTGGATGAGAAGGGTGAAAACCGCAGACTGGCCGAGCACACCAGACTTCAGCTGGAAGAAAGCCTGAAACTGCCGTACTCGGTTCAGGAAGAGCAGGAATTATTCAGACTTATAAAAGAGAGCAGCCAAAGTGCTGAAGCATATGCAGCCAGCCTTGCCTTAAGGCTGGCTGCTTTCTATGAAGAGGACGGTTTTAAACTGTCAATAGTGCTGGAAAACAGCTTGAAAAATTTATACGGGCTGTTTTTATCCGATATGTCCTGGCTGGACAAGCTCCAGGTCAAGGGTTTCGAAGCTTCCCTAAAGCCGCTGGAAAGTACCTCGGCAATAATTACCGCATTCACTTCCAATATAAAGGGACTGGCAGAATTTATAAATGATTTGCATATCAGCGGAACAAATCCTGTTGTAAAGCTTCTCTGTGAATATTTTATAAATAATGTTGAGGGCCGGACTACTCTTGAGGATGCAGCCAGGACGCTTAATTACAGCAGCAAGTATCTGGGGAAGATCTTCCGCCAGGTGACAGGTGAAAGTGTGGTCAATTACATTACAAGAGTAAAGATGGAAAGGGCAAAAGCCCTGGTTCTGTCAGGAAAGTACAAAACCTATGAAATCAGCGAAATCATGGGGTACAGGAATACCGACTACTTTACGCGTTTATTCAAGCAGTACCACAACATGACACCAATAGATCTGAAACGGCTAACCAAATAAATTCCCGACTTCTACCTCCACCGGTAAGGTGAAACAGACCTCGGCACCCCTGTCAACTACGGCTGTTATCCAAACTCCGCCCCCGTGCAGATTTATAATTTTCTTAACACTGGCAAGTCCTATCCCGGTGCCCTCGAACTCACTTTGAGCATGAAGCCTCACAAACATTTTAAAAATGTTTGTGGCATAATTCATGTCAAAGCCCACACCATTATCTTTTATGGAAAACAAGTACTCATAGTCAATCTTTTTGCAGCTCATCTGAATTATTGACTTATCCCTGCCTCTGGAATACTTTGCCGCATTGGAAAACAGATTGACCAATACCTGGCCCAGAAGAAGGCTATCTCCATGGACCACCGGCAGCTCACCTCTTTCGAATACTATTTTCTGACCCGGGCATATCTTTTTTATTTCTTCAAAAGCCTTTTCCGAAAGACTGCCCATATTGACAGCCTCAATCTTTAAAGCAGTCCGTGAAAGCTTTGCCAGCTGCGCATATTTTTCAATAAGGTCAACAGTTTTTGACGTTTTCTCAGTCAGCATGTCAAGCAGCTCATTGATATCCTCATCATTCCGGTTTTCGACCGCCTCTTTTAAAAAGCCGGCAAGTTTCTTTATTGACCAGACAGGTGTCTTTAAATCATGTGAGATCATATGGTTGAAGCTGTCAATATCGTTATAGGCCTCCACAAGTTTATCGGTCCGCTTCTTCAGGTTTAAATGGGTCTGTATGCGTACAAGCAGCTCATTTGCATTCACGGGTTTTGACACATAATCCTGAGCACCTGCCTCAAAACCCCTTACTATATTTTCACTGTCCTTTACAGCTGTAAGAAAAATTATTGGCACCGAATGGTACCGGGGATCTTTCCTTATTAATGAACACAGCTCGAAGCCATCCATTTCAGGCATTATTACATCAAGCAGGATCAAGTCGGGGATTCCTTTCTTTAATGCATCAAAGGCCTGCAAAGCGCTGGTGGCCACCCTGACCCTGTAGTTTTTGGTCCTGATTATGGAAGCAACGAAATGTACGTGCTCAGGAGTATCATCTATTATCAGGATTTCAGGATTTTTATTTATGTAATTCAAATAATCAGCGCCCCCTTAAACTATTCATACACTGAATATCCTCAACTATTTATAAACTATTTTATGATAGAATTATATATGATACCATTATACATATTTAACCTGTTTAATTCCAATATGGTTCATGAGTAAGGGTACGGCCCGGGCCATGAATCCGCATGCCGACTGGAGGAGCAGATGAATTTAACAATTATTATACTATTGGATGCTGTTATTGTTTTCGTAATAGCAGCAGCCTTTTTCATCCCTTGTTTATTATATTATAAAAGGATTATTGCAGAAAAAAACTCTCTTTTGAGCGCAGTTCTCACTGCTCTTCCCTACGGTCTTTTCGAAATTGATATAAACGGAAACTGTCTTGATTACATGGCGGCTTCCAACGATATTATCTGTCATCAGCACTCTATAGCAGGTAAAAACATACGGGAATTTATATCCGGAGACAATTGGGAATTAATAAAAGCTGCAATGGAAACAGTTCTAAAATCAGGCAAAGAAGTGATTGAGGCTTTTCCCTACCCTGATCCCGCAGGAGAGATACACTGGTATGAAATCTCCCTGGCAGCCAGGACTCCGGCAAATGACAAAACTAAAGCCAAAAGCTTTATTGTGCTTGCCCGGGATATCACTGCCAGAGTGAAATTCCAACTGGCACTGAGGGAAAGCGAGGAAAGGCTGAAATTGGCGGCCCTTGCCGGGAAAATCGGCATCTGGGAATATGATATATCCACAGATAAATCTATAATTATCTGTAATTATATCGGAGTGGAATATCCCGAAGATCTCTTAAAGGTAAATTTTCGGGATCTTGTCCACCCTGAAGATAAGGAAATGATCAGTAAGGCATTTGCCGATTATCTTTCGGGTAAAGCCGAGGCATTTGAAGTAAACTGCCGCATCAATGCTCCGAACCTGGGCTGGCAGTGGATGCTCATATCCTGTCTGGCACTGGACAGGGACAGGAATGGAAAAATTCTCAGAGTCGCAGGCTATATAAAAAACTTTACCAGGCAGAAGAAAACCCTGGAGGGGCTTAAGTATGACAAAGCAGCAGCCGAAGCGGCCAGCCGGGCCAAAAGTGAATTCATTGCAAATATGAGTCATGAATTACGCACCCCTTTAAATGCCGTTCTGGGCCTCAGCCGCATGTTGATGAACTCCGGGCTTGATTCAAGGCAATACGATTACCTGCAAAAAATACAATATTCGGCAGAAGGCCTTTTAACCATTGTAAACGATGTTCTTGACTACTCCTGGTACAATACCCCAGAGCTGAAGCTTCAGGAAATACAATTCGACCTGTTTGAACTCATAAATAAAACTGTCAGCATCCTCTCCAACAGTATCCGGAGTAAAGGGCTCAATCTGATTATTAATATAAGTGAGGACGTGCCGGTCTCATTTATTGGCGATCCTGACAGGCTGAGGCAGATATTGCTCAACCTTGTGGGCAATGCGGTAAAATTTACTGATAAAGGCAGTATTTCAATTAATGTAAATGTATCAGCTGCCGAAACTGCCTCCTCTCAAGTTATTCTTGAATTTTCAATAGAGGATACCGGTATCGGCATCTCACCCCAACAAAAGCTGAAATTATTCAAGCCCTTTTCCCAGGGTGATCCGGGCATATCCAAAACTTACGGAGGAACCGGCCTGGGTCTTGCCATCAGCAAGAATCTTATAGAAAAGATGGATGGAAAGATAAGCCTTGAGAGCCGGCCGGGATACGGCAGCAAATTTGATTTTACCGTGGGGCTGAGACCTGCTCCGGCTGCTTCAATTCTGCCCAAACCGGAGCTCCGCGGTTCAAAAGCTGTTATGCTCATTGAAAATCCTGTTCTGCTTTCTCATACGGCCAGACTTTTAAAACTTCTTGGAATGGGCAGTATAATTGACGGAAACACTGATAATCCCCCGGCGTTTGAAGATACCGCTTTCCTGGTCTGCCAGCCGGACAGTAATGGCGTCTCCGGGCTTTCCGGGCTGGTACTGCCCCAATGTAAAGTAATAGCTGCAGGAACTTTTGAAAGAAATGAATATGATGACCTGCAGTTGATCTATCCCTTCGGTCTAAATCAGCTGCACAACTGCCTCACAGGCTTGAAGCCCGCGGCTGTGCCTGTATCGGCGGCACCCTTAAAAATCCTGGTTGTGGATGATAATGAAGTCAATCTCATGGTAGCCGAGGAATGCCTCAGCAGCGCCGGTCACCATGTCACCAGGGCTTCAAGCGGAAAGGAAGCGCTGGAAAAGCTGCAGCAGGAATATTACAACCTTGTGCTGATGGATCTGCACATGCCTGTAATGGACGGGCTTGAAACCTCCAGAAGGATCAGAAAGCTGCCTCTTGCCGGTAAACCGGTCATAATAGCACTCACTGCCGATATTGATGAAGCAGTCAGGAAAAAGGCGCTGAATACCTGGGTGGATGACTATATAACAAAGCCCTTTGATCCCGGCAAACTGCTTTTTACCATTGAAAAGTGGAGGACTGCTGCAGAAGCTGATGCACTTGACATTTCCTCAGCCCTGAAGCGGCTGGGCGGGGATTATATTGCATATATGAATATCCTTGGATTGTTCGTTAAAAATCATAAGAATTTTGTCCATGAATTGAAAACAGCACTGATAGATAAAGACTATCCCGCAGCCCTCTTATTATGTCACTCTATGAAAGGTGTGGCGGCAAATATAGGGGCGGAGTCCTTATCAATGTCGGCCGCGGCGGCGGTACAAGAGCTCAGGACCGTTGGTACGGAAAATGCTGCCCCTTTGGTTTTCCCGGTTCTGGAGGAACAATTCGGACGGGTTTATTCCTCAGCCGCCGCCCTGGCCGAGAAAAATAAAAATCTTGAAGGGCAGGCACAGGTCACCATAGATCAGATTACCGGCCTGCCGCAGCAGTCAGAAACAGCAGGTACCGACACTGTGCTGGGGGATGAACTTGAAGCTTTGATCTCACTTACGGAACGGGGTGATTTTGAAGCCTTTGAGCGTTTCAGGCTGCTTAGGCCTTTATTGCTTCAAAGCTTTGAGCAAAACAGGATGGGCGAACTTGAGGAAGCAATCCGGCAAATGGACTGGGAGGCTGCACTCAAAATTTTAAAAGAGCTTTTGAAAGGTATAAATATAAGATAAGGTCCAATGTAAAATGCAGCCTTTGGCAACTGGCCCACAGGCAGTTTTCTAAAGGGAGTTTGCAAAATGAAGTATTTTCATTTTACAAACTCCCTTTCAATGAAAAAGAATACCTGCAAAATTGTATCTACATATTTTCTACAAATTGTATTTTTAAGCCATCGGGGTCTGTCACATAGAAAAACTTCACGTGGGGGTTGGGCTGGAAAGGTCCGCTGTGAACAGCTATTCCCTTTTCCTTTACAGAGGACATCATTTCATCAATTGATGCAACTTCAAAGCCAAGTGATATATCCTTTCCAAGGTTTGCTTCATTTACGCCTTTATTATAAATCAGTTCAACCTGAGTCTCCCCTTCTCCCAAAAAAGCTATTTCCATATCTGTCCCCATACCGAAATGCCTGTTTACGGGAAGCCCCACAATTTCCTGATAAAATCGAAGGGATTTCTCCATATTTGTCACCTTTATGGTAGTCCAGCAAAATTTCATGTCATTTTCCTCCCAAGCTTGAATTTATTTTACTTCCGTATCTCTACATATATCATTATATTCAGTTTTGCAGACTTTATCAAACTTTCAGTGTCATAAATTTACATCCATGACCGCGTGTGTTAAAATGTAGATAATATGGAGGTGTATTATGAAAACAATTTCAAAAATATTTTGTCTTATCCTGGTTTTAACTTTGAGTTTGACCATTCTCGCCGGCTGTGCCACCGATGAGCTTGTACTTTTAAGTGCTTTAAGCAAGCAGCCTGAAATAACTTCGAGCGAGAGTAAAACTGACGTAACCTTTAATTTGACCTCGGAAGGCTTAAAGGATTACGACAAGGAAAGTTTTGAACAAATAGCCGCAATGCTCAATGGAATGAAAATTGAAATTAATCAAAAATCCAAAAGCAATGCCGAAAAAACCGTCTCACAGGCTCAAGCCGATTTATCCGTTGATATGAGCGGAATCAGTACCAAGGCATCCGTATGGGTTGATACAGACCTGACAGGAGATGTCCCGAAGGTTAAGGAAATATTTAAGGTTCCCTCCCTTTTGACAATGTTTATGTCTTCAGAGAACCAGGGTAAGGATTACATGGTGCTGGATACCGATAGCATGTTCTCCTCCAAGGATGCCGCTGTTTTCAACACATCCGGCAAACAACTGATGCAGTACAGCACCAAGCTGACTCCCAAGGTTATGAATTTTATCAAGGATTTTGCCAGAAACTCCAATCCCGGATTTTCCATAGTTACCGGCAAGGGAAGCAAAACCGTTGATAACCAGACAGTTTCTGTATACAACCTGAAGCTTGATGACACTACCTTTAAAAAGCTGTTATCCTATACTGTAACCAGCCTTGCCCAGAATGAAAATGCATTGAACCTGTTCAGAGATCTTTCCATGGACACCGTTGACATATCCGGCCTTTCATATATGGAAAGGATGAAAGCAAAGGGGGAAATAAACAGATCCTTTGAAAAATTCAAGGCTGAACTTCCTGAATTCCTCAAAACCTGGGACAATATCATGGCTTCGGTCAAGGATGTAAAAATTCTTGGAGACAAAGGTATAGATATTGATTTTGGAATCAACAGCCAGGGCTATATTGTCAGCGAGAGCGGTACCTGTGATTTTGTCATCAACCTGAAAGAAATCAGTGCTGCCTATGAAAACTTCAATGCTCTTGAAGACCCTGATTACATAAAGGAAGAAAGTAAAGAGGAAGGTATTATTAAGCTTGGAATTACCTTTAACACCGTTAACACTAAAATCAATAAAGATGTCGTTATTGATTTCCCGGCAGTAACTCCTGAGAATTCCTTCAATTTCAGCGATATGCTAAATACGGGCAGAAGTTATTCCAGTGTCGCTTCCCAGGAGTACAGTTACGAACCGGATACCGTAGCGCCCGATGCGCCTGTTGTAAATAAGGTTTTAAAAACATCAAAAACAGTAACGGGTAAATCAGAAGCCTTCTCAACAATTACTGTTAAAAAGGGTGAAACCGTTATCGGAGAGGGGATATCCGATGAAAAAGGAAACTTCACCGTCGACATTACTCCCGTAAAAACAAATTGTACACTGACGGTTACGGCAACCGATGTTTTTGGAAACGAAAGCAAAGCAACCACTGTAAAGGTTGATAAATAATTTCCGCAAAAACTACTGGAACTGTTGCACAATGAATAAATTTTATTCATCCGGGCAGCAGTTCCTTTTTTATTTTTAAATATAGTAAAATGGGATCTCAAGGTGAGAGAATTGCAAATAATGGATTACTGAGTTCGCGAGTTAAAAATAAAAACCCATAAAGAAGGCCATTTCTGGGCACTCCTCTACAGGTCACTTGGGGCTGTGAATACCGTTTTTATACAAAGCTCACAATCTGGGGGCTTTCATTTCTCGTTATCTTCAGGAAGGTCGAACCCACCCTTATTATAGGATTTATAATTTCATGAGGAGGTATATATACAATTTCTCCTACCTCTCCCGTGTCAAGCTGAACCTTGGCTCCCACAAGATGTGTTGAAAAATTCACCAGGAATGTGTGCAATACCGATGTATCGAATGTGCTGAGTCCTGTGGTAAGGAACATGTCGAAGGCCTCAAAAGGTGTTACCCTCTTCTTATAGGGACGATCCGAAGTCATGGCATCATATACATCTGCAATGGCAACAATTTTTGCATATTCTCCTATCCCCTCATCCTTTGCGCCTGTTGGATAGCCTGAGCCATCTATCCTCTCATGGTGCATAAGCACAGCGTTCTTTATGTTGATTCCGAAATGTGAGGACCCGTTGAGTATCTCGAAACCCAGGTAACTGTGCGTTTTAATTGTTTCAAATTCTTCGTCGGTCAGCTTGCCTCTCTTGTTGAGAAGTTCATTGTCTATTTTCATTTTACCTATATCGTGCAGCACCCCGGCCTGTATCAGGTCTATCAGCTTGGAATCCTGCATGTGAAGCCGCCTTCCGATCAGCATTGAATAAAAACCCACATTTACGCTGTGTGAATAAGTGTAGTCGTCATACCCTTTAAGCTGATTAAGGTATTGTATTATAATATCTATACCATCCAGATTATTGTAAATTGATTCGGCAATACGTTTTATTTCCTTGTATTCAAACCTTTTTCCGGCTGCAATTTTATTAAAAACCTGTTTAACTGACAGAACTGTTTCCTTGTACCCCGCAACCATCTTTTCCTTTTTTTCGTAATATCTATATGTGCGGCTTGAGTCTTTAAATATCCATACAGAAGTTATGCCGATAGTTTTTAATTTTGAAATGATGAAATCATTCAGTACTAAATTTTCTGCAGCCAAAATCAATCCTTTGTCACTGATTACATCCCTGGCTATAACGTCACCGCATCTGCAATCAAATACACTCACCCGTAATTTAGTCATATTAAACTCCTCAGGAAAATCTATCTTTGAACAAATATTGTCACATATAGTTAAAATATTGTAACTATTGTAGCATTTTGTATATTATAATACATATATGAAATAAAGATTTTTTACATTAAATTAATGTACTTTTGTACATTTACCCACAAGAAAGGAATAATTATGCACGAAAAAAGTACAGTAGGCAAAATAATCGACACCTATACCGGAACTACTCAGGTACCTGTTATGTATATTGAAGATCCCGATTCGCCCCCTACTCTATTTTCCGAGAACTACGATTACGCAGGCATTCTGGAATACGCCGACTTTGAAGAAATATCCGGCTTTCTTAAGGATTTGTTCTTCCAGCCCGCCGAATTTTCAAAGAATATTAATACATATCACACAAAAGGATACCTGGCATACATTATCGTACCCATCAGCAGTGAAAAGATAATCAAGGCTGTTTATATTGCCGGACCCATGCTCTCATATGTACCCGATACAAAAAAAATTGAAGATATCTTCACCAATAAATCCTTACCTATTCATAAAAAAGTTAAATATGAAAATTTAATAAGGACTTTACCTATTGTCTCCGAAGAAAGGCTTTGCCATCTTGGACAGCTTTTGCTGGTTTTAAGCCAATCGGAGGAAAACAGTTGGTATTCTCCTGTCCGTGAGGAATACGGAAATAAGGATATTAAAGTTACAACACTGCCGGTTAAATTAAAGGAGCACACTACAAATACATCGGAAAATGATGAGTATAATGCACTTTATGCTTTCTGCCTTAAATTGAAAGATAAGATAATACAGGGAAATATGGACGACATTGTAGATCTGCTTAACAGTCATTCAAATCTTTTATGGGATACCAGGATCATCGATGACAATTTCCGTATATTAAAAAATAAGTCCATAGTGCTTTGTGCTGTCTCATGTGTTTTTGCCGTTCTGGGAAATGCGCCGTATAAAAGGGTAATCGGATTGATCGAGAGCTTCTCGGCAAGTGTTGTCAATATGAAACAGCCACAGGAGATTATATTAAAGACCGCATATACCATTGAAACCCTGGCGTATCTGGTTTCGGTTTCAAACAGCAGCAATTATTCACTTCATATAAAGCGTGTAATGCAATACATTAAAAGCCACTATAAAGAAAAGATCACGCTTACGGTACTGGCCGAATATGTAAATCTCAATTCGGTATATCTGTCCAGTCTGATAAAAAAAGAGACCAATTTATCGCTGCTGGACAATATAAATCTCATACGCGTGGAGGAAGGAAAAAACCTGCTGATATTCACAAATAAGTCAATACAGGAAATCTCATTTGCACTGGGATATAATTATCAGAATCATTTCAACAATGTATTTAAAAAATTTACAGGTATGACACCTCTGGAATTCCGCCAGAATTACGGCCGAAACTCCTTCGAGCTGTGAGAAATAAAGTGTGCCGCGAAACAACCAAATTGCAATACATGATTAACTGTGATTATAGTGCGCGAGTATAACTTCAATAAATGGGAAGCTCAATTAAAAGTACATGCCTGAAATTTCAGGTGAAACACAAGTGTTTTAGCTGGCAAATCGGCAGGAAGCCGATTTGAGCAGCGATCCGAGACAGGAGGTCGAGTGTCCTGCGACAGCAAAAATACTTGTGATGAGCCGTACAAATTTCTGGCATGTACTTTGTGAGCAATCCATTTATTGAAGTTTGTATGGGAGCACTATTACAATATTTTTTCATGTGTATTTCAATTATTTTAGTTTCAAAACATCCCCTCTATTTTGTATTATCTTTTTAATGCTGTACTCGGAAAGGTGATATCTGTCGGCAATATCCTCCTTGCTGACACCGCTTTTATAAAGCATTATGATTTCATTATTCCTTATAATGTATTTCTCCCTGGTTCCGTTTGCTTCTCCCCAGCCGGCCCTTGGTGAGTCATCACCCGGGACATATATCATTTCCCCTCTGACATATTGCTGAAGTTCTTTTAACAGGCACTCAGGAAGAATTGTTTTGGCATTTTTATATTTTAACAAGAAAATTCACTCCTTAATATCGGTATTAACCGTTACAAAAAAACCGCAGAGAACAACCCCTGCGGACATGAAAAAAGTACGATAACCATACCGTACTTTAGCTTTAATAAATAATCGGTTTTAGGGTTATTACAAGTTGTTGACGCAAAAGGCATACAAAACAAACCAATAAATAATTGGTATTCGGAACAGCTATGCCTTTCACATGTATTCAGTTATATAAAGGCCACCTCATTATCAAATAAACTCATCATTTCAACACTCCCCTTTCACCAGAATTTTCAGAACAACAAATAGTTATTCCTACTTTTATTTTATTATGTGACCCGGTTGGCAGTCAAGATAAAGAACTGCTATAACCATTTATGATCAAGGGCTCAAAAAAAGGGCGCTCAACCCTTTCAGGCCGAACACCCCGGGCCGTCAAACGGCGGCCACCTCCATTATAGTCTTCAACGCAAACCACTCCTTTCATATAGGATTCGGTTCCGGATACCGTTGCACACAAATGTGTACAATCACATTATAACCCTTGAAACAAACGGTCTCAAGCCACTATTCAGCTATAGTCAAATTCTATCTTAAAAGTTGCCGGCGCAAACACCCTATTCCCTTTTACAGGTTATCTTAAGCTCACCCAATTCCATACCGCTCTGACCGAAAAACAGTCTCAGGTAGGCACATTTGCTTCTATAAGGGCCTATTTCCAGAGAACTGTCTATCCATTCCCCGTTTGCCGACCCATTAATAGTGACTATCTTTATCAGATGCTGATTTATAAATATCGACATAGGCAGCTGTGCAAGTTCAGAAGAGATAGCTCTTATTTTGAAATTCAGAGTATAGATACAATGCTCTGTGAGTTCAAGTCCGAACATTGCGTCAGAGCCCCTGTCGGTATTAACATTTGAGACATCAATAACCAACTGGTCGCCTACCGGAATACAGCTGAGACCGGATGTTGACTTTTCTTCCGGCTCAGTCTGCCATATATCAGCAGTCTCTTCCTCTGAAAGCCTTCCAAGATACCTGTCCATAACAGGAAGTTTCATAAGTGCCCTGCATATGTTTCCAGCGGCTCTTTGAAGCTCTCCGCGGGTAACCATACTCCGTTCCAGGCCTTCCAGCGTATTGTCCCTGCCGCTGTTGGTCAGGGAATCACTAACAACCATATATACATCATTCTGTCCTCTTATCATGGCGGCAGTATTGTCCAGGCGTCCATCCCCTCCCTCATCATTGATCTTTGCCCACCAATCGGTCATGACTAATCCGTCAAATCCCCATTCCTGCCGGAGCACAGTGGTTAGAAGATCATAGTTTCCGGCCGTCCACAGCCCATTTAAGGACCCGTAGGTGGACATGACCAGAAAGGCCTGCCCTTCATCAACCGCAATCTTGAAACCTTTTAAATAAATCTCCCGGAGTGCCCTTTCCGAGATGACGGAATCTATAAAGCTGCGCCTGAACTCCTGATTATTGGCAGCGAAGTGCTTGATGGTTCCAGTGGCTCCGTGACGGTGCATGCCGCGCAGCTGTGCTGCTGCCATTTTTCCCGTCAGAAGGGGGTCCTCTGAAAAATATTCGAAGTTTCTTCCGTTCAGAGGATTCCTGTGTATGTTCATACCGGGTCCAAGCAGTGTATCGATCTGATTTTTTCGTAGCTCAAGACCCAGCATTTCAAATAATTCTTCTATCAGCCCTGTATTAAAGGTGGCTGCCGCCGCAGTTCCATTGGGCAGGCTGAAGGCATGGGTCCCGCAGTCCATACGTATGCCTGAAGGGCCATCTGCACAGCACCCCACCGGAATTCCGAATTTCCGCAGGCTTTCGGTTACACCCCCAAACGCGGCAGCAGTTCCGGGCGTCACTTTTGGAGAGCACATACCTTCCCCGCGGACCATGCATGCCAGATCCTCATCTGAAAGCTGGCTCAGGAAATCATCCATGGCTGCCTTCCGGTCATATACCGACTCCAGCCTGATTCCCCGGTCCCCTTTATAAGGTACTCCGTCAGGGCGGTTGATTTTAATTCTTTCAGTTAAATTAATGGTGCGAAGCGGTACCGCTTCCTCCGCCCTTGCAATTTCGCTGCCGGTATCAATCCCATCAGCTGTCCCAACAGCTTTCAGCCTTTTAAAGGGTTTTACGGGAGCCAGGGCTTCCTGAAGCCGTTCGGTTACAACTGTTTCATCTATCTCAAAGCTTCCTGCCGGGCCGGCACTCCTGACGTCACTTCCGGCATATATAACATATTTTCCCGCTTCCAGGACATAACATGACTTGTATCCGGTGCAGCCGCCATCATCATAGGAGGCCATATCTTTCTTGAGGAGGGTGAAGCTTAGCAGTTCCCTCTCTCCCGGCTGCAGCAGCTTTGTCTTTTCAAAGGCAGCAAGGCTTCTGACAGGCTTTCCCAGCTTTCCCTGGGGGGCAGATACAAATATCTGTATAACTTCCTTGCCTGCCGTTCCTCCCCTGTTGGTCACCTCTACAGAAAGAGAAACCTTTTCCTCACCGACTTCAAAGCTTGTGATCCCTGCGGCGAATTCGGTATAGGACAGCCCAAAGCCAAAGGGATACAGTACCCTGTCTTTCGCAAAGGTTTCAAAATACCGGTAGCCCACGTATATATCCTCGGCATAGAAAACCTCATCAGCATCTCCAAAATTTCCGGTAGAAGGGTAATCCGAAATATCGCCGGCAATGGTATCCGGGAGCTTCCCGCTGGGATTTATCCTGCCTGTCAGCACATCCACAGCCCCGTTTCCGCCTTCCATTCCGCCCTGCCATACATAGAGCACTGCCTGCGGATCATACTTGTCTACCCATTTCATGTCAAGGATGTTGCCCACATTCAGCACAACTGCAGTACGCTTAAAATGCCGGCACACCTTTTGCAGCATTTCCTCTTCAAGGTCACTGAGCAGGTAGCTTCCCTTTTCAGCTTTATTATCCTGGTCTTCCCCGGCGGTACGTCCGATTATAACTATGGCAATATCCGAGCGTTTTGCCGCGGCTTCCACTATTTCATCCGTCAGTGGCATTTCCTGCTGTGACCAGGGTTCCTGGCCCCAGCCCTTTCCCTGGTCGAAAGGCTGCTCAGTAACCCATTTTTCATATATATCCAGCAGTTCCCCATCTATGGTAATATCCTCGCAGGCCTTTAAAGCATCCAAAATGCCTGTGACATATTTTGTGTTAACCATTCCTCCCGAGCCTGTTCCGCTTTTGTAATAATTGAACTGTATCCTGCCAAAGACAGAAACTGTTTCACCGCTTTTTACAGGCAATGCCTGTGCGTCATTTTTTAATAAAACCGAACTTTCTGCGGATACCGCCCTTCCGAGAGCAGCATATTTTTTCATATCCAGCGTATATTTTCCCATGTTTTTCCTCTCCATACGGCACGTATATAACAACAAACCGACAGTATTAAACGCAAGTACAAACAGATATATTATACTGAAATTACTCCGGAATTGATAGTGGGTGAGGGCACATTTACGCCAGGTTTGATTTTAAGCGGTTGTGATGTAATATGTTGGAATAGGAATTTAAAAAAATAAAACGCTACCGGTCAGATAGCTTTTGTCTTGTCATTTAAAACTTGGATTTTCATATCATGGTATGTAATTTGTTCTTTAATAGTTGCTGCTTCATCAATGATCATGTCCAACTTTTGATGTGTAACCTTGCCTTCAGCTTTTAAAGCATTAATATCGGCCTCGAGTTTATCCAGCTTTCCCAGCTTATCAAGTATGAGGTTCAATGTTTCTTCCATGATTGCATCCCTCCGGAGAATTATTATATCATGCGTTAATATCATAATTCCATACTTATTGCGATATTTTATTTACAGGTTTAAAATGGTATATATAGGAGGTAACAGACATGAACAGAATTAAAAGAATAATCCTGGGCTTATTGGCCGCATTGCTTTTACTTACCGCAGCACCGATTTCAGCCGACAATCACATTTACAATCCGGAAGCGCAAACAGCCAATATATCAAGTTCCCTGCAGACCGACCGATTGGCGTCAAGCAATAAGAAATCGGTAACCGTTTACATAACAAAAACCGGTGAAAAATATCACCGTTCGAACTGCAGGTATCTTAAAAAAAGTAAAATTTCAATAAGTTTAAGCGATGCCAAAAAGGACGGCTATACTGCATGCAAGGTGTGTAAACCGCCAAAATAGGGAAACCGAAGTCCAAAATGACTTCTTCTTCACGCAAGTCAATTACCACCAGCACAGTGAAGTTATAAAAGAAAAGTAGACAAGGATTATAAACCACCTTGCCTACTTTTCTTTTATAATTAATTACAGGTGTGTGAGATTATTGGAATTGGTAAAGGTACTAGAAGAAGAAATTGGACTTATGAAGAAGAATTACGAATAGTACAACGTTATTTATATGCATATTCAGGCATCAAACGTCTAGCGAAAGAAGAAAATATGGATTATAATCTATTAAATCATTGGGTTCATAAATATCTAGATAATGGTGAAGATGGCCTAAAACCTAAGGGTCATCCAGGGAATAAATTTGCAGCTATACATACTAGTTCTGATTTACCTGAAATCGAACAATTAAGACTTACTGTCGCTAAGCAGGGAAATAAAAATTGAAAGTTTAAAAAAAGAATACCTGGAGATATCAGGGCACTCACACCACTTATATGTACACATCAACCCATATGGCAATTTTGACCTCAATATGAACGAAAGACTTTTAAATTGATATTGCTATACAATTACCTTTACTTTTCAGTACATGACACGGCTGCTCCCATTACCCCATTTTACAGAAAAAAAGAACTACTCCTATGCTTATGAAAGAATCAGAGAGTAGTCTTTATACATAATCAGTTATCTATTCTTTACTTTCAGTATTACCAGAACCTTCCTTCTTGTTCTGAAACTGGGGTATGTATATATTTAACCAGTTGAACCTTTAATACTAGATTATTGAAATTTTTTCTTTTAGATTTTTTAGATTTTTTTGGGTTATATAAACCTGATTTTTAATATCCTTGAAACTAATGTTATAAGTCTTATTATTAAACTTACTGATACAATCTATCTTATTTAAATTAATAATAAAGCTTTTATGGCATCTGAAAAAGTTTGAGCTGTTATTAGATAATAGTTCATTCAAATAATTTAAAGATGATACTGCTAATTCAATGCTAGAATCTATAGTAAATGCAATAATTTTATTTCCTACCGTTGAGAAGTAATATATTTCGTTTAAATCAATTTTTTTTAAGCAATTTCTATCCTTAACAAATAATTGTTTCATTTATTTCCTCCTTGTAAATGGTATATCTTCAAAATTATATCATTTATTGTCTGAAAAAAATTGTCAGAATAAGGTGAAACTGCTTTAATCTCATGTACTAGGTCCTATATTGGATGTTAACCCAATATAGGACCTAGTTTTTATACATAAAGCCCTTTTTATACCAATATATACCTATAATGAATTACCAGTATTTCTTTTTGATGATAATAAGTGTACATTAGATTTGTAGCTACGGGCATACCTGCAAGATAAAATAAGAAAAAATGTAAAGGAGATTTTTATTATGAAAAAATTAAAAAGAATTTGTATTAGTATGGGAATATTCTGTTTAATAAGTACCATGTTATTTTCTGTTGCATTTGCACAAAGCATAGATTCCAACACAAGTAGAGGCAATATAATTATTAATGACTCCCAATCCACAGACTCTAAATTGGCGACTAGTGATTCTAAAGTTACTCCACTTGATGTTGTAATAGGAGGAACGTGTGAATTGATATTAGTACCAATAGGTAATTTATACTGTGATGCTGATTGGACGGTTGCTAGTACAATGGCATTATCTCGTGTAAGTCCGGTTGTTACATGGGGAGATGGTACTAAACAAACTACTACAGTATATGGTGGAATATTACTAAAACTATATGGATCATTTCAAAGAAGGTTTCCAGCACCAATAACAACTAATGCTACTCTGACAGGTACAGCTTTATTAAATAATGAATATACAGCTACTTTAGCACCGTATACCCCTCCTGCTTCTGTAAATGTATACCGCTAGTCTAGAATTTAAGATTGTAAAAAATTAATAGAATCCTTCTACAGATATTATATCTGATAGAAGGATTCTAAATTAAAAGGAATTTTTAATATGTTAAGAAAATTAAAATTGACTTTCATGCATTACATTGTAGTCTTTACAGTGGTATTTATTATTGGAACAATAATTTCTTTTTATACAACTAGAAACACTGCAGTAAAAATATTAGAATCCCATCCTGAGTTTAATGTCTTCTACTGGTTATCTCCTGAGTTTTGTGTAATTCAAACAGGTAATTTTATACTACTTTGTGGTGGGATTTTTGCTTGTATTTTTGGCACCATTTTACCTAGTGAGAAAAATAATTTTTTACTACAAATTTTTAGTACAATGAAAAAACTATTAATTGGAAACTTTATTTTTTGGGTTACATCAATATTGACATCATTCATTTTGGAAGAACTTACAATATCTTATGTACGTAATATTAATATAAGTAAAGATATTTTATTTCATTCTTTAAAAATGTTTATAGCAGTGTATATCTTTTTGTCATTTTGGGGAATGATTGGGTATGGATTAAAATTAACTTTTTCCAACATCCCTATAGCATTAATTTTAGGAACATCAATTCAACTTTTAGAGATTTATGTTATTTTCTTTTATTTAAAATCCACCTTTTTAAAATTTCTTCCGACAGCATTAAGTAGGCAGATAGTTGTATACCAATTTCCATTTTGGGAATTAGATTCTTGGGCAAATGTAAAGTCAGTGATTCCTTTTGCTAGTGCTCCATTAATTATGGATAAATCATTACAATTAGTAAAAATTAATTATATTTGGATATTTTGCTTTTTAATTTGGTATCTTCTTTTAGTTTATTTCAAACCAATGTATAAATACGTATTATATAATTTACAAAAAAAAGAAAACTCTGTTATAATTAGTGATAGAAAAAGTTTTTGAACGGGAGGGAAAACTCACGCTTATTAAGTACAATAATAGAATTCTTCCAGATCTTAAGGACGAACAAAATATATTGAACCAAAGTATTTTAAAATGTAAACATATAAATTATATGAATTTTTTTCACAAAATTGATTCTAAAGGTATTTTAGTTTCAAATAGTGAAATACAATTTATGGTCGCGATGTTATATTGTTACAATGACAATTCGCTTCGGATTCAGTATACACCACCAGCTAATTTAGGTAATATAGAAATCTTAACACTACCTACAGTACAAGCTTTAACAAGCATTTTCAAAGATGTCACGGTTTTAACAGACGGCCAAGGAATACTACAATTTTATTTAACTGGACTTTTACCAGAATGTGAAAAAGCTTTTACTGTATTATGGAATAATAACATAATAGACAAATCTATAATAGACTGTTTTAAAGGAAAAAACATAATAAATGTAGTCGATCCAGGATCTTCACCTATTATTTTTGAGTTAGTAGATAAAAACTATTCTTTTGATGAGATGAAGATATGTTCACACATATTAAGTAATCACTTTTTATCATTTTTATTTACCCAATGTATAAGAAATGATATGTACTTAGTAGTCCCATTAAAGGGATGGAATATTAATGAAATTGATAAGTGCGAATATTTTAATATGCTAACTCGTATCTTTCAAAACGTCTGGTTTTGTGGTTATGGAGATAAATGGATTAGTGATAATATTATTGTTTATCAACCTTATAAACATATAATTGCTCAATTTTCGCACTTGGATAGAAGTGGGTTCAGTAGTAATACTTTATTAAATGAATAAAGGTATAGTGTTATGCGTAGTGAGTATTAAAAGCTAAAATATCACTAATTTTAATATTCTATTGAATGTATCCGACTGTCGATCAAAATTTATTGAAGATAAGACAGAATAATATTTTGTATGAATGGACTTATATTTTAGACATCTTTAATAACGAAATTTTTTCTCATCATATTTCAACACGTGAAAGGTGATAAGGTTCCATACTATCAATGTCTTGAAGATTTAAAAGAAAAAGTAAAGGAACAGAAAGAACCCATCGTTTTGCACACGGACCAGGGATCAGTCTATTCCTCAAAAGCCTTTATCGAAGCTCCTAAAAATTATAACATAATTCATTCTATGTCACGAGTGGGAACTCCAACAGATAATCTATTGAATCAATAAATGGCTGGATAAAGGCAGAAATATATTGGAGAGGAAAAAATGGATTTTCCTAAATTTTTAAATAACTACGTCAATTATTTTAATAGTGAGCGGCCAGCTTATGCATTAGGGTACTTAAGCCCTGTTCGGTATAGAGCCAAACAAGACTTTTCCTAAGGTGGTTATTAAATCAGCCAACATTGACTTTACAACTTCACATAGCTTGTGGTTTTCTATACAACAAAACAACAAAACTCAAGGCTCCGAGCACCTTGAGTTTTGTTGTTTCTCTTTTATTTGTGTGTGTAATAACTATATCCTATTTAATATTATTTTTTGCCACAAAATCGTCTATCTGCTTCTGTGTATCATCTAATATCCTCTGAATACCGGCAGCCTTAAGGTTTTTAACAACCTTGTCATAGTCCTCACCTTTCTGCTTTGCACCGAAGAACAACGGAATCACTTCATCGGTCATAACCTTTTCTACTGCCGCCTTTTCAGCCTTTACATTTTCACTTGAGTATGAGAAGGTCGAAAGAGGTGCTGTCTCAGGCTTTAAGCTGTTCCAGAAATCCAATGCCTGTGTATATGCAGGTGAATCTGTCGTCCAGGTTCTCAGGTAAGGGAAATGCATTGTAAACCAGGGTGTAGGATTGTATCTGTCTTTAGGATCGGTGCCTTCCGGAACCTCCGCCTTTTCCCCGTTAAGTTTGTAGGTCTTTCCTTCAATACCCAGCATGTACATGTCATAATTCTTCTGGTCTTTTCTCAGCCAGTTCATAAACATTACTGCCCTGTCAGGATTTTTACTGGTTGAGGATATCATGCCGAAATTGTTAACCGGACCTATATTTATCCATTTTCCGCCCTTATTAATTATTGCCAGTTCAACCTCACCGTTTGGTACGTTCTTTTTGAGCTGGTTTTCACGGTCATTTATATTATAAAGGTCACCACCCATGGAAGCAGCTTTACCGGCGATGAATTTGCCGTCGCGGTCCTTGTCGGAGAGGAAATCCTTCTCAAACCAGCCATTGTTATAGGCCTTTATATCCTCTTTCCATATTTCCTTGAACAAATCGGTCTCTACATAGTTTTCCACCTTCAGAGGTCTCTTGTCCTGATCCACATACAGATAACTCATGTTATCTCCGCCAAAGGTAAATATCGAATGTCCGATTTTACCTGCGTCACAAACAACCGCGGAGGACAGGTCACCGCCAAGACACGGTATGACATCGGGTTCATTTTTAGCAATTGTATCAAGGAACTGCTCATATGTTGCAAGACTTGTTATCTCAGGAAGATTGTACTTTTCCCTAAGGTCTTTGCGGACCAGGAAACCTCTTCCCATTTCAGTCATTGCGTAAACTGCCGGTATGCCGTATATCTTCCCGTCAACAGTCAGAGAATCCCACAGGTTCTGCGGTATCTGCTGCTTCAGATCGGGACCGTATTTATCAAGGAGGTCATTTATGGAAATACACTGTTTTCTTGCAATATTGCCTGAAAGTTCTCCGAAAAAGCTGAGGAAAATATCGAATTCCTCTCCGGCAGATGCTTTCAGCTTGACCTGGCTTACGTAATCTCCCCAGGGTATGTAGTTAACTTTAAGATTGATATTCAGTTCATCTTTTGTCGCGTTATTTATTGCTTCCAGTACTTCATCCTGCTGCTTGGGTCTGTCTCCTGCCACGTAAATCGTAACAGGTACTTCCTGCAGTTTTGCGGCCGAGTTATCTGCCGATGCCGAGGATGCTGCCGACTGACCTGAAGAGGCCGCTGACTGTTCTGCCGAGGTATCTTTTCCGCAGCCTGCAAGAGTGGTTAAAAGCATTGTTAATGCCATAGCCAGACACAATAATTTAATTACCTTCTTCATTTTTTCAACTCTCCTTTAAATTAAATTTATGCCAACCGGATTTCTCCGGATTAAGCCTAACCTTTAACTGCGCCTATAGTTATACCTTTTATAAAGTATTTTTGTACAAAGGGGTAAACCAGCATTATGGGACCGATTGTTACAATAACCGTAGCCATTTTAGTGGATTCCGCCGGGATTTCCGATACATTTGCATTCATTGCCGCCTGACCTACGTAAGAGACTCTCATTAAGATCATTCTAAGCAGGTATTGAAGCGGATAAAGCTTGGTATCATTTATGAGCAGCAGTGCCAGATTCCACTCGTTCCAGTAATTCAAGGCATAAAAAAGAGTAATTGTTGCTATTCCCGGAGCTGCCAGTCTCATTACTATGCTGCGGTAGATCCTGAATTCACCGGCTCCGTCAATCTTGGCCGATTCAATGACCGCATCCGGCAGACCTCTGAAAAAGTTCAGGATCAGAAACATGAAAAACGGATTGAACAACATTGGCAGTATAAGACCCAGGATATTGTCCTTCAGGTGGAGCTTGAGCAAAACCATATAAAAGGGTACCAAACCCCCTGAAAAAATCATTGGGATGTATACAATCATATTCAGGACATTGCGGTATTTTAAACTCTTCCTTGACAGTGCATAACCCAGCATTGAGGTAATCAATACAGAGATAATAGTGCCTGCAACGGTTACAATTATCGATATCCTGTAAGCATCAAATACAACCGATCCTTCAAATAACAGCCGGTATGCACCCAGTGACCACTTCTCTGGAATAAGTCTGAAGCCGTTTTTTGCAATGCTGCTCTCATCCGAGAAAGAGACAGCCAGTACGACCAGAAAAGGAAACAGCGTTAATATTGATACTACTGCCAGAAATATTGTATTGGTTATTCTGAAAAGACTAAATCGTTTATCCATCCTGTATTTTCCTTTCTAAAACAATCCCATGGTGTCGTCATATTTTTTTACTAGCTTGTTGAATACCACTACCGTAATAAAACCGCAGACCGACTGGAAAAGCCCCACAGCCGTTCCGGTGCTGAAATCACCGTTATTTCTCATAGCTCTGAATATATAGGTATCTATGATGTCTGTGGTTTGATTTAAAATGCCGTTATCACCTATAATTGAATAAATCATGCCGAAATTGCCGTAAAATACTTTTCCCAATGCCAATAGAAGCATTAATACGATGGTGGGGATCAACTGCGGAAGTGTAATTCTGAATATTTCATCAAATTTTGAAGCCCCATCGATCCTGGCTGATTCATATAACTCATTATTTATTGAAACAATGGCCGCAAGATATATAACAACGTTATAACCGAAGGATTGCCAGGTATTTATGACAGTCAGTATCCCTCTCCACAGACGGGGTTCGTTGTACCAGGTGACCGTCGAAAAACCCATACTCTTGAGCAGCATGTTAAGCGCACCGAATTTATCATTAAGAAAGCTGTATACCAATGCGGATATGATTACCCACGAGAGAAAATACGGAAAAAACATTGACGACTGTAATACTCTCCTTACAAGGCTGTTTGTTATTTCATTAAGCAGGATTGCTATTGTAACCGAAACAATAAGACCTGTTACTATGAATAAAATATTGAGATATAATGTAGTAAATAACAAATTCCCCGCATAGGGAGATTTGAAAAAAATCTCAAAATATTTAAAGCCGACGAATGGACTGTGCCAGATTCCATCCTGAAAGTTGTAATCTCTGAATGCTATTTGAATTCCCAGCATGGGATAATAGCTGAAAATCAGCAGAAAGGCTATTCCCGGCAGTGCCATGAGATATAATGCCCTGTTTTGAAAAAGCTCAAATAGTATACCATGTTTCAGTTTTTTATTTATCAGCACCTTTTCATGATACAAATTATCATTCCCCCTAAATTAAATGTAATTGTCTTTTTAAAAAATTTTGTTACTGTGGCTGGCAAATTCATCATAAAATCCCGGCAGCTTTTTGTATATAATAACTATTTTGAGTTTTGCAAATTATTTAAAATTTGTGCATATTGACTTTTTATAAATTTATAAATCTCTTGGATTTGATTTTTTTTATAAAATTATAATTTTTTATAAAAACGTGAAGCAAGCCTTATACAAGACTTTCATGGCATAGCTGTAATTTGGGAGACAAAAAAAAGATACCCTTTCGGGTATTCTTCGGTGAGACTTTGCAATATTTAACTTGATTTACCTGATATTTTCCTGGATTGTTTACTATGCTTTCTTTAATTTACAGCTTATTTATTCCTCAAATGTTTATCTATCTGTTTTTGAGTATCCTCTATGATCTTTTCAATTCCCGCTTTGTCAAGCTCCTCCAGAAATTTCTGATACTCCGCCTCACTGCTGATTATTCCCGTATTGAGCGGACGCCCCGTTTCCTCTACCAGTCTTTGGACTGCAAGAGATTCCGCTTTTACATTGTCACATGAAAAGGCAAAGGATGCCAGCGGCGAAGTCTCAGGCTTGAGCTCTTTCCAAAAATCAAGGGCATTTTTATATTCTTCCGGGTCGGAAGTCCAGGTGCGGAGATACGGGAAATGCATTGTAAACCAGGGTGTGGGATTATACCGGTCAACAGGATTGATCCCGTCGGGTACCTGAACCTCTTCACCCACCAGGTTATAGGTTTTTCCTTCTATGCCCAGCATCAGCATATCATAATTCTCCTGGCTCTGCCTCAGCCAGTTAAGAAACATAATTGCCCTTTCGGGATGTTTTCCGTTGGAGGAAAGCATTGCGTAATTATTTACCGGCGTCAGGTTTATCCATTTGCCCTCTTTATTAAAAATCGCCAGCTCTATCCTGCCTTCGGGAACATTTTTGGAAAGCTGATTCTGCCTTTCTACAATATTGTACAGGTCTCCCGCCATTGCCGCGGCCTGTCCGGTTACAAACTTATAATCCCTGCTGGTATCGGATAAAATATCCTTTTCAAACCAGCCTTTTTCATAGGCTTTAATATTCTCTTTCCAGATCCTTTTGAAAACAGAGGTCTTAAAGTAGTTCTCCACCTTGTATTTTCCGCTGTCAATATCAATGTACATATATCCCAGGGCATCATTGCCAAAAATATATACCTCATGCCCTAAAAAATCCTTATCGTTTGCTATGATTCCAAGACTGTCGGCAAGGATGGGTATCATATCCTTCTCATTTTTTGAAATGGTTTCAAGGTAATTTTCCAGAGTACTCTGGTTTTCAACTTTGGGCAGATTATATTTCTCCCTCAGGTCTTTTCTTATCAGTATGCTCCTTCCCATACCGGCCCTTGCATAAACCGACGGAACACCGTATATTTGACCGTTTACAGTAACACTGTCCCACAAATCAGGGGGAATCTGTTTTTTCAAATCCTCTCCGTATTGGTCAATCAATCCGTTCAGCGGAATACATTGTTTCCTTGCTATACTTGAGGCCAGCTGGGACGCAAAATTAAGGCAGATATCATACTCTTCTCCCGATATGGACTTTAACCGCATCTGGTCTATATAATCCCCCCAGGGTATATAGTTTATGGTTAAGTCAATATTCAAGGTATCCCTGGTCTTCTCACTTATTACTTTACAGACTTCATCCTGCTGTGCGGGCTTTTCTCCCGCAACATAAACTGAAAGGGGATATCTCTCAAGCTCTTGCTGTTTTACTCCCTGACTCTGCACCTTATCCGATTCTCCGCATGACATTAAAGAACTGAAAGAAACAATAATCAAAATAATTATAAGAAACTTACAGGCAATAATTTTTAATTTCATAGCCTTCTCCCACTCCCTGTTTTATACCATATCATTAGAAAATCTGTCGTCTGAAAATATCTTCTTGAACATCGAAGCAAACGTTACAGGGGATTTTTAAATTGACCTCTGTACTGGTTTGGAGTTATTCCGTTCCACTTTCTGAAGGTTGCGGTAAAATATGATTGATTTGAAAAGCCTACCTGAGCTGCGATATCATTTACCGAGAGGTTATTTTTCTCCAGAAGTTCCTTTGCCCTGTTCATACGAAGCTCTATTATATATTCATTTACAGATTTGCCTACAAAGTCGCTGAAAATCTTACCGAAATATCCGGGAGTAAGACTGACCATGTCCGACAGCATTTCAGAGGAAATATCCGTTCTCAGATAATTGGTACGTATATATTCCAGCACTCTTTCTATCATATCCTTCTGCCTGTTATCCTTCTTTTGTTCGAGCCTGTGAATTATTCCGCAGCAATAAGATTCCAGCCACTCCTTTGCAGCCTCCAGAGTATCACTTTTGTTTAAATTGGAGTAAATATTATTGAAATCCAGTTCTTCCTCTGCAGGGTTCAAAATACAGCCTACAGCCGTCATAATATCCAGAACCAGCTGATTGATGGTCAGTCTGATAAAATCATACTGGCAGGCGCCTATGAGTTTTACAAGCTCCTCCAGGCCCAGTTTCACCTGTTTTTCGTCACATACCTTGATGGACTGGATAATTTTTTTACGGTTTTTGTCCAGCGCCACAGAATTATCCTTTATGCCTGGTTTTACAAGAGTATTGTCCAGGACACAGTTATACCCGTAAATAAATCTGTATTTCAGCAGATTGAGTGCATTGGCGTATGAAAGTCCGACATCCTCCAGGATGCTTACAAGCATACCCTTTGCAGCACTGAGGGTAATATCCAGCTCATCCCCGATTTGTTTCTGACAGGCCTTGATACATGTATTCAGCTGTTCATCATACTCTTCTGTGCGCCTGATATTGAGCATTAAGGCAAACATATCCTCCTCCAGATCCACCAACTCCATTCCGGAAAACTTATTAAAAGAGGCCCTGATGATTTTATCCGCAACATCCTTCTTTTCAGCAATTTCAATTTTGTTTTCTATACCTTTGAGCGCCAGATATCCATCTATGCTGAATAATACAACACAGGTCTTTTCCTGCACGATATTAATCCCCAGTTCTTTTACCTTGGTTGACACATCACTGGAAGAGAAATGGCCTGACAGCATTTCGGTCAGAAACATTTTTCTGAGCATTGGAATATTCTGCTGTATGGAATTTTCAAGTTCATTCGATTTTTTAATTATATTGGTAAAAGCATTTGACAGGTACTCAACCTCATTATAGGTTCTCCGTCTCCTGTTTTCCTTATATTCACTTTTCAGATGCCATTCAACGGTTCTTACAAGTCTTCCGAAGGGGAGGTAAACATTATATGCGGCCAGGCCTGCAACTATGATACATATGATTCCTATGAATACACAGATCAGAATAATTGAATTTTTAAGGTTTTGGACTTCCTGAAGCAGTATTTGATAATCATACCTGTTGACAAACAAAAAGGGTATTTTTGAAGACATATTGTAAGTTATCAGGTATTTCTTACCCTCATCGTCACTGATCATATATCCGCTTTTTTTATCCGATTCAAGTACTTTTTTTATATATTGCCTGTCCGATATGTTTTTGCTGAAATACCCGTAATCAGAGTCGCATATGACTTCTCCTCCCTTGTCCAGGAGGAAAATACTGCTGCTGGGGGAAGTGTACTGCCGGGTAAAAGCTTTCTGTATATAATCGGCGTTTAAATTTATAATGACTACGCTGTCCAGCAGTCCGTTGCCCTTTATGTCACTTTTTATATAGTCCTGGGATGAGTCTACAAAAATAAAGGTAATGATCTTTTCATTTGTTTTGCTGCCATTGGGAGACTTGTTGGTGTAGCTCAGCGGAATGAATTTCAACTTGTTGCCTTCCTTGTAGTCCACAGTCATTTTCTTCATTTCGGCATCCAGCGAGTTCAGACCGGAGGAACCCAGGCTGCTGGTAAACTGCTTTGTTTCGCTGTTGTAGACATATATGGAATGTATCATTGGATTGCTGCTTTTCACCTGATAGAGCTTTCTTGTGGCCTTATACTTTATTAATTCATCTGTAGCACCGTTACGGTACATTGAATCAACTATATCGCTGTCACTTATAAGCTGCAAGCCTATTGAATACACCTGGTCCCTTATAAGTTCAAGCTGATTCATGTTCTGTGCCAGATTTTCTTCTATATTTTTCCTTATACCCTCGACGGTAGCCTTTGAAAACCGCTGGTACAGTACACCTGCAATCAGCGAAGTGGACAAAATCACTATAATAAAGAATGATATGAGCATTTTAGTCAATGTTTTACTGACAACCAGTCTGTTATTCCTGCTAAAGCCAAGCATATTAACCTCCATGAGCCACATTCGTGGCCACAAAATGTTATGTAAGTGATTATCCCTTATCGCAATGTGGCGAATAAAGGAGGTTAATTGGCCATGTGCGCTTTCAAAGTATTGCGAAATACTTTGAATATTTCGCACGGCCATAAATTCACAGGTTTGCTTGGAATACAAACGCAAGTGAAGTCTTTCAAGTTAACCTCCCGAGTCTGAATTTCACAGACTTATCATAGCTTGCCTGTCATCCTGCGCAAGCTTTCTGTCTATATTCAACTTGTTCTTCGCTAGGGAACCCTATGGTTCCCTTCGACGAAACACTTCGTGTTTCTGAGCACCCTCCTTAAACCGGAAAAGGGGGATCCCCTTTTCAAACCCCTATGTTAAGAACATATTCGTATTTGAACTCACAATGCCTTATATCACTAGTTTGTATTCATTGATTAACATCATAATTTGCTTAACACCAAAAAAGGCTTTAGCCAACCTAAGCCTTTTTTTATTTGCAGATAATTAATCTTGATCAATTCTTTAGTTGCTGAAAATGAAACATGGAAAACATAAGTGATAGCCAGGGGTGTTACATCTAAAGGAATTATTTCCCGGCAGCCTGACACCGGGAAATAATTCCCAAAACCCCATATCCGGAGTGCTCTTAAATTATTTATATACATAATTAACTCCTCCCGTCGTCCGCGCTATCTCAAAGCTCTATCAAACATATGATAGTAAAAGATAAAGGATTATAGTGCAGTGCATATAATAATTTTGCAAGCGACATATGCTGACTATAAAAGGATTATTCCGTTAAATAAGTACATATTATAATTTAGCATGTTTTATATATAATTACAACCGCCTGCATTTTGGCAGGTTTCTGAGTATAGAGCTTCAGCAATACTACTGCCCCCCTTCAGTTTCACATCTTTGACTCCGGATTGACTCTACAGCTTCACCCGGAAACCACCGTCGACAAGAAGTTTTATGAACAGCCCGCCCTGTACGCTGCGGTGCTGAAAACCAACTTGCTTTGCTGTAAGAGTATCATACCAGTCGCTCATGGGCACTCTTGATTCTGATTCATTGTAAGCCTTCCACAGCGGTTCTATCATTTTTTCAAAATCGGCTTTGCCGGGCATAAGTGCCGCACTCCAGACAAGCCAGTCGGATTTTGTATACGCTGCTCGGTTGTCAAGAGGCATACCGTAGGTATTTATATGTATGAAATAGCTTTTCAGCTCGGCATCCAGCACCTCCTCCGGAAAAAGACCTGTCTTGAAAATACGGTCCCAGATCAGATTATATTTCATGCTGAAAGTGCCGGGTTTATCAAATGTAAGCCTGAAAGTGCCGTCCTCATTTAATGCTCTTTCCGTCCAGCTTTTTGCCATATCCCTGGCGGCATTGTAATATACCCAGCTTTCCTCGCTGCCCGACAGGTTTTCCATTATAATACCGAAGCTTGCAATGCCCATCACAGCCTTTGCCGCCAGATTGCAGTTGTGGGCCAGGTGGCCGGCAAAATCATCGGTGCACAGCTGGTTTTCGGGATCTGCACCGTTGCTGATAAGATATTCGGCCCACTGCTTCAGCAGCGGAAGATATTTTGCAGCAAAGTCAAAACTGCCCCCGGCCAGTGAAAGTGCAGCTGCCGTAATCAGCATATTGCCGCATTCCTCAATGGGCATCTGATCCTCAAGGTTTGTTCCGCCGCCATACACCTGCCCGTTAAGCAGAGGATATGTACCCGCATCATGGGGTGCAAAGTCATGGCACCATACATCTGAAGCGGCATATTTGAAAACAGGTCTCAGCATGCCCTTCACCAGTTCGGGATTGTACAGCAGGAACATGGGTATGGAGGGATATGTCACATCAACTGTGGCGGCACAACCATTGCTGAAGCATTCCTTGGAAATAAACAGCAGTTCTCCGTCTTTGTCAGCACAGAGCTTGTGGGCGGCAATTACCTGCCTGTAGGCCAGCAGCAGAAGCTCTGCATATTTTGAGCCGCCGCTTGCAGCAGCTCTTTTATACAATTCCTCCGAAAACAGGCTGCACCGGCTCATAATATCATCGTATTGGTCAAACGCCCGGCCGATGATTTCCTTAATATCCTCCGATTCTCTTGTCCAGAAGCCCTTAAGGTTTTGGCCGAAATATTGGATACTGTATATGTCATCATAAGCAAAGGCAAAAAGAGCATGGTTCTGTCCCGCCGTATCCAGCACTGCGCTTGCTTCAAGTTCTGTAGCTTCTCCCTGCTTCCGGATGCTTATCTCAGGACAGCCATACTTTGCCGCCAGATAAAAATAACCCCAGTCAATGCGGACATCATCCCCAGCCCGGTTAAGTACCTGCTGGCTGGTGCTGCCCATCCTGGCGCAAACCACCTCATTCTCCATTGCAAGCAGCTCTCCGCCGGTCTCCTGCTCATCTCGGTTGTTGACGCACAGATCGTCGGAGACATACAGGTTTATCTTTATATTGCGGGGCCGGCCGTCCAGGCTGCGGACCTGGGCTTTCAGGTAGGAAACGGGCCTGGACAGTACTTTCAGGTCATCCAGCAGCAGAGGTGATGTAAACACCAGCTTCAGTTCAACCGACTCAACTTCAAAGGTGTAAATTGTCGACATGGCGTTGATTTTGCAGCCTGTCTGGGCCATCTTCCCCATATTTTTACGGTCTCCCATAAACAGATATTCACGGCCGTCAAGCTGTAAAACACCGGTGACGGCGTTGGATTTTCCCGTCCAGTGCACGGTTTCTCCCCCATTCAGCTCATCCTTGAAAGACCAGACACTGAAGTAGGGGTCGATAGTAATAAGTGGTGTTGCCGGTGCTCGCAGTTTCATTGCTATAATTACCTCCATATTTGTTATGATCACTTTTATTTATCATTTCCTGCTGGAAAGAAATCTGTCCACTACCTGCTGCCTGTATTCCTTTGACAAAGATGCAAAAAATGCCGAATAACCCGTTACACGCACTACCAGGTCAGGATGCCTGGAGGGATCCTCATGGGCCTCCAGCAGCTTCTTTCCGGTAAGACAATTCAGGTTGATAAGGGTTCCTCCCATCTGATTATGGGTATGGATCAGTGAAATCAGTGCATCTATTCCTCCGGCTTTTCCCAGCATATCGGTATCAATGTCCAGGTGCAGGGGTGAAGAATTGCCGTAGCCCGGCTGCAGTGCCGCTACAGCATTGGCCTTTAATGAAGGCGAAAAGGAGTCGATTCCTGCCGCAAAACCCGGATCGGGTTCGTTGGAATGGGATATGGCTTCTCCGGCCTTTCTGCCGTTTGGTGTCGCAGGAAGCTTTGCCCCAAGTTCTCCTATATTCCCGTGTGAAAACATGCCTGGAATTATTGGGAGATTGTATTTCGGCGTGCCCTCATGCTTACAGCACCAGACATAGTGGTTCCTGATTCTGTCGGCCCATTTCTGCGCCTCCGAGCCCGGGCAGCCCAGCCGGCTGATATTCTTCAGCATAAGGCGGATATTTTCAGCCCCTTCATAGTTTTTGTCAAGAACATCAAACAATTCCTGCCATGTAATCCTGCCTTCCTTCACAACACGCTGCTCAATAGCTGCAAAGGAATCGGCGACGGTAGCCATTCCCACGCCGTCGATATTGAAGTTAAGAATGTCCACACCACCTTCGGAACAGTTAAGCCCCCTCTCAACAGGGCCGTGCATGAACAGATTGTATACAAGCTCGGGCGTATTTCTTCCAATCACCTCGTAGTGCCTGTCATAGCCCGACTTGATGCTGTCCACTATAATTTTTGTGTGATGGCAGAACCTCTCGAACAATGCTTCCAGCGAGGGCTCCCCGCACCTTATATCCTCCATGGCATAGTGGAAGGCAAATCCCAGATTGCAGCGGGTGACATCCTGAAGGGGATATTCTCTTCCGGGTATGGCGGTCCAGTTGCAGCCGACCTTTGCCCTCATACGGGCCAGTTGAAGCGGGTATCCGTTCTTTGCATAACCCTGCTCGCAGCCGATATTACAGGAATAGCTGACGCCTGTGCCATCCTCCAGCATATATTCCAGAGAACGCCTCAGCAACTGGGGATTGACGTCGTCATGGACCCTGAGGGCTATATTTGCCGGAATGCGCAGATAATGCATGGCGTCCAGTATGATGAACGACATGCGGCTGGTCATATCTCTGCTGCCGTCGGGTGTCAGTCCGGCAATCTGTGAATAGTGGGTATCGTTGAAGAACAGGCTGGCCACATACCATACTGCCTGTTCATCGGTGAGTATCCCCGCTTCCATATCCTTTTCATAGTAGGGCCTCAAAACCTCATCCAGCTGATCCATTGCCCCTCCTGCAAAATAAGTGCGGTCAAGGGTCTGGAAGTGTGCAATGAACTGGCAGGCTTCCCGCAGTGTCCTCGGAGGGTTGTTTACCAGCCATTGGTTGATTTCAGCTATTTCCAGAAGATTTTTCCTTGTATCCGGGTCGCTTTCCTCCTGTGCCATCCTTTCGGCCTCCAGGGCCAATGCGCCGGTCCATTCCTGCATACCCAGCACCACCAGTTCCTCTCCGTCATAGAAGGAGGTATCTGCCGGTGAGTTGAACTCCCTGAAATGCCTTATTTTATCCAGCAGCCCGCCCCAGCCCAGCTTTAGGCCTATTTCTATATCCCCGGCACAGTGGTTCATGCCTCCAAAACCCGGAAAGGTATTGTATTTTGCCCATACCTCCTTCAGGTCGGAGGGCTGGTCCTCAGGTATTATGCCCATCCTCACGAAATTCTGCAAAGGCCCTATCCAGGCCCCTGCAAGTGCGCTGTTTTTATTTATGTATTTAGGTATTTCATTGAAAAATCTTCTTAAGTGCTCTCCAATGGCCACATAGCCATATACAAGTCCCGAGGGATGATTGGGCCTTGCTTCGAATTTGAAATCGGGATAGTGGACAAAACCCCAGTCGTCAAAATCCTGGTGTCCGATTTCCTTTCTCTTGAATTCATTGATTTTCAGTTTGTCTTCACGGAGTCCATTAACCCTTTGTGAATATAATTGTGACAATATAACTCTGTCAGTCTGCAACATTGCTGCTCCCCCCATCTCCATTTTATGTTTTAACCGCATTCAAACCTTCACTTACCAGTATTTCAACTGCTCTGTCCATCATAGCTTCAGTTGGGACTTCAACAGCTTTCAGTTCATTATCCATACCAAGTGCAGTATATTTGTTGTCGCCCAGCTTATGATAGGGCATGACTTCAACTCTGCTTATGTTTAAAGACTTAAGTATCCCGGCAATCCCGGGAATTTGTCCGTCATTGCACTCCGGAACAAAGGGAATCCTTACGAGTATCTGCTTTCCTGAAGCCGAAAGCCTTTCCAGATTATTCAGGATACGGACGTTCTCGGCGCCTGTCAGCAGCTTGTGTAACGCCGGATCAGCCGCTTTTATGTCATACAGGAACAGGTCGGTCAAAGGCAGAATTCTCTCAAAGCTGCTCCAGGGGACGTTTCCGGCCGTATCTACCGCCGTATGTATACCTTTTTCCCTGCAGCGTTTCAGTATTTCATACAAAAATTCAATCTGGAGCATGCACTCCCCGCCTGAAAAGGTGACTCCGCCTTTCGAATTACTGTAATACAAATAATCCTCCATGATGGAAGCAAACACATAATCAGCATCCACGTATTTGCCTACGGCAGTTATGGCATTGGCAAAGCATACATCGGCACAAGCCAGGCATCCAATGCATTTGGCCCTGTTTATCATATGCATCTGCTTATCGTCAAGTACGTGCACACCATTTGGACACGCCTTGAAACAGGCCCCGCACCCGATGCACCGGTCGGAATAAAACTCGATCTGATTTTTGGGTGAGATTGATTCCGGATTGTGGCACCATTTGCATCTGAGGTTGCAGCCCTTAAAAAATACCGTAGTTCTGACTCCCGGGCCGTCATAAATAGAAAAATGTTGAATGTTGAATATATTTCCTTTGGAATTCACCGAAAATATCAACCCCCTTTATACCTGATCTTATTACATATTATATATCAATATTTGTCATGTTTATTATATATTATATATTTATTATAATCAATTTATTTCTTATATTTTCAATAATGCATTAATTTGTCAGGTTCTACACAAGTACATTTCTTTTTTAACCACATGGAACTTAAAAGTATCTTGATTCCTTAACATAAATCAAGGCATTGACATGTTTGTTATATTTGTTATATCATGTAATATATACATTAATTATTAAACTGGAAGGATCCTTAAATATGAAGATTGAATCAAGAACACCGTTGTATGCAATGATCAAAGATTATATAAAAAAGCAGATCTCAGAAGGAACTTTTAACGAGAACGACAGGCTCCCTCCCGAGGTTGAACTTATGAAAACCTTCAATGTAAGCAGGATTACCGTAACCAAAGCCCTTACCGAAATGGCCGATGAAGGAATAGTTTACAGAATACCAGGCAGGGGCACTTACGTCAGCAGGAACCCTGGCAACCCCATAGAGGCTTCCGAAGCAAATGAATCAAGGGCAAAGGAACCGGTTGATGTTAAAACAGACACAGCCGAAAACCGCCGGGAAGGATCAGGTTTGATAGGTTTTACCATTCCCACCCTTGAGGACTATTTCTCCACAAATATACTTAACGGCATTAAAAAATCCCTGGACGAAAGGGGGTATTCCCTGCTCATACAGATAACCTTCAACAGGGCCAAGGAAGAGCAGGCAATAAGGAATTTTATTAAATTCGGCGTCGACGGCATGATCATCTTTCCCGTGGATCAGGAAACCTACAACGAGGAAATCCTTGCCTTGAAGGTGAATCACTTCCCCTTTGTACTGGTGGACCGCTATCTGCCCGGAATAGATACCAGTTATGTAGTTTCAAACAATGTGCTGGGCGGGAAACTGGCCGTATCCCACCTGTATGAACTTGGTCACAGAAATATTGCAATCTGCACAAGCACAATGCTTCCCACATCTTCCACCGGAGACCGCATTAACGGTTACCTAAGCGAATTAGCTGAAAGAGGTATAAAGGAAAATTCCGAGCTGATCATAAAGGACATCGATGTATCCAAATTCGAAAGCAGCTCCGACAGCGCACTTAAAAACAATATAGTAACATCTGTAAACAACCTGCGCCTTATAGATGCGCTTAAAAACGGAAAAGCTACCGCCTTCATAGTAACCGACGGAAAAACAGCGGTTTATATTTCAAGAATTTGCGAACACCTGGGAATCCGCATTCCGGAGGACATATCTCTGATATGCTTTGACGATCCCCTATACACCCCCTTTAACTCAAGCTTTTTCACCCATATAAAACAATCCGAGAGCTCAATGGGTTACAGGGCAGGAGAAATCATGGCCGATTTGCTGAAACCCGAAAAGAGCGAGAACCTCCAGGCATACCACAAAATCATTTTGGATCCGGAACTTGTTGTTCGCAAGTCCTCCGGCCCCGTCAGGAAGAAATGAGATATCGCCGTTGTATGCTTATCCGAACATAAAAATAAAACTCAAGCCAGAAATTCCTGAGTTTTATTTCAAATATTCTGTTATACATCAAATGATATGCCAAATGTGTTTGCGATATATCATTTGATATGTCATATGTATTTGCAATATATCAAATGACATGTCAAGTGCATTTGTGATATATCATTTGATACGTCACAGGGTTCCGGGTTCAATCATTTCAGAACTCTCCCGACGGCTTTCCCAGCTCCGACCACCGGGACATGGGTTCTCCGAATTCCGGCAGCCCCTCACTGTTCCAATAAAACGGCTGCGCCCAGGTACTTCTGAATGCCGTATTCAGCTTGTGGCCTCTTTGCTCTGAGATCCCATGGAAGATTATCCAATCCTCCTTATCATCGGGAGATTTTACAAAGCTGTTATGACCTACGGCAACCACCCGGTTTTCTACCGATTTAGCAAATACCGGAAAAGCTGATTTTGTCCAGGAATCTATATCAAGCAAATCACTTTCATCGGGAGCAGACACCATTCCCAGGCAATAATCCTCAGTCCAGGTCGTGCTGGCGGAGTAGATAACAAATATCCTGCCATTTCTTTTCAGAATGGCAGGCCCCTCGTTTATAGCCATTCCGCCCCGCATTTCCCAATCAAATTCCGGTTTTGTCAATAAGACATCCTCACCGGAAAGTGTCCATGGGTCACTCATTTTTGCGATGTAAATCGCAGAGCCATACTCGGGAAAATTCCCATAGCCCGCATACAGGAAATACAGCTCACGATTATGCTGCAGTACCGTACCGTCCAATCCGGGGTATTGTGTATTAACCTGCCCTTTTTCGGTCCACGTTCCCAGCATGGGATCTTCGGATTCATTTTCCAGAACAAATATCCTTCTCGTTTCATCTCCGCCGCCATCGTTGGCAGTGAAATATACATACCATTTGTCATTTATAAAATGAAGCTCCGGCGCCCAAAGATTCTTTGAACAGGGTCCCGTTGACCCAGGAGTCCAGATTGTTTTCTTCGCAGCCTGCCCTATACCGGTAATGGACCGGGAAGCCCACATTTCAATCCTATCCCCTCTTGTCACCATAAAATAATAAAAGCCGTTACAATGCTTATACAGCCATGGATCAGCACCATTTTCAAAAATAGGATTTTTAAATGTATTTTTCATTTAACCTCATTAACCTTTCTTATGGCTTCAATATCCACCTTCGGTTTTCTGTCGGCCGTCAAAAGGCCGTTTATCTCCTGCATAACATCAGTCAGCTGGGTATAGCAATAGCCCCTGATATACGGAGTGTTTTTGATGGCCCCCGTAATATCTCCAAATCTTTCAAAAAAACTATTCTCATCAACAACCGTCCCATTATATCCCCAATTGCCGGAATCCTCGCTTTCAAAAGCTATTCCTCCATATTCAGACACCAGTATGGGCTGTCCCCCGTACTCCGTCCCTTCGGCGTACAGAAGCCTCCAATTGTTTACCGAACCTGTCAGCATTTGCTCCTTATCGTGGTACTTTTCATTAAATTCCCCGCTCCAGGCTTCATAATCGTGGATTCCGCAAATATCGGATTCCACCTGCTCCCATCCGTCATTGGTGCTGATCAAACGCGTTTTGTCCATTGAGCGGAGGATGTAATATAGAGATTTCGCAAAATCCTGCTGTGTTCTATCAGTATAAATATTCCTAACGCCCCAGGATTCATTCAGCGGCACCCACGCTACAATACAGGGGTGATTATAGTCACGGTTTACAAATTCAATCATCTCAGTTGTAATATTCTGAGTTTCCTCTATGCTAAAATCATATGCAGCCGGCATTTCACCCCAAACCAGCAAGCCTAATTTGTCAGCCCAGTAATAATATCGCGGGTCCTCTATTTTCTGATGTTTTCTGGCTCCGTTAAAACCCATTTTTTTGGTCATTTCTATGTCATGGATAATAGCCCGGTCACTTGGCGGGGTCAGCAGGCTCTCAGGCCAGTAGCCCTGATCCAGTATCAGCTTCTGGTAATAGGGACTGTTATTCAGAAGTATAAAGTCACCCTTTACCGATATCTTTCTCATGCCAAAATAGCTTTTAAATTCGTCCGACCGAATCCCGTCCTCTTTGACAGTAAACCTGACATCATACAAATTGGGCGTTTCAGGCTTCCAGTAGTGTATTTCATCTATGTAATCCTCCTCAGCCATATCAATGGTCAATTTGAATATCCTTCTATCAATGCCGGCTGTTATTTTTTTCTTTTCCTGCCCCTTATAATCCACAACGACAGTAAGCTCGGCATTCTCCGGCTCCCTGTTCAGAAAAATTTCAGTCAATACGGTTTTCCTGTCAATGTCGGGTGTTATTCTCAGTTTATCAACATACAATCCGCCTACTGCTTCCAGCCAAACAGTCTGCCAAATGCCTGAAGTCGCAGTATACCAGCACCGGTCGGGGTTTTCCTTCCAGTATTGCTTTCCCCTGGGCTGCGTGCATTCATATCTGTCCTCGGCCTTTACAGTCAGCCGGTTTTTCCCAGGCCTTATACTGCCGGTAATATCAAACTTGAAAGGCACATATCCGCCTTGATGTTTTCCTGCATATTCTCCATTTATCCAGACCTTTGCGGCGTAATCCACAGCTCCGAAATAAAGTAAAACCTTTTTTCCGGCAAAGCTTTCAGGAATTTCGAACTCTCTTTCATACCACAGGTATTCATGCATTTCCCTGCCGGCAATACCGCTTAGCTCACTCTGGTAACAGAAGGGCACCACTATTTCTTTGGAAAACTCCTTCCCTCTATACCATCTTTGTTCTTCACCGGCATTTTCATCATCAAATTCAAAATTCCAAACTCCATTGAGGTTCAGCCATTCCGCCCTCTCAAAATCCGGTCTCGGATATTCGCTTCTAGGTTGGTTAGTCATATTATTCAAAGCTTTCATCTCCCAAATTATTAGTCTGATCATTAAGTACTGCTCTGTTTTAGCTTCCAATTCCATTCTTTGAGTTTTTACAACCGCAGAAATATGAAATAATTTCAGCCCTTAATTGCCGGTTACCAGCAGCCAAAAATTTTTTCATATTTGTTATTATCCTTTTATTCCCGAAAGCGCAATACCTTCAACGAAAAATTTCTGTGCCAGCAGGTATATGACAAGAATGGGCAATATACAAATTACAGTGCCTGCCAACAACAAATTATATTGGATGTTGTATTCGAAGCCTCTGAATATGGCCAGGCCAAGGGGCAAGGTAAACATATCCTGTTTATTTGTGACTAGCAAAGGCCACAGGAAGCTGTTCCAGGAACCAATGAATGAAAAGACACAAAGTGTTATGATTCCAGGCTTTGATAATGGCATAATTATCCTGCAGAATATCCCGAATTTGCTGCTGCCGTCAATAGTGGCAGCTTCATCCAGTTCAGACGGAATGCTCATAAAAAACTGCCTCAGCATGAAAGTCCCATATGCCGTGAAAATAGAAGGCACTATGAGAGCCTGGTAAGAGTTCAGCCAGTGGAATACCCTCATGATAACGAAATTAGGTACCATAACTACCGGAAAAGGTATCATCATGGTTGCCAGGTAAGTGAGAAAGATTTTGTCCCTGCCCTTATAATGAAGTCTTGAAAATGAATAAGCAGCCAGTGAGCTGGTGGTAATCTGGCCCGCAACCGTAAGCACAGTTACAAATACGCTGTTAAAGAAGTATTTGCTGAAACTCGCCTTAACCCAGGCATCGGTGTAATTGGAAAGCTGCACGGGGTCCGGTATGAACACCGGCGGGTAAATGAATATCTGCCCCGAGGTTTTTAAAGAAGTTATGACCATCCAAAGAAATGGGAAGCCCAGGAATATGGCAAATATGGTCATAAAAATGTATATCAATGCTTTTCTGGTCATTCGAAGTGCTATATTGTTATCCAACACGTCTGTACCCCTCCTATGCACTCAGTTAATACTCGACCCATTTGTCCTGCATTTTAAACTGGACATATGTGAGTGAAAAAACGATCAAAAACAGGATCCAGGAAAGGGCCGAAGCATTTCCCATCTTAAAGAACTGGAACCCGTTATCATATATGTAACTGACAATGGATTTCGTCGTGTTGTTGGGCGCTCCTCCGGTCATCATGTACACATAGTCGAAGACCTGGAAGGAATTGATAATGGACATAACCAAAACAAAAAAAGTTGTGGGTGTGAGCATGGGTATAGTCACTGAAGTAAATTTGCGTATGGTGCCGCCTCCGTCTATCTCACAGGCTTCATACAGCTGTCTGGGTATTGCCTGCAGCCCCGCAAGGAACAGAACCATATTGTATCCCGCACTGCTCCATATTCCTACAGTAGCAATGGCAACCATTGCAGTCCTTTCGTCGGCCAGCCAGTTTATGGACGGAACATTGAATATTGACAGGAACTGGTTTATAAGTCCAAAATCGGTATTGAACATCCATGTCCAGACAATTGAAACCGCAATCGAGGAGGTCACTACCGGCAGAAAATATATAAACCTGTAAATCATTCTTCCTCTCAGCCGCTGGTTTACCAGAAGTGCAAGGAGCAACGCCAAAATCATCATTCCGGGTATGGCTATGAGACAATACCTGACGGTATTCCATAAAACCTTCCAGAATAAAGGATCTGCAGTAAACAATTCTTTGTAATTGCCTATGCCGATAAATTCAGGAGGACTTATAAGATCCCAGTTGGAAAAACTCAGAACCAATGAAGCTCCTACAGGTATTAAGGAAAATATGAGGAAGCCGATGAAGTTTGGCGCGATAAATGCAAGTCCCGTGAGCAAATTCCTTCTTTCACGGGAATTATTTGTTTTTTTCAAGTTGCATTACCTCACTTTTTTTTATATTATCAAGCTCTTCCAAAACAATTGCTGCAGACATCAGCTGCTGCAGCAATTGTTTTTTGAGTTATAATGGCTGACTTAAATTATTTTGCTTCGTTGACCTTTGCCTGAAGCTTTGTCTGCACGCTGTCAAGCACTGCCTTTACATCGGCATTTTCCTTTGTCCATATCAGGTCAAATTCCGGCCAGATCTTTGATTCTATTTCGCTCCAATTTGAAGTTGTATAAGCTCCTCTTGATATCTCTGCGGATTTCAGAGTAACACCCAGATCCACGCCCGGAGTCGTGGAGGACTTCAAATAAGCATCCGACTTGGCAATCTGAGTATTTGCAGGCATACCAACTTTTCCTTCGGCAGCTACCTTCTGCCCTTCCTCGCTTACATTAAACGCCAGGTATTTCCAGGCATCCTCTTTATTCTCCGACTGGTTTACAATAAACCAACCATTGGGAAAGGTATTAACCACGCGGCCGCCGTTAGGCGCCTTGGGAGTCAGCGTTATACCATAGTTGATCTTTTTATCATCATAAACTGCAACATTCCAGCTGCCCAAATCAAACATAGCAATATTTCCATTTGCAAAATCAAAGGCATTGCTCTTGTTAGCCGCTGCAGAAGGTGTAACCTTGTCCTTCCATATAAGATCATGCAGGTACTGGAAGGTTTGTACATTTTCAGCAGAATTTAAAACGGAGGTTTTTCTGTCATCCTTTATAAACTCTCCTCCATTTGCCCAGATGTACGGGAAAATAAAGTTGGGCCATGCGCCGAAGGAAAAGCCGTATTGATCAATTTTTCCGTCTCCGTTTGTATCCTTGGTCAGCTGCTTCGCAGTTTCCCTCAAGGTATCCCATGTATAATTTTCATCCGGATACGAAATACCGGCTTTATCGAAGATGTCCTTGTTGTAGAAAAGCACATTTACAAAGGTCATTGTAGGCATGGCATACAATTTTCCGTCAACGGTAAACGGTCCATACATGCCCTCCGGCATACAATCCTTTTTAAACGAAGTGTCTTTGCCCATATAATCGGTAAGATCCGCCATGATACCTTTCGCCTGATATGTAGGTGTCAGCATCTCCTGCATGAATGCAATATCCGGAGGTGTACCGCCTGCAATCATAGTCTGCAGCTTTGTCCAATAAGTGTCATTGGGAAGAGTCTGCAGGTCGATTTTTAAATTGGGATACTTTTGTGTAAAGGCATCATTAACCTTTTTCTGCGCATCCCACCTGGCCTGTTCACCCCACATAACCGCTACCAGCGTTTTTTCCTCACCACCGCTTTGTGCGGCATTCGCTTCGGCACCGGTGCTTTGAGCCGCCGTGCCGGAGGATACCCCTGCGGTACTTTGTTCGGCTGCATTCTTGCCGCCACAGCCGGCCAATGTGCCCGCAACCAGGATTACGGCCAGTAAACCTGACAATAACTTGATGCTTTTTTTGATCTTCATCTTATTTTCCCCCTTGAATTATAATTACTGATGTCTTTTGCCAATCTATTAAAGAATACTGATCCATGCCGGCCCGGCGCCTTTTAAGCCAACTGTGTTTCGTACCCAAAATAGGTTAATATTAAACTTTCTCATATATTTCAGTCTCGATATTCAGATATTCATCGGTATTCTTTTTCTTCGGGATCCTTTAGATTTGGCCATGATGATACAGTACTTATTACGGTAAACAACCTAAGCTTTAAATTATATAAAAGTAAAGATTTTGTTTTATTACATGTTTTTTGTTGGTTTTATTAAAAAAAATGTAATTCATACAATATTATTGTTTTATTACATTTTTATTGTAGCATTGCCCATAAATATTGTCAACATATTAATGGATTTATTCAAAATTATTGGAATAATCAATTCTCATAACTATGTTTTGTGCATGGTCTCCGAACTTATCACCAAATATGTTGATGCCTCCCACGTTGGCAGCATCCTCCCTGACTCCTATCCTGACACTGATATAATCACGTGAGTTCAGGGACAGGTCCTCCAGTCTGATGCCGGATAACGGCAGTTCATCTATACTTGAACCTTCAGAATTTATCCTCCAGGTTTTGAGCATACCGTATTGCGTACTGGCATCGGGCCACCACTGCGGATTGAGCCTTCCTCGTCTTCCGCCGAAATCACCCGGACATGTCCATGTTCCTATTTCAATATCATTTATCCACAAGGTAATGTCCGAAGGCCAGTTATTACGGTAGTTCGGGGCTTCGGAGCACAGTTCCAGGGACAATTCCAGCAGGTTGGCCCTGCCGTGCTGCAGAATGCTGTTGGGAAACCGGTATTCCACATAGCCTTTATAGAACCAAATCAGCTGGGCGTTTATTCTCTCAGGGTTATAAAAGCTTCTGGGATTATCCTCCACATCAATGCATGCCTTTTCGCTCATTATTCCGCATGTAGGGCTGACTTTGCAGTCAATATAGCTGCCGATGGGCATATTTATGTAGAATGAATTGACCACCGCCGCATTGTTTTGCGGTGAAAGCTCAATGTTGATCAAATCTATTTTGCGGCTGCACAGCTTCATAGAGCCTCTGACACCGGGCTGCAATTCAGTGAGTATAAGCCCTGCATCCTCCAGGAATTTTACGTTCACCGCAGCGGTGGAAGTGGGTATCCCCAGTTTTTCGGCTATTTCGTTCACATTCAGACTATCTGTATTTAAGAGTTTCAATATTTCTATGCGGATTTCCGATGCCAAGGCCTTTGATACGCTAAATAACCTTTCTGCATCCTCCGTGCTTAAAAATACCTGCTTTGCAATATAATCCGTCATACAATCAAATCTCCTTCTATCTAATTGGGCAATTTATGAATCAAAGAATACATATTATATTATTATATTGTAAATTCGTTCAATAACTTTGTCAATTAGATACAGGATTAATTAATGGTTTATTACATATTTGTTGTAATAAACCATTGAAACTTACGTGTGAATAATGATATTTGAAGTATATATTATTTTTCCAGATACACTATCAATCACCGAAGTACAGCTTGATTCTTTCATTTGTATTTCTAAGACCAGAAACGGAATTAGTAGAGGCATAAAATGGAGTGAAATAGGGTTTGAAATATGCGGTGAATTTATCCACACAACCCAATTTGAAAATTTCTAATCGCTTTCCCTTTTAAAGAGCATTACATCCCCGGGCGGATATGCCTGAGTATAAACCGGACCATATTGATCCACCTTCAAAAGGATACCCCTGTTTTGATAAATATAATCCCATGGAGCCGGCAGGTTAAGTGATTTCATGTTAAACCCTGCGCAATCTTCCTGAAATTCGCCCCATATTGTCATATCGTTTCCATATATGACATTGCTTTTCATTATAATAATTCCTCCCCAGCTTTATTTCCTGTTCAAGTCCAACAGGCATGGTTTTGGTACATAGGAATATTATAAAAATATATAAGTTTATATAAAATATTGACTTTTTAATATTTGCGGTCTTTTTTAATTAAAATGTAACAAAAAAAGAAGGAATAAATCCTTCCTTTTGTCCTTAAGAAGTCAAAATGCACATATGAGCAAGTGTACTATTTAATATAGGATTTTGCAGGATACAAAGAGATTTAAATCAAGATTTCTTTTACATTTTTCCCATTGAATACTTTGATTAAATTATTTGTTAATTGGACTGATGGGAGGTTCATAAAAATTTGTTCATCAACTTCTCCTTTGATGCTTCCAATCACCAAACAAGCCAAAATATGTTCACCTGTTTCGAGATGCTCTATCAATGTTGGAATCCACGTACGGGGTTCTAATAGGTTTGTATTGGCTTCCGCTCTGATAATTTTTCCTTCTCTATTGCCAGTAAGATTTATTATACCACTTGTACCCCAACGGCAATTAACCATTGCAATATTAGTACCGCATTTCATATTCTCGCCAGCAGAAAAATTAATATCCTTTTCTCGTGATATTGCAAAACCTCCTTCAGCAGTATCCAATTCTCTACGGGTCTTAATTTTATGTATTCTGACATGATTGCCTTCATAGGGAATAATCCATGTCTGTATCTCTACATCTTTCCAGGGCTTCCATCGTGAAAATATATAGTCTTTTTCTACCTTTACCTCTTCACATTTTCTTCTGACCCTGTAATAGTTATCTCCTTCACTCAATGCCAGCATAGAGTCATAGGCTCCCTGTTCAAGTCCAAACTCTCCTCTTGGAACACTAAAACCGAATACATTGGAATATGCAAATTTCTCATATTTTGCCGCACCGTGAACAGGCTCAAATTCCGCATGTTGGCCGGCAGTATAAACTATTACATGCTTGTCATGCCTGCATATAAGCATATACGGATGCTTCTGTACAGAACTCCCTTCCAGTAACGGTAATTCCTCTTCTTCAGTTTTCCAGAACGGATGATCATCCTTTAAGGCAAGTAATATAAAGGTTTTTAATGCCCAGTACGGTGACCCTGGAGCATTGTAGCCTTCTGCCATATTAAGATTCGGGTAGGCATATCCGATGGACAGTATTCCATCTGTTGAAAAAATCGGCTGTTGAAACCACCATCTTAAGTTCCTACATATTATCCCTTTCATCACTCCCAATGGTAATTCATCAACACCTGCAAAAACCAATGCACTCCAGAAGCATGACTGAGCAAATCTGTATGTCAGGCTTCTCCCAAATGGTATTGATGAGCCATCCTCCGAGAACCAATATATGAAATCCCCGGCAAAAAGTTTTGCCCTTTCCTTATATCTTTCGGCCCGGTTGTCATCATCCCCAAGCTTTGAATAAATAAGTCCGTAAAATTGCATGGCAAAAGGTATGTAGTAATCTCTCTGGCTGGAAATACCATCCTGATACCAACCGTCAGAGATATAAAAATCGTCCAGCCGGTCCAGATCTCTTTCCAGCATTTCGAAATCGTACTCTGCTTTTACTTTTTTTAAGCCCAGGTTGACAAGTACTCTGAAGAAAAGCCAATTGCTATCAACTACAATATAATGATTAATTTGGGCCAACCACTTTGAAAAATTATGCTTTTCACTTTCATTCAATGGCTCCCATACTCTTTCCGGAATCATACATAACGCAAGGCCCAGTACTGCCATTTCAACCATCAGCTGATCCTTATCGCCTATCTTCCCCCAATATTCCTGACTATTCGGGTTGGTTCCGTTTTTTATACCCCTTACATATATATCAATAAGCTCTGACTCCCCGCCTCCCGCAAGTAGAGGCACCAAGCCCCATAAGGGCCTTGAAAATGCCTCCATTCCGGCAGTCCTCCCAGTGCAAAAACTTCCGGTATTTCCAATGTGAAGTCTGGTTCCACCCTTGCTGTAGAACTTTTTTAGCGGACAGCACAGCTGTTTTACAGCCTCCTGAAAATCCTTTTTACTCCTAAGGGGGTTGTCAGTAACCGCGTTATATACAAACATTTTTACCACTCCTTACTTACCAGTATAATTTCCAGTTTTTAATCAGTCTGACGAGAGCCTCAAAATAGAAGTAATCTCCCCATATGTTGCACTCGTCTATTCCTTTACCATCTGGTTTTGAGTACACAGCGTGCAGGAGAACTCCGTTTGATTCAGGGCAATTAACGGATGTATATCCCTTACTCAGCGAATTAATAATATTAAGTGAGGCATTTTCATATACTCTTTTATTTTCTTCAGTCAGTGGCAGATTTCTACACATCTCAAGCAGACCACAGGCGGCAATAGCCGCAGCAGAGCTATCCCTCTCCTCACTTCCCTCTGTAAAGAACAAGTCCCAATAACAAATAAAATCCTCCGGGAGCCTGTTTATGAAGTAATTGATTACTTTTTTATTAAGCTCAATCAATTCCCAATCCCCAGTATAAATATAACTCAAAGTAAATCCATATATGCCCCAGGCTTGCCCTCTAGCCCAGCAGGAATTGTCCGAAAACCCTTGCGCAGTCTTTCCATATTTAGGCTGTCCGTTCTCAACATCCATATAGAAAGTGTGAAAGCTTGATGCATCGTCTCTGATAATGTTCCTGGCGGCCTGTTTTACATGGTTGTATGCTGCATCATAATATTTCTTGTCTCCGGTAATTTCTGCAGCCCAGTATAACAGCGGCAAGTTCATACAGCAATCTATTATCATCCGTCCTCTGTTTCCAGGATCGTTGAGATCTCCCCAGGCTTGTATTATTCCTGCTTTATCAAAATAACGTACCATAAGAAGGTCTGCAGCTTTTAGTGCCGAGCTCATCGCTTCCGTATTACCAGTCAGCTTAAACGCTGCAATACAGGAGAGAGTATATAAAAATCCAAGGTCGTGGGTATCGGTGTATATTCTTTCATCTATACGCTTTTGATAACTAATCAGTTGATTTTCAGCAGCTTTTCTATACTTTTCATCTCCTGAGACCTCATATGCAAGCCAAAGCATTCCTGTCCAAAAAGATGATGTCCAATCAATATTATCTATTGCGGGATAAATATTATTTACGCTTGCAGGCGCAGGATATTTGTCCTTGAACATTTCCATATTCCGGTCAATCTTTTTTAATACAAGCTTAATGGCATTTTGGCAATACTCCTTTGTCAATACCGGAGCACTTAAGAATTTTTGAGGACTTTTTATACCTTCATCTATTATCTGCTTCATTTTTTTATCTCCAAATATATAAGTTTTTGACTGCCTATAAAGCTTTATCCCTTAATACCGGTTGTTGCTATTCCTTCTATAAGAAATCTTTGAGCTATCAAGAATATTAATACTACCGGAATCATTGAGCACACTGCCGCAGCCATAATCAGTGCAAAACTTTGGTTATAGTCACTTAAAAACAATCTGATTCCTAATTGTATAGTCAGATTTTTCTGGGATGTCAGATATATCAACGGTCCTAAAAAGTCATTCCATACAAATACGGCAGTAAATATTCCAAGAGAAGTCAACGCCGGTTTCGCCAGGGGGAGAATGATCTTTGCATATATACCAAGTTCCCCCAATCCGTCAATTCTTGCTGATTCTGATAGTTCCTCAGGTATGCTCATAAAAAACTGTCTTAAAAGGAATACTCCATAAGCTGTAAATGCCTGAATCAAAATTAATGATAAGTGAGAATCACTTAAGCCGAGTTTTCGGATAATAATAAACTGAGGTATCATATAAACCTGAAACGGAACGGCAATAGTTCCTATATAGGCTATAAACAGAGTGTTTCTACCTTTAAATTTAATTTTTGCAAAAGCATATGCAGCTAAACTGCTTGTTAAGAGCTGCAGAAAGGTAATTATAACTGTCAGCTTGACAGTATTAAAATAAAAAACACCAAATTTTATCTGCTTCCATATATCAACATAATTTTGCCATCTAAAAATTTTAGGTATCCACCTTATAGGGAATTCATATACATCATTATCAGGCTTAAATGAAGCTGAAAGCATCCATGCAAATGGGAACATTACAAGTACCGCCGCAATTGAAAGCCCAATGTAACCAAGTATTGTTGTTAAATTTGGTTTGGAACGCCTAAGTTCTGTGTTTATCGGCATAATTTTTGGCCCACACCTTTCAAAATAATATTTATTTTGTCAGCCAATCGTTACATGTAATTGACCCATTTTTCCTCATTTTTGAACTGAACTATGGTTATAGTTAAAACAAGTGCAAATAAGACCAATGCAACAGCTGACGCATATCCCATTTTAAAATTAACAAAGGCCTGATTGTATATATAATATACAAGTACGTTCGTAGCCCTGCCCGGTCCCCCGTTAGTCATAACAGCTATTTGATCAAAAACCTTGAATGAATTTATCAGAAGCATTATAGTGACAAAAAATGTTGTCGGGGTCAACATCGGGACTGTTACTTTCCAGAATTTCTGCCACGAATTGGCGCCATCCACAGTAGCAGCCTCGTATAACTGTACAGGTATATCATTTAATCCTGCTATGTAAATGATCATATAGTATCCCATCGTCTTCCATATACCAACAAAAATAATTGCGGGCATTGCCCAGACTGTTGATGCTGTCCAACCTGGAGGATTACTTATTCCCAATGACCTTAATATTTCATTAATTGGTCCCATATCGGGCTGAAACAACATATTCCATGCAACAGCGACTGCTACAAGTGATGAGATATATGGAAAGAAAAACAGTGATCTGAAAAAGTTTGTTATCTTTGATCCCTTACTCAGAGCAAGTGCCAGGATTAGTGACAGTATTAACGTTCCTGGTACCACTGTCAAGGTATAATAAATTGTGTTAAGTAGTGAAATATAAAAACCTTCATCTTTAAACATTGTGATAAAGTTCCCCAATCCAGCAAATTTTATGGGATTGGAAGTATCCCATTCCATTGTGCAAAGCACGAAGGAAAAAAGAACAGGTATCAGAGTAAATACTAGAAAACCAAGAAAATTTGGAAGGAGAAAAGCATATGCAATAATCCTGTTTCTTGTATCTATCTTTTTATTAATTGCTTTATTAAGATCTTTATTTGCAATATTCATTGAAATCACCTCTCCTGCCGTATAAAAATTCAGGTGCTTAACAGCACCTGAATTTTTATATTAATTTGACCTACTTGTTATCTGCCGCTAGATCCTTTGTTCTTTCATCCAATTCTTTCAAACCCTCATCTATACTCTTTGCTTTTGTAAGTATCAGTTCGCTCTCTTCAGCTAATATTTTCTTCATTTGAGCAGCATTTTTATGAGGCAGAAGCTGTTGGACAACATCCACAGTTTCAAGTGCTGACTTGTTGTCTTTAGGAAATCCATCAATACTGGCAACTGCATCCAATACAGCCTGATTTATATAACCGGGCATTAATCCTCTCTGTCCTAACATTACCGCACCTTTTTCACCTGCCATAAATTTGAGGAATTCCCAAACGGAATCGCCTTTTTTCGAACTTGATAACAAAGCAACAGGTGTCAGATTGCCAACTGTTGTTCCAGGCTTATTTTCAGCAAAATGAGGAGCTTTGGCTATTCCCCAGTTAATATTTGTTGTACCTGCTTTTTTATCTGCTATCAATTGTCCTATATGCCAGGTTCCCATAACATGCATGGCAACCTTACCCGACTCAAACATTGCTTTGTAATGTGCATTTGAAGTTTTGGCAGCTGCAAAAGTCATAGCCGATTTATCGTCCTGCTCCATTTCAAGTGCTAACTCAAAGGCAGGCTTTAGATAACCGAAATTACCACTGATAAGATCACCCTTTCTTGTAGCAGTGCTGATATCAGCTATAGTATTGTCAAACGTGTGAAAATATGTACCCCATATCTTATCGTTACCTTTGCCGCTGGTTAACTTTTTTGAAATTTCTCTGAACTGCTCCCAGGTCATGTCATCAGTAGGATAAGCTAATTTAGCTTTGTCAAAAATATCTTTATTGTAATACAATATCCAAAAATCGGATCTATACGGAAGAGCCATAGTCTTTCCTTCTGCTTTCAAAACATCGGCATTTGCTCCATAAGGATTCATATTAAAGTTATCTTTACTGATATATTCGTCAAGTGGAGCAATCTGTTTCTTCATAAGTAAACTACTGTACTGTGGAATTTCCTTGATTGCTATACCATCCAAATCCTCACCTGCTGTAAGCATAACAGCTGTCTTGTCTATATAGTCCTTTGAAGCAATATCAACCAATTCAACCTCAACTGTGTCACTTTGCTTATTAAATTCTTCTGCCAGATCATTAAACTCTTTTGCATTTGTTGCAATATCCCAACAAACAAATTTAATTTTTTTCTTTTCAGATACAGTTGATGTACTAGCCTGAGTCTCTTCACTTTGCACTTCTGGTTGAGAAGCGGCTTCCTCAGTTTTTTTGCTTCCACAGCCTGCAAAAAGAGTTGCAATTAACGACAAACCAATAAAAATAGCCGTTATTTTTTTAAACTTCATATTCTTTGTTCCTCCTTTTTATATTTTATAGCAATATTATAAGAGGTTGTCTAAAATGAATAAATGCAAAATAATTATATGGAGAATACTTTATTAATAAGTTTTTTCAAAAAAAGCAACGTCCCTGTATGTATAAAAGAAGAAGTAATTTTTTTATAATACTTATTATATATTTTGAATACTTTTTTCAGATTTATTGCTTATCAATAAACTCTCTGGGAGTCATGCCTGTTATTTTTCTGAATACCCTACTGAAGTAGTAAGCGTTCTCATAGCCCATAAAATCAGATATCTGGTATATTTTAAGATTTGATTCCTTTAATATTTTCTTTGCATATTCTATTTTCACTTCGGTTGTATAGTCAATAAAATTCTTTCCGGTAACCTGTTTAAATAACGTACTTAAATAACCGGGACTTAAAGCAAGAGCTGCGGCTAATTCATTAAGCTTAATGTCTTCTTTTATATGATCATTAATGTACTTCTTAGCCTTGATAATAAACCGGCTGGTATTATTATTACTGTTATTTTCCATAATAGTACATAAACACTCTCCAAACTTATCCAACCAGTCCCTTATTTCAGGAAGCGAATTCTGCCTTAGTATTTCTGCAAATATACTGATCTCATATCCCATAACTGACTTGAACAACTTTTCATCAATTACGTTAATAACCAGATACGCAAAATGGCAGCATACGTCATATGCTTTTTGTTTTGTGACCTTTTCCTTTGAAAGTAGTTGACTTACCTCCTCAAAAATTCTTCGAATCTCACATGTATCTGATAATTCAATTGCATTTTTTAGTCTACTCTTATAGTCGGATATTTCTATTGTTTCTTTAACGGGATCGTTACTGCAGCATTCATTGTAAAAAGTATAGCTTCCAAAGCCCTTGAAAAATCCCGACTCAACTGCTTGATTGCTTTGAAGAAAGGCTGTTCCCAATTCTTTGAAACCCATATGTATGTCACTTATACCTATTGAAACTGAAATATTAAAGTATTGCTTCAGCATTTGAATGAGCCGTTCCATAGATTGTGATAATTTATCATTTAAAAGCTCTCTGCTCCAATTTATGTTGTAGGAAAATACAGAAGCATACTCTCCATGACTCCATTTAAATACATATCCCTTAAATGTATCATTTAATATTTCATCAATTATGTTTACTACTGAAAAATCAAACAGCTGTATATCTTCCTTTCCGAATTCAGTCATATTATCAATCTCATATACTCTAATAAAAACACACATGAGCGCATTTTCATTAAGGCTAACTTCCAGGAAATCCATATCTTCTTCCAGTTCTTTTCTATCAATAAACAAATGTCCAACAAGTTTTCTAAAAAACTCCTCTCTTAAAACAGGCTTGTTTACTCTGACCTGTCTCTCCAAAGAGCCTTTACGTTCGTATTCCTCATTTTCCTGAAGTATTATCTTTTTTGCCTGATTAATGGCATTTATCAGTATATCCTGCTCAAGTTCAAGTTTTATAAGATATTCAACAGCGCCTAATTTCATAGCTTGCCTGACGAGATTAAACTCATCGTAACTGCTTAAAACTATGTATTTGGGCCCTTTCCTTAGATCCAGCTGCCGCATCATCTCTATTCCATCCATTACCGGCATCTTTATGTCGGTTATAACTATTTCGGGTCTATATTTCTTAATAATTTCAAGGCCTTGCTGCCCGTTGGAGGCCTCGGCAACAATTTGACAGTCATTCTCCTCCCAATTTATCATGGATTTAAGTCCAATCCTCACCAGGGCTTCATCATCAATAATTACTACAGAAAACATACTGCCACCCACCTTTTTTTATATACTACTTGCTGCACTAATCTAATCCTCCTTAGGAATCTTAATAATGACCCTTGTAAAGCAACCCTCTTCACTTATAATATCAAGACCGTAATTACTGCCATATGTAAGCTTTAGCCTGTCATCAACATTTTTTATGCCCATACTGCTAATCCCAATGTTTTTATCAATATTTGGATTAAAGAATAACTTTCCGATCTGATCCCCGGTCATGCCTACACCATCGTCTTCAATTGATATCAACAGCTCCCCATCTGCTTCTGCAAGGCTTAATATAATCCTCCCTGCATCCTTTTTGGGTTCAATCCCATGAAATACAGCATTTTCAATGATTGGCTGCAGTGTGAATTTAACAATTCTGAAATTCATAAGCTCTTCCCGGTCAACCAGCTTTTCAAATTTTATTCTCCCGCCATATCTGATATTTTGAATAAGTACATAGTCTTCAATTAGGCTTGTTTCTTCTCTTAAGGTTATTTTATCGGAGGTCCCTTTTGCCAGGTTCTTCAAAAGCCTTCCCAGGGCAGAAACGGCATTACTGATTCCATCAGCTCTTTGAACCGAAGCCATCCACTTTATAGAATTTAAAGTATTGTAAAGAAAATGTGGATTAACCTGACTCTGGAGAAGTTTCAGCTCCAGCTTTCTTTTATTTTCCTCCTCCATAAGCTTAAAATCTAACAGGGCTTTAATATTCAAAGTCATTTCGTTAATTCCTTTTCCCACCTCTCCAATCTCATCCTGCCCTTCAATTGACATATCTCTTGTAAAATTCCCATTTGAAATATTTTTCATATGTCTCTTTAATTTTTTCAGAGGGTTGGTTAAATTAGATGAAAGATAGACCGTTAAAGTGAAAGATATCATAGTACTGATAAATATTACAAGAATAGTGGAATTAAAAAGCACCATATTTTGTCCGACCAATGCTTCATATGACAGCTCCTCAACAATTATCCAGTCGGTAGTTTTAAATTTATTAAAGACAATCATCTTGTTTATACCGTTAATTTTAGTGTCGAAACAGCCCTTACCCTGAGATAATACAGTTTTAATATACGGATGGTCCAGGTAATTTGTTCCGATCATTTTTGGGCTTTGATGAGAAACACATATACCCTGTGGATTTATTACATATATCTGCTCCACATTACCCGATGTAAATTTCTTATACACATCTGAAATAAGACTTTCTTTGAAGCCGATAAAACTCCATCCTATTTTTTTATTATAAACAGAACTTATAACCGGGCGTACTATAGGCAAAACATATTTATTGGAATTATATTGAGAAGGGTTAATAATAATTGAATTCCAATGTATTAATCCATTTTTATGCAGTCCGTCGACAAACCAACCGGCAGTCTCAATTTTCTCTTTATCTACCATACTGGCATCTTCACCTGTTCGAATATCAACACCATTATCCAAACTAATTATGAGTGATGAGATATTATTTCCAATTGAAGAACTTATGATCTGATCGTTAAGAATATCAACTACCCTGCTTATATCATCATCGTATGGGACTTCCACCGAATTATATTTCTTTAGCTTAACGCGTTCAAGTGAACTGTTCATGAATATCCAGTCCGATAACTGACCCGCCAATTTTAACTGCTTCTCAATATTATCCGTTATATAATTAATACTGGGGTTAGCATTTTCAATCATATTTTTTTTTAGTAAATTTTTTGTACTATAATAGTGGAATAAATTTATAGAAATTGAAAGTATAATGGTTGAAGCAGTGAAATACAAAATTAAACGGGTTTTCAGATTTTTTGGCTGTCTCACTTTTTTAACCTCCGTTAAATTCCAGTTTTGCGCTGCAGAAGGTATAATTAAAAAACTTCAATTAAAGCTTAATACAAATTGACATAATTCGTCAACCAACCGTCACCGTATTTGTACAGCCTGCACCTCTTCAAACACCGTCCCGTAAACCTCGATCTGGCTTAACGCCGGAAAGGGAGACGGATCATCAGATTTTATCAGATTACTTAGTCTGACCCAGGTGATTATCTTTTTTTCAAAATTTAACAAGTGGGGTTTGTGACTTTTTTTTAACTGCCAATCAATGCAAGACCCGTCAGAGAAGGATAAAGTAACCTGTGTCCACCAATTGTCATGTGGAAAGTCTGCACGGGTGTATAGAATTATCCTATCCGCCACAATTCTACGGCCAAAATCAATCATAATTGTTGCATCATCCTGTCTGTTAATTCCCCATGACTGGAAAGGCCATTCACCGTGGGAGGTGTTTGCAACGACACCATCTATTGCATTTCTTGCTGCAAATACCGCTTCTCCTCTAGTTTCAACATTTGCTGCAGCGTGAGGATAGCAATCAGTTTCCCCAGGCTGATCAGCGACATTTAACGCAAGATTCCTATATGCTTTTATCTCATCCCTGGTAGCAACCCGTGCATAAAGATAGTGTTTACTGCCACAGAAAACTTTTGGAGAATAGCTGATTCTCTTATCTCCGAAAGGTACGTTATAGTTCACATCACCCGCAACATATACAAATGCAGGCCCAAGCGCATCGTCAACCTGCAGAATTACGTGAAGATTTTTTACAGACGACTCAATACGTATTATGTCACCCCGTACATATTCTGAAGTATAGATGAGTGTCACTTCATTTTCTCCGGTATTTTGAAGCTTTACGTTTTGATTCTTGTCAATAATTTTTATGGCTAGTTCTACCATAATAACTCCTATCCTGTAAATATTAAACTTATCTGATTATTAGTTTTTAATTTAAGCATATCATACAGTTTATACTAATTCTCGTTATATATTATTGAAAATACTGCAAATCCTGACCTGTAAATTTTTTAATTACCGGATTTTATACACACCTATGACATTAACCGCTGGACTAATTACTATAAAAGTGTTACAACTAACTTGAATGTTTGCTGTACGCCCACTTTTTTAAGCCTTATAGTTATCCGATAACAATACCTCTTATCTCCGAAATGTCCCCTATATTCATACCGTTTGCAGGCTGCCCTGCATAAATCCCGGTCAAACAAGTCGTTTCAACAGTCCGATATTGAGCTTAAATACTTCCATTGAATCTGAAAAACTAACTGTCGTACCACATGATAATTGCAGTGCAGATGGGAACTCAGCAATAGACCGAAGCTTTTTGTATTCAGGCTGTATATGAAACATATCTATTTCGTTTTTTGTCTCCTTAAATAAACAGAAACCCTTTTGCTCTCCGTATTTCAATCCATTTTTAAGCTTCTCAATGGTATCACTGCTCTCACCACGTTTCATATTTTATTTTAGTGATTAAGATTAATAAAATGGGGAACCACGAGGGTTCCCCAAAGCTGTTTACAATAAGTACTATTTACCAATTGATTTGCAATAAGCCTGCCATTGTTTAGTGAATTCAGCCTGAATCTTTTCAAGGCCTGCACCCTTGGCTTTCTCCCGGAAGGTTGCTGCACCTTTATCAACATCGGCAACAAAACCGCCCATCAACGGAACAAGATACTGGCTCTGAACCTGATATAAAGCAGTACGTTCAGCCTGGTATGGTGCATAGTCCTCAACAAATCCACCGAAAAGATTTTCTCCTATAACAATACCGTTGCCTGCTTCATACTTCTTAAAGATATCTAATACAGCATCGAAACTCTTATCAAATAATTGAATTTCCGGATTTCTCCAAGCCCAACCATTCATTGCCTCTCTGGCAAACCCGTTTGTTGTAGTATCACCTATCATTTCATAATGGCCATCTTCTGTAATTTTATAATTCTTACCTTCGATACCATACTCAGTCAAATAATTGTATGTCTTATCAAGCACCATCTTGGAATAGAAAGCAACTGCCCTTTCAGGATTTTCACTGCTCTTTGGAACTGCGAAGCCATTGTGAATCGGATGTACCGGTTCTACATAGCCTGCTACTTCCGGAGCAGAAAGATAGCCAACTTCCCAATCAGGATGGTTTGTTCTTACTTTGGATAAAGTTGTAGCGTATTTGCCCGGATTGCTTGCCATAACACAAGCAATCTTACCATTTTCAAATTCATCAGCGGGATACTCCTTGGTTGAAAGAGCACTCTTTGACCAGAAACCCTTCTCCTGCCATCTTCTAAGAGTTTTCATGTCATTTACAAATTCTTCTGAACCCCAGTAATCAATTAATTGAGATGGGTTTTTATAATCGTTATATAATCCATAAGGAACAGTAGCGCCAAAATTTGAGGTATGTGTTTGTTCAAATATTGGTCCCCAGGCTGTGAATCCAGGTCCACCAATTCCCCAGTCAGCAACCAGTTCCTCTGTAGGAATCATATTTGGCTCATTTTTCTTTATTGCTTCAAGGTAAGCTTCAAGTGACGTAATATCCTTAATTTCAGGAGTTCCATATTTTTTTCGCAGGTCTTCTCTGTATACTATAACTCCGGGAACATACTCTTTCCAGGTTGCAGGAATAGTATAAATTTTCCCTTCTACTTTACAACCATTCCAATAGTTTTCAGGAATCCACTTCCACAGATCAGGTGCTGCTTTTGGAACTACTTCATCAAGAGGCTTGAAAGCACCTTTTTTAGCATACTGGTTGTAGTTCATCCAATCGGCTGTAAACATCAGGTCAATAGGCTGACCAGATGACAGTAAAAGATTATATTTTGTATTTGTGTCCGACCATGTAGTATAGTTGAATTTAACAGTGCAATTAAGATCCTTCCTGGCAAGCTCATTAACCTTTGTTTGTATTATTTCCAGGTCCCTTGGAGCATTTCCAAGCATATAAAACTGTAATTCTACTTCTTTTGAAGTATCAATTCCGTTTTGGCTTGCTGCCGCAGTTGAAGTAGCTGCCGTAACTGACGTAGTCGGTGCAGCACTACTGTCTGCCGCTTTGTCAGCTGACGAACCACAGCCCGTCAGTGCACCGGTAAACAGTACAACTGCAGACAATGCACTAATAAACCCTGTCATACCCTTTTTCATGTACAATTCCTCCTAATTAATATAATGATCTATGTTAGCCGACAAATCGGTTCTAACCTTTTACAGCACCTATGGTTAAACCTTTTACGAAATACTTCTGGATAAACGGATACAGAAATATAATAGGCCCGACGGCTACAACTGCCATTGCAAGCTTAGTGGTTTCAGTTGGTATAGCCACACTGTCATATACACCTGCACCCTGGGAAAGATTTCTGAGGAACTCGGCTCCATTGAGAAGGTTATATAAAAAGAACTGCAGGCTATACTTGCTGGGAGTATCGATAAATAACATACTCATAAACCAATCATTCCAATAATGCAGCCCCAGGAATAAACCAATAGTTGCAAGACCCGGTAGAGATAAATTCAGCACAATACTGTAATAGATCCTGAAATCGTTTGCCCCATCAATTTTAGCGGATTCTATAATCTCATCGGGTACCGACATTTTTATAAAATTCTTCATCAAAATAATCAAAAACGGAGACATTATGGACGGCAGGATTAAAACAGCTATTTTATCACGTAAATGCAGGAAATTAGTGAGAAGGATGTACCAGGGAATCAAACCACCCTGAAATAATGTTGTAAAATATACGAAAAAAGAAAATTTGTTTCTGCTTCTGAAATCTTTACGCTGAAGGACATATCCCCCCATTGATATCAGTAATAAACCGCTGAGAGTCCCTGCAACAGTTACAAAAATAGTGACACTATAGGCATCGATTACTCCTTTAGGTATCTTAAAAATAGCCTTGTAGGCATCCAGGGAAAATTCTTGAGGAAATAAACGGTATCCGTCAAGAATAATGGATTGATTTGAAGTAAATGAACCTGAAACTATAAGCCAAAACGGCAGCAGGCAAAGCAGTGTAATAAATCCCACAATAATATAAGCCAATATGTTAAATAGAATTGTACTTTTTGCTTCTCTTACCTTCATTGGAACAATTTCCTCCTTTTAAAATACCATATTAAAACAGTGCATATTCTTCATGATTCCTTTTAATGAGCCAATTTACAGTAATTATTATTATGAAACCGAATACCGACTGATAAAGCCCTGCGGCAGTACCCATTCCAATATCAAAATTCATTTTAAGAGACCTGAAAACAAATGTGTCAATAATATCAGTTGCATCAAATAATAACCCATTTGAACCTATAACCTGGTAGAACAGATCAAATTGCCCCCGCATAATGCTTCCAAGACTGAAAAGGAATAGCATAATAAATGTTGGAACAAGTAACGGTATGGTAATAGAACGTATCTGCTGGAATATATTTGCCCCATCAATCTTAGCAGCTTCATAGTATTCAGAGCCGATTCCAAGGATTGCAGCGAGATAAATAACAGTTCCGTAACCAAGCATTTTCCATATATATAATGCTACCAGTACAAATTTCCATAAACCAGGAGTACTATAAGCATCTATAGGGTCCATATTAAAGTTCTGAAGCATTGTATTTACAAAACCCGATTCATAATTGAACAAGTTATAAACTAAAACACCGACAATAACATAAGAAACAAAATAAGGCAAAAACATTATGGATTGTGATACCTTTGCAAATATACGGCTTGACATTTCACTAAGTAAAATTGCCACAAATACTTGTAATGCATTTCCAATAACAATAAAGGCCAGATTGTACAGAACAGTATTTACTGTTATCTTTAAAATTGTTCCGGATTGGAACAAAAATTTAAAGTTATCAAATCCCACAAAAGGACTGCCAAAAAGGCCACCATTAAAATCAAACTTGGTAAAAGCATAATAAATGCCAACCATGGGAAGATAAGAATTAATAAAAAAGAAAACCACGACCGGTGCCAGCATTAACAACAGTATCTTATTTTTTTTAAAATCATATATCAGATCGCTTTCTTTTCTATTTAATTTGTTACTGATTTTTACTGTCACTAGTGCATCTATTTTTTTTTATATCTGTTTTCACATTACCTTACCTCCACTGAATTTGTCTTAACTTCGATGAATTCATCGTGATGGGTTTATTGTAGAGGAACAAGCCGATATTTAATACTGAACAATGGTTAGATTTGTTAATTTTTTATAGATTAAAGAAGTATAATCTGGGTACTTTTGTAAACATTTTTGAGTTATGTAAATAATAATTTAATAAAAAAAGGAAACCCCACCAGGCTTCCCTTAAGTAACTTACAAATTATTTTCATTTTCCGATTCCCTTGCAGTATGCCTGCCATTGCTTACCAAACTCAGACTGGATTTTTTCCAGTCCTGCACTTTTAGCCTTTTCACGGAAGTGCCGGACTCCCTCCTCAACGTCCTCAACGAAACCGCCCATCAAAGGAACAAGATACTGGTTCTGAACTTGATATAGAGCCGCCCGTTCAGCCTGATATGCCGAATAGTCTTCGATAAAACCACCTAAGAGGTTTTCACCTACAACAATCTGAGTTGATTCAAATTTTTTAAACATTTCCAGCACTGAATCAAAACTCTTATCAAATAACTGTATTTCAGGATTTCTCCATGCCCAGCCATTCATAGCCTCTTTTGGAAAACCGTTTGCTTCTGTATCACCTATCATTTCATAATAACCTTCATTGGAAATTTTATAATGTGTACCTTCTATCCCATACTGGGTTAAATAATTATATGTTTTGTCCAGCACCAGCCTGGAATAGAACGCAACTGCTCTTTCAGCCTTCCGGCTGCTCTTCGGAACTGAAAAGCCATTGTGTACCGGATGAACCGGCTCTACGTAGCCTGAAACTTCAGAGATTGAGAGGTAACCAACCTCCCAATCGGGATGTACTGTTCTTACTTTTAATAATATGGTTGCATATTTTACGGGATTGCTTGTCATTATGCAAGCAACTTTACCATTTTCAAATTCATCGGATTGGCTTATGTTTGCAGAAAGGGCGCTTATTGACCAGAAGCCTTTTTCCTGCCATCTTCTGAGAGTTTTCATATCTCTTACAAATTCTTCTGAATCCCAATAGTTAATCAACCGGGACGGATTCCTGAAATCATTGTATAAACCATACGCAACACCCAAGTTGGAAGTGTGTGTTTGATCAAATAAGGGAAGCCATGCCGTAAATCCCGGTCCACCTATACCCCAGTCTGCCACCAGTTCTTCGGTAGGCTGTATCGTGGGCTCATTTTTCTTTATTGCCTCAAGATAAGTTTCAAATGTTACAATATCCTTAATTTCCGGAAGTTTATATTTTTTTCTCAAGTCTTCTCTATATACTATAACTCCCGGGGTATACTCTTTCCAGGTTGCCGGGATAGTATATATCTTACCTTCCACCTTCACAGCATTCCAATAACTTTCAGGTATAAATTTCCACAAATCGGGAGCTGCCTTGGGAACAACTTCATCCAGTGGCTGGAAAGCACCTTTTTTTGCATACTGGCTATAGTACATCCAGTCAGCAGTATACAACAGATCAATATCCTGTCCTGATGATAATAGGAGACTATATTTTGTGGTTGTGTCAGACCATGAAGTATAGTTAAATTTTACTGTACAGTTGAGATCTTTTTTTGCAAGATCATTAACCTTTTCCTGAATCAGTTCCAGATCTCTCGGAGCATTTCCCAGCATGTAGAACTTCAATTCCGCTTCTTCAGATATATTAATTCCATTTTCACTTGTCGTCTTTGTACTTACAGCCGGAATAGCAGCACCGCCTTTTATTGAACTGCAGGATGACATTAACCCGCCAAGCATCACAACAGCCGACAATGTACTGATAAACCTTGTAATAACATTTTTCATGAAGAAACCTCCATATTTCACAAAATACCGATGTATAATCTTAATACTTTTGTATAAATTTACGAGGTTTTTATCGTAATACCTATTATTATCATTGCACAAAAATATTAAAAAGACTACAATAAATTCACATATCCATATAGAATAACTATATCCAAAATGAACATTTTTCAGGAGGAAAATCAATGTTAAAGAAGAAGTTTACCTTACTAAAAACAGACAGTCAAGTATACTTAAGGTTATTTTTATCATTGATTATTTGCATAATAATTGCTGTGATGATATCATCTTCAGTCCTCTATATTAAGTTTCGAGACATAGCAAGTAATCAGGTATATAATTTTAATCTGAGCAGTCTCGCACAAACCAATAAGCAGGTATCCATGATGACAGAAATAGCCAAAACTGTCTCATATCAGATTTTTTCCGATGTATATCTGTCAAAGCTGCTTTATTACTCTTCTCCCGACATATATGATATCAGACCTGCCATGGATCAGCTTGGTAATTATAGAATCTCCTTACCGTTTATCGATTCTGTTTATATTTATAACGCTGCTTCAGAAACCTTTTTTGTCAGTACCAATAACCAAAATGTCCGGATAACCGGTAACCTTTCAGGATCCCATAATAAATCTTCTTTTATAGATAAAGATATTATCAATATTATTGATAATATTGATAATTATAAACCATTTACCCCCATTTCCAGAAATTTCTCATATAGCATCTCTGATTCAAATTCATATAGTTTTTATACCTTTCTTTGCTATGATCCTCTTTCTCTTAATACCGCAAATAACGGTATTGTTGTAGTCAATATTTCAGAAAAATGGATAAGGGATGTAATGACAGCTGATTCCAAAAATTCTTTTTCCGATACTTTTATAGTGGACAGTTCCGGTAAACTTGTTTCAAACAGTAACACTGAAAAAATGGGTACATATATTTCGAATCTGGAATATTCGGAAGAACTTTACAGTAATCCGAAAACATCCGGTTACATTATTGATGAGGTTAGCGGGATAAAATCATTTATTATATACACTGAACCTGATGCTTTTGGGTGGAGATATATAAAGGTTACACCGTATGACTTAGTTTTTAAGGATATTGATAATCTGAAAAAGAATCTGATTATTGTTTGTATTATTGTATTTGCTTTCAGCCTTTTGCTGGCACTTATGGTTTCAAAAATACTCTCAAAACCCATTGACCGGAAACTTTCAGACCTATATATTCTGGAGTCTGAAAATCGTACAAAAAATAAGCTTTTGAAACAGGAATTTTTAAGTAACCTATTACTCCGAAGAACTTCTCAAAATCTGCAGATTATACAAAATTTGATCAAAGAGTATGAAATAAATTTAAATCCTGAATATTATATTATTATGTTTTTAATCAGAATTGATAATTTTGAGGAATTTACTCATAAGTATTCTATTGATGATATAAACCTTTATAAATTTGGAATTGGAAATATTGTGACCGAACTTTGCTCACCCTATTTCTCCTGTGAGGTAGTTGATATGGGTGAAGATAGAGTTATAATGCTGTTTAACTCGGAAAGTGATGAGATAAATATTAGTGAAGAAGAATTAAAACTCCTTTTTGATTCCATCAATGATTCCATGCAAAAATTTATGAACTCAACGGTCTCCATCACATTCAGCCCGGTCGGGTCCATAGAAAATGCAGGATTATTATACAATCAAGTTCTGGAAGCATCCTATCATAGACTATTTTATGGCCCCAGGTGCATCATAAATTCCAGGGACATTATGTTATACAAGGATAGGGAATACACTTACCCGATGTCAAAGGAAAAACAACTTACCGAATCAATTATGGGGTTCAATTCTGATTCCGCTAAAAAAATATATCTGGAAATAATAAATGAGACAACAGAATACCCATTTACAGTAATCAACTTTGTAATTTCCCATCTTGCATTGGCTATAACCAATACAATAAATATAGTATGTAAAAATAATTCCCTGCAGTATCAACCAGGATTTAATGTCTCTATGCTGAACCTAACCAATATTGAAAGTTTAGAGGATATCAACACCAAATTCTTCAGCCTTTTTGATGAGTTAAAGCTGCTGTTGGAAGAAAAGCGTAATACCAAGCATGATAATCTCATTCAAACAATTAATAATATAATTACCTCCTCATACGCAAGTATGGACTTATGCCTGAACGGTATAGCAGACAAACTGGCTATGAACCCTTCATATCTGGGAAGGGTATACCGGCAAAAAACACTGAAAGCTCTTCCGGATTATATTACCGAAGTAAGGATTAATAAAGCAAAGGAGCTCTTACAGAATACTCAATATTCGATAGCAGAGATTTCAGAAAAAATCGGCTTTGCCAACAGTTCTTACTTTTATAAGACATTTAAGAAGTACAACGGTGTAACACCAAATGATTTTAGAAAGAATTTAAATATCCATCATTAACTGCTATTAGTTTTAAATGATTGGTAAAATACAGCACCTGGTTTATTTGTGCTCCGGCTTAGACAGGTTGAAAAGCATATATAGGGGTTATGCAAAGTACCGGTCTCTGCATAACCCCTTCCGTTCACATTATTAAATATAAATACTTAAAGTGCGTGTATATTTTATGACCCATATACCTTAACCTCAAACAGTTGAGGAGTATACCAATTACTGGGGTTGTTCCACAAGACAGCATCTACCATATTAATTCTGACGTATCTTGCTGTTACAGATAGTGAATCCGATGTAAACCCATAAGTGGTGTTGCCCGTTCTGTCAAGTGCCGTTGTAAAACTTTTTCCATCGGTACTTGTTTCAATTTTGTACCTATAATATCCTTCCGATCCTTTATACATAAACCACGAAATCTGTACATTCTTAACAGTTCTATTTTGTCCGAGATCCACCATCCACCAATGAGGCCATGTTACACCAGTTGCTGCCCATTTGGTCTGGTAATTTCCGTCATTGGCATTACCAGCCGCATTTCCTGAAACTGATGTTTGTGCAGAAGCTGTTTTCCCCTGGGATAATAACGAGCCGTTGGTAACTCCGCTGATGGTACCGGCTGATGCATCTATTGAGATATTATCATAATATTCCAATGAGGCACTTGTTCCATTTAGTATCAACGGCAGCCATACATATCTGGATGAACCAAGGGCCGACGAATTCCAGCGGTCTCCCATATACATATATGATGTGGTAGTTCCCTGAATTGGAAGAATGAATGCGGTTTGAGAATTGAAACCTGATGTATTACCTATTGGAGCAGGCGCCGACCATGGCCCGTTAAGTGATGTCGCATAGGAATACATTTGCTGATTTGTGTACCAGCCTGAGCATCCGGATGTCAATATATAATAATAGCTGCCTTTTTTTGCAAGAGCAGGAGCTTCTCTGTTCTGACCGGAATAAATCATATTCATTTCGGAGGCAATAGTAGTATAATCCGAAGATAGTTTGAACAGTCTGGTATTTGTGTTGCTGTTCGAAGTGGTGATTAAATATGCTGATCCGTCAGTGTCCTGGAAAACCGTCATATCGTGGGAACCTCCGTTGGGCTGGAAGCTTCCCAGATACGTAAACGGACCTGCAGGAGATGAAGCTGTGGCAACTGCCACTCTTGAAAGAGTGTAATCGGAGGCATTCTCATAGTGCATCCACATTACATATTTTTTTGTTGTTGAGTTATAAATTACTTTTGGCCTTTCGATTTTGCAGCTGTTAAGTTCAGCTGCAGATGTCGTATTTAAAACGTAACTTTTCCATGTCCAATTTTTGAGGTCTGTTGACGAGTAGCAGCAAACATGCTTGAAAAGAGCGGAATTGTGAATTTTATCCTCTCCATACCAGTAGTATGTAGTTCCAACTTTCAAAATCCCGCCTCCGTGGGCCTGAATTGAACCGCCTGTGGTATCGGTCCATGCTGTACCGTTAGATATTGTGACTGCTGCCGCACCTGTGGAAATTATACAAACTGAGAGTGTTAAAGCCAGCATTATAATAAATGAGATTAAACGTAATACCTTTTTCATAATATCATTCCTTTCTTTGTGCTAAAAGCACAAATGTTTTGTTTTTCCTGTTCAGTAAAAATACAATAGAAACCAAAACATTTTAAGAACAATCAAGGGAATAAAATATAATTGTGGGGTAAATACAATAAATACACTGGATAGATATCTTTAATCATAAACTCGCCTCCTTATGCTGTTGATATCATATAAAGTCAGTGTTCATGGCACTGTTCGACCCATAAGTATCGAGAGTATTAATATTAATGTCTTTTACCAATATGTTTTCCATTCCTTTATTAATCTTACCAGTGCTTCAAAATAGAAATAGTCTCCCCATATGTTGCATTTATCAACACCCTTACCATCGGGTTTGGAGTATACGGCATGCAGTAATATTCCGTTTGATTTGGGGTCTGTAATTGATGTATACCCTTCTGCCAGCGATTTTACAATATTTACAGTCGCATTTTCATATATCTTTTTCATAATGTCCTCAAGCGGCAAATGCTTTGATAATTCCAAAAGGCCGCAGGCTGCAATGGCTGCTGCCGAACTATCTCTTTCCTGAGTACCGCCTGTAAAAATCAGATCCCAACAGCAGATACAGTCCTGCGGAAGTCTATTCAAAAAGTAATTTGCCGCTTTGAAATATTTTTTATCTCCTGTGATTTCTGCTGCCCAATAAAGAAGCGGAAGGTTCATACAGCAGTCAATGATCATTCTTCCTCTGTTTTCCGGATCACTAAGGTCACCCCAGGCCTGTATTATTTTTGCCTTGTCAAAATACCTCCTCATTAAGAGCTCAGCTGCATATAGTGCTATTTCCTTCGCCTCACCATTACCGGTCAGTTTATATGATGCAACACATGATAAACTGTACAAAAATCCAAGATCATGGGTATCAGTGCATATCCTTTCAGTTATTCGCTGTTTATAGCTGCTTAACTGAACTTCGGCTGTATTTCTATATCTTTCGTCCCCCGTCACTTCGTATGCCAGCCATAACATTCCTGTCCAAAAAGATGTCCAGTCAATATTGTCTATTGCCCCTTCCAGGAATTCCCGGGTTATTTCTTAAGAATTTAAAAATTTGTTAATATCCTTTATTCCTTCATCGTTAACTGATTTCATTTTTACCCCCAAAAAATATCTCCTTAATTTTCGTTATGCTGATTATTCAAACCTTAACAGAAATTATACTTGTATTTAGCTAAACTTTATAGTGAACTATTAGTAACAATTGTACGTTTTTTATATATTGGAAAATATACAATTCATACTTTTGTAAACTATTGTGATTTTAAAAAATAAGGCCACTTTATCCCTGACAAGTAATTGTGAATAGCTGATTTGTGAATTCCCCAGGGAATCTGGCTTGGCGGACCCAAAACGACACGGTGGTCTGACCGATGAACAAGGTCTGGAGGGATGAATAATGCTATGGCACAAGCATACTTGTTCTTTCCCATACGACAAAAAAAACTAGCAAGCAGTTGTTTTGTATTTACACACAACTGCTTGCAGTCTCCAAATAACTTTTATGTTATTGCTTTATTTTACTGCATTTGATTTTTAATCAGGTTATACAATACCTGGGCCATTTGCGCTCTGTTGGTTGTATCCTTTGGTGAAAGTCTGCCAAGGTTTCCGGCTATTATTCCGGCTTCAGTGAATATCGACATGGCAGGCTTTGCCCATGCGGCTATATCCTTTGTATCACTGAATTCCTTCAGATCCTTTCCTGAATTTCCGGCAGGAAGTTCACCTCTGAGCTTTAATATGTTGTACAGAAGTGTGAACATTTCCTCTCTGGTTATTTCTTTATCCGGTGCAAACTTATTGTTTCCTACCCCGTCGGAAATACCAAGTCTCTTGGCAGCTGCCAGGTAACCTGTATAGAATTTGTTCCCTGCATCTGTGAAGTTATCGGTGGCATTTTCATCGGCCTTTATTTCATAAGCTTTCATTACCATTGTGAGGAATTGACCTCTGGTCAGCTCTGCATCTGGGCTGAAGCTGCCGTTGCCTGTACCTGTTGTAATACCTCTTGCAGCTATAAAGCTAACTGCTTTGGAATACCAAGCCCCCTCTGCCACATCCTTAAAGCCGATCTTATTATAACCCACTGCATATTTTGATAAATTATCTGATCTAAAGCTTATCATTTCTGTTTCTTTGTTGTATACGCAGCTGCTTACAAGTTCCAGGCTGCCCTGTGAATTTATGCAGTATATGACAACAGCTTCGGTATCTTCTCCCGCTTTTGCAGTATATGGAATAGATACTGTTACGTTTCCTGCAAACTCTGATATTGTTTTTCCGCCGCTGGTAACGCTTAAATCCACCACCGGCCTGCCGCCTGCAATCCGCTTTGCCTCATCGGACAGAGTTGTGCTGTCAACACTGGAGGTTGTAATTTTCACATCTCCTGCCGCTGACTGGGAAATTGTTTTAACAGACTCCTTATCAAAGGTCATGACTGCAATAGGTGTTGAAATAGTCATCGTATCTATTTTGCTGCTGACAACCTTATCAACTGCTTCTTTTGGAAGACTGACCTCCACAGCTTTTGCACCGGAAGGAGCAGATACCTTAATTTCTACATTTGCTGCCGTACCTTTATCCATTTTTGCTGCTGCTTCAATTACCTTGTTTATTGCTTCGGTAACTTCTTTTTCTGTAACTGCGGCTGTGGCCTTTCCGTCCTTATCAGTTTTTGCTGCTGCTGCAATTGTGCTTGTAACAGAGCCGTGACCTGACGCAACTGCATCGGAGATGGTATTATTTGACGCAGCAGGGGGCGGAGTTGTATTGGTACTGGTACTGCTGCTACTTCCGCTGCCGCCTCCATTACCGCCGCCGCTGCGACTGTCGTCAATATACGGTTGTACCGTAACGACGCATTGTGCTGTACCGCCATCTGCTGTTGTTGCTGTAATTATTGTTGTTCCCGTACGTATTGCGGTAACCTGTACGCTTGTTATTCCATTTTGTGCATCATATGATGGCGTACCCAATGATACTATGCTGTTTCCGACGCTGAAGCTTATTTCCTTATTTACCGCTTCCTCCGGAACAGCGGTCGCAGTAAGAGTAAAGCTATCACCGGGATAAAGTGTCTTTGAAGGAGTATCAAGTACTACACCGGATGCGAGTACATTTACAGCGCATCTTGCAATTCCGCCGCCGCTTGTAGTTGCGGTAATAATGGCATTACCCACCTTTGCAGCACTTAAATGTACTATTGTTATTCCACCAGGAGTGCTGGACTCGGTTTCTCCTACTATAACGGCATCGCTGTCCGAGCTGAACAGTACAATACTGTCGATAGCCGCAGGAGAAGTTACTGTTGCAGTGATTGTGAATTCCTGACCCCTGTACACTGATTTGGATGTACTATCCAGGGTTATAACATCAGGATTTTCAGGGTTTGTTACCTTAACCAAGCCATTCATGGCCGCAATTAATGCATTTACAACAAAATCTATTTCCTGCTGTGTGGCATAGTCATTAAAGTAAACTGAATTGGCATCGGCAAGTAACTTTTCCAGATTGGCGCTTTCCCAGCTTTCAGGCGTATAATCCGCCTGCTTTAACGCATTTACCTGTGACATAGCCGTTACCAGAGAAGCTTTATTTGACCGTTTCTCCAATATGTTCATTGCCGTTTGCAGGTTTTGTATGGCAGCATCAACCTGACGCTGCGTTGAATTATTATCACCCAGTACAGTATTTGCATTCACTAAAACACTGTCTATGTCCGAATCAGTCCAGGACGAAGAAATATAGTCATTCTGGTCTAATTGTGAGGCTATATCATAAAGTGCCTGCAGATCATTTTTAAATGTGTTTACTTTTACTGTGCACAAATCATATTCAGAACCGGCCGAATGGCGAACTATAATAACCGAAGTACCGCCCGAAACAGCCTCCAGCCTGGCAGTATACGTTCCCTGTTCGCCTGGGACGGAATCCCCGCTGACTGCAGGAGTTCCTACAGTGACTGCGTCTGTATTATAGGATTTAAAATCAGCACTGTCTGTCTCTGAATACGGAGCTAAAATAGCCTTCAAGTCCAGAGTATCTCCCTTGTTCAAGGTTACTGCATGATTGTCCAGCTTATAAGAATAATCTCCATAAACCTCAAACTCATAAATAGCTAAGCCATATTTTGTGGCCATTACACCTTTAACCCGTATGTAGCGGGCTGTAATCGGCTTGAATTTTACATCATCCTGCTCATTGCCTTTGTATGTACTTCTATTAATACTAGTAATAGGCGTCCATGGACCTGCCGGATCATTGGAATATTCCAAATATACATGCTGAGAATTTACTTCCCAGAAAAGTTTTATTTCATTTATCGATAAAGGTTGACCCAGATCAACGTAGAAAGAACGCTGTGTAACCTCTGCAGTACCTCTGCCTGTACTGGCCCTGGTTCCCATATTTCCGTCTGTCGGCACAGTTGTTGTATATGGAGACTCAATATTAGCACTGCCGCTCCAGCTTGAATCAACTGTGACTGTTTTGCCGTAGGCTAAGTTCTGCCTTCCTCCATAATTGGGCAGCGGAGCAGGTACATCAGCTTCTCCAAATACTTCAAATTCATACATCGATATACCGTAGGTGTTAACCTTAGTGATGCTTTGCAGCCTAATGTATCTGGCATCAATGCTTCCTTCAGGGAAGTTAAGGATTTGAACCCCCGGCTTGTCATTAGTAAAAGTATTTACGTCTGTCCAGGTACCCCCGTCATCTGACGTCTGAATTTTAAAGCTGGTTGAATAAGAGCTCTCCCAGGATATCCTGATTGTTCTTACTTTTGACTTTGCTCCCAAATTGACCTGCCACCACGCATTAGCAGCCGTTGTGGGTCCTGACCATCTTGTGGTGTCATTCCCGTCATTTGCATAAGTTGCCATACTGCCGGCATCATTTCCGCTGGTTGATGAAGGTTTGTATAATGCCAGATTTACATTATAATGTACATTAAGATCTTTAATATCATACCCGTTCTTTTTATTGCTTGAGAGCATTAATATTCGGATATACTTTGCCTGAACGTACGGCAGATCAATTACTTCCTTTCCGCCGCTTCCATGCCACTGTAAATAACCGTCGGTCCAATTAACATTATCTGTAGAATATTGAACTATATATTCTTTTGCATAATCAGTACCCCAATCAACAGTAACCTTGTCAACAAGAGGAATGGGAGTATCGATATTATAGACAATATACTGGCTTTCATCAGGCTCCGAACGCCATGATGTATCCATGGAATCATCTATTGCATTCAGAGGAGCATATCCCGGTAAAAATGAACTTGCCCCTATATTGCTGGCAGAAAGAGGAACATCGGATAAAGTCTGGGTAATCGATTGTCCCATGTAAATTCCGCTTCCAAGATTATACCTTCCATATAATGTATCCTTATCAGTCTCAGTAATTTTTACGTCAACTATCAAGCCCGGTGTTTCGGGATTTGATACAGTTACCTTTGGTGTTCCGGAACTCTCGTCAATAATTGCCAGACAGGGCTGATTCACTGTTATGGTAGCACCGGTGCGGTATTCAAAACTTCCGGGGGTGTAAAAGATCAATTGTGTCTGGTTTAAGCCTTCATTTCTTACCGCCTGCAATTCTGTTGTGTTTGACAAAATCTGAACCGGAATATTGTTTGAATATGCTTCGACTTCAGCTGAATCCTTTCCAGGAACAACAATATACTCATAGGAAGCATTCGCAGGATTAATACCATGGTTAAAATAAAGTGTAAATGCCTGCTTTGTCTGAGCCGGATGGTCCAGCCAGTTTGATGTCTGATCCATATTTGAAATGCTGACTTTGGAATTAGCCGGGAACACATATCCTATCTGATCATTATAAGCCCATTTGGGATTTGTATATGTTACCGCAGCTGTACCCTTTGGTAGTAAAACTCCGTCAACTGATGCATTGTCCTTTGCAATTGCCTGGTTAACGGTGGTATGAACCTCCACAGGGCGGGTTGAAGATATTCCTGCACCTAAAGCCACCATTTCGTCATCAAAATAAAAGTATCCCTTGCGTGCAACAGTACTATCCATATCCTGGGTAAACACTGAAGCACCGTACATGCCGTCGGACACACCGCCTACAAAGCTTGAATTTGCATTAAATTTGCATTCCAGCGTGTAAGGCATCTTTTCATTGGGAGCTGTCGTACCCGGGTAATGCGACCAGTTAAAAGCCGGAACCAGATCAGTGTACTCATGTCCATTAACAAAAATTGCCGTTGTACCTGCCGCATTCCAATAAATTTCATTTCCTATGGACGACCGGAAAGTGGACCGGTATTCACCGCCATTAATACGGCTTGAACTCATTTTAGTCATGATTCCGTAATTATCACGCATCTGAGAGGTATAATCAGACCGCCAGAAATGTTTGTTCCCTACCAATCCATTTGTTGCCGACTTACCCTCTATGTTATCTACCACCTGCTGGTATTTGGCCCTTCGCTCGGGGTCGGTATCATATTGTGCCATTATAATCATTCCCGGCAGAATATCTGCCGCATAGCTGCTGACTCCTTCAATGGTATTATACCTTCGATATCCAAGGTACAGGAAACCGAACTCTCCCCGGATCATCCACCTGGTACCGTCAAGTATATAAAATTCCAGTTTCTTTAAGGCTTCTTCGGTAAAAGCAAAATTAGTTCCGCTTGTATAGCCGACCCACATGGCAACCATGTTAAACTGAGCCATTCCATACCCTTCACTGTACAGCTTGGCGCCATGACAGTAAAAGCTTGAATCTGCCTGAACCGCTTCATTCGATGTTCCTTTTTCATCAACTGCCAGAGTTTCCGCAAGTGTCGAAATTCCTTTTACAACCTCCGGATAATCATTCTGCACCAGCTTCTTATATAAATAATCCTGTGTTCTCCAAACGCCATTTGCACCTACTGTATCCAGACGTCCCTGATTGTAGTTAATACATACATCCAACGCCTGTTTGCTTATGATGCCTTCCATAAATATACCTGTAACACCCATACACATGGCTTGTCCGATTTCATTTTCCCACCAGTTTGTGGATGAAGGCTTGGCACTGTCCCAATAAGCTAATGCTCTTTCAATGGCGTCCTTTATTACAGGATTATGATACGCTTCATTACCTTCCTGATTATAGCCCATTGCCATTGCCGTTATACGGTATAAAGCAAGATATGGACTCCACAAAGTACCATTCGCACTGTTGGTACGGTCAGCATAATTTACATCTGACCAGCTGCCGTTTGGCTGAATGGTATTTGCATACTCCATTGACTTTGATATGTACCCGAAAACGTCAGAACCGCTGACTACCCGGTAAGAATCACTTTCCAAAAATGTTGCCTTGATTCTGTCCTTGACAATTTGAGCACTTTCACTATCCGTCATGTCAGATGCATATACTGACGATATGGACATTGAAGAAATTGTCGTGAGTATTAGCGCTAAAACTAATAAAACAGCTGTCAATTTTTTAAAGTGGACTGCTAATCGCTCTTGTCTTTTTCGTATCTTTGACATATTGTTCCTCCTTATTATTAGTATTTGCTGCAAAATTTTGCATATATTAAGGCTTTAAAGCCTAATATAACAAGCCTATAGATATCCAGGGCTTACTTTAATCCTAAAGAAGTCATAATATCCTCTATGGGGATCTCAGCATAACACATATGAGTATCAGCCGCCCCATAGTATACTTTTACAACATCATTTTCATATATCACTCCGCAGGTGAATATTACATTTCCAAAAAATCCATTTATCTCGTAGTCTTCTACCGGTTCCATGATAGGCTTCTCACTTCTTGCAATCACTTTCCAGGGTTGTTCCGGGTCCAGAAGCATAGCCCCCAGACAATACTTATCGTCTTTTGTAGCCCCGTGATATATCTCAAGCCAGCCTTCCTTCACCCTGAAAGGAACAGCACTTCCGCCAATTCTGCCATTATCCCAGTAACCCTCGCGTGCACCTGCCAGGTGTCTGTGGTTTCCCCATGAGATCAAATCGGGAGATTCGGATATCCATATATCCATCTTCCCGAAATGTGACATTGACGGCCTGTTCAGGGCATAATACCTGCCATTTATCTTTTCCGGAAAAATCTCAACATCTTTATTGTCAGGATGAAATATAACACCATGCCGTTGGAACTTGATAAAATCCTTTGTGGACGCAAGATAGGAAGTTATCCCCAAATCAGATATGGCACTGTAACTAATATAAAATGTGTTGTCAATAGAGGTTATCCTGGCATCCTCGATGCCATAAACCTCATATATGTTTGCAGGTGAAACAGAAGGCGTTTCTTCAATTTCAAAATTAATTCCATCCCTGCTGCGCGCCACTCTCAAATGGGATATGGAGGTAATATAATTAGTTGAAGGAGTCCTGATCCACCGCGAATCCGAAAAATCGCAGCCCGGTTCATCCGTATTAAAGCTCTTTTTAATAATTGCAGCCTTCTCAACGTCATAAACCGGAGCAATATGAATATCTGAATTTTGATTGATGGGCCTTTCTGCTATTCTCAATAATAAAATCACTTCATCGCCCAATTTTGCGACTCCTGCATTAAATACACATATAACTTCAAAATCCGGTCTTGAAGGTTTAACATCCTGAGGTCTGATTATTGGATTATGTATATATCTTTGTACCATTGTGTCCTCCAAATAAAATTAGAATATATAAATTTATTCTAATTTTATTTGGAGGAGAAACTAATTTACACTGTTGAATTTAAATATTCCTCAAAATTCTATTTATTTTGTTACTTCATATTTTAAAGCTATACATTTTTTTTAAATATTTCTCCTGGAATCTGTTTAGTATCTCATTGCACTCGTCTTTTTTTTGGATTTTGCGAGAAGATACCAAACAGGTTCTTAATTCTGCTCTTTCTTTCTGAATTGAGTGGGTGTAAGACCATTGAATTTCTTAAAAAAAGTATAGAAATGATTCTCAGAATTCATTCCAATCATTTCACTTATGGCTGCAACTGTCAGATTGGAATTCACAAGCAGCTCCAAAGCTTTTTCGTATCTGTATTTACTTATATAGTCTGTCAGGGATATTCCCAATGCTTCTTTGAATATAGCCCTTAAATAATTAACCGACAATCCTACCCGTTCGGCAATACTTTCAATATTTAATCCGGGATCATTATATTCGTTATGAATTATAGTAAAAACCATATTAATATATTCTCTTTTTGTATCTTTAGGATTATCTTCTATGTATTCTATTTCATTCTTGTATATATAAAGCAGCCATTCCTTAATTTCCTCCAATGTATCAAATCTCTCCACCTGATCTCTCAAAACTTTGAAGGAATATGCATTTCCGGAATTGTTGCAATGATTCATTAAATTGATTGTAGCAATTGAATCGTGTATAATCTGGGAAAGTATAACCATAATATCATCATATTCCATCTGGGCCAGTCTTCCGAAGAACTTATCGACCTGCTTTTCCACAAGATCATATTTGCGCAGCTTCAGATTATTTAATACGGGCATAAAAATATCCTGTGAATAATGATATTTGGCAACCTCTTTCAGGTTCAGTATTTCCTGTGTAATTACAGACCTTTTGCCGTATATCAATCTGTAGTTTGAATTTAAAACAGCATTATTATACGACTTGTTAATATTTTTTATATGCTTCTGTAATGGGCCTATACTGCCGCTTAAAGAAAAATTCAAATGTTTCTGTACTGCATCCTGAATCTGTTTTATGACCGTTTTCAAATCAGCTTCGATTGTGCCCTCAGGCTCTCCCTTGGTTTTTACAATTACGGCGATGGTATCTTCACCCATATCCACAGTTTCATTCGAATAAAATTGTTCTGTCAATTCCTGCGCAATATTCCCTACGGCAAACCTGTAAAGGGATAAATCCTCCACTGAATAATTAAATATTTCTTCATTATAATAGTTATCAATCTTTAAAACATAAACAACAACATTTTGAAAATCAAATTCCAAATTATTAAATCTGCCTTCAAGGTCTGCCCGGTGAATATACCCGCCTAGCAGAAGCTCCTTAAGCAATTCATTTCGGATCAGCCTGGAATCATCCAGGGATTGATACTTTGCCTTTAACAACTCATCTTTCATATTCAGTATAAAATCCGAAACATACTCCAATTCATGCTTTCCAGAACCTTTAATTGCAATAGTACCCGTTGATATATCATTTGCCTTGTTAACAAGCCTGCGAATAGGCAAATAGAATTTTCTGGAAATGAAATATGATATTATAGCTCCTATAGTGAATAGAATTATGCAAAAAATTATAATCAGATTGCGCATGTTATAAGCTTTTGCAACTAACTTTCCATAAGGGGTCACCTGTATTATTTTCCATTTTAATTTGCTTGATGAAATAAAGGTTACAAGTGATTTCTCCCCGTTTACCTCCCCTGTAAACTGTCCGGAATTGTCTTTTGATGCAACTATGGATTTTATATATTCCTCTGAAGATAAATCTTTAAGGAACATATCCGGATCATAATCGGAAATAACCCTTCCTTTTTCATCTACCAGCATAGTGACATCATCTGAAAATGGTATCAGTGATTTCAGGATATTCCGGATATAGCCTTCCTTGACATTTATTATCAGGGCGCCCTCCAGATTTCCGTCTTTATCCGGTGCTTCACTTGAAATCAAAGTAAGCAGGTTATCATTAATTTCAACACCGTTTATATTATAGTTTACTTTTCGAGGAATAAAATGAAGTGTTTTCATTTCATTTTCATTTTTTAAAAGCTTTAATATATCCTTATCATAAAATTCTACTGTGGATGAAGTGCTCCCCTTGGTAGAAAAGACCTTTTGCATATTTCCGTTATACAAATAAACAGATTCTAAAAACATACTGTTGGATATGGCTTTTGTTATTTTGATGCTGGCATTTATTGCTTCAGTGGGAGAAACATCTCTGCTGTAAATACTATTATATACATCTGCGTCTCCGTACAAATCATAAAGATGGTTACTGGACAGGTCCCAGACAAAATCTACAGCTAATGCAGTTTGAGTAAGGATCTGCTTTGATGAGTCACTTGCCTGCCGTATGGTTTGTTTTTCATAGTTATCATAAAATACCAAAGAACAAGTTAAAAGTATTATAGATAACAGAATAATCAAAGAATAAAATAGTTTGGTAAATGAACTCCTCATTTTAAACACTTTCAACATATATTCACCCTATTCTACATTATTAGAGTTAATCTCATAAAGTCAATTACGGTTAAACTATCGGCTTTCAGCAATAGTAATTGTCTTTTTTATCATAGCAAGATTATGTTAACAATGCCAGATGTTTTTTCACTTATACAGCAGCATAAATTAAAATATTTATTTGCATAAAGTGGACTAAATGTTTGTGCATATTACAAATACAAAAGTCCAAAAGTAAAGTCCAGAACATTGAACTTACTTTTGGAATCTTGTAAATAAAATGGAATTTTACAAATAAAAGCTGGGATGTCTACTTATTAAAATTTTTAATTCTTGGAAGCCAAAAATTCATCAACTTGCTTTTTAGCCTCTTCTACTATTTTCAGATATCCTGCATCCTCCAGTTTCTTCTGAATCTTCGGGAGTTCGGAAATATCCAATGACCCATTTAAAATTGGCAGCATTGTTGCAGGCCAAATAGCGGATACCTTTGCAATTTCATTTTTAATAGGATCAAGATTTGGAGTAAAGCCCATCAGCTTTGAGGCAATAAGCTGATTTGGATCTCTCAGCTTTTTATAATAGAACTTATCGTCTTCGGATGAAGTGGCCAAAGTTCTTTCAAAGTTTGGATTCCACATAAGATCGTATCCGGGGAAGTTGTAATTTTTTGAAGCATCTATTCCCTTTGGCAGGTCATATGTCTTATCTCCTGTATCCACCCAGTTTACGTCCTTGATTCCGTATCTCAATATATCGTAATTTGCCTGATCCTGATACATCCAATTTAAGAATTTAATTGCCCTGTCGGGATCCTTTGCATTGGCATTTAAACAGATAAAGTTCCATTGTGCAAAATTTGTTACATGTTTTGTATCTTTTCCTTCAAAGTTTACAAACTCAACTTTTGCACCCGGTATTATTGCATCTAACTGATTTGATATGGTACCTACAATATAATCCCCTTTTATGGAAGCTACCTTGCCGGACTTAAATGCTCCCATTTCATCCTTTTGAGTCATTTGATCCTTTTCTATCAATCCTGATGTATACCATTTTCTTACCATCTTTATCCAATCCAATACATGTGGATTCTCATATATGGGTACTATATCTTCAACTTTATCACCTGTGGCAAATATATCTACTTCGGAGTTGTTTCCGCCGAATAATGTTACATCATATCCTGCATCATAAAAACCGTTGCTGCCGATACAGTAGTTTCCGAGCCAGGTTAAAGGAATCATGCTCTTTTCATTTTCTTTTACTTTTGTTAAATACTGTTCATATTGATCAATAGTTTCAATCGGGGCCATCCCGTATTTTTCCCTAAGATCTCCACGGATCCATATACCATGCTGGCTGGATAATACATCACCTAATGGAATACCCATTATCTTGCCATTTTGACGGTTTGCATCAATCATTTGTTTTGGGAATGCCTTTATTAAATCCGGGCCTGATTTCTCTAACAATGGTTCCAGGTCCAGATATGCTCCCTTTGAAATCATCTGTGACAGATGCATCCACGGTGCATCAAATATAAGATCGGTCTGATCTCCTGCTGCAATCATAACCTGTGCTTTGTTCGGATAATCAGTCCAGGATGCAAAGGTAATGCCTAATGTTACATTAAGTGCCTCTTCCAGCTTCTTATTAGTTTCAGCTAATACTTCATCCAGTTGAAGAGGAGTATCTCCGGGCAATAAAGCTGAAAGTGAATACGGTGTCAGGTTTTCGGAACCGGATGTTGTATCGCCTGAGCTAACAGCGGCAGTGCCGGTTGCAGAACTTGTTGATGTTGATGTGTCTGAATTTGAACCGCAGGCAGTGAACACTGATGCTAACATACCAACTGCAACCACCAGACAAATTAACTTTTTGGTCATTTAAAATTCCCCCTTGATTTTTTTATATGCTAACCGGATTTCCGGAAATAGCCATCTAATGGTCTGTAACACCTAAATTTATAAGTTACAGACCACTAACCTTTAACTGCTCCCACAGTCAGACCTTTGACAAAATATTTCTGAACAAATGGGTAAAACAACACAATAGGGCCGATTGTAACCAGGCTTGTTGCCATTCGCACCGAATATGCGGGAGGTATTATGCCCTGTTTGGCGTTGGGATTAAGTGCCTGTACCTCCGAGGAAAGATTTGATACCAACGCTCTCAAAAGCAGCTGCAATGGCTGAAGATGCCTGTCATTTATAAAAAGCAGACCAAGCCACCAGTCATTCCAGAAAAACAAGCTGTAAAACAGGCCTATTGTAGCCAGTGCAGGAAGAGACAGAGGAAGTGCGATCTTTATAAATATGTAAAAATCCTTTGCTCCATCAATTTTAGCAGACTCTATCAATGATTCCGGGATTGTGCTGAAAAACTTTTTTAACAATAGCATATACCATGGGTTTATAAGGTATGGTACAAACAAAACCCAAATCGTATCCTGAATTTTCAGGTACTGGGTTATTAAAATATACCAGGGTACCAGCCCTCCGGAAAACAGCATGGTAAACACTACATAAAATGATATCTGGTTTCTGTACTTAATAGTTCTGAGAGAAAGTCCATAAGCCATCATTGACGTTATAAGCATTGCAGAACAAGTTCCCAGTATTGTAACCGCAATAGTGATTTTATATGCACCCAGGACCCTGTTTCCTGCAAAAATGGTTCCAAATGCATCTATTGAAAACTTCTTTGGAAACAGCTGATATCCATTTTGGATTATTGACGTTTCATCGGTAAAAGCCCCTGCTACCATTAACCAAAAGGGTAAAAGGCAGAATAGTGAAAACAAAATAATTGATAAATAGGCTACGATGTTATACATAAAATTGCTTTTATTATTTTTTATTTTTGAATGTACCATTATCATTCCTCCGACCTTTTTCAAGAAAATTTGCTACTCTCAATTTTTATAGTGCTCATTTCAACACAGCGAGCAACTATGTTAAAGTGATATAAATTCCTATACGCTAAAATAGCGCTCCGTCACTCTGATATTTCCTTACCAGCAGGTTGGAGCCAAATACCATTACAAAGCACATTACCGACTGGTATAAGCCAATTGCCGAAGCCATTCCGAAATCGGACATCTGTCTGAGTGCTCTGTAAACATATGTATCAATAACGTCGGTGGTTGCATATAACATACCGTTGTCACCGATTATCGAATAGAACATTCCGAAATCTCCATAAAAGATTTTACCTATCTGGAGTAATGCCAGGACCAGAATTGTCGGCATAAGCAGCGGAATTGTAATATACCTTATCTGTTGAAATTTACTGGCGCCATCGATTGATGCAGCTTCATAGCATTCCATATCAAACCCTGTAATAGTGGCAAGATATATTACTAGGTTATAACCGCACCATTTCCAGATATAGAAAATAACCAGTATAGAGGGCCATAGACCCGGTGAACTGTTCCAGCTTACCGGATCAACATTTAGCGTCCTCAGAAAGCTGTTTATTGCTCCGTTGTCACTTGCAAAAAAACCTTGAGTAATAATACCCACAATGGCCCATGATACAAAATACGGTAAAAACATTACCGATTGTGATATTCTCTTAAATCCGTTAGCTGTAAGTCCGTTTAAAAATATTGCCAACGCCACTGAAATAACTGTGCTGGCTATTAGGAATAACAGATTTAGATAAAACGTATTAAATGTAATTTTTAAGGCATCTCCCGAAGAAAAGAAGAATTTAAAATTATCAAAACCGTTCCAGTTGCTGCCGAATATTCCTTTTTTGATATCATAATCCTTAAAAGCCGTAATTACACCTACCATAGGAATATACGCGAAAATTAAGAAAAAGAGTATTCCCGGTAAAATCATGGTATATATGGATTTATTTTTTTTGATTTCATATAATAATCCATTATTAGGTTTTATTTTTTTTGATTGCTTTAATTCATAAAGTCCTTTAGCCACTGCTAAATATCCCCCCAACTGTAAAATGTTTTGCATCCTTTGCACCATGTATCATTTGCATCATATGTTGTATCTGATGCATTAACTTTAGCATTAGGGAGTATATATTTTAAACTTTTCAATTTAACATTTACTTCAAAAGTTAAAAGTTTTAAGCCTATTTATGTTTAAATAGACTCATTATTTTAACTATTTATTTGAAATTTTATAGCAAAAAAATCAGTGAGATGGGCCTTACACCGGTTTGATGGCTGGTTTGACAGCCAGTATAATAAATTCGTGTTGAAAAACCATAACGGAATGTCATGGTTGTGATTTTAAGGATACAAATTGGGATTGGGTTATTGCTGGGAAACCTTACCAGCACAAGAGAAGGTATCGGAAAACCGATACCTTCTCTTGTGGAGTTAATAATTAGGGTTAAACTCTGACTTTATATTTTAAATTAGATAACACCACATACATCAGACTACCCAATTATTATGATTGAATTTGACTTCATATTGTAACTTTTTAAATATCCTCCAATAGACATGTTACAGGTATATTCAATGCGTCACTAACCTCAAACAATACTTCCAATGAAAAGGGCTTGTCACAGTTCTGAGCTTCAATCTTGGTAAGGTAGCTCAGGCTGATAGAAATTTTATCGGCCAGTTCCTGTTGGGTAAGTCCCTTCCGTCTTCTATAATATTTAATTTTCTGTCCTATCTTCTTATATCTATCAGAATACTTACCTGTCATTACTTAACACCTCAAATAGATTGTATCTGATTTACTCATAATTAAAGTTTCACCTATACGGACAACTGATTATTGCAAAGCAAAAATAAAGAAAATGTTTGACCAAAGGTTATGATAAGTATTTTCAAACCATCATAATTTTTATTACATTGAATATGATTTAAATAGACTATGAAATACACTTGTGCCGGAGGCATTAAATATGATCAGTACAACTGCCTAATCTATATTCTGATTTATCATCCGCTGCCTGGCCTTTTTCTTGTGTTGTTGAAGAGTATTCAACAGGTTTATAAAATTTATTAAGTCTTTCTTTTAAGTAATCCTGCAGCCTTTCATCAACACAATATACATAACAGCCTTTTTGTCCTCTTGACATAAGAGTTCTATATGTATTCTTTATTATTTGGTCAGCAATCTGTAATGCATGATCCCTGTTTTCCTTATACATCTTTTTTATGCCGGTTAAAGACTTATCTGTTTTTGCACGTTTTGTGAAATCAGTAATAATCCTCTGCCCATCATATCGCATGTCATTTCCAATAATAACTCCTATAAAATCAAATTCAAGTCCCTGTGAAGTATGTATACATCCTACCTGATCAACGGAATTATTATCAATTGCCCATGTAGTATTGCTTAAATTCCAGCTCATATTAAAGTTATGCTTCTCTATGGATATATCGAATATCCTGCTATCGGTTTTTCCCTCTGATATCCAATTCCAGCAGTATCCCGCAACTAATCTTGCTTTGTTGTTAATTTTATTCTTTTCCTCTATTAACGCCCTAAGTTCGTTCGGATTATCAACAATCTTAAAATCATAATCAAACTCAAATCCATCAAAGTTAGCCGTATTGCCAATCTCCAGTACATCATCCAGCCATGAAAGATATCCGTCTGACCCATTACATCTAAATTGAGATTCAAGTTTCATTTCAACTACCTGGGCTTTATTCAATCGAGCAAATTTAATTATGTCCTCCTTACTACCACAGTCACTTATACTTATCCTCTGGTATTCATCAATAAAGAATATTGAAAATTTAGACGCATTTATTATTTCCTTGGTTTGATTTTCTCCCTTATTTTTAAATAAACCCGATTTCTCACCCAAGCGGTGAGCCTCATCAACAATCAATACATCAAACTCATTTTTATCTGACTCATAATATACACCCGATCCTTTAAACAGATTATCAATATATGATTTTTTATAATTATCCTGTAGTTTCTGTGAATAAACTTCCCGTGGAGCACTATTTTTTGTTACGTACTGACAGACCATATCTTCAGAAGTAAGTTTTACTAATAAATTAATGGCAAGAACTGATTTTCCTGTCCCAGGACCCCCTTCGACTATCAGTACTTGCTTTTTCCCATATCTGTACGCATTTCTTGCCATTTCTAAAGCCGTTTCAAAAACAACCTTCTGATCATCTATCATAATAAACTCTTGATTTCCATCAAGCATTCTCAGCAAACTATCCTGTAAAGATTTTGACGGCCTGATCTTTCCATTTTCAATGATATAGAGTGTCTTCTTGTGATCAGGTTTCTTTATATGTTTCTCAATAAATTCGCGGAGCTTGAAAACATCTCCCTTGGAGTATACCGGAGCCTTTTCAATATAACTCTTGTACACCTCATTGGTTAATGGATCATTTTCTTTTACAAAGTAATTATGGAGGTACGCACAGGGGTATAGCCGCACGCCTTGAGTCTGAACAGATTCATTATATTCCGAAATAAGTTGTGCATATGACCACGCCTGATATGATGGATGGATTGTAAGTTGCCGTCCTTTATATGGGGTTTTGACAACACCATCCTTTTCTATGACTGCCTCAACCTTGTCCCATTGTTTCAATTCAATAATTATTACGGCACTTCTGTCTGCTTCATCCAGACCCGATAACATAAAATCTATTCTTCTGGATGAGGAAGGAATCTTATATTCAATGGCAATCCCTGATTCTGCAGGTATTGCTAATGTATTAAGTACCTTATACATGTAATTCATTGAATTGTTCCACGAATTTATTTCACTTTCTGCCGTACGTCCAATCTTATCTTTATAGGATTCATAAATCTTTACCGCTATTTCATCTCTTTCTACATGATCCATAAATTCTCGCTTTGTAGCCTCATAGACAATCATATGTTCACCTTTAATCAAATTCTGTATATTTTTTGCTATTACCTTTTGATTTTTCTACTGGGTATTTTACCGAATTCTTTTTCAGTTTACTTTCCATAATCTTAATAATGTCAGCATCTATAGAGTCAGCCATTAAAACGCAATAAATCATCACATCAGCAAGTTCTTCCATCACCTTATCCTTATCGAAACTGTTATCCCACTGAAAATTTTCCAACAATTCCCCCGCCTCAATCATAATTGACTTAGCCAAATTCTCAGGTGTATGGAACGATTTCCAATCCCGCTCATCTCTGAATGATAAAATTCCTTTTATAAGTTCTTCCAAATTTCTCAACTCCATTCAAATAATATAAGGAACCTGTTAAATCAGCTTCCTTTCTTTAAAGCTCATATAATTATCTCCAGCAACAATAATATGGTCTATAACTTTGACAGAAATCGGTTCAAGAGCAGAAGTTATCTTCTTTGTAATCTCAATATCATCCTGGGATGGGTTCATACTGCCACTCGGATGGTTATGAGCCAGAATTACACTATTTGCTTGATGTCTCAGTACCAACTCAACAATTAATCTTGGATATACCGGAACCTCATTTAATGTACCTTCATGAACTAATGCAGCATGATTTACGCGATTTTGCGAATCCAGGCAAACAACGAAAAATGCCTCATAAATTCTTCCAGCAAAAAGTGAAACTGCATACTCTCCTGCTTTTGAAGAGCTATTAATATTGGGCTTGTCTCCCCATTTACCTTTAAAGTACCTTCTAGCCAAAGAGGGGGTCAGAGATACGAGAATTGCTGTATTCTCGCTGACACCACAACGGTTGCATATATCTTTTGGGTCAGCTTCAAATAAACCTGCTAATGATCCAAACTCTCGTATCATTTTATGAGAAAGCTCATTAGTGTCCTTCATTGGAATGCAGAAGAAAAGGAGCATTTCAAGAACTTGATGATCCTCAAATGCATCCAGTCCCTCTGTCAAGTATCTTGTTTTTACTCTTTGCCTGTGTCCTTCATGTAATTTCTTTTCCATATACGCCTCTAACCGTACTATCTTTATAAAATTTGGCTTTTAATCTTGCAACTATCATTAAAGTAATACCGGATTTCAATATGAAATTCCGTGCCTTTTAACAATTTATAGTTCATTTGATTTTTTCCCATATGTATTTTAAATTTATTTCTACATAATTTCTACATAATTCCTTCAAAGTCCTGCATAAGTTACATTTGAAAACAAAACTTCTAAAATTGTTAATTTATGTACTGCAGTGATAATCAACTTAAAAAGTAAAAGTGTCATTCTTAAAAGATAATATATATTTATCCCCTGAGTAGCCATTAAGCACACCCCTTATGAGTACATCTTTAAGCCTCCTCTATCGGATAAGTCCATTGAAGGCTTCTGGCGCATCCATGATAGAGAAAAGCATGGGTCTGTATTGACAGCTGAATTATTAGACCTCATCCATGGTAAAGATGTGCTCTACTTTCTTATATGCTCCCAATCAGAGTCGAACTCTGACCTCATCCTCACCATGAATGCTCTGCTCTCAAAAACCTTCGCAGGCTCTGCCCGGCAGAGCACCCAGAGAGTGTGCATTGGGTCATCGTTCGGGCCGAATTAATAATTAGAGTCGACCTGGCTCTTATGCTTACTACGCTTTAAAATAAACTCTTCACCAAATCCCTGAGTTTTTCATAATAAATATTTCGACAGCATAAAAAGAACTAAGTATTTAAATTTTATCGTGATTTCTCGTTAATATACTCTAATATCAATTCCTCAAATTTTAAACTAAGCTCCATCAATTCCTTTAAGTTACATTGTATCGAACCAATATCAGCAGCAGCATCATTCAGCAAAGCCCGAATTTCTTCAATCTCAGCCTTTAGCTTCATAACTCTATCCATAGTCACACCTTCTAAGTAAGTTATTTTACTATCTTTCTGACATGTCCAACATCCAAAAGCCAATTTAATAATTGTAATACTTTAGAACAATCATAAACAAACTTAAGAATATAATCAATATAAAAATGTTCTACTTTAGAACGGAGTTCTTTATGAAAATATACTGGCACAATGATTCAAAGAATATAGTTGGAAAAAGGGTAAGAGAAGCAAGGCTGAAGGCAAGTCCCCATATTACCCAGCAGGATTTGTCAGCTAGACTTGATGTCTTAGGCTATAATATTGATCGTGTTTCTATAAGTAAAATTGAGTCAGGTGATAGATTCGTGGCGGATTATGAGGTTGTGGGTCTGGCTAAGGCTTTGAATGTCGGGCTTGAATGGCTGTTGTGCGAGGAGGAGTGAATATTAACTATTATTCTATTATTAAAATAACGTTTGTTTATACACGTATTGTAATCTTACATTATATGACTTTGCATATTTCCCGGGCTTATGCTGGTTAAATCCCCTTTCCTACTGCAATTTCCGAATATTGTTTTTAACTAAATGATAATAACTTTCCCCGCCTAATCAATTGCATCTCTGTCCCTATATACAGATTTCTTATATCATTAGGTAAATAATCAAGTATTTCCCGAACATCAATAGCAAAAAAATCTGCTATATATTTCTGAGGTAACTTATTTTGTTCTCTAAGTTCTTTTAGGCTTATCATAATATGCCCCCTCAATCCACATTTAGCGTACTAATAATTAAAATATAGTACGCTCTTAGCGTATAATCAATAGAATATCTGAAATTAGTTTGCTTTTCGCGTATTTTACTAATAAATACGCGAA
>NZ_AORV01000026.1 GCF_000350485.1 Ruminiclostridium cellobioparum subsp. termitidis CT1112
GCTCATGGAGGTTAGCTTGAAAGACTTCACTTGCGTTCGTCTTCCAAACTAACCTGTGAATTTATGGCCGTGCGAAATATTCAAAGTATTTTAGCAATACTTTGAAAGCGCACATGGCCAATTAACCTCCTTTATTCGCCACATTGCGATAAAGGATATAAGTTTTCATTACATTTTGTGGCCACAAATGTGGCTCATGGAGGTTAATGTGATAAAAGATAAAAATGATACAAAAAACCGGATACTGCAGGTTTCACTGGACCTATTCTCCCTCAGAGGCTACAGTTCGGTATCCATACGCGATATATGCGGCAAGGTCGGTATAAAGGAAAGTTCGGTATACCACCATTTCAAAAGCAAGCAGGATATTTTTGACGTTCTCTGCAACTCCTTTACCGAAACCCTCTATGCATTACCCCAGGCCTTTTCTGTAGAGATGCAGAAAGTGACCTCGGTAAAGGATGAGGAGTTCATATTCGTATGCCAGAGCTTTGTTAACGACTATCTAATGAACGAAAAAATAAACAAGTTCATCCGGATGCTGATCATTGAGCAAGGCACCAATGTGCAGGCGGCTGAACTGTATCACCGGGTTTTGTTCGACGATGCTCTTGCAGGACAGAAGGTCATATACCAATGGCTGGTGAACATCGGCTTCCTGAGAAATTCAGATGTAGATATGATGGTTATGGAATACTATTCACATGTTATTTATCTGTTTCACCGCTATCTTGCTGCAGGTGAAATAACCGCCGGGATCAGGGCCGAAGTTAACCGGAGCCTGTTAAGGCATATTCAGAATTTTCTGGCAAAATATAAAAAAGTTGATTAGTCAGGGGGTATCAAAAATGTCATATGTCATACAGACAAAAGGACTGGGCAAGTTATTCAAAAAATCCGCTGCAGTCGACAGGGTGGACCTAAATGTTGAAAAAGGTGATATTTACGGTTTCATCGGTCAAAACGGCGCCGGAAAGACCACCACCATACGCATGCTGCTGAATTTGACAAGGCCCTCCTGCGGGACTGTGGAACTGTTTGGAGAAAAGGTAACAGACAGCAGCATATACCGGCATTTGAAGAAAATTGGCACAATCATTGAAACACCGGGGTTTTATCTGAACCTTACCGGAGAGGAAAATCTGGATATCCACCGGATCATGATGGATATTCCGGACAAATCCAGCGTTGACAGGGCTATGAATTTGGTAGGACTGTCGGAGCAGAAAGGTAAAAAAACCCGTCAATACTCCCTTGGAATGAAACAGCGCCTTGGTTTTGCAAGAGCCCTCCTGCACGATCCGGAGCTGCTGATACTGGACGAACCCACAAACGGGCTGGACCCCCAGGGAATCGTGGAAATCCGGGATATGCTTATAAATATTTCAAAGCAGGGCAAAACCATACTCATATCCTCCCACATTCTGGCAGAAGTAGAGAAAATAATCAGCCGGGTGGGTATTCTACACAACGGGAAACTGCTTGAAGAGAGCAGCCGGGAAGTTTTCCTCAAAAAATGCGGCCATTCCATCCAGTATAGGGTCAGCGACCCTGTAAAGGCAGCCGGACTGATAAAAGGACTGGTGAACCAGCCGGATATTACCGTCGACGGGGATCTCGTCATATTAAAAATTACAGAAAATGATAATAGCGGAAAAATTACAAAACTGTTGGTTGAAAACGATATTGATGTAAAGGAAAGCAAGCTTGTTCAGGCTTCTCTCGAGGATTACTTCATCAAACTTACAGGAGGGGGCATTCATGTATAAATTATTAAATCTGGAATTCAGAAAACTGAAGGGGACGTTCCTTCTCCTGCTGGTTCCCGTTACTTTTCTGATACCTCTCATTCTTGTCCTCATCCAGTATGCTTCAGGCCCAAAGGCATCCTTACCGGATATCATAACAAAAAGCAGTGTTTTTATTCAGATGATATCCTTTGCATGTATTGTGATTTCTGGATGTTACATAACCACAAGGGAATATAAAAGCAACATGCTGCCTTACCTGGCTGTTACGCCAAATTCCATGGTCCGGGTCCTGTTCTGCAAGCTCATCCTGTTGTTTATGGAGACTTTTGTACTTCAGCTGGCCATTTTCGGAGCTTTGTTCTGTGTCAACACGGTCGTTGACGGTTTTGACGGTGATATTGCCGTCCGCTTCCTCGTATCGGGCGTCTTAAGTGCATTGTTTCTGGGCTGCCTGATACCGGCCATTATCTTTATAGCTTTATGGAGGCAGAGCTTTGCCGGCTCATCAATTATTTTCCTTGTCCTGTTCATGCTCACATTTCCATTTACTTTCATGAGCTATGGTTATATTTTTCCCCATCTGGTACCCATTATCCTTGTATCCAAATATCTGGGCTATGAACGTTACACCCGAATGGGCTACGGGCCCGGAATCCTGATCCTTGCCGGCACTTTTGCAGCTTTTTCATACCTGTCGGTACGCTGTATAAAGAAAAAGGAGTGATGGATAATGCTGAGATTAATGGAAGCCGAGATAAAAAAACTGCATGCCTCAAAAATGTGGTGGCTGCTTGCGGCCGGGGCAGTATTGCCGGCGCTGATCACCAGCCTTTCCTTCCTGGAGGACAGGGATATTTCATGGCTGATTTTCATGCATGTGGCGCTGCTGATATTCAATGTTCAATCCCTTCTGATCTTTTCCTCCTTTGCAGCCTTCCTCCGGGCCAGGGAATATGAAGAAAACATGCTGGAGGTAATCCTATGTTATCCGTACCCGAAACGTAACTTTCTATTTTCCAAACTGGTTATTATGCTTTTAGCCATTGGAATAACGGTTATTTTATTCGGCATGTGCACCCTGCTTTCAGGTTCAATACTCCTCAAGGCATCACTGCCGCCGGCATTATTCCGGCATTTTATAAAAATCCTGCTGCTTGTGAGCCTGATGCATTTTCTATTGAGTCCGGCAGCCTTTTTTCTTGCAGGGCTCACCCATATGGCCGTATCCGGAGTTATCTACGGAATAGCCGGCATGTGCCTGTGTATGATGCTGTACAGTACTGATTTTATACAATTCATTCCCATGTGCATCCCTTTCGTTCTGACAGATCATATCTTGGGCATGGATGTAATGAAGATCCTGCCTGATTACGGTGTTCACTGGAGCATCCTGGCGGTCTGGCCCGTCCTTTTCCTCTTTGCGGATGCAAAAAAGCAGGAGGATATCTACAGCAGAAGCCAGTAGTCTGCAACCTCTAAAACGTATATTGTCCGGTTGAACCTCAGAAAGCCGGCCGTTTCCACACTCCCCTGCTGTTGGTTCCGGCAAAGATCTCCTTGCCGCTTATGCCCAAAGAGTACACATCAATATTTGTCAAACCCGAATCAAGCTCCCTCCAGTTTTTCCCGCTGTCAGCCGAAAGAAAAACACCTCCGCCATATGTCCCGGCATAAATTGTTGTACCGCTCACGGCCAGAGAATTGACGTTTTTGTTTTTCAGTCCGGAATTGGCCGGATTCCAGCTTTTGCCGCCGGCCTCCCAACTGAAAACGCCGCTCCCGGGAGTTCCGGCAAAGATATTTGTGCCGCTGACGGCAAGAGAAAATATCTGGGAATTTGTCAGGCCCGAATTTACCGGGGTCCAGTTTGCACCATTGTTTGCCGAAACAAAAACACCGTCGCCGAAAGTTCCGGCAAATATATTTTCGCCGTTGACTGCAAGGGAGCCCACATTGAGGTTTGTCAGCCCGGAATTGGCAGGGCTCCAGCTTTTTCCGCCATCGGCAGAGATAAAAATACCCCCTCCCAGAGTTCCGGCAAAGATTTTGGTACCACTGGCGGCAAGGGAATAGACATACCTGTTTGTCAATCCAATATTTACCTCCCTCCAGCTTGCGCCGCTGTCGCCTGAAAGAAAAATACCTCCGCCGTTGGTTCCTGCCAAAATATTGGTACCGCTCATGGCAAGAGAAAAAACATAGGGGTTGGTCAAACCTGAATTTACCGCTTTCCAGCTTTGGCCTCCGTTCTCGGAGAGAAATGCACCTGCCCCATTAGTTCCGGCAAAAATTTTCGGCCCGCTCATGACAAGAGCTCCCACATAAATATTCGTCAGGCCCGTATTAACCGGACTCCAGCTCGTGCCCCCGTCTGCCGAAAGAAAAACACCCCCTCCGTCTGTTCCTGCATAGATATTTTCTCCAACTGCGGCAAGGGAGTAGACATAAGTATTTGTCAATCCCGAATTTATCCCCTTCCAGCTTGTGCCGTCATCCTCCCACAGAAAAACACCTCCGGCCGTACCGGCCAGGATGTCTGTACCGCTTACGGCAAGAGAGTTGATATACTTGTTTGTCAGACCCGAGTTAAGGGCTTCCCAGCTGCTGCCGTTATTATTGGTAAGGAAAACGCCTCCTCCGTATGTCCCGGCGAAAATTGTCCTTCCGCTCACAGCCAGAGAATTTATTTGCAGGTTTGTCAGCCCTGAATTCACCGGACTCCAGCTTTCACCGTTGTCGGTTGAAAGAATAACTCCTCCGTCCTCGGTTCCTGCAAATATATTGTTGCCGCTGATGGCAAGAGAATTTATATTAACCGGTGTGAGCCCTGAATTTACCGAAGTCCAGTTTGTACCGCCGTCTGCAGACAGAAAAATGCCGTTGCCGGTTCCGGCAAAGATACTTGTGCCATTTACTGCAAGGGACAGGACAATAGTATTTGACAGTTCGGAATCCAGCAGCCTCCAATTTGCACCTTTGTCGTTGGAGATATAAACACCTTCCCCGGTTCCTGCAAGGATATCCGTGCCGCTGACAGCAAGAGAATAAATATTGTTGTTGGTCAGCCCGGAATTAACCTCGTTCCAGCTTGTACCATTGTCGGCCGATAAAAAGATACCTCCCCCCTGGGTTCCGGCATAAATATTCCCGCCCTCGATTGCAAAGCAATGGATGTAGCCGCCATAGGGCCCGCTGGTCTGTACCCAGGGTTCGGATGACGATTTCTCAGGAATAAACAATATCACAGACACCAGCAATATCAGAAACGCTGGCAGTAGATAGCGGTATAGCTTTTTCATGTTCTTTCTCCTTGTAAACGGCAGCTGTCACCATTTCATGCAAAAGTTCCCGAGGAAGATGCTGCAGCTGCTGTAATGTGCAGCCGGGATGTATTGACAATAAGCCGCCTGCTTTAAAACAGGCGGCTTGTGAAACTGTTCCGGTCTTAATATTGTGCGAAGCCGAAGCCGCGGTTCTTGAGATTCTGAACAATGGTGGCAATGGCGTTGTTAGTGGTCTGGTACGAATCGTGCATCAATGGATTGCCGCCGGCATTCAGGCTGTTGCAGGCGTTGATGATTGACTGCGTGCTGGCTCCGTTCCAGTCCTGTGTATCAACAGTGGGACTGATGATGGACAACCCCAGTGCCGAACATGCCTGCTGGATGGTGGAGTTGCTTTCGAGATAGGGCAGTCGGATCTTTGTGGGCTTGGGAGCTCCGCCGTTCTGGATGGCTGTGTTGCACGCACTGAGATCGTTATATACCTGCTGATAGCTCCAGCCGGTCATATGCTGGTGGGTCTGGCTGTGGTTCTGGATGCTGAAGCCGGAGTTTTTATATGCATTCCAGCCTGTCTGGTTGCCGGCAATATTCCTGCCGATGACAAAGAAAGTGGCCTTGCTGCAGCCTGCACTTTTAAGGTTGTTTACCAGAGTTGCCGAAGTGCTGTTGTTCGGCCCGTCGTCAAAGGTGAGATAAACATTGCCGCTGCTGCCGCCACCGTCGTTACCACCGGTGCTGCCGCTGATTTCCAGATAGTCCACATAGACATCCCAGCTCCCGGTATCATTGGTCACTATGAGCTGAACGGGGTAGCTGCCTGTTTGCGGGGTGCAGGTGAAGGACCGGACCGTAGGAGTGGTGCCGCTGAAGCTCACTCTGCCCATCTCATAGCCATTCATCCTGACAGCTACCGTAGCGGTGCTGGAATTGTTGGAACACCCTCTGACACTGATGGTTTTCTGGGTGTTGTCCCAGCTGATATTGCCGGTTTGGCAATAATCATTATTGGCATATAAGGCCACCCCGGAAAAGGGTGAATTGATTTTTGCGGCGTACTGACCGCCCAGGGTCATACTTTCGCATTCATATCTGACCGACGCCGCCACTGCCGGTAAACCGCTTGAAAACACTATAAACAAGGAAAACAATAATGCCGTTGCCGAAGAAAGAAATTTTTTCATATACAAACCTCCTTTCTTTTGAAATTTTTATACCAACATGAGTTTTATGATCCTTCCAGGTGATGCTTATGGATAAAAACCGTATGAAGAGGTTTGACTTTGAGCAGCAATAAATATTTTTACAATATTTGAAATTACTTTAATATATTGTAAATTATATTTATTTTTCCATATATTTTAAATGTATTTTTTTTACTGAAATAAGTAATTTTTTTACCAGTTTGTCCTCTTTATATAAAATCAGGGACGTGAAAGTTATCACTCCCACGTCCCTGGCATTGTCATTTCTCTGCTTTATTCAGTATTTATCTATTTTACCGACACATATTTATTGTCCTTTATATAAAATCTCCAGGGATAATCCTTTGCTTCCCCGGCATAGTCAACCCCCACCCGTGCAGTGGATACCATGCTGAATTTTTCATCCGCTCCTTCTTCCACATATAGCCTGCTGCCGCACAAATCTTCACCGTTTAAATTCTTATCGATTAAAAAAGCATTGCATAATTTCCCCGGCCCGTTGGTCAGCCCTTTAATCTGGCTGACAGTTAATTGATCATATGGCTTTTTAAACCTGTTTTGAGACATGAGGTCAAACCCCTCTATGGGTTCCACAGCCCTTATGAGAACAGCCTGGGGATTTCCTTCCTCCCTGGTGACTATATTAAAGCAGTAGTACATACCGTAAATAATAAATACATAGGAAAATCCCGGCCCACCGTACATAACCTCTACTCTTGGTGTTCTTTTCCCTCCATAGGAATGTGCGGCTTTATCCTCGATACCCATATATGCTTCGGCTTCAACGATTCTGGCAGCAATCCTTTGTCCCCCGATGCGGTGTACAAGCACCTTTCCCAGGAGTTCTTTTGCAACTGTCAATGAATCCCTGTTGTAAAAATCCCTTTTCAATATTTTCATTTTCCAATTTCCCATTTCAAAAATTTTTTATCCTAGCAATTGGGAGCTCATACGTTTTCTCCCCTGTCGGCATTCAGCATTTTTTCAAAAGCCTCATAACGGTTGCGCAGTACATTCTCATGATTTTCTTCATCTATTCTCAATTGTTCAAAAAATTTCTTAACTTTTGGATCTTTTGCCTTTTCAGCCAGTATTTGATAACGTTTCTGGGCTTTAATCTCATCTTCAATAGCTTCTAAAATGCCCTCCAATATCTGCTGCATGCAGCTTCCCTCCTTAAACTCATTAATATGAAATCCAATATACTAGTCCGATGGCGGTAATAGTTTTACTACAACCAGTGTTATATCATCTTTTATTTTCTCATATCTTAAAAAATCAGTAAAATCCTCCTGAATCCTCCTGATAATATGAGGGGGATCCATGCAGTAGATTCCACCGAGCAGTCCCTTTAGCCTGTCTTCATAAAATTCATTATTGGATCTCTGCTCCGGCAATCCGTCAGACATAATAAACAGGGTCATGCCAGGGGAAAGCGGCAGAGAAGAATCCTCATAAATTAACAAATCGGCACCTATAGCTGCTGATATTGGGAGCCCCGCACGGTTCAGCTCTACTATATCATCCCCATTTCCGGCCAACAAAGGACAGGTATGCAGACCCGCATTACAATATGTCAATTCCTTTGTCTTCAGATCAAAAACGGCTATGAAAAGGCAAACCAAATATTCGTCCGGATACCCTTCCTTTAAATATTGTTCAATAAAAAAATGCATGATTTCTTTAGGTGACAACAATTGTCCCGGTATATGCTTGAGTCTGAAAAAACTTCTTATTGTATCTTTTACGAAAATAGCCAGCATGGCGCTATCCAACCCATGTCCTGAAACATCGGCTATAAAGCATACATATTGTTCAAAATAATCATCCAGCAGTCCATTTTCCACTTTAAACGCATCAAATAAATCCCCTCCCAGTTCTTCGGCGGGAATATACAGGGAAGAAAAAGATATATTCGGGGTATCGGGAAGACTCTCAGGCAGGGAGCGCTTGTGAATTTTAACGGCATTTGTTATTTCTATATCCAGCTTTTTTCGTATTCTTTCATATTCCACATATTTTTCATTACCGTAAATATATATAAGATTATCCTTCCGGAAAAACTTGAGATGAAGCTTCAACACATGGTGCCTGCCATGTAATAAAAACTCCGCCCAGCCCGTGGGCTCTTCCGACAGACTGTTCAGCAAGGCTTTGGCCTTACCGGCTTGAATGTCCTCAAGTATATCCAAAAAGTTTTTTCCTTGCAGCTCGGAACCGGTATAACCCAGGTATGACTGCATGGCCTTATTGGAGAAAACTATCCGCCCGCCGGCATTGCAAACCAGAATCCTGTCATCAATCATACCGACTATTGTCTCATTTATTTTCGTTGTGTCAAAGTCCATCTCCAACAGTATTCTCCCCCAACTCCACCAGGCTTTTCATATGGTTTATACTATATTTGTTTTTAATTATATCATAATTACTCTTTGTTATCACACAAGCGGAACTTTTTTTGTATTCCCATTCTTCCCGCACAAACCCATATATGGATTTCAGTTCTGTTCGATATCACACTTTGAATACCGGAAGCAATATCTCGTCAACCAATAATTCCAGCCGTTTTGTGTCCACCACCTCACGGAGTAAATTTTCCATACGGATCAAATCAAAAGGCAAAAGAAGTGTCATATCATCCACCTCTTTTAATTTGTCACCGCGCGCTTTGGCCAACCTTAACACTTTTTTCATAACCAGAATGTTTTTTTCCATCGCTCCTGCTTTTATATCAGCTATCTTTTTTCCTGTTTCGCCTGATTTTATACCAGCCATCTTTTCGCTGTTTTGACTCATCTCAAACAGGAAGGCATTCATAACTTCGGTACCGACCCCGGTATAAAACCTCTGGTAGAGTGTAAGCAGCCGCAACAAGTCACTGCGCAGACTTCCGGTATCCTCTATCTTGTCAATAAGATCACCGTCCAGTGCAAGCGCGGATTTATACAACATAATCTCCCGGATCAGGTCAAAGGTTGTAGTCCACCGCCGGTACAATACGGTTCTGCTGGTTTTGGCATTCTGTGCAATTTGCTTGAATGTAAGATTGGAGTAACCAACTTCCCTGATAATCCTGATGGTGGCATCATAAATATTGTCAATCAGTACGTCACCGCGCCTTCGCGTATTTTTATCCGGTTCTTTCATTTTTACTTATCTCCTGTTTACAAGACTTTTAATCATTATATCACAAAACTTATTAAGATACATGTTGACTCTTATTTTTCGAGATAGTATAATAATACAAAATAAGATACATTATGTACTGTAAAGGGGATGTTTATTTGAAAGATGTCGATTTGAAAAAAGAGAAACTTCCAAAGGGTATCATCGGTATTTCGCTGATTTTAGTACTGGGAGCACTCCCTCCGATGCTGGATGCTACCATTGTAAATATTGCTGTCAATGATTTGACCAAACTGTTCTCGGTCACCTTTGCCTTCATGCAATGGGCTGTGACCGGATATTCCCTGGCTCTGGGCATTGCTGTCCCGTTCTCGGGATGGCTGATCCAGAAATTTAACGGCAAGAAAATATTTATGGGTGCACTGGGGCTCTTCCTGCTCTCTTCGCTGCTTTCCGGTCTTGCATGGGATATACGGAGCCTGATTGCTTTTCGCGTCTTGCAGGGCTTTGCATCAGGGCTTTTGATTCCAACATTGACCACCATGATCGTCCGGGCAGCGGGAGCGGAAAACCTTGGCCGCCTGATGTCCATTGTGGGAATCCCAATTGTTTTCGGCCCCATAGTGGGGCCGATTATAGGCGGCCTGATTATGAAGCATCTGACCTGGCGCTGGCTGTTCTTTGTAAATCTCCCGGTGGGAATCATCGCACTGCTCCTGATGCAGTGGAAGCTTCCGGAATTTGAAGCTGCCGACACCGGTGCCAGGATGGATTGGCCTGGAATACTGCTTCTGGGACTGACCTCGGGAATGTTTATTTTCGGCGTTACCGAAATCAAGGGGGCAGACCACAGTATTGCCGGAGTTCTGTTCATTTTAACCGGTGCCCTCTCGTTGGCAGCCTACGTTCTTTACGCCTTGAGGACAAAGGAGAAGGCATTGATTCCCCTGAAACTGTTCCGGTCCAAAAATTTCAGCGCTTCATTTATTTCACTGTTTCTGGCGGGATTTGCCACCAACGGTCCAATGCTTCTCTTACCCATGTTCTTCCAGAACGTGCGCGGCCTGGACAGCATCACATCGGCACTGTGGCTCATCCCTCAAGGGACGGGCATGCTGGCCACAAGATCCCTGGTGGGAAAGCTGACCGACAGGATAGGTGCACGTTTCGTAGTCCTGCCCTCAATAGCAGTCACAATTCTGGGCACCCTTCCCTTTGCTTTCTTTGACATGGGAACCAGCCATTGGTTTATATGGCTTATCCTGCTTTTAAGGGGCATGGGCGTTGGCGGTGTGACCATTCCGGTTATGAGCGATTCCTATGTAGGGCTGGAGAAGGGGCAGATTGCACAGGCCAGCGTCGCCACGCGCATCATACAGAATATTGGCGCAGCTTTCGGTTCGGCTATTCTGGCAACTGTTGTAAGCAACTCCCTTAACGGAAAAGCAGTTACAGCCGCCAATGTCTCCGGGGCCTATCATGCAGGGTTTATTACGAGTCTGCTCTTCATGATGACTGCTATTATACCGGCATTATTTCTAACCAATAAAATCAATACAGCAGATAAAACAAATTAAACAGACCATAATGACAGAAGTACCGGTTAATCAGTATTGATTTATATTTGCAAAGTTGGTAAGCTAATTGACACAAGGCGTCAAACTATATTTTATTCTTTACCATGAGAGGTGCAATATGAAACTCTGGCCCGACCAGAAGCCGTATTATTCTGTCAATCATTATTATCAACAACTCTTCGGCCATAAAGCCTACAAAATCTCGTTGGATATTGGTTGTACCTGTCCTACCAGAGACGGCAGAAAGGGCATTGGCGGCTGCACCTTTTGTTCTGCAAAAGGTTCGGGCGATTTTGCCATCACAGGGCCAATGGATATGCGCAAAAAAATTGACTCGGCGATTGAACTGGTCTCGGCAAAAAGCGGTTCAAATGGCTATATTGCCTATTTGCAAGCCTTTTCCAACACTTATGGACCGGTGGACCGGCTGGTGCCTGTCTATGAAGAAATCCTGGCTGATGAGAGAATTTTGGGCCTTGCCATCGGTACAAGGCCGGATTGTCTATCAGGCAGGATGATTAAGGAGCTTGGGCGTTTATCTGAAATCAAACCCCTATGGGTGGAACTCGGGCTTCAGACAATCCATCAAAAGACAGCAAAGCTTTTTAACCGGGGATATGATTTGTCCGTTTATGAAGATGCTGTTTTGAAATTAAATTCAGCTGATATTCCGGTGATTGTTCATCTGATTGTCGGACTCATGGATGAGACTTATGAGGATTTCATGGCAACCATAGACTATATGGCAGAACAGCCCATAAGCGGCATTAAGCTGGCCATGCTGCACATATTGGAAGACAGCCCTTTATATAAATACTATGAGAAAGAGCCCTTTCCCCTGCTGGATGAAGCAACTTATATAAAATGGGTGGCAGAAGCCATCACCCGTCTGCCCCAGGAAATGGTTATTCACAGAGTGACCGGAGACGGCGATCACAAACACCTGATTGCACCTAAATGGAGCGGGCATAAGCGTCATGTGCTTAACGGGTTGTATCAATACATGGCCAGGCATGGCATGTATCAAGGACAGGCACTCGTGAGGTAATATCTCTCATTGTCAGAACCACTCAGCCCTCTTAATTTAAATTTTGCTTTAACTAACCTGTTGTGTCTAAATGAAATTTTGTTTTTGCTTTACAGTTAGCTCTATTTAGAATCAACTGGTACGCGAGGACAACTTCATGAAATAAGATGCACAGTTAAAAACAATTGCTATAAATTGTCGACAAAATTAAAGTGGTTTTGCCGTCAAAGCAGCAGGACACTGCTTTGAGCTGCAAACCGAGACAGGATGTCGAGTTTGAGCGACGGCAAAAAAACTTTAAGTGAGGCGATACAATTTTTGTAATTGTTTTTTGGCATCCTTATTTCATGAAGTTAGTACGGAAGTTACCAGTTGATATAAAAAAGTTACATAATCTGAAAAGCACAACAAGTTAATTTAAGTAGAAAATTATGAATAATATTGTGCTGGCCAATGCGATACTAATGTATGAAAATGTTTAATTCATGGGATGTGTCAGAATGTGCCGATATCTGTCGGCAGCATAGGCAACGGTCCCGGAAGGATTCCTTATGAGAAGCAAAACAAGCATTTTATATATGGTATTTATATGCGCATTTCTGGCAGCGGGCTGTAGTTTACCAAAAAAGGACATACCCCAAAAAGAATCTGTTGATACTGCACCTTTACCGTTTGAAAATAAAAATGAGATAACCTCAAAAAATGATTTTGCAGGCAAAGCTGAAGAATCTGAAGAAAAGAAAAAAAAGGAAGAAAAATATGACAATAAAATTGCGTATATCACAATTGACGATGGTCCCTCTACCAATAATACCGTAGCAATTTTAGACATACTCAAAAAAGCTGAAATCAAAGCAACTTTTTTTGTACTTCCCAAAAGCCACATGGATGATATTTATGCACGCATAGTCAACGAAGGCCATGTGCTCGGAAATCATTCCTACTCCCATTCCAGGCATATATATGCTTCTGCGGATGACTTTGAGAAAGATGTATTAAAAGCAAAAGCCTTTATATATAAAAAGCTCAACTATACAACAACGGTGTTCAGGTTCCCCGGGGGAACCCTGGGAAGAAAAAAGAGCATTATTCAAAAAAGAGCCGATATCCTGGAGAAAAACGGGTACCGGTATTTTGACTGGGATGTATCTGTTGCGGATACCGATCCCAGCTTGAAAAATTACGGAGATGAAAAGTTTATAGTAAACCTTATGACAGGAAATGTACTCCATAATACCCGCGGAAAAAAGCAGCTCATCGTACTGATGCATGACGATTCTACAAAAATATACACAGTAAAGGCACTGCCCTCTATTATTGAAGGATTGAAAAAGCAGGGCTATACCTTTGATGTTTTAACAAATTACAAAAAGTAATACCTTTATATGTCTACATGTCTTTTATCTGCATGCCGGATTTCATGATCCTTTGAAATGTGGTACTCCTCAATCATCATCTTTATAAGTACCCCTCAATCGGTACTTTTCAATTGCATCCTTCAATTTTACTTCTGAAGCATACAGCCGCATACTCAACTGCAATCCTTTCCAGTCCATAGACATTATTCCGGTGGCTTATACTGGCATGTCTGAATTTTTTAATTTGTTGACAGCTTAAGTGAAATATAGTAATATATCAAAGTAATCATATAAGAATAGTATGATTTATATGTTATATAAAGTACTGCCAGGGCCATATCCGGATTTTGATATAGTGAAAGGAGCATATTATTTTGGATTTTGATTTTATTGCAGAATACACACCTATGTATGTTACTGCAGCCGCACTTACGCTGAGGATTGCATTCTGGGGAATCATTTTCTCTCTGGTGACAGGACTTATCTGCAGTTTGATTCAATATTATAAAATACCTGCTTTGAAACAGCTTATATCAGGCTATATTGAATTATCCCGGAATACGCCTTTACTGGTCCAGCTGTTCTTCCTATACTTTGGCCTTCCCAAGCTGGGTATAATTATCAGTTCCGAGGGTTGTGCAATACTTGGCCTTTCCTTTCTCGGCGGCAGTTATATGGCCGAGGCTTTCAGGAGCGGATTGGAATCCGTGGAGAAGGGGCAGGTGGAGGCAGGACTCAGCATTGGCCTGAAGCGCAGTCAAATAATCAGATATATTGTTTTGCCCCAGGCTATCTCAGTTTCAGTGCCCGCCTTTTGCGCAAACATTATTTTCCTCATAAAGGAAACCTCTGTTTTCAGCGTGGTGGCACTTGCAGATCTGATGTATGTTGCAAAGGATTTAATAGGGTTGTACTACAAAACCGATGAAGCACTGCTCATGCTGGTTTTATCCTATTTTGTCATCCTTCTGCCGGTTTCAGTTATAGCGTCATTACTGGAGAGGAGGCTGCGCTATGCAGGATTTGGGAATTAGAGTACTTTTTGAAGGAAGCAATTTATTACGCCTGCTGGGCGGCTTGTGGATTACTGTAAAAATAGCTCTTATCTCTGTGGCCATTTCCTTTGTATTGGGAATTTTTCTTGGTATAATAATGACCTTTAAAAACCCTGTGACAAAAGCGATAACAAGGCTCTATCTGGAATTTGTCCGGATCATGCCCCAGCTTGTGCTGCTTTTCCTGGTTTATTTCGGTTTGACCAGAGCTTTTAACATCAATCTTTCGGGACAATTGTCGGCCATAATTGTTTTTGTTGTATGGGGAACCGCTGAAATGGGAGACCTGGTAAGGAGTGCCCTTATTTCCATATCAAAACACCAGTATGAGAGCGGAACGGCTCTGGGGCTGACCAATCTGCAGGTATACAGGTATATAATTATTCCCCAGACAGTGCGGAGGCTGCTCCCTTTGTCAATAAACCTGATGACACGCATGGTCAAGACCACTTCCCTGATTGTTCTCATCGGTGTTGTAGAGGTTCTGAAGGTAGGTCAGCAAATCATCGAGGCCAACCGTTATACTGCACCCTCGGGTGCACTGTGGATTTACGGAACTATTTTCCTTCTTTATTTTATTGTTTGCTTCCCCATTTCACGTTTGGCCGGACGGCTGGAAAAACGCTGGATGAATTGAAGTCTTATATGGAGGTTAGCTTGAAAGACTTCAATTGCGTTTGTCTTCCAAGCTAACCTGTGAATTTATGGCCGTGCGAAATATTCAAAGTATTTATCAATACTTTGAAAGCGCACATGGCCAATTAACCTCCTTTATTCGCCACATTGCGATAAAGGATAATTACTTGCATAACATTTTGTGGCCGCAATGCGGCTCAAAGCCATAGTATGGCTTAGGAGGTTAATATGGCACAGACACAAAAAGTGCTGGAAATCCGGCATTTAAAAAAACAATATGGAAATGATGCGGTTTTGAAGGATATCTCTCTTGATATTCACCAGGGTGAGGTTGTGGTGATAATAGGTCCCTCGGGCTGCGGAAAAAGCACTCTCCTCAGATGCATCAACGGACTTGAGCCCATTCAGGCAGGAGATATACTGCTGGACGGGAAGGCCATCACCGACGGTAAGACTCAATGGAGCCAGATACGCCAGAAAATAGGCATGGTATTTCAAAACTACGATCTGTTTCCCCACATGACCGTATTGGATAATGTACTGCTTGGCCCTTTAAAAGTGCAGGGCCGTAATAAGCTGGAAGCTGCCGTTGCTGCAAAAAAGCTGCTGGAACGTGTGGGCCTCCAGGATAAAATTAATTCCTATCCCCGCCAGTTGTCGGGCGGCCAGAAGCAAAGAGTAGCTATCGTACGGGCCCTGATGATGGAACCCGAAATGATGCTGTTTGATGAAATCACTGCCGCGCTGGACCCTGAAATGGTGCGCGAAGTGCTGGATGTAGTTCTGGAATTGGCAAAGGGCGGAATGACCATGATTATTGTTACCCATGAAATGCAATTTGCAAGAGCAATTGCAAACCGCATTGTATTTATTGACAGCGGTGAGATAGTGGAGACCGGAAATCCGGAAGAGTTTTTTACTCAGCCAGAAACTGAGCGTGCGCGCAAGTTTTTGAATATATTTAATTACTGACAGAAAGAGGGATTTATTATGAAAAAATTAAAAAGAATTTTATCATCAGCTCTAGTGCTGATTCTTGCAATTACACTTTTTGCAGGCTGCGGAGCCGCCGGCTCTTCAAGTGCCGATTCATCGGCCGCAAAGACTTCTTCAGCAGGCAATACGGCTGCCGGCACCGCCAGATCACTGGAAGATATAAAATCGAGCGGTAAAGTCATCATCGGTGTATTCAGTGATAAGGCTCCATTTGGTTATGTAGATGAAAAAGGAGCGTACCAGGGTTATGACGTTTATTTTGCAAACCGTATAGGTAAAGACCTGGGAGTAGACGTGGAATTTGTGTCGGTTGAACCTGCCAGCCGTGTAGAGTATTTGAAAACCGGCAAAGTAGATATTATTCTTGCAAATTTTACAGTTAATGAAGAGAGAGCTCAATCGGTAGATTTTGCACTTCCATATATGAAGGTGGCACTTGGAGTTGTCAGCCCCGATAAGTCACTGATCACTGATGTAGCCCAGCTTAATGGCAAAACTCTGATCGTTGCCAAAGGAACCACTGCCGAAACCTATTTTACCAAAAATCATCCGGAAGTAAAATTGCTTAAGTTTGATCAATATACCGAAACCTATAATGCACTTTTGGATGGACGAGGAGATGCTTTTTCAACAGACAATACCGAAGTTCTTGCATGGGCTTTGCAGAATAAAGGCTTTAAAGTTGGAATAGAAAGTCTCGGATCTCTTGATACCATTGCTCCGGCTGTTCAAAAGGGCAATACCGGGCTGCTGAACTGGCTCAATGATGAGATTAAAACCTTAGGTAAGGAAAACTTTTTCCACAAGAATTTTGAAGAGACACTTGCCCCTGTTTACGGAGATGCAGTTGACCCCGACAGTCTTGTGGTTGAAAGCGGCGTTGTAGAGAAATAATTTTCTGTCGCAATTGTAAAATAAAATAATTAATAAGACCGAAAAGTTAACGCAAAAGGCTCCTGTTTACAAGCAGGAGCCTTTTTGCGCACTCTTCAGGTCAGAGCGTCCAGTTAATCCATATTATCGCTGCCAATACCTGTTTACCTTTGATCACTGATTGTAGCAACGCTATTGCTGTTTACCAATTCAGTCAGCGGGTCGTAAGGAGCCCCGGTAGGTGTGCCGACCAGCAATGCAATATCAACTGCATTTTCCGGATTCCCCCAGGAATTGCCTGAAATAACGAAAATCGCCCTGTCAACTACAAATCCACGTGTATTGTAAACAATATTATTGATAATGTGACCTGTGGAATTTGGATTCAAATATGCAGGCTGCCTGAGAGAGTAAAAAATGTTTTCTTCCACAATCAAATTTGTTACATTCGATTGCGTTAAAAAGCCCCGGTTTACTACCCAATCGGTAGATGGCCCTGCTTGAGGCGGTCCAAAAATCACATTATCAACAAGCTTATGATTTGCTCCGGCAAGTTGAATGAATTCAACAGCATACGGAGCATTACTGGTAATGGTTAATCCGTCGATTGTAACACCGCTTCCGGTAACAAGAAAGGCTATTACAGCTGCTTGCAGCACAATCATGGTGCTCGGGTATCCCATTAATGTCACACCTGCTTTATTGACTGCCACTGTAGAAGTAATATTATAAGTTCCTCCCAGTATGTGGACAGTTCCTGTAGGAGAAACAGCTGCCAAACCTTGCTGTATCGTTCCGAAAGGATTCGCATGTGTACCGTTTCCATCCACCGCACCGGCTTGAACATATACCTCAAATGGGTTAGGTTCTATTGTGCCTGTCGGTCCCGCAGGTCCGGTTGGTCCTATTGGTCCCGTTGGTCCTGTCGGACCTGCCGGGCCGGTGACTCCTGTGGCTCCCGTCGGGCCGGTTGGACCGGTTGCTCCGGTAACTCCTGCACCTGTCGGTCCTGCCGGACCTGTGGCTCCTGTGGCCCCCGTCGGGCCGGTTGGACCGGTTGCTCCGGTAACTCCTGCACCTGTCGGACCTGCCGGTCCGGTTGCTCCTGTTGCCCCCGTCGGACCAGTTGGGCCTGTCGGGCCGGTGGCCCCCGTTGGACCCGCCGGTCCGGTTGCTCCTGTAGCACCTGTCGGGCCAGTTGGACCGGTGGGGCCGTTTATAATAGGAAATTGCAAAACAAGCCCGGAATAAAGATGACGCCAATAGGCGTTCTTTTTTTGAGCTTTTTTATCTGGTCGGATCCTTATGGTGCTAATTTTTCTTAATTTCATATTTTTATGGGGCTTTGTCAACAGCTCCAAGTTGACCCGAAGTGGCAGGGTTTGGAGAGGCTCCCCAACAAACAAGTTTTTGTAGGTTCATCCTACAAAAAATATATAACTGTGGCCACAGCTGTCCTGCTTGCCGTTTAGCAAAACTCTTTGAAACAGTGTAAAAAACGAGGACTTTATCCCCCGATTTCAGGTTTTTCCATATTCGTAAACTTAACTAAAATACTTAATATGTTTGACTATGAGGGAGACTTAATTTTAGTCTCCCTCATAGATGATTGTGAAGCATTGTATTTTTATTTTTGTACATGTATTGCTATTTGCAAAAGGTATTTCGTGGGGTCTGTTGTGGATATTTCATCGAGCAAATATTCTTCATAAGCATGACCGCAAATCTTTAAACCAACTTCATCAATATAACTGTAAAGGCGGGCGTATAGATGATGGCTTTTAGCATACTCCGTATACTCCTGACCGATAACATATAATCCCTCTGGTTTCTCTGCGTTATTCGGGTAGCTATTTCCAGACAAAGGGCGATAGTAGTACCGGGAGGAACGTTCAAAATTTCCATGTATCAAATCTGCGTGGTCAATAATAGCCCCGGTTGGCAATCCGCGAATGACCTGACGTTCCTTGCAAAACTCATAAAAGTCTACAAGATAATACCAGCCCTCCAATATATGGCTGTCTGCCGGAAGCTCTGGCCCCCTTAAAACCGGCCCCATTAAAATTGGTGTCGCTTCGCATTCTTGTATAGTAATCGCATTGATATTAGCATCTACGCGAAGCCCCTTTTCAGCCAGATCAATTCGTGTGTCCAGCATTTCACTAATTTGTACCAAAGTCTTGATTTTCTCCTGGACAATCTTCTTTTGTGTACCTAACATACGAATTAGTTTTTCCGGGTATCGCCCGCTTAAATACTCTTTAATTTCTTTCAAAGGCATCCCAATCTCCCGCAATACAGTAATGACATTCGCAGTGTCTATCTGCTGATATGTGTAATAGCGGTACTTATTATTCTCATCTATCATTGTGGGCGATAAAAGTCCAATTTCATCATAAAACAAAAGGTTCCTTCGTGTAATTCCTGTTACCTGCGCAAATTCACTAATTTTCATACAATTTCTCTGCATTATTTTTTTCCTCTTATTGTCGTTTCTATGCTTGACTGTTCAGTATATGTATAGTTTATAATGCTATCTTGTATAAGTCAACTTTGCTTAAGGAGGAAAAAAATATGTTAAATCACCTTACAGATTATAAACAGCTTAACAAGCAATTTGTTAAGTATGTTATTCCATCTATTATCGGAATGCTTGTTCAAGCACTCTATATTATTTTGGATGGCGTTATTGTTGGACAGGGAATTGGTGAGGTTGCTCTCGGTGCCGTAAATGTCGTGTTCCCCTTCAGTATGATTGTTATTGCGCTGTCCATGCTGATCGGGGTGGGTGGAGCCAATGTATATTCTTTTCACAAAGGTCAAGACGAAATTAAGAAAGCAAACAATATCTTTTGCCAGTGCCTCACCGTATCCGTTATTCTTGGTGCTGTATTAGCATTGATAGGCTTCTTCTTCCGTGAAAGCCTTTCCATATTATTAGGTGCAAATGAAGATTTGCTGCCCTACGCTACCGCTTATATGAAATGGTCAGCACCTTTTTCAATGATACAGATAGTGGCATTCGTGCTTTCCGTTTTTGTCCGTAATGATGAAGATCCCAAAATCGCTATGCTCGGTTCTATTTTCGGGGCGGTTATCAACGCAATCCTCGACGTTATTTTTATTCTCGTCCTGCACTATGGAATTGAGGTGGCCGCCATCACGAACGGTATCGGCGTTTCCATCGAGTTTGTATTCTATATTAGCCACTTCATCCGAAAAAAGGGCATGCTGCGAATCCGCAAACCAGTATTTCATTTTAGCGAGATAAAAAGGGTTGTGAGTAACGGCGTTTCGTCCGCTCTGATGGAGTTCAGTGTACCTGCTGTTACGCTTTCCTTTAACATTGCAGTCGTTCGCGCTGCTGGAACCGTGGGCGTGTCCGCCTATGCTATAGTTTGCTATGTGACTTCTATTATAAGCATGGTGGTATTAGGCGTCACACAAGGTACACAGCCGCTTATGAGCTTTTATCATGGCAAGGGCGAAAAGAAAACATTTTCTCACGTGTACAGCCTTGGAAAACGCACGAATATCGTTGCTTCCATTCTGTTGGCCGGAATTTGTATCCTCTTTGGCAGAGAGATGGTTCCCTTATTCCAAAGCGGAAGTTCGGTAGAGTTAACGGAATTAACAGCTTATATCCTCCGTCAGTATTCAGTGGCCTACATCTTTGTCGGCCTTGCGCTGATGAATATTCTCTTTTTCCAGACCACGGAACGGAACAGATACGCAACGCTGATTTCTTTCCTGCGCTGCATGGGCTTTACACAGGTGTTTATATTGCTTTCCGTCTTTGCATTTGACGCAAAGTGGCTGTATCTGGCATACTTTGCCGGTGAACTGTGCCATTATTTTATTTCTCAATTGTTGGTAAGAAGGACAATGAAAGGTATTGAGGTCGGTACTGAAGAAACGCAGGCTGTTATTGAGTCGGCCTGTGTAAATACAGGTTGTGTTATTACAATTAGCAGGGAATACGGTTCGGGAGGACGCATCATCGGACGCAGGGTGGCGCAAGCCTTGAATATTCCCTTCTATGACAGAGAAATTATAGGCTTGGCTGCGGAGCAGGCACAGTTATCCGTAGGAGCTGTTGAGCAATCCGACCAAAAGATGGAGAAAGGCTTTGAATACGGGCTGTACATCGGGCGGAAATATATGCCCATTCCCGATCAGGTTTTTATCGCGCAAAGCAAAGTAATTAAGGAAATCGCAGACAAGGGAGCTTGCGTGATTGTAGGTCGATGCGCAGACCACATTTTGCAGGGCAAGGAAAACTGCATTCACATTTTTATCCATGCGCCCTTTAAGCAGCGTGTTCGTCGGGCTATGGGGGAATATGGGTTAAAGGCGAAGGACGCAGAACAAGCCGTGCAGAATAACGATGTGGCCCGGGAAAGCTATTACAACCACTATACAGGTGCAAAATGGGGTGACGCACATTACTACCACTTATCTATCAACAGCAGTATGGGAATAGAACAATGCGTAGAGCTGATGCTACATACTGAAAAAATAAAAGGAAAGTACAGCAAAAAACGGGCGTGAAGTGCGCCCATTTTTTATTTAACATCTTTCAGGGATTTTCCCTCGAAGGCATTTTTATGCCCTTTTTTGACTGACTTTTCATTGGACAAGGAAAACTGCGGCTTCAAGCCCGATGATATTCAGCGCGTAGTTTCCGGACTTCATTATGTTTTTGATATGAAGTCTATTGAGGAAGCTGACGAGCATTACTGCAACAGTCCCTATTGACTTCGGGCTCACATGACAACCGGGAAGTGCATATATTGAATCATGCCATTAAAGGAGCATGATAAATGATTACTTCCGCAATGATTGATAGTTTTATGAGCGTAAATATGGAAACGGTTGATATAGGAAAGCTGGTTGATATAAGTATGCTGGAGTTTGATAATTCCCTTCCGAAAGAAAACCGGCCGGCTTATGTTTTGGAAAAGCTGAAAAATCCCTTGTGTTTCCGTTGTGGCGAAGTAGGAGTAAAACTTGAATTTGACGATACTGCACCATCCGTTCAAGAGGTACTTGCGAGCTTCATGATACGCAAGAAAAGCGGTTTATAATGCGCATTTCAACCTTATTCACATTACTCCAGGATGACATGGTATGGGTGTAATGTAATAGAAAGGAGGACACATGGCAAGAGCAGCCAACAGGCAAAATATCGTAAAAGTAACAAACAAAAAAAGGATATGGTATGCAGGGCTTTATATCCGTTTATCGCGTGAAGATAAGCGTGGAAAAGACGAATCGGAAAGCATTACCAACCAAAGACTTATTTTGACAGACTTCCTTGAACAGCAGGACGACGGCGACGAATACGTTTTTGTCGGAGAATATGTTGATGATGGCGTGAGCGGCACGACGGACGAAGAACGAGAAAATTTCCAGAGGCTGTTAACAGATATTCAAAAGGGTAAAATCAATTGTGTAGTTGTCAAGAACCTTGCCCGGAGTTTCCGCAACAATGGCGATCAGAGCTACTATCTTGGCGATTGGTTTCCAAGGAATAATGTGCGGTTTATCTCTCTTTACCAGCAGCCCATTGATACTTACAAAGACCCGCAAAACGCGCAAAACATAGCAGTTCCGGTTCAAGGCGTTTTGAACGAGGAACACGCCAGAGGTACTTCGGAAAGCGTCAGGAGAACCTTTGACAAGAAGCGGGAAAAAGGCTTGCATATTGGCTCCTTTGCGGCTTACGGCTATCAGAAAGACCCTGAGGATAAAAATGCTCTTGTCATTGACGGGGAAGCTGCAGAAAATGTCAAAAGCATTTTTGCCTGGTTCTTGGAGGGCATGAGTAAAAATGCCATTGTGCACAAGCTGAATGAAAGCGGTATTTTATGCCCGTCGGCTTATAAGAAGAACAAAGGTATGAAATATAAAAATCCGAGCGCCAAGGGAGGCAATCCTTTGTGGTGTGCAATGACTGTCAGTAACATTCTAAAAAACCGCATTTATGTTGGTGATATGGTTCAGGGCCGTTACCGCATTAAGAGCTATAAAATCCATGTGCAGGAAACCGTCCCGGAAGATGAATGGTTTATTGTAGAGAATACCCATGAACCTCTCATCAGCCGTGAAGATTTCGCCCATGTACAGGAGCTTTTGAAAAAAGATACCCGTACCGCACCGAAAGAAAAAACGCTGTACCTATTCAGCGGATTTCTCCGCTGTGCGGATTGCGGCAAAGCTATGACGCGAAGCAAGGCCAGAGGAAATGTATATTACTATTGCCGCACCTACAAAGACCAGTCAAAAACAGCCTGTACCAAACATACGATTAAGCACGGCCACTTAGAACAGGCTGTATTGTATGCAATCCGGCAGCAGGTGTATATTGCGGTATCCTTTTCTGACATTGTTTCACGGATTAACACGGCTCCACCGCAAAAAAGCCAGTCTATCCGGCTGAATGAATTGATAACGGCAAAAGAAAAAGAGCTTTCCAGTATTTCACACTACAAGCAAAGCATTTATCAGGACTGGAAAGACGGTGAACTTACTCATAAGGATTATCTCCAGATGAAGGAAGCTTATGAACGTCAAATAGAAACCATTAACGAGGTCATACGCAATCTGCAAGAGGAAAAGGCACAGCTTGAAAATGGTACTGATGCGGAAAACCCATTTTTGGCATCCTTTCGGAAGTATGGAAATATCGACAAACTGACAAGGGATATTTTGATTGAATTTGTTGAGACAATCAAGGTATTCGAAAACGGCAATATCAGCGTCAAGTTGAAATTTGCCAACGAGTACCGCAGAGTTGCGGAATACATTGAAGTCAATACCCATTCAAACGCGGTTTAGGCAGACCGTATTTGAAAAGCAGTATGTTTTCCTAATATAACCGCTCCGGTGGCCCCCGTTGGACCCGCCGGTCCGGTTGCTCCTGTAGCACCTGTCGGGCCAGTTGGGCCGGTTGGACCCGTGGGACCTGTAACTCCGGTCGGCCCCGTCGGAACCACACCTCCGGACATTAAGGATACATCATCCACAACCACATTAGCTGTGCCGGGATCACCCTGTTTGCTAATTGATACTATTGCCATTGTTGTCCCTGGAGGAGCCGGAACAGCAGTTCCGGTAAAAAGCTGCCAGTTACCCAGGGATGCATCTGGAAGAGTGTTTGGAGGGATACTTATTACCAATCCCAGTCCAAGAAAGCTAAAAGATGCATTAAAATATGAAATAGTGATTGTTGTAAGCGGGTTGGGCAAAGCCCCTATTTTCCCGAGATATGCGGAAAAGCTGCTACTGCTGCTGAAATCTCCTTGTACAATTTGATATATTACTGAAATACCACTTTGAAGCAGTGCGGAAAAGTTTCCGGAGTGCCTATACAGGGAAGTAATACTTGCATTGTCCACAAGCCAGGGAGGAAATGAGCCTGTCTCAAAGCCGCCGTTTACGATCAATTCAGCCATTTTTGAATTTTCACCTCCTGAAAGTTATGGGTATAGCATGCTGTAATGTATACATGCTCTTTAACATTATATGATCGCTGGCTGTGTTTGGTACTTAGCTTAGTTAAAGACCTTGGGGCAACCGGGAATTTGTACCGGTTAAATCTGCGGTGTGCCGGGTGCTTGAAGCGGCAAAACACTTGATATCCTTAAGGAATCCTGTCATCTGTAAAAACAAAAATCCAGGCCAAATCAGTGCTTTTGGTCTGGATTTTTGTTTGACAACTTTTAGCTTGACGGCTTTTTCCTTATTTCCGCCAAAAGTTGGAACATCCTGTCTTATCTAAAATATTAAATTCGATTATTTTTTCAAGTAATGCTAAATCAACCGGACCATCCCACGGAATACGTACCAGTTCCTTGCTGTGATTATATCCGGCCTGTACAATTTCATCAGAAAAATGATTGATGCCCGCCCTTTCGGGAGCAACGGCCAAATGCTGCCTGGCTGTACTAAAACCGATGATAAATGTGCCGTGATCTGTAAACATAGGCTGATTCCACGCAATTTTAGGCACTAAATCGGGAAACCTTTTGATTATCCAACTCAAAACTTCTTCCACCCGGGCCCGGTGCTGCGGGTTATCAATGCGCGACAAATATTCTGCAAAAACTTCCATGTCTTTACACCTCCAAAAAGGATCAAGTGTTCAAATATACCGGCAGTCAGCTTATGAATGAAAGCTCACTCCTTGCGGGATGTCTTTCGGCCGGATTTATTCAGGGCAATTGCAGCACGGATCAGCTCGGTAAGTGCCTCCTCATCCACCTCGTCTCCCTCGTGGAAGTCGATGGCCCTCCTGGTGTTCCCCTCCAGGCTTGAGTTAAAAATATGCGAGGGATCGTTAAGGGATGCTCCCTTGGCAAAAGTCAGCTTCACAACGTTCTTGTAAGTCTCACCGGTACATATCATCCCGTCGTGGGACCATACCGGGGTCCCCCTCCACTTCCACTCCTCCGCCACCTCCGGATCGGCCTGCCTGATGAGGTTCCTTATCTTTGAGAGCATCCGGCCCCTCCAGTCGCCCAGTTCCTCAATTCTTTTGTCGATCAGCCGAGATGGGGATTTCGTATTTTCTGCAGACTGTTTTTCCATGGCAGCATCCTCCTTCAAAAATATCAAACTTCACTCATATTATTGTTTCTTGTAGTTTTCAGGAATATTCTTTTCAATTGCTAATTTAATCATAAATTACAATACCGGCATGGCCTGTATCCCTGCAAGCAGGCCCGGCAGTCCGATATCCAGCAAAATCAGGTATGCTTATTTCATCTTCTATGATCAGTATTTTAGACATTTTTTCATCAACATTCCCTTTGATGATACGCTAAAAATATGCGTAAATCAATCATGAGCAGAGAAACCAGCTAATTTATATGAAAAAACACGTCTGCAATATTTAGGCAAATTATCAGACACTTTTCCCGGTAAAATTATATTCCTATCTCCCTCATTTTGGCTATTACTTTTTCCATCCTGTCGTCAATATCCGTGCCGCTGAACTTTGAAAGCCGCATTTCACTCACAATTTTCCCGTCGCACATAAACATGATGCGCTGAGCACGCACAGCTACATTTGCATCATGAGTTACAAGCATGACCGCAGTGCCGTCCTCGTTGATTTCGGAAAAGATGTTCATAATATCCTGGGCGTATTTTGAGTTAAGCGCACCGGTGGGCTCATCTCCAAAAATAATCTTCGGATTGCTCATAAGTGCACGGCATATTCCCGCACGCTGAAGCTGTCCTCCCGAAGCCTGTGTAACATCCCGCTTCTCCAGTTCTGCGATGCCCACCTTTTTCATAAGTGCTCTTGCCTTTTCGGTGATCTTGGCAGCATTTTTTCGCCTATCCCGTATTGAGGTCAGAATGATGTTGTCGAGGATATTCAGGTTTTTCAGTAAGGTCGGCTGCTGAAAAACAAAACCCATTTTTGTTCTGCGTATGTCGGCAAGCTCATTTTCTCCCAGTGCCGACAGATCACTGCCGTCAAATGCAACCCTTCCTCCGTCAACACCGTCCATTCCGCTCAGGGCAAACATCAGCGTGGATTTTCCCGAACCTGACGGTCCCATAACCGAGACAAACTCACCCTGGTATATTTCAGCAGAAACTCCATCGAGGACGTTGCGCTTTTCATCGCCCTTACCGTAGGATTTTACTATATTTTCACCGGTAACAATCTTGTTCATAAGCTACTCCTTTATATTTTCAGATATTTTTATTTGTCCCGCCCCCGAAGTTCCAATTATTGTTGCTGTAAGTGCGGCGCATATCATCACCGCGGGACACAGCAGATATGCTGAAAGCGGATTGACTGCAAACTGAAACGACGATGCCCCGAAGTAGGCAATTACCGCACCCGCAAGTGCCTCTCCAAGAGTGTTTGCCAGCAGCGTTCCAAGAACGATTCCGAATATCAGAACAAATACCGAGCGTGAAACATATTGCACCTTAATATCCTGGTTTGTAAAGCCAAACGCTTTCATTACAGCAATAGAATATCTGTCTTTTGCCACCAGCATTTTCAAAAACAGCAGGGTTACCAGTACAGTTACAGCCAGGGCAACAGCCATTGCGGCATAGGCAGCTTTTTCAACAGAGCTTCTTGTGGAGCCGAATGTCTGGGTAATGTATTGATCAATATCCGATATCTTTGCAAAATCAAACCGGCCGATATATTCCGAAATCTTTGCACCGGTACGCGATTTATCCGGGAGCTCGGCGTAAATAATACTCCACATGCTGTCGGCCGAATCGTCGGTGAAAACAGCCTTGGCGGTTTTTCCGCCATTGGTGATGTCTGAATAGATGCCGCATACCGTAAATTTTTTCTCTTTTCCCTGTATAACCAGTTCCATGACATCTCCCACACTTTTCCCCAGCTCATTGGCATTTATAGACGAAAGCGCTAATTCATCTTCTGCTGCCGGTACCCTGCCCTCGGAATATTTTACGGGGAACGCCGAATGATCTCCCAACTCCACTTTTATGCGTTCCACCGGACCGCTCCCGGACTTTGTCTGAAATGTCTTGGTGGTAAGCACGGCAAATTTGGATATGGAGTTGTCCCTCTCCATCACCTTTGCAATTTCCCCTGCTTTTTGTGAAATATTATCGATCTGCTGAATATCAATACGAATATCACAGCTTCCTATTCCCATGTATTTTATAAAATTTTTTGAAGAAATGGTGTTGTACAGGTTCTGGGGAACAATGATAATAAATACTGAAATCACCAGCACCGCAAACATTGTAACGTATAGTCCTTTTCTTGTGAGTACATCTTTGACGCCGAGAAAGACATTCGTGTCAACCAGCTTGCTCCGGCTCAGGCAAAAATACTTTGCACCCCCGGACTTTTCCTGTGATATGCCGAAGCGTATGGCTTCAGCGGCGGATATCTTCCCAAAGCGCCCCAGTACTCCTCTTATATAGGCAAGCATTGCAAAAAATACAAGCAGGACACCTATTATACCGAAAAACAAGGCAAAAGCGGAATTATGGCTTTCACCCATATAAAGCCGTATATTTTCAAGCAGCATGCCCCTGAACACAAAAGTCAATGCAAATCCCAGAATACTTCCTGCCGCAGCAATAGCTGCGTATTTAGCCAGATATATTTTCTTTATGTCCGAAACACGCATGCCTATTGCTTTCATAACACCTATTTCGCGGTAGTCGTCCTCAATTTTCGCAAGAAGCGTGAAGCGTACACACATAAACGCAATTGCAACCACAAGCACACTTATAAGAAGTATGACCGCAATCATTAGCCCGTCAGAAATTGCGTTAAGCATTTTGAAAAGCGGATATGTAATCGTTGGCCCGTTTGCTTCAAGTCCTGCGGAGGTGTAAGTGTTTTCAAATTCACCAAGTGCGGACAAATTCTTTAACCTGAACTCAATCAGATATTCGGTGCTCCCGTAATTCTTTATTTCAGCATAGTCATTTTCGCTGATAAGAAACCTCTTTGATGAGGCAAGCAGAGAATTCATCTGTGAATCGCGTAGAAAACCCGCTACGGTAAATTCCTTCCCGTATATCATTGCCCTGTCACCGGGTTTTGCCGTTCCGTCCTTCCAATAACATACCGGCACGTAAATCTCTCCGTCGGATGCGTTTATGAGATTTCCGCCAAGGTCAAGGAGATAATCGAATTTTTCACTCTGTATGGAAAAGCCGTTGTCCTGAACACTGCCCGCAAGCGAATTCCCGCCAACTATAATCCGTGCACCGTCAGCATTGAGAAATTCAAGCACCTGAAAATCATCTACGTAACTGTTTTCCTCTGCAAATGCCTCAAGCCGGGCTGTATCAATTTCACCCGAATGCATCTGCATAAAATGCGGAGTTTTTGCCTGCATCATAAGCGTATCTATAGCACCTGAAAGATTCACAACGAGTATGGCAGCCAGAGAAACCAGAAATGCCGCAGCAGCAACAAATATCATCGTTACCAGCGTTATCAGCTTGCTTTTTAAAACATCATTAAGGATTATTCTGCTATACATAAATCACCTTTGCTTTCATGCTTTTCAAGATTTTTAACAGATTTTAAGCTGTATAGAATTACCGAAGTTATACATAACATCATCCCGGAGATAATAATAAGAAATCCTGTTCCTCTGCCGCTGCCCGTGCCGATGATCTTACCCACACTGTCTGCAAGTGCTCCGCCGTCAACCAGCAGAGGAGTGAACACATAATCTGCGAGCAGTCCCGCAAGTGCATAAGCAGCAACAAAGCCCAGCTGTGAAATTAATCCGATAAATGCCCACGCTCTGCCCTGGACGGAATTTTCAATGTTGGTTCGGATAAGAAAATCCAGGCTTGCATTGGCAAAGGGCATCATTGCAAAAAAGAGAAATCCTGAAATACAGATAAGTATAATATTTTCACGGAGGCCGAAGGCCGAAATAAATATCCCCTCAAGCAGCAGTGAAGCTGAAAGCATTTTCACATAGCCCTTTTTGATTGGAATAATTCCTATAAGTACACTTGATACAAGCATTCCCGAAGCGACAATTGTTTCACTTGTCCCTGCTGCGGAGCTGTCCGTAAAGCTGAGCAACATCGGTAATGAAAGTGTCTCCATTGCTCCAAGGAAAAATGTTATTACAGCTCCCAGGATCACAAGAACAAGTACGCCCCTGTTTTTTGAAACGGCACCCCAGCCGTCTTTGAATTCCCGGATAAGAGATGATTTTATCCGTTCATATTTCTTTGAAGCAAGACCCTTTCGTACGGCAAGAGTTGATGTAACAGTTACAAAAAAAGTACATATGTCAATTACAAGCAGCAGCTTAATATCTGATACAGTCAGCAAAAATCCTGCAATTATGGGCGAGATCAAATATTTCGCCGAGCCCGCCGCCTGAACAAGACCGCTGGCCTTTGTGTACTCATCCTCGGTTAGCAAATCGCTGACCGTAGCTTTATATGCGGGTTCCAGCAGCGATGAAAACACCGAGCTTATTGTAACTCCCACACAAATCTGCCAAAGTCCGGCCTTTCCCTGAAGCATACAAATCAGAATAAATACAAGTCCCACCACCGAAAGACTGTCACCGAGCACCATAAGAAGTCTTCTGTCATAACGGTCGGCAAGAACACCTGCCACAGTGCTCAGAAGAAGCGATGGCATAAACGCAAGCAAGGTTACAAATGCCATTGACGATGCCCTGCCCGTCTGCTGGAAAACATAGATTCCCAGCCCGAACGACGTAAGTCCGCTTCCTGTTGCTGAACATAATTCTCCCGACCACAGAAGCAAAAATTTTCTGAATGATTTTTCCGGGTTACCCATTGCCTTCTCCATTCTCAGCGCCAAACATCTGCATACCGTACATAAAACTTCCGCTTTTCATACCCAGCAGCCGCTCTGCGTTGAAAATAAAAGCCCGTATGCGTGAGGCGCGTTCCTCCTCCGTCAATTCAATCATATCTCCGTCAAATACGGTATTCGCATACGTCACAACCATTTCCATACACTCATACGGGAACGGTGTGCTGAACAGTCCCTGATCAATACCCTCCCGGATTATTTCCGCAAGTATGGGCGTAACACCGCCTATTATGGCCTTTTGTATTTTCTGATGCATAAGCGCATTCTGCGGTCTGTGAATATGTTCTATAATTTCCTCGCTGCTTCGGCCGCTTATATTCAGTGCCATCACAACACTCAGGATGCGCTCGTTTACAGGTACACTCCGGTCTGAGGCTGCTGCCTGTGCAGCATTGAGGAGACGGGCGTTATGCCGTTCAATCAGTGCATCCATAATATCTTCCTTGGATTTGAAATGATAATACAGGGTTCCCCTTGCAATTCCTACCTTTTCTAAAATATCGTTTGTACTTGTGCCGTCGAAACCCTTCTCACCGAAGAGCTGATCAGCCGCATCCAGTATTTCGTTTCTGCGTTCCTCAGCTTCTTTTACTATTCTCATTATTACTTCTCCTCATTGTATACCGACCGACTGTCTGTCAGTTAATATCAGTATACCATTCCTTATTTATCATGAATAGTACCAAATTTTTATTTATATTTTTGAGGAAAAAAATGAACCCTGCATGAATATATATAAGTTTTAAAACAGGCGCCCTTCAGTTTCAAAAGAAACCAAGGGCGCCATTTATGGGTAAATATTTATCATATACGTATTATGTAAACCAACAAGAACTTTCATTATTCATCAACATTGATGTGGAATACCTGTGCAACAGCCTTGATTTGATTGCTTCTCTTTCCTGTAGCAACAATAACATGATGGGAATAAATCCTTTCCATTAGCCTGTAGCCATCCGCTACCCTGATCAGTCCGCCGTTGCGGCAGTCCGATCCGGGATACTGCACATACTCTTCCAATACGGCCTTTTCAATCATTATACTCCCGAAGGTGGAATGAAGCTTGCATAAGGTTAAAGGGCCCTTATCCACCTCAGCATCAACAGCAGTAGAATTCTCACCAACCAGCCAGGAAAGCACCGGCGGTCTCAGAACCCATTTTGACGTACCTTTTTGAGGCATACAGCCAAAATATCCGCAATGTACCAGCAGAGCATGGTCGTCGGGATCGCTTACCCGGGGAAATTCCTGTATTTTTTCATGGGACAGGGCCGGCATTCCGGACAGGAACGGATAAATGTTTGTAGTAAGAATTGCAGAATCAATCGTTGAACCTATAAGGTATTGAGTCATAAGAGAGGAGGTGTCCCCCTCACACACCCACATTACACCGCGATCCTGATAAAGAAGATTCCATGCAAGACACGGTGTGGTATCACTGTCATAAGCTTCATTCAGGCAATTGACACCGCATCCCGCAACATTCCCCTCCGTATCCACCTCATCCCGCAACGCCATGAACAATTTTACAGAGGCCAGCAAAGGACGCTCATAAGGCACCTGATTATGGAAATTCCAACGCTTCACTTCAATCCGCGCAGCCTCATCTGAAATGGCCTTTGCCTTGTTGCATAGATCGATATATGGCTTTCTCACTATGGTAATACCGAATTTCTCTTTTATATCCCGCGTACATTCATCATTCCACCAGTAGAATATTTTGAACTGTTCCGGAATCAGCCCATCTCCCGGAGTATCCTGAAAAATCAGGAATTTCTGTTTTTTCATTTCCCTTTTCAGGGCAAAGGCTTTAAATATAGTCTTTGCTAGCTCCATACTATGGGGATTATAAACCTCAAGTCCTTTTGACTTCAAGTAGGCTACCGATTCCCAGTCAAACATGAGTGAGACTCCAAATACCGTTGTAATGACAATAATGGGAATGTTGACCGCCTGCCTGATCCGATCTATTTTTGTATAAACATCCACAGCCATGACAGGCAGCAGTACGGCGTCGGCCTCGGGTAAAGGGTTCCCCATCAGCACGGGGTCCAGGAACTCGGCTTCATTCTTATAAAGCTCTCTCAGCACATCGTATATCCTGTCAAACTCCTTGATATCGGTACTTTCAAATCTCACGGCTACTATTTTTGCTCTCATAATGGAAATCCCTCCGTCCATCTCGTAATTTCTTAAAGCACTTTGCAATATTCCACTTTCTCTCCTCCCGGTGAACGCACCAGGAAGTACTGAAAACCGGCTTCCCAGAACCCCGGAATTTCTACAATACCTTCAATGATATCCAGCTTTTCAGCTTTAGCGGTTTCAAATTCCTTTTCTATATCTTCAACTTCATAGGCAATATGGTCTATCCATCCCCCTGTGAGCTGAGCCCTTTGAGCATCATCACTGCCCTGGGGACGCTGGATCAGTTCACAGAGAATACCCGCATCTGCGGAATAAACAAATTTCACCCGGCTGCCCTCATGATGGAATTCCGCTTTTTCTTTAAACCCCGAGTGCTCTATATACCATTTTGCACACAGCCCGGCATCCGGAACGATAATACCTATGTGCTGCATTTTTTTTAAAGTAATCATAATTTTCGGCTCCTTATCCTTTTACTGCTCCCGCGGCTATTCCGCCTTCTATCCTCTCCTGGAAAATCAGGTATATAACCATAATAGGCACAATTGAAAGCACGATTGAGGCAAACATCGGTCCCCAGCTTGTAAATCTTTCCCCTTTCAATCCCAGCAGTGTTACTGATATAGTCTGCATTGATTTCTGCTGCAGCAGTGTATTGGCAAATATAAGTTCATTATATACGGCGAGGAAGGTTATAATTGCCCCTGTAAATATTCCCGGCCTGGCAATTGGGAATATGACCCGGAATACAATCCCTGTGGTGCTGCAGCCATCAATATAGGCAGCCTCGTCAATTTCGCGGCTCAATCCGTTTATATGTCCCACAATCAAATAAAAACTCATTGGAAAGTTTATTCCGGCATATAAGATGATCATGGGCAGATAATGATCCTGGAGGCCAAACGTAGTAAACATCTTTACAATGGGAATAAGCATTCCATATGCGGGAATCATAAGTCCCAGCAAATAGTACAACCGCAGAAAACCACATGCTTTAAGCAATTTTCTCGAAATCACATAGGATCCCATTGTAACTGTAATTACCACGATGATAGTTGCTCCAAAGGAAAAAATAAAAGAGTTCAAAACCGACCTGAGAATTCCGATATCATTTATTGCCGACCTGTAATTGTCCAAATTGATTTCCTTAGGCAGTGCAAACATGGTATTCCAGATCTCATTGTTATCTTTTAACGATGAAATCACCGTAAAGTAAACCGGGTATAAAAAAATAAAAGAAAATAAAATTGCAAAAAATACATATATAATATTGTTTGGTTTCAATTTCCTCTGCATATACGCCACCCCTTTCAATCCCTGTCCCTCTTTGAGAAAATAAAATTCAATATAAGTGTAGCGCCGAACGATGCAATGATCAGGAAGGAGCCGATTGCATTGGAATAACCGTAATTATTATAAGTAAAAGCATTTTTGTACAGCAAGGTTCCAAACACTTCAGATGCACTGCCGGGACCGCCCCCTGTCGTAGCATAAACCATTTCAAAGGTGGTGATTGAACCTATAACACAGTTAATAACAAAAAGCTGAAAACTGCTTTTCATCATTGGCACTGTTATATACATCAGTTTTTGTAACGGATTCACACCGTCTACAACGGCGGCCTCATAAATTTCTTCCGGAATTGAAGTCAGCCCTGCCGAAAAGATCAGCATGTTAAAGCCTGCATAGGTCCATGCATTAATTACAGTGATGGCATAAATAGCCCAGATCTTGCTTCCAAGAAAATTTACGTCAACAGTGTTCAGTCCAATCATATGAAACAGCGATGCAACAGGCCCTCCCTCAGGATAGAGAAGGAAGTACCACATAAGAGCGATGGCAGTACGGCTTATGACCTGTGGGAAAAAATAACTTGTCCGCAAAAACCTTTTACCCCTCAGTTTGCTCTGTATAACAGTGGCAAGAAAAAACGCCACCGGCAATATCAAAAGAAAGCCTGATAAAATAAATATGCCGATATTTCTTAACGCAGTATAAAACCTGTTATCCATAAAAAAGGCGATGTAGTTTCTCAATCCCGTAAATTCCATACTGGAACTGGGAATTCCGTTCCACTTGAAAAAAGACATATAAAAAACGCTGACCATCGGATATATGATAATAAATGAATAAATCAGAAAAGCCGGTAAGCTGAGTAAAACACTTTCCATTTTACTTCGAAAATTTTTATTTCCTACCAAACCTGCGACCCCCTCCGGACGGATATTCATACGGCCTCTAGAAAAGGACTTCTAAAGGCCGCTTATTTTACAGTTATTTGTTGCTTGCCAAATAATTGTCCACTTCTCCCTGTATTACGTCACCGATCTCCTGTGCCTTGCTGCCTGAGAAGATAGTCTGCATATTCGTCCTTACCACATCCATCAGAGCTGCCATTTTGTCATACTGTTCAATTTCTCCGATCATGTTGACTGCAGAATTGTAGTATTCATTAAAACCGTTGGTAAGAGTATCTGCCGGTATGACTTCGCCGAAGGATACAGGATAAGTTCCGGAGCCTTTCTGCACTTCATAGAGTCCCTGCCAGTAATCCTGGGAAGAAAAATACTTCAGCACTTTTACAGTAGCATCATAATCCGCATCTCCGGGTTTTGAAGATATTGCAAGAAAATCGTCCGGTCCGCCCATCCACATATCCTTGTTTTCCTGATGAGCCTCAAAATATGGGAATCCTTTACATACAATATCCTTTGCATTGGAAAATCCATTTATAGTTGCTATATTCCAGGAGCCGCTGAAGCAGATGGCAGCCTCACCGCTTTCCAGTTTCGCCAATTCCCCGTCTGCCGTATAGGCCAGGTTGTTTTTACCGAACACACCTTCATCATAGAGCTTCTTCATATAAGAAATCAGACTCACCGTATCTTTTCCGTTCCACTTCTCTTCTCCGCTGATCAGCCTGTCTTTCAGATCGGCCCCGTATACTTTCATTGACAATGCTGTTAAAAAGTGTCCTCCGCGGTAATTATCCTTTGCTCCAAACGCCATGGGAGTGATACCCTTCTCAATCAGTTTCGGAGCTGCTGCTTCAATCTGCTCCCAGGTCTCCGGGATCTGAATTCCCAACTTATCAAAAATAGCTTTATTATAAAAAGTGCAGACACCGTACGGAGTTGTGGGAATTCCATAGATTCCTTCTATGCCGTAGGCACTGTAGTCAACAGGGCTAAACAGAGATTTCTTATAATTTTTTGTCCATTCGGGATCCTCTTTAAACAGCGGATCCAGGTCTGCAACAACTCCATTTTTCACATAGTCAATATTTGCTGCATAACCTAAAAAATTAAAGACTTCAATTGGATTCCCCGATGCTACCGAGGTTTTGAACTTGGTATCCCTTGAATTTTCATCGGAAACCGAAATGTCCTGCAAATCAATATCCGGATTTTCCGACTTAAACTTTGCAACCCGGTCAATAAAATACTTTTCACGGACATTATCCGGATTGCTGTATCTTGTCAGGATACGAACTGCAACCTTCTCATTCCCTGCCTGGTTTTGTCCGCCTGCTGAAGCCTGCGAGCTGCCTCCGGCCCCGCTGTTGTTACCCGAACAGCCTGAAAACAGGCTCAAAACCATCGCCATAGCCATTAAAAACCCAACTGCGTTCCTTTTTTTAACCATATTATCCCCCATTCCTTTCATATACGGAATATTTCTCCCCGGTTACCGCCTTATATTACTCTGCTTAAAGTGTCTCGGCCAACCGGGTGTTTTCTTTATTTTATTCGAAAGGAATTAGAACCACCATGGAATTCTTTACGCTGTTTTTGTAAAAAATTAATGATAAAATCCATAAAACCCATGTGATTTTTAGTCAAAATTATTAATTCTTATGACAGAAGAAGGTGATACCCCGAAATATTTTTTAAAGCACCTGCTGAAATAATATTCATCACTGTATCCCACCTGCTCCGCAGTGGATCTCACGTCCATACCTCTTGAACACAGTATTTCCTTTGCTTTTTCAAGCCTTATCATGGAAACATACTGTGTTACCGACATACCCACGGCTTTTTTAAAGCTGCCGCTGAGATACGGAGGCGTAACATGCAGGTAATCGGATATATCAGTCAGGGTCAGCTCCTGATTCCAGTAGTTATCCATAATGTATTGCTTAACTTTGTACACAAGCTCGATATTCTGCCCCCGTTTCCGGAAAAACTCCCTGCTTGCAATGATTTTTTCGGCAATACCGTAAAGCCAGGCATACATCCCATCAATACTTTTTATCCCCAAAAGAGCTGTCTCCAGATTACTGTACCCATCCATATATCCTTTAATGTCAAGGTTGGATTCGAAGGCTATTTCGGACAGTAAATAAAATATTTGCTTTACTGTTTGAGAGAACTCTGAATACCCAACCTTTTCCTCTCCGATATCACTGAATATCTTCTTCAGCTTCCTTGCCGTTTCTTCAAGCCCGCCGCTCTCCACCTCCCGTCTCAGCTCACCCTTCTGTGCTGAGGAAATCCGGAATTTCTTTTCTAAAAATGGCAGCAGCATGCCGTATTCCAATACTTTCTCTTCATGCATCATTGTGTTTTGCAGTGCTGTAAGTGCTTCTTCGTAGCCATCTGAAACTATTTCCGTGCTTTTCACTTCCCTGCTTATTCCGGCTCTGACACAGGCATACTCCGTCCCTTCCATACCGGAACAGACCGGCTTAAACAGTTCCATGCACCTTTGGGGCTGCATCAGAGAAGGGTTTTCTGAGATATCTATAAATAAAATGATACAATCGTCCAGCACATCATAAAGGGTTATAATATTCTGCAGCCCGGGCATCTTTCCGGTCAAAAATTGCAGCATTCTGTCCAATTCCTGTTTTATATTCAATTCACTGTCCTGATCTTTTTCTATTTTTATCACAACAACACGATACCCGTTGTGTAACCGGACTCCCTGCTGCTCAAGCTTTTCTTTCAATTCGTCTTCCTCAATGCCGATTCTGGCATGGAACAGATCACTGAAGAACTTACATTTCAAAAACAGGTTGATATGGTCCCTGCTTTCTTTCAGATTGAGCATGGTTCTTTCCCTTTCCTGCTCCTTATCCATTTTATTGGCCAGTTTCCCGAGTGTGGCGGAAAACTCCGCCTCATCCAATGGTTTCAGTATGTAGTAATATACTCCCTCCGCCATTGCTTCCTTTGCATATTCAAAATTACTATGACCGGTCAGAAAAATGACTTCAATCGGATAATTCCGTCTGCGTATTTCCCGTACAAGCTCAATACCATTCATATCAGGCATTGCAATGTCCACAATGGCAACATCTATCGCTTCCCTTTCCAGAATTTCCAGGGCATCAGGACCGTTACCGGCTTCACTCACCACCTGGTATCCCCATGACTCCCAGTCAAAACCAAAGATAATCCGTTTTCTTATCAACGTTTCATCATCAACAACCAGCACTTTATACATTTCAGTTCCTCCGCTCCCGTATCCGGGTATAGTCAAAACTTCTACTGCATAGGGAGCAGTATCTCAACTTCCGTCCCCATACTTTCTTCACTTTGAATAGAAAGACCATAATCTTCTCCGAAATGAAGCCTGATTCTTTCCTGTGTATTTTTAAGGCCGAAGCTGTCCATGTGATATTCTTCTTCCCTGCCTTCATGGATACTTTCCAGAGTTTTTGCACTGATCCCGTTTCCATTATCTGAAATACGAATCCTAATTTTGTTTTCAGCTTCCGATACCAAAATTCTGATTTCTCCGTTCCGCCCGCTCCCTATGATCCCGTGGTGGACCGCATTTTCCAGAATAGGCTGCAGTGTCAGCTTGTTGATATGGTATTTTTTAAGCTCTTCGGCACAATGAATCTTATAGGTGAAGGTATTTGAATGACAGATTTGCATGATATCAAGATAGTTTTTTGCAATATCCAATTCTTCCGAAATCGGTATTATATCTTTGCCTTTATTCAGTACACCCCTATAAAAGGCGGACAGCAGCTGTACAGTTTTTATTGCAAGTTTTTTTTCATTAATTACAATCAGACCGCAGATACTCTCCAGAATGTTATAGAAAAAATGCGGTGTCATCTGCATCTGAATCAATGACAATTCCGATTCTCTTTTTTTCTGTTCGGTTGTTACAATTTTCTCCATAAGTTCATTGGTCTTATCGATCATCCTGTTAAATTCCACGGCAAGGGTTCCGATTTCCCCTCCATATTGTATTCTTATGCGCTGTTCATAATTTCCCTTTCCAATGTCATGAATCGTTCTGGTGATCAGCCCTAAAGGCTTTATTATGGACAGGATCAGAATACGGGAAAGAAATGATGCAATAACCAGCAGTATTAAGCCGATTACTATATCTACGACAGAAAATATATGTAAATCCCTCAAATATACATCCATTGGGATTGTACAAACTATTGACCAATCCAGCATGGAATATTTTTTTGTCATATACAACAATTTGTTCTGCTGGTCTATATGCTTTTTTTTATCATTAAAGTTTTTATACCAATTTTCACCGGAAAAATTTTTATACCGAAGGTCTGGGTTTTCGCTTGAAATTACCATACCGCTGCTGTCCAGAATAAAAATATCCATCCCGTTCTGGGCAAGTGTTTTATACAGCTTGAAAATACTGTCTGTGCTCAGCTCCATTTCCATTGCCCCTATGAGTTTTCCGCTGCTGCCGTCATAAACCTTGTGCAGATAACTGATGCAGTCTTCCTCTGCACCTTTAGTCCCGAAAAGCCACGGACTTTTATGCAGTGTAACCCACTCGGCATCTTCTTTGGATGAGGAAAGAAAATCAAGCATTATTTTCTTTTGTATTTGGAAATTTTTATCCTGAATTGCCATATTGACCGGGGCATATGCATTTGCATTCAAGTCGTAAAATATAATCGTACGGTATATATCATCCGAAACAAAAATACTTTTCATTGTTTCCTGAATAAGCCTGTATATCCGATACTGTTCGGAAGAATCGGCATTCAAGGTTTTGTTGGCTCCTTTTAACAAGTCCTGGCAGGGACCGCTGGCAAGTACAAGAATAGAATCACTTTTTACCCTCTGAAAAAACAGATCCATTTTTTCGGAAACCGTGGTAAGATCCTTTTGAGTATTTAATTCTGTTTTAATTGAAAGTTGATATCTCATGATGTTATAAGTACTTATCATGAAAATTATGACCGTAACGATAATTATGATTACCATCACTGTAGAAATTCTCTGACCGATAGAGCTGAAATACAGTTTTCGTTTTATAATCTCCGTAAGCTTTTTCATAGATATCATTCCTTTCGCTGTGTTTAAATCACAAAAAAAGACAAACATACCCAATCTATGGTCTGACCATGTATTTTTACTCTGCGGCAATTACGTCTATTAAATACTCTAAATAAATAGTATACATAATAACTATTATACATGCAGATGAAATATTATCAATGCTCAAACTGCCCTGCTCCGATCAGTATCCTTATTCCGAGAATGACAAACCAGGCCGGAAAAAATAACTGGGAAACAAATGCCATAGCTGTTCCGAGCAGCCAGGGATAAGCTCCGATTAAATCAAATATTCCTGCCAGAAATCCAAAATTTGCTGCAGGCTTTCCAAGCACACTTTTTCTTATTGCAAAACTCAATATGATGGTGGCCGCACTCAGTATGATAGCTGTACAGTGCATGCCTCCATAGTAGATACTGATTATCAGCTTATAGATATCAGGTGATAATTCAATATTATACACCGGGTATACCAATCGTCCCAGAATAATGACCAGCATTATATTTACCGGTATAATTGTAACCAGAAGACCGCAGCCAACCAATGTCTTGATTCTGTCGGCTCGCACCAATATCCTGTACAGTGCAGCTATGGAAGGAATCATTAATAAAGTGGCAAAGAAAAACACTTCGTCAGCCATTGCGATGTTGAACCGCCAATCGGCCAGCCATGCCATCAGCTCCGCATCCACCGACGGTGGAGCAGGTAAAGGTAAAAGAAACAGGTATTGGACAAAAAAGAGAACTCCAGAAATAATCAATGAAATTCCACCAACTTTAATAATACCGGGCTTTTGTTTCATAGGCTCCTCCTTAATACAAATTAATTACTTTCTATTTTAACGCGATCCATGTGTGTAGTATACACTTTTGTCCATACCCGATATTTTGTTAAACGGGAAACTGTATACAGGTGTGCAAACGTGCTATAATTAGCTTAAGAGTCATTTTATTTTTTTCGTAGAAAGGAGATTTTTTAATGAATAAGGTGCAAATGGATCGAATCCGTACAGGAAAAGGCTTTATTGCTGCCCTGGATCAGAGCGGCGGAAGTACTCCAAAAGCACTTCTTCAATATGGAATCAAGGAAGACAGCTATTCCAATGAGGAAGAAATGTTTAATTTAGTGCATGATATGAGAAAACGGATTATAACAAGTCCCGAATTTACTTCAGAGTATATCTTGGGCGCCATTTTATTTGAGAACACAATGGACCGCACCATTAACAATCAATTTACTGCTGATTACCTTTGGGAGAAGAAGGGCATCGTTCCTTTTTTAAAGGTTGACAAAGGACTGACCGCGATTGAGAATGGTGTTCAACTTATGAAGCCAATCCCGGATTTGGACAATCTTTTAAAGCGGGCTGTTGAAAAGAACATTTTCGGAACCAAAATGCGCTCTGTTATTAAAGAGGCCAACTGCGAAGGAATAAAAAAGGTGGTCAGGCAACAGTTCGATATTGGTAAACGGATCATTGAGGCCGGGCTGGTTCCAATTATTGAACCCGAGGTGGATATTCACAGTCCGGATAAGGAAGAATCGGAAAAAATATTAAAATACGAGATTTTCAATCAATTGTCCAGCCTTGGACAGGATGAGAAAATCATGCTTAAGCTATCCATACCAACAAAAGATAATTTCTTCAGCGATTTGGTGAATGATTCCCATATTGCGCGGGTTGTGGCTTTGTCCGGGGGATATACCCAAAGGGAAGCAAATGAAAGGTTAGCACGTAACCAAGGGCTGATCGCCAGCTTCTCGCGTGCTCTGTCCCAAGGCCTGACAGCTCAGCAAACGGATGAAGAATTTAATGCCATGTTGTCAAACTCCATTAAAGCCATTTATGCGGCATCAATTACATAATGGTTCCACTGGCGCTCCCCCTCTATTCAAATAGAAGGGGAGCGCCGGCATTTTACTTCAAACTATCATAAATCTTGGATAAATTATCTGTCATCCGATCCAAATATGTCATATCATTCTCGCTGCTCTCAATAGTATAGATAGTTTCTACTTTTGCGCCAACTTCATTGGCCAGCGTTTTGGAAACGTCCGGGCTTGCCATTTCTTCGGCAAAAATAGTGGTTACCTTGTTTTCCCTGCAATATTCTACAAGCTCGGTCAATTGCTGTGCACTGGGCTCGCCCTCTGCAAAAGTGTCTTCCACGCTGTTCTGCTCCAGGCCAAAATCCCTGCAGAGATAACCAAAGGCGGCATGTCCTGCCACAAAGCTCTTTTTATTTGCAGACTGAAATTTTTCATTATATTCGTCATAAAGCTTCTCCAGTTGTGAGATAAAATCATTACAGTTCTTTTCATAATAATCTTTATTGGACGGGTCTTCATTGACCAGGGCGTCCTTGATATTTTTGACCTGGAGTTCGGCACCCTTCAAGCTAAGCCAGATATGAGGGTCATATTGCCCGTGTTCTTCGATTTCCTCAGGATCGGTGTTCTTAATCGCATCAGCCCCTTTGGACGCTTCCACTGCAATCAGCTTCGCATTATCAGCAGCTTTGATTGCTTCCTCCGTCCAGGCTTCCATTCCCAAGCCGCTGTACACAAAAACACTGGCTGTGCTGAGTCCGGCAAGATCCTGGGCTTTCGGCTCAAAATCATGTGGTTCGGTACCGGCGGGTATAATAGTCGAAATTTCTACCTTGTCCTTTCCAACCGCCGAAACAAACTCCTTCATTGCATCAAAGGTAACAGAAACTTTTATCTTGCTTTCTCCGTTATTATCTGCTTTATTATCGTTATTGCTGCCGCACGCCGAAAAGCTCACAACAGTAATCAGGCATAGCAGCATCGCAGCCCATCTTTTTAACATTTTATCAACCTCCAAATTCAATACTTGCAAATGCATCCCATTTGCATCTATAATATATGATAGTGTTCAAGGATTTTTTTGTCAAGTGCGAATAATATGCATTTGTAATAAACATATTTTTCAGGTTACATCAGAAAGGGTGCTAATATGATTAAAGCAGAAGATTTATATTTTTCTTATACGGGTTCACCGCCATATGTACTGGACAATATCAATCTGGAAATACGTGACGGTGAGTATGTATCGGTTGTGGGTGAAAACGGCAGCGGAAAAAGTACGCTGATGCGGTTGATACTAAAATTCATAAAACCCACAAGCGGAAGCATTGTGTCCCGTACAAAGAGAATCGGATATGTTCCGCAAAAAAATGATTTCTCCAACTCCAATTTTCCTATTACAGTATATGAAACACTGAATTCTTACCGGAGGCTTTTAAAAATCAAAAACAAAAGCGTGATTGCTGAAAATCTTGAACAGGTTGGGATGTCCGGCTTTGCTCGCGCGCTGATGGGCACCCTCTCGGGAGGTCAGAGCCAAAAAATACTGATTGCCAGAGCATTGATGGGAAACCCTGACCTGCTGATACTGGATGAGCCCTCCACCGGAGTGGATATTAACAGTCAACAAGAGGTCTATGGCTTTTTGAAAAAGATAAACCAGGAAAACGGTATTACCATTGTTTCGGTTGAACACAATCTGGACGCCGCCATTTCAAACTCAACACTGATTTACCATCTGAAGGATGGACAAGGGCATCTCTGCACCCCTGGGAAATATGCGGAAGAATTCTTGAAAAACAAGGGAAAGGTCGATGACAATGCTTAATTACAGCTTTATGCAAAATGCAATTTTCGTTTCAGTATTTATTTCCATTTTATGTCCCTGCATTGGCATCTTTTTGGTGCTACGCCGCTATTCAATGATAGGGGATACCTTATCCCATGCGTCGTTAGCCGGTATAACACTCGGGCTTATGTCCAATCAAAATCCCATACTTGGGGCATTTATCTTTACATCCCTCTGCGGCGCACTGATTGAATTCCTGCGCAGCTATTTCAAAAAGTACACCGATCTGATCCTCACCATCGTGCTCTCTTTGAGCGTGGGTACTGCCATTACCATCATCAGTTCCGGGAAACTGCATGCAAATGCGGATTCCTTCATGTTTGGAAGTATCCTGACCGTAACCCGGTTCGACATGATCATGGTGTTGATCCTCAGTGCTGTCTCGGTCCTGACGCTTATACTTTTATATCATCAGATGGTTTATATCGCATACGACGAGGAGGCCGCCAAAGTTGCAGGCGTGAAAGTCAGGTTGATCAACTATGTTTTTTCCATTCTTGTGGCCTCGGCAATATCCGTCTCCATCAGAATCGTAGGCGTACTGGTACTCAGTTCCATGATAGCTCTTCCTGTGGCCACTGCACTTCAGCTTGGAAAGGGATTTAAACATACCTTGATATTTTCAATTGTTTTCAGCATAATAGACATCATGCTGGGGCTGTTTATTTCGTATTATCTCAATGTAGCCCCCGGAGGCTTTACCGCGCTTATTTCTGTTTTCGTACTTGTTCTGATCTTGATAATAAAAAAGATACAATCAAGCATCAGCGTCGTACGCGGTAAATGACGCACATGTGCTGATAGCCTCATAAAGTTGACTTCTGTATATGGTCATTTTATAATAAAGATAAATGTGGATAGTATGCATTTACGCACTATATAAACCATATAAACAATATAAAAAGAAATGCCGATATGCTAAAGAAATTTTGAAGTATATGTTAATATGAATATATAAACGAGGTGAATATATTGGAAAAGGCACAGAACAACTGGCCTGCAGGAATAAAAAGAACAAGGCAGCGTGAAAGTGTGCTCTCGGTGCTTGAAAATTCCAAGAGTCCCTTAACTGCAATGGATATATGCTCCCAAATGGAAAACGGTAGGGATGCCGCCTGGTTATCCACCGTCTACCGGATATTGGAGCTTTTCATTAAAAAAGGCGTGGTGATCAAAACCAACGTCATGAATAATGAAATGGCAGTATATGAACTCAATCGTTTTAAGCATAAGCATTATGCTGTCTGTATGAACTGCCATAAAATCATAGAAATGGATAATTGCCCGATGGAAAAATTCATACCAAAACTCGAAGATAAGGATTTCCATGTAATGGGGCATAACCTGGAAGTATTTGGATTCTGCAAGGATTGTAATCCGAATGGATAATTATAATAAATCCGATTTTTCGGATTATTGTCTCCACTTGCTCTGCACATAAAGCCCCCTGACAGGAGTATGTCTCCTGTCAGGGGGCTTAAGGCAGTGGAATCAGCTTCTCACATCTACCAATTTTGACTTGCGCATAAGGTTCAATATAATAGTAACTGCTTCTCCCCGCGTAATATTATCAGTCGGACGTAATTTACCCTGGTCCCCGGCAACCAGCCCGGCGCCAACGTTGAATCTGGCGGCGTCTACCGCCCAACTGCTTACATTTTCGGCATCTGTGAAGGCATTCAGATCTCCGCTCAAACTTGTAAGCTCGGTCAGCTTTGCTGCCTTTTGCATAATCAGCATGGCTTCCTGACGGGTGATTTTAGCCATGGGGTCGAATTTTTTGTTGTCTCTGCCTTGAATCAGCCCATATTCATATGCCGTGTTTACAGCGCCTGCATACCATGCATTTGCTGATACATCCGTAAATACTGATTTGGCGCTGTCCATGGGCAGTCCCAGAGCTTTGACCGTGATTGCGGCAAATTCGGCACGGGTAATGTCGCTACCTCCTCCAAACACATCCCGGGCAGCACCGTTTATTATCCTGCGGCTGTACATCTCGTTTGCGATCTTCTCATACCACTTGCCGGTGGTATCCGAAAACTTTCGTTGATTGTAAATCAGCGCATACACAGAATTGGTCAGGCTGTTAATTTGTGCATACCATTTTCCGTCTTTCATGTAAATGGATGTAGGAACCTGTCTTAGTGCACCATCGGGCTCCACAACCACAGCAGTAGTTATATTCCCGGCTTGCTCCTCTGTGATTTCTATTCTTCTGCTTACATAGCGTTTAAAGTTTTCTACATTGACAGTTTTTCCATTATAGGCGGCAGTGATTGAAAACTCCATGGCCGGGAGGATCAGTTTGCCCTCTTCCTTTTCGATTATTTGCTTGGTTTCAGCCTGTGCCGCTATAGAAGCGGTACTCTTGATGCTGAACACAACCTCGGAAGTGTTGACTGCACCGAGCTCTCTCATGATACTCCTTGTATCTACGGAGTTTGCCGGTAACGTGCAGACAATGTCATTGATCTCTACTGAAAGAGTCATATTTTTATTCGCAACATCTTCCACATTCTTGACAAGCAGCTGCACTATTGATTTATTGGTACTGCTTGTAACAGGGATAACAAAACTGGTCTTCGCTGTTGCAAGCTGCTTATACAATTCAGTTTGATTCACCGTAACAAGCGTCGTATCATCTTTAACCGTACGTGTTCCGATATTATACACCTTACCATCAATGATTACAGGTGCAATAACACTATTGCCAACGCTTGCAGGTACACTATCACTGCTGCCGCCACCGCCGGTGCCGGACGAACCTGAGCTGCCGCCTGGAGTGGTCTCGGTGTACACAAGAGCATTTATTGCACTAATTAAGTCCGCTAATGCCGTGTCAACTTCTGCCTGAGTTGCAGACGGATTATCAAATACAATTCTTGCTGTGTCAAGTTTCGCTTGAACATTTGCCCAGGTGCCGGCAGTATAACTTGTCGGTACCAGACCTGCCGCATTGGAGATTGCTGTATTCAGAGCATCTTTGTTGACAGAAGGTACCCAATCCATTGCCGTAATGACCAGGTTCAGATCAGTAGTCTCAAAAACAGCCTGGATGTTGCCCGGTAATGCGGCACCTTTGGTCAGACTCAATTTAAAGGTGTAGCTTCCTGCTGTACCGGTTGGGCTGCTCTCGGTGCCATCAGCCGGTGGTGTAAATACATCGCCGGCTGCAATCGCAGCAGTTACTCCGTTTAGAGGTGTGGCAAGGTCGGCGAGAATATTTTCAATATACTGTCTTGCTTCGGCTCGCGTAAGAACTCTTGCTGCGCCGAAGTCGAAAGATTCAAGTAATGCCTTTGCAGCTTCAATGTCATCCACATACTCTGCAGCTCTCACGGCCAGTTCAGCTTTGATGCCGCTGGCAGAATTCATGGCGGTAATAACTGCGTTGCCGTTGGCGCGGGCGGTTATCAGTCCATTTTTATCTACTGAAGCAATTCTGGTGTTGCTTGAAGAGTAGGTCAGATATTTATTGGTGGCATTATCCGGCAGGACAGTGGCTGTGATAGCTTGTGTGCTGCCTGGCTGCATCCAGATACTGTCCTCAGGATTAAGCTTGATACTGTTTACGAGTATGTCAATTGCGGTGCCGCCTGAGTCTATAACTGTTAATTCGCAGGCTGCACTGGCGTTTTTGCCGGTCGGGCTGGAGTCTTTGGCAGTAATAGTTGCCTCTCCGGGGCTATGGGTTATGACAAATCCTGTTGATTTGTCTACAGTAGCAACACTTGGATCACTGCTTTCCCACTCAATAGTAGAAACATCTGCGGTGTTAGGAGCTGCCGTTGCAGTCAATTTTGCGGTTTGCCCCTTTAAGAATTTAAGGTGTTTGGGAGTTACAATAATACTGTCGATAGCAGGAGGCGGCACATTGCCAAACACCTGAAACTCGTATATGGACATCCCATAGGCATTCAGAAAAGTGTTGGCTGATACCCTCAAGTAGCGAGCTTGTACAGGGGCAGCAAATGTGTAATTGTCCCAGACTGGTTTTGATGACGGTTCGGGACGGGTGATTTTGGTCCATGTAGCGTTGTCAGTCGAATACTCCAGGCTGTAAGAAGTTTTAGGGTGTGAACCTTCCCATAGAATATTAACGTCTGTCACTTCAAAGCTCTGGCCCATGTCCACGGTGAAAGTAATCCAGCCCGGGCTTGTGCCTATGTTATTGTAACCAACACGGGTGTTCTCGTCTCCGTCAACCGCATTTTTCACGTCTGAATTAGGAGTTTTATTGGTGGGGGCAACGACGAGAGTAACGGGTTTATTCAGTGCCAGGTTTACACGGTAGAGTTGCACAGTCAGTGGTATTGCGGCAATCTGAGTTCCTTCATAGGTAGCCACAAGGTTAGTTGTACCCTCTGCAAGACCTCTGACACTCACCGTATTTACTGTAGAGCCAGTAACTTCAGCAAGATCAGGATTTTGCACTGTCCACACTATTTTCGCAACCTGTGTGGGGCGTACCGTAGAGGGCAAAGCCGTAAATGCGATGTCACCGGTTTTACTTACATTAACGATGTTTGGAGTTTTGAGGGGATTTATACCGGTGGGGTCGATAGTTACGGCAGCGTCCTTGGAATAACGCACTGTCAGCCGGTCCAGCATGGGTGCCCAGGCAGCGTCCCCCTTATTGGCAATTTTAATTTTCAGGTAATTGGCGTTTTGCAGACCGTCAATGGTGTAATCATCCTTATAGAACTTGGGGGTGCGGTCCTGGTCGACAATATTACCCGGAGTTACCTGTGTCCAATTGTCAGCAGTGACATCGGCTTCGGTTGCTGCCGTATAGAAGGTGATAGTCGCATATTTGTTGGCATACCCGCCTTCGCCCGACTGCCAGGCATTCAGGTCAAAACCGGACATACCCGGAACGGCATAAGTCAACTCGGAAACTGTTGTGTTGCTGGGGCGCTTGATACAATCACCCAAGGAGCCAAAGTCCGACAACGCCTGCCAGGACCAGCCGGATGCAGGCGACAGCTTATACGCCTTGCTAAGGTCATTGCTGTTAAAATCATCTATGAATGTAAAGTAAGGTTTATCATCGTCAAAAACCACCTGCATTTCATCTGAACTGGTAGTGCCAATTATGTTGGCAGCATCCACCCTGAAGTAGTAGACTGCGCCGTCAATCAAATTTGAAATGTAGGAAGCGGTAGAACTGCCGAGATCAACAGTATGGGTATAATTGCCGCTTTCGGTGCCATAGTACAGCTTGTAGGAAGTGCCGCCCACATCGTCAAAGAAAACATTTATGCCGTTACTGTCAATTGCGTACTGCAGTGCGGGCTTTGCGGGGGCAGTGGTTGGCAGGGGCGGCATGTCCAGCGGGTTCGTTGAAAATACTACCGGGATTGCCTGACCCTTGCTGCCGCCTGTGTTGATGTCCAACTGGATGTATGGAGTCGTTTGCACTACATTGACGCGAGGGTCCTTCGAGATAACGGCGGTTGCAGCGCGGTTAACGGTGACAGTGACCATTCCGGTTGATGCCTGGGTGGGATCGGCAACATTCAGCGACAGGGTTTGTCCCGATTCCTGGCTCATAACTGCAGCGATGCCGTCAACGCTCATGTAGGCAGGAATGCCGTAAGCATCCACAGTCCCTTTCTGAGCGGTAAAATTGGCAACACCCAGGATATTCAATTTTTTTTCATACACTGCATGTGTATTTTCATCATGCTTGAGGATTTGCACATCCGGGCTGGTGCTGTATGCAGCAGTGTCGCTCTGCCGGCGGTTAGGCAGCAGCACAAAGGCATACGAATCGTTTACCGGATTCGTGCCATGGCTTTTGTACATAGTCAGGTAGCTTCTTGTCAATACATCGTCCAAACCGATGTTAAAGGGGCCGAGATCACTCATCTTGCCGCTTAGTGAATTGCGCAGGGTTTCAAGAGTTGTATCTTCTGGGAAGTATACACCCAGATTTGAGCCGCTTGTGTTACCCTCAACCCAAAGGTACTTCGGGTTGACAAGTTGCTCTGCAGTACCGATATCAGTGGACTTTGAATCGCCGTCCACTACAAGGGCATTTCCGCGGTCAATTTTAATATTTTCAAGAATTGTCTCCGTGGGTTTGTTGTCACTGGCGGTGATGCCGCTGCCAAGTTCTACGATCTCATCATCAAAAAAGAAATATGACTTTTTAGCATCAAGGGTGTTGTCCTTGTCCCGCAGGAACATGGCGGATAGACCGTAATTGCCGTCAAAACCAACACCGCCGGCAAAGCAGCCTGGACGGCCGGTTCCCTGAGAGGCCTTTCCGGTTCCACGCACAACTGTGGTGCCGGGAAGGCGATCCCAGTCAATGGTTGCTTTTACAGCGTCCTCGTTCTGATTAATATCGTCTGTGTACAGATAGAGCCGGCCGTTGTTGATGTTCCAGCCTTTACGGTTGGAGTCGCCGATTTCAAAGTTGTAAATACGGTTGGAGTGCATACCAAGACCTGCGGCAAAACCCTGCTCGGAGTGGTAGGCTGCCTTGTCGCCGACCGCATACTGATGGTAACTCTGGACAGAGCCCACCGGCTGATAATCACTGTTTGCCATCAGCTTGTTTTTCTCTGTGATTTCCGATATTGTGCCATTTGCGTTGAAGTTTTTGTTGACAATATCATTGGAAAGCCACTCTTTGAGATACCCATTGATATATGTGCTGTCTGCTTCGTCTTTTGCAATGTCTGCGAGGCGCATTAAGGTGGCCATATCCTGCTGACCAGGCTTAAGCTCGCCGCCAGGCCGGGTAATATCACGGCCCCTGCTCGTGTCCATCATCATGCCATTTGGCAGCAGGGGAATAAAGCCTTCATAGGCAATTTTGTATACGTTGCTGAGGTCACTGGAGCTTACGTCCCATTGGCTGCCTCTGAGATAGTAGAGGATCTCTACGATATCGCGGAAAGCTCCTGAACCATAACCTCCATTGTACATATGGTAGCCATGAAAAATGTGTGTACCGTCCTGGTAGAAACCATCGCCGCCAGTTACGAAATTAAGAAATTTTGGGTAAAAATCCTGGGTTTCTTTGAGAAGTTCCGCGTTCTTTGTAACGATGCCCACATAAAGGTCACACTTGCGGCGCCATATACCGTTGGTACCTGTGTCTGACCTCGATACAGCGCCAACTGTCTGCCATTTCAAGCAGGGCTTTGCATAGTTTGCAATCTGCGTTGGGGTAAGGTCGTCCCACATCATCATGGTTGTAGCCATAAGGCTCATTGGATTGCCAATACACCAGCTGTACCAGTTTTGGTAGCTGTTTACATTTTCATTGTAGTGGTATTGGTACATGTAATCCAGGGATTTTATGATGATATCGCGTGTCGCCGCATCCTTATAGAATCTGGTGCCCCTTGTGGCATAGGCCGTGGCGATTTCCTGGATACGCTGGTAGGTTAGCTGTATTTTGTCCGAATCGTACCAGCTTCCTGTCTGTCCAAGCGGATAGTCTGAAAACACACGACTTTGGCTGACGGGATCGGCAACCAGAAGATTGATACCTGCCTGGGCAACATCCTCCAGCGACTTCAATTTTAACGCATAATCCGGGTTGGCGGGATCCCAGGTACTGTCACCGATGGTAAAGTCAAGCCAGCGCTGACGAAGCTGATCGAATTCATCTCCTGTAGTTTTTGCTCCCAAAGTTATTGCTCCTGCAGTTGTTGCTTCCATGGTTATTGCTCCTGCAGTTGTTGTTTCTGTGGTTTCTGTTCCTGCAGTTTCCGTTCCTGCAGTTTCTGTTCCTATAGTTTCTGCTGCGTAGGCCGCTGGAGGAGGTATTACCCCCAACAGTAAAAACACCGCTATAAGAATGCTCAGCACTCGTGCATAAGAATTCCGGGTGAAGAAAATTTTACTCATAAGAACACCTCTTTACCTTTCCATAAAATTTTACATAATTCGTACAAAATTCTTTTTTCAGCCCTGGTACCGTTTCCTGAATCAAACATATAGCCTCCAAAGCTTTTGTCCATTACAAGGATACCCTCCTCTCATGTATAATTGAGTATTTCTCTACTTCACTCTTGATTTATTTTAATAACCAATCTCATACTTTAAGAAAGGATCTTTAATAGTTGCCCTGCCTATCTGACAATCGCTCAAGCCGGTATAAATATCAGCTGTTCCGTCATTATTTCTCAAAAGTCCGGCAGTAAAAGTCACGTCCTTTAATCCTGGCTGCTTGGCCGGCCCCTGTGGAAAGCTATCCCTTGTACAAATAATTTCACATGGCGACATTTTTAATGTGATTGGGTCGAATACAAAGGCCATGCTATAATAGTGTAAAACAGCTTGTCCATCTATCATTTCTTCCCGGCTTTTATGACCGGCTATGGCAATCCGATTGTTGTTCATAAGCTGCAAATGATTACATCCGCCCCACTCTCCGCTTGCAAACTGCCCTTCTATAATTGGCGCATTTTCAATACTTTTGGCAGTAACCTCCGAAAGAGAGTTCTCTATTGTAAAGCCAATCATGGCCTTACAGCCATACCTTTCAAGTATCTTATCCCCGTGAGGCCTTGAGAAAATGCCAACTCTGCCATCAGCCAACTCAATGAGCCTTATATCCTTCATATCTCCGGGTCCCGTCAAAAACAAACTCAACCGCTCTATACTTTTTCCCTTATAAAAATCTGTGCACCAGCTTACAATCCGGCCATTTTCCCAGAATACCCTGACTCCTCCCAATATAAGCTCATCACCAATTACGGTTACAAAAGGATCCTGAAGCTCAAACACAGGTGAATTTGGTCTTACAACCCATTTGTTCTGTTGTTTTTTAAAAAATACCGCATTGGAACGCTCACTATCTCTGGCTTCCACTCTGCACACAATTATTTCTTCATCATTCCACTTAAAGGGCACAGAGGGATTATAAATATCCTTATTTTCAAAACCTTCAAAGGCTACTATTTCACTTTTTAAGACGCTTTTTGCCTCATAAAAATACTTAAGTCCCTGACTGCAGGTTTGTGGCATGGGTTTTAGCTCAAGCATATTGTTGGTTCTCCTTTTTTAAGTTTAAGAAGTAATATATCAGCTCAGTTGCCGGACAGGTTGTACTGCCAAGTCCTGCCGACAACTCCTTTAGTGCTGTCGAATGCGTTATAGGTTTCAACAGACGATACCTCAATTTATCTCAAGCTAGGCTTTAAATTTTTTAATATAATTTATAAGACCAGCCTTATTTATTTTTAACACTCCGATTTTTTCATCAGCCGCGCCATAGCTGGCCAGTAATTCTTCCCCAAGCTCAATAAGTCCGGTCATAAATATACATGGTGTCTTGAACTTGTTAGGCATTTCCCAATCCTGATCAGCAATAGCCAGTCTTTCCGGACATCTGTGAGTCACCGCAGGCATGCCGCTTTTCTGTTCCTTCAGAATCATAAAGGACTGGGTATAACCAATTTCCGCATCCTGTTTTCCATGATAATTCAAGAGCCATTCGTCCTCTCCGATCTTCACAGGAGGCGTACTGCCGCCAATTCTATCCTTCTCCCACTGAAATTTTGGAACTGCAAGGACATACCTGGTTAAGCCGGGGTTGCTGAAATCCTCGAATTTATCTGCTGCACAGATAACAATGGAGGGTGGAAGCTCCTCATTAATGCCTGGGTATGCAGAAGGATTAAAAGGTCTTTGAAGCATTACGATTTTAGGCTGACCGTCTATCATAAGCCTTTCCGGAAATATTAAAACGTCCCTGTCCTCTCCAAAACACGCATCGGTAAGATTTGTTACATATGTAAAAGCCTTATCATAATTCCCTGATGCCAGGCAATCCAAATCAACCTTAAATAGTACGTTTACAGTCACATTTTCTGAAGCAGCTTTGCCATAAGGATTGTTCCGGGTACTTATCCACTCGGGAGCACACTGGGTAGGTTCATCCTTAATCCAGTAAGGTCCCGGAGGGAACATCCTGCACGCTGTAATCACATAGCATTGATCTTCAAAATAAAATAATCTCGGATCCTCTATGCAGCCGTTTGAGTAATTTACAACCATTTCACCCTTATAATTTCGAATTAAAATCTTATCAATATCCATTTCTACTTTTGGAGAAATGGCAGGCCGATTGGTATCAAACTGCCACGACTCACCATTATCATCACTCCAGCCATAGCCTAAAAATATGGGATAGGGTACTGGCTTTCCTTCTGCCCTCTTCTTCTCCCAGGGACCTGTTGCTCTAAACAGCATATGGATACGTGAAGATTTTTTGTCTTTTATAATCGCTGGATTTAAAACCATTTCAGAGGCCCAATTGCTTTCAAAAGGCTTTAAAACCAATTTTTTTGAATGTATAAAATTATAGTTCATGAATTTCTCCTTGAATGCTGGAATGACTGATTAAATTACATTTTTACAGATCCGGCAGTTAAGCCGTCAATAATATATCTCTGTAAGTACAGGAATAAAACAACAAGAGGAAGCGCTACGATAATAAGCCCCGCAGTCAATTCAGTCCAATTTGTTGAATACTGACCCGAAAAAACAAATAACCCTTTAGTTATTGGAAAAAGCTTTTCGTCGGATAGGAAAATAATTGCTTTTACTATATCATTCCAAATACCTATGGCAGTTAAAATGGCCATGGATGAAATTGCCGGTTTGGAAAGAGGAATAATAATTTTAAAGAAATAAGTAAAATAACCGCAGCCATCGGTAATAGCCGCTTCATCCAGGTCAGTGGGTATTCCCTTCAGATATGAGACAAAGAACATTAGGGCAACCCCGCCAATGGATAGCATGGCAATAATATATCCCAGCCTTGTATTGAACAATTTTGTTTTTAATAATATTTGAAATAAAGGTATTGTTCCATCGGGAAGGAAAACTCCAATCATCATAAAAAAGTATAGGCCACTGCTGAATCTTACGTAATTTCTTGCAATGGGAAACGCTATCAGCAGCGAGCAAATCAAAGATAACACAGTTGCTGCTGTAACATAAATCAAGCTGTTTAAAATATAAAACCCAAAGTTCGCTTTCTGCCAGGAGTTCACAAAATTTTCGATAGTAGGTGAAAAAATTAATCCCAGCGGATTGGAGAGAAACTCTTCGGGCAACTTAAATGCAGTAAACACTACATAACAAAGAGGAACTATAAATATGAGCATTGCTATCAGTATACTGAAATAAACCAGAAACCTGGAGGTTAATTTTCTCATTTTAGTCCTCCCCATTCACTTTGTTCATCAGGTATCTCGAACCAACTGTTATTATCAGAATAAAGGTAAACAGAATTATTTGCATAGCCGCAGCCAAGCCTTGTTTTCCGGCATTCGGATCAAGGGTACCCATTCCAAATGCCACCTGGTAAACAAACATGGAAAGGGTTCTGGTTTGAGGAGTACCGCCTGTTGTCATCAGAATTATCTGAAATGCGGATAATGAACCAATTATACATAGAGACAAATTAACCATTACAGTAGGCCAAAGCATTGGCAATGTAATTTTCCAGAATGTTTGCCATTCATTGGAACCATCTATATTGGAAGCCTCATAGATATCTTCAGGTATATTTTGAAGTCCTGCGATAAATATTACCATTTCATAACCCGCACTCATCCATATCTGACAGAATATTACCAATGGAAAAGCCCATTGATAATCGCCAAAGAAACCTGAAGATGCTCCAAAAAGATTAAGAAGCTTTTGAGCAGGGCCATCTATAGAAAAAAATAGTTGAAAACAAAATGCAGTAACGGTTACACCTAGAATTGTGGGCATGAAAATTACCGTTCTATAAAGATTTCTGTAATTAACAAATTTTCTGCATAGAATTACTGCCATGAAAAGTGAAAACGCCGTTTGAATAATAGTTGTCGATATACTGAAAACAAACGTCTTTTCCAAGGCCTCTAAAAAATCTCTGCCATTGGAAAGGAATATCAGTTCTTTATAGTTGTTCAAGCCTATAAAACTCCAGGCCTTGCCAGGTACCTGTGTAATATCGGTAAAAGAAAATATAAACGTTCCGATACTGGGAGCCACAAAGAAACAAAAATACAATAACAATCCCGGCAGCATCCCTAATAGAATCATTTTTTTATTAAATAGGAATTTCCCTGTCATAAGCAATCCTTCTTTTTTGAAATATTTAGGGCTTTTGCAAAAAGACTAATTAACAAAAGCCCCATTCTCTGACTATTTTGATTTATTAGCTGCTGCTGCTTTTTCAAAGTCCTTTTGTGTAAGATCCGCCAATTCCTGAATTGTTTTTATGGATCCGCCTGCCGACTTTAAGAATTGTGGGTTAAAGCCTTTGTTTTGGGCATATTGACCAACACCTACAGGAATTCTGTACTCCAATTCCCAGGAATTCTTAAGATTCGATGTATATGGAAGCAAGCTTGCCAAAAATTCGTTAGTAATGTTTACGCCGTCCATTGTAGGAATAAATCCAACCTTATTGACAAATGCAGTATAACTTTCCTTATCAGATAGCATTGCCAGCAAATTTAATGCATTATCTTTATTTTCAGATTTATCGTTAACCGCAAAAAACAAGTCAAACTTGCCCTGGAAGTTTACGCCCTTATTTGTACCCGGCATTGGGAAATAACCAAACTGGAAGTCTTTATTGGCTTTTGTGATTTCACCCGCCTGCCAGGCACCGTCCGGAAGCATTGCAGCTTTGCCTGAAACAAATCTGCTTATTACAGCCGAGTAAGGAATGCTCATAAAGTTCTTTTCCATGTTATTGTTGATGAATTCCATTCTTTCAAATACCTTTAAGCCATCAGCATCATTGAATTTCTTTTCACCGGTCCACAAACCTTTTGCATATGTAGTATAATCTATATCCAGGCCTGCCATTACATCATTGACAATCATTTGATAAGGCCATTGATCCTGACCGCCGCAAGTCATGGGAGTTATGTTCCTTGCTTTTAATTCAGCACACAGCTGTTCAAACTCCGCCCAGGTTTCCGGAAGCTTTAAGCCTTGTTCATCAAACAGCTTCTTATTATAGAAGATACCTGTTGTTGCATTGGCACCGGTTGAGATGGCATATACCTTGCCTTTATATGTACCAGCTTTTGCACCTGTCGACCAGTTTGCAACCCACGGTTGATTTGTCAATTCGGTAAACACACCTGAGTCAATTAATTGCTGCCACTCAGGAACTGCACCCGGAGCCCAATCAACCTTTTCTCCGACAAATCCTCCTCCCATTGTTACGATATCTACGTCATTTGCCTGTAAACGAGTCCTTTGTAAAGTTGGATAGTTGTCAGTATCAACAACGCTCATATCAACCTTTACATTTGGATACTTCTCCATATATTTCTTTGATAACTCATTGATAGCGTCTACTGAGCTTTGGTTACTCCAGGTAATAATCCTCAGAGCGGATGGCTTTGCCGCTGCCTCTGCTGAGGTTGCTGCAGTGCTTTCACCTGCTGTTGAAGCCGTTGCCTTTTCCCCGGTCTTTCCACATCCTGCAACTGTTACAACCAGTGACATGGCTATTGCAGCAGCTAAAATTCTTTTAATAGAAGTGCCTCTCATAATAATCCTCCTTTAAATTTTTGAATTGCAATTCATTTTATATGTAAATATTAACAACCTAATTTACATTTGTCAATAATATACTTGAAATAATTTAATAATTGCAACTAAATTTCAATTGACATTTGTTGATTTGTGCTAACTTTATATAATTTTTACAGTCTATTTTGTCTATTTTATCTAATTAAATAAAACTTTTCTTTAGGCAGAGAGATTTGCCACCAGTCATTTTCGCTTTACATTTGACTTTACAATTGTAATTTCAAGTTTCTTGTCTACTTGACTAATAAATTTGTCGAAAATTGTTTACTTGACATATTACTTTACATACAGTATTGTATTACTGAAAGGCGGTTGAAATATGACAAACTTAAAAAAAGTATCTATGAAAGATATAGCCGAAAGGCTAAACATATCAAAAAACGCTGTATCTCTGGCACTAAACGGCAAACCCGGCGTAAGCGAGTCTACAAGAGACCAGGTTTTGGATCTGGCGAGGAAGCTGAACTATGCCGGATTTACGACTGATGACTCGGCATACAATTGCAGAAACATACTTGTTTTTATCCCTGAATACATAAAAGATGATAGTTTTTTCTATAACGATATCTATTGGTCAATAGACAACTATTCAAAGTCACATGGATATAACTCGGTAATGGCCACTATTTCAAGCCAAATGCAGGAGAACCTGTCATTGCCACCCATACTTACCCAATTAAACATTGCCGGTTTTGTTCTGGTAGGTATTTTTAATGAGGATTATGTAAAGTTTATACTTAAGCAAAATGTTAAAACCATTTCGGTTGATCACTACTACAGTAACCTAAACATGGATTGTATTGTTACAGCCAATCTTGAAGGAGCCTATACATTAACTAAAAAGGTTATTGAAATGGGACATACAAAAATAGGTTTTGTAGGTTCAATCAATGTGACATCAAGTATATTCGAACGCTGGTGCGGTTATCAAAAAGCATTGATTTATTCGGATATAAAAATCAATTATGAATACAGCATAACCAAAACTTCTCCGTTGGGCATTCTTTTACATGATCCGGATGAATTGTATGATGAGTTAAAAAGGCTGAACGAGCTCCCCACGGCCTTTGTATGCGGTGGAGACAGAATAGCGATAGCATTGCTGGAAGCATTAAAAAAATTAGGTATTTCGGTGCCGGAGGATATATCAATTGTCGGTTTCGATGATATAGCGTTAAGCAGCTTTGTTTCTCCTAAATTGACAACTATGCAGGTAAAACGGAAAGAGCTGAGCAAGGTAGCTGTTAATCATTTACTGAATAAATCGGATATCGATGACGAAAATGTTAAGCTTTCAATATATCCCGAATATATTGAAAGAGAATCCTTAATCAAGGCGAAGGGGCTGTAAGGTCCTTTCCCTCATTACCGTTCCAGCATGCCTTTAAGGGCAAAAAAGATGCCGCTTCAACCCGGCGGGCCCTGGCGGCATGATATACCTTGTTCAAAAACCATAAATGGTTTACAGCCTTTATTCTGCCGGCTCCCATTTGCAACGGACCGGAGATACAATGGCATTTTCCTTCTTCAATTCTTTAAATGCATTATCAATCTCTTTGCGGTCCAATCCGGACAATTTCTCCACTTCACCGGCACTTACGGGGTGTCCCGCTGACTTCATTACTTCCAATACTTTTTCTTTAACACTCATTTTACCGTCTCCTTGTACTTAATTTAACACGTTTCACCAGTTAATCCATCTCTTAATACTTTATTTTACCCTATTGGTAATATTGTAAATCAAAAAGTTGGTTTATTTTATATATTTTTATATAATCATATTAGAATGTTATCTATCTCGAAAGAATAATAAAATTTATAGAATTAAGGAGGATTATTAAGCATGCTGTATGACATTTTAAAATCCAGAAGAAGCATTAGAAGGTTTCAAAACAGGGAAGTAGAAAAGGAAAAAATAGATGTAATTCTGAAAAGTGCCCTTTTAGCCCCTTCCTCACGGTCCATAAGACCCTGGCAGTTTATTGCCGTCACCGACGGAGAACTGCTCCGGCAGCTATCTCAGTGCAGGGAACCCGCTCCGCAGTTTCTGGCAGGCGCTCCCCTGGCAATTGCAGTGATAGCCGACAGGGATTCAAGTGACGTATGGATTGAGGATACTTCCATCGCATCAACCATCATTCAATTGACTGTACAGGATTTAGGCCTGGGTTCCTGCTGGATTCAGGTAAGGGAAAGATTCCATAACAAGCAGGAAAGCGCCGGGGAGTATATCGGAAAAGTGCTGGAGATACCCGAACAATACAGCGTTGAATGTATCATTGCCATCGGTTATCCTGCCGAGGAAAAAAAGCCTTATGAAGAAGACAGCCTGCAATATCACAAGCTCCATTACAATAAATTTTAAATTTCACATACAGGACGACATATGCCCATATTTGCCTTTCTTTCTACTTGCCTTTCTGTATGCCTTCAAGATGCGCGCCGCCAATAACATGGCCGTCTATGAGAGGAAGTAGTTCTTCAAAACCGGAGTAATTCCGGTTTGCGGGCACTACTTCGTCCAGCGCATACAAATGAAACCAGTACCGATGTATCCCGTGCCCCGGCATGGGTCTTGGACCATGGTAGCCCAGCCGGCCTTTTCTGCCCGGAATAAAAGTGATCTCCGCATTGCCGGGCGTCAGCGCCCCCTCATGCAGTTTTTCAACAGTGGGGTCGAACAAGGCAGTCATGTGCAGGATGGGCTTCTTCAAAGGCACATCTATGTCCTCCATCACCAGAAGTAATTGCTTTGTACCCTGGGGCGGCTTTGTCCAGCCAAGTTCCGGAGAGATATTTTCTCCCCGCCCCACTCCGGCATGTTTCTCAGGTATTTTCCCGCCGTTGGGAAAGGCAGGGCTGAATAATTCAAATACTTTCCCGGTCGAAAGCTGTGAATAGTGTTTGCAGGCAGTTTGTTCACCCGCATGTTTTCCCCGCAGCAGCCAACCCAAAGGTGTTACCAGCACTTCAATCAATCCCATTTTTTCAATCCCCTTTCTACAGATTATCAGTTCCTATTTTTCTTACCGACCTGTCAAAGACTACAAGAACCACCAGGCCCACAGAGATCACCACCTGAAATACAGCCATATAATGCAGTTCTTCGGTGTGGGCTCCATTGTGCAGAAAGGCACCGTTTGCTGCAGATGCAAGCATGGCCCCAAGATACTGGAAGGTCCTCATAAGTCCTGTGGAGGAGGCCAATTGCTCAGGCAGGGCCTGATGGTACAGCGCGTTCTGATTTGCCAGGTTATTGAGGCCCTGGGGAATCCCTACGATGCCCGTTACGATTAAAAGAATGACAATTGCCGAATCCTCCCGCAGAAACAGGATCAGAACGAAAGCTATAACACAAGCCGCCGAGCCAAGCAGCAGTTTCATAAATATCCTCGGGTTCTTTCCGGTAATTCCGGTTACCAGCAGCGCGGCAGCAAACATGGGAATCGAGACGGTTCCTGATACCGATGGGCTGAGTCCTCTGCCCTCCTGCAGCCATTGCGTGAATCCGTAAAAAAAACTGTAGCAGGCGGTTGCCGTCAGAAGAGTACGGATATACGTGGCAATCAGCGGCCTGTTCCCCCTCAGCACACCCAGCGGAATAAAAGGTTCCGGGGCTGCCCTTAATTCGTAGTATGCAAAAATGGCCATAGCCGCTATGGCTGTTATCAATAAAAAGATAAAATCAATATGCGGGTTCATTAGAAATAAAAGCAGGGTTATCATCATTACTGAGAATAAACCTATTCCCACATAATCCAATTTTAGACCGTTTACACTTCCACCTTCCGCATCGGGGTAATAAATGCTTCCTAAAATAAGACAGGCAGCCGAGAGAGGCAAATTTATAATGAAAACACTTTGCCAGCCGCCCATTCCTATGAGGAGTCCCCCCAGCACAGGGCCTGCAACGGCAATTGACTGATTGGCGACAGACAGCATGGTCAGAATCCCGGAAGGGCTTTTTTCCCCTGTCCTGCCCGCCTCCCTGCGGATCAGATACATGGCCGAAGGATATCCGGCACAGGTTCCGAAGCCTATCAGCACACGGGCTGTGACCAGCCACCATATATTCGGTGCAAAAAAGGCAATTAAACTTGCAATCCCTAATAAGGCAGTACATATCTGATATAAAATTTTCGGCCCCAGGGTATCTATCAATTTTCCAACGACAGGCTGCCCGATTGCCGTAGCCAGATACAGGGCCGAAACCAGCCAGGCCGTTTGCGACGGCGGGGCGCCCAGCGCAGTTCCTATCGGAATCAGCGCAACCGACATAATTGACGAGTTAACCGGATTTAAGACCGAACCCAGAATCATGGGAGCATATAATTTGCGGTTAAAACCATTTGCTTTTTGACTGTCCATATAAGCTTTCCTTAAATGTTATAAATATTCATGTAAAATAATATCTACATTTTAATCCGAAGGAAGGCCAAACACCATGGATAATATCAAATTTCATGGACATTCTTGTCATGATATTCCGAAGGACTTATACCTTCGGCTTTCTTGAAGATTCTGCTGAAGTAGAATTCGTCAGAGAATCCCAGGAGGTGTGCAATCTCTTTTACTTTTTTATCTCCCTCTATCAGCAACACTTTAGCCTGATCGATTTTTATCTTATTGAAATATTCAATTACAGAATATTCCGTTTCCTCCCTGAAGATTTTAGACAGGTGAAAGGTGGATATCTGCACCAGCTCTGCAAATTCGGCCAGTTGAATTTTACGGTGGATATTTTCACACATGTATTGAATTATTTTTTCAACCTTCAAAGAGTCGGAATAATTTGAGCTATGATTATATCTATTTTGGAAAATGGCAATAAACAGTTCCTGGAGCAGTGTTTTGGAAATAAACTCATATCCCGGGCCCTTTGCTCTCCATGTATGCACCAGTTTTTCAAAAGCAGCCTCGACCTGATAAAGATTTATCAGCTGCTGTACCGGCTGAAAGGTGATTATTGCAGTATCCCCGGCGATGCTGTATATTCCGTCGCATAATACAACATTTACGTAATCAAAAACCACAGACAGAAAAGTTACCGGTTCCTCCACACCAATTTCTATATCTCCGGATGAAGCCAAATAATAAATTAATGTCCCCTTTTTTAAATAGTACTTTTTTTCACCAATAACTATTTTCCCCTTCCCCCCGGTAACCAGCACCAGTTTATGATGCTTCATTGCTTTGGATATCCTCCGGGGATATGTCATATATGCATCTGACCGGCTGCCATTGCAGTACAAAATATTAAAAAATAAATTATTGGTATTCATATGTCCTCCGCAGTCGAAGTATCCTGTTACACTCCCCCGGGTATTTTTTCAAATACCCGCTTCAATATAAAAAATAATACCATATGATACCTTTGTCAAGACAGCATGTATACATGCCGCCTTTTAAAAGTTTTCTATATGGTATAATCCAACTGGGGCTGTGCGCTGGCGAAATGCAATTTCTCCAGTATATTGCTTCTGATGGACAGGAACTCCGAGCCTCCGCGGTTGCGCGGATGCGACATTTTTATGTCTAAGATCTCACTGATTTTGCCGGGACGCGGTGTCATGATGACAACACGGTCACTAAGATAAATTGCTTCGTCAATATCATGCGTTACAAGTATCATTGTTGTATCGTTTTCCTTGCGGAGTTCAAGCAGCTTATCCTGGATATCGGCGCGGGTGAAGGAGTCAAGGGCACCCATGGGCTCGTCAAGAAGAAGCGCCTTCGGTTTGTTTATCAAGGAACGGGCAATTGCCACACGCTGGGCCATACCGCCGCTTATCTGGTGCGGAAAGGATTTCTCAAAGCCCTGCAACCCGATTAAAGCTATATAGTGACCAACCTGCGCCTTATTCTGACCATAGACATGCCTTGCTTTCAAGCCTGTGGCAATGTTCTGTTCCACTGTCAGCCAGGGGAACAGCCCTCCCTGTTGAAAAACATAGCCCCTTTGCGGATCAGGAGCGGTGATTTCTTCGCCTTCGAGCAGGAGTGTACCCGTCTCCGGCACATCCAGACCGGCAATAAGACGGAGCAGTGTGGTTTTTCCGCAGCCTGACGAACCTATGACGGATACAAATTCCCCCCTGTAAACGGTGAGGTTAATGTCGTTCAACGCTTCCACAGTGTTGTCCTTGTCATCAATATATGTGCGGTTGACATTTTTAATTTCTATTATCGCTTCACTGCCCATCACTTTTCACCAGACCTTTCTGCCACCTTAGAACGCGTCTTTGAATCAAGCCCATGCCCTTCATAATCAGGCTGAACAGCACGGCCATTACTATAATGGCAGCAAAAACCTTGTAATAAGCGCTCCACACCTTTGACGCGTTGATGTAGTAGCCCAGCCCGCCCGGCTGCCCCATCATTTCGGCCATAACCAGCGTTGTAAAGGCAAAGCCGTTTGCATTTGATATACCGGTAAAAATCTGCGGCATAGCGTGAGGTATGGCCACATGAAAAACAAGAAACGGCGTCTTCGCCCCAAGCGTCCGAGCAACCTCAAACTGGGGTCTTTGAGTGCTTTGTATGCCCTGTGCCGTAAGTGATGCAATTGAGAACCATGCGCAGATCACAATCAGAAATGCCGCCGCCGAAAAGGGTGTGGGAAACAATGTCAGTGCAAACGGCATCCATGCCACCGCCGGAATAACACCTGTTATTTTTAATACGGGATACACCCAATAATACACTTTCGGAAACCAGCCGATAAGGATACCGGTTCCCACCCCAAACACCACGCCGAGTGTGAAGCCGACAGAAAACAAACGGAGAGAATACAGCGTATTTTGCCAGATATAATCCCCCTCGATCAGAAACGCCTCGATGATTCGCGCCGGGCCGGGAAAGAAGGGCTGCGGCAGCAATAATAATTTTGTGCCCAGAATATCCCAGAGTGCCAGTGCAATACCCACTGCAAACCGGAACGGCGCACGCTTTGAAAACTTTACCCGCCTGTCGGCACGGAAAAAAGAACAGCCGGCAATACCAAGATATAAAAGAATAAGCACCGCAAGTACGATCCGGTACGCTTCATTGATATTGATAACCAGTGAGCCATAGGCATACGCGGTTATTTTTACGTCGGCAAGCTGTCTGAATAATAAATTGGCAAGTACCGCCAATATAAATCCCGAGACTGTAAATACAGTCAGCAGGATAAATCTCAAATCCGATATATGTTTTTTGCCGTTCCGCCCTTGCTTTAACAAGGGCGGAACGGTTGATTCTTTAATTATACTCAAGGCAGGCGCCTCCTATTTCCCCAGTGTCAGGTCCACTTTTTGATATGCTTTTTTTACGAATTCATCGGGATTGGTTTTCAGGTATCCGATATTGTAGAGCTCAGTCGCAAAATAGAGTACATCTTTTCCTACGTCCTGCTTATTGACCTCATGGTCATGCTTTGAAGGATACTGATAATGCTTCACAAGCTCCACGGCAAGTTCTTTGTCCTCAATAGCGGAGTATTTCCTGTCAATGACAATCTGAACAGCTTCTTCCGGATTTTCAGCAATCCAGTTCTGTGCCTTGTTGTAGGCTCTTAGCAATGCGGCTATTTTTCCGGGCTCTTCGGAAAGGACTTTTTCAGAAGCGTAAAGGAAGCAGCAGTATTTACCTGCGAAGGTGGGGTCGGTGGAAAGATCAAAGATGACCTTGTAATTCCCGGTCTTCTCCTGAACCGAACCGAACGGATCCCATAGAGCCGCTACATCGATATCGCCCTTTTTGAGGGCTTCCACTTCAAGGTTACCGTCGTCAAACGGAAGAAAGGTCACTTCACCGTCCTCGGGCTTTGCTGATATCCCGTTCTTCTCAAGCCAGACCGATGCAACCTGGTGCGGCGTGCCGCCCACTTCATCAATGCCGATTTTCAGACCCTTCAGATCTTTAACGCCGCTGATGGGCGAATCCTTCTTCACAAGAAACTTGATACAACCATTGTGCAGGCCATCCACAACTTTCACCTTAACGTCATTTTCAATTGAAGGGAAGAACTGGAAATCACCGTTTACAATGGGGATTGTGCCGTTGTTCAGACCGATTTTGCGGGTCTCTGCACTGGCCGAGATAAGGGTTACATCAAAACCTTCCTCGGCAAAAAAGCCTTTATCATATGCAATATAAATGGGAACTCCGCAGAGTGCGCCGTCCTTGCCGGGTATGTCGATCTTTCCGTATTTGAATTCGACCCTGGCAGCTGTTGACGTATTTGCGGGAGTGGCACTGTTATTGCTCTCTTCAACCGGTTTGCCCGCACAGGCGGTCAGCAATATGCCGAGAGTTATGGCCAGCGCCGTAAGGCCTGCAATTTTTCCTGATCTTTTTTTCATGATTTGTTTGCCCCCTAATATTTTTATTATGTACCGCTTTTCAGCGGATAAATTTTTCAAAATTGCAAAAATAAAAACCGGAGGTTTAAAAAACATAAATTATGTTTTTTAAACCTCCGGTTAATCCAGTCAGTTATATCTATTAAGTTATTATCTTTATTACCCGTTTAATGCTTTTTATAGAATTAAACAATGTACCTTCTGTCAAGTATATATTAGTATACATATCTGATTACTATTCTTTAAAGAGTATTATATACCCTTTAAACATTGGTGTCAACATATAAAACATATGCAGACTAATTTCTGTTCCTGAAAGCAAAAAAAAATGTCATTCCGTCCGCAATTTAATGGGCACAAATATGTCCAGTTGCTTATATCCAAGTCCACGGTTCATCTTCTCGCCTACGATCATATGGCACATCGTCCTGTGTCCTTCACGCTCGTCAAGCTCAAATCCACTATTGTCAATCCACTGTTTAATCCCCATGGATACTGCGTTTGCGTATAGCCTGCCTTCAAATTCAATTATTTCATACCCGTTCGTATCCTTTTCCGTTACCCAGTCTTCAACTGCATATAACCACATTCCTCTGCCATCTTCTTCAAAAAACATAAAGTCAAGCGGTGAAAATGATATGCCTTTTCGCATTTTGTCATATTCACAAAACCATATATCAAAACTTCCCAGAACTTCATAATACCTGAGGGTTCGGGCAGTCACATCATACCGGCTTGATACCTCCTTGATTTTCAATAAATCTGCCATAGTGTGTTTTCGTCCTTTCATCTCTATTAAATATATAATAATTGCTTCCCCAACGGAAGAGTCAAGAGGAAAAATAAGCCATTATTAAATTTTATAGAAATCACTTGACATTAATTGATAATGATTGTAATATTCACTTAGCTAGTTAGCATACGCTAACCAGTACATAATAATTTACCTTATATAACCAACATAAGAAAGGAAGCATTATGAAATTTAAAAAACTTCAATTAATTTTTACAACTGTAATAGTATTCTCACTTGTCTTATCAGGCTGCACAAAATCAACATCCTCCGATGTTACTGATACCTCCGCTTCTCAAACATCTGCGGCAGGAGAAAGCACTGCCGCCGTTTCTGAAGCTGCATATCCGATTACAATCAAACATGCTTTTGGAGAAACTGTTATAAAAAGCAAACCCGAACGCGTTGCTACCATCGCCTGGGGTAACCAGGACCTGCCCCTGGCTTTAGGCGTCATCCCTGTGGGTGTTTCCAAAGCCAACTATGGTGTTACGGATAATAGCGGACTTCTACCCTGGACCCTGGCAAAATTCAAGGAATTGGGTGTAGATAATCCTGTTATTTTTGACGATGTTGCCGGTTTGAATTATGAAGCCATCAGCGATGTCCGGCCCGATGTCATTCTGGCAGCATATTCGGGTATTACACAGGAAGAATATAATTTATTAAGTGAAATCGCACCTGTTGTGGCTTATCCGACACAGCCCTATCAAACCTTCTGGCGTGATCAGATAGTGATGGACGCAACCGGTATGGGTATGAAAGCCGAAGGTGAGGCACTGGTCAGCGAACTGGAAGCTTTCATTAAAGAAAAGACCGGCAATTATCCGCAAATCTCGGGAAAATCAGCTGCTTTCTTCTATTTCACCCCGACAGATTTAAGTAAGTTTTATGTGTACCTGCCCAGCGATCCGCGTGCTGCATATCTGACAGACCTGGGCATGAAATTACCTGAAAGTGTTGCTAAACTGGCAGCTGAGAGCAATAGTTTTGCTCTGGAGGTAAGTGCGGAAAATGTAGATATTCTTCAGGACATTGACATTATAATCACCTATGGCAACGACAAATTACTTGGTGCACTGCAGGCGGATGCTCTCGTCGGAACCATTCCGGCAGTCAAGAGGGGTTCTGTAGCGGTAATTGAAGACGGTACGCCTCTTGCGGCCTCCGGAACACCAAGTGCACTTTCCATCCCGGCAGCCACCGATGATTATCTTCGCGTTATTGGAGAGGCAGCTGATAAAGTAAAATGAAATCCTCTAAAATAATTGCCTTGCTGGTTTGCAGTATGTTTATCCTCTTGGTGTGTATTTTGGCTTCCCTGGCCTTTGGGGCACGCTTTGTCAATTTTCCCGACGTGATAGACATTCTAATTCATTCTAAAAAAACAAGTTTAATAGATATTGTAGTTCATGAACGGATCCCGAGAACTGTTTTTGGTATTATAGCCGGAGCAGCGCTCGGAGTATCCGGCGCCCTTATGCAGGCAATCACACGCAATCCAATTGCAGACCCCAGCATTCTGGGCGTCAATACCGGCGCTTCCTTGTTTGTGGTCAGCGGGATGGCCTTCTTGCATATCGGTTCATTCAGCCAGTACATATGGCTTGCTTTAATGGGAGCAGCGGTTACGTCCCTGTTTGTCTATGGAATCGGATCTCTGGGTTATGGCGGCGCAACCCCAATCAAGCTTGCTTTAGCCGGTGCGGCAACCAGTGCTGCCCTATCCTCTGTGGTCAGTGCGGTAATCCTTCCCCGTACCGAAGTGATGAACGCCTTTCGCTTCTGGCAGGTGGGAAGCATCAGCGGCGCCACCTGGGAAGGCATATATACGATACTTCCTTTTCTTATCGTCGGAATGCTCATGGGCCTGCTGGTCAGTCCTGCCCTGGATGCCCTTGCCCTGGGGGACGATGTTGCAACAGGTCTTGGTGTCCGTACCGGAACCATCCGGCTTATCGGGGCACTGTCCGGTGTCCTGTTATGCGGTGCAACAACCGCTCTGGCCGGACCTATCGGCTTTGTCGGCTTAATGGTCCCACATACCATGCGGCTGATCTGCGGCCCAAATCTCCGGCTTGTTATTCCCATGTCGGCAGTGGGCGGAGCTATCCTTCTGACCATATCCGATGTTCTGGGAAGACTCATAGGCAGCCCTGGCGAACTTGAGTCAGGAATTGTTACTTCGTTCCTGGGTGCTCCAATACTTATTATCATTGCCATGAGAGCGAAGGTGCGTACATTATGACAGTAAACAATTCAGATATAATCAAATACGGATACCGCCGCAGACAGCTCCGCTGGACCCTTGTGACCATTCTTCTGGGTATGCTGGCTTTTGCACTTTGTGTTGCAGCCCTTTTACTCGGAAATACCATATATCCCCTTGATACCGCATTAAGAGTCCTCCTTGGTGAACAGATACAGGGGGCTACTTTTGCAATCGGCACTTTAAGATTGCCCCGGATGCTTTCAGGTCTTTTTGTTGGAATGGCCTTCGGGATAGCCGGCAGTACTTTTCAGACAATGCTGCGGAACCCTCTGGCCAGTCCGGATATCATAGGCATATCATCCGGTTCCAGTGCTGCGGCTGTTTTTTGCATACTTGTTCTCAAAGTAAGCGGCACCCTTGTTTCAATTGCCGCCGTCATCGCAGGGATCATGGTGGCAGCGTTGATTTATGTGCTCTCCAGGGGAGGCAGTTTCTCAGGTGGTAAGCTTATTCTCATCGGCATCGGTGTACAGGCCATGCTGAACGCAATTATCTCTTACCTGCTGCTGAGGGCTTCCCAGTATGATGTTCCGGGTGCGCTCATATGGCTTAGCGGCAGTCTGAACGGCATCCGGATGACCAGGATACCCGTGCTGTTCCTGGTTATTGCCATCTTTGGCATGGTCATTCTATTTCTTGGAAGACATCTCAAAATCCTGGAGTTAGGCGAGCAGTCCGCTGTCACCCTTGGAGTCAGAACTGATTTAACGCGGCTTTTACTGATTTTGAGTGCAGTGCTGCTGATTGCCTTTGCTACTTCAGTAACAGGACCTGTTTCCTTTGTAGCTTTTCTTGCCGGTCCCATAGCAGCCAGGCTTGTCGGCATAGGTGCACCAAATGAATTGCCTTCAGGCCTGGTAGGCTCCATACTGGTACTGGGAGCTGATTTGATCGGACAGTTTGCTTTCGATACCCGATTCCCTGTCGGCATCATCACCGGTATTCTGGGAGCGCCATATTTACTCTATCTACTTATCCGCATGAATAGAACAGGAGGGTCGGCATGAAGACTGCGCATTTATTAAAAACCAATAATATTGTTGCCGGATATGATAAAAAAATCATTATTGACGGTATCAATATGACAATTCCAATCAATAAAATCAGTGTGATCATCGGTGCTAATGCTTGCGGCAAGTCCACCCTGCTTAAGACACTTTCCCGGTTAATCCAACCTGTCTCCGGGGAAATTGTCCTCGGTGAAAAGAAGCTTACCGACATACCTCCAAAGCAATTGGCAAGAGTTCTCGGGCTCCTTCCCCAATCACCGGTTGCTCCGGAAGGCATTACCGTTGCGGATTTAGTCGGGCGCGGCAGATTTCCCTATCAATCCTTTTTTAAAGGACTGGGCAAAAAGGATTATGAAGCAGTTGAAGAGGCATTGGAAATCATGGGTATCACAAACCTGGCAAACCATAGTGTCGATCAACTCTCGGGCGGGCAGCGCCAGCGTGTATGGATTGCCATGGCCCTTGCCCAGCAGACCGATATACTGCTCCTGGATGAACCCACGACTTTCCTGGATATAAGCTATCAGGTTGAAATACTTGATTTACTGACCGATCTGAACAGAAACAGGGGTACCACCATCGTCATGGTCCTGCATGACATCAACCTGTCGGCAAGATATGCGGACTATTTGTTCGCCCTCCGCAAAGGAAAACTCATAGCCGAGGGTACGCCTTCCGATATCATTACCGAGGAATTGATCAAGCAGGTCTTTGATCTCGACTGCCAGGTTATCCGTGATCCTGTATCCGACTCCCCTTTTATCGTGCCGAAGGGAAGGCATCACGTGAGCTGCTGAATGAACAGTATCTATAAATTTTTAGGAGCCTATCCCAATTAAACTTTGGTATAGGCTCCTAAAAATTCAGTCAGTTGTGAAACCTTGATAAAATAAACGGTTCATCTGCTCGGAGACGCGGTCATAATCATTTCGATAGTTCATAGCTTTTTCAGTAATAGAAACAAAAATTTGTAATACTTTGTAATACAATTCTATTTGATTTCACGGGATAATGCTAGTACCCATTATTCCCGTATGGGCTTACAGTTATATGAAAAGGATTTTGGGACTGCAATGAATATTGCTCCGCCCCCTCGGTGGAATACCACGGGTTTTCGAAGTACATGTACCTTTTTAGTATCATATTGTAAGCCATTCCGTTGGTTGGGTCTGTATTATCTATAGGTTTGTCCACCCATATACCCGATGCCCCATACGCATAAGGATCTCCTGTAAACTGCAGGTCTGTTTTTACCTGAGGGTTATTGTTATCCAAATAATATGAAGTATAAGAAAAACCAGGTATGTCGCTGCTTATATTATGAACAGTCACCAGAGATCCCTGATCTCCGCCGGCCATCTCCCATTTAATCGGCCCCTGCATCAAAGTATCAGGCTTTCCATCAATAATTACTCCCGATTTATTAAGGTCATTGGTATAGGTCATTCCTGCGGCTGCCGGGCTGTAATCAAGAAAATCTACAACTCCTGAAATTGGATGCACTCTAAGATATGTATTGATATCCTCCCTGTCTTCATAAAATATATGTTCTCTTTGGGTGATGAAGCCGCTGTTGGCTCCCATATAAGATCGGATTGCTCTTACCGGCCCTGAGATATTTGCTGTGAAACAGCCTTCGGCGGGGAAACCTGTAGCTGCACCTTCACAAAAAGTATCCTCGGTTCTTGTGGATACACCCGGCTTGAAGAGTTCCTTATGTCTGTCCAGAATATCAACTCCGCTGGAACTCCCTTTCATAATATGGATTTCGTCTTTGATCCACCGGTCGGAAAAGTGGCAGGAGTAGTAAGGAGTAGTGACTGCAGAATCCTCCTTATTAGGCCCGTCTCCTGTTTTATAGGTTGTTTTGTAATCTCCGGACAGCAGCTTGAAATCATATTTCACATATTGCTTTCCTGCACTCTGATCAAGTGTTCCGTCCTGCCTGAACAAGTATACACAACCGCAGCCTTTCTTATCCAGTGGATCTGAAATCACTACTCTCACTGCCGGTCCCGTTGTTACACCTGCGGGCTCGGAAAAGTCAGCCGGCATTCCCCCTGCATCTTTTGACATGAATACTATTTCATCATCACTGTCGAGGGTTTTGTCCGGGTCTCCCAAAGTAAACGTGTTTCTGTCCGTATAAGTGAGTATTGATACATCGTTTCTACCCGCCAGTTCAAAAAGTATCATAATTTTTTCACTGGCATTGTATATCTTTGCTACGCTTACTACAGCCCGTTCATCAACCTGTACGGGAATTTGCTTCCATCCTCCGTCATATTTGAAAGCAACCAATTCATCAGGATTAATACCATTTAAGGCGGATATGTCTTGTCCCTTTATTACAATGGGATCACCTGGCCTGTTGAGCGAATTCTCTTTCACAAATTCCTGTTCGGGCGTTATTTCATTACCCTGTATAACCGGACATGGTGAAGAAGGCTGTGAGAAACCGTTTTTAACCCGATCTGAAAGATTGGAAGCAGGGGCACCTTTAATTTCTATCCCACCACCCAGCTTTATCAGCTTTTCCTTTCCAAATTTCTTTACCAGTTCCTTTTCAATATAACCGTTTATTTCTTTGTGCAAGCCTTCATTACCGTCTTTCAAAGTAAATACGTTTTTCTTTACGCTCAACCATATATTGTCTGTTTCGTCTATAAATAAGTCGGCTTCAAGCTCAATACTGCAGAACCTTTTAAAAAATGCACTCTTTCCAGAAAATAAATTTACATCAAGGGATATAAATGCCTTGCTTCTTACATCTCCTGTTTCAATATCAAATTTATCGCATTGTACAGTATCAACCAAAACCTTTACAGTCCCACCCGGAAGCGTTATATCCATCACAGTTTTAGAAGCTTCCTTTTCAAGCAGCCCCTGAATTACGTTTCTCAAATTGTTAATGTCACAGGATACATAACCGTCCGGTGTTTCTCCCTCCTGCCAGAAAAAAACATTTGGTATCACCGTATTCAGATAATCCTTTATTGCATTTTCAACCGACTCGGGACATTTTGCAATCTTAAAGTTTTCCAGCCCGGTCAGTTGAATTCCCAGCTGTGAATAATCGGCACTGGCCTTTAGTTTTGCAAGTATTTTTCCGGTAAATGTAATTTTCAGCGGTATTCCAAGTATTTTTTCCACATAGTGGGCTGAAAAGTTAAAACTTATCCCGCCTGTGCCAATGTCAAATTCTATTTCACTTATATCAAACCTGTCCAGCTTCTCATTTATTATGGAATCCTCTATTGCCTTTTTATTTTTATTTATAAAATCCAGAACATATTTGTTGAATTCCTCTACATTTAATTTTTTCAGTGTTTCGGTCACTCCGGACGCTTCATTTATGAAAACCTCACTCCGGCTCTCATTCTCTGCCGCAAAGGAATACCCAAGTTGGGTAACTGTTAATACAAGTATTATAATGCCTGCAACTACAGGCCTGAATAATTTAAACATTCTTAACATTTATTTCACTCCCCACATTTCATATTTTATACAAAACTGCGCAGAAAACCGGCAAAGCACCCTTTACCAGTTTTCTGCACAGTCTCAGAGGAATTATCAATGAAAATTTTTAATTAAAGTCTTAACAGTTTAATGTACTCCCCGTCTTTCAGGAGCTGTTCTTTAAGTGCCTTGTTAATATCATCGTCAAATAGTTCCCCCAGCAAGGCAAGGTTTATTTCGGGGCTGATCTTTATTATCAGTTTATTGTCGGAGGTATCCACAAAAAGGTCAAGGTGGATATTAAAATGTGCAAGATCAAAGGATTGTGTTTCACCTGAGGAATTAGTCAATAAAACCTTTATATCCCCGCCTATATCTGAAACTCCCCTGGCAAAGGAAAATTCACTGCAATTAAGGTTCTCGATTCTGCCCTCAACAGTTCCCAGGCCATTAGGCAATTCTTTTACCAAAGATGTTTCAATGTTTTCATTTAATAATTTTGTTATGTACACAGACATTGAAGCTTCGGTAAATTTCTCATATTGGGCCGGTGCACTGTCCGACGTCCATATCGTTTTATAGTCCTTCCTGTTCAAGGAATTTTTTATTTCTTTTTCTATTTCACCCGGGAAGTTATTGATATTGAATTCGGTCACCGTAAAGTCCCCCACCCCGAAGGCAGAAGCATCGGAGGCCACAAACAGGTTGGCTTTGACTCCAAATGTTCCGTGAGTTGTTATTTTGATTATACCTTTCTTATATTTAAAGTGAGCATAGAATTTTAATGCTACAGTTCCTGTCTGGGTGTCCAGTGAAACATCATCAACCCTGAAACCGTCAATGTATTTGCATTTGTCATGGAATTCGTTTAATAGCTGACCTTCCATGCTTTTTAACTTATTAAGCAGGAAAGAATTGAGCATTGCGCTGTTCATGCTTTTTACAGTATCGGTATTAATGGATTTCATAAACTGAATGTCATTGGATGGAGCGGCATATGCAGTGAAACCGAAGGAAAAAGTAAGGCATACCAATAAAATACAGCATATCAGACGATTAATCTTTAATAAACGCATAAAAGTATCATCCCTTCATATTAATTTTATTAGCGGCCGGCCACAAACAGATAATAACAAATTTGCAATATATGGTAAAGGTGATAATAGTATCGACTTTTTTCACCCTGCCGGTGACTTTTTTCACTATAAATAAAGGAGGCAAATGCTAATCCCTTACCTGTATAATATTGTTTACAACTGCGAATATGGCCAGTTGTGTGCGGTCCTTGCACCTGAGCTTGTCAAGGATTCTTGTTATTACGTTCTTTACCCTTCCTTCAGTAATAAACAGGCTGGCAGCAATTTCTCTGTTACTTTTTCCCAATACTATCAGGCTGATAACACTCTTCTCCCTTTCAGTAAGGTTGAACTTTTCACCGGCTGTCACCCCTTTCGAGCTTGACCCGGCGTCACATCCTTCCCCGGAATCCATTATTGTTCTGACAACATTTGGATGCACTACTCTTAAACCTTTGACCGTACTTTTTATTAATTGCCGTAGTTCTGTAATTTTTATGTCCTTATAGACAAATCCATCTGCTCCGTTATACAGGGCTTGAGATATTTTCTCCCTGTCACTGAAAGTCGTTAAAATAACAACTTTAACGCTTTTATATGTATCCTTGACCAGTCTTGTACACTCGATCCCATCACATACGGGCATGATCATGTCCATCAATACAATATCAGGAGACAATTTGCCGCATAATTCATACGCCTCCTTTCCATTACCCGCACAGCCTACAACCTTAATTTCATCATCCTGTTCAATAAGTTGCTTCAAACCCTCGCGAATTACTTCCTGGTCATCGGCAATAATAACTCTGCACATTTATTCTGCCCCCTTCAAAGGTATTTTTACAATAATATTAAAACCCTTTTCTCCATCAGACCCATACCTGATAACTCCATTAATATCCATAACTCTCTGCTCCATTCCATTCAGCCCGAAACCCTTTTTTATTTTCCTGCACCCTATTCCGTCATCAAAAATATAAAGCTCTATATGTTTTTCATATGCTTTCAGAATAATAGTAACGTTTTCTGCTTTTCCATGGCGCAGAGAATTGGTCAATGCCTCCTGGCACACCCTGAAAACAACATAGGAATAAACCTGTGTGATATTATTGACATCCCCGATTAATGAAAGGTTTATTTTAATCCCCGAAGGCAGAAAATCCGAAATCAGGCTTCCTAAAGCAGTCTTAAGATTATCCGCCGCAAGTTTCTCCGGAACCAGACCTTCAATTGAGCGCCTGATATCTCTCATTCCTTCTCTTGCATCTTTCACAGCTTCATTCAATTTCTCATAGGTTGCTTCGGGATTTTTATCGTATATAACGCAGCATACTTCAAGAAGAGTAATTAGTTTGGCCATTGTATGCCCTATTGTATCATGTGAGTCCCTTGCAATCCGGTTGCGCTCCCTGGCGACAGCAAGCTCTTCCACCGTGCTGGCATATTCATTTAACTGTTCGTTTAGAGCTGTCAGTTCTTCATTTGCTGCAGTAAGCTCTTCATTCATTGCCGTAATTTCCTGGTTTTTGTCACTGATTTTATGCAGAAGCTTTTTATGCTGGGATATGTCACTGAAGGAAACAACTCTCCCCAATGCTTCCTTTGTACTGTTAAACAAAGGCTGCACTTTTACTGTGAAATGTTTTTCCCCATGCTCCAGCATTGCCATTTCTCCTTGGATTTCATAGGCCGCAGGTGCCTGTATGGCACTTATTATCTTTTCACCTGCAGGTGAGATTTTAAACATATTCCTTAACCTGCGGCAAAAAATGTCTGCCTCAAAGTGTTTTTTCCTCGAGGCCTCCAGTTCGAAAGTTCTGACAAATGAATCATTGTAGTAGGTAATTTTCCCAAACATATCGATAAAAAACACGGCATCTTCCAGACTGTCGACAATTTTTTTGAAAGCTGCAGCAATATTTAAAAACCTGTATTTTAAAGTCAATACACTGAAAATTACTGATGAAATGGCTATATTTAAAAATGCGGCAACGTTTCCTATGTGGATCAGGCCCAGTCTATTCCTGAAAATCAGGCAGAAAATATTGAACCAGATACCTGTACCAATTAGAAGGCTGATAAAAAGAACCAGAGTTATTGATTTCCTCCTGGAGTCAAAAAGATTTACAATACAGTACTTCAGCAACAAAACGGCAGTCACCACCAGATATATGTATGGAAAGGAATTATAAGCCCCATGGATTATAAATTTTAATATACGCACTTCAGAAGCCGACCTTAAATTAATTTCTGCGAATACTTTCATAAGGAATATAATAAAAGGTGGAACTGCCAAAATCACGGTTTTTCCGGTTTTTACCCTGCGGTTTATAAATATGAGGCAAAAAACCAATAAACCATAAGTAGTAAAACACATGAGAAAATATTTAACTGTTCTATAAAAAATATTTTTAATTATTATTTCCATATACTGCAGAAGCTGTGTAGCGCACAATAATGCAAACATCGACTGGAAGATTACAAAACTTGTCAATAATAGTGTCCTTTTCCCTCTTAATGAGGAAAATATTATAATGGCCAGTGAAAGAATTAACGATATAACCAAAACTATTTTCATCAGAATATCAAAAAAATCATACAAATTTGTATCCTCCTGTAGATATGCTATTCTTATCGAAAAATGTTTATTAAATTATACCATAAAATATGCCTTCTTGGAAATTTATTTATATTTTTACTTTATTTTACATTAATAAACAAAAGAGGTTTTCCAAATAGAAGGAAAACCCCTTTTGCTTTTATTTAATCGAACAGCTTCACGCCCAGTAAAGTTAATTCCTCCTGAATGAGTTTGTAATTAAGTCTTCTGGGTGTTACGCCTGTTTCAGCTGCAAGTGCTGCACCTGTTCCTACCGCCTGGCCCATTGCCATGCATATATTCATAACCCTGCCATCAACCGCCTTTTCATACTGCAAGATTAATTTTCAACGCGGGGCGGACACCGTCACGGGCTGCACTGACATTGGCATAGCTGCGTATACTGCAGCCCGTACCGACAAAAAACGCACGGGTCGGCTTGTTTCCCTGTGTTCTCAGCCACCACCAGGAGCAGCCGGTTTCCTGTCCGTTTCTGATAATATAGTTATCTTTGTTGGTTTTATCATATACATATAAGCTGCAGCCATCAGGTTTTTTCATTTTGGCAAAATCCGTCCCGCCTGCACGCAGCAGAGTCTTGCCGTGTTTGTCGGATACTTCCTTTATCTCATTAACGCTCAGCAGAAAAACCCTGTCCTCGGTATCCGGACTGTCTTCTCCGTTGCCGGTGCAATGAGCCGTCTTTATAAATTCCTTTTCTGCTGCAGTAAATGCAGTGTTATAGAATTCATCGTTCAGCCATTTGCGCAAATCACAGTCACGCCAGTTAATAGCCACGCAATCATACCATGTAATATCCGCCGACTTGCCGTGATACCTTTTGCAGTCCAAAATATGCTCGCTCAGAATGAACAGCTCACTCCCGGACTTCTGCAGCACCCGCCACTCCACCGGTGCTGCAGAAGTTCCAGCCGAGGTCTGCGGATAAGTGCCAAAGGTAATGATTTCTCCTTCTTTTGCATTACGGTAACAATCAACTATCTGCAAATTGCTGTCCTCCTTCATAATTTATAAATTATTTATGCCTGACAATCTGATTTGACTCGTTGTGCCAATTGAAATTTTGTTTTAATTTACAGATAAATTTAATTAAAATCAATTGGTACGCGAGGACAACATACACTCTTCATTAATTCAATCTGAATTTTTCTCTCTTTTCTTACTTCCTCCAAATTTTTAGGATACATTAAATTAATTAAGGTTATTGCATAGTCTGATGCTATTAATGCATGTCTCTTCACATGAGGAGTGGCAGCAACCTGTCCCATAACTCTTAAAACCTTTACTTTTATGGGGTCCTTTTCCTCCCGTGCTAATCTGTGCAACTTAAAGGCCACATTCCTGGCCTCCTGGAACCTGGCCTTTCCCTCCTGCCATTTCCTGCTGATATCAAAACATTCATTTATTTCATCACAGGGCTGCATATTGGTCAAATCTAAAATATGCTGCGCCAACAGCAGACTATAACATGAAATAGCCTTATGACTATGGCTTTTACTGTCAAATGCGGCAATAAGCTCGTCTTTTAACTCAGGAATATCATCAATTTTTCTTATTATTCCCACATCTCCCATATAACTGTCCTTCTTTCCGCCTCTCATGCTTACACCTCTTTAAATCTCCATTTTTTTATTTATCAACCCACCTATATAATCAATCAATTCCTTTACATCACACTCAGCCTCAGACAGGGAAGACAACAGCTCCTCCGAATCTTCCGTTTCTCCGGATAAGAACCTGTTATTTCCCTCACTTCCGGGTTTCAGTTTTTCAAGCATTCTGCATATGCACTGTGTGCTGTAGTTTTCCTGCCTCAACACCTTAATGACTCCAAGCAGCTTTATTTCATTCTCTCCATAAACGCGATAACCATTTTTACTTCTCGGCACATCAAGAAGCCCGTTTCTCTCCCAGTATATAATGACATTTATTGAAACCCCCAGCAGTTTTGCGGCTTCAGTTCTATTTAGTAAAATATCTTTTTCTTCCTGCAAATCATTTTTCAAAATTTTCCGTATTATTTTCATTACCCTGAGTTCATTATTCTTTTCATTTTGTATATGTGCCAAATACTCTCTGCTCAGCTCCAAAGCCTTTTTTAAATTCCCCCGGGCAGCACTTCTTATAATATTTTGGACTTCAAACTTCATATAGCATTTGATCAGTTGGCTTCTCAATGCCAGTCTTACCAGCTTAATCTGCTCCAGATGGGTTTCGTTATAAACCCTGTAGCCATTTTTCCTTCTTTCAACAGGAGCCAGGTAGCCCCATTTCTCGTACAGCATTACAGTGTTTGGATGTATCCCCATTATACCGGCAATTTCAGAAGTACTATAGGTTCTCATTGTACACCGCCTCTTTGGTTACCTTGATTTCATATCTCATTATAGCATGCGGCAATAACCCTGGTACGACAGTGGAGGGTTTTAAAAATAAAATGCCTTTACAGAGATTACATCTCCATAAAGGCACCTTTATACTGCTGTCTATAACTGTTTTCTCACTATTTCAGCCGCTTTCACCAGATTCCTAAGACTTGCTTCGGTCTCAGGTATACCCCTTGTTTTCAAACCGCAATCCGGATTCACCCACAGCTTGTTCCTGTCAATCTTCTCAAGCATCTTATGCAGGGCCTGAACGATTTCCTCCACCGCCGGTATCCTTGGGGAGTGTATGTCATATACTCCCGGTCCGACTTCGGTTTCAAAATTATTTGCTTTCAGAGCATCAATAATGGTAAGTCTGGAACGGGATGCTTCAAAAGAAATAACATCTGCATCCATATTATCGATATCTTTTACAATCTCTTCAAACTCACTGTAGCACATATGTGTATGAATCTGCGTTTCGGGCTTCACCTTGCTGTGGCAGAGACGGAATGCCGGAATAGCCCAGTCCAGATATTCGCTGTACCATTCTTCTCTTCTTATGGGGAGCTTTTCCTTAAGAGCGGCTTCATCTATCTGGATAATTCTGATTCCGGCCTTTTCCAGGTCGCATACCTCCTCACGGATGGCTATACCTATCTGATATGCCATCTCCTTAAGGCTCACGTCTTCTCTGGGAAATGACCAGTTCAATATGGTGACGGGACCTGTCAGCATTCCCTTAACAGGCTTCCTGGTTAAGCTCTGTGCATAATGAGAATATTTAACGGTAATCGGCCTGATGCGCTTTACATCGCCAAATATGATGGGAGGCTTTACACATCTTGTACCATAAGACTGGACCCATGCATTCTGTGTAAATACGTATCCTGCAAGATTTTCTCCGAAGAATTCCACCATGTCATTGCGTTCAAATTCTCCATGCACAAGCACATCCAACCCTAAATCTTCCTGTTTTTTTATACAGCCCTCTATGAACGCAAATACCTGTCTGTCATATTCTGCCTGATCTATATCACCTTTCCTGAAGCGGCTCCTGTTCTTTTTTACCTCCTGAGTCTGGGGAAATGAGCCGATAGTGGTAGTTGGCAGTAAAGGAAATTTAAATTCTGTCTTCTGAAGCTGTTCCCGCTCCTTTCTGTCAACCTTCCTTCTGAAATCTTCTTCCGAAAGGGCTGAAACGTCGGCCTGTACCTTTTTATCCGCATAAAGCCTGTCTGCCTCAAATACTTTCCTGTTATTGCGGTATTGGTCAAGAGCATCAAAATCATCTCTTTCAGCCAGTATGGACAGTTCATGGAGTTCTCCGAGCTTTTCCTTTGCAAAGGAAAAGTGTTCCCTGACACCGCTCTCAAGTTTTGTTTCATTTTCCAGGGTATACGGAACATGGAGCAGGGAGCAGGATGTGGATACAACAACATGTTTCGCATATTTTCCGATTTCTGAAAGCAGCCCGATTGTTTTTTTATAGTCACATTTCCAGATGTTTTTTCCATTGACGACGCCGGCAAATAAAATTTTACTTTCCGGAAATCCGTTTGTTTTTACCAGCTCAAGAGTCTTCTTTCCTTCCAGAAAATCCAGGCCTATTCCATCAAAATCCAGAGCTGCAATCTCATTGTAGCAATCTCTTACATCTCCGAAATAGGTTTGAAGCAATACTTTTGTTTTCTTTTTTTCTTTTAATATTTCGGTATATAATTTTACGAATCTTGCGGTATCTTCCCTTGAAAGGTCTGTTACCAGGGCGGGTTCATCAAACTGAAGCCATTCGGCACCAAGTTTGTCAAACCTCTCAAGAATATCCCTGTATGCCTGGATCATATCTTCCATAAAGTCATCAGCGTGCTTTCCGCCATTAAATTTCGCCAGTTTTAAAAAGGTAAAGGCCCCCATAATAACTGGTTTTGTTTCAATTCCCATGGCTTTTGCTTCTGCGTATTCATCAAAGGGCTTGTTCCCCGAAAGTTTGATATCCGTATCATCATAAAGCTCCGGTACCATATAGTGATAATTGGTATTGAACCACTTTTTCATTGCAAAAGCCTTCACATCGCCCTGTACTCCCTGAAAACCTCTTGCCATGGAAAAATAAGTTCCATGCCCGCTCAATTTCAAATTCCTGTATGCCTGAGGAACAGCATTCAATAAAACCGTCGCATCCAGCATACCATCATAAAAGGAAAAATCATTGGAGGGTATATAATCTATCCCTGCATTCTTCTGTAGCTGCCAGTGTTCGCTTCTTAATTCCTTTCCTGCCGCATTCAAATTTTCTTCCGTTATTTCTCCGTTAAAATACTTCTCCGATGCAAATTTTAATTCTCTTAACTTTCCCACCCTCGGAAAACCGATTATCGCACTTTTCATTCTCTACCTCCGTTATATCATACTATTCATATCGATTCTATTTTATAATAGTATAGAGCAGTTTAAGCATATTGAATAATACAAAAAAATGCGTGTTTGATATAGCTTTAAGCTATTTCAAGCACGCACTCATATTGATTCTGATTAAATCTACCCGTAAAGCAATACAAAATTTCAATTAGTACAACAGGTTAATTCAAATATATTCGGATATATGCATTTTTAACGCTTCCATATATGCCTTTCCATACCTGCTCAGAGTCACATTCTTTTGCTTTATCGTCCCCACACGCATATATTCATTTACCTTAAGCCGTTTTGCGATGATATTCTCCCCGTTCAGCTCCCTGCTGATTACCCCGGTACTGACGGTATACCCGTTCAAGCCTATTACCAGATTGAATAATGTGGCCCTGTCTCTTACCTTGATATTTTTGTTCCGGTCAAGAGTACTGAGGATCTCCTCCGAAAAATAAAATGCGTTATAATCCCCCTGTTCAAAAGAAAGATAAGGATACTCCTCAAGCTCATCCAGGGTTATTTCATCCTTTCCTGAAAGTGGATGCTTTGAACTGATAAAAACATGGGGATTTGCCACAAAAAGTTCTTCGAATTCCAGGCTGTTCTGCTTAATAAGCTTCATAATGACTTCCTTGTTTTTGGAGGAAGTATAAAGAATTCCTATCTCACTTTTTAGCCTGCTCACATCCTCTATTATCTCATAGGTCTGAGTTTCCCTGAGCGTAAAATCGTACTGGCTTCCGCCGAATTCCCGGATCACATCAACAAAAGCATTCACCGCAAAGGAATAATGTTGGGTTGAAACAGAAAATCTCGGACTTTGTTTTTTGACATTCAGAAACCTTTCCTCCAGCAGATTTGCCTGTTCAAGAACCTGTCTGGCATACGCAAGGAATTCATCACCTGCATTTGACACTACAATCCCTTTATTTGTCCGGCTGAAGATGGTAATCTGCATTTCATTTTCCAGTTCTTTTATGGCATTGGTAAGGCTGGGCTGGGAAATAAATAATTCTTTTGCGGCATCACTGATTGAACCCTTATCCGCAACAGTCACTATATATTTCAACTGCTGTAAAGTCATTATCTATTCAGCTCCTTTTTGTTTATACGCTTGTATATAAGCAAAATTTTCATTGTTCCTGTCCACCGAATAATCATCACAAATTACTGCGTCAATAAAGTCCTTGCCGCTTGACTCCACCGCAACCACTTTCATTCCAAGCTCCTTCTCCACATCACTTACTGTAACATCATCCAAAAACACCTTTTCTCCCGTCCTCAGCATATTGGACGGTATATGGAGCACATCTCCAAGGTCTTCACCGTTGTGTATTCTCTCCTGGAGCTGTTTTATCAGATCCTGGCCGGTAATAAGCCCCGATACTGTTATTGTCTCACCGAAAAAGATGTTACGGATGCAGCACACATTTATTGTTATTCCCGGGAATACTTCCATAATCCGAGCCGCAAAACTTTTTAGAGTGGGATAAGTCAGCTTGCCCGTGGCCATTGTCAGTGTCCTGGACACATTATTTTTAAGCTTTTTGCGCTTTATTTTTTTCTTAACCTTCTCCAATTCCTCATTAAATTCATCTATAAAAAGCCGCATCATGCCAACACCATTTTCAAGTTGGATATAGCCATCATACCGTTCTTCCTCAGGGAAATCCCTCTCTGCAGTGATATACCATTCATCACTGGCATGGATGAAATGGAGGCCGTACTTTTCATAAAATCCGTGCTGCCTGCTTTCAATCATATCGATAATGGCTCCGGCCTCCTGCCTGCTGTATAATTCAAGCGGCTGCAAACCTTCCCTGTATTTCGTAATTCCGGCCGGAACCACCGAAACGCTCCGCATGAAAGGAAGGTATTTTGACAGGTCCTCTATCGACCTTTCCAGTTCAATACCATCGTTAATATTTTTACATAATACAATCTGCCCGTTCATTTCAATCCGGCCTGCATACAGCTCGTCCAGATATTTGAGCTTGTCCCCGGCAAACCTGTTATGGAGCATTTTGCTCCGGAGTTCCGGATTTGTCGTCTGCACAGATATGTTAATAGGAGCAAGATGCAGGCGTATAATTCTGTCCACATCCTTTTGCTTCATGTTGGTCAGGGTTATATAGTTTCCTTGCAAAAAAGACAGCCTGGAATCGTCATCCTTGAAATACAGCGTCTCTCTCATGCCGGGCGGCATCTGGTCAATAAAGCAAAACATGCATTTATTGCTGCAGGAACGGTAATCACTCATCAGACTGTTATCGAACTCGATTCCCAGATCGTCATCGTAATCCTTCTCAATCTCCAGCAGCCATTCTTCCCCATCCCGCTTTTTTATCAATACTTCGATAAATTCGTCCTTGATCAAATACCTGTAATCAAATACATCCTCTATCTCTTCATTGTTAACTGCCAATAGGAGATCTCCCGCTTCAATTTCCATTTCTTCTGCAATAGAATCCGGATACACCTCTTTAATCAGATGACCTTGATTCTTTTTTTTGTTCAAATAGGATTTTCCTTTCATGCATATTTTTTAACGGGAATAATCAGTTATCATCCGTTTTAATTTTATCAAGAATATTATCATTCCTATTGTACTCTTTTAAGTGGTTTTATACAAGGAGGGCAGCATCTCACACCGGTGCCGTTCGGCATAAAAAAAGCACCAAAGCTTTTCACTGGCTTCAGGTGCTGTCTGATATTTCTACTTTACAATTTTCTCTCTCACACTGCTGTGAATAAAAATGGCCACCAGCACGATAATTCCTGTAATACTGCCCGGTATCCCCAGGCTGAAATGCCCGGATAAATCCAACCGGTCTCCCACTGTGCTTCCGCCCAACGACACAACGGCAAATATGGCTGAAAGGATTCCCATAATTCCTTCTCCCACAATCAAGCCTGATGAAAATAATACTCCCCTCTCCTTGAACTCCTCTTTCCTCTTATCCAAAAATTTTGCCAGCAAGCCTCCTAAAAAAATACAGGAGCTCATGCTGATGGGCAGATACATCCCAACTGCAACAGGCAGAACAGGTACATTTAACAGTTCCATGACAATGGCAAATACCACTCCGATAAATATATATGTCCAGGGCAAATTATTATTTGCCGTACTCTCAACAATCATTTTCATCATGACAGCCTGGGGCGCAGACAAGCTTTCAGAGCCGAATCCCCACGCTTTATCCATCAACATCAGGATACAGCTGATGGACAGGGAGGATATTACAACTCCTATAACCATGCCAAACTCCTGCACCTTCCATGGCCCTCCCAGCAAGGAACCTGTTTTCAATACCTGTGAGGTTTCTGCGGCCAGAGATGCTGCTACACAGACCACCGCACCCATTATAACCGCTAAAAAAAACATATCCTGTTCAATCTTTCCGGTCATCAGCAGCACCATTGACGATACGGCCAGAGTAATCATGGCTATTCCGGAAACCGGATTGTTGCTGCTTCCCAGCATTCCGGCCATTCTCGCCGACACTATGGAAAAAAAGAATCCAAATATTATTATTATCATTAATCCGACAATTCCAAATATATAATAGCCAATAGCCATTGCGCCCAACATGGCAATTGCTATTATTGGGATCAGCCTGCTTTTTATGGCGCCTGTGTCTATCTTCCTTATGCTTTTCCCAAAATTCCTTATCATGCCGGGAAATATTTTTACAAGTCCGATAATTCCTCCTGCTGCCACCGCCCCCGCACCAATATACTTAATATAGCTACTCCATATGGCCTCGGCCGTCAGCCCGGAAATTGGCATGGTGGCAGGAAAGAATACATTATCTCCCCCAAAAGCTGTTATAATGGGGATCAATATTATCCAGCCAATAATTCCTCCCGTAAAAAAACAACTGGACACTCTATAACCTGAAATATATCCTACACCTATTAAAGCAGGCAAAATATTTATTCCGGCAGTAGCATTTTTCAGCCCGGAAAATGTATGTTTTACGCTGTCCGGAAATACTTTTAATATTTGTGATAAAAATGTAAAGCCTCCCGACACAAGGACTCCGTGAAGGATATATTTAGTTTGGCTTTGTTTGTTCACACCTGACAATATGACTTTTGAACTGGCTATACTTTCGGGGTAAATCAATTCTTCCTTTTCCTGGACAAGCAGCAATTTCTTCATGGGTTGGATGAAAAGTATTCCCAGTATTCCGCCAAATGTGGCTGCCAGGGATATGTACAATATACTCGGAGCCGCAAGCACCCCTTCTCTCGCCCATATGTACAAAGCCGGAACAGTAAAAATAATTCCGGCCGCAACGGCTTCTCCGGCGGCTCCGACTGTGGTTGCAAGCATTGTATGTTTTAAGGATGAGCTTTTTAATATATACTTGAAAACTCCAACCGAAATAACTGCTGCCGGAATTGATGCCGAAATTGTAATTCCCGCCTTCAATCCCACATATGCGTTGGCAGCTCCGAATAACACGGCAATACCGATTCCAACCAATATAGAAATTGCATATTCTCTTTTATTCATAAGTACTCCCCTGTTTATAAAGTCTTTACCATTTTTATATGTGGCAGGCCGGTCTTTTTTGACGGAAAATTATCGCCCTCGGTGTGGAAGCCCAGCTTCTCATAAAATTCTTTTGCTTCAATTTTCGCATCAAGGATAACTGCTTTCCGCCCCTTTTCTTTTGCCAATGACATCAAATGTTTCATTAATTCCTTTCCGATTCCCATTTTATGATAAGCTTCCTTTACAACCATTTGAGAAACAACCGAAATATTATCATTGTCAAAAGTCAATCTGCCGTAACCGAGAACCTCTTTTTTCTCAACGCATACCAGGTGCACCGCCCCTTCCTCCATACCATCAAATACCTTATCCAATCCCACATTGAAGGGTTTGAAAAAAACCTCATATCTCAGATCTATGGCCTGGCTGTACAAAGGATCGTCTGAAGTAATCAAGATATATTCCATTTATCCTCCTCCGCCCTTAAAAGTCGGCTCATTTAATAATACCTGATGCTTTTTATCGCACTATCTACAATTTCATATGCTTTTTCAGAAGATTCAGCCTCGGCCAGTACCACCGTGCCATAACCAACTTCTGTAGCCATTACGGTATCCCCGGGTTTGATCCATTGCTCCAAAAGCTTAATTCCCTGCATTTTTTCAGCCTCTTCCATCCCCTCAACGCCCGCGACCACCCCTGCTCTGGCATAAACCACTCCAAATGCGGTGGGTACACGTGTGTTGACGGATACTGAAACTTCCTGCCCTGTCGCCAGCTTGATCAAGCTTTCAAACATATTGACACCCGTACTGTTTTCTACCGATTTACCGACCAAAATACCGCCTAATCTGGCATTTACCTCTATCAAACGCGGTCCGTCTTCGGTAATCCTGAACTCAACATGGGCCAGACCGAAATCATAATCCATACAATCCAAAATATTTCCGGTCATGCTTATGATTTTCTCCTCCAACTCTGCCGTTATCCTGGGAGACGGTGTTACAAAATATTCTTCCAGAAAAGGGGGCTGTTTCATAGGTGCCATTTTATCATGTATGGCTGCAATATATTTCTTCTCCTTGTCGACAATACACTCTACGGAAATTTCATATCCCTCCAGATATTCTTCGCACAGCCATAGTTCAGATAAGTTGTCCTCACTCCAAACATTCATGGGGGCAAGCTTTCTATCAGCTTTGACTTTATTGACAAAGCTCTCAAATTCTTCCGGAGACTCTACTTTGGTCACAGCACACGAACCTGCAAATTTTAACGGTTTGATGATGACAGGATAACCAATTTCTCTTTCGATTTTCTCCTTGCTGCCGTACAGGTCGTTGGTGCACATGAATTTATTTTGATCTATCCCGTGTTTCTCCAGCAAAACCCTTGTTAAATATTTATTTCTTGCAATCCTGGCCGCTTTCACACTTAAACCCGGCAGGCCCAATATTTGAGCCAGAAGTGCCGTCTGTTCCACTGCAAATTCAGTAAAAGTCAAAATACCTATAACATTATGTTTTGTGGAAAAATCCACCACTTCTGTTATCAGCAGGTCAATGTTCTCGGTATCTACCGAAATGCTGTAATCCGCCAGACCATACTCATTTTTAAAATTTTTTTCTGCGACAGCAACCTTATATCCCATATCTTTTGCCAGCTGCAGCGGAATGGTTTTTACACTTTTTCCGCCGCCGCTCTGGACAAAAATCACCACTTTTTCTTCCATATTCATTACACCTCCTATCGCTTTTCAACCATGTCCATATTGATCCCCATACAAATATAACCTCTTTTTTGAGCCTCATTATTGAAACCATCAAATCCAAACGAGTTGCAAATACTTACTGTGCTTCCCCTCTGTTCCGCCATCTGTTTAATGGAATTAAATTTCTCAAGCATGTATTCCTTCGGAGGACTGTATCTTATGACATGAGTATCGTTTGCAGTTCTGTAATCTTCATTGTGGCTGTTATCTCTTATATATATTTCCTTGAATTCATCAATATGCTCCGGTATCTGTTTTGCAATTCTTTCCAGGCAGCCATGTGTGACCCTCGCAAAGTCAATTGCAAAATGATCTACACCCGCCTCAATGAACCTATCCATGATGCCTCCCACAAACGACAAATCCTTAAAGGGAAACAGGGGTTCAAGTATAGCCGCCGTTTGAATACCAGCAGCAACGCAGGCTTTTGCAAAGGTAATCCTCTCCTCCAGGGCTGCCGCACATGGTTCCACAGCCTGTCTGATTTCCTCTGCAGGCATTCCATAAGTAATAATCACCTGACACTTTTCTCTGGTCTCCACCAGCAGCTTAAATAAATCATCTGTGGGGACTCCCTTGGTTACCAGAATGTAATGGCATTGCTCATCTCTTAACACCTCAAGGATGCCTCGGGTCACACCTGTCTCCATCAGCGGTTTTTGAAAGCAGTCAGACTTTGGACAGTAATAGTACAGAGGATTTTTATTAACCGCCTTATGCTTTTTAATTTCATTTCTTAAAAATTCAGGGTATTGGGTATCAACTTTGACAGGTAAAAATTTTTCGGTGTCTTCCTGGCCCAATGCATTGCAATATGTACACTGGAATTCACACCCCATGACCGGAACAATTTCATAGATCAAAGGACAGGTGGGTGTGTTGCTGTGTATCTTTATCCTCAGCATTTCTCCGGGACATAATTGGGTATTGTTATGCATATTTTATCCTCCTGTAATTAAAAATTATTAATAATAAAGTCCATAATTTCCCTGGCCTGGACCGTATCGTCAAAACTATATTTGATCCCTCCCAGATCTCCTTTGAATTCATACAGCTCTTTCTTCAGTTTTACAGTGTCTTTCCGATTGTTAAACAAATCGCTCATGATTCTGGCCAGAATCTTCATATCGCCTTCCCGGGCTCCCAATCTCGTAATGCTGTTTACGCCGATTCTCAGCCCCCAACGGTTACCCGGCAGAAAAATAACATTTGAAGATATCCCTAATTTTTCCAATTTTTGAAAGTTTGCAATTGCATCTCTTTGGGTATCAAAATCGATCCAGAACTGATTGGACTCGGTATAACCATATTCTTTGGCCGCAATTTCAATTCCGTTAGACTGCAGATTGTCGGCCAAGGCCTTAGCATTGTTATATATGCTCCTCGCATACTCCCTGCCAAACTCCTTGAATTCCGCCATGGCAATATACAGCGCAAATATGTGATGCATGTGCGTATTGGAAACCAGCACATCTTTAACCATATGGTGAACTCTGTCGGACAGTTCGCCTTTTTCTTTAAATAAAATTATGGACTTCTGCGGTCCCCACATGGATTTATGGGCTGTTGAGTGAATGATATCGGCCCCCTCTGCAAAAGGCTCCTGGAACATGCCTCCCGCTATCAAAGCCACCATATGTGAAGCATCGTACATTATGGTTACATCATCCCCCACTATTTCTGATATTTCCTTTAAGGGATAGGGGAATAAAACATAGCTGGAATCCAGAAAAATTGTTTTAGCGGGATTTCGCTTCCATTTCTCTTCAAAATCCTTTAAATCAAAATGGTAGTCTTTGCCCAGCAGCATTTCCACAATATTCAGATTCAGCCGTTCTGCTATGGGTTTTACCGACAAATGGCCTCCATGCAGATCATACATTTTATACATGGTATCCCCATTTTCAAACAAGGAAAACAACAATACCGTTAGACCACTCAATCCGGATAATAGCCTCACATCACATTCCTCAGCCTTGAATACCTCCTGTACAATGTCTCTGGTCATTGCATTTACCCTATCCAGGGTTTGAATATTTCCGAAAGCCAGATTTCCAATCTTGTCTGCCTCCTCGGGCAGCCTGGAACAATACTGATCGCTCAAGCCCATTAGATATGATGACCGCAGCAGTCTGGATGAAGTATTTTCCGATGATATCAATGCCAGCCTGTCATCTTTATAATGTTTATAATCCTCCACAAATTTTATTATCTCAAGTAATTCTGAACCCATATTAATTTTCTCCCTCTCTGCAGCAGTATTTATCAATGATGTCAATTAATATTTCACAACACTTTTTGTACTCTCTTACAGGAACTTTCTCGTTGTTTCCATGAAAGGACTCCAGCTCCGCCTGGTCTATCACGATTGGGTATATACCGTAACTGTCCACTTCCTTCTCCCTAAAATATTTTGCATCCGTTCCAACCGGCGTAATATACGGCAGAACCTTCGCATTTTTATAATAGCTGCATATACTCTTCTGGACAGCTTTGAATAAAGCCGACTGTGAATCAGAAATATCAGATTGCTCCATCTCTTTTATTACATTAAATTCTATCCGTTCATCATCAACCAGCTTTTCAAGACGGCGGATAACATCGTGATAGTCCGTCTTGGGTAAAATCCGGCAGTCTATCAATGCTTCAGCTTCTTCAGGAATTACATTAACTTTTATACCCGAATTGATTACCGATATGGTCTCGGTATTTCTGATAATTGCATTAAAGAACTTAATTTTATGTAAATACCTACCTATACAGCTTCTAATAAACTTAATTTTATATAACTTTGCCATTAGATAATAAGCTCCGCCCCTTAGCTTCGATACTTTTATAATGGTATCCCACAGTATTTTATCGCCGGCAGGACATTCAGGATGTGTAATGATCTTGTACAATGCCTTGATCAATATGTCATTGGGGTTGTCCAGACTTGGCTGCGATGCATGACCGGCCTTGCCATGTGCCTTTATTTGAAGCCATATTCCTTTCTTTTGTCCGCATGCCACGAAAAACACAGGGAATTTTTCATTTATGTCCTTCGTTCCAAAGCCCCCTTCATCCAACACACCCACAGGGTTCAAATCCTCCCAATAATTATCAGTTATATATTTTGCCCCTTCTTTTCCCCCGATTTCTTCATCCGGAACGGCTAAGAATACTACTGTTTTTTTGGGCACAACCGACCGACGCTTATAGAAAATCATCGCCATTAGTTGTGCAACTCCCAGGCCCTTCATATCAAGAGCTCCACGTCCCTCGATACAGCCATTTCTTTCTTTGCCCGAAAATGCATCAAACTCCCATTTATCCTGATCTGCCGGAACGACATCCATATGGTTTAGCAATAGAAGGGAATCCTTTTTTTCTCCCCTTATAAAACCGGCTATTGCCTTTTTACCGGACGGGCAGCTGTATATTTTATATTCAATATTTTCTTTCTGTAAAATGCTTTCTAAAAACGCCACAGCTTCATCCACATTTCCGGGTGGATTAACAGTATCGATCTGTATGTACTTCTTTAAAGCATCTTTCGCTTCAGTAAATAATTCTTCAAATAATTCTTCCACGGTACTCTTGCAAATTTCCATTTCACACTTCTCTTTCTTCATACTTAATTTGTTCCAACTCTCTTTGAATCTCATACCCGTCATGGAATGTGGTAATTCTTTTTTCTCCGTTCTGATAATAATAGCTATAGAAAGCGTCTATCAAACAAACAAAGCTGTTTATTCTGAAATCACTCTGATAATTTTTTATCAAAAACTCCGCCGGAATAACCATTTCTTCTCTTTGGCCTGTTATTGAGTAGAATTCAATTGAATCCTGACCGGTGATTCTAAGTTCTCCCTTATCGGTGAATATTCTTACATGGTCAATTTTTATAAATTTTGATGCTGAAATGTTTATTGCAGCCGGTATGCCGGTGGCTGTAACTGCAAGTGCATATACCGAATCGTCAGAGGTGTGCTTTTTGTATTTGCCAGCCTTTGCATCATACCTATTCCTGACTTCGGTAAAACCAAATCCTTGAATTTGCCGCAGCGGGCCATTTCCGATAAAGTGCAGAAAATCCAGCTGGTGGGATAGATGCGCCCCTGTCATTCCGCCTCCCGCTTCCCTGTCTGCGAACCAATCATACAATCTTTCAGATTCGGGAGTATTCCAATATGTCATGTGTTTTAGGATTTCTATGCTTCTTGTTTCACCGTATTCCCCGGTTTCAATTATTTTTTTCAAGTATTGCTTTGAGGGATCAAATCTGTGTTCATGTACCAGTGCTGCTTTGCTGTTATTTTCTTTTGCCAGATCCAGCAGTTCTTTACTTTCCCCTGTGCATATTGCCATGGGTTTTTCCAGTATTACTGCTTTACCGGCCCGGATTGCCTTTGCAGCAAACTCGAAATGCTCCTTTGGAATGGCCGCAATGCTGACCAGGTCAATTTCACCGTCCCCGGCTATCTCGTCAATAGAGCCGTAGGGATATATTCCATATTGCGCTGCCACAGCCTGCCCTTTGCCTGGCGTGTGGGCATATATCCCTCTCACATCATATTTGTCATTCAATAGATATCCCGGCAAATGGACTTTAGCTCCAAAACCGGTTCCTACAACAGCCACTCTGATTTTATGCATTCTTTTCCAGATCCTTCTCTCTTAACGGTGATGTTATTACGATTTTCCCGGACTTTGTCACAGGTATTTTCTCAACATATTCATAAGATATTTTCAACTGGGTTTCGGCAAATTCTTCCGGAAAAATTCTTTTAATTTTCTTTTCCAATAAACACCTTACAGTCTCACGGTCTTCCACCTTTTTCTCGATTTCCATTATCACATTGATTCCGGTTCCATTGACTTGAATTACTTGATAATGTGCAATTCCCGGTATATGTATGCTCCAAAAAGGATATTCTGAAATTCTGAAATTCCCGTCCTTTTTATCCTCAAAAGTAAAATATGAAGTGTTTCTGCCTCTTATATAACATATACGGTCCAGACTGCTGTTCTTATTATTGGGCACATAATAAGCCATATCCCCGATATCATAACGAATAATGGGCATAACCCTGTTATAGAGATTTGTAATTACTATATGCCCCAACTGATAATATCCGGTAATAGGCCTGTTATCTTCATCAAGCAATTCCAATATTATTTCCTCATCCATAACGGTCAATGTTTCGGGTTCTTCTTCAAAAGCAACCGGTCCTGTTTCACAGGTAGAATAACTGTTGACCGGGAATATGCCAAATCCGGCTTTTATTTTATTCTTGTCGCGTTCGGTCAGCATCTCCCCCACAAAAATCAATTTTTCCGGTTGTATATCAACAGATTTATTTAATATGTGCTCTGCTATTTCCCCTAATACATGCGGTTTTGCCATAATAAACTCCGGCTTGAAACCTTCAACCTCTTTGACCATCCTATCGATGGGAGTAAAGATTGAAATAAGCCTTAGCCTCACCAGGTTCCTCATTGCATAAACCCACGAATTTCCGCCTATATAGTCATCCATAATTCCAATATATAAAAATCTCTTTTTTCCTGCTATCAGTTCAAAGGGATTCTTCCCCCGCAATAAACCCGTGTTCTTAACCAGCAGCATTGCAGTAGCCGTTGCAAACTCTCTTGGCCCCCAGACCACATTAACAGAACTCCCTGATGATCCCGACGTATGAAAAATCAAAAACTTATTTTTGTAATTCCTGGATAAGGAAAATCCCGTACTTAAATAATCTTCTATATCACTTATCCTCAAATCTACGGTCAAAACATCCTCGAGGCTATAAACCAATATATTTTTGTCAACTACCGGCAGTTCCTCCAAAGGAATCTTTTTTAAATCCAATCCTTTAAGTTCCCTACGATAAAAAACAGAGTTATCCCTGGCATAACGCAGTATCCTGTACAATTTCTTCTTCCTGAGAATTTCCTTTTTATATTCATCCCTGTAAGAAGGTAGGTAGTAAGAAAAATATTTTATTAAAAAGAAAAATAAAAATTTTAATCTGAATACCATATTATTTGTCTACCCCTTCCTAATCAGATAAAATACGCTGCCGATTTTAGAAAAGCCCGCAGTGGTATATAACTTATTTGCATAAGTATTATCCTTTCTTGTGTTAAGAACAACTGTCAGCTGCTCAAGAGCCGCCCATTTCAAAAAATTCTCCATACAATTGGCAGCGATCCCCTTTTGCCGTTGGGAAGCATCGGTATATATTTTTCCGATCTCCATATATTGCTTGTATTGATATTTAATTTCAATTTTACAATTTACCGGCTCACCATTAATAAACACCTGGTTTCTTTTGACTTTTTCCCTGTACTCAATATGTAAGTCTTTTTTCCTTTCTTCTTTTCTCCAGCCGATTTCCTCATCGATATAGCTTTTCTCCAGCCTTACCAGATCGGAAATGTCATTATCCCCGGCAAATCGTCCTGTATTGGATAGAAATTCATAATTATTTATATCTTCCAGCTTATTAATCAAAAAATTTTCTTCAACTGCCTCATATTTCTCCTTAAATACCTTTGTATCCACTTCCTGGTCAGTATATAAAATAATTCTTACTTCCTTGAATTCATTATTGATCCTTTCCAGGATTCTACAAATATTATCAGTATTGTGCAAAAATAAAATCAGTTCATCATATGGGCACAGCACTGCGACACCTTCATTATCAAAGATAATAAATCGTATGTAATCGCCCGACAGCTGCCTTCCTAACACCGGCAGGGAATACGGCAAATACTTTTCCAGGTATTCAGTATCCTTCAATATCTTATCCATAATTTTTATCTGCCTTGTCCTGTTTTCCTTTTATGACTTGAGAGGTCTGTAAAAGCCATAGGATTTTTTGTATTTTTTTGCCAATTCATATTTTTACATATTATACCAGAACTGCTTTATAACGTAAAGTAAAATGTTAAAAAAAACACAATTTTGTCGTTCAAAATTTAAAAAACCTTTGCTCTCCAGAGGGAGATCAAAGGTTTTTTATAGAACAGCCTGTTTTCAGTTTTGCCGGAATTTCCACATTACTGCATTAATTAAACAATGGAGCCACCGCCGTCTACAACAATAAATTGACCTTGCACATAGCTGGAAGCATCACTTGACAAATACAATACGGTGCCATTCAGCTCACCCTTGTTTCCGGGGCGGCCTGCCGGATTCAAGGCATTATATTTATTCAGGAAATCTTCTGATTTAAATAGAGTACTGCTGGTCATTTCACTTTCAAACAACGCAGGTCCAATGGCATTAACCGTGATTCCATACCGCGCATAAGAAGCAGCCATTCCTTTTGTCAGACCCAGAACTGCTGATTTTGAAGAGTTATACGAATGTCTGATAAATACATCAACCTTATCTGCGACAATGGCATTTACAGAAGCAATATTTACGATTTTCCCGTATCCCCTTTCCTTCATTTGCGGTACAACATATTTACTTACCAGAAAGATACCTTTTACATTTGTGTCAAAGGATCTGTCCCACTCTTCAACCGACATGGAATCAACGCCGCCGCGGACTGCAATTCCCGCATTATTCAGGAGAATATCAATATGTCCGAATTCACCGAGAACTGCCTCTATGGCCGATTTTACATTTTCTTCTTTTGTCACGTCACATCTGACTGCAAGAACTTTTCTTCCTGTTGCTTTTTCGATATCGGCCTTTACAGCATTTAATTTTTCAACCCGTCTTGCCAGGATAGCCACATCTGCTCCGGCATTTGCATATGCAAGGGCCGCGTCTGCTCCCAGTCCTGAACTCCCGCCTGTCACAACGGCTACTTTTCCTGTTAAATTAAACATATTTGCCATATTCATCTTCCTCTCTCTTCCTTAATAAATTTATAATCTTGTTATAACAATTACATTAAATGCGTCCGGTTTCCATAAACGTTGTCCTGTCATATCTTCCGGTCAATAAATAAGGAATAACTTCATCTGCCTCTAATTTTTCTGCCAGATTTAATTTATGAACCAGCAAACTGTTCCTGGAATATGCACCGCCGATTATGGTACGTATGGGCAGTTCGGCCCAGGGATCATCGATGCTGGATTTAAGTTTCATGGAGACAGCAGCCGGTTCCCAGGAGGTATAATTATATTCGCATTGGTTCATAAGCAATGCGCCGTTTACAAAATGTGACTCTCCGTTTTCATCTGGTATTCTGTCAAAATGAAAGTAAAAGCCGCCACCAAAGGTCTTTTTACCTGCCCCTGGAAATTGGTAAAGGGCTGCGGTTAAAGGACTATTGTATTCACCCAATTTCATGGAAACATCCACAAGCTGCGTTCCTCTCCTGGTTACCGAGGCTGTGACACTATCCCCATTTTTTCTGATAACAAATTCCGCCCCCATTTTCTTGGGTATACTTCCATTATCCCTGCCGCATTGTACAGCCATTTCAGCGCCGGGTCCCCCTAAAACCAATCCCATTGTATAAAGTCCCAGTGTTTTTCCATAGGTTGCATATACACCCAGTATGGCTTCATAATAATCGTCTGCAAAGGTAGGGTTATTGACGTGACAAACGGATATTGTCACAACCGGTAAAGAAAATGGCTTCAAAGGCGGAGGCAGAATTTCGGCAATTGCCCGCGGATCTGTTAAATAGGCAACATACACTCCTTCCTGATTGTCCATCAAGGATATCTTTCCAAAATTCGAAACATCTGTTTTGGAAACCTTGAAGCTGATGTTCTTCGGGTTGTCCCGGAAAATGTCTCTGCCTGCTAGAAACCCGGAATGTACAGCTTCTGCGATCATTCCGTCCTTTTGCGCACTTCCGGTGACTTTGACCGGTATATTTGCAGCTTCCAATTCACTCAGCAAGGATTGATCCGGTTTAAATCCGAGAGATAATACTATGGCATCGGTTTTTACTTCCTTCTGCTGTTTAGTTTCCATATCCTCAATCAAGACTGCTTCTTCATTTATTTCTTTTAAAGCCTGGCCAAGCAGATAAGTCACTCCATATTTCCCCAACCGCCCGCATACGTCTGCAACATTGGTATGGTTCGCATTTGGGGCCGGTCTTGTCAGCATATCCACGATTACTACCTTATTATCGTTTGCAGCTAAAAATTCGGCTGTCTCAAGCCCGGTTAAACCGGCACCAATTACGGTAACCTTCTTCCCCTTCAAATCCGCTTTTCCCGATAACACTTCCTCTACCGTATATACGTTATTTCCATCTATTCCTTTAATCTGCTTCGGAATGACGGGGACTGAGCCTGCTGCCAAAATAACGGCATCCGGCCGGCAGGATAAAATGGTATCCTTTGTGGCTTCGGTATTTAAAACCACCTTCACTCCAAGCCGTTCAAATTCATTATTATAAAAGTCTGTAACCCACTGCATGCGTTCCTTTAACGGAGGTCTTTTTGCAATATTCAGAGTTCCTCCAAGTTCTTTTTGACGGTCCAGCAGGGTTACTTTCATACCGCGGTCTGCAAGGGTCAATGCAGCACTCATCCCTGCCGGTCCGCCGCCAATTACCACTACATTATGAGATTTTGTATCGTAAGCCGGATTTCCATATTGTTTCTCCCTGGCAAAAACCGGATTTAGAGAACAGATTGGCGGAACCCCGGCGGCACTGTTTGCATTTAGGCTTTCAAAACAGCGCAGACAGGAGATGCATTTCCGGATTTCTTTTTCTCGCCCGTCTCTGGCCTTGTTTACCCATTCCGGATCTGCAATGAAACTTCTTCCCATGGATACGAAATCCAAAATACCGTCATTTATCATTTCATCTGCAATCTTCGGTTCCCGGATCACAGACACGCCAATTACAGGAATATTAACATTATTTTTGATTGCCCGTATCATGTCTTTTCTCCAGCCCTGAGGGAAGGAGATGGGTTCTACGCATGTCATACCTGTCTCATATAAGCCACAGCTTACATCAATAAAATCAATGCCTTTTTTCTCCAAGGCTTTTGCTATTAAAACACCATCAGTAATATGAATATAGTCTTCCGTAACGCCTGTCTTATCCAGAAATTCTTCGACGCTTAACCGTACGCCCACAGGAAAATCCGGTCCACAGGCTTTTTTTATGCCATCAATTATTTCAGTAATCATCCGAAGCCTGTTTTGGAAATTTCCGCCGTATTCATCATTACGCTTGTTAGTATACGGAGATAAAAACTCTTGCAGGAGGTATCCGTGAGCGGCATGTAATTCTACTCCGTCACAGCCTGCTTTCTGAACCCTGACTGCCCCTGCAACAAATTGTTCTATTAGCTGTTTTACTTCCTCAGTCTGTAATTCTCTGGTTTCCTGTTTTAACAATTTACATGGAATGGCCGACGGTCCAACTACAGGCTGGCCTCCCAATAGCGCAGAGACTGTTTCACGGCCAGGATGGTGCAGCTGAATAAATATTCCCGTTCCATGCTTGTGAATTGCCGCTGCAAGCTCAGATAACGGCTTTATATGTTTATCCTTGGTCACCGATAACTGCCTTAAAAGCCCTGCTCCATTTACATCATTAATGCGGGTGATTTCCGGAATAATAAGTCCTGCCCCGCCAACAGCCCTGGCTTCATAATATGCGATCATATCTTCCGAAGGGGTTCCATCCAGATTGGCAAGTCCACAACCCATTGGTGACATAACCAAACGGTTTTTAATTCTCAGTTTCCCAATTTCTCCAGGCTTAAATATCTGGCTATACATTTTATACCTCCTGACACAATACTGAATTTAGACACTATCACATCTTAAAAATACAGAATTGCCGTTATTTTTTCAATGTCTACCATAAATGATAAATTTTTGACTTTTTGTTTAGGATGCACTATATTAAATATATATGTTAATTATTCATTGACTTTATTACAGGGGAGACAAAAATGACATTTGATACACTGATTGAGAAACTTTCAATAGAGCATAACATTGAACTTCTATCCTGCAAGGATACAACCGATCTGCAGGATGTGTCCTTTATCGATTGCAGGCATCAGCCCGGACAAATTGAAACTCTATATTTTGGTTATGATAAACAATTGGAAAATCTATACTCCCTCCCCCATAACTGTATTCTTTCAAAAATGAATGAGTCGCTGCTGGAAAAGGGTAAAAATATGGCATTAGTTCCGGAAGAAGATCTCATCGGCGTCTTCAACGATGCAAAAATGCTTATAAAGGCAAATTCCGGAAGGGGAATTTTTGAAGAACTCACCGCTGTCGCCGAGAAAACCCGCAGTATTGAAGCAGTCATTGACGCTGCTTCAATACGTCTGGAAAATGCTCTGATTTTTTGTGACCGCAATTTTAAAATCATTGCAAGTTCAACAACCTACCCCGTTACCGATTCGGTATGGCTGGATAATACAAAGCATGGATACTGCTCCTATGAATTCATTAATGGGGTCAGAGAACTCAAACCGGTTAAAAATGCTTCCTTAACTACTGCAAGTATCGACGTTACATGTTCACTTTCACCATACCGTAAACTTAGCAGTAAAGTATTTCATAATCAGACCCAGGTTGGTTTTATACTAATGCTGGAAGGTGAAAAACAGATTTCACCTTTGCATTCCGATATGCTTAGCGTTATCAGCCATGTTATCAGCTATGTCATCGCATTTTATCTGCCAAATCTATTCGAGGATAAAAGTCCTTATCATGAGGTATTGTTTGATATGCTGATCGGAGCTCCTTCAAAGGAAATATCCCCCCGGCTGAAAGAACTGTCTTTTCCGGCCGAAATGCTTGTATTATTCATTCGTTCAACAAGGTATTTGGGGTCGGCCTATCTAAAGGATACCATAAGCAAACTTCTGACAGAAAGTATACCCGGAACCCACATGACGTATATTGACAAAGGAATAGCGGCGGTGATTCCCTGCAACGATGATCCCCAAAAGGCTGATGGCCTGGATGGCATAATCCGGGACTTAAGCAAATCCCGGCATCTCAGGATAGGAATCAGCAATCCCTTCAGAAATATTGAATATTTTTCAAGCTATTACATGCAGGCACATTCAGCACTGGAACTGGGACAGAAATTGAACTCCGGGCAGCTGGTCTGCCATTATTGCAATTATCAGATTTTTGACCTGTTTTCCGAAACAAAGCACCCTGAAGCTCTTGGCCGGTTTTGTCATCCTGCGCTAACTGTTCTCAGGCAAAATGACCAGGAAAACAACTCGGAATTGTATAAAACCCTTTGCGTCTTTATTGAAAATTCCTGCAGCATCAAGCTAACTGCCGAGTCACTTTTTATACATCGCAATTCTTTTGCATACCGCTTAAATAGGATCGTTGAATTATGTCATCTCGACTTTGCCGATACAAATACGCTTTTTCTGCTGAGGCTGTCTTTTCTTATTGACCGTTACAACGGGTTAAATACTTTCACTGAATGGGAATAACCTGGCTATTCTAATTGCTCAAATATTTATCAAACCGTTTTGTTGTATTAATTACCTCATTGAGAAAGTCTTTCGTTGTCTGAGCCTTTTCATAATTTTTCTCACTCATTGCCGAGGTTTCTTCCGAACTGGCCATTATTTGTTCAGTGGAAGCCGACAAATGGCCTATGTTGTCTACTATACGATTGTTTGACCCTGCTAAATCCGTTAACATATGATCAATTTCCGAAATATGATCTGTTAGGATACTGACATTGTCATTAATTTTCTCAAAATTGGCAGAAACACTTGTGATCAGACTTCCCTGTACCTCTGTTGACTGAATGGATTCTTTTACATTATCCGAGACTGTTCTTGCATTTTGGTTCAATTCACCAATTATCTTTGCTATATTTTCGGTAGACTGTCTTGTCTGCTCTGACAATTTTCTTATTTCATCCGCTACTACCGCAAATCCTTTACCGGCTTCCCCCGCTCTTGCACTTTCTATGGAAGCGTTCAGTGCCAATAAATTTGTCTGGCTTGAGATGTTAAAAATTATATCCGCAATATCGCGGACTTCATTTGTTTTTTCCTGCAATCGTTCCATGGAGTCTGCAACCAGGGAATTTGCACTTATGATTGTGACTGATTGCTCTTCCAGCTGATTCATAATATCCAATCCGCCTTTTACAGACTCAGAGGAGCTTTTGGCAATATCCACCACCTGTTCGGAGCGTTCCACCGTCTTATTGATGGACTGTTGAATGGATTGTGTCATTATATTCTGTTCCTGAATATTATATGCATTATCCTGTGCTGTTGATGAAATTTCATTAATGGCCGTATTGATGGTTTCTGCGGACTTACCCAGTTCATGTACCAATTCGCTGCTTTCAGCTGTCTTGTTTTGAACAATTTTTGCAATTTCAAGAATATCCTCCAGCATTTCTTCCTGCAAAGCCTGCTGGTCCTTAATGGCATGTATGGAATCATGTGAAAATCTTCCTCCGATGTCGGAGCATTTATATATGGTATGTAAAGTTAATAGTATAATGACTAATTCAAGATAATTCTGGGATGAATAATTTTTATATATAACAACTAATTGGGCCACATAAACAATATTTATAATTCCGCACACTATGCAAAAAATCCTGGAGAGCCGATTATCAAAAAACAATATGGCAGCACACAGGACTGGTATTGCACTTACCTTTACGAAGGTTGTTCCATAGGATAGCAGGAATATCCCATATACTACCATATAGCTTGTAATGCCTCCCCAGCCAAGTATATCACTTGTTGGTTTTTTGATATATACCGACCAATTTATGATAACCGCCAGACAACTTGCAGCTATAACGACAGTTCCCACAACAAAATTTATATTGCCTTTTATCAGATCAAAAGCAACAACACCCATGTACAATGTATAAAGCATTGTTGTTCCCAACGCCATAAACCAGTTGATCACCTTGTTTCTGGCAGATTTTTCATTATACTTTCTCTCATTTATCACCGTTTCTTTTGTATCCATAATCCTCTCCTTAAAAAATGCTTTTATCATATATCACACTAAATTATTATCGGCTGAAAACAGCCGCTTCATTATGATATAATATGTATATTTGCATAAAGCTTCCATAATAGTTATAGAATATACATTATTGTAATAACTAGCAATGTATATGATACATAATAAAATGCATTTTTTTTGTGCGCTGCATATAATGAGGTCATGGATGGCCAGGGTGTCCTTCAGGACACCCTGGCCTCGGCGTGAGACCGGTGATTTTTGAGCGAGAGAATTTGACTTGCGACAAGACGAAGACACGCAGAAAGGCTTTGTGCCTTGCAAGCGGCTTCAACGAAGCCGCAGGGCAAATTCACCACTCAAAAACGTATTGTACATTGTTAATTTTGTCAATAGAGGGTAAGATCTTTTGAATCTATGTTTTGATCCTTGGGAAGAGATATGTAAATGACAAAGCCTATCAGGAAAAGCGGTATGATTGCCAGCACACTATACCTTGCATTACCTGTAATTGTTGTAGTCAGGGACATTAAGGTCGGACCTACAATAGCCGCAAATTTACCAAAGATATTATAAAAGCCGAAAAACTCATTTGAATTTTCCTTTGGAACGATCCTGGCAAAATAAGATCTGCTTAAAGCCTGGATTCCGCCCTGGGCAGAGCCGATCATGGCACCCAGAATGAATATATGCCATACCGTCGATATGAAGAAAGCAGCTATACAGGAAATTATATATGTAAAAATACCTGCAATGATCATAGTTCTGGCCGAAAACCTTTTTGCCAGGTTACCATAGAGAATGGAAAATGGAAAAGCAATAATCTGAACAATGAGCAAAATTCCGAGCAGAGTAAAAGTATCAAGGGAATTCTCGCCTAAAACCGAAGTTGCATAGGGTACAACCATTTTTATTATGGTGTCTACACCATCTATATAAAAAAAGTATGCGATAAGGAATACGAATACGGTTTTGTGATTTCTAATATGTATAAATGTGTCCGCAAGCCTTTTAAAGCTGTTGATAACAGGCCTGGGTTCCGGTTCAATGTAATGCCTTTGCTTAACATCATTTATTATAGGTAAAGTAAGAAGTCCCCACCAAAGAGCCGTGATAATAAATCCAATCTGATACCCGGTTGCATTGTCCATTCCCATGAAGTATATCAATGCAAGGCTGATACCAAAGGGAATAACGCTGGAAATATATCCAAAGGCAAAGCCCCTTGTAGAAACCTTGTCCATCCTGTCATCACTTGAAACATCCACTAAAAATGAATCGTAAAAAATATTGGAGCCGGAAAAACCTATTGCTGACAGAACAAAGAAAAGTATTAAAAGCTGCCATTGTCCGCTTGACGGAGAAACAAAAGAAAGAGCAGCCGTAGAAATTATGCCGAGAAAAGCAAAAAATATGAAAAAGCGTTTTTTCTTGTCCTTATAATCTGCAATGGTACCCAGAATAGGACTTAGCACTGCCACCAGAATACTTGCGATTGAACTGAAATATCCAAGATCCATGCTGCTTTTCACATTATCAAACATGCCGAATACAATCGGAAGCAATGCCGTAGTGACGGCCATGGAATAAGCTGAATTCCCGCAATCATATAATATCCATGATTTTTCTTCCCGGCTTAATCTCATAAAAGTTTCTCCTGTAAATATTTTCACTGTAATTTTATCATAACCTTTTGCAGCCATTGGTAAAATTCTTGTTAAATAAGTAAACAGTATATTAAAGATTTGGATTTTCTTCTATGAATGAGAAAATGTTTTGATAATATTCCTTTCTTATTTCAAAATTTGCATTATATATTTCGTGCTTTGAATCAGGCATCATAACAAGCTTGGTATTTTTTGACCTATCAGCAAACCTTTTTTGTCCTCCCGGCCTGACAGTGGTGTCCCTGCCTGCCTGAAAAATCAGAACAGGAATCAAAACCCGCCCTGCATGCTTCTGCAGCTTTCTTACAGCCCTTAAGCCGGCCAGCAGCCAAGCACAGGAAGCGCCATAGGTACGGAAATTTTCATCCCTTACACGTTTTGCGAAAATGTAATCATATCTGGCTTCTGATAGGCAGCTGCTTGATTTAAAACAGGGAACACCGTCAAATGCGCCATGTCCCTTTACGTATTCTTCCTCCGAACCGGTTAACTTTTTGAATAACATCACAAGATATGCAATGGCTTCAGGTGTTTTTCCCAATTCTATTTCGAGCATGGGAGACGTTAATATGGCATGTGAAAAAATATCAGGATATTGTTCAAGAAATAAGGCAGCAATGGCCCCGCCCATTGAATGTGCATATAAAACCGTTTTATTATGTGTGCCGTCCTTTAATACGATTTGCCGGATAAAGCTGTATAGATCCAACACATATTCATCAAAGGAATGTATATAAACTTTATTTTTGTCGTTCAGCATTCTTTTTGAATATCCGTGTCCCCGGTGATCATGAATATACACTGAATATCCGGCCTGGAAGAAATAGAAGATTACTTCTTCAAACTTTTCGGTAAATTCACAAAATCCATGAGAAATAACAACCGCTGCTTTTTCCCTGGGATTGTGATAATATTTGTAGAAAATCTCCGCACCGTCAAAGCTGTGAAAGTAACCGCAGCTGCAGTTTTTTTCCAGTATCAGACGGACAATATTATCCATCTTTTCTATAAAGTCAATTTCCTCTAAAAACGTTATTTTATTGTTTTGGTTCTCAAAAATTTTTTTCATATTCGTCCACAACCTTACGTACAATATCAGGCAATCTGTAATCATGACATTCCATGAAACAATCCAGCTTTTTAAGCTTGCTGCAGGTTCACTTTTTCATTAATTCCTCCATTTTGATGTAAGGATTATGGTATCTTTTTTTACCCCTGGTTAATTTCATGTATTCGATTGCATTCCCCGGACAGTTATTGATACAGGCAAAACACTGCTGGCAGCGGTGATGCCAGTTCGGAGCCCCGTCCTTAAGCGTTATGTTATCTACCGGACAAACTCTTTTGCAAATCCCGCAGCCCGAACATGCACCGGTTGACTTGAATGTAATATCCATAATAGGAGTAAGGGGCCTGAGGAATTTGTTCAGGATACCTGTCCTGACAATACAGTCTTTCCTGGTGCCTTGATCTATTACCGGTGTTGCTCCGGATTTGATTACAGAGGCAATTTCGTCTACTCTCTTTTTTGAAGCTTCAAAAAGGTGTTGAATTTCTTCATCTTCAACAGTGAACTCTACAATAAAATTTGATGGTGTTTTAACGGAAAATCCGGCAGAGAGGTACAACCCTTTTGCTTTGAGCTTTCTGTCAAGTGATAATAGAGTTCCCGCAACCGTTCCGCCATTGACCGCGAGGGCGATGATGTATTTATTTTTCATTTGCTTCGAGAACTTTTTAATAAAATCGGAAACTATGCGCGGTAAACCAAACATATAAACGGGAAAGACTAACGCAATTGTGTCCGAGTCGGGTATGGAACCGGTTCTGATTGCGGCAGTCATTGGTATTAATTGAGCGTCTTCAAATTTGGCCGCCAGATCTTTTGAAATTTTCAGAGAATTACCTGTTCCTGTGAAATAGTAAATACCTATACTCATGTTTTTCCTCCTAACCTTTCCATACTTGAGATTTCTACCATATCAATCAATCATGCTTATTTACGATTGTAGCTATTAGTTTTATCAGCATTTCCCTGTCCTTATCGTTATCCAGTTTTGATAAAATTCCATACCAGACCTGTCTTTCCGCTTTTTCATGTTCGGCATTGAGCTTGATACCTTCTTCGGTGAGTTTTAATCCAAATGAACGTCTGTTTTTTTTGCTCACTGTGCGGGTTATGAGATTTTTTTGTTCCAGCCTGTCGATGACACTTGTTAGCGTGCTGCCAGGTATTGACAGGGATTCACTGACTTCCTTGATTACAATATCGGGGTTTAAATGAACAAACTGGATAATGGTGAGTTCATTACTAGTGATACCCTGCGGATATATGGCACTCATACCTGTCTGGTATTCTTTATAATGCTTCAGTATTTCATGGACAAGAGAAACAAGCTGATCAATGTACTCCTGTTTAATTTCATTCATAATATTCCTCCAAATGGTACCTGCCCGGAATAACTTCGATATCGAATATATACTATATTGTACATATAAAAATCAGCAATGTCAACGCATACATCTGAAAATAAAAAAACCAGGACAAAAATGACAATTTTGTCCTGGTTTTTTCTATTTGCTTAAACCTACCTGTTGTACAGATTATAAATAATAACTGCGGCTTCGGCCCTTGTTGCCGTTCTCTTCGGATTTATTGTATTGCCGCTGCCTTTTATAATTTCTGCTTTAATTAAAGCTGCAACATCCTTTAATGCGTAACCGCTTATCTGCGCCGAATCAGAATAGCCTTTCAGCTCCGAACCGGCGGCATCTGCCAACGGTTTACCGGCTTTATCCATTGCTCTTGCCGCAAGGACCATCATGTCCTCCCTGGATATCTTTGCATTTGGATTGAAGTTATTGTTGCCAACCCCTGCTGTAATTCCAAGAGCCTTAGCTGTCGCCAGAGCTTCTGCATAATATGCACCCGGGCTTACATCTGCAAAATTGTCCTGTGTTTTTGCAGATAACCCCAGAGCCTTGACAAGCAATACTATGAAGTCTGCCCGCCTGATATCGGCAGAAGGGCTGAAGGTTGTTTCAGAGGTACCGTTAATAACACCCTTGGATGCCATAACCTCTATTGCCCTGCTTGCCCATGAGTATTCACCAATGTCTGTAAAGCTCTTCCTGACATATGCCACTGCATAGCTGCCGGAGTGTGTTGTTTTAAATGTTACATTGCCGGTTTCGGAATCATACCTGCCCGTTGGTACCGCTGATATCTTTCCTGCCCCATCTATGTACCACACGACTATGTGCTCCGGATCGGCAAGTTCGGCTGCCGTGGGTGTATATGGTATCTCCATGATTACAGGCGCTTCCGGATCGTTCCAGGCTATACTGCTGCCGTTTATATTGATCTTGAGCTCTACTGCAGGTCTCTTGCCTATTTGTGACTTTACTGCCGTGTCAAGCACACCTGTATCTGTTTTTGCTATGATGAGACTTACACTCTGTGCCCCTGCTGCATCTGACCGGGTGAGCATGTTTCCGGGTACTGTGACCTTACCCAGCTCTGTTGTTATTTCAATTTTCTTTGATGCATTTTCCGATGTCAGAGCTGCTGCCGGAAGGACCGTTTCATATGCGCTGGCCCCTTCTGCCTTCGGTACATTAATTATTGCCGTATCATAGGTTTTGAGAGCTTTTGCCAATGCCTCGGCATCAATGGTAGTTGTGGCTACGCCTGCGCTGTTCACTGCAGGTGCGGATACCTGAACTGTACCCGGTGCATTTTCTACAGGCAGTGCGGGCGGTGGTGTCACCGGTGTTCCGGATGAACTGCCCCCGCCGGAATTGCTTCCGCCGGTATTACCTCCGCCAGAATTACCTCCGTCGGGATTGCTGCCGCCATCACTTTGTCCGCTTCTGACAGTTACAGAACATGCAGCCGTCTTACCGCCGTCCTCTGTTGTTACGGTTATTACCGCTGTTCCCGCACCCACGGCAGTTACCATACCGTTGGCGTCAACAGCTGCAACATTGGAATTGCTGCTTGACCAGGTTACGTTCTTGTTTACCGCACTGGAAGGTGATACTGTAGCTGTCAGCTGGCCGCTGTCTCCTACAGCCATATACATGGATAACGTGTTGAGTTTAACACCAGTTACTCTTTCGGTCTCCAAAAGTTGTTCATACTGCGTTTCTGCGGCTGTCAGCACTTCATAGTTATCCACCAATGCCTTCTGATCATCATTCAGCTTATTATAAGCAGCCCTTGCAGCATCGATATCTCCCTTGCTTTGCAAGGTAACCACGCCTATTGCATTAATCAATGCCTTTACTGTTTCCACTTCGGCATCGATAACTCTTATTTCCTGCTCATACACAAGCTCCGGATTAGCAACACTGACACCTCTTACAACTGCGGTTCCTACGCCGATTGCCCTTATCAGACCTTCGTTGTTTACAAGAATTACACGTTCATCACTGGAGGTCCAGTGAATGTTCTTTATTGATGCGTTATCCGGTGCAATTACAGCATCAAACTGCGCAGAGGTTCCTTTTTCGATAATGGCTGCGCCGCCTTGCACCTCAAGACTGGAAACCGGTATGGGAGCACCGTTGTAATCTGTTACCGTCACATCACAACTGGCATTAACACTGTCATCGGCTGCAGAATACGCCATAATTATTGCCGAGCCCGTTGTTATACCGGTAACAACGCCTTTATTTGATACTGTGGCTATTTGAGGGTCTGAGCTGACAAATGCAATACTTCCCTCATTTAAATAAGGCGGATCTGTAATAACATCAGCCGTTTTCTTATGGTTTCGCAAAACAGTGAGTTTATCAGAAGCAAATGAAATCGCACTAACTGTTGTTTGTTCCAGACTTCCATATACTTCAAACTCATACAGGGAGTATCCATAGGTGGAACCTCGCTTAATACCCTGCATACGGACATATCTTCCCTGTGCCGGCTCATCAAGTGCATACCGCTTCCATCCGGCCGAACCGTTTTTCTCAGATACTACATTATTAATATTACTAATGTCATTGTACACCTGAATGTCATACTCTTTACCGTAAGCTGATTCCCACAGCAAATTTATCTGATAGATATTACACGGAGCACCCAGATCAACAGTATACCACTGACTATCTGTTCTGGCAGACGCCCAGCGCGTTGATGTATTTCCGTCTATGGCAGCTTTCGGATCACTGTTGGAGGAGTCATTTCCATTTGTTGTGGCTGTTTTCCCAAGCGCAAGATTTTGAAGTACAACTCCGTCCGGCCCGCTTTGTGCTTTAAACGAGAGAACGCGGAACTCGTAAAGCGAATATGCGGCAGGTGCCATGGTACCGCTCAATCTCACATACCGGTATTTTTGTACTTGATCAAATTCAATCCATACATTACCACCCTTACCGTTCGACTCGGTATAAAGATCCACCCAGTCCGTGCCGTTCAAAGAACCCTGGACCACATACTGAGTTGCATATTGCTGCCAGTTGAGCTCAATTGCTCCAAACTCCCTGGGCAATCCCAAATCAACCTGCAGCCATTGAGCATTCCCTACGCTGGATTCCCACCTGGAAAGGTAATCACCATCTGTTGCCTTATTCGCAGGGTAAGCGCTGCCGGCAGAGCTTGCAGTGGTAATTGCGTTAAGTGCAAGGTTTTGTGAAGTACGGACATTGATATCTGCACTTACATTTGTCCCGGTTCCCAGTACCGTAGCTGTCAGAACCGCTGCTCCCAGCCCTTCTGCCTGCAGTACCCCTGTCGAGGAATTTACTCTGGCAACATCCTTGTCTGAAATGGTATATATTATTTCGCCTGTGGCATTCATTGGTGCCAATTTGACTGCCGGGGCCAGATTATACTTCATAACCGCTTCAAGCTGCTTATCCTTAAACATAATCTTTTCAATGGGTGCGATTTCATGAATATAGGATAAGTTCAGGTCGGCAATAGCAATTGAATCGGCTTCACCGCTTATTGTAAGCAACAGATATTTAGTACCGCCCTCCAGTTCAGGAATGTTGTAAACCACTTTATTGTAGTCCCCATAATCGCCCGGGTCAATCTCCTGGCTGGAATCAACCGGCACAAAGCTAATCCCGTCTTTGGATGACTTAATCGAGACAGTACCGCCGTTTACTTTGGCAATAAAAGCAGTAAGCCTGGCATTTTGCATATTGGTATAACTATAAAGCATCGTTGCATTTCCGGAGCCGCTTTTTATCAGAATATCCTTATCGCCGCCGAATTTAACACCATCTCCCGTCATATAGGCCGCATCACCTTTTACCTCATATGCCCTGGAATCATCCAGCATGGTATCCATTACCACACGGTCGGAAGTCCAGGCATAATTTATTTTCAGCTTGGAAAGCTGTGGTGCGTAAACCTTGGTATTGTTGGAAACAGCAATCTTGATATATCTTATGGAACTGTCCAATTCCTCTGAATTGGTATACACAACTTTACTCCATTTATCTTTGGTTACGGTGCCGTCTTTTGTTGCAGGGATTGAAACCCAGTTCTTGTTATCCGCCGAACCATAGATTTGCAGTATGGTGTTGTCACCCGCATTGGCTAAACCATAATCATATGTGGTCAGTTCAAAGTCTTTTGGCGACGGAGTATAATAGGTTACAAACTCCTCACGCCGTACATCGGTTTTATCAGCATCATTTCTTTTAATTCTGGTGGTATCTCCATTATAATAAGTATCCGCATTTGAGGAGTCGGTCGCCCATCCCCCTGAATAGCTGACCGTTTTGGAAAAATCCTCGAATTCTTCGATCAGGGTACGAATATCTCCTATGGTATAGGATCTTTCCTGTGACAGGCTGCCCTCGCCTGAATCATTAATGGCTTTAACTGCAAAATAATAAGTCGTATTTGCATCCAGCCCTTTGATTTCTGCTGTTGTCCCGGAAGTAACCAGTGATTCCGGATAATTTCCGCTTTCGGTGCCATAAACCAGTTTATATCCGGTTGCCCTTAATGCGTCGGTATATTTAACACTTAGTGTGTTATCACTCAATGCCATGTTTGTAATTGCTGTTTCTCCCGGCACCTCAAGCTTCCTGAAAGAAAACTCAGCTTCTATCGGATTCCCGAAAGAATTGCTGATATCCAGCTCAAGCCTGATTGACGGAGAAGTTTGAATAACCTTAATCCGGCTGTCTTTGGAAATAACCCCCACAGCTGCCCTGTTAATATCCACGGTAATTGTACCGGAACTGCTCCTTGCCGTATCTGAAAGAGCAAAACTGAGTTTGTTATCATCTTCTTTTATCATGATAGAAGAAGCTTTATCAACTGAAAGATAATCTTCTACCCCCATTGCATCAATGGCTTGATCACCGTCTTTCCAAAAATTTACGCCAAGGGTGTGGAGGGTTTTTTCATATACGGCATGTACATCATTATCCTGACGAATTATTTCGGTATCACTGGAACTTGCATAGTTTTCGACCTGCGCTTCGGTCTTTCCGGGCAACAGAACATATGCATAGCTGTCATTTACCGGCTTTGAACCATGATCGATCCACATCGTAAGGTAATTGGCTGATTGAACACTGTCATCCACATTATAAGAACCCAGGTCGGTCCACTTTCCCGTACGGGTTTCACGGACTGCGCCGATTCTGGTCTCCTTCGGAAAATAAACACCAATATTGGAGCCTTTGGCGTTTCCTTCTATCAACGCCCACCTGGCATTATCGATTTTGCCATTCCACCCAAGTACGTCGGGCTGTCTTTCCCCATTGACGATCAGAGCGTTATCACCAGTGATATAATGGTTGTCAATGGTCGTTTCCACATTTTTATCCTGTGCGGAAGTAATGTCTGTGCCCAAAGCCACAACCTCGTCATCAAACATGAACCACGATTTTTTTGCACTCACTTTTGTGCTGCCGGATGAAATTTCCAGACCGGCAGTGCTGTAAGTACCGTTAAGAGTTGTGCTTCCCGCAAAGGCGTTTGAATTTGTATGGCTGCCCACAGTAGTACCGTTAACGGCAGTTACTCCGGGAAGGCGATACCAGTTAAGCGTTGGTTTTTGATAGGTAAACTGTCCGACATCAGGCGTGTAAATATAAGTCTCACCAAGACCTGTGTACCAGCCCTTCGTATTGCTGTCGCCCACCTCATAGGTTGTGATATCCCTGCTGTACATGGAAAGCCCAAAAGTGAACTTATCTGTAGTATGAACCGTTCTTACACCTTTTCCAAAGGTATAGCTTTTTCCTGCATTTGAAACCGGTTTGATTGAATCATCCTTAAGGATTTCCAGTGTTTTGGAGAGATTATATACGGGGAACATATACCATGCAACACCGGCACCTTCATTTAAAGTGTGTATTGCATTTTCATTATTCATCCATTCCTTTATCATTCCCTTAAGTCTCTTCCCCTCATTCTCAGATACCGATTCGGAGAACAGCAGAACATCAAGGCTGATGGTAATGCCTGCATAGGCATCAGTAGTATCGGTACGGGTGATTTCACGTCCCCTTACCATATCCATGAAGACACCATTATACATAAAAGGTATATAGCTTTTTTCCACAATGGTACTCATATTATCTCTTTCGGGGCCGGTAATTTCCCATGGAGAATTATCAAGCATATAAATGAAATGGCTGATATCCGAAAATGCTTCCTTGCCATAGCCGCCATTATAAACAACATTTCCATGCTGCATGAATGTGCCGTCCTCATAGTAGCCGTCACCGCTTTTAACATACCCCATGTAGGAAGGAACATCTTTTTGTACATATGTAAGGGTTGCACTGTCCTTAAGAAGAATAGCCGAATACATACGGACACGGTCTCTCCACAGAGCATTTGCACCCACATACATGTAAGAGTCTCCTCCGGTTTTAGTCGTAGCCTTAAGAGCCGTTGCTGCATAAGCCTGAATCTGGTCTGCCGGCAGATAATCATACATAAGCAGAATTGTCTCAAGAAGATAAATGGGTCCGCCTATCTCCCAGGTAAACCAATTCCCATAAGCATTAGTATCTACTCCTACTTTATAATGATTTTTATAAATATAATCAAGTCCACGGAGTATCTCAACTTTCAACTTTTCATTCTGATAAAGTTCACAGCCTTTGGTCTGAAAAGCTAAAGCCATAAACTTAAGACTTCGGATAGAAAACTGGGTATTATTCGAATCGCTATATGCAGAACCGCGATTACCAAGTATATATTCTTTCCAAAGGTAATCATTAGCCCCCCAACCCGGTGTAGGACTGGGATTGATCCTGTCAAGGAGGTCCTGGGCTACATTATTTATAGCGTGAAGCAGCTCCTGCATATTCGGGTCCTTAGGATCATAATCTCCACCCATGGCTATATACTGCCATTTTTCCCGCAGTTTATCAAAATCATCGGCTGTTTCCCCTTCCGCAGAAACAGTCATACTGTCCAAAGCTATGGTTAGCAGCATTACAAGAACCAAAACAATACTCAATATACGTTTTTGTTTCATAGCTACTCTCCTTTCATAAAATATTTTCAAGTGAAAAATTAGTTTACATATTTGCAATGTTTGATGGGATGTCACAGACTACTGCCTTTAGATGTACAAATTTAAGGATAATTAAAAAAATTTTGAAAGGATTAAAAGGATTATAGGTAATTTTTTGATTAAAAAAATTACCTAATCCTTTTATTACATTTATTTTTAATTATTTAACATCGGCTTTAGTGATTACAGAAACACCGGTATCAGTTACAGCTCCGCCCAGGCTCTTGCCCTGGAGAGCATCTACTGCCGCTTTAACTCCCTTTTCGCCCATTACGTCGGGATTTTGAGCCATAGTTGCCAGTAAGAATCCATCTTTTATTAATGAAAGAATGGTATCAGATTTGTCAAAGCCTACACCGATTACTTCTCCGCCTGCTTCCTGTATAGCATTGCCGGCACCTACCGTAGAACCTTCATTCGCTCCGAAGATACCTACAACTCCTGATGTTATGTAATTAGCCGCAATATCTTTTGACTTGGCTGCATCTCCTTCACCATACTGGGTTGCAAGAATTTCAAAATTTGACCCTTCAAAAGCTGAACGGAAGCCTGTTTCGCGGGCCACACAAGATGCTGTTGCTGCGTTAACATTTATAATACCGATTTTTCCGGAAGTCTTACCCGCAGCTTCCAAGGCTTTTTTCATCTGTTCGCCAGCAGTTTTTCCGGCTGCTGTGTTATCTGTGGCAAATGTTGCTTCGCCATCGAATTTTGCTGCAGAGTCAACATAGACAATTTTAACACCTGCGGCCTGTGCTTCTTTTAAAGCTGCTGTAACTGCATCCGGACCATTTGCTGCCAGAAGAATGGCATCAGCCTTGTCTGCTACCGCGTTATTAATACATTCGATTTGCTTTGCATCATCTTTAACATCGGGTGCCGACCACTTGTAATCCACATTTCCGAGCTCGGCTGCTGCTTTTTTAGCTCCGGCATCGACGTTAACCCAATATTGATCCATTTGGTCCATTGTGATTAAGTACACTTTGAAATTCTTATCTGCGGCCGGTGCTGACGTTGATGCACCTGATGCTGAAACTCCTGATGCCGATGTGTCGGCAGCTTTATCCGACGAACCTCCGCATCCTGCCAGCATTGTTCCTACCATTGCTGCACATAACAGTGCGCCAAGTAACCTTTTTTTCATTTCTAGCCCTCCTTTAAATTATAAAAACATTATTCTATGAATTAAGCTTTTAGCTTAAATCCAACCTTACCGCTGCTTTCATTTTTCCTTTTAGGCTTTCCGGAACGGACCACAACATCAAGCAATACAGAGACAACTACGATAATACCGATTACAATATTCCTGATAGCCACCGGTGCTCCGGCAAATTGCAAACCATTCTGCAAAACGCCCCATATGGCGGCACCAATTATTGTTCCAAGCAGAATACCCTGTCCGCCAAGCGTACTGACTCCGCCTATTACTGATGCGGCAACTGCGTACATTTCGTACATATTACCTGCATCCATAGTCCCCATACCGGATGTAGCACAAATAATCAAACCGACTACCGCTGCACAAAATGAACTTACCAGATAAGCCTTTACCGTAGTTCCTACTATGCTGACACCGGATAATTTTGATGCTTCAATGTTGCTGCCGACGGCATATATGTGACGGCCGGTACGCGTTCTGCTAAGCAAAAAGTTAAATACCGCCCATAGAATGATAGCAATCCAGATTGTGTTGTAAAGACCAAGGGTTTTACCATAATAAAATATATCACGGAAAGTTTTTGCTCCCTCTCCAATGGAGTCGGTATTGTAGTTGTTATTTACAATCTGAGCTATACCCCTAGAAATTGTCATAGTACCCAAGGTTGCAATAAACGGTGGCAATTTACATTTTGCAACCAGCTCACCATTAATAAAGCCCACAGACAAACAGCAAAGTATTGTAATAACCACGGCCACCCAGGGATTTACCCCCTTTGTCATCAGGGTAGCTGAAATCATACAGCTCATACCCACAACAGATCCGATTGACAAGTCGATATTTCCTGTAATAAGTACAAAGGATTGACCAATTCCTATCAAAACAATGGGAGCAATTTGCCTTAATAAGTTGCCTATGTTTTTTGAGGATGCAAAAGTAGGATTTAAAAAGCCAAAAACGATAAAAAGCACCGCTAATCCCACTGTCACTGTCAGTACCTGACCCATACCTCTTATGGACATAATTTTCTTGAAATAACTTTGTTTTAATTCCCTTCCCATTTTCCCATCTCCTCTGAGCACTATTATTTAAGCCTTAACAGCATCAATTTTTTTATCAAATTTAGTTGCATACATTAGAATTGAATCTTGTGTAGCTTCATTTGTCGGCATTTCGCCTGTTACCTTTCCGTCGCACATTACAATGATTCTATCTGAAATCCCCATAACTTCCGGCATTTCAGATGAGACAAACAATACGCCGATTCCCTGCTCTTTCAGTTCATTCATCAAGTTATATATTTCTACTTTTGCAGCAACATCAATACCTCTGGTAGGCTCATCAAATATTACAACCCGGGAATTTCTTGCGAGCCACTTTGCAACTACTACTTTTTGCTGATTTCCGCCTGAAAGACTGCCGGCATCAACTTCAGTCGTCGGAAGTTTGATTTTTAAATCGCTGACAGCTTTCTCCGACATGCTTTTTTCTTTTTTTCTGTCTACAATGCTCAGTGCATTACATAAGATATCTAAATTGGGGAGACTTATATTATCCCTGACGCTGAGTTTTGTACACAAACCATCTTTTTTCCTGTCTTCAGGCGCAAGGACGATACCCGCCTGAATAGCATCCAGGGGTTTATTTATTGTAATTGTTTTGCCATCCAGGATAATCTCACCGGATTCCTTCGGGTCTATGCCAAAAATTGCCCTTGTGGTTTCTGTTCTGCCGGCTCCCATCAATCCTGCGATTCCTACAATTTCACCTTCATACAGGTCAAAATTTATATTTCTCACCATTTTACCCGCATTGAGATTTTTAACCTCAAGGATTTTTTTTGCCTTTTTTGCATTGTACCCTGGGGAATTTCTCTTTTATTTCACGTCCAACCATATTAGCGATAATTTCTTCAAGGGTCGTAGAGGCATAATCCATACTTTTAATAAATTGTCCATCCCGCAATATGGTAACTCTGTCTACAATATGTTCCAGCTCTTCAAGGCGGTGAGAAATATATACAATTCCGCAGCCTTCCGATCTTATTTTCCTGATAATCAAAAATAAATCATCTATCTCTTTAGAGGTGAGTGCACTGGTCGGCTCATCCATAATCAGCACTTTTGCATTTGTTGAAAGTGCTTTTGCAATTTCCACCATTTGCTGTTTTGATACTGCCAGATCTCCAACTATTGTGTCGGGACTGATATCAATATTTAAATTGTCCAATATTTTTTTGGCCTGTCTTTCCATTTCTCTGTTAGACAAAACTCCTGATTTTGTTATTTCTCTTCCAAGAAAAATGTTCTCTGCAACCGACAGGTGTGCGCACATATTTAACTCCTGGTGAATAATGGCAACACCTAATTCCTGTGCCTTCTTCGGATTCATTTCATCTATTTCACGTCCAAAGATTTTCATGGTACCTGAGTCTTTTATGTAAACACCGCTGAGAATTTTCATCAAGGTTGACTTTCCGGCCCCGTTTTCACCAAGTAATGCAAGTATTTCGCCCGCTTTCAGATTAAAGCTTACATTATCAAGAGCTAAAACGCCTGGAAACCTTTTAGATACTCCGCTTAATTCAACGATATAATCATCCATCTGTTTCACCTTTCTTATCTATTTCAGAAATGCCTTTTTGATATGAAATGTTGTTTACAGGATGAGTATAACACCCCTAACAATGTAATTGTAGGGGCGTTTGTTTGGAATAGGTGGGGCATTCTTTGGGTATTGACCGCCGGTTATAATTTGATTTAATGAATTGATTTTTATTATTCCTTTATGATAGGTAATGTAATCTCTACATCTGTTCCGACATTTTGAGTAGAATAAATGTAAATACCATATTTCTCACCAAATATAAGCTTAATCCGGTTATTTACATTTATAATTGCTATTCCGCCCTTTTTCTCTTTTTTCGACTCCATATCATCCAGGGAATTTGTTAAGAGTTTATTATTGAGTTTATCCAGAGCTTCTTTTTCAATGCCCATTCCATCATCTGAAATTCTGATAATAAGTCTGTCTGCGGTATAGTCTATATGTATCCTCAAATTACCTTTTCCTATTTTCCGTTCAATACCGTGGTAAATGGAATTTTCAACAATGGGCTGTAAAATCAGCTTTGGAAGTTTTAAGTTCAGAATGGACAAATCATCGCCATCATCGTCATACTCTATACTTAAGCTCAATTTATCTCCGAAACGGAATTGCTGAATAATATAATAATTTTCAATATTCGATAATTCATCTTCCAAGGTCACTAAATGATCTACATTTGATATGGTGTACCGGAAAAAGGTAGCCAGGGCTTCAGTCATGGATGCAACCCCGTCCATTCCTGCACATAAGGCCTCGCTGCGGATTCCCTCCAATGTATTATATAAAAAATGGGGATTAATTTGGTTTTGTAAGGCCAGATACTGGGCCTGTTTTTTAGATACGTTCAAAAGTGCGGATTTATCAAGACGATCAGATAATAATTCCAGCACCTTGCTTACAGTTTTGCTGATTTTAATATCCTGCTCAAAAAAATCATCTACAAAATATCCTTCAGTATATAATTGCAATAATTTTTCCATTTGACGGTACCGGAGGTAAACTGATATATACCCTATATAAACTATCAGGAAAAAAGCCAGGACAATCAGAACTAAGACAACTTTATAAGAGGGAATGGTAGTGGCAGCAAAACCTATAAGTGCCAACAACAGGATAATAAACATCAGTATCATCCATACCCATTTTTTTATGTTATCCAGTAAAAAATTTCTATCTTTATTCATACAGTAACCTTTTAGGAATATATTTTTCTATATTCATTTGGTTTTAAATTTGTATACTTCGCAAAACCTTTTGAAAAATGTTTTGTATCATTATAGCCAACCTCTTCACAAATTGTAGCAACATTCAAATTTGATTCCTTTAAAAGTTCTTTGGCCCTTTCCATACGCACACTTGTTAAATATTCCGAAAACGTCGTGTTTGTTTCTTTTTTAAACAGGGAACTGAAATACGTGGCGTTGAACCCTACATAATCACTGACTATTTCCAGTGAAATCGGCTCTTTATAATGATCTTTGATATATTGTTTTGCCTCACGGATTGGTTTGCTGTCTTCCTGCTGCTTGTCGGCAATTACCTGGTTAAATGATTTTATAATTGTTCTGGAAAGTGTCGCAAAGACCTCCTCCATGGAACCGCAATTTTCTATATTCAAACTGAATGTATCAAAAAAGTCATCTGAATTTCTGATTACAAATTTATTTTGTCTCAAGTGAAACAAATACAAATTCATGGCTTCTTTTGCCATTTGAATAACTTCATGACCGGTAGTCGATTCTTTATTCTTCAAACTTGTTTCCAAAAAAACAAATGACTCTCTCAGCTGATTTTCCTCCAACCTTTCAAGCGCCTCAATTAATTTCCTGTTAAACTCATTGAATGTGGAGCTGTCAGCCAATTCATTTGAAGACACCTCCGCACCTTCCACCACTTTATTAACACCAAGTATGAGCCTTTGCTCTATTGCCCACACTGCCGTCTTCATTGAAGAAAAAATGCCGCGCACCGAGTCTTTTGGAATACCTGCACCTATTGTAATCTTAAGATCTTCTATAATATCTTTTTGCAATAGGAGTTCATCCAATAAGGCTTTCAGCGACCGCCTGACGGCTTTCCTGCTGTCTTCACTGCAATTGAGGACAATATAGCACAAATTATTTTCAAAAATACTTTCAATGTCATAGCAATATTCATCGACTTTTTTATGAATGGACTGTAATACTTTGTCCCGAATATATTCCATATTGTTTTGAGAGCATGTATCTACACCATCGATTTTAATGAGCACAACCTGAAAAAAACCATCACAAAAGTTGTAATGATACTTTTCATTAATACTTTCAATACTCATTTTCCCTTCGGCAGAGGCTCTTTTGAATAATATATCGGTAAAAAAACCGCTGCGTATCCGATCTAAATTGTCTTTTATTGAAATACGGTATTGTTCTTCATTGGATAATTTTTTTGTACGTTTTAAATACTCCTCCCGCAATCTGGAGAGAGTATCAATTAATTCCGATTTTTTAATGGGTTTAAGGAGATAATCCCTTACCCCGTATTTAATAGCATTTTGTGCATATTCAAAGTGGCGGTATCCACTGATTATAATAAAATCCAAATCTTCACTTATTTCCTTGGCACGCCGGATCATATCAAGGCCATCATAACCCGGCATGCGGATATCGGTAATTACCAGGTCAGGTTTGTATTTTTCAATGGACTGCAGCGCTTCAATACCGTTATGTACAATCGAAACCACTTCCATATCCAGCTTTTCCCAGTCTACTAATTTGTAGATAAGCTGACAAACTTTATCTTCATCATCTGCAATAATAAGTTTCATACTACACCTTTCTTTTTGCATACATATGGACCCGATCAGGGAAAGATACTGCAATGGTTGTTAATACCCAGCAATAAATAATATAATAACAATATAACTTAAAACAAATGATTTTAAAAGTTTATTTAATCACTTTTTATGTAAACATGTAATTTTTTAATAGACCATTAACATCGGCAGTAAGCATTTAATTTTTCAAATTTTTGCTTATTTGCTGCCAGCTCACTCTGTCTTAAACTTATCCAGTTCACTGTTCAGAACTATTGAGAGGCTCTCCAGATCGCCGGCATTGTTTGACAGTTCTTCTGCTGATGCAAATTGTTCTTGGGTACTTGCGGAAATCATCTCTGTTGTGGCAGCCGCTTCCTCTGCGACCGCAGAAATACTCTCCATTGATTCCAAAACCTTACCCTTTGATTCCACTATGCTTGCAACAGATTTTTCTGTTCTTGTTATATCCTTTAAAACTATTTCTATAGAACCGAATACCAGGTTAAATAATTCTTCGGTTTCCTTAACAGCCATTTTTTGCTCATTGACGGCAATATCGGAATTTTTGACCTGTTCGACAGTAACATTGGTTTTATGTTCAATAGAAGCAATAATGTTATTTATGCTGCCGGTAAACTCTTTTGATTTATCTGCCAGCTTCCTGACCTCATTTGCCACCACGGCAAACCCTTTTCCCGATTCACCTGCACGGGCGGCTTCAATGGCTGCATTCAATGACAAAAGATTTATCTGCTCTGAAATTGAGTTCATAATCTTAAGTATTTTTTGTATCTCCTGCATACTTTTACTCAAATCATAAATATTTGTCGAAACTTTATTGGTGGTATCACTTACCTGGGTTGACTTTAAATTAAGAGTATCAATGGTTTTTAACACATCTGTATTCAAGTTTTTAATTTTATTGGCCAGAACCATTACTTTAGCTATGTCATTTTCAACAAGTGTAATACCCTCAGATAGCTGCTCCATATTACCGACGCTGTCATTTATTTCGGCAGCCTGATCCGCTGCACCCCTGGCTATCTGTTCGGCTGTCAAAGCCACCTGCTCCGAGGCGTTATATGTGGATTTTGAAGCAATTGAAATCTTGTTCGCCACGCTCAGAACACATTGCGTGGAATTTCTGACATTTGCTATAAGTGAGTTTATATTCAAGAGCATATCATTATAATTGCGGCATACATCTGCTATTTCATCTTTTTCATAATCCTGGCTTTGGTCTGTCAAATCACCGGCTTTTGCTTTTTTCATTATCCGGACTAATTTATTCAAAGGTTGGGATACACTCCGGGCAATAACAATGCACAATGCAAATGCGATTATGACACATATAAACCCGATAATGGAAATATTTGTTCTAAGCTTGTTTGCAGCACTGTTTAAATAATAATATGGGATAATTGAAATAACAAACAACTGTTTATCTTTATTTATTTGAGAATACGTAACCAGCCCGGTGCTGCCTCCAATATTCAAATCCAGGTTACCGGCTTCCAATCCGGTTGAGCCTTCTTTAATATTCTTCATAATGTTATCTGCAATTAATTTTGATACTTCTGTGGCTTTGCCTGTGGGATATTCTTCAACTGATCTTGATGCTATTATCCTTCCGTTGTTATCTGCAACGAATATGGGGAAAGCCTTTTCAGTCTTTGGATCCTTTCCGATGTCCAATTTTTCAAATGCACCGGCAAGATAATTGTTTTTTGGAATTAAAACCATTTTCGCCAAAACGTTTTGTTTATCCGTAATAGAAGCAATATTTTGCTGTATACCGTAATAAGAAGTTATACCGGAATTTGAGGGATCAGCTTTGAAATCGGACCACTCAAGCTGCTTTAAGTCTTTTTTGGATATTGCCCCTATATCAGGAGACACACTTGCAGTATTGTAAGCTTCTACCTGTGTAAAGCCGTTTCCATGAAATATTCCACAATAAGCTATATCATTTGAAGCTGCAAATTTGATTGATAAGAAGCTTTTCAGCGTTCGAGACTGGTCCAGTTGTATAAATTTATCCCCTGCCCTATATTTGCTCAGTGCATCCTGAACAGCAGCGTTCAAGCCTATATCCAGAAAATAATCTTCCATCCTTTTTATCTCATTGTTCAGTATAACACTTGTCTGACCCATAACCTGTAAAGAGTCTGTTCTCACTCTTTCATTCATTGTATTAGTTGAGCTGCTATATGAATATATGCTTGTGATCAATAACATTGCTATTAACAATAGAACAAAAGACGCTATTAATCTGGTTTGTATTTTAAATTTTCTTAGAAGTATAGATCTGCTCTCAAATCCAGATGTCTCTTTTTCAAATAATGAAGTAATCGATTGCTTGATTTTAGATCCTACAGGCATTACTTTCATTAAATCTCCCCCAAATATTTCACCGTTCTTATCCGTTTTACAATACTTTATGAGATGTTTACAAAATGAGTATAACACCCCTAAATTTGTAATTATAGGGGTGTTTGTTTGGAATAGGGGGGATGTTCTTTGGGTATTAATCGCTGATTCTGATTTGACTGAAGGTATCCGGAAAGTATTCTTCCTTGATTGTACCTTCTTCCAAAAGCAATAGCCTGTCGGCTACATACAGGCTGTCAGAAATACTTACAGCAAGTATAACAACTGCAATTCCCTTGCGTTTTAAAATTCTAATCAAATGAATGATATGACTTCTTACATACATATCCGCATTGGAAAAAGGCTGGACAACGAAAACAATTTTTGGGTTTAACAAATGAACTCTGTAGTAAATTAAATTGTAAAGTGATTTTTTATCCAGCTCCCTTAAATCATTTGCATATACTTCATTACCTAATTCTTTATAATATTCAAGCTGGATGCTCCTTTTAACTTTTTCGGTGATATTGCTTCTATTGGTTTTTTTATCCAGCAGAAAGCAAAAATTATTAATATAACTCATATCATAAAAAAGCATTGAGCTTAATGCATCTTCTCCGATAACCACTATTTCACTTCCAAAATACCTGTACATTTTCTTAGGGTTTAATATCTTATGTCCCAGTTCAATGACTCCTGATGCCAGCTCCTGCTCACCGCTCAAAAAATTAACAGTATCCAGCTGCAGTTTACTGCTTTTGTCATACAATACGATACACTCTCCGGCTTGAATTGAAAATGAAACCTTATTCAAGTAGCTTGTGCTTATATTGTGAAAATATATTGTATCCTTCTTATCCTTGTTTTTAATGGCTGGCTGGGTATCTTTTAATGAGATGGTGTACGGTAATATTTTTTCATCCGACATTTCCTTTTTATCCAACACTTTAATTATTCTTCCGTCTTGCATTAATACTGCTCTATCACATATGGGAAAAATTTCTTCATGATGATTTCCAATATATATTATGGAATAATTCTTTTTTGCCATTTTGATTAGCAGTTTTTTAAAGTTCTGAAAATCATCGGCACTTAAAATATTGCTCAAGTCATTGACTATAATAAGCTTTACCCCTTGTATTACTGCTTTTAATACTTCTGCCACACATCTTTCATATTCCGTTAAATCCATGCAAACGGCTTTGGGCTCCAAGGTTACTTCCAACTCTTTCAGTAATTGGTTTAACTGTATTCCTAAAACTTTTTCGCTGATGATGTACTTTTTGAAGCCTTTCCTAAGTACAAATACATTATCTGTTACAGTTAAGTCATTTATCAGCTTGCTCTCCTGATCGATCACATATACCTTATTATCAGATCCGTCACTATAATGATAACTGTTTACTAAAACATTGGAAAAATAAATCCGCCCGAACTTTATCGGCGTATTTTTACATATAAGATTGACCAACACATCTTTTCCATAGTCATTCACTCCAATCAGGCCCAGTATCTCCCCCTGGAACATATGAATATTGAAATTATCAAGATTAGTCATATTCGGATCTTCACTTATAACATTTTCCATTCGAAGTATTTCTTTTTTCATACTGTTATTCCTTAGCCCATTTAATTAAATAATATCGCTACCATCAATTATATATTATCAGGTAACTATTTTAGATTACAAGCTTCAATGGCATATTTCATATCTGCATCCCCAGCTTATACATCCAAACCTGAAAGCCAATTCCCTGTTTTAAGATTTTATGGTGCCCAAAGTCTGTCTGCGAAATCAGTTCCTCAAAACCTTCCCGGGTATATGCGCCGTTTTTAAGAAATGTTTTGAATGCGGCCGAGCAGATAATAAAATCAAAGGCACTGTCCGGCAAAGGCAACGCTGACGCATTACCCTGCCGGAAGTCCACGTTTACGCCGGCCTCCCGGGCATTGTGCTTCTCAATCTCCACAAAATCCGCACTGATTTCAACGCCGGTTACTGAAAAACCCCGTTTTGCCAATTCAATTGCCAGATACCCGGGGCCTGGCGCCACTTCCAGCACGGCTGCCCCCCTGTCGGCATATCCGTTTACCATGTCGGCATATTCCCGCATCTCCGAAAGACGCGACGAACGGGTGTTTTTATCGTACCATTTGGCCATCCGGCCGTTGATGCCAATGTCTTTCTTGCGGCGTGCCGTTTTCATATATGACATAACTGCACCTACCTTCTTTTCATCCCGACGATAATCGCGTGGCTTATTTCTCCCAGCCCTATACCAATGATGGCTCCGACCCCCGTACCAACAAGGGTGTAAATCCATCCATCCTGTAAAAAGGCGGGGACACCGCCGCTTGTGAGAAATCCGACAAGAGAGCCGATAGCAACACCCAAAAACAGAAATCCTCCGTAAAACAGCCCAATTGCTTCATAGTCGGCAGGATCACGATTTTCATAATACTGACTTATTTTTTGTTTTGTCTCATTGCTGAAGCTCATAATTCCTTACCTCCGTTATTTCTCAAAATTTGGATGCGGTCGCTCAAAAAATCCCACCGTGCCCAAAACGACATCAATTCATCCAGCCCCCGCTCATTGAGGGTGTAGAACTTCCTCGGCGGGCCGATTTCGGACGGCCTTTTGACGATATGAACCAGCCGGTTCTTTTCCAGCCGAACTAAAAGGGCATAAACCGTGCCTTCGGCAATGCCCTCAAACCCAAGAGCATTCAACTTCCTGACAATTTCATATCCGTATATCTCATCCCGTCCTATGATTTCCAGTACGATTCCTTCTAACACCCCTTTGAGCATCTCGCTCAGATTTTCCACTCACATCACCTCGCAAAAACTGTATTGACATGCGCAAAGGTACTTAACATTGTTTAGTACCACTACATAATAACGCAGAGTAGTGTGATTGTCAATAAGAAATCCTCTTGCATGCAGGACAAATTTCATAGCAAGCAGCACTGTAATAGCGGCACCTATCATGGCTGCGTTTATATTTGCATTATTGGTGTTCATTTTCAGTGCTCATTTTCATTCATAAAAATTATTGAAAGCATCACCTTCATATGTTATAATTGCTGGATGTTATGACTAATATGAGAGCTGGTAAATAAATGAGATTACGCACAAATTTTCATACCGAACGGGACTTTAATCTGTTCCTGCTTGCGGGGCTGTTCTCCGGAATCGGCGCAGGCATCAATGTATCAATATTCAACAATTACTTAAGTGATATATTCAAACTATCCGAGGATGTCAGGGGTTTCCTTGAGGTGCCCAGAGAAGCGCCGGGTTTCTTTATTATGTTGGTTCTGGCTGCATTAAGTTTTTTAGGCGATGTACGGATTGCCGTGATCGGTATGGCAGCAGCGGGGCTGGGTATGCTTGGACTGGGCATGCTGTCGCCCACCTTTGCGATTATGATCATCTGGATGATGATGTACAGCTTGGGTACACACATGGTCATGCCCGTTACGCCATCCATCGGCATGTCCCTTTCCAATCAGGAATCTTTCGGAGCCAGGCTTGGAACGGTCAGCGCTTTCAGCTTATCAGGCAGTATCATTGCCTACGTTTATATCTTTATAGGTTTTAACTTCATGCATATGACTTATCAGACCGCGTTTGTTTCCGGAACCGTTGCCTATGTGTTCGCTGCTTTTGCAGTGGGTATGATGAAGAAGGGCGGACCGGAAGTCAGAAAAGTAAGATTTGTTTTCAGAAAACGTTATTCTCTCTATTATGTACTGGCCGTTATCAGCGGCGCAAGAAATCAAATTTTTCTGACGTTTGCGCCATGGGTACTGATAAAGGTGTTTGACGTAAAACCCCAGATGTTTGCTATCCTGGGTATGGTGGTGGCACTTATCAGCATAGGCACGAGGAAGCTGATCGGTAAATTGATTGATAACCGTGGTGAGCGTTTCGTCCTGACTTTTGAAGCTATTCTGTTGTTTGCCATTTGTCTGGGCTATGCATTTTCGGACAGAATTTTCTCTGCCAGTATCGCCGTGATAATAATTGCCGGCTGTTATGTCATTGACAACTCCATGTCTGCAGTCGAAATGGCACGGTCAACATATGTAAGGAAGATTGCAATCGATCTTGCCGACGTAACCCCGACGCTGTCCACCGGTGTGAGCCTGCAGCACATCGCATCAATGGTCATCCCTATTTTCGGAGGTCTCTTGTGGCTGGAAGTGGGATATCAGGCCGTATTTATGGCAGCAGCCGTAATTGCGTTCCTCAACCTGGTTCTTTCGAGAAGAATTAAGATATTGCAATAACGTTCAATATGCTTATTTGTTCTTTATGGCTTCAATCCAATTTATCATTGTATTAAAAACCAACCCGGCATTACCCACATTGCAGTGTGCACCGGCATTCTCTTTATCGGTAAATATACGTACTGTGAGCGATCTGACATTTTTTAATGCATCTATTTCTTGGCCGACAATACGATAATCGATAAAATGATCCCGGTTTGCCCCAATAATCAACATATCCTGATCTATAAGCGAAGCCACATCCATGATCTGGTATCTGTTCATTTTGTCCAGATATTCATAGGGCGTCCTGGACTCATAGGCGTACATTCCATGCATCAGTCCCCATTTTACAAGTTCGTCGCCTTTTTTCATCTTCAAATTGAATACAAAATTAATGACTGATTTCATTCTGAGCTTAAACAATATCTTCAGAATTTTTCGAGTCCCCATTGGTTGTGTGGAAATGAGAATATCCATAAAATTTGTAAAAACAGACCATGCAATAACCCGATGAATTCTCTTTTCCAACGCTGCTGCACGAGGTGCCAGCATGCCTCCCAGGGATGCCCCTATAATGGTAACCTCGTCCAGCTTGAAGAAATCCAGAATCGCTTTTACCGGCCGTTCCCACTGATAAATGAAATGCTTTCCCTGCTTTCTCATGACGCCCCCCTGACCAGGGCCTTCAAACAAATACACATCGTAACCATTTTCGGAAAAATACAGCATCGGAAAGAAAAATTCCTCAAAGTAAGAATCATTCCCTCCATGGAGAAGGATAATATCCTTTCTGCCGCCTTTGGCTTTTGCATACATTACGGGCAGAACAATATCCTCAAACGGCACAAAGTAACGGACAACAGTGCCATCTTCAAAGTATTCCCCATAATATTCATAAAATAAATCTGAAGCAAGTGTATAGTACTTTTCCTTATCCGGATCACCATCATACATGAAAAATTCGCTCATGCGGTAATAGGCTATGGCTTCCTTTGTTCTGCCTTCCGAAATTGCCTTATCCCCGATAGATATCAGATTCTGTTTCCATGAAGAACTATCCTTGATTAAAGGGGATATTTCCTCAATATCGGCCAGTTCTCCGCCATCCCACATAATCATACGATTTAGCTGGAAATTAAAGTTAGCCTGGGAGTTAAGACTATAGTCGCCGTTTTTAAATTCCATTTTTTCTGCTCTCATATTTATTCCCTCCGGTTTGTTTTTTTATATAATACCCCCGAAGGAAAGTTATGCGCTTGCATAAATACGCTATTTTATTTTTTGGGATACGGTTGCTTTCAGAAATTCTGTTAGTGGGATGCCAAACATTTTTTTACAGACATTGGAGAAGTGGGATGAGCTGGAAAAACCCGCCCGGATACAGCTGTCAGTGATATTATCACCCGAAACGATATATGTGTATGCCTTGCGCATTTTTTCAAAAACCAGATAGCTGCTCAGAGAAGTGCCAACCTGTTCCTTAAACAGATGGGCTGCTCTGCTGCGCGAAAGATAGACGCTGCGGCTCAAAACTTCAATGGTATCCTCGTAAATTCCCTGCATTTCGGATATCAGCTTCAGCATCTGATATACCCGGGCATCATACGCTTTAACATCCTCGTCCAGCAGACCGCAAGCGGAAAGTATAGCGTGATCCAAATGATCTGCATCATCACAATTTGTTTCCCAGGCATTGCACACCTTCCCGGCTAATTTCTCAGAAATCCGGCAGTATGGTTCACCTATCAAATACTTTTGCTCAACGAGTTTTGCCAAATTGCTTGTCTTGTCGAAAAGAAAGACAAGCAATTTGCCCTTATCGCAAGCTATGGTGTGCATAGTACCGGATTGAATACAAATTCCTTTGCAGGTAAAGCTTGTATTATCAACAATGCATTCAAATACATCACCTGCGCTAAAAATCAGATGTATTGCCAAATGACTGTGAGGCTCGGGGTCATAATAGGCTTTTGATATCAGAATATGATCGTATGACCAGAAAGCATTGCTCAATATATCACCTCTCTGTTTGCACCGGCCGAAAGACACATTCTCTTCTGTGTATTCTCAATTACATATTTCATTCATTATGTTCATACAAAATGATACTCTCAATATGGTTTGCAAATCTCCTCAGTTCCTTTTCCTGAACTGCATTTATTTCGCCGGTTTCATACATTCTGCGTATTTCAGAACGTTCGGCATCCAGTACCTTGAACCGCAACTCTTCCTTTTGCCTTTCGAGCTGGTCATTGTACCGGTCCCCCGTACGTTTGAATGCCTGCAGCATTTTCTCATAATCCAGAAGTACTGTATAGACATACTCCGGTTGCTCCTGTGTTTTGGCATACTCCTCCAAACCTTTAACAGCCTCGGCCATAGCCCTCATCTGGATATCCCTGACAATATGCAAATTGTCCAGGCCGGCAACGTTATGCCTGTGATGTTTCCCTCCCAGGCGGCCGATATCGCGCATAGCCCGTTTTAAGAAAAATATTCCGAAATGCAGATTATTATCCAAGGTTCCTTCCCGGTAATCAAGAAATCTGGTCAAAGTGTCAAAAACCATTATGTCTATTTCATCATTGTCCCAAAGATTTTTGATGTACTTTCTTTGCAGGTTTAAAGCCAGCAGTTGTGCCTCATTTGTTTTCCGGCTGTAATGTTCCGCATGCTGTTCATTGGATTTCTGCTCCGAAAGATTTCTCTGAAAACTGTGCGTATATTCGTTTATCAGCTGCAAAGCCGCAAACTCATTTTCAGCATTTGTTTCCGCTTTAATTTTTTTAATTGCCGACATCAGAAGTTTATTTTTGGCTCCGGTCAAATCCGTATGCTCTCCAGCACCTCCGGCAGGAGCTTCCTTTTTGCAGAGCAAAGGCAAAAAAACCATCGCAAGAATTAATAACAGCAGAATTACTCCAGCAGCAATAAAAATAAGCAGTGAACGCGCCGGAAAGGTTTCTCCGTTTCCTAAAACCGCCGGTACGGTGAGGACGCCGGCCATGGTTACCGCACCGCGTACACCGGCGAGGGTTGTGATCAGGGCTTCCTTTATATCGGGCTTTTCCTCCCCGCTTCTTTTCCTGAAATAATAATTTAAAGCTTTGTTCCCAAAGGACCATACAAAACGAATGGCGAGAACTGTAAATCCGATAACCGCCACATAGCCAAAGGCCAGCCAGTTCCCCAAATCAGGGTTGGAAATGGTATCCAGCATTGCAGAAGGAATATCCATCCCTAATAATATGAATACAAATCCGTTTAAGACGAACAAAACGATGGACCACGTGTTTTCTGTAAGCAGTTGTTCTTCAGCCATGTGTGTTTCTGTATGTTCCCTGACAATGGAGTGAATTATTCCGGCAGCTACGACTGCGATGACTCCCGAAGCATGCAGAACATGCTCGGTAACCATATAGATGCCGAACGGAGTCATAATCTGCAGCAGTGAGTGGAACACCGGATCATTTATCCCGCTTTTGCGCAGTCTGAATCGGACGAAGGTTATTAACAAGCCGAGGAATATACCTGCAACAGCCCCGATCAGGAAAGTATACGAAAAGTCCAATACCGCTTCCCTGAGTGAAAAATATCCTGTGACAGCGGCTGCTATGGCATATTTAAAGGCTACAAGTCCGGAGGCATCATTGATCAGCGATTCTCCCCTCACAAGAGCCATCACCTTTTCGGGTACTCTTATCTTTTTGGCAATTCCATTGACCGCAACAGGGTCGGTGGGCGACAAAATGGCTGCCAGGGCAAAAGCGACAGCCATAGGAATAGCGGGTATGAGCCTGTTGATTACAAAGCCGCAAAGTATGGTGGTCAGTATAACAAGAATGAAGGCATTGCCAAAGATCTGAGATCTCATCCCCCATAATTCTTCGCGTGAAAAATGCCGGCCGTCGTTGTACAAAAGCGGCGCAACAAACAATAATAAAAACCATTCCGCACCGATTTCAAAAGTATAATTCCCTATGCCCAGTGCTACAATTACCCCAAACGCTATTTGCGTCAAAGCCGTAGGGATAGACGGAATATAATGACCGACAACATTGGATATCAAAAGCCCGAGCATTAATAATAATATGATTGTTAGTAATTCCACAATTAAGTCCTCCGCTTATAACCAGTATATAACTTAGGACAATTTTACCCTTTTAGCATAAATTCTGCAATATGCAAGTAGAAAAGCTTGTAATCTGTCCGTTTCCATCAACTCCGGAAATTTTGAAATGACAATAGAATTACCGGATAGGCTTATCAGCAAATTAAAAATGCGGACCTCCAATTTCTATGATATGATTGTCAGGATCATATATTCGAAATATCTTCTGCCAAGGTAATTCTGTAATTCCGTGTATTACTTTCACTCCTTTCTGAACAATCTTATTATATTCTTCTTCTATATCCTCTACTTCAAAATAGATGACTAAATTATTATACCCCTGCTTTCCAGCATGAATACACTTGTTTATTTCCTGTTCAGGCATGAGCTTATTCGCTTGATGTATTGAAAACCGATCTTTAAAAATCACCATATTCCCCCAGTCATATAATATTTCAAGCCCTATCATATTAATATAAAATTCCTTTGAGACTTTTATATCTTCAACCAAAACTATTGTATCAACATGTTTCATTTCCATTCACCTCATTGGCAGTGCAGGTAAATCTTACCCATACTGAATTTTTATGGCGGATTTTATCTCTAAAAAGATTATATCAAAACATGCGTGTACAGAACAAGTGTTCTTCTTTTTTTGTATCTAAATAAAAATATTTCCAGCTAAATCCTTAATTTCGCATATTATTAAGGCTAACTGGAAATATTTAAATAAAATCACTATAAATTTAATTACCCGGTAAACATGCTGCTCCCTTTAAAATGCCAGCTCCACATCAGATACAGGTGAAGGCGCCATCGATTACGAAATCCGAACCGGTAGTAAATGTACTGCTGTTACCTGCAAGGTACACGCAAATGGCCTGAAGCTCTTCAGGTTTGCCCATCCTGTGCAAAGGCGCCACTGCATTCCATTTTTCAATCAACGGTTTCAGTGCCGGGGAACTCAAAGTAAGCTCTGTGGCTATATATCCGGGGCTGATGCTGTTCACTCGAACGTTTCTTGTTGCCCATTCAACAGCCAATGATTTCGTCAGCTGTATAACACCTGCCTTGGACGCATTATAAGCACACTGCGGTTGGGGGACGTTGACAATATGAGCCGACATGGACGCGGTGTTGATAATCGATCCTCCCGACTCCTGCTTGAGCATCTGTCTGCCTGCAGCCTGTGCAGTTAAAAAGACACCCGATAGATTGATGTCGATAACCTTCTTCCATTGTGCAAAGGTCATTTCTTCGGCCGGAATGTTCATACATATCCCGGCATTGCAGAAGGCTATGTCAAGTTTGCCGTAGGTATCCAGAATTTTACTCATCATGGAGTCAACCTGCTCAGGTTCAGTAATATCAGCTTTTAACGCCAATGTTTTCGCGCCAGTGGTCTGCTCCAAAAGCCGGGCTGTTTTCTTTGCCTCCTCTTCATCTATGTCAACTATTGCAACATTTGCGCCTGCTTCACAAAAAGCTGTCGCAACACTTTTACCGATTCCTCTTGCCCCTCCGGTTACAAAAGCTGCCTTGCCGTCAAGCCTGAATTTATCAATAATATTCATAATCATTCACCTTTCTTTAATCCTTTATTGTAGTGTAAATCATAGTAACTATAATGACTCAATTCAAAAACCTCAGGGCTTGATAATAATTTTGCCGCTTCTACGGTAGGTATCGTCTGTAAAAACACGCTGAATATCGGACAGCGGTAACGTATCGGTAATCAGATCCCTGACGTTGATTTTCTTTGAGCTCAACAGGCTGACCGCTCTCTGGTATGTATACGGATTGATAAATGAGGCTTTGATTGAAACTTCCCGTTTGAACAGGTCGAAAGGAGCCAGCGGAATTTGGCAGGCAGGATCAGTCAGACCAAAAAGCATAGCTGTACCTCCTTTGCCGGCGTATTGGACAGCGTCTGCCATAGTGCTGCTCAGTCCCACGCATTCAATTGTCACGTTTATGTGTTGTATAAATTGTTTTTTGAGAATGTCAGGTATATTTTCGGTTAAGGGATCAATTGTAATGTCAGCGCCAAGCTTCAACCCGAGCTCTCTTTTTTCTTTAACCGGTTCAACCAGGATCAGGGTGGAAGCGCCGCTGATGCGTGCCAGCTGAAGCATAATTTGTCCGATTGTCCCGCCGCCGATGACCATGACGGTGTCTCCCGCTTTTATTCCGGACAGATCAATACCGTGAAGACAGCAGGAGATGGGTTCTGCCATAGCTCCTTCCTCAAAAGACATTTCATTCCCCATTTTATATACCTGCTTTTGGTTTACAGTGCAATACTCGGCAAATCCGCCGTCGGTTGTGGTGCCGATTCCTATCATATCCTCGCAGAAATGTGCACTGCCGGTTCTACAATAGTAGCACGCTCCGCACATGTCGTTAGGGTCTATACATACTCTGTCTCCGGGATGAAAATCCGTCACACCGTATCCCACTTCTTCGATAACACCCGAGAACTCATGCCCCAGAATGGTAGGCGGCGTACACTTTGCAGCGCCTTCCGCTCCGGAATAGATATGCAAATCCGTGCCGCACACGCCGCAGGCCATGACTCTGATCCGGACTTCATCCCGGTCCGGTTCGCGTACCTGAACTTCATCAACCCTGATATTTTTTGTTCCGTAAAAAATAGCTGCTTTCATTTTAAAATTCCTTTCTCATCTTCAATATTATGCAATACTCTTTTGCAAATATAGTTTCTATAAGTATGTTATTAATTTTATACAAATATTTAAATAAAATCAAGATTATATGTGGGTAAATTAACGATTATTATTATAAATAATGAAAGTCAAATCTATTTGAATCCATATTTTCATTATTTCTGATTTGAGATATAATAACATTGTTGTCATAAATAAAATTGTCAGATTAGAAGGGTTTACATGAAAAAAGTAACTACGGCAGAACTTAAGAAAATAAACCGCAGCAATATTTTTAAACTTATTTATAAAGAGCAGAAGATTTCAAAACAGGATATAGCAGCCCGGCTGCAGCTTAGCATGCCGCCTGTCACACAGTGTTTGAAGGAATTGGAGCAGCTTCAGCTCATTGAAAAAAATGGACTCTTTGAATCATCGGGCGGAAGAAAACCACAAGTAATCAGCTGTATACTGAAAAGCCGGATAAGCTTCGGCGTAGAGATCCTCAAAAATCAGATAAGAATTGTATCTATTGATATCTACGGTAAAGTGCTGAAGGAAAACCGGCTTGATCTGGCCTACTCTAATACGGAGGATTATTACAGGCAATTAGGGGAATTCGTCAACTCCTTTATTTCAGCAATGCGCGTTGCCTCCAAACGGGTACTTGGAGTAGGAATAGCTGTACAGGGCCTTGTCTCGTCTGACGGCAATTCAATCACTTACAGCACCATACTGGAGTGCACCGGTGCAAGTTTGGAAGACTTCTGCGAATTTATAAATTATCCGTGCAGGTTGACCCATGACTCGGAAGCGGCCGCTTATGCCGAACTATGGTTTTCCAAAGATATCACCGATGCAATCTATGTTTCTTTGAGCAAAAACCTGGGCGGCGCCGTTGTAATTAATTCTGCCATATATAAAGGACAGGGAATTGGCAGCGGACTCATCGAGCATATGGTTATAAAACCCGGCGGACGGCAATGTTATTGCGGAAAAAAAGGTTGCCTTGAAGCCTATTGCTCTGCCGACGCATTAGTCGGAGAAGCTCGCAATCCGGATGATTTTTTCACTTCCTTACGATCTGGAAAAGCAGAAGAAACTGCCCGCTGGCATCAATACCTGGATGATTTGTCCACCGCCATTAATAACATGCACATGCTGATTGATTGCGACGTTATATTGGGAGGTCATATTGCCCCCTATTTGAATGAAAGCGATTTTGACGAATTGCTTGCACTTGCACATGAAAAATGTTCATTTGCTGAGAAGCGCCGCTACATTCACACAGGGAAGTGTACACATGCTGTAGTTGCAACCGGCGCAGCACTTTTGTTTGTCAACGACTTTCTGGATTCGATATAGTCGAATTCTTTATTTCCTTATCTCTTTATCAGTTAATGCATTGGCTGTGGCATAGACTACACACAAATCATGGGGTGTACATAAATGCAGCAACCGTTCAAGCTTGCTCAGCATTTCAGTATTCTCAGCCTTAACCGGGAAGAACACCCTGTCTACTGAGAAATTCAGAGTGACGGCAATACTGTGGAGAAGTTCTACTGACGGCATTCTGCTTCCCGATTCCAACTGTTTGACATGGACAGGCGTCACTCCAAGCATTTCTGCCAGTTTTTCCTGGGTTAATTTGTTTTCTATCCGGGCGTTGCGTATGGCGGCCCCAAATTCTTTTCGATTCAGCATAATATACTCTAAGCCTCCTTTATAGTAATCTTAAAGAATACAAATATACTTGAAAATTAGCGAAAAGAATACTAAAATATATTCTTATAGAATACCATAAAGCTGGCGATTTTATTCACGGCGGATAAAACTCCTACGAAAGGAAGCAAAAAACCATGAATATGGAAGAAAAAAACACTTCCCCTCTTTGCGTCTTAATTTTATCGGACCGACTATTGAATTATGCTCAAAAGCTGGCCGATTACCTGACTTCAGTCGGGGTTCAGGTTGCCGCCCTTGTCACATCCAAAGAGCAGGCACTTATGTTTTGCGACGAGAGGATTGATTTTCTCATTATTGCGGGATACTTAAAGAATCAGATAAATTATGGAGTCATTAAAGAATGCGGAAACCGGGGGTTCCCTGCTGTTGCGGTACATTGGGCCATGCTGGATGACCTGATCTCCGGCTACTGCAGAACGTATAAAATTCCATTACAATTTGAACGAACTTTGCCTATGGATGAATTTGTGTTGTTCCTATGGCAGAACCGCCCTTTACACTTGGCCCTTCCAGATGAGGAAGTGCCGGATGTCCAAACAAAACCGGATGACAAACATCTGAAATTTTTTGTTTCAAAAATCATAGCGTTTTTTCGGAATTTCTTATTTCTTTAATTTAAACAATTTGCAAAAAGAATCAAAAGTACAGATCGGCAAAATCTATTTATTTTCTTAATATTTTCTGCATTGTTTTACCTTTGGCTAACTCATCGATTAATTTATCCAAGTATCGGATTTGCCGCATTAATTCATCTTCTATTTCTTCTACCCGATATCCACAAATTACTCCTTTAATGAGTGAAACATTCGGATTAATTTGAGGTGCTTGTTTGAAGAACGTTTCCATATCTACTTCATTAACTATTTGTTGCTGCAATGAATTTTCATCGTAACCGGTAAGCCAAAAAATGATTTCATCTACTTCTTTTCTTGTTCTTCCTTTTTTTTCAGCTTTTTGTATATAGAGCGGATAGATACTTGAAAAAGACATTGTATAAATGCGTGGTTTCTCCATTTTAAAATGCTCCTTTGATTTATATAAAAAATAATTACACGTTAATAATTTGGAATTTTATATATCTGTCTATGTGTTCTATAAGAACATTTTATTGTTCAGCTGTAATAAATTCAAGAACAAACTCTGAAAACCCTAATATTACCTATGAAATACCCAAAAAGCAGGGTCAAAAACTGCAGTTTTTGACCCTGCTTTTCGCTTACCTTTAGAAACAATAGTGGATAAGCAGTCGATTTTATTTACTTCCGCACTGGTCTGATATACTTAAAATACCGTTCCGGATTAAAATAAAAGTAAATTATTCTACCGGGGGAAGTATCAAAGCAGTAGCCAGTGCCTGCAAAATCAAAAGTTGCCATTGCCTTTTCAATCTTTTCCTCCACACTACGATTTTCCTGCTCATAATCGAAGGTCCCATGTTCAAAAACAATATACTCGGCTTCGGGAACATCAATCATAAGCATATGTGGTGGTACTTCGCCTTTATAATCAAAAGGAAGTCGTACACCATAACACTCTGTACGCGGTATACCCCAATCGCAGAGTCTGCCGTCCGGGTCATTAATGTACGCCATAATCTGACCGCTGCCGCCGTTAGATTCGCTCCCACCATCGTCATCCAATTTGCCCTTGATACTATCGAGTAAGCCGCAGATTGTTTCGCAGTCCTGTCCCGGAATAAGACTTTGCTTTTGCCAAAAATCCCAATACCCATTACTCTCATAGTTTTTAATGTGCAAAAATTTATGTGCGGGAATGGTTACAAAATAAATTTTAACATCATCTGCAGATTTCATCATCCCAATCTCTCCCAGTCCTAAAAAGTAGCGGTCGAAAGGGTTTATTTTTGTACGAAGAACGACAGGTTTAGGCTTTTTTCGGTATTCACTTGGAGTTACACCATATGTTCCCTTAAAAGCTCTGGTAAAAGCTTCATGTGATGAAAAACCATAATCAAAAGCAATATCTAAAAGGCTTTTTTCACTATCCCGAACCTCTTTTAGTGCAAAGGCTAATTTTCTATGCCGCAGATAATCCCTAAATTGTATACCCGATATTTCTTTGAATTTTCTCGTTGTATAAAATTCGGAATAACCCAGCCTGCGAGAAAGAAAGCGTAGTGTCAAGGCTTCATCATTATAATTTTTAATACATTTGTCAATTTCATCAACGATTATTTGAATTTGCCTCTGCCACTGGTACATTCGTCCGTTCACCCCGTTTCAGCCACCCTACATTTATTATGAAGAAATAGAGAGATTGCTGCTTGATTTTACTTGCTGATTTTCAAGCATAAAATTCAAATATGCACATTTCTTAAAAAGCTTCGACTCATATTGCTTTGCTAAGTTGCAAACAAGTTATCCCCACCAATATAATGCTTGGTTTGTTTTTACCTGATATCACAAGTTATCATAAGTGCTTATACATCATATAACTTGCCGAATTTATCGTTGAGATACTCTATAAAGTATTTTGCACTCAGTTCCTCGCCTGTAACTTTCTTAATTAATTCAGCCGGCTTTAATATTGCACCATACTGATGAATATTTTCCTTTAACCATTTGGTAATAGACGAAAAGTCTCCACTGTAGATTTTTTGATTCCAATCTGGAATTTCCTCTTTTAGCTTATTGAAAATTTGCGCCCCGTACAAGTTTCCAAGCGCATAGGTTGGAAAATACCCAAAATCACCGCCCGACCAATGAACATCTTGCAATACTCCATCAGCATAATTTTCCGGTTCCACACCCAAATACTCCTTATATTTTTCATTCCAAAGCCTTGGAACATCATCAACGTTGATATCACTGTTTATCAGGAGCTTTTCCATTTCATAGCGAATAATTATATGAAGACTATAAGTTAATTCATCTGCATCAATCCTGATTAAAGAAGGCTCCACGCGGTTGATTGCCCTATAAAACGATATGAGATCCACCCCTTCAAGCTCTTTATAGGTTTCGTGAAATTTCGGGTAAAAATAGCTCCAAAACTCCATGCTTTTCCCAAGGATATTTTCATAAAACCGTGATTGTGACTCGTGCATACCCATTGATGCACCCGAACCTAAAGAAGTTCCCTCAAGTTCATCCGGAATACCTTGTTCGTAAATTCCATGTCCGCCTTCGTGAATCATGGAGAAGACTGCAGGTCTGAAATCCGAAGTATCGTATTTTGTGGTTATTCTGACATCTTTATTTCCAAAGTTCGTCGTAAACGGATGCTCGGATACATCGATCCTTCCTCTTTTTTCGTAATCATAGCCCATATGTCCTAAAATGGTTTCCCCCAGCTTTCTCTGGCTTTCAACAGAGTAATTTCCTTTTAAAAAAGTATCATCAGTTTTTATGTTTGAATTTTTAATTCTTTGAAGTAAATCAACGAGAGATTCTCGCAATTCTCCGAATACTACATCAAGCCTTTCTGTTGTCATTCCAGGTTCATAGATATCTAGAAGACCATCATACTTGTTGTTGGCAAAACCCCAGTATTCAGAGAACTTTTTATTATAAGCGATAAGCTTAGCAAGGTGTGGCTTGAAAATTGAGAAGTCATTTTTCTTTTTAGCTTCCTCCCATGCACTTTGCGAGAGTGACTTATCAATTTCATATTGAATGTATTCAGCTTCAGGTATCTTCATTGCGTAATTATAATCTTTTGTTATTTTTTCTATCATGGCTTTGGTTAAATTATCCAAATCATCAATTCCACTAAAATAATCAATAAACTCTTTCATTTTTTCTGATGTAGCAAGCTTGTAGCTCTCACCTGTCAGGTATCCAATCATTTCGCTTCTGTATTCAATTGCCTCTTTTGGCATATTGACAATGCTGTCCCAATGCAATAACGAAATAGAACTGCCCAGATACTCTACTTTTTTAAGATATTCTTTTAATTCTTCAATTTTCGTAATTGTTTTTTTATTCATTGTAATCTCCTTTATTCTTATATTGCTTTACAGGTATCGCTTCATTTGTTCTCCTTATCAATCACGTATCTCCTGTATTTTTAAGCTTTGATGCCTAAGCCATTTACATCAATTCAAGACATCACTATTAGTTTGCTAATAATAGTATTATTATTCGATAAAAATTTCCATTTTCCTCCATAAGGTTATAATAAATATTCGATTCAATTCAGGTTGCCTGACGCCTGGCAATGTCACTGATTTTGAAATGCAATGTGCTTTTGTTTATTCATTTGTGCCTTTATCCCCCCTCGATTATCCATTCCTCCATTTCCTCGCTGACAGGAACAAAACCAAACTTTTCGTACATTTTAACCGCTTTGTCGTTGCAAGCGGCAACTGTCAAGAAAATCGGCGTACGATGAGTTTGTTGAAGTTTCGCTACAATAAAATTCAATAACTTCGTCCCGTAGCCTTTGCCCTGAGACTGCGGAGCGATCATCACTCTCTCGATTTCATAACAGTTTTCCTCTTTATTGTGATAAATCCGGATGCTTCCCACAAGCTCATGGTTTTCGAACCAAAGATATGTTTCGCGTTTTTGAACTTCGTCAAGCGGAAAAAATTGGCGTATATTGCTGTGCATTCTGTGAAATAGATCAGCGAAAATATCATTTCCGACCTTTTGATATATATCGTAATATTTATCTTCAAACAAAATAAGCTCAGGCTCCAAATCTGAAGTGACAGGCCCGCCTCTATACTCCATTCTTGTAAACCATGCGTAAGCAATGCCGTTTGCTTGGTCGATTCGATACGGATAATTTGCCTTCATAATTTTTTCTCCCTTTATCTTTGCATGCCTTGAGGATACAAAAAAAGCCACCGTCCCCCTTGGAGGAAGGCATATCGATCAGCATAAATACCCTCCATATACACACTAGCTATCTCTTCTGATTATACTATTTTTTTCGGAAAAGCAAATTAGAGTTTAATCATCGCCTATATTGGTTGTCAGCAAATCTGTGGCTTTATTGATTTCAGAAAATACCTGGGTTGTTTCCCCAACCATATCACTTTGCTCTTTTATGGTCAGATCTGTTCTGCATTTTTACGTTCCGGGACATATAATAAAATCTCCTCCTTACAAATAAATAATTGTGCGGAAGAGATATTATCTAATTATTATTCAGTATCAAAAAAACATTTATATAATTCAAACTAAACAAGCTTCATTGTCTTTAATTAATTTTTAATTTTTGCCATTCAGGCATTTGATTTTTGATATTTCTGAATACAATCAAAACCAACAGCCAGAAGCAATACAAGCCCTTTAGTTACCATCTGGACGTATTGGCTTACATTAAGCAGGACAAGCCCGTTACTTAACACACCAATGATTAACACACCGGCAACAACATTTGATATTTTTCCTGATCCGCCGTTAACACTGACACCGCCCAGAACAACTGCGGTAAGCACATCAAATTCAAAACCTTTACCGGCAAGCGCCTGGCCGGAATTTGTCCTTGAAAGCAGTACTATGCCTGCTATGCCTGCAAACAATCCGGAGAGCGTATATACCAGATATTTAACCCGTTTTACATTTATTCCTGATAAGTTTGCAGCTTCTTCGTTACTGCCAACTGCATAAAAGTATCTGCCGAAAAATGTCTTGTTCAAAATAAATGAGCCAATCACAAAGATAACAATCATAATGATAACAGGTATTGGTATAAGACCTATGTATCCCTGTCCCAGAACTGTGAAAGCTTTAGGAAAGCCAAATATGGGAAGGCCGCCGCATATAATATAGGCAACACCCTCAAGAATCGTCATAGCGCATAAGGTAACAATCAGCGGCGGCATTTTGATATTTGCGATAATCCATCCGTTAATGAAACCAATGGACGCACTCATGGCAAGCGCAATAAGAGCAGCTAAGACAGGATCAACATTGGCCTTGACCATAAGCCAGGCCGCTACGATATTGACTAAAGTTATTACTGACCCGATTGAAAGGTCAATACCCCCAAGTAAAAGTACAAATGCCATACCTACTGCAGCAATTCCAAGCATAGATATCTGGCGGGCAACGTTAAATAAATTTGAGGGGACTAAGAACGCCTTGGATGCTACTGAGAATATGATTATAAGTAAAAGAAGCACGGCAAATATTCCGTATTTTTTTAATCCAGCTACAAATTTCATAATATTATTCCTTTCCCTTGACGATTGATGCATAGCTCATGATTAGTTCCTGATTGAACTCCTGTCTTGCGATTATACCGGTAATCCGGCCTTCGGACAGAACAATGATTCTATCCGACATTCCCATTATCTCTTCCATTTCGGATGAAATCATGATAACGGTTTTTCCTGATTCAACCAACAAGTTAATCAATTTATATATCTCATATTTAGCTCCTACATCAATCCCTCTGGTAGGTTCATCCAATATGATCAGGTCAGGATTTGAAGCAAGCCATTTACCGAGAATTACTTTTTGTTGATTACCACCGCTCAGATTTTTTACAATTTGCATGATATCAGGTGTTTTGATCTTAAGTTCCTTGCAGTATTTATCCGCTATTTCCCGTTCCTTGTTCTTATTAATAACAGAACAGAATGAAATCTTTTCAAGTATAGCCATGCTGATATTGCCTTTTATATCAATTGATAGTAGAGCCCCCTGTCTCTTCCGATCTTCCGGAACAAGAACGATCCCATGATTTATAGCCTCCCGTGGGGTTTTCGGAGAAATTTCCCTGCCTTTGAAAATAATCTGTCCCCTTGTTTTTGGCTTCACACCAAAAATCAACTCGGCAAGCTCCGTTCTCCCGGCACCGATCAACCCGGCAAAGCCCAGAATCTCTCCGCGCCTTATTTGAAACGAAACGTCAGTAAGGCCATTGCCATACAAATTATTTACCTCCAGTAGAACCTCATCTTTAATGCATGGCATACGGGCAGGATATGTTTCTTTCAACTCTCGTCCCACCATCAAAGACACAAGCATATTTACATCTGTTTCGGCAGTGTTTAATGTTTTGATTTTCTCACCATCGCGCATGATCGTTATTCTGTCAGCCAATCTAAAAATTTCATCCAATCTATGTGATATGTAAATAATGGTCACACCGGCACTTTTTAATTTGTCAACCATTGCAAACATGCGCTCAACTTCTGATTTTGTCAGGGGCGCCGAGGGTTCATCCATGATCAATATCTGAGCTTTCTGAGAAACAGCTTTTGCAATTTCAACAATTTGCTGATACCCTACAGACAGGTTTTTGACCAGCTCATTTGGTTCAATATCAATATCCAGCTGTTCAAATATCTCTTTTGATGCTTCAACCATTGCTTTTCGGTCAATGATCACACCTTTTCTTATTGCCCTGCCTAAAAAAATATTTTCAGCTACCGATAATTCTCCAACCAGATTAAATTCCTGGTATATAACTGCAATTCCATTTTCTTTAGATAACTTTGGCGTCATTGATGAAACTTCTCTCCCATTGACAATCACCTGCCCGCTGTCAGGAACAACTGCGCCGGTACAGGTTTTGATCAAAGTTGATTTACCTGCGCCATTTTCACCTACCAGGGCATGGACTTCACCTTTTGCAACCTCGATGGTAACATCGTTTAATGCCACCACACCCGGATAGGTCTTTATAATATTTTTAAGCTGCAAAACCATGTTATCCGCAACCATAAATTTTCCTCCCATAACCAGAAAATTTTTAACTGACCTGAGATTGCAGAATTTCCCCTCCATCTCAGGTCAGTTCTATTTAAATGTTTAAGCTCTGCTATTTATAATATTGGTTAAGGTTATCTTTTGTAACAGGAGTGGTATCACGGTAGATTTTCTTTTCAACAGGTTCTCCTGAAATGAGTTTTTTCAGCCAGCTATGGATTTCAGCTGCTATCTTGTCCGGTCCGCCTGTGATGAGAACAGACATTCTGATAGCTTCATTTTTAGACATTGCAGCCAGCTCTTCATTAGTTGCATCGGCGGCAAAGATACCAAAATCGTCTGTAAATTTGCCTGAAGCTTTTACCGCTTCATTGGCTCCAACTGCACCGCCTCCGCCAATACAAGCGATGACTTTAATATTTGGATTGGCCTGAAGGATTGTTTCGGTCTTGTTTTGACCTTCGGTAGGATTGATGGCACTGCTCTTAGCTACAATTTTGGCATTCGGAGCATTTTCCTTGATCCCGTCAACGATACCGCTGCCTCTTTTGACCAGGATCTCCAACTGTGGATAATCCAATACTGCAACTTCACATTCACCTTTGAATTTATCGTTAATCCATTTTGCAGCCTGTTCTCCAATTATTTTGCCTAAGGCATAATTGTCAATCAACCAGTTAACATCAGAGTTTTCAATATCTTCATCCCAGCAAAAAACTTTGATACCTGCTTCTCTAGCCTGCCCCAATACAGTTTCCAAAGCTTTCGCTTCTGATGGCTGGATGACGATCACATTGACACCGCTGGAAATAAAGTTTTCTACTTCTTGTATTTGAGTTGCAGGATTGCTTTTGCAATCCAGATATGTAATGCTTCCGCCGTCTGCCTCTATAAGTTTCTTTAACTCCTCACACGAACTTGCGAATATCTGATTGCTTAAATCGTTAACGGTCATACCAACTTTTAATACTGCTTTCTGTGTATCATTGTCTTTTACTTCAGCGGATTTTCCTGCAGTACTGTTGCCGGATGGCCCTGCAGGATCACCTGCAGCAGCTCCGCAGCCTGCCAGTATTGTTACCAGAACGGCAACACATACAAGAATCGATAGAAACCTTTTTTTCATATTACTTCCTCCTTTAAATTATAAAAAAGTATTTGTTTATGAGCAATTAGCCTCAATATAGCTAACTACTAGTCTGTAATTTACTTTCCTAATCTATAGATTCCAAAGCATAACAAGAAAATTTACTGACAGGTATAAGCCCCATCTACAATAAGGTCATGTCCCGATGTATATGTTGAAGCACCGCTCGCCAGATAAAGCACCGCACCGACTAATTCCTCCGGTCTTCCCATGCGGTGCATTGGCATCAGCGGCATCCACGCATCTTTCAATTCCTTTGGGGTATCAACCGACATAGGGGTGGCAATATATCCCGGGCTAAGGCTGTTTACACGAATGCCGTAATCTGCCCACTCAATTGCAAGAGATTTTGTAAGATGCATAACACCCGCTTTTGAAGCATTATAAGAGGCCTGCCATTGGGGAATGTTTACAATAGTGCCCGACATGGACGCCATATTTATTATACTTCCTTGAATATTCTTTTCAATCATTACTCTGCCTGCAGCACGAGCCACTATGTATTCACCTGTCAAATTTATGTCTACAACTCTTCGCCATTCATCAACAGTTGCATCAATCGTAGACTTATGTATACAAATACCTGCATTATTAAATACAATATCAATAGTGCCGGAACGCTTTAAAACCTCAGAGATTGCAGCATCCACCTGTTTTTCATCAGTAACGTCGGCTATGATACTATAAGCTTTTCCGCCATCCTCCGTAATCAATTTTACTGTTTCAGCAGCTTCAGACAGCTCAAAGACAGCTACTTCAGCTCCAGCCCTGGCTAACCCTCTTGCCACAACCTGGCCAATTCCCCGGCCCGCTCCGGTTACAATGGCAACCTTTCCCTTAAGTCCAAAAAGTTCATTTAAATACATACATAATCCTCCAATTCTTTATCATCCTATATTTATTTATCACTTCTAATAATTAAGCAGGGGAACCTTGCTCATGCATTCTTCTATTTCTTCCAGGCTTGGAAGAGCAGTAATGGCACCGCCTTTGGCGGTTGTCAGTGAACCTGCTGCATTTGCAAATGACAGGATATTCTCTAATTCCGCTTTTGACATATTTCTAATATCCGAGAGCTGCTTTCCTCTGATCCGATAATGGACCGCACCTAAAAATGCATCTCCGGCACCATTTGTATCAATTGTATTCACATCATAGGCAGGCAGGATTCCGAATATTTCACCCTTTCGGTAACATGCTCCCTTAGCCCCCATTGATACCAGGATCAAAGCAGCACCCTCTTCCGCAAGCAGCATTGAACCTTTCACAAGATCCTTTTCTCCTGTGAGTAAAATCATTTCTTCCTCCGACACCTTTACTATATCGGCGAAGGTAAGACCCAACAGCATTTGCTCTTTTGCTTTTTCTGCACTGTCCCAAAGCAAAGGTCTGTAATTGGGATCGTAACTGATGATGCATCCTTTTTTCTTTGCCAGGCTGACTGCGTGAAAAGTTGCACTTCTGGAAGGTTCATCCGTCAGGGAGACTGAACCGAAATGCAAAATATGGCTATTATCTATGATTAATTCATTGACCTCCTCCGGCTCAAGCATCATGTCAGCACCGGGTTTACGGTAAAAACTGAACGAGCGGTCACCTTTATGGTCAAGCTGAACAAAAGCGAGTGTTGTATTTACCGTTTCAGAGATCACCAATCCCTCTGTAGAGATTCCTATGCCCTCCAATGTACCTCTCAGAAATGCACCAAAACTATCCTTCCCGACTTTGCCTATAAAGGCTGTCTTTCCTCCCATACGGCTGTTTGCTGCCAAAACATTAGCCGGTGCTCCGCCCGGATTTCGGGCAAACAGCAGATCGCCACGCTGATTGTTGCCGGCAGGTGTAAAATCTATGAGCAATTCTCCGATTGCAGTTACATCAAACAAGAGCTTTTACCTCCAATTTTTTCACAATATCTGACTAAACTCTATTTTTTCGGCATTCGGCCCCTTAATCCTGAAAAATTTTACACCCTGCTCCCAAAAAGGGAGAAACTGAATCTCTGTATCAAGCAGCAAATGCCCATCAGCCCTGATCATATCAAAAGCTTTTTCAATGTCTGTCACATCTATTGCAATATGATCAATGGCACCATCTGTTTCACAAGCATTATTATTTTGGTAAGTTTCGATAATAAGATTTTTTAACTTCAGGAATGCCACCTTTTCATTTGCAGCCTCATTTGCCGTCTCAAGGGCAGTTTCAAAACCAAGGCTGTTGTAGAATTCAATTGTCTTCCGGATATCGTTCGTTGGGATACCAATATGTTGAATACCGGTCACAAATTTTGATACTGACATATGCCTACTCCTTAATTAGCTATTTTGACAACTGCTTTTACAATATTAGCCTTATCACGTACACTCAAGTCCATAGCATTCTGTAAGTCTTCAAATTCGAAAATATTTGTGACAATACCTTTAAGATTTACTTTACCGCTTGCAACTGCGTCAATGGCCATCGGATAGATATGCCTGTAACGGAATACAGTATTAAAACTCAACTCCTTGTCCAAAGCAAGGCTCATGGGCATATTCATCATACCTGTCTTTCCGTAGCCGACCAGTACAATTGTAGCACCTTTTTTAACCATATGTATTGTCTGCTGTGTTGTGATTTCAGTGCCGGCAGTTTCAACTGCAAGGTCACAGCCCACGCCTCCCGTCAGCTCCAATACCGCTTTAACCGCATCCTGCTCTCCGGCATTGATGACTCCGGTTGCGCCCAATTCCATTGCCTTATCCAGACGCTTCTGCATGACATCAACAACATATACTTTGGAAACCCCCATTGCTTTAAGTGCCATCATTGTAACAAGACCAATACATCCCGAACCGGTAACAACGGCAGTTTGCCCTGCATGAGCTCCACCCTGCATGCCGGCATGGAAACCAACTGCCAGGGGTTCAATCAATGCGCCTTCAAGAGTACTCACATTATCAGGAAGTTTAAAACAAAGCTCTGCCTCATGTGCCACATATTCCTGAAATACGCCATCCACGGGCGGAGTTGCAAAGAATATGACATCGGGGCAAAGGTTATATTTTCCGGTTCTGCAGAATTCACATTGACCGCAAGTCTTTCCAGGCTCAAGTGCAACGCGGTCCCCCACCTTGAGATGTTTTACATTTTTGCCCACTTCCACCACAGTACCACCCGGTTCATGTCCCAGAACAAATGGAGGATTTACTATGTAATCGCCTATTCTGCCAGTTTCATAATAATGCAGATCAGAACCACAGATACCTACATATTCAAGTTTTACTAAAACCTCATTGTCGGCAGTTTGCGGAATGTCCTTTTCAGTAAAGCCCATTTTACCTATCCCTTCCATAACTGCAATCTTCATTTTTCCTTGCACGTAATCAACCCCTCCCAAGTTATTATGAAAGTCACTTTATTAAAGTATTTATAATAAATACTTTATATAAACGACTTAATTAACATTATAGGTATAACCCCTTTGCTTGTCAACATGAATTTTTATTAATACTCACGGTAAAAGCATGAGACCGCTTTGTTTTTTAACCTTGTAAATATATGAAAAATAGGTTATATTAATAACCATTAATAAAACACTTTATACAAACTATAAACTAAACAGAAAGGTTAGAATTAAATGAAATATAATAAATCAAATAACATAGATGTAAAAAAAGAAAATAGAAACCGTATTTATAAACTGATTTGTGAAAAGGAGAGAATTTCCAAGCCCGAAATTGCTTATCTTCTTGGTATCAGTATGCCTACCGTTATGCAGAATGTGAAATCCTTACAGGATGAAGGCTTGGTGGAGGAAGCCGGCGTTTTGGGGTCTACCGGAGGAAGAAAGGCAGTAGCAATATCCTGTGTGGAGAATGCCAGATATGCAATCGGAGTGGATATTACACGAAACCATATAAGTACGGTACTGATAAATTTAACCGGAAATATTGTTGAAAGTATCCGGGTATCGAAAAAATACCAAAATACACTGGACCATGCCCAGGAAATGGGGAAACTTATCGATAATGTGATTGAAAAATCCGGAATAAACCCTTCAAAAATATTGGGGGTGGGAATTTCCCTTCCAGGGATATTGTCAGATGATGGATTAACCTTAGTGAGTTCCTATGTTTTACAAGTTACCAATGAAAGGTTTGCAAACTATCAGAATTACATAAAGTATCCCTACCTTTTGTGTAATGATGCCAATGCTGCAGGTATTGCAGAAATGTGGAACAGAAATACGCTGAAAAATGCAATTTATCTTTCTTTGAGTAATACAGTGGGCGGTTCGATTCTTCTGGATAACAAAATTTATTTAGGTGAAAACCAGCGCGGCGGAGAATTCGGACATATGACAATTGAGCGCAACGGATTACAATGCTATTGCGGCAAGAAGGGCTGTCTGGATACTTACTGCTCGGCTCTGGTTTTAGCAGAACATACAAACGGAAATCTAGCTGACTTTTTTGACTTGTTGAAAAAGGGCGATAGAAAAATAGAAGCAGTGTGGGAAAAATATTTGGACTATCTCGCTACCGCTGTTAATAATTTACGTATGTTTTTTGACTGCAGTATAATTTTAGGCGGTTATGTCGGGGCTTATATTGATGAATATATGGCCAAATTAAAAGGATATATCGCAAATTTAAATACTTTTGAGATGGATGGCAATTATGTTCAAGTATGCCATTACAAGCGGGAAGCTGCTGCAGTGGGTGCTGCACTGCTTCATATCAAGCCGTTTATTGATAATATTTAAAAAGCATTATTATGATTGCTGCTTTTTTAGTCAGTCTATTTTATATACACCCTGATATTCGGGTTTTAGCATTTGCGCAATTTTCCTCATTGCGGTATATACACATTCTTCATCCCGATTATCACAGTTGGCTAACTGGCAGCAATAGCTCTGTATCCATTACCCCATTGTACCTATCAATCTTAATCAGCTCCCTTCACAAGCTCCTCCTTTCCGTTCAATACTTCCATGATGATCACTGCCCCAAGCTTAAATCCGTTCATGAACGCTTCAGAAGCTTCTATTGAACCTGCTTCAGAACGCAAATCCATCAATTTTTCTAGTTGATTGTAGTCTTCTTGTGAAAGCTTATTTCTCCACATCGCCAGTGTTTCGGATATTCTTTTGTTTAACGGACGATATTCGGGATGTTTTGAAACAATCAATTCATCCACGCATATATTCCCCTCATATAATTCTTCCAAAATAGACCTCATATTTCGCCTTCTTTCTATCCTTCTATTTACTTTCCAATACAATCTTAGCGATATTTTCGCTAAAAGTCAATAGCGAATAATTCGCTAAACTATAATTGTATTGAGGTGATCCCATTATGTATGGAAGAATACGAAATTTACGCGAGGATAAGGATATGACACAAATACAGGTTGCAGCATACCTCAATTGCAGTCAAAGAATTTATAGTAATTATGAGCGTGGCGAAGTGGATATACCTACCAGTATCTTAATCAAACTGGCAGATCTACATAATACAAGTACAGACTATCTTCTTAACAGGACAAATGTAAAAAAACCATATTCTAAAGACTGAAGAAACATATGCTTTAGGAGACCGCAACTATTCACACAAATAAAACCCTAAAATCTCTTTGCGTTTAAATGGCTATGACAATTGCCGCTCATTACAATTGTCAACAACCAGATAACCGTTGCCCCAGCATGTCCCAATCCTCCATAAACTGACGTGCCAGATTGGGCCGTCTCCTCACAGCCAGCGGATGATAGGAGACAATGCAGGGATATCCCAGTACAACATGCCATAGCCCTCTCAGATTTTTTACATGGGCCTCCCTATCATCAAACATCGCCTGAACAACCGTATCTCCCAGACAAACCATTTTTTAAAAGATAGGGAGTTCAAACTAACTCTCCCAAACCTATTGGGTTCATTGTATCAAACATTCAGGGCAGGCTTAGTATTTATAGCGCTTGAACTGCCGATTTACCTGTGTTAAAATATTAGTTAGATTACTCGAACATTATAGCCATTTAACTGTTTTTATAACAATAAACAAAGGGAGCCTCCTATTTTTTCGTACGTCGCTTTATTTAAAATTGGCAGTGAGGAAGGTAAATATGATATGAACCTGCAAACAGCTGTAAATTCAAGAGTTCCCATGGAACAACCGCTGGAGCTTTGCTTCCGGCAATCCAAAAACGACGGGGCGTTTACTTTCTTTGAAGCGGATGAAGAGTTTGCCTCGGGCCATATAAAACAGCTTATATTTAAAAACAAGTTTTTTATATCCAGTATGGATTACGCTTTTCGTTACCCCACTCGGAAGGATTATACGTTAACCAATCAATTTCTGGAAATTTTATACCTGGAATCCATCAAAGCGGAAAGCTGGGAGTACGAGTTCGGAAGATTTCAAGTGCAGTCGGGCATAGGCACTCACATAAATCAAAAGCACCAGGGAAAACTCGTATTCTTGCCAATGACTCCCGTTCGCGGAATCCAAATTATGATCTGGGAAGAGTTTTATTTGCAGTATTTAAGAGAGAGATTTTCAAGCAATGCCTTGAACGTCAGTGATCTTATCAAAATGAACTATAAAAGCTGCTTCAGTCCCGATTTGCAGCTTGTTCTCAAGCAAATCAAACACAGCATGGAATCCGATGTTTCGTCGGAATTATATTATGAAGGCAAAATAATGGAAATACTGTACCTGGTTGCTGCCAAAGCCAATGAAATCCTTTCCTCGGAGCACAACCACAATCGCCGCTTGACAGAAGAAGATTTTACGGCCGTCAACAAAGCAAGAACAATTATTGACGAACAGCTTTCGTCTTCACCTAAAATTTCCGAATTAGCTTTTTTGACAAATACAAGTGCAGGTAAACTGCAAAATGATTTTCAGCTTGCCTTTGGCAGTACCATTCACGGGTATGTGATTAAAGCCCGGATGAAAGAGGCATTACACAGGATTGACAGTACCGGCGAACCAATATATATAATTGCTAAAAGTGTTGGCTGCAAGAGCCCCAGCCGGTTTGCGGAACTTTTTAAAAACACTTATGGAATTACCCCCATGGAATACCGCTGTCTAAAAAACAACCGTTGTCAGGAGAATAAAAATGATGGATAAGCTTTCCTTTACCATGGAAAATTACCTCGAAGCCGTCTATGAGTTATCGGGAGAAAGTGGAAGTGTCCGGCTAACGGATGTTGCCGCGTGGATGAATGTCACAAAATCAACAGCCAACACAGCCATGTCCATACTTGCTCAAAAAGGCTTGATTACAAATGAGAAGTATCAGCAAATTTATCTCACGGATGCCGGTCTGGAAACAGCAGGTATCATTTCAGAAAAACACCACATCATTCAAAGGTTTTTTACGGATGTCCTGAGAATAGACGACGGTACGGCCGACACCGACGCATGTGCAATCGAGCATGTAATCAGCGGCAAATCAGTTACCGCCATGCGTGATTTTCTAAAGGATTTTTCAAAAAATAGCAAGATATAGATAAACGCCGGAACATTTATAACTTTCCGGCGTCTGTTTTTTAAAAGGACTCATAAGCTCTAAGCGGTTTGACTTTCAATTTTCCATGTTTTTGCCTGTTGCTGGGCAGCCCACAACTCATAATAAAGACCGCCCTCGTCAATCAGCTCCGAATGCCTGCCCCTCTCGGCAATCCGTCCTTCTTGAAAGACTAGAATGCGGTCTGCCGACCGGATGGTCTGCAAATGATGTGCAATGACCAGCACCGTCCGGCCTATAGCTAGATTGCTGACGGCTTTTTGGATAGATACCTCATTCATGGAATCCACATTACTGGTTGCCTCGTCAAGCAGTACAACAGGGCTGTCTTTTAAAAGAGCGCGGGCAATTGAAAGCCTTTGCTTCTGGCCGCCGGAAAGTCCTGCGCCGCCTTCTCCCAGCATAGTTTTATACCCATCCGGCAGACTCATGATGAAATGGTGGATCATAGCCTTTTTTGCCGCATCAATGACCTGTTCTTTCGTTGCTCTGCTGTTTCCCATTTTGATGTTTTCGTAAACGGTGTCAGCAAATAAGATGACATTTTGCATGACAATGCTTATTTTTGACAGCAGCTCGTCATAATCCATTTCACGGATGTCCACACCTCCGATTTCAATTTTACCTGACTGGCAATCCCAAAAGCGCAGGAGGAGACTGGTGATGGTCGTTTTACCAGACCCGGATGGCCCTACTAAAGCTGTGAGGCTCCCCTGCTCCAGAGTAAAATCTGCATCTTTCAATTCAAAACCGTTTTCCTCATACCGAAAACTCACATGGTCAAAATGGATATCGAACCGGTTGGCAGACTTTGGCGCAATTGGATTTTCCATAACGGGGGCACCCAACAGCTTTGCAATTCTCCCGTAACTGTCCCTGGCACCGGTATAGCTCATCCTGTAGCTTTCCAAACCGGCAAACGGCTTGTAGAATTCCTGGCTGAAAACAATAAAGTATACGTAGCCGTCGGCATCAAGAATTTTATACCAGGTGAGAATACCCCCGATCAAGGCAAGCAAGCCAAAGCAAAGCTCAAACGGAATAAAATATCTTGCGGAGTCACCTGCTCCGGCTCTGGATTCCGCTTTGCTGCTTTCCTTAAAGCACCGGGCACTTTCTTTTAACCGGTTTTGAAAAAATATGTTTTCGGGAAAAGCCTTCAGCAGAGGGATACCTTTTGTATACTCTACAAACCGGCTGACCATATCTGCCAGATTTCGTTTGTTTTCTTCCTTTAATACCAGAGATCTTTTAATACCCGCTGCTTGCATCCACAGCGCCAGGGGCAATAATGAAATCATTACCAGCCCCATTCTCCAGTCAAGTATAAAAAGGGCAATGCCAACCACAAGGGATGTCAGGGTATCGCTCACGACTCTTGAGCCTAAGTGCGCCACAGCGCCCTCCAGATTATCCACGTCGTTTTGTACAACCGTACTTATTTCACCAAGGCGTTCCCTGGTATAAAAACCCAGGGAGAACTGTTTTAACCTGCGGATAATTTTCTCCTTTAAGTTCATTTCCATTTCAAAACCGCCAAAGTGTGTGGTGCCGACGGAAATGATGCTGGCAACAAATTTTGCGGCAAGCATTCCGATCATCAGCCACCAGTATCCTGCCAGATCTTTTTTTCCCTCGGTAATTGCTGTCAGCATACGGAAAACCGTCAGCATAATGCCTGCAAACAGGAGGGAACTGATGGTGTTGGCAATGGTGGCTGCTGCCAGCATGCGCTTACCCTTCTTGCTGATATGTGCAAACAATTCTTTGATCATAGACCTGAAACCTCCTTGATATTCCAATGCTCTGCCTGCCGCTCAGCTTCCACCATGGTCTTATACAGGCTGTTTATCTCAAGCAGCTCGTTATGTCTCCCTTTGGCAGCAAGCTCACCGCCCTGCATGACAATAATTTGATCGGCCGACCGGATGGTGTTCAGGTGATGGGCGATAATAATCAACGTCTTATTTTCGCATAGGCTGCCGATGGCTTGCTGAATCAACGCCTCGTTATAGGGATCAATGGCTGCCGTCGCTTCATCCAGTATTACGATTGGAGCGTCCTTTAAGATCATGCGTGCTATGGAAATCCTTTGCTTTTCTCCTCCGGACAGTTTGGCGCCGCCTTCTCCTGCCATGGTTTGGTAACCCTCCGGGAAACCCATGATTATATCATGTATCTTTGCCTTTTTCGCTGCGTTGACGATTTCCTCCCGACCGGCATCCTTTTTGCCGATACGGATATTTTCTTCAACAGTGCTGTTAAATAAGAAGGTATCCTGCTGGACAATGGAGATCAAAGCCGACAAATCCTGTTCGTGAAAATCCTTCACATTTCGTCCCCCAATGGTAACGGCTCCGCTGTCAGGCTGCCAGAAATTCATCATGAGATTGGCCATAGTGCTCTTTCCGGCCCCGGAGGGACCAACGATGGCATTGACGGAATTCTTTTTAAAGATGACATTGATGTTCTTTAAAGTCTTTTCATTTTCATCGTAACCAAATGTGACATCTTTGAATTCTATGTCTCCCGCAGTCGGATCTTTATGTTTTTCTTTTTCAGGTTCCGCTGGAACCTTCATCACGGATTCCACTGCCGTCATGGTATTCTTAAAAACAATTTTGTTGTATTCCAGAGACATGGACTTCGAGAAATTTTTTGAGAATTGTCCGGCAAGGATAATCGACAGAATGTAGACGATAATACCCCAGGCGGTAACAGGCTGCCTGCTTAAAATGGCCGAGCCGGCAATGGCCACCGCGACGATACCGCCCTCCATAAGCAGGAAGATCAAACTCATGGGTACTGACTGCACATAGATCGCTTTCCTGGCGCTGTCAATATATTTGTACATGCTTTGCAGGACCTTTCCCGTTTTCTTTTCTTCGCTGCTGAAAGCTTTGATTGCAGAGATTGCCCCGATGTATTCCATCACATTTTCAGAAACAGTTTTAATGCTTCTCTGGTAATCCTCCACCGATTTCGTCCAGAGCTTGCTGAAAATGGGCATCAGTACAAATACAAATGGAACGGTGGATATGACCGCAATACCCAAGCGCCAGTCCAGAACCGCCACAATAGCAAAAGCAGCCACACAGGCGATATTCGTAATGACCACATCGGGAAGGGTATGGGCCAGATAAATTTCGATCCGTTCCACATCCCGGTCTATAATATTTGCCAGATCTCCGGCTTTTCTTTTTTGAAAAAAAGAAAATGGCAGCTTTTTCAGGTGCCCGATCATGCCTAGCCGTATTTCCAGCAGGGAAGAATAGGCGTAATCGTGCGCTTTCCATAAAGCCAGAGCATAAAAAACAGCTTTGATTATTTGGCAAAGGCATACGGCTGTTCCGAGCAGAATCACCCTTCCAAGCGAAGTTCCATCCCACAACAAACTTATCATATATACAACAATAAGGATCGAAAGTATGCCTGTGACAACGCTGATAGCCGTAAAAAAAGCCGATAGCCCTCCTCTTTTTTTATAAATATTAACTTGATTTGTTTTTTCCATAATCACCCTCCTTATGATATAAGATTTAAAAATATAGGTTGTAAAATCAGCATAAAAGTTCGGCATTTCAAACAAATTTTAACAGAGCTGAAATTCTTGAACAATAAGAGGCACTGAATTTGATTTTTTTATGGCAGAAGTTTATTCATAACGGGCAGATTGTAAGCATGGATCAAATCCCATATCGGGATAATCGGGTGTTTCCGGCAAAATAAAAAAAGGCTGTGCTTTCCGTTTCTGAAAAACACAGCCCACAAATTTTTGCCCTTGCTCCTGTCATCCATATTATTATTTCGCAATCAATATCGGTATTTTGACTCTATCTTTTACTCTGTTTGACGTTATGCCAAAAATAATATCCTTAACACCCTTATGTCCATGTGAACCGAAAACCACCATATCAGCTTCATTATTTGTAATCATCCCGGACAACGCGTTAACTACGTTTCCATATCCAATTTCAACCCAAACATCCTTAACGCCCATTTTTCTCAGTTCATCTGCATATCTGTTCAACCTATCCCGGTCTGTTTTTGTTTCAATATCCTCAATTTCATTTCCGTAGACACTTGCACCGGCACTTTCAATTACATGCATCAGTACCAGTTCGGATGAACCCCTGGCAATCCCGACTGCATATGAAAGAATCTCTCCGTCGCTGTCTGTAAAATCAAGAGCAACCGCAATCTTTTTGAAAGGCTTTACTTCTCTAACCACAGGCATAATTCCGCCTCCGTGTATATCGGTTTCTCTGCGTCTTTGCAGTTTGTTTCCAAATATTTTTGCCAGCAGTGGTTCAAACACAATATAAATCAACAGTATACCTAAAGAAACACTGACACACAGTATCAATACAGCTATCAGCAGATTGATATTTTTTCCGTTCAGCAATCCCGCCAGTGTATCCATAACCAGCTTGATGTTCAGTACCATGATAACTGCCGCAATGAACCATGATATATACTTGGCCCATGTTGGTATGACAAACTTTTTCATTAGAATTCTATTGCTTGCAAAATGAATTAATGGAATCACTGCAAAGGAAAGCTGCATACTCAGAATTACCTGGCTCAATACCAAAAGCCATCCTGTCGAAGCTTCACCAAAGTAAAGGATTACCACCATTGCAGGTATAATTGCAAGCAGTCTGGTTATAAGCCTCCTAACCCACGGTTGGAGCCTGATATTAATAAAACCCTCCATGATAATTTGTCCTGTAAGTGTACCTGTTATGGTAGATGCCTGACCTGAAGCAATTAAAGCGACTGCAAAAAGAATAGGGGCCAGGGTTGTTCCCAGAATCGGCTGAAGGAGCTGAAAAGCTTTTTGTATTTCGTCTACGGCTACATTCCCCGTCCTATGAAAAGCTGCTGCAGCCATTACTAAAATAGCAGCATTTACGAAGAAGGCAAGATTCAGAGCGACCACAGAATCAAGCACGTTGAATTTAATTGCCTGCTTTATGCCTGCATCGCTTCTTTCAATGTTTCTTGATTGAACAAGCGAGGAGTGAAGGTATAAATTATGGGGCATGACAGTCGCCCCAAGTATACCTATTGCTATAAACAGAGCACCTTTACCCGGCAGACTTGGAATAAAGCCTTTTGCAACAAGAGCATAATCGGGTTTTGATAATATGATTTCTATGAGAAAGCTGAGTCCGATAATGGAAATTAAACCTACAACGATGGCTTCCAGCTTTCTGACGCCAAATTTCTGAATAAATAAAATGATGAAGGTATCTAGTGCCGTGATGATAATACCGTATTCTAACGGGATGTGAAACAAAAGCTGGATTCCGATAGCCGAGCCTAATACCTCGGCAAGGTCTGTTGCAACGATTGCCAGCTCGGTTAATATCCATAGTATATAGTTGATACCTTTTTTATAATGAGCCGCACATGCCTGTGCGAGGTCCATTCCTGTGACAATGCCCAGCCTTGCGCTGAGACTCTGCAAAAAAACCGCCATAAGATTTGACATGAACAGGACCCAGATTAACGCATATCCGAATTGGCTCCCTCCCGCTATGTCAGTTGCCCAGTTGCCAGGATCCATATAGCCGATGCTAACCAGATATGCAGGTCCTACAAAGGCAATCAATCTTTTGAACAAATTATATTGCTTTGGTATTTGAACACTTGCATTAATTTCCGACAGAGATTTTTCGTTATCTTTCATGTATAACCTCCAGTAAATTCATAGTTATATTTATACCACATGCTTACTGGAATTAAACTCAAATTCTCCTCATGATCAAATTTATCAAGATTCTTTACTTAATACCTTCTGAATAGAATTTTAATGCTTCCCCGATAAATTTGGAAATCGGTATAACGGATACTGTATCTATTGTTAAAAAGTTTACTAAAATCATGAACATAGCTATATTACAAATTCCATTTTACTGCTGTTAAAATATGCTTTAAGTGTTTTATTTATATTTTCACCGGACTTGAAAATTATTTCCTCCTCAGTGAACTTCTCAATTTCAAATTCATAAGGAATTAATCCGTCAGAATCAATAAATTCTTTATTTTCATACATGTATTGTCCCAGAGCATCAACTTTTGTACATGTCTTTGAATCAATTTTAAAAGCATGTATAAAGTGACGGGAACCTGAATTCATGCTTGTAAATCCGTAAGTATAAATAATACTGCTATCCACTCCGGTATTTATGACAAAAGCATCCGTAATTCTTCTATAATCTTTAAAATAAAGTTTATAGGCTGATACTGTATTGCCCCTTTTACATTGATAAAAAATATACTTTGAGTCTGAAGATTCACCAAAGTTTTCAGGTTTGCCTTCATACCTGATAATTCTTCCTTCCTTAAGCGGCATTACCGGAAACCCAAGAAGTTTTTCAAATTCATTGTCACTTATATTGAATGACTGCTCCGTTCCAAGAAAATCGTACAGCAAATTCATGGTATGGGTTAGGACATTATCGCAATTGTACATTTTATAGTTCTCATCCAATGACGAATCTTCTTTAAGTGCTTTGAATAAAATTTTGAGTTTATCCGGAGTTGAACTTTGGTTATCCACTTCTTTAAACAAATTCCTGTCCAAATCCTCTGTCCTGTTCTTATAGGGCTTGTTAATATCAGAGGAGACTGCAGTCATCTGATTTGTGCTTGAAGCAATAACTTCAGCTGCTGATGGATTATCAGATTTTCTCACCTTGTTGCACCCTGTGACTGTCAAAGAAAAAAATAATATAAGACAAATAAAAAAAACCGTTCTTTTCATAAGTACCTCTCAATAACTTTTTAGTCGATATCTTTAGCCACCGCAGATCAATGAAATCTGTTGCCGTTTATTTTACTATATCATGAGTGCTGTAAAAACAAAAGGACCCGAACCTTGATGGTTCAAGTCCCTTTGTTCTTGATTTAATTGCAGGCCAATGTATATAAAGCTGAACTATCTATATACGCGTACATAATCCACATACATCTTTGCAGGGAATGCGGTAGCTCCATTGGGGCTTCCCGGCCAATTTCCGCCTACGGCAAGGTTAAACAGTATGAAGAAAGGCTTCTGGAATTCCTCAGTATTGCCTGTGCCGTTTTCAATCAGTATTTCATTAAACTGTGCTCCGTCCACAAACCATCTGATATATTTTGAATCCCATTCAATTCTGTATACATGGTATTGTGAAAAATCAATATTTCCTGAAGTTCTTCCAAAAGATGCGTACTGTCCATTATTGTCCCAATGTACAGTTCCATTTATAACCGAATTTTTGTTTACACGCTCCATAATATCGATTTCTCCGCACTTAGGCCAACTGACAGAATCAATATTTGAACCCAGCATCCAGAAGGCAGGCCAGATTCCCTGAGTTTCGCCTGAAGGAAGCTTTATTCTTGCTTCGATTTTTCCATATGTGAACTGGCGCAAGCCTTTTGTCTTTATACGTGCCGAAGTGTAGTTCATGCCGCCATAGGCTTCCTTCTGAGCTGTTATTACCAGGTTTCCTCCTGTTACCTGAACGTTCTGCGAGCGGTTTGTGTAATATTCAAGCTCATTATTACCCCATCCGCCGCTGCCTGTGCCTATATCATATACCCAGTTTGAACTGTCCAGTGAGCTTCCGTTAAATTCGTCGCTCCATACAAGATTGCCGCTGTCTGCAGTATTAAGGATTTTAACAGATGACATTTTGTCATTTGCATCTGTGCCAACCCAGGAAGAACTTGAAGTATAGGTCCATTTTGTTCCTCCGAAATTATCATGCTCATATACTTCAACAGTCCAGCCGTCAGGAACCTTTAAGGAGGACATCCAGTCATTGGGAATTCCTTTTGCGTTCAGCTGCGACAGTGTATAATTGCCCACTCCAAGTGTTATTGCTGTTCCCCCATAGTTTATATCGGCATAGAATGTCACTCCGTTTGCTGCCGGAGGCGGTGTCGGCGGTGGTGTCGTCCCTCCGCTGCCTTTCTCCCATAGAGCAGGGACATTGGGCGGTTCCCAGCCTGTCAGGGAAGTATGTGCCTGAATACAGGTATAAGTACTTCCGCTATAGGTTACCGTATCACCTGCCGCATATGCGGTATTCGGAGCCCATGCTCCTCTGGCGGCTGCATTTACCTGTATTGTAGTAAGAATACCGCACAACAATGCAAGCACCATTACCAGTGCCAGAATTTTGCCAAGGGATTTCTTGCTTAAAGTATGCATTTAATCAACCTCCTTTAATATCACCTTGAACCTGTTCCGTATTCCTCCATCACTATTCAAGAAATACAGAACAAAGTCTTTAAAAAGTATCACCAGCCGATGTTGATGATGGCACCTCTGGGACTGGTGGCGTGAATAGCTGAACTCTGGTCATTCACATCGTCATAGCAGAAACCGTATGCTTTGGCGTTCAAACTGTGGTCATGAAAGAATTTGGCGTAATAATCAGCCGGTCCGGTCTGATAGTAAGCAGAAGGATTATTCAAGTTGGCCGCATTTCCTATGACATGACGATGGAAAGCAGCGCAAATCTGCGCTTGAAGTACCTTTTCAATTTCATTTCCGGTTGCCAGTGTGCCTGCACCTCCCCAAACATCCTCACCGGTGGGTTTATTCACACGGTAAACAGTAGTATCACCGGGCCTTGTAAAATTCATCTGTGTGCCGGATACTCTTCCTGTAAATGTACCTTGAGGAACGGTTAGCACAAAGTTACTGGTGGAATATTGGGACCAGATGCTGTTAATGTAGCTGTTAAAATAAGTACCGTTGGTCTGTCCGGCCCTGAAACCGCCATGAATAGGCGCAACAATGCGGTATGGTGCCTGTACGGTAGCCAGGCTCTTGAATTCAGCAGGCACTTCTTTTTGGAATGCACTGAAAATGGATGCTCTGGATTCGGTGATTCCAACCTTTGCAAAGGAAGAATAATTGTTGCTGCTGCCGGTAAACATTTCGATAGTATACGGCACGCCGAACATGTCGACCTGGGTGGTATTAATCCAAACCTCACCGTTAATCACAGCAAACTCCGCCCAATCAAAATATTTATTATAGCTTGAATCCGATGGATTCTCAATATTGGGATAAGCAATACCTACAGTGCCATCCGCCGCCGTATTAAACGGGATATCCAGGGGTGTGCCCATTGAAATATACAGTCTTCCTGAACTCACATAAGCCGGAATCTGGAAACCGTTTAAAGAACTCAGGGGATAGAAATAAGGGGATGCATTCTGTCCCGAAACACATTGAGTCATGGTTCCATCGGGTGAAATGGTGCAAAATTGGCCGTTTCTATTCTTGCCAATTATATTGGCATAAATCTGGCCGTTACTGTAAACCCCATTGGTATTGTTATTGAATTGAATGGTCATCTGCATACCGGAGTTCAGCGGAATCAAAGAAGTACTGTTTGATGTATTAATCGTATAAGTAGCTGATGCCACTGCTGAGTCAGTCATTCCTGATTTTACAGCAATAGCTTTTATCGTCTTGGTGCTGGTAACAGATATTGCCCCTGTATACTGGGCAGAGGCTGCTGTAGGTGTTGAACCGTCGGTAGTATACCTTATGGTAGCACCTGAAGTGGCACAGGCTAAAGTTACTGAAACTGAAGATGTATATCCCCCCGCCGCAGGATTGAAGGCAGGTGCTGCAACAGTCTGTACCGGAGTTCCGCTGATAACCTTAACAGATGACATCCTGTCATTTGCATCTGTGCCAACCCAGGAAGAACTTGAGGTGTAGGTCCATTTTGTTCCTCCGAAATTGTCATGCTCATATACTTCAACAGTCCAGCCGTCAGGAACCTTTAACGAAGACATCCAGTCATTGGGGATTCCCTTTGTATTCAACTGAGCCAGTGTATAATTGCCTGCTCCCAGCGTTATTGCTGTTCCCCCATAGTTTATATCGGCATAGAATGTCACTCCGTTTGTTTCTGGCGGTGGTGTTGTCCCTCCGCTGCCTTTCTCCCATAGAGCAGGGACATTGGGCGGTTCCCAGCCTGTGAGGGAAGTATGTGCCTGAATACAGGTATAAGTACTTCCACTGTAGGTTACCGTATCACCTGCCGCATATGCGGTATTCGGAGCCCATGCTCCTCTGGCGGCTGCACTTGCCTGGATTGTAGTAAGAATACCACACAATAATGCAAGCACCATTACCAGTGCCAGAATTTTGCCAAGGGATTTCTTACTTAAAGTATGCATTTAATTAACCTCCTTTAATATCACCTTGAATCTGTTATGTATCCTGCCAGAACTATCGGAGGAATACAAAACACAGGTCCCCCTAATTCTTACCGCCGTAGCCCTTATATGTAGCGTAAACTATATCCGCATATTGATTTGCCAGGATAGGACGGCCGTAAGAATCGGTAGCTCCCGGATACCAGTAATCTCCTCCGTTATAGTGCAATAAGCCGTTATATATGTTGCCGAATTTAGCGATCTTTTCATTTAAAATCAGTGCGCCCAGGCATACCTGATCCTGTTCGCTGCTGTGATTATAAGTACGGCCAAAGGTTGAGCTGAATTGAGATAAATAGGCACTGCGTGTATTTGGCTCTACCTGCATCAATCCGTCGCCGGCTGATGGACTGCCTGGTAAGCCTGCTCCAAAGCTGCTTTCCTTTTTGATAACTGCACACAGCAATAGAGCAAAATCTCCGCCTTTACCGAATTTATTGTCCACATTCATTGTATATGTCCATATGTTGCTTGGAACTTCTGAAGGCTTTGTTACTGAAGGATTTGGTGAACCGGTATAGATCTTGACTGATGACATTTTATCATTGACGGCGCTGCCAACCCAGGAAGAACTTGAAGTATAGGTCCATTTTGTTCCTCCGAAATTATCGTGCTCATATACTTCAACAGTCCAGCCGCTGGGAACCTTTAACGAAGACATCCAGTCATTGGGGATTCCTTTTGCGTTCAGCTGCGACAGTGTATAATTGCCCACTCCAAGTGTTATTGCTGTTCCCCCATAGTTTATATCGGCATAGAATGTCACTCCGTTTGTTGCCGGGGGTGGTGTTGGAGGCGGTGTTGTTCCTCCGCTGCCTTTCTCCCATAGAGCGGGGACATTGGGTGGTTCCCAGCCTGTGAGGGAAGTATGTGCCTGAATACAGGTATAAGTACTCCCGCTGTAGGTTACCGTATCACCTGTCGCATATGCGGTATTGGGAGCCCATGCTCCTCTGGCTGCTGCGCTCACCGGTATGACGGCGCAAAATGCGGATATGATTACCGCTAAAACTACCATAAGTGACAGAGCTTTAAAAGAAAATCTTTTGTTAGTCATTTTCAGACCTCCTCGTATTTTATTTATCTGTGGCTCGTCCACAAGAGAAGCCACAAGTTCTGACTGCACTATTTCAATGCGTCAAAGTACGCACGGTAATTATTTGTGAACTCGTAATTGTTCTGGGCATCCCAGTTTACCGACCAGGACATCAGGCCTTTGAATCCGGAATAGCCGGAAGCATTCTGAAGTTTGTATGTTCCGCCATAGGGTGTTCCTTTAATCAGGTAATCCAGGGCTTTCTTCATCTCGGCAGGATTGATGTATCCTCCGCTGGGCGCGGCACCTGAAGCAGCCGGTAAACCGATCATTACCTGATCCTGCCTCAGCGCAGGGAACATATTGCTTGAATTGTTCGCAACAGGAAAGCCTTTCAGCAGCATTTCCGCCATTGCCACTTCAAAATCTGCTGTTCCCTGGTTATAGTTCCTGCCGTCCAGGGCTGCATTTCCACCGCAATTATAATGCTGCACATGGATATAGGACAGCTGGTCCTTCAGACTGTAAATAATAGGCAGATAAGCACCCCAAGGTCCGCCATATGCTGTTATACCACCTTGTACATAAGCTACTTCAGGAGCCATGCTCAAGGTGAAGCTTGAACCGTATCTGGCAGTAATATCCTTCATTGCTGCAATCAGGTTTACTATTGTTGGAGTTGTTGGACTTCTGAAGTCTGTATCACCGCCGCCTAAAAATATGCCGGTTTCAATATCTATATCCACACCGTTAAATCCATATTTATCAATTACAGCAATAAGTGAATTTGTAAATCTTGTTTTAGCCGCACTGTCAGGCAGGCTTAAAGCACCATTTTGTCCGCCCAGTGACAGCACGACCTTTTTACCCAGGCCTTTAAGGTAGGAGACATCTGAGGAGAAGGCTGCATCAGTTGCATTGAAAGGTGTAAATGAAACTGTCCCATCACCTGCTATATCGGCAAAAGCTACGTTAATGACGTCCCACTTGGTTGATACATTCCTGAGCGTCATAACCGGGGTTAATCCATTATCAAAGTTGTGCCAGTAACCGACAAGCAGCCTGCTGCCGGTAGGTGGTGCAGTGGAAATTGTATAGACAGCCGAAGCTATGGCCGAATTGTTCATTCCCGCCGCGATAGCAATTGCTTTTATTGTTTTGGTACCCGTAACAGCTATCGGTCCTGTATATTGTGCAGAGGATGAAGTCGGTGTGGAGCCATCGGTAGTATACCTGATGTCCGCACCTGCTGTTGCACAGGAAATAGTGACATTCTGTGCTGATGGATATGTTCCTCCTGCAGGACTGAAGGCAGGTGCTGCCGCCTGTGCCGGTGCGCTGCCGATTTGCTCCCACAGGGCGGGAACATTGGAGGGTTCCCAGCCCGCGAGGGAGGTATGTGCCTGCAGGCACCTGTAGTTGCTTCCATTGTAAGACACTATTATTCCCGCGCTGTATGCCGTATTCGGAGCCCAAGCAGGATAACCGCTGCTGCCGATGGTGTAAGTGGCGGTTGCAACGGCTGAATTATTCATTCCTGCCGCCATGGCAATTGCCTTTATTGTTTTTGTACCCATAACAGCTATCGGTCCTGTATATTGTGCGGAGGATGAAGTCGGTGTGGAACCATCGGTAGTATACCTGATGGCAGCACCTGCTGTCGCACATGAGATGGTTACGTTCTGTGCTGATGAATATGTTCCCCCCGCAGGACTGAAGGCAGGTGTTGCAGCAGTCTGGTTATTCTGAATGGTATAGGCAGCTGTTACAGTTTCAGATGGGTTCATCCCCGTTTTAAAAGCTTTGAACTTGATAGTTGTAGTATTGGCTATTGTGAGAGCTCCGCTCCATATGGCTGAATTCTCTGTAGGCTCGGTTCCATCCGTTGTATATCTGATGGTTGCCCCTCCGGTAGCACAGGAGGCAGTAATATTCTGCGCCGTAGCATAGGTTCCTCCTGCCGGTGAAACGGCGGGTGCGGCCACTGTTTGAACAGTACCGCCATTTGTAACATTTACTGTTATGGTATTGGTCGAGGTTGTACCGAACCTGTTTTTAAGGTCAATTCTGTATGTATAGGTACCGTTTGCTCTCCCCGATACGCTGTAAACTGCTGTCTGAGCATTGGGTGAATTCCCTTGAAGTGCTCCGGAGAATACAATTTTATCGTTTTCATATACCGTCCATGAAGTTGCATTATTCCCCCACCATATGTTCATGGTAATATCGTATGCTCCATCACCATCCCAGTTGTTGTGGCTTATTGAGCCTGTGGCCGGAGCACCTGAAGGATTACCCAGGTCAACTCCTTCATTTCCGCCGGTAATAGTGAAAGCAGCAGTTGCAACAGCCGAGTCGTTCATACCCGCCTTGAAAGCTTTTGCCTTAATAATAGTATTACCTGAGATATTAATCTGACCGGTATACATTGCAGATGTCGAATTTGGCTCGCTGCCGTCAGTGGTATACCTGATGGTGGCACCGCTTGTTGCGCAGGAGATGGTTACGTTCTGTGCAACAGAAAAACTGCCTCCGTTAGGACTGAATACAGGAGCAGCTACCGTTTGAGCTGACTGGATATTATATGTGGCAGAAGCGGTAGCCGAATCATTCATGCCCGATTTAAATGCCCTGGCTTTTATGGTGGTAGTACCGGATACATTGATAGCACCTGCATATTGTGTCGATGCGGCAGTAGGTTCGCTTCCATCGGTAGTATACCTGATGGTGGCACCGGCTGTTGCGCACGAGATGGTTACGTTCTGTGCAGATGCATATGTCCCGCCCGCAGGACTGAAGGTTGGCGCTGCCACCTGTGTGGTGCTGTTTATGCCAAGCTTGCCGGATATTGTATTGGTTAATGAGAAATTGGAAGTATCACAGGAAATTTCCCAGCCGATGATTCCACCAAAGCCGTTATTGATTACATAATCACATCTTGCGGCTGCAGAAGTTTCATCTTCATATGTATACATAACACCCAGAGAGCTGTTATAAAGCCAGGGAACCTGAGATACTGAATCTCTGTATTTTGTGTAGCCTGGAGTATTTTCCAGCACCTTCATCTGGGCATAGGAATTCTGGCCTCCGGGGCTGCCCGGATCATCAAGGTTACCCACTGGAGCACCGCTGGCAGTGGCAAACAGGCCGTTTGTACCCGTACCGGCAACTACATTCTTCCAGCCGCGGGAATAGAAAGGTGAGCCCACATTAAGCTTGGATGCAGGAATATTATATGTATCCCTGTAGTGTTTCATGATGTAATCGGTATTGTATTTATTCTTGATATCAACCGGAGAAGTTCCGGATGGATCATTTGGATTCTTGTAAATTGCCGACTGGTGGTTTGTAATGGTGTCCCATGCTCCATGAATGTCGTAGGTCATTATATTTAACCAGTCCAGATATTGAGAATATACATTGGGTTCCGTCAAATCAACTTTTTCATAACCGCCTGGTGCGGCTATGGTAAGAAGCTTGCCGGACATACCGTTATTATTGTATGCCTGACGGATTTCCCTCAGCAATGCTGTGAAATTCTGCTTGTCCTCAGGTCCTCCGGGACAGCCTCTGTCATACTGATCATTAGGATCTTTAGCCCTGTTGACTCCCGGATATTCCCAATCGAGATCCACCCCATCAATAAAGGGATATTTCTTCAGAAAATCTATGACACTTTGAATGAATATTGCTCTGCTTGATGGTGTCAGAGCCATTGCGTGAAAGTTTTCACCCCTTGTCCATCCACCGACCGAGATAACAACCTTTACATTCGGATATTGTGTCTTGTAATATTTGTACTCCCCGAAGTGTCCCCTTATCATGCCGGGATCCCAGCCCTCGGAGTGTGCAAAGGTAGCCTGGAAGTCCGCATATTCATCGGTCGAAACAAGTTTATAACCTGTATCGATAGTAAAGAATGCATGATTGATGCAGGTTACTTTGTTCCATGGGATCATACCGACATTCATTGACATATGTGCAGCATTATACATGCCCCAGTTAGGGAAGTATACTACAAAGTTTTTACCGCTGGCCGCCGAGGACGTGGAAGCTCCCATAGGAAGCAGAGTAAATAACATAGCCAGCACAAGAACCAGGGGCAGTAGTCTTCTTAAGTCTTTCTTCATACTTTCTACTCCTCTCTACTCTTTGTTTTATATTCACTCAGCTCAAAAAATGGCCCTGACAGGAATCGAAGGATATACTGCAAACACAAATTCAATACCCTGATTTAAAAGAAATGACTCACCTCCCCGATAGAATTTTAAATTTGTGGATCAGGCCTCTCAAGCTGAATAAACACACTTTGACTCAAAGGTAAGCGCAATTACATGTTCCCTCTGTAATAAAAGATTGGATTCGATATGAAAAATTTCCAAGGATCAATATAATTATTTCCAATATTATATCTTATTTCCATTATATTTTAATTTTTCCACAAGACTAGTAGACAATCTTGGCATTTGTTGGCAAATTTTGGTGACATAAAAAAGCCATATCAGCCTGTTATCTTTATCTGCCTTCCGGTATGACTGTGGTCTATCTATTCTTGCTGAACGGTTTTATGAAAACGTCCTTTAAATACCTGGCAAAAGTACTTGCCTGAAGATTTCTCTATTGACAAATTTTTCTTCCTGTAGTACGTTAATAGTAATAAGTCCTATTAAATAATAAATATCATTAACAAACTCATATAAATAAAGAGATTCTGTTCTGCTATATTCTCTGGATGGCCAAGGCCAAACACAGAAAGGAGAGTGCGGAAAATGAAACGTGTATTTGAAATCTTTGAAGCTGTCTTCGATGTTCTATATCTCGTTGCAGTATTGCTCCTTGGTTTCGTACTTCTTTTTATTAAATCCACTAATAACGCTTCCATGCTGGCCGGTGTCATGGCTCTGGTCCTGGTTTGCGGCGACGCCTTTCACCTTTTTCCGCGCATAATGGTAATCATTACACATCAAAAGGAACGGCTGCGCCGGGCTCTTGGCAGAGGAAAGCAGATCACCTCCATCACGATGACAGTATTTTATCTGCTTTTATGGCAAATCGGACTGTTGATTTTCTCCCCAAAGGGCAGCAATTTCTGGTCATACCTGGTCTATCTCCTGGCTTCTGTACGGATTCTGCTCTGCCTGCTGCCGCAGAACAAATGGCAGGAGCCACATCCTCCGGCCAGCTGGGGAATCAGCCGTAACATTCCGTTTTTCCTATTGGGCGCCGCCGTCGCCGGACTGTTCTTTCTGCAAAGAAGCACAGCGTCCGGGTTTGGCTGGATGTGGCTTGCCATTGTGCTCAGTTTTGCATTTTATCTTCCGGTTGTGCTTTGGTCAAACCGGAATCCCAAAATCGGTATGCTGATGCTGCCTAAAAGTTGTGTTTATCTGTGGATGCTGGTCATGTGCCTGTATCTATAAGCTGCAATATTTTATCAATTAAAAATGTAAAGGGGGTGCTGCTCTAATGCTTTGGTCCGGAGTGATAATCGGTGCCATTTCATTTCTCATTATCGGTATTTTTCATCCGGTTGTGATTTATTGCGAGTACTATTTTACTGATCGGGTATGGCCCATTTTTCTGACCGGAGGTCTAATTTTCTGCGTTCTGTCGCTGTTCGTACATCAGATCATCCTGTCAGCGGCATTGGCAGTGATAGGCTTCGCCATGCTGTGGAGTATCGTGGAACTCAAAGAACAAACCAAACGGGTCAGAAAGGGCTGGTTCCCTGAAAATCCCAACCGCGCTAAAAAATAGCTTCCCAGTAAATATCACCGTGATATTTACATAAAAATAACAAAACAGAAAGGAGCATTATCATGAACGAGCACAAGAAATTAACCAACGAGGTCGGCGCTCCCGTAGCCGACAATGAGAACTCCATCACCGCCGGACCCCGTGGACCTGTTGTGATGCAGGACGTATGGCTGATGGAAAAGATGGCCCACTTCAACCGCGAGGTCATTCCTGAACGCCGTATGCATGCCAAGGGCTGGGGCGCCTACGGCAAATTCACCGTAACCCATGACATTTCCCAATACACCAGGGCGAAGGTCCTGCAGCCCGGCACAGAAACCGAATTATTCCTCCGTTTCTCCACCGTCGCAGGTGAGCGCGGTGCCGCTGACTGTGAGCGCGATATCCGCGGCGTGGCCGTCAAGTTCTACACCGAGGAAGGCAACTGGGATCTGGTTGGCAACAACACCCCCACCTTTTTCATCCGTGATGTACATAATTTCTCTGACTTAAACCGCGCTGTGAAACGCGATCCCCACACCGGCCGCCGCTCGGCCCAGAACAACTGGGATTTCTGGACGCTGCTGCCCGAGTGTTTCCATCAGATCACCGTGGTTATGAGTGATCGGGGTATCCCTGCCTCCTTCCGCAATATGCATTTCTTCGGCGAGCACACCTTCTCCTTCTATAATGATAAGAACCAGCGCTTCTGGTGCAAGTTCCACTTCAAGACCAAGCAGGGCATCAAGAACTTCAGCAATGAGGAAGCAGCCAGGATCAACGGCATGGATCGCGAGTACCACGGCAAGGATCTGTTTGATGCCATTGAGCGCGGCGACTTCCCCAAATGGACCATGTACGTGCAGATCATGACCGAGGAGCAGGCGAAAAATCACTACGAGAACCCCTTCGACATCACCAAGATCTGGCGTCATGCCGAATATCCCCTCATTGAGGTCGGCGAGCTGGAGCTGAACCGCAATCCGGAAAACTATTTTGCCGAGGTCGAGCAGTCGGCCTTTACCCCTGCTCATGTGGTTCCCGGCATCGGCTTTAGCCCCGACCGTTTCCTGCAGGGAAGATTATTTTCCTACGGCGACGCACAGCGTTACCGTTTGGGTGTAAACTACAACCATATCCCGGTTAACCGTGCCAAGGTGGAGGTCAATGAGTACCACCGTGATGGCGCCATGCGTGCAGACGGCAACTACGGCGGCGCTCCGGCTTATTCTCCCAACAGCTATGGCGCCTGGACTGCTCAACCCGAGGTTATGGAGCCGCCTCTGGATCTGGAGGGTGCAATGTACCGTTACGACCCGAAGGATGACCCCACCGATGACTGCTTCCGTGCCGGCGGCGATCTGTGGCGGGTACTGACCGAAGAGAAGAAGCAGATACTTATCGAAAACACCGCCGGAGATATGGCTTCCGTTACCGAGAACATCAAGTACCGCCATGCGGTCCACTGCTATTTGGCTGATCCCGAGTACGGCGAACGTTTTACCGAGGCTGCCGGTCTGTGTATGGATAAGGTCAAGGAGCTCTCCAAACTGGATAATAACGGTTTGATTCAGGCAACGCTTTCGAGCACAATGCAGTCAAATCACGACTGAGCAGGAGTGTTCCCTTATGAAGCAGCAGCGGAATACCAAACAGCGCCAGCTGGTTTTGGATGCGGTTAGAGCGCGCTGCGACCATCCCAGTGCGGATCAGATTTATCTGGATGTTCGAGCCATCGACGATAAGATCAGCCGCGGTACTGTATATCGGAATCTGAACTTTCTGGCTCAAAACGGAGAACTCCTCCACGTAAAGGTATCCAACGCAGATCGCTTTGACTGCCGCCTGGATTTTCACTACCACTTGCTGTGTACCGAATGTGGTGCGGTGTGCGATGTGCCGTTATCCTATCATGCGGAATTGGATCAGCAATTGGCCGCAAAAACAGGTTATGTCATTGAGAGGCATCGCACGGTTTTTGAGGGACGTTGTCCGGGTTGTCAACATAAATCTGAGCACAGCTAAAACACAGACAAACCAAAACAATAAAATAGCGTTGTAAGGAAAATTCCTTACAACGCTATTTTCAGCTAGTGTCTAAACCCTGGATGATAAAAATTTGTTAATTTTAATGTCCATTGTTGGATCATATGACCAAATTTTTCCTTGTTCCTTTGATTTGAAATAAATCAATGTGTCCGGTCGAATAAACATGGGAAGAACCCATTGGCCCGAAGCATAATATGGTGTCAAGGCTGTGAGACTTGGGGCATTGAGATCATCTACAAGCGCTGCCGGGACAGGTAATTCGTCAGCTGACCATGTAACACCGCCATCAGCTGTCTGGCAGATTTCTGCCTTTTTAACATTTACACCGCTCTGCACGACAAACCCATTTTTGTCGTCCATAAAGTACATGCCGGTAACTGGGAAACCATGTATACCAGCAATGTTGGAGTCAAGCGCATGCCATGATTTTCCGCCGTCCGTTGTTTTGAAGAGTGCCAATGTATATTGTGTCCCCATTGTGGTTCCGGAGCCAATGATCAGAAAGCCCGTGTCCTTTGACGGAAAGTCCGCATAAAGGCTCAACAGCTTATCAACTTCATCCTTGCCTAAAAAGTCGGCATCGGCTACAGAGTGATCCGGGATCTGCCCGGTATGGATCGCATCGGAATCCTGCCAGGTCTTTCCGCCATCATCGCTGTATGTGATCACAATACTGTCGTCGTCAGGTGTCCGGACTACGGCTATTTTATTGGCAGATACGAAAATGCTGCTCGGCATGAAATCCACATGGGGGTTAAAGATGGTAGAAACATACTTTGGCGGAAAATCGGCCTTATCAGTTCCGATGTTAAAAGAAAGTTTCCCCTCAACATAAGTATAGGTGGAGTTCTGCATCTTTTTGAGTATGGCAGGTTCAATTTTCATAAAGGCGGCAGCAGCCTCATCCTGCTTTGCATCCGCACTTGCCGCCGCATTTGAGATGGCACCTGAAGCGCCGCCGTTTGACACACTACCCGTATTAAATCCGCAGCCCGACAGTAACCCTGTCCCTAGAAGTGCGGTAACAGCCAATATAATAACACTTCTTCCGTTCCGCTTTTTGCTCACGTAATGAATCCTCCTGCCAATAGATCTATGCTCATTTTAATAATAATTTTACAGGTATTCTCCTGTTGTTTGCTTATTATATCATACCATTTTCTACAGGTAAAAATCCAGCTAAAATCCGGCTTCTTCAAGGCTCTTTTGCATAAATGCAAAAGAGCAGTATTTGATTACATAAAATTACATTTTATCAAAATTATTCATATTTTATTGTTGCAAAAAGTATGTAAGGTTGTCTTTTTTTATTGAAGGGATAAAACAATAGAAAAACAAAACACTAACTTTATCTTAGCAGCCTCTCTTCACCTTCTTATGCCCACATATATCCATATATTTCTATATTTACCTTAATTTTACTCAATAACTGTCTTTTATTTATAAAAGGTTGGATTTACAAAATTGAAAATTTGTTAAGGCAAAGGATAAACTTGCATCCATTATATTTCGATAATCAAAAAATGTAGCAGGTATTACGGTCAAACTGTCGTAATGTCCTGCTTTTTTATTTTTATGGAGGTGACAATGATGCCGAAAAATTAAATTTTTCTTGCTCATATGTTTACAAATCCAAGCATCCCATCTCCTTACCACTTGAAAGGTGGGATGCATTATGACTATCAATATTATTGCAAAATCACAAGGTGGGGACGGCGATGCCACTTTAATGCTTGTGGAAAAGTTCAATCCATTGCTTAAGAAATACGCTTATAAGCTTTCTTATGATGATGCCTATAATGATCTCCTTACTGATTTTATCGAGCTGCTGCATAATATGCAGATCAAAAATATCCATAACAAAAGTGAAGGAAGCATGGTTTCCTACATATGCACTTCAGTTCACAGCAGTTATATAAAAAGATTGATAGAAGTCAAACGACTTGGGAAACTTCTGCTTTATTCAGACTTAAATGAAAATGAATTATATTATGTTGAATCCATATCCTCAACTAACGATGTATACAATTATGAATTATCGTTTATCCAAAAAATATTAACAAAACAAGAACTGGCAGTTATAAGTATGATTTATTTCACCGGTTACACAGTAACAGAAATCGCAAATTTCTATGGTACTTCAAGACAAGCTGTTAATCAGATGAAAAATAGAGCACTGAAAAAACTGCGTAACGCTTTTTCGGACAAGCTATAGGAGGACAGGCTTATGGACTCAGTGTTGGATAAGGCTAAAATAATCTTTGCGCTCTCGGGGGGAGTTTTCGGATGGCTCTTTGGCGCCTTTGACTCCCTTATATATGCTCTCATTGCTTTTGTCGCAATCGATTATATTACAGGAGTGCTGGTTGCGATTCATAATAGGACAGTATCCAGTGAGACAGGCTTTAAAGGTATCAGCAAAAAGGTTATGATATTTGCTCTGGTCGCCCTGGGCAATATTATTGATCAGAATATTATCAGCTCCGGAAGTTCTATCAGAACGATGATAATAATGTTTTATCTGTCCAACGAAGGTATCAGCATAATTGAGAATGCAGGCAATATAGGCCTGCCATTACCTCAAAAGCTTAAAACCATCATACGGCAGCTAAACAAAAGCGATGACAGTAAATAGTTAACAAGCATTAATAAAAGTTTGCAGGTATAGTTTACATTTCGCATAAATCTTTCTCTCTATCTTACAGAAGATGCTTCTAAGACGGCGCGCGACATTTTGGGGGTGCTTCAATAAATTTATGAAAGTAGGTAATAATTATGGCAGCAACTCCAGCTTGGCCTGTTTTACAGACAGGAAGTTCAGGAAAAAACGTGAGCGCTTTACAGTGCCTGCTGACTTTCCAAGGGTATTCTCTCACAATAGACGGAAGTTTTGGTTCAGGCACCCAGACCGCTGTAATCAACTTCCAAAGAAGTAAAAGCCTTTCGCCTGACGGCGTAGCAGGGCCGAACACTCTGTCGGCACTGATTGTCACAGTGCGGAATGGTACTAACAACTACGCAGCCAGAGCAGCACAGTATCTGTTAAGTAAGTTCGAAAGCATTACTGTGGACGGCGCATTCGGCAGCAACTCCACCTCCGTCACGGTAACTTTTCAGCAGAAGATGGGGATTTCGTCCGATGGTGTTGTCGGTCCGACCACCTGGCAGTATCTTTTCGGCTATAACGCTTATCCCGTTACACCGCCTTCCGGCACCGTTTACGCATCCAAATGCAGTGGAACGTCCACCCTTACCACGGCGCAAATGTTGGCAAATGCCCAATACATCAGCACCTATCTGCAAGGTCAGGGGTTTAGTAAACAGGCTGCCTGCGGTATGCTTGGCAATATCTACCATGAAAGCAGAGTTAATCCCGGTATATGGGAAGGCGGATACCTTGACAATCCCAGAGGAGGTTATGGTTTAGTCCAGTGGACATCGACGACTTATTCCTCTAATGGGGTACCCAGCCCATTTCTCGTCTATGCGGCTTCCATAGGCCTGATCAGCAATAAAACAGCCGTTGCAGAACTTGATTCACTGGCTACCAACAATCCCAAAAGACTTATGGATGCCGAATTGGACTGGCTGGTTCAAAGTATGAAGCCGGGTCAGGGTTATTTCTTCTACAGCTCGTCTTTTAATCATTCCGGGTATACAACAATGACCTATGATTCGTTCAGACTATCAACTCTTGATGCAGGTACGCTGGCCACTATTTTTCATGATTATTATGAAAGATCAGGTGACTCTGCGGCTGCAATAGCAGCAAACAGAGCAACTCCCGCCAGAAATTACTTCAACACGGGTGCGTTTTCTTAATTGAGTGATAACTTCTCAGCGAAGCAGGCTCCGGTTTGACCAGAGCCTGCTTCGCTAATTTTAGCAATTTCTCGTGAAGGACTAAAACTAGGACAGCTTTGTACCGATATTAACGTCAGTAAAATCATACCACGTTACATACGGTATTTTCTGCCATTGGCTGAAAGCCTCATTATATTCATCTTCGGTGGCGCTTTGATGATTAACAAAGTAGGATACGCTCATATTGTTTTCTGAATCGGTATTTGATTCGCTATAAGTAAATTTATCTATCGAGTACGTGTTTTTGTCAAAAGTAATTGTACAAATTCCAACGTCAGCCGCACCGCTGGAAGCTACAAATGTCCCGTCGGTCCTCAGATCGCCAAATTGTCTTGCAGAAAAAGTATAACCATAGACTATACCGTCCTGATAGCTTAAAACTTCAACGCCATAACTGTTGCCATTAACGTTAAGCGATAGAATTACCGCCGGTGTGCCTCCATGTCCTATATCGATAACTGCAAAATTTGCCACATCTGCGGTAACTTCCGGGCTGATTGCCTGGTTCAATTGGCTTATATTCAAATTTTTGTTGGCATCGGTGCTGAAGAACTCTGCCTTGTTTTGCAGCACCGACTGATACGCGCTCAACGGTGATTTACCCGGCAGCGTGACTTCAGCTGACGTTTCACTGCTGTCTGCCGGAGCGTCACCCGTGGTTATCTCAGCCGATGTACCTGACTGCGCAGGCGGCGGAATTCCGGCAGATGAAGCAGCAGATTGGCCGGAAGACGCTGCAGAATCGGCAAACGTGCCCGAAGCACCGCCGTTTTGTGAACAGGCGCTAAAAACCAGCAGCAGCGCAGACGATAACAGAATGGCTGCTGCTCTCCTAAAAAAATGTACATGTTTCATTTACAATCACTCCTATATTTAAAAGTCTGAATAAAAGCAATAATAATATCTTTCACTATACTTTAGACAACTAAGCATATCATTTGGTTCCATTTTTCTTATGTTTTGACCGGTTTATACAGTTGCTTTCCAAAATATTAACCCTGCAAGGATATTTGAATATGTAAAAGAACTACCATACGTTCATGTAAATAAAGACAACAATGCAGAGAAAATGCAACAACAAAAATAAAAATATTTTCATATTTTTTACTTTTGCCCTTCATGCCCCATAAAATATGGGTCAGGAGCAATGACAGGTTATTTATATTTTAATTAATGTAGTATGAATTATTTGTATATTTTTGTATAATTAGGGTTATGAACCCATTTAAGATATAATAAAAATAACAGAGGGGGGAGAATCAGACAATAAAGCCGGGAAATACTTCGATTTAAATAATCTATTTAGAAAAATCGGATAAATTGATGCAATTTTATGCTGTGAAAAGACTGGGGGTATAAACCAAATGATAGGATTATTAGCTGCAATCACGGAACTTGAAGAAAATGACAGGGCCTTCGTGCTCCATCTTTATAAGAATTATTATTGTCTTGCCCGAAAAATTATTTTTAGCATAACACATGATAATAAAGATATTGAAGACTTAATAAATGACGCGTTCATAAAACTTATCGAAAAAATTTCTTTAATACGCACATTTGATAGTTGCAAAACTACTACCTATGTTGTCTATACTGTTAGGAGCATTTCAATCAATTATATAAAACATAAAAAGGTTGAGAAAAAACACATATTTTACAGTGACGACATTGATATTGCAGTTGATCTGTCCAATCTTGAAAACGATTCAGGTTATGAGCTTGTTCGTCAGGAAGAATTGGATTTGTTGAGTGACGCTGTTTCAAAACTTCCTCAAAAGAAAAAGGACTTATTATATTTTAAATATGTACTCGAAATGAAAGATGAGGAAATAGCAAAAATTTTTGAAATTGCTCCTAACAGCATCCGGCAGTATTTGACGCGTGCCCGGCGGGATGCCAGGAAACTTATCCAAAGGGAGGAGAGCTATAATGCCAAATAACAATCCGGAAGGGATTAAGAAACTAAATGAAGTATATGAAAACTGTTTATTCTCGCTGGCGATGCATAACCTGGCCAGAGAAGACGGGAAAATATTCCTCGAGGAAAATACACAGCTTAAAATCGATCCCCATAACCTTCCGTCACCTGAAAACATGAAAAGATTTACCAGGTTACTGGATGAGCACTTACGGAACTTGAAAAAATCTCAAAAAGGCTCTCATATTTTAAGAATATTCAAGAGAACTGCTATTGCCTTAATGGCTGTAATAATATCCTTCTCCGCCATGATTGCCAGCGTTCATGCATTCCGGGTTCAAGTCCTGAATTTTCTGATAGGCATAGAGCCCAAGTATACATCACTTCAACTGAATGATAATAGCAATAATACTCAAGGTGCCGAGCAGTTAATTGTAAATTGGACAAATACCTATGTTCCCACATATATGCCTGATGGCTATGAAGTCGGCAGCATAACCTATACTGACTCTATTAAAAAACTGATATTTGAAAATTCAGATTATAATTCTATTATCACATATACTGAATACGATTCCACAAACACTATTGCAGTTGACACGGAAGGAGCTTCACTCATAGAAAAAGTAAATATAAACGGACAGGACGGAACACTCTCAATCAAGGATTCTGTGACTTCCATAGCATGGACAATGGATAATCATCTTTTTAGTATTCAAGGTCAAATAAATAAATCTGAAGCAGTAAAAATAGCTGAAGGTGTAAAATTCGTAAAATAAAATTTAAAAATACTGTTGCAAAATACCTCCCCGGTTGTCTTTGTATTATAGAGGACAACTACTTGAGGAGGTATTTACTGTTATGAAAAAAATTGTTATCACTGGTTTAACGGTATTCATGGTGTTCCTATTAGCAGTTCCTGCATTCGCGGCAGCTGGAAGCAGCCTGGGAACCAAAGCCGTAATGTCACCCCAATTCCAGCATATATGGCAAATGAGCGCAGGACTTGGTATTGACTCATCCGGGAAAGCACATTGTACAGGGTCGGCTGATGTTGCAAGCACCACATATAAAGCAAATTTGACTGTTTCATTACAAAAAAACACCAATGGTTCCTGGTCAACGGTTAAAATGTGGACAGGCAGTGCCGTAGGCCCAGGTTTGGTTGTTCAGGGTGATTATTATGTCACCGGCGGCACATACAGGGCATGCTCAACAGTTCAGGTCTATAGTTCTGCGGGTACTCTTATAGAAACGGAATCTCTTTATTCCGCTGAAAAAACCTATTGAGGAAATATTATTTTGTTTATTTGCCATTTTAAAATCACCTTTCCATTAATATAGCAGCTTGAAGCTCTATTTTAATGGAAAGGTGATTTTTTGTATAACTGCTGTTGAGCACCTGAATAGTGAAGAAGCTGTTAATCAAAGTTTTGCAAATATTAGTTTACAAATCCTGTAATACTCTCTCTTTATTGTATGAAGTGAGCGAATATTGACAGATGATACGGTTTAAAAGCTTGGACAACTATTAATCCGTTACGTCCAAATTATCTCTATCAATTAAAGCCTGCTCAAAATCTATTATAAAGAAAGGTGATATCTTTATGGGTTTCAAAGAATTAGTCAGTACTTATCAGAGCTTTTATACCAATTTTTCTGTAACCGGATCAACTTTACCAGCAGGAGCAACAATGCCAGAAACAATCAAACTGAGATTACCCTACTTTCAATCCCATGATGGAATTTATGGTGGCAAAAGCTCATATGCAGATATTCAAAACGCTATCAGAAATAAATATTTCAATACCCAAACCGGACATTGGAATAAATCAGCAGCCACCATACAATCCGAGATAAACTCCGCGCCTGACAGTGAAAAGAAAATTTATGGAATGGATTGTTCAGGCCTGGTCTATTTTGTGCTGAATGAATCCACAAAACCAAGTACCACTGATGATATGACAAAAGGCGCACTTTATTCTCAATTTAAGGTATCCTATGCAAACGGAGTATCCGCCAACAATCTTACAAGTACAAGCAACGGAGTACAAAAAACAAGGGCCCAGGATATGGTGGTTGGTTGTACAATGCGGTCTGATAATGGCGGACATGTGCTTGTCATTTATCAAGTTGATAAAAATTCCAGTGGAATTGTGACTAAAATCTATTACGCCCATTCTAATGGTTCCGATGGCCCGCATACCGGAACCATAACGATAGGAGATAGTACAAAAGATCTAAAAGATGCCAAACAGACCTGGAATGATATAGCATATACAGACTCAGTTGCAAAAAACTATTATAACTATACTATCTTGCTGAACAATCTGATTCCTTACGCTTCCTAGTACTAATTTCTATAGCTTGTTCATAAAGAATCAAGGGGGAGTCCCGCCCGGGACTTCCCCTTAACAAATTGGTTTTAACCGGAAGTAGGGGCAGCCTTCACAATTTTTACGACCGCATTGTTCTTATCCAATATGAAGATAATAGCCTCAAGACTGCCCCAATAATCGGTACCTTGATAAGAATTATTAAAAATATTATGATTGTCCACATAGAGGAAAGTATCCGCCAGGTCAACACCCTGCAAAAGGATGTCAAGCGAACGCAAATTCATTGATGTTATCTTGCTGATATTATATTCTTCCAGGCCGTATTTTTGGTAAGCCGCCACTACATCTTTTTTGCCGGAACCAACAGATATGCCTTCACTTGTGACATAATTCCCGTCTTTGTATACTGTTTGTAAAGCAGTCCAATCGCCGGACGGATATTGCAATTCAAATGTATCAAAGTCACGATAATAGACTATACGAAACGGCCCATTGGCATTTTGGCCGTTCGCGTAAACAAATGGAGTATCCTCGGCGTTATCATCGGATGGGTTTAAGCAGCGCATTGTCAAAAAATCCTTTGGATATGCAAGCATGCCGGCTTTGCGGCTTTGCAGGCCAAAATGGATGCTGACGTATATTATAAAAAGCAGAAATAAAAACAGGCCTGCAAAAAGCAAAAGCCGCCGATAGGTACCTACCTTCTTAAAACTTATTATAAAAACACCTCCCTTAATAAATCTTTTTTTCTTCACGCCTATCAGTTAAAGAAATACACAAAATATTTTAACAATCCTCACATTATAAAGACAACCAAGTAACCGAAACGCAACATTAAGTTGCAAAAAAGATATCCCTTTCCTTTATCAGCAAAAAAATCGTCAGGCGATTAAGGCACATTGAGGTCACATTGTCCTTTTATAATGGTCTTACAATAAGACCTGAAAGGATTTAAATTGTAATCCTTTACGGAATGGAGGAAACCAATGAGCCAGCAGCCGGGAGATTTCCTGCCTTATAGATAAAAAACTGAATGCCGCCAGTGAAGATTATTTGAAAGCTGTATATCATTTTTCTCAGAAGTCGGAATTTGTTCGCTCTGCCGATATCGCAGCCTTTCTTGGGGTCACAAAGCCAAGTGTGCATCATGCTATGGAAGTATTGCAGGAGGCAGGCCTTGTTATTAAACCCCTTTACGGCGAAATCTCACTGACGGAAGAAGGACACAGATTTGCAGAGGTTGTTGTATGTAAGCACAATCTTCTTAAAAAGCTGCTGATTTCTCTTCAGGTGGACGAAGAAACAGCAGAACAGGACGCTTGCCGTATGGAGCATATTGTAAGCGATGAAACGCTGTCACATTTGTTATACCATTTCAGGGGAGGACAGTGTTAGATAAAATATAGTAAATAGGAGAGAATAATGGAAAAGGAGAATTTCGTACTATCAGATTATATGGGCAGCAGAATCGGTAATGTGGTGAAAGGAGCAATTAAATCCTCCTTTACCAATCCAAAAGAAGCTGTCATTATTATGAAATACTTGATGACCAGCAAAAATGCAAAAATGAAAAGGGATAATTTTGAGAAAAACGGCGAACATATTCCGTCGTTTCTGATAGCCAGCATCACCAATAACTGCAATTTATATTGCAAGGGCTGTTATGCGAGGGCAAATCATTCCTGTGGCGAGCATATGGAAGACAGTCAAATGTCGGGCGAACAATGGAATAATATTTTTACGCAGGCGGAGGAACTTGGTGTGCTGTTTATTCTCCTTGCCGGGGGTGAGCCGCTGCTTCGCAGGGATGTTATAAAGCTGGCGGCAAAGCATGATAGACTGTTGTTTCCGGTCTTCACAAACGGAACCATGATAGATGAAGAATATCTGAAGCTGTTTGATAAAAAGCGGAATGTGGTACCTGTTTTGAGCATCGAGGGAGGACGGCAGCAGACCGATGACCGCCGTGGTGCCGGCACGTATGATACGCTCGTTGCACTGATGGACAGCCTGAAAGCAAAAGGCATTCTGTTTGGTGCCTCCGTTACCGTAACAACAGAAAACATTGGTACAGTTACGAGTACAGCCTTTGCCGAAATGCTCTTTTCCAGGGGCTGCCGGGCGCTGCTCTACGTGGAGTATGTACCGGTAGATAAGCAGACTAAACATCTTGCGCCCACGGCAGCAGACCGAGCGGTTCTTGAACAGTCAAAGGAAAGCTTGCGGTCGGCTTTTGACGAGATGATTTTTATCTCGTTTCCCGGTGATGAGCAATACGCAGGCGGCTGCCTTGCCGCCGGCAAAAGCTTCTTCCATGTCAACTCAAACAGCGGTGCAGAACCCTGTCCCTTTTCACCATATTCCGATATCAGCTTAAAGGAGCATAGCCTATTGGAATCAATACATTCCCAATTCTTCAGAAGGTTGAAAGACAGCGGACTGCTGGATGGAGAGCATGAAGGCGGCTGTCTCTTATTTGAACGTGAAGCCGAGTTAAAAAATTTGCTGGTGAGTTGTAAGAGTGTATGAAAAATAGTATGATTATAACAATTTAATGAAAATTATATTGAAGCAGCTTTATAATCATATACAGAAGGGAGGGCGGCCGATGTTCCGGATATTGGTGGTTGAAGATAATAAAAACCTTAGGACGCTCATGTCGGCACGCCTGAAACAAGCGGGATATCAGGCTTTTCAGGCGGAGGACGGAGAAAAGGCACTGGAGGTTCTTGACAGCGAGCAGATCGATCTCATTATAAGTGACATTATGATGCCGGGCATTGACGGGTACCAGTTGACAGAGATGCTTCGGCGTGCAAAATATGATATGCCGATTCTTATGGTCACCGCAAAGGAAAGCTTTGAAGACAAAGAAAAAGGCTTCCGGGTCGGGACAGACGATTATATGGTAAAGCCCATTAATATGAATGAAATGATCCTGCGGGTAGAAGCACTTCTGCGTCGTGCAAAAATTGCCAACGATCATAAAATTCAGATTGGGGATGTGGTGCTGGATTATGATACCCTTACCATCACTGCTCCGGATATGACCTGTGAACTGCCGAAAAAAGAATTTTATCTCTTGTTCAAATTATTGAGCTATCCCAAGAAGATTTTTACCCGCCAGCAGCTTATGGACGAAATCTGGGGTATGGACTCGGATGCCAATGACCGCACAGTTGACAGCCATATCAAAAAACTTCGGAAGAAATTTGAAAATCGGCCGGAATTTCAGATCATCACTATCCGCGGCCTGGGCTACAAGGCGGAGAGACTGCTATGATAAAGAAAATATCCCGTTCCATCCGGGCAAAATCTACACTGGTTGCACTGGTTATCCTCTGCTTTTCCTGTATCATTTCACTGGGGCTTGCCGCAGGATATTATATGCTATTTTTGAGTGACGGCCAGGAACTGACGCCAGGTACAGTGATTGGTTTGTCGCTGGGGGCAGTAACAGCTTGTGCCGTCATAGGCTTTATCCTTCTCTATTTTGCCGCTAAATTTATATCTGATCCGTTAATCCGCTTGAGCAAGGGAACCAAGGAGATTGCGAAGGGCAATTTTGAAGTTATAATTCATCACAAGAGCAGTGATGAGCTGGGAACACTGGCAGAAAACTTCACCCTAATGGCGGCAGAACTCAAAACAATGGAATATCTGCGGAAAGACTTTATGAGCAACGTCTCCCATGAATTCAAGACACCCATAGCAGCAATCCAAGGTTTTGTGGAAATGCTGCAGGACAGGAATCTATCGGATGAGGAATTCGGGCAATATACCAGCGTCATTATTGAAGAAACATGCCGATTAAATCGTTTGTGCTCCAATATGCTGAAAATGTCACGGCTGGACAATCAGGTAATTTATGATAAGTCAGCGTCATTTGCCTTAGATGAGCAGATACGCAAAGTAATTCTCCTTTTGGAAGAACAGTGGAGCAAAAAAAATTTGGATTTGGACATTTGTCTGGAGTCAGTTACCTATTGGGGTGATCCCGAGCTGCTACAGCAGCTGTGGATGAACCTGATTGAGAATGCAATCAAGTTCTCCGATGAATACGGAAGGATCACGATTTCAGCGAAGGAGGAAACCTCCAGGGAGATTATGGTCAAAATAGCAGATGAGGGAATGGGTATCTCTGAGGAAAATATCAGCCGGATTTTTGAAAAGTTTTATCAAGCAGACGCATCGCATACCCAGATGGGAAATGGCCTAGGTCTTGCCATTGCCAAACGGATAGTAGAGCTTTGCGGCGGGTCGATCCGGTGTGAAAGCAAGTCAGGTGTGGGTACCACTTTTACTGTAACCTTGCCTAAGTATGAGCTTAATCAATAAAAATTTAATAGAAAGGATGAATCCCATGGAAGAAAACATTTATGATTTTACCGTAAAGAATAACAAGGGCGAAACTGTGTCCCTGTCCCAATACAGAGGAAAGGTGCTGCTCGTTGTGAATACGGCGACCAAGTGCGGCTTAACACCGCAATATGAAGCACTGGAAGCTCTGTATCAAAAACACAAGGCGGAGGGCTTTGAGGTTCTTGACTTTCCCTGCAATCAATTTTTAGGGCAAGCGCCGGGGAAAGATGAAAAAATCGAGGAATTTTGTACGTTGAATTATCACACAACATTCCCCCGTTTTTCCAAAATTGATGTAAACGGAAAAAACGCCCATCCCCTTTTTATTTGGCTGAAAGAGCAGGTACCAGAGGATCAGGGTGATGAAAATACCAAGTCTTTTGAAAGCAAAGTCAAAGTATTAAAGCCTTTTGCAAAACCCGGAGATATAAAATGGAATTTTGGAAAATTTCTGATTGATAGAAATGGTAATATTAAAGCACGTTATTCCCCTGCTTACAAACCCGAACAGCTGGAAAATGACATAAAAGAACTGCTGTAACAAATTATACCATATGGATATCCGAAGGGGCCGCCACTGAATTTTAGTGCAGCGGCCCCACGATATGATATTGTACATATACCTCTGATTTAAAGTAACTTTCTTAACAACTTTTATTTTCCCAGATATATCATATCAGCAGATAGTTGTTGCTGCAGCATACCGGGGACTGGTTACTGATACACATGCAAAACAGCTTTATATACAAACTCCGCAAGTCCCGGTGTCTTTTTGTCCAATGCTTCCTTGTGAACCAAATATGCCTGTCCGATTTTACGAAAAGCTGTATCATCGCAGGGAATCCACATGTTTAACAACTCTCTGTATGCAGTAACCGCCTTTTTTGCCGCTGAACTTTCCGGGCCATCCACCATGGCTTCACGAAACTTTTGTATGACATCCCCGCAAAGAGAAATGAGCTTACCAAAATCCAAACTCATTATATTCGAGGCGTTTTTTATGAGAGATGCACGGCCCGGTAATATGCCGCTTTTAACTACCGGAAGAAAGAAATTGCTTTCCATTAACTCTCTGAGTTCGTTTGCATATGTTTTCTTCATTGTTTCAAGTCTATTTTTATCAAAATCTCTCAGCATTGAAATATCAAACTCATCATTTAATATACGGTCAACCGACAATATCATTTTTTGCAGTCCTGCCTGTTTTTCCAACAGAATTTGTTTATGCTGCCATATGATCTCTTTTTCCATTTCCTTTGGATTTTCAAGCAGCAGCCGAATGTCGTCAAGGGAAATACCAAGCTCTTTATAGAATAGAATGCTCCATAAGCGGCGCAAGCTCTCGTCATCATATTGGCGGTAGCCCGATTCTGTTACCGCGCTGGGCGGTAACAATCCGATTTCATCATAATATTGCAGGGTGCGGCGGCTTACGCCGGAGAGCTTGCAAACTTCATTTACACTTTTCATTGCCCTTCCCTCCTCAAAAAATATATAATCTTTTTGAAAACGCTTGACTCGAACGTAACGTGATAGATTATGCTTTATTATAAATAAAGAATGATATTTTGTAAAGTAAAAAGCTATAAACAAAAAACGCCGCATTATAAGGAGGATTTATTTACGATGAATAAAAATGAAAAAACCCCAAAACTTGAGCCAATTCCAAAGAGCATCATGAACATTGCCTGGATTTTAGTGCTTGGAGCAATTATGCCCCTGCTTGATTCAACAATGGTCAACATTGCAATAAAGCACTTGAGCAATGATTTCAGTATAGGACTTGATTTAATTCAATGGGTAATTACAGGTTATGTGTTAGCTATGGCAATTTCAGTACCGCTTGCAGGTTGGATGGTTCAGCGGTTCAACGGTAAATGGCTGATGATTGGTGCCAATATCTTATTCCTGGCTGCTTCGATTGCTTCGGGATTTGGTTGGAGTATCCAGTCATTGATTATTTTCCGGGTTGTTCAAGGTATCAGTGCCGGCTTTATTATGACACTGGTGACTACCTTGTGTGTTGAAACCGCCGGAAGGGAACGGATGGGACGTTTGATGTCGACTATTGGTATCCCGACGGTTCTGGGTCCCATCCTTGGCCCGGTTATTGGAGCCGTGATTGTCCAATTCCTGTCATGGCGTTATATTTTCTTTGTCAATGTTCCAATCGGTATCCTTGCCATCTCTCTGATGATTTGGAAGCTGCCTGACTTCACGCCGGCTAACGTTAAAGCCAAATTTGACTTCATTGGTATCATTTTATTGGGTGCCAGTTCTGCCGCCTTGATTTATGGGATTACTAAAGCAGCAAAGAATAGTACATTCAACAACAGCACGACTATTGGTTATGTTGCTGCCGGGGTGGTAATTTTAGCCATCTACGTGATTTATGCCGCTGTCAAAAAGAAACATGCAATTCTCCCATTGCACCTATTTAAGTTGAAAAATTTCAGTGCTGTCATGGTCGGCTTGTTCCTTGCAGGGATTGCCACCAACGGTCCAATGTTGTTGCTACCCTTGTTTTTCCAAAACATTAAGGGCTTCTCGGTTTTGAGCGCCGGATTGATCTTGATTCCGCAAGGTATCGGTATGTTAATTGCCCGCCCGTTGATTGGCAAGCTAACTGACAAATTGGGGGCGCGTAATGTCGTCCTGGTAAGTTTGACATTAGCCATCGTTGGCACCATTCCATTTGTATTCTTCAATGAGGCATCTTCACTCATTGCTGTGAGTATTGTCTTGTTTATCCGCGGTATAGGTATCGGTGGTATCGCTATTCCCATGATGACTGATGCGTACACCGGTATGGTCAACCAGGAAATTGCGCAGGCCAGTGTCGGAACCCGGCTGGTGCAAAATATTGGCGGTGCGTTTGGTTCAGCAGTGCTTGCAACGGTTGTCAGCCTTTCAATCCAGGGTAAAACACCAACCATTCCACTAATGACCACCGCTTACCACGATGGTTTCCTGTTAGCCCTGGCCCTTAGCCTGGTATTGCTCATTCCAGCTCTGTTCCTAACTAACAGGAAATCCAGGCAATGATATGTTTGGAGGAAAAATATCCCGACATTGCCCATCGTATGCATGCCTTGTTTTTTTATTTTCAAACGATGTATCATAAGACGCCAAAACCGCCGGATGGGTTGTATTTTATCAATCCATCCGGCGGCTGTATTAATGCCGGGACTATCTCATTTCAAAGGTTTTTGTCTCATATTTGTTTTTGTCCCAGATATTGTAGCCCCTGACAGTTATCTCCCGCGGCAATTTCTCCATCGCACCGATAGATGACTCCTGTACATAATGCACTCCGTCTTTGGTGTTGGTACCTCCGCCTACCGCCGCGCCGTCAGGTAAGCGGTTTCCGTCAGAGTCTAAAAATTCGAACTGTAATCCGGTACCGGTTGCGGCAAATTTCACCTCATCAATGACCGTATAGCTAATTTCGGCATAAACAGCCAATTCTGAAGCCTTTAACATAATATTGTCAATGCGGACACCACAGTTTACATATTCCGCCGGGGTAATGCTGGAGGCAAGTTCTCTGATACCTGTATTCTCCAGAGTGATGTTAAAGGAAGAGCGCTTGATGTTTTTCTGTAAAACTACCTCCCGGCCGTCCTGATTCTCAAATTCGGCGACAACGCACTTGAGCTCCAGATCCGTCTTGTCGGCATCGTCAATCAGACTGCCGTTTATCATATATGTGAAAGTTCCGTCCTGTTGGAGGAGATATGCGAGTCCGGCTCCATTGACGCCGCTGACGCCAACGTTAGTCTGTATCATCTTTTGTCCGTTGGCTTTGGCGTAGTCGGCAATTGTGCCAGTCCTGCCGCTGAAAACCGGGCCCATGTTACCCACAGGGTCTTGAGGATAGACGTCGGGCCCCATCAGCAAATACTCATGGCTGGCCGGCTTTACATCGACGATGATGTAGAAGTTATGCCCGTCGAATGCGGCTTCTCGTACCGAAAAGGATGCAAAATCCATCGGCTCGGCAGCCTGGGGCACGTTTGTCTGTATAATCCCGCTGGCTTGCGGTAAAACGGCCGTACCATTTTTTCTTTGGTGGAGAAAATCGAGCACGCCCCAGGTATTGGTCGCCGCCAATGCCACTCCGGTCAAGAGTATGCTGATGATGGCCGCGGCCATAAAGCACAGTTTCTTATTAATTACAGGCCGTTTGACCTGTTTTTTCTCTATGTCGGCAAGGATATGATACACATTATCCACAAAGCCGTTATCCGCCTTTCCAAAGGCATTACCAAGATCTTTCATATTTTGCATGGTTTGTATAACCCTCCCCGGTCAATGATTTTTTCAGTTCGGCTCTGCCGCGATTCATTCGCGATTTTACAGTACCCTGCGGCAAGCGCAGTATATCCGCGATCTCGCTTACGGTAAATCCCTCCATGTAATGCAGTATAATGGGCAAACGCAGCTTCTCGTCCAGAATGAGAAGCGCGTCATGCAATTCATAATCCGCATCGGCTGGCGCGGCACGTTCCGGCATTTCATCCAGCGGTACTTCGCGCCACCGTTTTCTCTGAATATTGCGGCACTCGTTAATAAGTATCCTGATAACCCATGTCTGCATATAGCGCGGCTCTTTTAACTGGCTGCGTTTTTGCCAGGCCTTTAACAGACATTCCTGCACCGCCTCATTACGGTCGCAGCTTTGTGATAACTGCGAATAACTGACACGATACAGCGTTTGCATCATATTAATTATTTGTTGTGAAAACTCTTCACTTGTCAATGTGTGTCCCCCTCACTGCTATTTTGACCGGTCATAGATTAGACGGATCAGATATGCCTTTGGTTCTCGTGATTTTTAGGGCATCCCGAATAAAAAGTTTTTCGCCGCGTGTCTTGAGAATAAAAAAATGCCATCAGGACTCAGTGGTTTCTTGATGGCATCTCTGTATTTTTTATCCTCGGAACTCAATTAATTCGCCATCAGGGCCCTGAAAAACAACTCTTTTCCAGCCGGTTTCCTGTGGTGTTCTGGGCTCGGGGATATGTGGTTCAGCTACGACTGGAATCCCTGCGCTTTTGAGCTTTTGATAATCCGAATCAAAATCATCGCTGATCAGACAGAAATGATACCCCTTATTCTCCTTTTCCTGTGTCCAATGTTCAAACTCCAGCACAGTATCGCCCAATTGAAGATACACAACCTTTTCGAGGTCCGGTATCCCGGGAACACCGTGTTCAAAATATTTTTTGAACCCAAAGTTTTTTTCATAAAAGTCAATCGACTTTTGTCTGTCTTTTACAGAAAATGCAACATGGTCAATTCGTGTAAACATTAATCAATACCTCCTGTATTCAATCTTGAATTTTTATAAATATGGTTTAATCCTTTTTTGAAATGTCAATTTTAATCTGTAACACAACCCAATTGTTGGAACTGGTATTTTTAAACCCATGTGTCTCACCATTAGGTGAGAAAATTATATCTTTTTCTTTCAAAAGCATTTCTTCACTGTTTATCGTGATTGTACCTTCACCGGAAATTACATAAAAGACTTCATCGATATCAGAATGCTTATGATCAGGTGTCGTTTGACCCGGGGCATAAAGCAAAAGTCCTGTATCCACCCGGTCTTCCTTGAATATTGCCTTGCGCGCGCTTTTTTCAGTTGCAAAATCAAGAATATCATCAATATTAATTTTATTCATTACTTATTACCCCCATCTTTTTGAAATTTAAAATTAGTGTTCAGCTATCATTAATAATTTAACCCAAATCTGCTGATTTAAAAGTCATTGTTATATACTCACTATAATAGTGTTACAATCTATTTGCAAGAAGGCACTATTTTGTGCTATACTAACCAAATAGTAAGTATTGAGTAATAATTAGCGGGAGTGATAATAATGCCATGTGATAAAGCATGCCCCATTGAGCATACAGTCAACTTGATCGGGCACAAATGGAAGGTGCTTATTCTAAGAAATCTATTTAATAATGGTACGCAAAGATTCAGTGATCTCAGTAAAGGTATCAGCAGAATAAGCCAGAAGATGCTGACACAACAGCTTCGGCAGCTGGAGGCAGATGGGATAATCCATAGAAAAGTTTATCCCGAGGTACCGCCAAAGGTCGAATACTCTCTTACGGTGCTTGGAATGTCCTTAAAACCGATTTTGGATGAAATGAATCGTTGGGGAATAGAACATCTAAAACAAAATAATCTGGACCAGCAAAATAACATCTTTTAAACAACTCAAAAAACGGCTGAGAAGCACATTTTCTCAATCCGTTTTTTGCTCATATTTGCTTTTAAACCATAACATATAATTGGCAGCCTACTTATTTGCTATTCTGATCACAATTCGTCATCAGAGTTATCGTCTCCACTATTAGAGATGTATCTATAAAATTTATATGATTTGGAAAATCAGCCGCATCACCGCATGTCATCCATTACCATGCCTCCAAAAATCTGACTTATGGCAATTTTTTGTTCCATAGCTACCCCATACTCCTGCTTTTTTAGTTTGATCTTTTCAGATCTTCCAATAGTGAAAGTCCGATTTTCTGATCCAAATCAATTCCCAACCTGTAATTGGCCAGAACCACCGCTGCAGCCTTTTTTTCTTTATCGATCACCAGAAATGAACTAAAGCATCCTGTCCCCCCACCGTGCATTATAATATTGTTATTGTTTCTATGCAGCCACCAGGCCAGACCCATGTCATATTTTTTTGAAGCATTTGCGTGCTTTTTATGGCAAAGCTGCAAATATGGTTTTTCTTCAAACATATTCAACCAGGCGTATTTCAACAGGTCCTCCGCCGTTGAGCTTATGGCTCCTGCCGGGGCTACCAGGTTTTTTTCATCCCAGCACCAATTTCCGCATTCCACATTTTTAGCATTGAAACCATGTAGATTTTTATCACTGAATGTACCCAGATAAGTATTCTCCAAACCAAGTTCATTTAACAGGAAATCATTCATTGTATCCCAGTAAGCTTTGCCTGAAACCGTTCCAATTGCATACCCCAGCAGTGACAATCCGAAATTCGAATATTTCCATTTATAATCGGCATCTTCCAGCTTGCTTTTTTTTACTAACATGCTCATTTTGTCCAGATCCATATTCAAAGGATTTACTTTTTGAATCTTCCCCGTAAATATTAAATCCAGGTATAAACCTATATATTCCCGATTATTTAATGGAAATGCAGATGAATAGCCAGATGTATGGGTAGCAATTCTATGCAGTGTAGGGAAGTATTGTTCTGTATCAAGGCCCGGAATATACTTTTTGATCGAATCATTCAATGACATCTTGTTTTCAAATACAAATTTGGATAATAATGATGCTGTAAATGTTTTTGTGATAGATCCAATTTCATATGTGTATGCTGGCCCAGGAGCTATCTCACCGGATTCGTCATATACTTTTAACATCGTATCCTTCCCTTCAAGAAGGCCGATTGTCAGCTTTATATACTTTTTCCCTTTACAGGATCTTTTTATTAAATTCAATGTTTCCGAATCAATTTGATACATATTACCCTCCTCATTTTTGACCATTTCGTCTTTTTCTGAATTCTTCCAACACCCTTAGCTGAAGATTGGAATGATCACCTTCAAGGCGGCCGCTTGCATCTTCTTCAAATCCATCGTGCTCTTCACCATCAAAACTGTAAACCTTCTTCAATAAATACCATAATGTATCGAGTTCGTGCTCAGCAAAGTTCTTAAAAACCTCTGACATGAAAATCACACCGGTTTCGGTGGATTTTAAAATAGCTTGCATGCCGGATTCGGTGACTTTTATATTGATTGCCCGCTTATCCCGCTCACTGGCTGATATAATAATATACCCCTTCTTTTCAATTGCGGCAATCAATTGATTTGCATTTTGCTTGGTCGTCCCCAGTTTTTTAGCGATATTTTTTACCGTTGTTTCCTCTGGCGGGAGATGGAAAACGGCCAATATTGCCATATACTGTCTTGACGTAAGGCCTTTATAATATTTATCATCCTGAGCTTCAAGCTTGTTTGCAACAGCCATCAAGGTTGCATATGCCTGCTGCATTAAAAACAGTTCTCTTAGTTCTTTAGAGTAATCCATAGCGTGCCCCTTACTATAATTAGTCAATATATTGTCTAGTTATAGTTAAACATCTTTCCGCCATATTGTCAATACATTGACTAATAATCATTAATTTAAGAGAAATTCTGAATGTCCTCAACAAACATGGATGGATGTGATGTTTTAAAATAGTATATATTATTTGCCGGCAGCTTTTCTTTCCGGTTTCTTGCCAACTCAGTGAAATAGTGGATTGGAAATGAGCTAACCGCAAATAAGGCTCTGTTGGAAAGGTTTGTCTGTGTGCCGCCCGCAATTGCTGCTCCATTTTTATAGAGCGCTGCCGAGCCGTCTGATAGCCTGTAGGTAAACTGCTGTACCTGATTGTTTACCATGGTGTTGGCAGCTGTTACAAATCTGGTATTTGTGTCGGTACCAGCATATACAGTACCATTTGCAGAGCTGTGGAAGTTAAACTGTCCCCATGCCCCCGAAGCCCCCATGGACTGGTTGTAATCTGCAAGCGCTGCGGGCTTCATTACTGTGAATATCGTACAGTTGGAGTAATTTCCGGTTACACCGGCAGCCGTAAAAAGGTCATCAATTCCGTCAAACTGTATTGCAGGCATGCCGTTTATTGCATTCTGCACAAACACCGGCTTATTTGCCTGAGCGCTCTGTGCCGCATTAAAGCCGTTGCCGGACTGGTCAGCCCACTTGTCAACGAAATTATTGCTGTCACGAGCTACCGAGGGATTTGCCTTAAGCCACAGTGACAATCCGTTCAACGGCGGTGACATGATCTGTGAAATGCTCCGGCTGTTTGAGTAAACCCTGAACTTATATATGCTGCCGCCCCGTTATAGCTTGAGTCGGTTACGCATATGTACCGTCCATGAGGTAAACATATATGTCGCCTGTCATGCTGCTGTTAATTGTACGAACTGTATCACGTGCTTTTTCTATTGTCTTGAACGGAGCAGACTGCGTTCCTGAGTTACTATCATTGCCTGAAGGTGATACGTAGAAAGTTGTCTGTGCAGCCGCCATAACCTGCGGTATCGGACCTTGTACAAAAATACTGGTAAACAGAAAACAAATTGAAGTGATAATTCCCAATTTCCTCTTCATAAACTTTTCCTCCAAAAAATGTACTAAGGTACCAGAATACCTATGTTGTCGATATCAGGCGCCCAATCGGTATAGGAGAACTTAATCTTGTTGCTGCCAGCGTTCAAATACATGTCTGTAGTATAGCTTCGAACAACATTCCAGCTTCCTGAATCCAGCCTCAATTTAAGCAGTGTGCCAGGTCCGCCGTTTACGCTGTAGTTGATCCACCTCTCATCGGCTGCCAGATAATTCAGCTTTACTTTGTATGTACCCGGTGTCGGTACCGTCACATTGAATTCCACAGTGGCTGTTTTGCCCAGGTTGCCGACTTTTTTGCCGTTGGAGCAGTTGGCGCAGTCTGCAACAGAAGCACCGCCGGCAAGAGTAGCGTTTTCCGCTTCATAGTAAGTATAAGGATCCTGGGGCATACTTGGTACTGTAGTCTTTGAAATCAAAATGGCGCAGCCTCCGGTTTGTAAAAGGGGAACCGTCAGCGTTGAAGCTGCTGTCACTGTACTTATCTCTTTACTTATGAATTCTCCCGTGGCCCCGTCCTTATAAACATAAGCCGTGTAGCTGCCGGGATCAAGGTTCAGGCTTGAAAGGGGAATAGTTATTGTCCTCGCGCCGTCGGTTATGGCCCCGATATACCAGTCCGAACCGCTGCGCCTTGCCATAACGGCGTAATTCCCCGGATAACCGTCAAGGAGCTTTGTCTCTTCCCATGAAGCCGGTATAACCCGCAAAAGCTCAGTACCTTTCCAGTTTCGGTATATGTCTATTGAGTCGGCATAATTTTGAATTTTAGATTCATAAACAATAGACAACGCCAGCTGATGGCCCTGTGTTGTGTTTTTGTTGGTGTTACTAAGAGCAGCGGGTGTGTAATCCATTGAGCCCAGCACGTTTCTTGTGAACGGCAGCACGCAATTGTGATAAGCGGTTGGAGCCGGTGGCCAATACAGTTTATAGTGTTCGGCGCCAAGCACCCCTTCCGAACTGATTACATTTGGCCAGGTACGCTCTTCTCCTCCCGGTTTTGTGGAGTTGTGAAAAAATACCATGAGTTTAAGCTCGGCGCAATAATCGGCTACCGACTCCAGAAAGCTCATCCCGACCTGAGAGTCATTTTGCGTCATGTCCACTTTTAATCCTTTAACGCCCCAACTTGCCCATTTACGTATGTTCATCCTGCTCGCACCATATGGGGTATGGACATACGGGCTTGCCCATATGAAAATGCCCACACCCTTTGCCGCGGCGTATTGGCACAGTTCAGCTACAGTACCGTCGGTCCATTTCGCCCATCCCGCGTCAACTGTGACATATTCCCATCCCATTGAAGCTGCAAAATCCACATAATCCTTTTGGCGCTCATAAGAATAAAGCACCTCACGATATCCTTCCGGAACATTCGGGTCGCCGAAATAATCCTCACTCCACCACGACCATGCGGCTATGCCGGGTTTTATCCAACTGGTGTCAGTGATTTTTGACTCCGGATTCAGGTTTTCCACAAGGTTTGAATTTACCAAATCGTTAAGATTGTCAGTTATTATCACTGCCCTGTAAGGAGTCTGAAAAGGCAAAGCAACTTCAAGCTTTGTTCCGTACTGGGCCTGATCGGGTGCGTATGCAAGCTTCATGTTCTCTCCTGCGCTCCCTGTAAGAACCGACGGGCAATAAGTACCATCAGCGTTATACATATTCGCTTCTGTAAATAAAGCCCAATAAGAGTTGTTGCTAATCGACGCCAAAAAAGGCATTGTAACCGTACTGGTATCTAACGTTGCGGGACCGTAATATTTCCAGGTTCCCTCATAGGTATTTACCCAGGGGTACCCCCATCCGCCTGTTCCGTCAGGAAAATTGTATTCGGTATATTCCTTTTCGATGTATGTCGCTCCCGGCCCGGGAATATAGTATCTGAAAGCGAATCCGTCATTATATGCCCTTATGTATATTTTAAGCTGGGCCGAGCCTTGCGAAACGACATATTCCCTTTGTACCGCGTTATCCTGGTACAAACTTTTTTTACCGCCTGGTATAGAATAGGTATTGTTCCACGAGGATGTGCCGGTTGATACGAACGACATTCCCGAGTAGAAATCCGTATTGCTGGTCTTAATGCCCAAACGCGATTTTTCGACGATTGTCGAACCATTTTTTGTAACGGTGTAGAATAACTGCCCGCCTTCCAGGTAAACAGTCGCCGTGAGTGAGCTGTCAGGCGAGGATGTCGTATACTGTGTCCCGGCATCAACCGCTAAAACTGAGGGAACAGAAATAAGTATAATAGACAATGCCAGTATTAAACTTACCACTTTCTTCAATAACATTTTTACCCCTCCTCATTATTTTTGACAGTGTAAATCGATTTACGCCTGGGTTGCATTGAACATGCCATCAATCAAGGGTTCCAGAGCTTTTGGAAATAAAAAACAATGCCCCCATGGTTTGATTATATCTCTTATTTATCAATGTTCAATAACTGGTATTTACGATACGTAACTCAAACCGACACAGTTTATAACTTTTTGTGGAGTGGAATAACTATGGTTACTTTTGTACCTTTTCCTAAAAGGCTGGTTATGGAGACACCGTACTCTTCACCATAAGATAGCTTGATTCTGCTGTCAACATTGCTGATACCATATCCTGCGGACAGTTCATGACGGGAAATCGATTCCAGTACCTCCTCATGAATCCCAATCCCGTCATCCTCCACCTCAAAAAAGATAGCCTGGTCATTTCGAAAAATACGGACATAAACATTCAGCGGCTGGTCATCATCTCTGATGGCATGATTTACGGCATTTTCAATAAATGGCTGCAGCATCAGCTTCAAAGTTTGATTTTCACAAACAGCCTCATCCACATCCCAGTGAAAAAGAAACATATCTTTAAAACGCATATTCTGCAGTGCCACATAATGCTTCGTTATCTTTACTTCCTCACCGATGCTGATGTATTCTTTGCCTTGATTAAGTGAAATTTTATAAAACTGTGACAGGTGATTTATAAATTTACCTACTTCATTGCTGTCACCACGAAAAGCCAAAGAGGATATACCTGCCAGAGTATTATAAAGAAAATGGGGATTGATTTGGCTTTGAAGCAGATGCAGTTCGGCCCGTTTCCTTAAAATCTCCTTTTTGTAGGCTTCATTAATAGCCTCATCCAATCTTCTGGCCATTATGTTGATTGAAGCTGACAACTGACCCATTTCGTCGGTACTGGTAATTTTGGCCTGATAAGAAAAATTATTATCAACAATCATTGATATTTGTCTGTTCAGCACTTTCAATCTATGGGAGAAGTGTCTTGAAATCAATAGCAGCAGCAGAATTGAAATCACAATACACAGTATGGAAATCATTGCAATTTGATTGGACGACTTTGCAGCATCGGACAAAATGCTGCTCAGCGGCACTATAGTTACGGTTCTCCAACCGTTAATCATGTCATTATAAACAATCATTACCTTTTTGTTATTAACTGTTGCCGTCTGTAAAACATTATCCGGTTCAGAAAACACTTGGACTCCCAAAACATCCTCAAGTTTTGCAGAAAGCAGCTCCTTGTTTTTAGTGGATATGATTACACCATTCTCATCTGTTATGTAAATATCTTTTTGACGGGACTCATTTTCAATTTGTGAGTAGAGAACATATTCAGGAATATCAATTACCAGATAAGCATACGTATAGTTTTGATTGTTGAAATTAAGTGCCCTGCCAAGTGAAAAAACAGTTTCTCCCTTGGTATTTACAGACGTACCCTTATACAGGATATTTCCATAGGACGAAGGGTCAGCCAGCCAAGCAATTGTACTTGTGTCCGGTGAAATGTGATGAACAAATTTACCATCGGTAGGGATTGTAAGATTATGTGTATACAATGAAATATTGTATACCGAACTGTTAGCCACCAGCAGGCTGTACATCAGACGATTTATATACTGATAGGCAGTTACAAAATCATAGTCCTCTTGATAATCCCTTGTCAAATACGACTTCAAGTTGGTATCTGTGTAAACAATGGAGGATATTTGCATGTATGTTTCGAGGTTCTTGTTAATATTGGAACTGATTTGCATGTTCATATTCTTTACACTCTGGTATGTCTGGCTAATCAATATTTTTTTCGTATTGGTGTAAGAATAAATCGAGGTAATCAGCAGGGGGAGAATTCCAGCCACAAGCATCAGAATCAGTTTGCCCATCATGGGCATATTCATAAACGGATTTAGAAATCTGATAATTTTCCTTTTCATTTTTTTATACGGCTCCTGTATTGCTGCGGTGTAATCCCGTACCTTTTAAAGAATTGCGAACAGAAATATGATGGATTTGAATATCCTACTCCCAGAGAAATATTTCTTATCCGTTCGATAGTGTTTTGCAGCATTTGAGTGGCACGTTCCATGCGTAAATTAGTTATATATTCCAGTAAGGTTTCACCTGTATATTTTTTAAAAATAGAACGTATATAGTTTGGAGAATAATTCAGATATTCACCAAGACCTTCAACTGTAAATTGTTCGTGATAATGTGCTTCCACATAACGCTGCACGCTGTTTATGATATTCTGGCAGGGATCAGCTTCCGCCTTGTTCACTATCTCATTCACAAGCTTCAGAATCTGTGTCTGTGTTACATCCTGAAGCAGACTGATACTTTCAATATGTGTAAGGTGCCTGAACAGTTTTGGTTTATCCTCCATATAATTGACCAGCGCTTTATTTGGGGATACAAAAACAGTATAAATATAGTCCAGCAACTCAAAAGTACGATTATATATATTGCCTTCAACTTCAACATTAAAAAAAGCTGCCAGCCACTCGCTGATTCCAGCTGATTCACCGCGCTGCATAAACTGCAATAAAAGTCCTCTGTCTAATGTACCTGCCATACGCACAGCAGCGCTTTTTTTATAAGCTATGACCTGTTCTATTTCATCTGCCGACTTTATATGACCTGTACCTATATGATGAACATGCCAGTCTCTAAGTTGGCATAAACGGCTGTATTCACTCTGAATTCGGGATACATGAACAGGTTTTTCCAAAAAACATATTGTAATGTATTCCTGTACATCCTCATTTCTCTTTTTCCAGTCATGTATCACCTCCCAGGGCTGCAGATATGAAATAAGCAAATACACACCTTCCTTTACGGTGATGAAGATGGCATTAAGCTTCTCAACCAATTCCGAAAAAAGCATTCGAAAATCATTTATAGTAAAAATACAGGTATCTTGATATTTAGTTATATATGATATTTCATCAACAGTAACCAGTGCAATGCAGTAATCGGTATTCTGTTTTTCAGTGCTGAAGAATACATTAAATAGCTGGCGGAATTCATCGGCTTTTTTGTTCCAGTTATCCTCTGAATTCAAAACCAATATTTCACGTACCTGTTCTATTGCTATGGTAATATCGTTGGATTTCTTCTGATTCTCTGCATCACATTTACTTTTTACCACTCTCATGAGGGTATGCAATTCGTCAATATCCACCGGCTTTAGCAGATAATCAACAGCCTCTACATGAAATGCAGCCTTTAGATACTCAAATTGATTGTACCCGCTTAAAAAAATGATACGTGTTTCCGGATAATATTTGTATACCTGCTGAGCAAGTGCTATACCATCCATAAATGGCATTTTTACATCAGTAATAAGTACATCCGGACGAAACCGCTCAACCATTTCCAGACCTTCACGTCCATTCTTTGCAGCAGCAACAACCGTAAACCCCAGTGATTCCCACTGTACCTGTCTTTCCAGCAGCTCAAGCTCCAAATATTCATCATCTACAAGTACGACACTGTACATAATGCACCCCCTGAACATAACGTCTTTTCTTGTAATGCATATTGCACAAAAATTTTCCGTTTATGCTTGTGCCAATTATATAGTTCGCTGATTTTTATGTCAATAACCTGTTTTACTCATGTGTTTGATTGAGGTACAAATCGTTAAAACACGTTATTGTTATATTAAAAAAACACTGCTAATCTTTAAATAAATCTTAAAGATTGTTCCGAAAGGAGTGGCTTACTATAAATACACCAAATACACCATTACGGCGTAAAATCTGGCAACACAAATATTACTATTTAATGATTGTACCTAGCTTTATAGGAGTACTGCTATTTTCATACGGACCTCTCGCCGGGCTGTATATGGCATTTGTGGAGTACACTCCGCAAATGGGCAACTTTTGGTCTTCTCTTTTTCATAGCAAGTTTGTAGGCCTGCGGTGGTTCGAATTCTTTTTCTCAGGTCAGGATTTCATCAGAGTCATGCGTAACACTTTAGCTTCAAGTGCACTGACACTGACAATAGGTTTCCTGGTTCCTATTTTCATTGCCATATTGCTCAATGAATGTAAAAACCTTTCATTCAAAAAATTAGTGCAGACATCCTCCTACCTGCCATATTTTGTTTCGTGGGTAATTGCCTCAAATATAATTGTTACATTATTATCCTCGAACGGAGCCATTAATCAGCTTCTCATGGATCTGGGCATAACCCGCGAAAGCATTTTGTTTTTACAGGAAGGCAAATATTTCTGGTGGGTAATTGCCGCCTCCAATACTTGGAAAGATATGGGCTATAACGCCATCATTTATCTTGCGGCGATCAGCGCTATAAATCCGGAATTATTTGAGTCTGCGTCGGTGGATGGTGCAGGACGTCTGCGGCAGATCTGGAATATTTTGCTTCCTGCTATTAAGCCTACCATGGTGATACTTTTAATCCTCAATGTGGGGAATCTTCTCAATACCGGGTTTGACCAATATTTTCTTTTAGGTAACAGCATGACCCGGGATTTTTCGGATGTAATAGACACCTATAGCTTCCGCTATGGAATTCAAAACAACATGTACTCATATGCAACAGCCGTAGGACTATTTAAATCAGCAGTTGCCTTTATCCTGGTTATTACCGTAAACAGGATTGCCAAGAAATTTGAGACCAGTCATCTGTTCTAATAATACATGCTGAACAGAACTTTATGGGGGATATTTATGTATATGAAAAACAAAATTCCGAATATCACAGGTAAAGTATTTGTTTACCTGATGCTTACAATACTGTTTGTGGTGACTTTCTTCCCGTTTTGGAATATATTCGTACTTTCTCTGAATGAGGCCGGGGACTCCCTTCGTGGTGGCATTATGCTATGGCCAAGGCACTTTACTTTTGAAAGCTATATAACAGTGTTTCACAATGAGGAGATCTTTGCCGCTGCTAAAGTTACCATACTGAGAACTCTGACAGGTGTTCCTCTTACATTACTTAATATTGCTTTATTGGCATATGGGTTAAGTAAAAAAAGCATGCCCGGAAGAAAGCCACTTACGTTATTCTTTATCTTTACCATGTATTTCAGCGGTGGACTAATCCCATCCTATATGGTAATCAAGTCATTGCATCTGACCGATAATTTCTGGGTATTTATACTGCCGGGACTGGTCAATGTCTTCTGGATGCTTCTGGTGCGTACTTATATGGAGGGCTTACCCCCTGAACTCGAGGAATCTGCCAGGTTGGATGGCGCTAATGATTTACTGATTTTTCTCAGGATCGTTCTCCCCCTGTGCATACCGGTATTAGCAACCATTACCCTGTTTTCTGCAATCAACCATTGGAATTCCTGGTATGACTCCTATATTTACACCAACAAAAAACAATTAGTCACTCTTTCGGCTGTATTAGTGCGAATCCTTAACCAATATCAGACGGGAAATATGCTGTCTGATGCCCAGCAGCTTGCGGCAGGTGCCAAGAGGATTCCTGTATCAAGTGAAACTATCCGTATGACTGTAACCGTCGTTGCGACGCTTCCTATAATCATAGTCTATCCGTTTTTACAGAAATATTTTATAAAGGGCATGATGATAGGTGCAATCAAGGGATGACGGTTACATAAAAACTACCCAAAGTATGATTTAAATAAAAGGAGGATAACAAAATAATGCCCACTATTACTTTTATCGGTGCAGGAAGCTCAATATTCGTCAAAAACGTAATCGGCGATTGTCTGCAGACACCCGCACTGGCTGATGCACACGTTAAGCTGTTTGATATTGACCAGCAAAAACTGCAACAGTCCGAACGGCTGATGCTTAACCTTAATGAAAGCCTTGGAAACCATGCGCGCATTGAGGCGTGCACCAACAGATTGGATGCCCTGCGAGGCGCGGATTACGTCATCAACGCAATAGCTGTCGGTGCATATGACCCGTATATTATCGCTGATTTTGAAATTCCGCAGAAGTACGGCTTGGAGCAGACTGTAGCTGATACTCTGGGTATTGGAGGACTATTCCGGGGCCTCAGAACAATACCTGTTATGCTGGATATTGCAAAAGATATGGAGGCCGTGTGTCCCAATGCATGGCTTCTTAATTACACCAATCCCATGGCTATTGTTGCAGGTGCGGTACAGCAGGCAACGAGTGTGAAATGCGTGGGATTGTGCCATAGTGTGCAAAGTTGTGCCAGGGAACTGCTCGAAGGATTGGGAATGCCGCTTGACGGTGTGACCTGGCGCATTGGCGGAATTAATCATCAGGCATGGTTACTGGAAATCTGCCGGAATGGTGCGGATATCTATCCCGAAATCAAGCAGAAGGCTTTTGCCCGTACAGATGATCATAATGATTTGGTACGATATGAATTTATGAAAATGTTCGGTTATTTTGTGACCGAATCCAGTTCTCATGGTTCGGAATACGTGCCCTATTACCATAAGCGTGCATATCCGCAGCTCAAAGAACGCTACCACCTCCCCACCAACGGTTACAAGAACTGGGGTAATGGAAAGGCAGAATATTGGGCAGAGGTTGATCAGCTGATTAACAATAAAAGTCTGACTCATACAAGAAGTCATGAATATGCTTCGTATATCATGGAATCTATGGAAACAAACATTCCTTTTGAAATTGCCGGCAACGTGCTAAATACAGGCAGATTTATTCCCAACTTACCTGATAAGGCCTGTGTAGAGGTACCATGCCTGGTTAATGCAAATGGAATTCAACCAACTTATTTTGGTCCACTGCCTGAACAATGTGCAGCACTCAACCGGACTAACATAAATATGCAACTGCTCACAATAGAAGCTGCTTTGACAGGAAAACGGGAGCATGTTTATCATGCCGCAATGCTGGATCCTCACACATCGGCTGAGTTAAGCATTGATGACATCGTAAAAATGTGTGATGAGCTCATGGCTTTAAATAAGGAATTTTTACCCCCTGCCATGTTCTTAAATGCAAAATAAGTTAACAGGCAGGTGGTAACCCGCTAAAAATAAAAAATGGAGGTAATATTATGAAACGTAAGCTTTTATTAATCTGTACATTTGCCGTGACCCTACTATTTGTACTGACCTCCTGTGGTACGTCTCAGCAAACTGCCGATACTGCCACAGGTACCTCAAATACATCAGAAAGCACAACACCGCTTTCCACCGAACCAATTACACTGACCTTCTTTGACAAGAACACAAGCGATGCTTTTGACAACCCCGTAGCAAAAAAGATTACTGAGAAAACCGGCATCAATATTGAGATACAGCAGCCTACCGGTAATCCGGAGGAAAAGCTGAGCCTCATGCTGACCAGCGGAGATTTGCCGGATGTTGTGCTTATGGACAGAAGAAGTGATACCGTTAAAAAGTATATAGCTGCCGGTGCACTGGTGCAGCTGAATGACCTGATTAATAAGTTCGGGCCCGATATAACTAAGATGTATGGAGATGTACTCACAAAGAGCCGTTATACTGACGGGAAGAACTATTATCTCAACAACTGGTATGGAATTGACCCTGATCCCGACCGCGGTATCAATATGCGCATGGATCTACTGGAGGAATTGGGATATGGCGAAAAGGCTGCCAAAGGCGACTATTTCACACAAGACGAATTCATAAAGATTCTTACCGACTTTAAAGAAAAATATTCAACTGCCGGTAAACCTGCCATTCCATTCACTATTAACGGTGAGTATATGGAAACAGTTATGAGTACCTTCCGCGGCATGTACGGTATGAAAACTTATTATGAAGACGGCGACAAGATACTTCTGAGCGTCCGCGACCCACATTATCTTGAAATGGTTAAGTTTATCAACCAGTTGTATCTTAAAGGCTTGCTTGATAAAGAATGGGCCGTAAATAAAGAGGATATCTTTAAACAAAAGCTGAGCAGCGGCCAGGTTCTCGCCTCCAACGGCGGACTGCCCAGTGATGTCAACGGAATATTCCTGGAAGATGAAGGAAAAGACACAAACAAGCAGTTCTATATGTTTAAGGTCGTCGCTCCCGGAATAGATCCCAGCAAAACCACTTTCAGCCCTCGCAGTTCACTTGGCTGGGATGCAATAGGCATCACAGTAAAGAACAAGCATCCCGAGGAAACAATCAAGCTGTTTAATTATCTGGCCAGTGAGGAAGGACAATACTTGTTAATGTGGGGCGTTGAAGGCGTACACTGGGATATGGTTAACGGAAAGCATACACCCAAGCCTGAAATTATCCCCGGATTCAAGGATAATTGGGCCGAGTATTCCAAGAGTACCGGTATCCGCAAATGGTCATGGTTTATAAAGAACGGTTACGGTTCCGACGGCACTCCCTATGACCTGGTTACCAAATACGATGTTGACAAGATCACCCAGCATGCCCGTATATCCATGGCAAATTCCACCTGGGATACCGCCCCCTATGACAATATAGGTCCTGCGGGCGGCACTCAGGAAGCATTAATTGAACAGAAATTGAAGGATATTATGGATTCCGGTTTTTCAAAAATGGTATATGCCAAGTCATCGGCAGAAGTGGATACAGAATACCAAAAAATGCTTGGTGAACTGGCTGCCAATAAGGCTAACGTAGTTGAAGATCTATATACCAAAAACTATAAGGCTCAGTTGGCATTATGGAAATAGGTAATACCCCTATAAAAGGGCTGTAAATAATTTCGTATAATATAAGCATGAAAGAATATCAAAAAATTAATGGTATCTTTCATGCTTCTTTGCTTAATCCATGGTTCGTTTATTATCTTATTCATAGGGACTCCTTGTTTAAATCATACTGATCCCTTCAAAAGTTTATGGTTAATAATAAATCACTAATTATTAATTATAGCATATCACAATGCATTTCTCTCTAAGAACCATGTTGACTCCTCTAAAGAACACGGCTTTAGGTAAATCTGTTATTTCCCAGAGATAATATTAAATTATTTGCAACAAAGTAAAACTCTCATCTGTTTCTCTGATAAATCTGAAAATGCAATATCAAAATATTTTTGTAACTGCCTATAGTCGCTGGATTTATTTGTCCTTCACATGATTTAAAAAAGAATCACATTCAGAAATACATTGCCTCCGGTGACACAAACTCTTCCACCGGGTGTAAGGAGCCACATTTTAAAGACTCTCCTTAACAAACTGCTCCGGCGTTATGAATACTGCGTCTTTGTTTTGCTTCGCATGTTCCTGCTGTTTGATGTCGTAGTCAAGACGCCACCAACCCGTCGCCAACGGAGGAGGTGTTTCCACTGATGCAAAATCGATGTCCTGGTCCAGCAGCTCTTCCGGGTTTTCATGGTGTGCCGCCATCTCCTGCCGGATTTCAGCTTTAGTGAGCTGCTTCGCAGGTACCCGCTGGCCAATGTTGCCCAAACAGTACCGGCATGCCTCTAGAGGTGTGGATTCACCGATGTAGCGCCTCAGATCGGCCTCAAGGTCCCGGCTTTCAAAGAGATCCACATATTCCACCGGCTCATTCACACTTCGCCCGGCGAGACTCATCCTCTTCGAAAGAGAATTACTGCGGGAGCAGCGGAAATACTTTCCCTCGTAAACGGTGTGGCAGTTTACGGCAGAGAAGCAGGAGCGAAAAACCGTATCCACGGCCTGGTCGTTTTCGATCCGGTTGTTGACCAGCATCTGCCGAAACCCTGTAACGCGGTCGTAGACGATTTTCGTCCCATGGTCCCCGGCCCGGGCTTCCATTTCGGCAAGGTCGAACGGCAGCCGGACACCCAGATAGAGGCTCACCACCATACAGTCCGTAAGATCGAATACCTCATCTGAGATCTTGTTGAGGAGGAGGCCGTTTGTCAGGATTACGATGCCGTCTGCCACACCGCTTCTGCGCGCGATCTGAAGGATCTGGGCCAGATCCGCATGCTGAAGTGGCTCGCCGCCGGCAAACCGGATCTCATCAGCATGGAAGACCGGCGCCAAACGCTCGACATCTCTCATAAACTGGGGCACGGACAGAAACTTCTTTTGCATCCAGGGGGATGCGTGATCACAATGTGCGCACTTCAGGTTACAGTGCGCTGTCACTTCGAAACTGACGCTGGGATGTTCGATTCTGGTCATTTTCATTTTACCTCCATACATATTCATTTTACCTCGATACGTACTGTTTCTACTGAAGCGGCTGATGAAGCGGCTGACAGTTATATCTTGGGTTCAGAGTCCTTGCTGCTCGACCAGTGAATCCGGGTCGCAAAAAGAGAGACAAGACCGGCCGACAAGGCGACGAAGCCCATTCCCCAAACCAGACTGCCGACATTTGAAATTAATCCAATCACCGGCGGACCTGCCAGGAGACCGGTCTCTCCCATCGATGCAACCAATGTCAACGTGTCCGGACCTTTTTTTGCGGCTGCGACATAGATGCAGGGAGTCACAGCCGCCATACCCAATCCAACACACGCAAACCCGGTCAAAGCGGGGACCGCTCCTCCCAGCAACAGGGCGAAAGCCAGTCCAAAACCGGCCAGCACGCCGCCCCACATAACGACACGTCCATCGCCCCAGCGTGTGCGCCAACCGTCTGCAAACAGGCGAGCCAGCACCATCATTATTGACACGACTGCTATGCCCATAGGCGCTATCTTGGCCGACATCCCGGCATTCTCCACCAGGTACAGGGCCGACCAGTCATTCATGGAGCCTTCTGTAATTGTGCCGAAGAACAGAGCGAAGCCGATACACAACGTAAGCCGGGATGGCAGCCTGAACCATGTACTTTCTTCCCTGGAAGCCTTAATGTCTTCGCTGATCAGTCCCCCCTTCGTAAAGATCATGAGCAAAAGCAAGACGACGAGCGCTCCGATGAAATGTGTCGAAAGGTTGGCCGTAAAGTGCATGACGCCTGACGAAAACATGGCCGCGAACAGGGACCCGAAGCTGAAGGTTGCATGCAGCTTCGACATGGTGTTCTGCCGGGACTTCACTTCAAGCGCAGCCCCCTGAGCATTCATCGCTGCGTTCAATAATGCACATGCGACTCCGTCACAGAACATAGCGAAAATCGCTATGGGATAGTTTGGTACCCATGCCAGCACGGGCAGAAACACACCGAGCACAATAGCCGACAAATAAATAACCCGGCGGGAGCCCAGTCTATTCATCATAATTGCCACAAGAGGGAAGGACAGCGCCGCACCTAAACCACAGGCGAGAAGGAGCATGCCAACTTGCGCCGCATCCAGGCCCAGATTCTCCTTGATGGCCGGAAGACGCGACCCCCACGTGGCATATTGGAAACCCAGGAAGAAAAATAGCGCACCAATAGAAACCTGAGACTTGAACCATTGACTGTGAGATCCGAGCATGTTAACCCTCCTTGTCAGCTTTGTTTGAATCACTTTTCTTTATGTACCTTACCTTTATTTTTCTAAACCTCCGTTTAAGCGTCGAGTTTCAAATTCCGGCAAGAGCTGCCGCATAGGGTAGCGTGTACCGGTACGCCAACTGTTTTCCTTATGCTGCACTGTAGTGGTCAACAGCGGCTCGAAACCGTTGAAGCCTTTCATCATGTAACTTATCGAGTATGCTCCGCACGAGAGTATCCATACAGGGTCGCCCGACTGGAGATCCCGGGGAACGTAAATGAGGCCGTTTTCATGCGGGAATACGTCATCGCTATCGCACGTCGGACCTGCGATCATGGCCGGCACATATTCGGCGGCGGCATTAGAGGGAAAAACCAGCCTGAATTGCAGTGCGTCGGTCTCATAGAGACCGCTGAATTTACCGCAGCTTATGTACAGCCAATATTGGCGCTCACCATTCGGCAGCTGCCTGGTTGTCATACGGATTACCTGCGCCTTGATGGCACCCTGGTCTGCGACAAGATAGCGGCCCGGCTCGATGATAAAGTGCAGATCTTTTCCCGCAGCTCGCTTGATTTCCTTCATACCGGTGCGAATAGCGGCGAAGATGTCGTTCAGCGGCGGCACAAGGGATCTTCCGCTCCGGTCGGTATAGCCCAATGCCGGCAGGCCGCCGCCGAGGTTTATGTAGTTCAGTATAATACCTTTTGCGCGCAGGCTGCACACTGTTTCAGCCATGGCACTGAGGGCCTTTTGCCAGCCTTTTGCCTTCATTTGCTGTGATCCGACGTGCACTGAGAGCCCGGCGGCATTCAGCCCTCTGGACTCAGCCCTTTGCAGGATCGCCAGAGCGTCGGTTCCTGAACATCCGAACTTCCGGCTCAGTCCCCACAAAGCGCCGTCCCCATCGGTGGAGAGGCGGCAGAAGACGCTGGCCCCGGCAGCATATTCGGCTATTGCTTCCACGTCTTCAAGACTGTCGGTAGCAAAGTCCCGTATGCCGAGGCGGGAGGCCTCAGCAATCTGCTGATTCGACTTGATCGTGTTTCCAAAGTGCACCCTCTCCACGGGCACACCCGTCCGAAGCGCCTGTTGAATCTCATTGAGACTGGCGGCATCGAAGCCGGCGCCCCTCTCTGCGAGAGCAGCAAGAACTTCGTCCACAGGGCAGGACTTTAAAGCAAAGCGGATCTCAACTCCAGGCAGCTCACTCCGCAGTGAGTCATACTGCATACGGATGCCTTCCAGGTCGAAGATGACACAGTTCGTTGCTGCCGCAGCCAGTGCAGCCCGCATTCTTCTGTTCTCTATCATATTTCAGCATCCCCCCGGTTCAAGATGCGAGGGTCCTATATCGACGCAGCTATTATACAGTCCGGCTTCCGAAAGACAGGTCATCTTGCTCGCATTCATAAGTGAAGCCCATACCTCCATGAGCACGCCAAAGTCGTTTATATCCTGCTCAGCCTTCAGGAGCAGCTGTTGCCGTTGTCCTGCTATCAGTTCGGCAAATGAAGCATATCGTCCACCCAGTCTGGTATAGGCATCAGTGAGCACATTCAGCTTATGTTCATTTTCTCTTTTGTTGAGCTGCAAACTCTGCCGGGTCATTTCGATGATGGGAGAAATCGATATGTGATGTCCCGGATCGAGCATAGCTTCGCCTGCTCTTGCCATGTTTTTATAGATATCATGAAAGTAGAGCATCGAGAGAAAGAACTTCGTCAGTCTCATATGATAAGCCATAAAACCGGCATCGGTCTTTCTTTCCCGGGTATAGAAATTCTCTATATGTCTGTTGTGGCGCACGCCCGGCAGACAGGCGCATTCTACGGCATGCATCAGGAAATAGTCGCTGCCGATTGTATCGGTAGCAGGCGGCAGCGGAACATCTTCGTGCACCTGATAAAAACTGATGTTGCACATGTCTATATTCATTGGATCGACAATGGAAAGGGTTGACCGGTCGTGAGTGAATTTGTCGGTACCGCAGCCCTTGAAGGAAATGTCGACGAGTTTGCGTTTCTCCTCCGGTGAGCAATGATTATCCGCCCATAGGCTGACAATGTCGTAATAGATCTCCCGGTCGAGCGCATAGATATCCCCGATATCCACCGACATTTCACCAATAAAGGAGCCGCCGACCATGGAAACGGGCTTACTCTCGTGTATGGGGTCAAGCAACACTTCAGAGACTGCTGCTTTCGCATCACCGGCCTTTTTGCCAAGTGAAAGGAGTTCTTGATGGATCGGGAACACGGTTGTGCCGTTGACAACTTGATAGCGGCTGTCTGAGTCTCTGCGATGAACCGAATCACATCCCAGGCTGCTGCTGATCAGAAATGCGCGGTTGGTGCAGGCACCATAAGAGACTCCATCAGGCAGCATAAGCTCCAGTATCCCATCCGGGCCGTTGATGCCTGCGCAGTCTATGATCTTCCGGAGATGGTGTTTCTGCGCTGCCGAACTGAGATGCACTGGTATGACATTTTTGTATGGGGGAAGGTCCCGGGTGGCCCGGAAGTTCCTGTAAAACGCCTCGCCATCACATGTGTCTAAAATCAAGAGACATACTTCGACGCCGAAGTGACGAACCGCATAGTCCGCCTCCTCCGCCAGCAAAGATATAGCAGCAGCGCACTCCCGATTAGTGGGAAGTGCCAGGCACACTCTGCGAGTCATAAGCTGCACCCACATGCTTTAAGAGATTCACTGAAGCTGCCCCGCGGCAGTCCCGGTTCAGATATGTTTTTATCAGCATGGATGATGACACCGGGATTAATGAAAAATATTTCTGACATAGTTAGTCTCCTTTCTCTTTTCGCCATCAAAAAGCAGGCAAAACAATCGCGTTAATATCTAAATTCGGAAGTATACTTTACCTTAAGAAAAGTATACTAGGCTTTCATTTTAAAACACAACTATCCACCTGGACATGTAAATTCCCAGCATCAAGCAAAGAATCGACATATTTATAGTCAAAAGTATAAATATGTTATCCATAATTGTAACTTTCTACAAATTATGTCAATCTTTTTAAGTGTTTTAATATTTTAGTACTGTTATATAATTAATTCTGTTGCAAGTTAGCTTTTAATGTCACTTACCATGAAGTTCGTTACATTAAATTTGATATAGATTCAATATGAAAAATCATTATTCAAGCATTCTGTAAGGAATGAAATGGACTTTGAGAATTGAAAAACCTCCTGTTATGATTAATGTGTGCCTTGCAAACGCACAAAAATCATAAAATCCAGGAGGTAATCCGCAAATGAAGTACCACAATGTACGAAAACTGAAAGCAATAGCACCAAATACACTGATTGTTGGAGTAGATATAGCAGAAAAGATACGGTGGGCAAGGTTCATTGATTATCGTGGTTTCAAATATTGTGATAGGAGGCTATTTATATGAAGAATGATCCTTTAATACTTGAAGAAATTTTGTTGTCATGGAGAAGGTGCGTAAAAAGAGGTTTGATTACAACTATTGGTGCCCCAATGGTACATATCGGAAGAACTGCACTCCAGCAAAGGTTACTGTTAAAAAAAAACTATTATTGCTGTACAATGACTCTATCAGTGAAGTAAGCAGTTATATTTCAGTACAGTGTTTATATTTTTTATGCGACAGCGACGGAATCATACTGGCCGAAAACAATATGGCAGCCGGCGATACTCCATTCAAACCAGGCGTAATTCCCGGAGCATCCTTTTTAGAAGAGAGTGTTGGCACAAACTCTGTTTCTTTATGCATGACGTTGAATAGACCGGTCAATATTCTGCCCCAGCATCATTATTGCGATCTTTTATCGGAATGTTATGAATATTGCATCCCCTTAGACTATAATAGCGAAACAATAGGCTATATTGCCGTAATCACAACAAATCAACCAATAAGGCCGGAATTGATTGCTATCACAAATCTTACCAATTATAAAATATGCAACGAATATCTCAAGTTCGAAAAGCAAAGCATCCTTGATAAAAATGCACCTGAAAGATTAAACGATAAACAGATAGAGATTTTAAAACATATGGCTAAAGGCCTCACAGATTACGCTATTTCAAAGGAAATGAAATTAAGCATAAGTTCTGTCAAATACCATAAACACAACATATTTCAAAAGTATAATGCCACAACCGGTACACAGGCAATTGTCAAAGCGATTAAGTTCAGCAATCTATCTTTAGATGACATTACATGAAAGTCGCTTCGATTATTTTACCTATGGAATGGCACATATTAGACCTTGATGTGTATAGCAAATAATTTTATAACCTGTTTCCAAATTATCTGATAGTACGAAAGAGTCCCCTGATACCGGTAACCGGTAAGGCCTCAAGTAAAATCAAGGGTTTCAGGGCTCCGGCCTTGAAACCCTTTTTGATGCTTGCAAAAGATAAATTGGTCTAAAGTGCTGTATGGCACTCTATCTTTAGCATAACGCACATCATTTCTATATTGTTTTTACTCGCCAAGCGTAATCAATTTGTTTTTGAGTACTTTAATAATTTTACCCATATATACCGTTTGACTTCCGATTATGCTCATTACGGGCAAGCCTACATACTCGTAAAATTGGATTTTGAAAGCTTCGCATTATGCTTAGTAATAGCCGAGTCAATCGAGAACTTGAAAGGTAAACTTGCAGGGCTTTTCACCGTTTGTATTAAGTGGTGATGAATTGATTTCTTTCAATTTCAGCTTTACTCCCAAAGCGTTTTGATAGTGATATAAAAAGTGTCCTGCACAACAACCGCAGTATGTAGGAGAAACAGAAAAAGGCTGTTTCAATTTCTTAATCGAACTACAGGAACAAGTGGTTTTACCCGTGTGAACACCGTTTTGATAGCCGCCAAATGTAATCGTAAATGTACCATCGTCATTCAGACAAGGCGACATCATATATTGAATACTTGACATCAATGCAAGTTTTTCAGAAAAAGGTTTCTCCGTGTGTTCCAAGGCAAACGCCTTACTGTCCTTGTCACGCTGACCTCCCTTGCAACAGCCTTGTTTTTCCATAATTGAAAGACATTGCTCCCTTGTCAGCAACTTATCCATTTTGTCAATCAGAGAAGTAATATTATGCGGATTATTGCAGTCAGCTTCAAAGTCCATTTGTTCCATAATCTCGCCATTGATTTTCTGCTTTTTCATTGTGTCTCTTATCTTTTTTAAAGTCGGCATTTTTATCCCCCCTCAAAATATAAATAATCTGCATTACAAATTCCTGTTTGTCATCAAAATATTACCTCGCGCTATACTTTTTTTCTACGCGCAATGCGTCATACACCCTTTACAGCTCCGCGCTAAACATATAAGCGGTGCTGTATTTGTCGCAACCATCAAGAAATACTTCCGCAGTCCAATATTTATCCGGGTACGGAATGTTTATGCCTTGCCCAAGCATAATGTTTCTGGTGACGTCGTACATGGCATCGCTGTCGTATCCCTCGCGTTTGTGCATAGCGTCCATATCGCCGGAGAAGGTGACATACGCAAACTGGGAAAAGAATGGCGGGCCAGCCTTGCCATCGTTATGCGGTTTATGCGGTACGAAGTCGAAATAGAGAAATCCTTCCGGCACAGGGGTATCAGCCTTCATAAACCGCCCCCAAAAACCATGCCACGGACCAACATCCACGCATAGCCCGTAATGGTGCATAAACAAAACATCATAGTCAAAGTCCAATTTATGCTCATCCATGGCGTCCAGAGTGCGGAAAAGTTTCTTGCGAACCTCCATATTGTCTAAGTCAGCGTCTTCCCTCCCGATAAAGCGCATTGCGGACATTTTTTTGTATTCAAAGCTGTCCACCTTGAAGCCCTTTTGCTGCCTCTCTGCCATATCAGGCATAAACAACGCCCACTGTACCCCTGCATCGCAGTCTTTCAAATAATTGATATACCCAAATATATCTACGTAATTAACGCCGGCAGGACCTGTTTTATTTCCTGCAATTTGCTCCCGTATACCGCGCTCCCGCATGGCAGAAAAATCAGCAAACACCTTGGCAACCGTCTCACGCAGACGCTCATCATGCGATACGCCCGACAACTCATCGTCAAATCTGTCCAACGCCTTGAACACCGCTGCATTAACCACCCCGGACAGCTCTAATTCTGACAAATAGGCCCGAAGCTGTGCGTTCTGTTCTTTGAACCGCGCAAACACGCCCTGCATTAAAATTTGCTCGTTTTCGGCGAGTTTTTCGTCACTCCACTTGGAATCGTCCAGCACCCATTCGGTCAACGCATCAAAAACACCCGGATTTTGCCCCCTTGCTTTAGCCGCCCAGCTAACAATCCTTTTGTATTTCTCGGCATCCGTCAGTTTCTCGCCCTTTTGCCCTTCGATGTCGCTCCAATAAAACTCATCAATCAGTTTACGTGACACTTCAAATCCTCCTTGAATGGTAATGTTAATGGAAAGCGGATGAAACAGCTTAATCTTTCCCCGCTGCACTTTCGAGGGCGGAACGCCGTGAAACCGTGTAAATGCCTTGGAAAAGCTCTCTTGCGTATCGTATTGATACCGCATGGCTATATCAATTATTTTGCTGTTATGGTGTTGTAATAAATCTTGTGCGGCTAAACTCAGTCGCCTATTGCGGATGTACTCGCCGATGGTCATGCCCATCACCACATGAAAAATAAGCTGGAAATGCGAACTTGACGTATAAGCTTGGCTCGATATTTCGTCTATGTTAATATTGTCGGTTAAGTGCTCTTCGATATAACGAATCGCTTTCGACAGGCATTGTATCCAGTTCACAGGGCACCCTCCTTTCAAGGAATATTTTACAATAGCATGACCCGGAGAGTCATGTCTTAAAATACGATGTCTTGTCATCCGATAATATAAATAATCTGTAGTTCTAAAGCTACTTGACAAATTCCTGTTTGCCGTTATCATATCATATATTGCTACTTCCTTCCATCGACTTTATAACAAGCATTTCCATACTGATAATCGGTTGTCTAAAAGATTAGTAAAATAAACATTTTCCACCATGGTTTGTTCTCTTTTTCAAACACTGGTGTGAAGACACGAATTTGTTATTTAAAACTCAGGTCTAACCTTTCGCAGAAAAAAAGGCTGTACAAGAACAGATGCAAGGTAAGCAGAATAGTGGTCAGCGCATTTTCCAAAGAATAGTTCAAATTAAGCACATGACCGGTAAATTTGTTTCCCACCGCGATTTCATCAAGAGTCCCCATCATGACAAACAGGGCGTGCGTGATAATAGCCAGCCAGATCGAGCCAATGCATATAAAGCAAGCGGCAACAAACACGCCGAAAAAGGTGGCATAGACCATCTGTGTGACGACTTCAAGCAGAGCTCCCCTACCCATAGCCAAGTTAATAACATGGAAAAAACAGCCGAAAATCACGCTCGAAAGTATCACCGCCATATAAATGCCCTTTTGCGTTTTTCCCCACTTTTTCATACAGGCTGAAAGAATTAATCCCCTGCAAAGAATTTCTTCATAAAATCCTGTAGACAGGCAATCAGCACAAAAATAACAAGGGGTTTAGAAGTATCAATAGTCATACTCCCATCAAAAAGGGAGAATCCGTTTACAACCGCAAGCACCAGAATCGCCAGACAAGCCAGAGCGTTTTTAGGCTTTTAGCATACCTGTGTGCTGCAAAATACCCGCGCGCGCAATATAAATGGCAACCAATGCGGCACACACGGCTTGCTCAAGTGTTACCGACAGATAATAGGAGGTTTGCAAACCGCAGATTTTCTCAAGAAGAGCATTTAAGGGAATTTCAGTGATAACCATAGTCAACGCCAGGATAAGTACTGAAAAAAGTAACGGATATCGAAAAGTAAGTGCTTTCAATCTTTTCATACCATAATTCCCCATAAAGTTAATCACAAAGTTAATATTGTTCAAATTTATATTGTTTTTACACTATTCAACTTTTTTAGCCTCCCTTTCACAATACGGTCGTGATTTCCTTTTTGAATGCCGCTGTATACATAGTTCACAATTAGCGTGATATTTACATTTAATTTTAGGACATGGACATTCCGCAATCTCTTTCCTTAACATTTATCTACCGAAGAACATTTAAGAATATGGCTTGATATTGTCAATGCTGCTCTTTTCGGTTGCGAGCTGGTTACGCTGGAACAGTTTACCGATATTCTCAATCTTGGAAATACATATTTTTACCTCGGAATGCTAAACGGAAAAGCCGTTACTTCCTGTATGACTATTTTACATGAGGATACATCTGTATTGGAAATAGTGGCAACACTGGAAGAATACCGCCGAAAAGGAGTTGCAACAGCAACAATTGACAAGGCATTGCTCGACCTGCGCCAAAAAGGCATTAAAACAATTTCACTGCGTGCTGAAACCGACGGAATTCAAGTATATAAACGCCTGGGCTTTAAAGAGTGCTTCGTAAGAACCGTTGCAGCTTATAATTGGAAAGAAACAAAATAAATCCCTGCCCCTGTCGAATTGAAAATAACCAGAATTGATAAATAATTGGGACTGAGAGATTATGCCTTAGGGAAACTGCTGATGAATGACAAAAAAGAATTGATGAAGGTTCTGTCTGACCCTAAATCCATGCAATTCTATCCACATCGGTTTAATAAATCAAAAATTTAATATTTTAATTAATACTATAAGTTAACTTTATATTAGCTTTTTTGACAGTTCCAGTTTTTTTGATGGCTATTTTTAAATACGCCATAAATTTAATAAATTAATACTGAAAAGCTTATTTCAGAACCGAGTCCATCCATAATTTATCCTTGGAACAAGGAATAAGGCTTCTAACCTTATCAACTTCATTCTTACAAATACCATACACCAAAACATCCTCTTCCTCTTCATTCCTTTTCATCAAGACTTCTCCCCAAGGGTCAATAATACAACTGTTCCCGACAAACCGTAGGCTGCCATCCATTCCTACTCTGTTGGAAGCAATCACATATACCTGGTTCTCAATTGCCCGTGCTTTCAAAAGTATATTCCAGTGTTCAAGCCGTGGAGACGGAAACGCTGATGATATCAATAAGGCCGAGCAACCTTCCTCTAAATATTTTCTGCTTAACTCAGGAAACCGAAGATCATAGCATATAAGAACACCAAATTTGAAGTCATTAATCTGAAACATTTTTATTTCATTTCCCGGTAAGAACACATCTTTCTCATTGCTTAAGGAAAACAAGTTTATTTTTCTATAGACTTCAATTAATTTCCCGTGATTGTTATAAACCAACATTGAATTGTAATAATTGTTACCGCATTTTTCAAGGACACCCGCAGCAATATACATGCCAAGTTCTTTAGATATTTTGGAAATTTGATTGGTGGTTTCATTGAAACTATATTCGAGGTCCTTGATGATATCCAATTGGTAACCTACATTGAACAATTCAGGTAAAACTGAAAGGATTGCGCCTCTTTCTCTGGCTTTTTTCAGCATACTTTCAGCCTTGTCAAGATTTTCTTTTACCTTGCCACTCTGACAGTCCATTTGAATACTTGCAACTTTAACTATATCACTCATACGCTCACCTTCTAAGTATTAATATACAAACCGGGGTGCATAAATTATATCTGACACATTTATTGTAAAACACCCAATGTTTTACGATAAATGTGCCGTTTTCCTCAATAACCATGGTTATCCAGTAAAAATGGTTATAAAAAATCCGATTGTAGCATACAATATTTTTTTAAACCAAGTATGTAATATGCCCCCGTTTAATGAATAATGGAATCTTTCACTGTTATATCATATTATAATTCTACATTCAGCTTGATATAGTCCGGCAGAGGCGGGATATAGGAAAGACCATTTTCAAGAATGTTTATACCGTTGTTATTGCCTACCTCCTTAAATCCCGCAAACTTATAAGTTACATACATGGTCCGATTACGGTTCGTCGGTAAAAACTCGGCAAATAACCTGACATTTGCTTCTTTAGCCATTCTAATAATCAGGTTGATCATTACCGCCCCTACGCCCCTTGACATTACACGGCAGGACATGAGTAATAATTTTAGCGTCCACGAGTCTCTGGTGCATTCCAGAAGGCACAGCCCTATTTTCCCGTAGGTCCCGTATTTATCCTCAAGACCGGCAATTAGAAGCAGGTGGTCTTTCGATTTTCTGAAAAAGTCTAACTCTTCATACGAGTAAGTATAGCCTGTCGCGTTCAATTGATGGGTCCGCACCGTCAATTCCTCGGCACGCTTTAAGTCATCATCTCCTACTTTTGAAATAGTGAAATTCATATTTAAAGTCGACAGAAATTCGTCCTGCGTGCCCTCAAAAGCCTGTTCTATATTATTCCTGCGGATATCGCTCATATACATCTGTCTTCTGAGCTTTGAATCGGAAGTTATAAAACGGGGATTTAATTCAGGCATAGTAAGCATCTCCCTGACTTTATCCGCATGGATACAGAGAATTTCTGGCACTGAATATTGAACTTCCTCCAGTTCGAACTGCTGGTCATCGACGAATGCCAAGGTATCAATACCAATATTGATAGATTTTGCGATGTTTTTTATCGAGTTCGACTTAGGACCCCAATTGATTTCATGGTAAATGAAATACTCGTCAATTCCGAATTTCTTTAACTGCGTCATCGCTGCATCATATTCGTTCTTACTGGCAATAGACTGGAGAATTCCCCGCTCATCCAAGGTTCTGATAACCTCTGCCACGCCTTCCCTTAAAGTAAGGGTATCTCCTTCTAAAAGAACCCCATTCCACACTGTATTATCCAGATCCCAGACAATACACTTTATTTTTCTCTCATCCTTCGCTTTTTCCATTTTCAGTTCCTCCCCTTTTGAACTTCCCATGCCTTACAGGTACGAATAAAACCCCTGTCCCGATTTCTTGCCGTAAAGCCCTGCTTCTGTCATTTTTCTCAGCAGTGGACAGCAACGGAATTTGGGGTCCTGGTAGCTTTCGTACAAGGTGTCCAGAGAATTCACCACTGTATCCAGGCCTATTAAATCGGCTGTTTCCAGGGGTCCTATCTTGTGCCCGAAACACTTTTTGAAAATCTCATCCACATCCTTTGAGGATGCAACCTGATCCTGAACTACATAAGCCGCTTCGTTCATCATGAGATGGGAAATACGGTTTGAAACAAAACCGGGTAAATCATTGACAACAATTGCTTCTTTATCTAAAGTAGCAAGCAGTGCTTTCGTCTCTTCAATGGTCTCGTCACTGGTATGATACCCGCGAATTACTTCCACCACCGGCTTTAAGGGCACAGGATTCATATAATGGGAACCGATTACCTTCATCGGTCGTTTGGTGAGGGAAGCGATTTTGGTGATTGAAATACAGGATGTATTAACTGCAAATATGCAATGCTCGGGACAAATTTTATCCAGCTTTAAATACACTTCCTTTTTTATTTCCCACTTTTCCGGCACATTCTCAATAATATAGTCCGTATCTTTCAGCAAAGCATAATCGGTTGTAAAGCAAATCCGTGCCAGAACTTCGTTAGGGTCCGCCACTGCCAAATCCTTATTAAAAAAGGCCTGGAACCGGACATTATTGTATATGGCCTCTTTTGCATGTTCCAGAATTTCCTCTGTAATATCCACAAGGACCACCCTGTAGCCGGCTAATGCATAGCAGTGCGCAACCCCGACTCCCATAACCCCTGCACCGACGATTCCTATCAATTTCATTTTTCATCTCTCCTTTGCTACTATATATTTGGATCCAAACATAACATCCAGTTATGTTTCCTTCCATCTCTTACCTCAGCTACAATAAGAGGAGTATTGGATCTGACCCTCTCTCCTTTCAATCAGATTGAACCACTGGCACACCAGAGTGTTCGTGTCACCAAGCAAATTGGATTGGCAATGAGTAAACGATGGCTTCCACACTACCGGAATATCCGGTGGTTACTTTTTCAAATTTTACCCTTGACTTTTATATGCAGGTTTAGTCTTACATAATACTCTCAATTTTTTGCATTTCCGGATCATATTTTATGAATTTCTTGAAAGAATCCATGAAGCAAAAAATAATGAATATGAGAATGGTTGCTGCAAAGCCCCCTGCTATAATATATCGCAGCGGGAAAAATTCCCCCAACAATCCGCCGACCATCATCGCAATCGGGGATAATCCCATAAGTACCGTTCCCATGATGGAAGATACCTTTCCGCGCATGTCTTGCCGAACCGTAAGCTGTACCGTTGCTTCAACGAGCACGTTCAGAACGGCGTTAAAAGTACCCGAAACGAACAGCAGCAAAGCTAAAAAAACAAAATTGTTCATAAACACCGAAACGCCAAACAAAACACTGGATAGGATACCGCAACCGATGAAAACCTTCAGCCTATCTTTAGGCCGAATATTAACAGCAGAGGTCAAAATCATTCCCACCAGCATTCCTACCGTCAGAAGCGCCATCGCTATACCATACTTGGTTTCCCCAAGACCTTTGGTCCTTTGAAATAACGGTAAAAAAAGCACCAGACCCATGTTTGCACAAAAATTCAAAAAGCCGGCGACAACAATCAAATCCCTGAGTCCCTTGAATCCCCAAATAAATCCGAGGCCTTCCCTCATATCTGTCCAAAAATGATACTGCTGGCCTTGTTTTTCTGTTTTCGGTATTTTTACAAAAAGCTCTGTAAATCCGGCATATAAGTAGGATATGCCATTGCACAAAAATAAGACCGGAGCTCCCAATATCTGATAAAGCAATCCCCCGCCGGAATTCCCTATAATCCCTGAGCCTGCACGTATCATGCTGAAATACGCATTGCCCTGTACAAGTTTGGAAGTCGGTACAATATCCGGTATAGACGAACTGACAGCCGGGTTGAAAAACGCTGCACATATGCCAATAATAACACCGGCGGCAAAAACCATCCAAACCTGTGCAACCCCTGTAAGCGCCGCAATTCCTACAAGCACAATACATGCCCCCCGGATAATATCCATTAAAATTAACATCCTTCTTCTGTCGGTCCGGTCAATGATAACCCCCGCAAATGGGGATATAACCACTCTCGGTATGACAGTAGCGGCCATCAGGGTACCCATCAGCCCCGTCGACCCTGTTTGGTACAATATCCAGAATCCCATGGCCAGCTCATATATAATATCCCCCAATGCCGACACTAACTGGCCTTGCCAAAGCAAAAAGAAATTTATGGACCACAACCTATCATTAGCATTATTTTTTTTACTCATGTATACCTACCCCTTTAATTCGTAAATTCTGTTTCTTTGAGTGCTGAGTCTAAATATTTCTAAAAGCGTTCATTGCAATCAGTATTTCATGCATTTGTGTAGTACCTTCAATAACCTCGTTAATTTTTGAATCACGGAAATATCGCTCAACATCATATTCACGACTGAAACCATTGGCCCCATGAATCTGTACCGCATCACCGGCAACCTGGTTAATCATTTTCGAAGCAAAATACTTGGCTATCCAGGTGGCCATGATATAATCCGGGTCGCCTGTATCCTTTAAATAACCTGCATGATAGCATAATTGCCTCGCCGCTTTAATATTGACCACCATCTCGGTTATCATTTTTTGAATCAGCTGGTTTTCCCTGAGAGGGGCTCCGAATTGCCTTCTTTTCCGTGTATATTGAACACTCTTTTTCAGGCAGGCCTGTCCCAGTCCCACACAACCGAAAGCAATAGTATACCGGCCATAGTTCAAACAGGACAATGCAACGTGAGACAATCCCGTTCCTACACTTCCTACCAGATTTCCCTTGGGAATCCGGCAGTTTTCCAGCTTCAGCTCCGCCAGCATGGATGCTCTTGCCCCGATCAATCCATTGATGGGCTTAAATGAAAATCCGGGACTGCATTTTTCTACGATAAATGCAGTGGGCTTACCCTCACATTTTGCAAACAGTAAAAATATATTCGCTATCTGTCCCATGGTAATCCACTTTTTCTGACCGTTCAATATAAAGTAATCATCCTCAAGAACAGCGGTAGTCTCAACACTTTTGGCATCGCTGCCCACATTGGGCTCTGTCAGGGCAAAAGCACCGATAATTTCGCCTGAGGCCATTTTGGGAAGCCAGTAGTTTCTCTGTTCCGGCGTTCCCCATCTTTCAATTCCGAGAGCCGCCATTCCATGAACCGTTAACAGGCTTCTGGCCGATGAACATCCCCTGCCAAACTCTTCATTCAGCAAGCCTATGGTAATCATATCCCACCCTTTGCCACCATACTCTACCGGCAGCATGGAACCGAGATAACCCTGATCAGCTATTTTTTTTATCAAATCTTCCGGCACTCTTTCTTCTCTATCGTTCTGCTCTGCCATTGGAGCAACTTCCTTGTCTACGAATTTTTGGAACTGTTCCTGTAATTTTAATTGTTCAGGCGTCAATTCAATCTTCATTAAAACCCTTCCCCGCTTTCTTTACTTTAAATTTTAGGCACTCTTCTTGGATGATATAAGCTCCGCAATGGAATTGATTGATCTGAAGTTCTGTAAGTCTAGATCATTGTTTTCAATCCGGATGCTAAATTCCTTTTCGATAAACATAACCAACTGCATCGCAAAAAGTGAATTTACAAACCCAAGGGAAAAGATATCCTCGCTGTCTTCCAATTCATGCTTCTTGAAAAATCTGCTTAAAAACCCTCTTACCCTTACTTTGATTTCTTCCATAAATATACACCCCTTATTATTTCAAAATTTTTTGAGTTCGATTACCGTCTTTTAACACTGGCTTGTCTTTAGTCTTGAAATTTTTTTATAGGTTAAAAAATCATTGTCTATACTGATTATCCTGGACATTTTAGTGATGGAATCGCCCAAGCTAACCTCAATAAAAGTGTCTATTCCCAAATCACTTAATTTCAATATCCCGTCTTTCCACTGCATTGGACTTGTCATGTTTTTTACAAGTTCTTTCTTTAACTCAAGCGTATGTTGGAGGATATCCTGGTTAAAAGCCGACATGATGGGCGTGGTACTGTCAAGAACCTGCAGCTTTTCCATCAGGTCTGCAAACCTTTCAATGCCGTTGGCCGCGAAGGGAGAATGAAATGCGTACGGCGAATTTATCTCCATAACCTTGATAGCCCCTTCATTTTCCGCCACCTTCAGCACTTGACTGATGCCGCTCTTGAGTCCCGAGATAACGATGCACTCACCATTATTTTCGCTGGCTATCATCACATGGCTCTGCAGGTTGTTTTTGTGAATGATTTCATCTACCTGCCTGTAAGTCTTGCCAACGATAGCCCCCATCCCTTCTCCCTTCCTGGCAGCCAATTTGGGATATTCGTAAATAGTCAGCAACATCTGCAAACCCGTTTCATAAGAAATGGATTTTGCGCAGGTCATTTCGGTAATCAGACCCATACTGTACCCGAGCAATAACTCAGGCCTTATGCCCAGTTCAATGTAGGTATTGTAAGCAATGCAGTCGCAGGTATAGATAGCTATCCAGTCATTGAACATCTTGTCATGTTTCGTTGCTGCGGAATGAAACAGATAGTTCCACAAATCCAGACCGATTTCCTTATTAGCCCGGGAACAATAGCTATTTAATGATTCTTTTTGTTTTTCATCGAGTAAATGTGAAAACTCCTGGTATTCATCTCCAACCCCCTGGAAAAGGAACGCACATCTTTTATCCGATAATGCTTGCATTTTTTCACCCCCAAATCAATACTATTTAAGTAATGCGCTTTCAATGATTTTTGCTATATCCTCTAGGTAACTGCTAATAAAAAAGTGGTTTCCGTGAAAATCATAAAGTTTGCATTCCTTATCGCACAAATCGCTCCAGGTAACCTTGCGGCAAGGGTCAATCCTGTCTTCCGTACCGTTAAGAACGGATATGTTACACTGGATTTTTTCATTTCTGCCTATATAAATGTAGTTTTCTAAAATTCTGATATCATTTTTCAGAATTGGTAAAAAGAACTTCAGTACTTCCTTACTCTGCGACACATCATCAGGAATCCCGCCCAAGGCCAGTATCCTGTCCATAAATTCAGCATCAGGCATTTTGTGGCTTACGTACATATAGCTTCGTACATTAGGTGAATGCCTGCCTGAAAAGAAGATATGCCGTGGCTTTCTCCTGCCGTCTGCAACAATTCTATAGTATAGCTCATATGCCAATATCGCCCCCATGCTGTGCCCGTATATTGCATACTCCTCATTCTCAATTTTATTTTTTATGTAAGAATAGATATCCTCTACAGCCTCTCCGAAGCTGTTATAAAAGGGTTCCCCGAACCTTCCCCCTCTTCCTTTGAATTCTACGGCATCTATTTCTATCGCCGGATTTATATATTGGCTCCACTTCAAGTAAGCCCCCTTTGACCCTCCGGCATATGGCACACAAAACAATCGCATGAAAATTCCTTCCCCTTTTATACAAAAATTATCTCAATAGCTTTATCAGTTGACTAACGATCTGGTGCGGCTCACTGATGATATTGTTCCTGTCGACGGCTTCCTGGTTCAGGTGAATAACAATGCCGTACCCGTTATATTTATAAATCACATTCTGGAATCCTACTCCGTGTCCCTCATGCCCGCTCATACCGTTGACATGAAATATGCCCAACCCCATCTTTACATCATAATTCTCCGGATAGTGCATGGAGATATCAATGTAATCATGAATCAGCTTTTTGTCCTTCAACAGGCTTCCTTCTACGAATGCATCCAGCCATTTCAACAGCTCCCTAGCGTTTGAAATCATTCCTCCTGCCGCCCAGCCCACGGTCAGGTATCTGTTAGTCAGGTCCCTTCTGGTATGTACAAGGCCAAGCTTGCTGCCTATCCTGACAAGGAATGAAACCACAGTTTGTAATAGATTCCCCGAAGGCTTGTGTTCATTGGTATAGCAGTGGCTGAAATTGTCCAGGCTGTCGAGCCTGTTCACCAGCTTGGTGTGTGTAAGCCCCAGCGGATTGCATATTCTGGTCTGGATATTCTCTTCAAGACTTAACCCGGTTACTCTTTCAATGATCAACCCCAGCAGGATATACCCGGTACTGGAATATACCCATATCCTGTCCGTGGGTTCAGGATCGAAGTACATGGACAGGCCATAGTTCGCCATTTCTTCCTTCCGCCATACCTTTTTGCTGTTAAATGCCAGTTTCTTGATAAAAGCAGGATTTTTTATATAGTCTTTGATACCGCTTGTATGGTTCAACAGCCTTTTTACCGTGATCTTGCGGAAATTCTCCAGGGGATACTTTTCCAGCAGCTCGGGGATATACTCCATGAGGGAAGCCTCAAGAGCTATCAGCCCTTCCTCCACCAATTGCAATACTATGGTTGATACGAAGGTTTTGGTTAAGCTTCCGATCTTAAAGTTAACGGTACTGCTCATATTGATTTTGTTGAAAATATCCGACTGTCCCTCGCTTGCAATATACGTATCTCCGTCCGGAGATTTTACACCGACAATGATCCCCGGAGCGTTATAGTTATCCATGAAATACTTCAGGTTGTTCTTAAAGCTGTCCTTCTCTATTTGCTCACTATTCATTCGGGCATATGCCTGCAGCTTTTCCTTGTAACTATGGATGAGACGATTTATAGTCTCTGGCTTGTATGCTTTTGAATTGTAGGTCAATAATATTTTCAATTCCTCATTGCTAATATAACTGTTAAGTTCCAGTTCAAAATGCCTTTCACTGTCATAGCTGGCACTACTTCCATACTCACTGTCTACAACTTCCAGCAAGCCCTTCCTGTTTTCCATATCCGTGACCCCAAGATAGTTGAACCCCACCTGAGGTGTGAGACTCCAGTCCATGTATTCCTTGTTTTCCTCATCTGTCAAATACCGCAGAATGCTATATCCTACTCCGTTATTGGGAATGGAATTCCTCACCAGCATGGTCTTGTCCAGGCACTCTATCAGTCCACCGGATTCCGGCGCTTCCAAAACAATGGGATATATGGACGTAAACCAACCCACCGTCCTTTGAAGGCTTATGTTGTCAAACAGGTCTTCCCGGCCGTGTCCCTCAAAAATGACTGCATTTTCCCTGTTCCCGGTCCAATGGTATAAAGCGGAGGACAGACTTGATAACAGGATGTCTACGATACTTGCCTTATACTGATTGGAAATTTTCTTCAGCAGAATTTCCGTCTCTTCTTTACCAAGAACAATCTTACAAGTTTTGCTATCCCTGACGGTATTGGTATCATGGGCAAAGTCAAAGGGAATGCTCTGGACAGCTTTCTTCTGGATGTCCTTCCAGTATCTCATTTCCTCCAAAAACTTCTTACTGTTGCTGTATTGGTGGATTCTCTCCGACCACTCTTTGATAGACGTAGTTTTACGGGCAAACTTATAGGGCTGCTTGTTCAAAAATTGCCGATATAGGTTTTGGATATCATTGATTAATATCCCCCAGGAGACTGTGTCTACCGCCAGGTGATGAATAAGAATGTAGACATAATCCCTTTCCTTTGTTTTAAATACGAGGGTATTCATCAACGGTCCAGTTTTAAAGTTCACCGACTCCTGCAGTTCGATGATTTTCTTATTAACTGTTTCCTTATCCTTCACCATATCTTCGATACAGATGACCTGATAATTCAAGGGATAATTCGAATCCAGCACCTCCCCCACCATCTCATCACCGTCAAGGGTATAGCGGACCCGTAATGCGTCATGGTACTTTTGAATTTCGGTCAAAATATCACGCAGTGCTTCTACATTCAGGCTTTCATTGCTCTTCAAAAGAATGGCCTGGTGAAAATGCTCCGGATGAATCTTATGGGAGTCAAAAAACCATTGTTGTATCGGTGTGATCTTGAACTTGCCAAATGTATCGCCCTGCACGGGTTTATTACCCATGGGCGCCATGATTTCAGCCAGTTTTTTGATGGTCCTGTACTTAAAAATATCCCCCATCTTTAATGTCATATTTTTATCATTCAACAAATATAAAGCTTTTATCGCCTTGATAGAGTCGCCCCCTAGACTAAAGAAATCATCGTTGATGCCTATCCCGTCACGCTCAAAAATTTCATGCCAGATGCCTATGAGGAGTTCTTCATATTCATTGGTCGAGCCTTCATATTTTTCCTCGCTTACCGGTTCTCCCGACAATTGCATCAGAGGCCTTTTATCCGGCTTGCCACTCTGGTTTTTCGGTATTGACTTCAACTGCATATACCGGGACGGCACCATATACTCGGGAAGTTCTTTTAACAGGAACATCCTCAGCTCTGAAGGCGCTATTTCCTTATCCGCCACATAATAGCAGGAAATAAAGTACTGGTCGTTACTGTCCTTCTTCGCAAGCGCTACTGCCTCTTTGACGTTCTTATTCAACAGCATCTGTCTTTCAACTTCTTCCAGTTCTACCCTGTAGCCTCTGATTTTTACCTGATTGTCCACTCTTCCCAAAAACTCTATATTTCCATCTGGTAGCCATCTGGCTATGTCCCCGGTTCTATATATGAACTCTTCCTCATTCAACGGATTGGAAATGAATTTTTCCTTCGTCAGCTCCGGCATGTTTATATACCCCCGTGCCAATCCCACGCCGCCGACACACAATTCTCCGTTCACCCCCACAGGCTGTGGCTTTCCACTCCTGTCCATGATGTATATTTGCGTATTATATATGGGTTTTCCTATTGGAACCAACCGGGCGGAATAGTCAGCTCCATCGTCTATCCAGGCCGACGCACATACCGTCGTTTCCGTCGGGCCATAGGCGTTGACATACTTCACCTTCTTATTCCACTTACCGACCAAATCAAAGTTTGCTTCCGACCCTGCAGTGATTAAGAGCCTCATGGTCTTGATTTTCTCGACTCTTATATTGGAAGCATAGACAGGAGGTAAGGTAGCCACAGTTATTTTATTGGTATTCAAGAATTCTTCAAACCTGTTTAAATCATCAATGACACTCCGGGGAACAATATACGAGCTGGCCCCGGTTTGTAGCGCCATGTTCAGCTCCCAGACCGCTGCATCGAAGGAACAGCTTGCAAACTGGATGATGCTGTCTTCTCCGCTTATCCCGTATTCCTTTTCGAAATAGACCTTTAAATTGGCGATTCCCTTATGCTCCACCATAACACCCTTGGGTTTTCCCGTAGAGCCCGAGGTATATATGACATAGGCCAGGTCATTCACCAAATTGATATTTTCCAGGTTTTCATTACTTCTGTCATATACGCCATCATCCAAAATATTTACAATTTCCTTACCCTTGATAAACTCCTTCTTTATCTCCCCCTGAGTTAGGAGGATGCTTACCTTGCTGTCATCAAGGATATATTGAATGCGGTCTTCCGGATATTCCGGGTCGATGGGCAGATACGCGCTTCCCGCCTTTAGTATGGCCATGATCCCTATGACCATCTCTACAGAGCGGTTGATGAGGATACCCACAATGGTATTCCGGGTAACGCCCTTTTCCCGCAATACCCGCGCCAATTGATTGGACGCCTCATTCAGCTGTTTGTACGTAAGTATATTCTCCTCATAAACAACCGCAATATTGTCGGGTGTTTTTATAACCTGATCCTCAAACAACTGGTGAATGCCCTTGTTTTCAGGGTAAGGGACCTTCGTATTGTTGAACTGGTAAACCAGCATATCCTTTTCCTCCCGTGAGAGGATACTGATATCCCCCAAGGGCAGGTCGGTGCTGTCTGAGATACAGTCCAAAAGATTATTAAAGCAGTTGACAAATCTTTCGATGGTTGTCCGCTTGAACAGCTTTGTACAATACTCCAGGTCACACCTGATTTCATCCTTTTCTTCCGTCAGGTTCAGCACCAAATCGAATTTTGAAATATCATTTTTGTATAGGAAGCCTTGCAGTTTCAAGTCTCCAAACTCAAATTTAATTTCATCGATATTTTGAAGCACAAGCATGGTATCAAAGAGAGAATTCTTGCTGGCATCCCTTGTGATCCCCAGCGCATCCACCAGTTCATCAAACTGGTAGTCTTGATTTTCAAAGGCCTTTAATGTGTTTTCCTTAACTTCCTTCAAGTAGGCCTTAAAGGTCTTCTCCGCCCTGGGATGATTCCTCATGGCAATGGTATTTACGAACATACCCACCATGTCCTGCAAATCGCTGTTGTTTCTTCCCGCAGACGGTGAACCAACGATAATGTCTTCCTTGCCGGTGTATTTCGACAACAAGATTGTATATGCGGCAAGGAGTACCATGTATAATGTTGCGCCGCTTTCCTTCGCAATTTTTTTAAGTCTGCCTGTGGTCTGGCTGCTTATTTTGAATACCACCGTGTCCCCGTCGAAGCTCCGGATATTAGGCCTTTTGTAGTCCACAGGCATTTCCATCACCGGGATTTCACCCTTGAATACATCCAACCAGTACTTCTCCTGGGCCTTCATTTCGTCTGTTTGGGCAAACTTGTTCTGCCATGATACATAGTCTTTATATTGTATGTCACTTGCGGCAAACTCCCCGTTTTTGTCATAATCGGCCAGTTGATTCAGCATAATTGCGATAGATGTACCATCCGCTATAATGTGGTGGATATCGAACAGGAGGATATGCCGTTCTTCTTCCAATGATATCACTCCCGCCCTTAATAACGGGGCCTTTTTCAAATCAAAGGGCCTTGCAAATTCCTTCACCTTTTGATTGATGTCTTTTTCTTCAGATATGGGTATCTCTTCTATCTGGAAGTCGATCTCATCAAAGGAATGAATTTTTTGTGTAATGGCACCATCAATCACATGAAAACTTGTCCTCAGTATTTCCTGCTTTTCAATTAGTTTTTTCAGTCCTTCGGCCAGCCTTGGCAAATCCAGCTTTCCTGTCACTTCCATGGCTTCTGTAATATTATAGGTGTTGCTGTCCGGTTCCAGCTCCTGCACCAGGTAGATTCTCTTTTGCGCCGACGATACTTCGTAATATTCCTTTTCTTCTATCTTTTTAATGCCTCTATACTCTTTTTTGTTGACTGAAGCCAGATATTCCGCCAGCTCCTTGATACTCTCAATGTTGAAAAACACATTCAGCGGAACTTCGGTATTCAGTTCCTTATGGATCCGGCCGACCACCTTGATAGCATTTAACGAATGCCCACCGATTTCAAAGAAGTTATCGTTGATGCCTACCCTGTCCCGGCCCAGGACATCCTGCCATATATCCGCCAACTGCGCCTCAACTGCATTTCTGGGTACCTCGTATTCTAACGCTTTGCCTGTATCCTCTTCTATCTCCACCAGCTTCTTCTTATCGATCTTGCCGTTGATGGTCAGGGGCATTTTTTCAACTCTTATGAAAGAGGATGGGATCATAAAACCGGGCAAGGATTTTTTCAATTCATCCCTGATGAATCCCTCACTGTACTCGTTCTCCGCCACATAATAGGCGCACAGATATTTGTTGTCTTCCCGTACCTTGACCAGCACCATTGCTTCCCTGATCCCATCAATGGCCAGCAGGGCGCTTTCAATCTCGCCCAACTCTATTCTGAAGCCCCTTATCTTGACCTGCTGGTCAATTCTATCGATAAATTCTATGTCTCCATCCGGCAGCCACTTAACCAAATCCCCGGTCCGGTACATGATACTGCCGGCTTCAAAGGGATTTTTTACAAACTTTTCTTCTGTCAAATCTTTTCTGTTCAAGTAGCCTACCGCCAGGCCATCTCCTGCAATGCACAGCTCTCCCTGTACACCGACAGGCTGCAGCTTATTATTTTCACCCACGACATACAGCTTTGTATTGGATAACGGCTTCCCTATGGGAACCGTCAAATCCTCTTCCCTGATATGGTCCACGGGATAATAGGTGGCATAAACCGTACTTTCAGTAGGGCCGTAAACATGGATAATCTTCCCGGAACCCAGGGCCTCCAGCGCCTTTTTGGTATGCCGAAGGGATACCCGCTCTCCCCCGAATAATACCTTCCGGATGTTTTGCAGGGATTTTATACTGATATCCACCAAAGAATTGAACAACGCCGTCGTTGTGAAAAATACGCTTATTTTTTCTTTCTCGATGAGAGCCCCCAGCTTCTCTATATCCAAAATGCTTTCCTTTTCCGGTATCACGAGAGCGGCTCCGTTGAGTAAGGTGCCGCAAATATCAAAAACCGACCCGTCGAATACATAGCTTGACAGCCCCAATAGGACATCATTTTTGTCTATATGGATGTAATTGGTGTTCTTTACCACCCTAGTTACACTGTATTGCTTTATCAACGTCCCTTTGGGTTTCCCGGTTGATCCCGAGGTATAAATGATATAAGCCAGTTCTCCACCTTTAAAGGCTGTATGGAGGTTCCCAGGCTTGGATTGGGGCAATCCCGGTTCGTCAAAATCGATTACTTCACAGTTTAAATTAACCTTGTTTAACAGCTTGCCCTGTCCCAATAATATTTTTAGATTTGAATCCTCCAGTATGTAGTTGATCCTATCCTCCGGATATTCGTGATCGATGGGCACATAGGCACCCCCGGCCTTTAATATGGCCATGATCCCCACAATCATCTCAAAGGATCGTTCCACCATCAACCCAACGACATCGCCAAGCTTTACATTTCTTTCCTTCAGCAAAGCGGCGACTGTATTAGCCCGCTCATTCATCTCCCGGTACGTCAGCTTCTCGCCTCTGAAAATCAGAGCTGTATGGTCCGGAGTTTTTTCCACCTGCATTTCGAACAGCTCACTGATGGATTTGTCTTTCGGGTATTCGGTATCGGTATTGTTAAAATCAACGAGCAGCCTGTCCATTTCCTCTTTACTTATAATATCAACTTCTTCCACCTTCACATTTAAGTCTTCAATCACATGCTGCAGTATGTTTATAAAAATATTTTTCAGGATATCCACCTGGGCATCCTCTATATCATCCGCCCCTTTAAATGTCAAATCGATAGAATCCTTGTTGTTTTTAACAATCAAGGTGATATCGTTATTGGATAAATGCAGGATATCTTCTATTTGAAGATTACTGTGCAGGTTTTCCATGACACAATACACATTAATTTTTTCATAGGTGTTATTAGCGGTGTACATCTGCTCCAGGGGGTAAAACTCGTACTTATACTCACTTAAAAGGGCATCCTTTTCATTTACAAGGACTTCTTTAAAGCTTTTCCCTTTATGCGGGATGTTGGGCGACAGCAAAAACTTGTTATTGGCAGGGATGCTTTTGTCTTTGATATACTGGGGAATACCGATTGCAAACTGCACTCCGGAAAACATCCTGGACAGGGCTATCTTGTATACAGCCAACATAAAGACATACACCATGATGCTGTTATCTTTAGTTATCTCTTTAATCCTGCCGGAAGCCTTTCCGTCCAGGTCTGCTTTTATGGCCTTTCTATTATTTTCATGGTCTTTCGGCCCTTTTGCAAAAACAATATTCTCGTACTCGTTTCCTATGATTTGATCCCAATGATTTTTAGATAGATTAATCAACTCAAAATCTTTATTCTCCATATAAATCTCGCCTTCTCCAAATTTTCTATCAGTACACTGTTAAAAAGTAAACTCCAAATCTTCTTTGTTTAAGTCGTTCAAATCTGAGTTCCGATAAAAGTTCGCCAGCTCATCCTTTGTAATCAGGTTGATATTTTCAATAGTGATACCTGTATCACCTGATGTTAAAGTGATGATGTACCGGTAGTATTCAATGATTTTTTCTATGGTTTCCCGTTTATACAGGGAGGTTGCATAGCTCACATTCACGGTTAATCCTTCATCCCTTTCCCAGCACTCTATGGTCAAATTGAACTTTTCTGTCTTTTCGGCGAAGGGATAGGAACGGACAGTTAATGTCCCCATTTCAATTTGTTCCTCGGTTACATTTTGAACCGCAAACATAACATCAAATAATGGGTTTTTACTTATATCACTATTGGCAGCTACCTTTTGAACCAATTCTTCAAACTGGTACTCCTGGTTGTCAAAGGCAAGCAGGGTCTTTTCTTTTACAGCCTCCAGGTATTCTTCGAAGCTCAGTTCCTTATTTACATTGCTTCTTATGGCCAGTGTATTCACAAACATCCCGATGACATTTTCCAGATCTCTGTGGGTCCTTCCGGCAATGGGTGTCCCCACGACGATGTCTTCCTCCTGGCAATACTTCGACAATAAAATATTCAATTCAGCCAGCAGAATCATATACAATGTGGCACTGATTTTCTGTCCAATCTTTTTCAGCTTCTCCGTAATCTCCCTGTCCAGTTTGAAGGTTACCGTGTCTCCCCTGAAATCCCGTTTGGCGGGACTTGGATAATCGGTAGGCAGCTTGGCTTTGGGCAGCTTACCACTGAACTCCTTGAGCCAGAAATCCTCTTGTTTTTTGATCTCAATGCTCTCCAGCTTTTTTAACTGCCAGGAGGAATAATCCTTATACTGGACTTTGAGATCCTCCAACTCCCTGTCAGTGTATAATGCGCTGAATTCTTTGGTCAGTATAGACACCGAAATACCATCTGCAATAATGTGATGGATGTCGAATACGATGATATTTCTCCGGTCTTCCAACTTTATTACACCTACCCGCATTAACGGTGCAGTTTCTAAGTCAAAGAGCCGGATGAAGCCTTCTATTTTTTGCGGGACTTCCTGCTCATTGTTTACTATGATGGTTTCAACACTGGAATCTACTTCTTCAGCTTCATGAACTCTTTGTACGATCTCCTGGTCGGCAATGTCAAAGCTTGTCCTTAAGGACTCGTGCCGCTCTATGAGCTGCTTCATCGTCTTTTCCAGCTTGTTTACGTCCAATTCGCCTAAAACCTCTATGGCTTTTGACATATTGTAGGCAGTTCCGTTCTCCTTTTGCTGCGACGTATACATCCGTTTCTGTGCAGCTGAAACGGGGTAGTATTCTCTTTTCTCTATCTTTTCTATTTCCCGGTAGGCTACTTTATCATTTTCCTGGATATATGCACCCAGTACTTTGATGGTTTCAGCCCTGAACAAATCCTTAATGGATACACGGACATTCAGTGCCTTATGAATTCTGCCGGTTAATATGGCTGCATTTAAGGAATGGCCCCCTATTTCAAAGAAGTTGTCGTTAATGCCCACCTTATCCAGGCCAAGGATGTCCTTCCATATCTCGACCAGCTTTTCCTCCATGGTGTTTCTGGGGAGCTCATATTCTACTGCCGTGCTGATGTCCCCGCCTATCTCCATAAGCTTCTTTTTATCAATCTTGCCGTTGATATTCAGGGGCATTTTCTCCACTCTTATAAAGTAGGACGGGATCATAAAACCGGGTAAGAATTTCTTTAATTTTTCCTTTATGAATTCCACGCTATATTCATTGTCCGTCACATAACAGGCGCATAAATACTTGTTTCCTTCCCTTTCCTTTACCAATACGGTAGCTTCGCTGATGCCGCTGATTGTTAGCAAGGCACTTTCGATCTCACCAAGTTCTATCCTGAATCCTCTTATTTTGACCTGCTGATCGATTCTATCGATAAATTCGATATTCCCATCCGGCAGCCACTTGACTAAATCTCCGGTCCGGTACATGATACTGCCCGTTTCGAAGGGATTGTTTACAAACTTTTCTTCGTTCAGGTCTTTTCTATTTAAGTACCCTACGGCCAGTCCATCTCCTGCTATGCACAATTCACCCGGTAGACCAATGGGCTGTAATTGATTGTTTTTACCTACTACATACAGTTCTGTATTGGATATGGGTTTTCCGATAGGAATGGTTACATCCCTTTCGTCGATATGATCCACCGGATAGTATGTTGCAAAAACCGTACACTCTGTTGGCCCGTATACGTGTATGATTTTACCGGGGCCCAAAATCTCCAGTGCTTTTTTGACATGCTTGAAGGATACCCGCTCTCCGCCGAATATTACTTTCCGGATATTTTGCAAGGATTTTATACTGATATCCACTAATGAGTTGAACAACGCGGTCGTTGTGAAAAATATGCTTATTTTTTCCTTCTCAATCAAAGACCCCAGTTTCTCAACCTCTAAAATACTGTACTTATCCGGTATCACAAGGGTCGCTCCATTGAGCAGGGCACCGTAGATATCAAAAACGGATCCGTCAAATAAATAGCTTGATAGCTGCAGCAGAACATCGGTTTCAGCAATATCGATATAGTTGGTTGCCCTGACAACCCTGGTTACGCTGTAATGACTTATCAATGTCCCCTTCGGTTTACCTGTTGAGCCAGAGGTGTAAATAATATAGGCAAGATTTTCCGAACTGCCGGCTTTGTCTACGTCATCACAGTTTCCTTTATATAAGCTTGCATCGTCAATGGCTATGGTTCTTATTTCACATGTTACTCTTCCGGCCAGGCTGCTCTGGATCAACATTATCCTGGCACCGCTGTCTTCCAGCATATACTTTATTCTGTCCGCAGGATATTCAAGGTCGATAGGCAGGTAAGCCCCTCCTGCCTTCAATATACCCATGATGCCTACAATCATCTCAAGAGAACGTTCCACCATGAGTCCTACGATAGTGCCGGGCCCTACGCCTGTATTCCTCAGCACCCTTGCAAGCTGGTTCGCTTTCTTATTTAATTCACTGTAGATCAGTCTCTTATCTCCAAATACAACCGCCGTTTTATCCGGAGTTTTCTTTGCCTGCTCCTGGAACAACTCACCGATGGTTTTCCCCTTGGGATAGTCTGTTTTGGTATCATTAAAGTCACAAAGGATTTTCTGCCTGTCATACTCGGTCATGAGTTGGATATCCGCTATGGATATGCTGCTGTCCTTCACGATACTTTCCAGAATTGTCCTGTAATATTCTCCCCATCTTGAGATACTGTCCCGGTTCAAAATATCTGTCTTATAGGTAAGGTTGATATTAAATACGCCGTTTTCTTCCAGTATCTCCATTGTAAAGCCGAACTCGGCTATTTTAGACTTATACTCATAGGTCTTTATCTCTACATTATCAATCTTAAATACTCTCTTATCAATATTCTCATAGACAAACATTGCGTCTATCAGCGTATTCCTGCCGCCTTTGCTGTCGGCATTCAGGCGGTTGATAAGAAAGTTAAAGGGATAATTCATGTGGGCGTAGGCCTCTAAGGAGCTTTGCCTTACTTCATCTAGGAATCCCTTGAAGCTCTTATCCTCCGAAAGCCGGTTCCTCAACACGATTGTATTGGTAAACATGCCGATGTTGCTGTCAAAAGTACCATTCCCCCTGTTCGTAACCGGGGTCCCGATGACGATATCTTCGGTTCCCGACAGCTTGTGAAGCAGTACATTAAAGGACGCTACCAGAACCATGAACAGGGATGCGCCTGACTTCTTTGAAAACTGCTTCAGGTCGTTGACCAGGCCTTCTCCTATAGTCATCCTGACGGTATCCCCTGCAATGCTGCCCATTGTACCGGAGTTCCGATCCAAAGGAAGATTCAGCTTTGCCACTTCTCCTGATAGCTTTTTCAACCAATAACCTTCCGATTCTTTTATTTCGTCGGACGCCAAGAATTTTTCCTCCCACAGCACATAATCGGAATACTGGTTATGAATGGGCCCTAGCTCTCGGCCCGAATACAGCGTTATCAGTTCCTGTCCAAAAATATCCAGTGACCGCCCGTCGGCAATGGTATGGTGGAAGTCAAACAATAATATTGCCCTGCCCGGTGAAACACGAATCAGTGTGACTTTTATCAAGGGCCCCTGGAACAGGTCAAACCAGCAGATTGTCTCCTCAATCAGCTCATCCAGATCTTTTGAGCTTTCCTTTTGGATGATGTCAATCTTAAAGTCTATGCTGTCTTTTACTTCCTGTACAAACCGGTCATCCTTGATGTATAATGTCGTTCTCAGGCTTTCATGCCTTTCTATTATTTTTTGCAGGACAGCTTCCAACTTCCCGACGTTGATTGCACCCGTAATCTCCAGTGCCCCTATAATATTGTAGGGATCGCCTTCATTAATCAGTATGGTCGAAAAGAGCCTTTTCTGGTTGATAGACATGGGTACTACCTTATTATCCGCTCTGGTTTTATCTGAAAACTCAAACCCGCCCTGTCTTAATTCATAAATGCTTTCTTTGATCTTGTCTATGACCGTTTTAACATCGTCATCGGTAATTTCAGTACAGAAACAGCAGGTTCTTCTTTCCCAGGTATATACCCCTTTGGCATTCAGCAGATAGAAGAACAACTCCATTTCTATGGGGAAAAGGGACAGATCATACTTGCCAAAGGACTCGAACTTAAATTGCGATCCGAAGTACCTTACCCTCACAGGTACATTTTCGCTCTCAAAAAACGCGTTGACTTCTTCGGTGAAGAACTTTGTTTTTGCATTTACGCCCTGCTGCAGTACGTCCCCTTTTTCCTTCATATAGGACAGGGCCGCGTAGGCTGCCGCCATGCTGAGCGGATTCTTGCAGAAAGTCCCGGCAAAAATGATGGTCTCTTTTTCCGGCCTGGAATCATCCCCAAAGGACCAGCTTCCACCATCGATGGTATCGATGTATTCCTTTTTACCTGCTACGACGCCTATTGGGAGTCCTCCGCCGAGGATCTTTCCATAGGTGACGATATCCGCCTTTATTCCGAAATAAGCCTGGGCTCCTCCGACCTGTATCCTGAACCCATTAACCATTTCATCGAAAATCAATATAATGCCCGTCTCTTCCGTCAGAGCCCTTAATTCCTTAAGGAATTCCTTCGGATAGAAGCCGGGGCGCCTGCTTTGTACCGGCTCTACCAATATAGCGGCAATATCCTCTTTATTTTCCCTGATATACTCCAATGACTCCTTTGAGCCATACAGCAGGCTTACGGTATCCTTCACCATTCCATAGGTAGTACCCGGGGATGTAGGATAAGGTCCTTCTTCGTCGGTGTTGGTCAAAATCCCGTCAAAGGCCCCATGGTAAGATCCTGAGAATTTCACGATCTTCTCTTTTCCCCTACTTGCCCTGGCTATTCTCAGCGCCACCATAACCGCTTCAGACCCGGTATTGCAGAAGGCGACCCTTTCCACTCCGGTTAATTCACTAATCAGTTCGGCGACCTTTCCCGCCAACTCGCACTGGGGCCCCAGCTCAAAGCCCTTACCCAGCTGATCCATGATGGCATCAGTTACGAATTGAGGATTGTGCCCGAAGTAATGTACGCCATAGCCCATGGCCAGATCGATGTACTCATTGCCATCGATATCCCAGAACCTTGCCCCCTGTGAGCTTTTGGACACGATGGGATAAATCAGTTCCTTTATCGTTGTCCTGAAATTCAGGGAATTAATCCAATCCGAAAATACCGGCTTATACTTAGATACATATTCCTTGGAGTTCCTGGTTTTGGTGTTATATTGCAGGATAAAATCGTCCAGGAATTTCCTTTGTTTGGCGGTCAAGAAATCTTTTTCAAATATCATGGCTGCGTTATTGGTTTTAGGGAATTCACTTCTTATGTAAGCATTACTTCCTGCTTTATTCCCGGCCACCTCATTTCTGCTCATATCCAAGATGTATTCCAACTGGGCATGCATGCTATTAATCTGGTCTTCGATATTTGCAAAATAGGGAGTATTCCCATAGTGGTTAAACATCCCCATATCCGGCAGCGCCTCCTGTACCTGCTCCACAAGCGTCTCAGCGGTTTCGGGCATATGCTGGTAGATATACCCGGCAATGGCCTCTACGGTATTTAACTTTAAAAAGAAATCATTCAAAGAAATATTAGTATTGTACTTGGTGTCTATCCTCTTTTTAAAGTTTAACAACAACAGGGAGTCAAAGCCCAGTGTGAATAAATTATCGTGGCTGTTGATTTCATCGACAACCAAACCCGTTATTATATTGACAATATTCTTTATATCCGCTTCTATGGTCTTCTCATCCCTGATGATATGGGAAGACTTTTTGGGCTTGTTGAGAACTACAGGCTCGTACTTGTTTTTCTCATGAATAGCCCCGGGCCGAAATTCCAGAACCCTGGCCACTGTGGCTTTACTCATCGCGCTGCTCACGGCGGCTTCGCCCGTGGCGTCGTTGACAATATCGCTGTTCAGATCCATCCAGAAGCTTTTCCTGTTAAAGGCATAGGTGGGGAGGTCCACCTTTTCCCTTTTATAATGCTCATAGAAGGATCTCCATTGGATCTCTACTCCGTTCAAATAAAGCAGTCTCACGGAGTCGAAAAGCTGCTTGTACCCGTTTCCCCCTTTTCTTAAGGACGGCAGGAACAGCTCTTCTCCGTCCAAAAGGCACTGGTTGGCCAACCCGCACAGGGTTGCATCTCCGCCAATTTCTATAAATATATTGCCGCCATATTCTTTGGCTGTTTCTATTGCCTTATAGAAATCAACGGTATTACACAGGTGGTTGGTCCAGTAGTTTACATCCCCGAAGGTCCTTTCATCCTTCAAATCCCCGGTGATGGAGGAGATGATGTCAACCTTGCCTTTCGAATATTGGATATCCTTGATCTTTTCATAATACCCGACGCAGTATTCTTTCATCAGCACAGAATGGAAGGGGTGAGTTATATTTAACTTATCGACGAATACCCTTTGCTTTTCCTGGATTTTCTCAATGACCCTGTCCACTTCTTCTCCCAGTCCGGAGATAGTGACATTCTGCGGCGCATTAACGGCAGCTATGAAAACATTTTGGCATCCGCTCTCCCGGATGGCCTCTCTTACCGTTTCTGCACAGGTAAGTACCCCGGCCATTTTTCCGTCTATATTGACGGAATCCATAATTTGTCCGCGATATGCAATCATTTTAATGGCGTCGTCCAGGTTCAATACGCCCGCATAGCATGCAGCTGCATATTCCCCGATGCTGTGGCCGACCACGGACATTGCTTTGATCCCTAGGGAATCCCATATCCTGGTCAATGCGTATTCTATTGAGAATATAACAGGCTGAGAGTAAACCGCCTTCTGCAAGACGTTATCATCCTCCCCGTAGACGGCGTCTAAAATAGATATGTTTAATATCTCGCGGAATTTTTGGTCACATACGTCCAACGCCTTTTTAAAGACAGGGGAGCTTTCATAATATTCTTTCCCTATATTCCTATAAATAGATCCCTGGCCTGTAAATAAAAAGACTATGTTATTCATCCTAAAAGCATTGCAGGAGAAATTCTCCTGGAGGTTTTCATCATCCTCCAGTTTACTTAAAATATCCTCTCTGCTTTTTCCTGACACAGCGAGGCGGTAATCCATATGACTCTTGTAAACATTGGATGAATAGCATATGTCATTGATGGAATTACCGGATTTGCGCAGATAATCCTTCATATTATTTATGGTATTTTTTAAGGCCTCTTTGCTTTTGGCGGACAGCGTCATGAGATGGTAAGACAGCTCATGGACTTCCTCCTCCAGTTTGTCCAAAGGCGCCTCCTCAATAATGGCATGGGCCAATGTCCCTGTGAAACCGAAGGAACTGATGCCTGCCCTTCTTACTTTTTCTCCCCGCTTCCATGCCACAGGCTTGGTTACAACCTCTATATGACTCCAGTTAATATTAGGGTTTTTATTATTCAGATGAATACTCGGCGGAATTTGATTGTGCTCCAGGGACAGGATTATCTTTATCAACCCGGCCATTCCCGAAGCCGCTTCCAGATGGGCAACGTTTGTTTTTACCGCGCCTATCAACAATGGATTCTTCTTGTCTTTAAAAATATCCCCCAGCACCTGGGCTTCGATTGAATCCCCCAGCGGGGTACCAGTTCCATGTGTTTCCACGTAATCAATATCGTCTGCCGATATGCAGGCTTGTTCCATAGCCCGCTTGATAACATTTTTCTGCGCGCTTCCATTGGGAGCGGCAATGCCGTTTGTTCTGCCGTCCTGGCCCACAAATACCCCTTTTATGACAGCACTGATGACATCACCGTCCGCTCTGGCACGGGACATTTTCTTTAACACGATAACGCCGCAGCCCTCGCCTCTTCCGAACCCGTCCGCACTCTCGTCAAAGGCCCTGCATCTTCCATCCTTTGATAATCCGTGTATCTTTGAAAGGCCGATAAAAGACTCGGGGCTTAACAACAAATTAACCCCGCCCAACAGGGCGATAGAGCATTCATTCTTTTTCAGGCTTTCCATTGCTGCTTTCAGGGCAACCAGCGAAGAGGAGCAGGCGGTATCAAAAGTGACTGCTGGCCCCTTGAAATCATAGAAGTAGGACAACCTGCCGCAGGCAGCGCCAAAGGTGATACCAGTAACAGAATAGGAGTTTATTTTTTTCGTGTCCCCGGAATACATGTGGGCCCTGAAGTAGTCACTGGAATTTACCCCTACAAATATCCCCGTATCGCTGCCCTGTAATTTTTTTATATTCAAGCCCGCATTCTCCATAGCCTCCCAGCTGACTTCCAGCAGCAATCTTTGCTGGGGGTCCATGGCACTTGCTTCCAGCGGGGAAATTTCAAAATGCCTGTTATCAAATTCATCCACAGGTACATTGAGAAATGCCCCTGCGTTGGTGTTCATCTTGCCCACTTCATCGGTATCGTCGCTGTAATACTTTTCAAAATCAAACCTGCTTTTATCAATCTCTGTCACCGTATCAACACCATTGACCAGGATATCCCAGAACTTCCCGGGATCATTCGCCCCTCCGGGGAAACGGCAGCCATAACCGATAACAGCTATATCCTCGTTGATTTCGTTTTCATTTATTTTATTCGACAGTTCTTCAATTTTCTTAGCGGCTTTCTTTAACGCAGCCTTGTATTTGTTAATTTCCTGTTCCATATATACTCTCCCCCGCTTCCTAGTCAATCAGAGAACTTATTTCGGATAAAAGATCGTCTGTCGTCTCGAGTTCCTCCTCTTTTGCTTCACCATCATGTTCAAAGGATATCCCCTCGGTCAACAGGTACTCGTTTAGTTTCCTTAATGTCGGGTAGTTAAAGAATACCGATATATCCGGTTCCTTACTCACCATTTTGTTTATCTTGTTTCTCATAGAGAATATCATCAGCGAGTCTGCTCCCTGCTCGGTCAGCGCCTTATCCAGAGATACAAGATTCGCATCGCCAAACCCCATGATCTGGGCCGACATGCGTTGCAGGCTGTTCAGCAGGTAGTCGTATCGTTCCTTGGGCTTTAATGTATTTAGATGGGCTAAAATATTAATGTCACCTTCTGATTTTCCTTTCTTCACAGCTGATACGTCATCCAGACTAATCAGCTCGGATAGGAATTCGGTTATTTCCTTTACATCCGTCTGGTCGTTAAACAGCTTCCAGTTCATGTCAGCAACGACTACCGATGAACTGTCTTCGGTAAGGAGTCTGTCAATCATTTTCACAGCTGTTTCGGTAGAGATACTGTAAATTCCCCTTTTCTCTATTCTTTTGATATTTTCTTCATTCCGGGATGCCATTCCGATTGCAGCCCATGGTCCCCAGCATACCGACATGGCAGGCAGGTTCAGGCTTCTCCTGTATTTGGCAAAAACATCCATGAAATAATTTGCAGCGGCATAGTTCGCCTGTCCCATATTCCCTACCACCGACGCAATGGAGGATGCCATGACGAAGAAGTCCAATGCACTATCCTTCAATGCATGATGCAAGTTAAAGGTTCCCTTAACCTTGCCGGCAAACAGCTTTTCAAAGCCCTCCCAGCTCAGTTCCTGTATCATTCTGTCCTCTAATATTCCGGCAGTATGAACGACACCTTTGATCCCTGGCATGGTTTCATTTACTTCCTTCACCAGGGCCTGAAGCTCTGCTTCCTTACTGACATCAGCCTGCCGTACTATGACATTGGCACCTTTATTATTCCAGGCATTGAGCTTATCTGAAACGTTTCCGGCGGGCCTCCTCCTGCTTAACAGCACCAAATTCCGCGCTCCTTTTTCTATCAGGTACTCTGCGTAGACCATTCCTATGCTGCCGGTACCACCGGTGATGATATAGGTGGCATCCGATTTTACGGATATGTTGAGCTTTTCATTCTTCTCTGCAGCCTTTGAGTATTTCACCAGCCGTGAAACATACCGCTTGTTATTGGCAGCAAGGCAAACCTGCTTCTCACCGTTTGTTTTTATCTCCCTTAGCAAGGCGTCCATAGTTTCATCCATGGCATGGATGTCAAAATCAATGATTCCTGCCCACAATGGATTGTACTCAAGCCTGATGACTTGGGAGAAGCCCCATAAGGTTGACTGGTAAACTGAGACAGAAGCTCCGCCCAATCCATGGACATTGTTCGTGATTACCCTCAGCCTGGTTTTATTCACGTACTGCAATTCCGATATGGCCTGTACGAGGTATAACAACCCACTACAGTCCGTCTTCTCTTTCACAAAGAGTCTTTCTGCAGTGACATTGTTTATCTCTTCCGTATCCGACGCTGCAACATATATAATATGAAGCTTTTCTTTGCCGTACCTGGCGGTAATTTCTTTCATCAATTTATTCAAATCCGATTTCTCTGTATAGGAAACCGAGTAGGCATCCTTTTCAAGTTCCGCATATTTTTCACCGGGGACTACACTGACGGGAGCCGCACCCTGCTGTCCCAGTTTCTCACAAATGGCCCGGCCGGTCTGTCCTTTACCGACGAAAACGATGAGCTTTTCATTACTTTTGAATTCACTTTTTTTGTTGCCTGAAGGCTGTTCTATCCAATCGATATTATAAAGTAAATGACTGCCGCTGTTGTTCAATTCCTTCAACAGGCTGTTCCGGTCGGTCAGTTTTGCCATGATCCTTTCCACTTCACAAACAAGCTCACCCTTTTCGTTATAAACGATAATATCCCCTTTAACGCCCTCTTTTTGTGAATTGTCCACTTTGACATAGCACCAGTAGCTCTTGGCATCCCTGTAATAGTATTTCAATCTTCCCATGGAAATGGGAATGGTGGTTTTCAGTGAGTAGTTTCCATCCTCCGAATCCATCTTTCTGCTCAGCTCGGATACTGCAAACACCGTCTGGAAGATAGAATCGATGACTCCCGGGTAGATGGTATAGGATGCAAGACCGGGAATATCATTTTTCGGCTTAAGAAAGCAAACCCCGACGCCGTCTTTACCCTTCCACACCCTTTCAATTCTTGTGAAGCCTTCACCCAGTTTAAATCCGAACTTGCTCATAACCTTGTAGATATTAAAGCCGGACGTTTCTTCGGGGAACATATTTTGCAATCCATTAATGGAAACCGGTTTTTCCTTCCCTTTGCCTTCGGTCTCATTGATATTTCCTAGACAATGCTTAATCCAGTTTTCATTTTCCGAATTACTTTCCTTGCTTACGATTTGGAACTTCATTTCATCTGTGTTTGTGTTCTCCAGGAAGAATTGTACCGTCCTCTCATCTCCCGCAGATGCCATCAGCGGCGAATGGAATTCAACATTTTCAATACTTACCGCAGATGGATGATGGAAGTCCTGGGCAATGGATATCAGCATGGCCATATGGGCGGCAGCGGGAGAGATTGCCGTGTCAAAGATGACATGCTCCTGCATGAAATAGGGATTTTTCGCAGTAAATGTGCTTTGATAGATGACGCTGTCCTTTAAGTACGGTGTACTGATCCTTTGTCCGATCACCGGGTGATAATCCTGTTTCACATTGTCAGGCAGCTTGTCGTCATGGGAACACATCGGCCGCATCCAATAGGATTTCCGGTCGAAGGAATAAGTCGGCAATGAAATCCGATTGTAGGTGGTATCCCTGCTTGTCCGGAAATTGTCCCAAATGATATCAACCCCAAGGGTATACAACTCACCCAGGCTGCGACCGATTTGTTCACAGTCCTCCCGTTTCATGTCCATTGAATTCAGTATTACCTTTTCCTCGCCCAATATCAGCCTGGCCAATCCACATAGTGTTTTACTGGCACCGATTTCCAAATACACGGTATTGTCCGCGTCCTTTATCAAAGCCAGAGAGTGATAGAAGTCAACCGTGTCTTTAATATGGTTTGTCCAATAGTCTGTATCCAGAATTTCCTCTTCGCCGATTGCTCTTGCAAGGGCGGTAGAAATAAACTGCACTCCGGAGGACTTGTTGAACTGTATCTGTGCCGCTATTTCCTTGAAATCTCCCAAAATCGGAGTCATCAGGTGGGAGTGGAAGGCATGGGATACATGCAGCCTGCTGGCTTTTATTTGTTTACTCTCCGCCGCTTTTGCAACGGCTTCAATCGCATCCAGTTCCCCGGACACAACGATGTTGTCCTGGGCGTTATAAACGGCAATGGACAGTTTGTCCTTATAGCCTTCGATTAATGAATTTACCTTATCTTCTTTGACATATAGTGCCAGCATGGCCCCCTGTCCCGGCGCCGAATCCATGAGCCGGCCCCGGATGGCCACCAACTTCACAGCATCACTCAAATTCATGATGCCGGCTGCAACGGCTGCAGCATACTCGCCTATGCTGTGTCCCATAACAATATCGGGGGTTACTCCTATGCTTTTCCAGAACTTGCAAAGGGCATATTCGATAGAGAATATCAAGGGCTGTGCGTTTGAAGTCTTCTCCACATCCTTGCCGGTGTATTTATCGCTGTATACCAGTTCCGCCAGGGATTTCAATATATATGGCTTGAACAATTTATCACATTCATCAAAAGCCGTTCTGAACACCGGACTGGAATTGTATAATCCTTTTCCCATACCGATGTATTGAGAACCCTGACCGGCAAACATAAATACAATTTTGGGTTCCTGCTGGGAATTGTTCTCCTTGTTGAGGTTAGTGGAGATCCCCTCTTTATTTTCATCTTCCAGGTATGCTTCCATCCTACTTATGATTTCTTCTCTCGATTTTCCCGAAACAATAAACCTGTATTTAAAATCAGATTTGGACAGGTTGTTTGTATATACAATATCTTTGATATGGATGTGCCCGTTGTTCCTGATGTATTCGGCCATATTTGAAATGTTGTCCGCCAGTGACTTTTCACTCTTAGCCGATACTTTCAGGAGATATACCGGATCCTCGTCAATCTTTTCTGTTCGTTCCTTCTTTGGCGGTTCCTCCAGTATAATATGGGCATTGGAACCCCCGAATCCAAATCCGTTGATGCCGACCCGTCTCGGCTTGCCTTCATTTTTCCAAGTCGTATTTTTATCAACTACTTCTATCGGGTACTTGTCCCACGGTATGAACGGGTTGGGTTCTTTAAAGTTCAGATTTCCCGGTATCAGGTCATTTTTAAAGGCTAATAATACCTTGATAATGCTTGCCACACCTGCCCCTGCTTCCAAATGACCGATATTGCTTTTGACCGAGCCGATTTTCAGTGGAGTTTCCTTGGCCCTTCCCTTGCAATAAGTCTCGCCAACTGCCTTTACTTCAATGGGGTCTCCCAGTTTTGTACCTGTCCCGTGCATTTCCATATAGTCAATGTCCAAACCATCCAATTCAGCTTCCTTCAAGACCTTTCTGATGGCTTTCTCCTGGGCAAGCCCGTTCGGCGCCGTCAATCCGTTGCTCTTGCCGTCCTGGTTTAAGGCAGTCCCGCGGATGACACCTAAAATATTATCTCCGTCTCTTTGTGCTTCTTTCAACCGTTTTAATATGAGAACACCACCACCTTCTCCTCTGCCGTAGCCGTTTGCGGAAGCGTCAAAGCTTTTACTGCACCCGTCTTCGGATATAGCTTCTATTCTGGAGAAACATACATGAAGTGCAGGGGATACCATCAAATTGACACCTGCGACCACTGCAGAGTCGATTTCTCCGCCTTCAAGGGCTTTACATGCAATGTGCAGGGCCGTAAGGGAGGATGAACACGCCGTATCAACACTCATGGATGGTCCTTCGAATCCGAAGGTATAGGATATTCTCCCACAGGCGGTACTGAAGGTTGTTCCTGTAAGGGAGTATGCATCTATTTTTGTTAAGTCTCCCGACTTATAGTGGGCAAATGAATATTCTTCTCCGGCGATTCCCAGGTATACGCCGGTATTGCTGCCGAATTGCTTATTGATATTGATCCCGGCATTTTCAAAGGCTTCCCAGGTCAATTCCAGCAACAGTCTTTGCTGCGGGTCCAGTGCAGTAGCCTCTTTGGGGGACATATTGAAAAACTGCGGATCAAATCTGTCGATAGGCACATTCAGGAAGCCGCCCTTTTTTGTATACATCTTTCCCGGTTCGTTTCTATCAGAACTGTAATATTTCTCAACATCCCATCTTTCCTCAGGCATGGTGGTAACGCCGCCTTTTCCGCTCACCAGAACATCCCAGTACTCCTCCGGACTGTTGGCCCCACCCGGGAAACGACAGCTGATACCGACAATTGCAATTTCGTCATTGTCCTTATGGCCGACAGTGTCGATATCGGTATCCTTCATCGCTTCAGCTGTCTTTTCTTCAGGATTCACTTTACTGAATATATAACCTGCATATGTATCGACATCGGGGTACTCAAATATAGAAGACACTTCTATTTCGATATTGAATCTCTTTGATATTTTTGCCATAAATAGCGGAACATCTACCGATACCAGTCCCAAATCTATAAACGGTTTGCTATAATCCTGAATATCGGTGTCCAGTATATCTTCAATCAGTCTTACCAAAAATGCTATGATATCTTCCTTTGAATTCTTTTCTTCCAAAAACATTGCATTGTCTCCCTTTTATAATAATTTATTTTTTTATCAATAAAGTAACTTTAACAGGAAGCAGCTGATAGCTTTACCTTGATATAATCAGGCAGAGACAAAGTGTCCAGGAACTCATTAATCGTCTCTTTTGTCAGAAATATTTTTTCCTGTAAAGCAGTTTTTAAAGCCATATTATAAACTGTAGGGTATCAAGAAATTTGATATCTTCAAGCTCGTTACAGCAGTAATGGAACAAAGTACCAATAGTTCATAAGTCAATGTTATTTCGGTTTTCAACCGCTAACGTGATGTACCTTGAAAAAACAATAGTAATATGAGCGACCATCATATCGTACGAACGGCCTTGAAATTTCTAATCGGAAATGAAAACCAACTGTCAAACAGAACGTACTTTGCTTTTATGCCAACAGTAGCGGTTTGCTTTAACATTGCAAGGGCAGAATCCGGCGAAGAAGGCAGTGCATTTTTTCAGTATTTAAATCCAATAGTTCTCTTGTCAATTGATGTTTTTGCTAGATTTGGTAAGAGCCTAATAGCTGAACTCAAGAGGTTGAAAGCAACGGGATAAACGTATTACCATCCGTCCAACCAAGAGTAAGCATGCATATGCCTCTTTTGTTCTTATTTCCATCAGCATAATCAGTGACCCTGCTAAGAAGCAACTGCTTTATAGAAAACCTCTGTCAGTTGATATTCATGGAATTTAAGAATATCCAGGCTACATCTTTTGCAAAAGGGAACCCAGGAATTTCGGCATAATTCATGAAAAGGTTCCTACCTGTAAAAAGCAAGGCTGAAAAGGACTTTGAATGGCTCTTTCAGGATTGAGCCTATAGAAAACTTCTTGAAAAAGTTTCAACTGTTAGCGTAAACCTATTTTCTTCTTGGACTTTTTTATCGCCCAAAACTATTGATTTTTCAATGTTCACATCATATTAGATATGTACGAAAGTTGATTCAATGATTATCCTAAAATCTTTTTTTTACGACATTATACTTTCTCACAATTTTCTTTGCCTTTTACTTACATACAACCCCAAACATACATAAACCTTCTCTTAAAAGTCATGTACTGCTACTCCTGCTGTAACGAGTATATTTCAATATTTCCACTTCACAAATTATACTTTAAAGTAATAATTTGTATAATACTCCAATTAAGTCCATATTATATTACTAATGTCTATTTTTGTAAAGAATATTGGTAAATCTCTTATAAATTATCCAAAATATTTCAAAATATTGTATAATATTGTATAGATTAAAACGGTGTGGCAGTAATCTGTATAGTTTACCTATTATAGATTTATATAGTTTATGAAGAAATCTTTATTGACTTATCTCAAGTTTGATATATAATTTAGTTACAAATATACAACTTATTTGCATATTTACAATTTATTTGCATTTAATTTATAAAACAGAAAATTAATTTTAGTAATCAGGCATTAAAATTTGTTAATTTTAACCTCTTGTGCTAATTGAACTTTGACAAGATATAATAAGACCAGCACATATTACCGGCTTATCCATATGAACTTTTCACGGTCTACTAAAGATAAAATGGTAATGAATATGCCGGAATATTCATTTGTATAAATACGATTACTGATTTTAAATACTTTTATTATTACTGTTTACATAATAATTGATGATATTTATAAAGAGATTATTCCAAAGCACATTCTAAACAGGCGAAACAAGTCAAAATCATTATTGAGTGGTAGTGAAATCATTACAATAAGCATCGTCGGTGGATTGAAAACATTATTCTGAAAACGTTTGGTATATCTATTGCAAAAAAAACTTTAAGGAATTGTTTCCAAGGCTTTGTGGCCGTGGTAGGTTCAATAGAGTTCGCAGAGGACTTCAAGCAGTTATTGATACAATACGAAAAGAGATAAACCGTATAACGGTTCTGCCAAAGCAGCTTTACAGAATAATATACAGTATTCCGATCCAAGCCTGCAAGTTTGGCAGAGCTAGGTTTCACAAGACATTTCGTGGTTATGGGGTTCTGATGGCAAATGCACATCAAAAAGGAAACTTAATATGGATATAAGCTTCATCTGGTTGTCACATTGGAAGACTTAGTAACTGACTATATTGTTACATCTGCCAATATTGATGACCGAGAAACTACATGGGATTTGCCTGATAAGTTCATATTCCACACGATTTTCGGTGATAAAGGATACACTGGTGCTGATTTTGCTGCTGCACCGAAATCTCAGAGGGGAACAATGATGTTACCTCTTAAGAAAGACAATGATTAAACTCAATTTCCAAAAGAACTCAGGCAGCTCATTTATGAAACTGTCAAAGATTAAAAGTTTAATATTTTAATTGGCAAATTGAGTTAATTTGATTCTACTAAAAAAAGTTTTTTATTTAAAAAATTTGGTTAAAGTGAGGGAAAATAAATGGTTAAAAAATTAATTGAATTCAAAAACGTTACGAAAGAGTATAAGGTCGGTGAAGTGTCGATAAAAGCATTAAATGGTGTGGACTTTACCATTGACGAAGGTGAATTTGTTGTTATCCTTGGTGCCAGCGGCGCCGGTAAAAGTACAATCCTTAACATATTGGGTGCGATGGACACCCCTACTTCAGGAGAAATCATCGTCGAAGGTAAGGATATCACCAAATTCAATGAAAAAGAACTCACAACTTATCGGGGTAAAAAAGTCGGCTTTGTTTTTCAGTTTTATAACTTAATCGCTAATCTTACCGCTTTGGAAAACGTTGAGTTTGCAGTTGAGGTAACGAAAGACCACTTGGATCCGAAAGATGTACTGACTAAAGTTGGTTTAGGCAGTAGATTGAATAATTTCCCCTCACAGCTTTCCGGCGGTGAGCAGCAGAGAGTTGCCATTGCCAGGGCTGTAGCCAAAAACCCATTGCTTCTGCTTTGTGACGAACCTACAGGTGCGCTGGATTATGTCACCGGTAAATCAGTATTAAACCTTCTTCAAGACATCAATACTGAAACTAAAAAATGTATTATCCTTATAACGCATAACTCAGCCATTGCCCCTATGGCCGACAAGGTTATCAAGGTTAAGAGCGGAAAAATTGAAAGTGTTGTCATTAACCCAAACAGGCAATCTATAAAGGAGATCGAATGGTAATGAGTAAATTATTTCTGAAATTATTACGGGATATCAAAGATTACAAAGGGCAGTTTATTGCCATTACGATAGTCATTATCGTAGGGGCTTTCTTCTTTGTCGGATTCTCCACTTTCGCAAAAAATCTCAACGTTTATGCCAACAATTATTTTACCAACACAAATCTGGCAGATTTATGGGCTAATTATTCAAAAATCTCACCGGAGAATGCAGATAAGCTGAAACAGATTATAGGAGTTCAAAACGTTGAAGGTCGCCTTGTAATGAATTTCAATCAAAAATTCGACGATTTAAAAACTACCTTGAAGTTTCATTCCATTGCAGCAAATAATATTATCAATAAAATCACCATAATCGAAGGGAATAAACCGTCAGAATTCCAGTCAATTGTTCTCGACACCGACTATGCAAAGGAACATAGTTATAAAGTTGGGGACACTATAAAAATAAGCACTCCCTTCAAGGAAGATGTCAGTTTGAAAATCAGCGGTCTCTGTGAAAGTTCTGAATATACTATTAAATCCAGGGATACTTCAGACTTTCCTCCGAACCACAAGGAATACGGAATCGCCTATGTTTCAGAAGACACAATGGCCGGCATTACAGGGGAAAAATACTACAACGAAGTCCTCATTGATGCGGCTCCCGGTGCGGACTTAAAGGCTATTACCAGGAGCATCGCCGAGGTTTCAAAGGATTTGAGTTATTTATATACATTAAACAGGGATGCCACCTTGAGCTACAAGCAGTTTACCAGTGAAATAGCTCAACAGGATCAATTTTCAAAGGTTCTTCCTCTCATTTTCTTCGGTGTTGCAGCCGTGATAATCTTTTTGACATTATCCCGGCTTATAGACTCACAGAGAACTCAAATCGGCATTATGAAAGCTTTAGGAACCAGAGAATCCATAATTTTAAGCCATTATCTCGGATATGCAATTTTTGTAGGCCTGGCAGGCGGGATTATCGGATCAATCCTGGGATGTGTATTTTTCACGCAACTGTTTATGGCACAGGTGAAAGCCATTATATCCCTGCCGGGTTTCACCATACACATATACTATTATCATGTACTGCTTGCCCTGCTGTTATCCGTTGTCTTCGGAATACTGGCATCCTACATGTCATGCAGGACCATATTGCGTGAAAAAGCTGCTGAAGCAATGAGAATAAAACCTCCGAAAAAAGTAAAAAAGACATTGATAGAAAGAAATACATTCCTGTGGTCAAGGCTTTCCTACGGTAGCAAGCTTATTTTAAGAAATGTTTTCATCAATAAAAAAAGAGCCATATACAGCTCTTTAGGGGTCATATGCTGCATCGCTTTTTTAATCCTTTCTTTCGGATATAAAGGTTCCAGAGCGTTATTGATTGAAAAACAGTTTACCGAAGTGTACAAGTATGACCTCAGAGTGGTTTATAAAGACCCGATAGCAGACGATGAAAGCCTGGAAATCCCCAGGGATCAAATCGACTATAATACACTGGCCCAGACCAGTGTGGTAATCACCAACCTGGCAGATGAAAAAGATTTTAATTTATTAATCACGAATAAGGAAAACAATTTCATCAGTAATTATGACAACAAAGGGAAGCTTCTGCCGCTGGATGATGACGGTGTAATTATTGCCGAAAGATTTGCCGAAAAATACAAGTTATCCATTGGGGATATTCTGGATATGAAATTGATTGATCCGGCCTATAACGGCAAATCTTTCAAAACTAAAATTTCAAACATTTCTGTACAGTACTTAAATCAGGAAATATATTGTACACCGGCATTTTTGTCAAAGGCAGAAGTAACCTGTCCGCCAAGCACTCTTCTGATTAAAGAAAAGGATCCGTCAAAAGCAGAGGATGTTTACAGCTTCTTTAGCGGCAGAAATGATGTTAAAGAAGTAAAATCCAAAAATGATGTGAAGAAACTTACGGAAAGCGGATTGCAGAATCTGTATAACATGATTATCGTACTGATTGTTTGTGCAATCGTGCTATCCTCGGCAGCCATATACAATATATCTGCCATCAACATTACCGAAAGAGTCAGGGAATTGGCAACCTTAAAGGTATTGGGATACCATATAAGTAAAATAAATAATCTTATTTTCGCAGAGAATTTCTTCATAACTATCTTTTCGCTGATCATCGGTACGCCATTGGGTATTTACCTATACAAGACCATTTTAAAGGCATTTACCTTGGATAATATGGTATTTCCGATTTATGTGAGCCTAGATTCTATACTGTTCCCAATCATTATAACCATCCTGGTTACCACGGTATGTAATCTATTCTTAAGAAGAGCCGTAAAGAAAATCGACATGATTGAATCGTTGAAAAGTGTAGAATAACCGGGTTCTACTTATAATAAAGACAAACAGTGAGGAATCTCCTTCTTGGCAAGAATCAGTAATAATGGATGCCGAGGAGGAGATTTTTATGCACTTTGTTAATGGGAATCATTGTCAGCATTTCGGATATTCTTTTGTTTAGTGGACGGTATTCGTGGTCTTTTGAAATAATCAGCTCATCGGGGTATATATTCCCGTCATACAGCTCTTCCAAAATAGACTTCATATTCTAGCTTTCGCACTCGGTACTGACCCTGCAATATGCTGCAATCCTTAATTTTCCGGTACTCTTCAAAGAGTTTATGACAGGGATAAATGTAATCTTCTTCATAAAATAGCCTCCCTATTGTTAAAATTTTTTAGTTGCTCTAAGAAAAAGAGCACAAAAGCAAATTGCTCTTACGCTCAATGTTTATTACTCATTTTCAACCATTAATGATTTTAGGGTTGCAACAGGGCTACAACTTCTGAACGCCTTGAGTGTGCAAAAAGCTGCCCTTTGAGCCTGGTAAGGCTTTGACGGCAGGGTGCGTCGATTATTTTAACTTGCGATTATGTTCTTTTTGCTCTCACTCATGGGCTCTCGTCTTTTTCCCATTTAAAATGCCTTCTATGTTTTTATATTTTATCATAGAAAGCTTATTTTACAGACTTTTCTTCACAGTCTTACAAATTTCTATAGGTCTATACTTATTTGTAAAGAAATAGTAAATCACAGCATAAAACAAGGGCAGCCCATCAGTCCCATGAAACCACATGAAGCTGTGAACTGTCCTCCCTATCGCATTTTATAAATCCATTCCCGCCTGTTACCGGCTGACTAATCCACTTTATTTTTCTCCGTGATTTTCTTCAGCTTTTCGGACATCTTGCTCATATCCAGCTGCTCCAGCTTCACACCTTCTCCGCTCGCATCGAACAGTTTTTCATCACGGTCTGCATATTTGAATTCATAGGTCATAGTGGAAATAAGTTTTCCTTTTTCATAGCTTTCTTCTTTCACCGGGAATCCTGTGGCTTCATCTATGTATACACAGGTTGTATTTCCTTCCTGTTCGTTACCGCATAAAATTTTCTTCAAGGTTTTACCGTCGGAAATTACAGTACCCTTGTCCGTCCAGAACGCTGCATCCTCATACATCACTTTGCGCCCGGCAAAAACATCGAATTTTTTCAAGTCCTCGGCATTGGTATCCGCCTTTTCCTGAGAATAATAAAACTCCTGTCCGTCAACAGCCTTTCCATTTTCATCCCGGAATATATTGATATGGTGCTTTGCTCCGTCATTCGTGTAATAAGTGAAGTTCTTCTCAATTTTACCGGATGCGGAGGTTACGATATAATTAGTCCTGTTCTCCAGCGTCACCGGATCCATCCAGGTTTCGGTAACAATAGTCTCGCCGCTGTCCTGAAACACAAAGGAGGTTTTTGTATATTCCAATTTTGCTTCCTTTTCCTTATCCTCAGAAACTGTTTTAATTTCCGCTGTCGCTTGGTTATCCCCGATAACTTTATTATCCAAAGCAACGGTTTGGGTTGGTGTTTGCAGACTTGCCGCAGATTTGTCGTCGGCATTTGCCGCCGCATATACCGCATTGATGTAGTCATAACAGCTGCAACGGCAGTTGCAATAATTATTTTTTTCATGATTTAATACTTCCTTTCGTTTTTATAATAATCATTTTAAAGATAATCCCTGCTTTGATTCCGCATTTTATTGCCGGTTTCCAGCACCGGCCTGCTCGCGTAATCACAATCTTTTTATATACCTGCCGGCTAGGTAAGCTAAGATTTGCTAAGATTTATCTTATATTTTTATTATAAACTCAGGTTATTTCGAAATTTACAGCACTTGTATCCGGTTTGTAAACGGTTTGTATCTTTTTACGTGCTTCCACCCATGAACAATATCTCTTTTGAAATGAAAAAGACACTTATACCTAAGCGCCCTTTAATTCTTTAAGTGGCTTTTTGTTACTTCCTTCAGCTTTTTGGATACCTTGTTCATATCCAGCTGCTCCAACTTCACACCTTCGCCACTCGCGTCAAATAGTTTTTCATCACGGTCTGCATACTTGAATTCATAGGTCATTGTAGAAATAAGTTTTCCGCTTTCATAGCTTTCTTCTTTCACCGGAAATCCTGTGGCTTCATCTATGTATAACAGGTTGTATTTCCTTCCTGTTCGTTACCGCATAAAATTTTCTTCAAGGTTTTACCGTCGGAAGTTACAGTGCCTTTGTCCGTCCAGAACGACGCATCCTCATACATCGCTTTGCAGCCGGCAAAAGTATCGTATTTCCTCAGGTCACCGGCATCGGTATCCGCCTTTTCCTGAGAATAATAAAATTCCTGGCCGCCGACAGCCTTTCCGTTTTCATCCCGGAATATATTGATATGGTGCTTTGTCCCGTCATTCGTGTAATAAGTGAAATTCTTCTCAATTTTACCGGATACCGAGGTTACGATATAATTAGTCCTGTTCTCCAGCGTTACCGGATCCATCCAGGTTTCGGTGACGCTAGCCTCACCGCTATCCTGAAACACAAAAGAAGTCCTTTTGTATTCTATTGGACCTGCATTTTTATAATCACCGGCATTTAACGGTTTATTCCCTATCTGTTGAGCTGGTACAGCCTCATTGAACAACTCTTTTCCGAGAACTACCGTGTGTGGTACGGTACTCCTTTTCAGATAAGTATTTTCAAGCATAAAAAGCCTAAAACGAAAGCACATAAGACGACCGTTAAAATAGAATAACTTCCGAAGCTTTTTGAATCAATGAATTTCAACATAGGAAATCGTCCTCCAATCTTATGATTACTTCAGTGCCTTCTTTCAATTTGCTCTGGACTTCGACAACTCCTCCATGCTTTTCGACAATATTTTTTACTATTGTCAAACCCAGCCCTGCACTGCCGGATTCTCTGGAAACTTTTTTTGATACCCTGAAAAAAGGCTCGAACAGCTTCTCCATATTATCTTCCGAAATACCTTCTCCTTCATCCTTGACTCTTATAAAAACTTTCTTTCCTTCCCTGTATGCCCTCACCTCTATGGAAGAATTGACATTCCCATATTTTATCGAATTATCAATCAGGTTGATCAGAACCCCCTTCAGCCGGTCTCTGTCACATATTAAGAAAAGATTTTCCGGTACATTGCTGCGTATATCTATATTGTACTTTTTTGCCTTTATTTGCATCTCTTCACAGGTCTGCCTTACCAGTTCGCCAATATCTGCATTTTCAAAGAAGTACTTGAAGTTTGTCGAAGAAACCTCTGAAAGCTCCAATAATTCAACCACCATGTTGTTCAATCTTCTGCTTTCATCTGAAATATAAAAGACTGCCTTATCATACATATTCCTATCGGAAAATCCATTTTCTTTCATTGCCTGAGCATATCCGGTAATCACGGTTATAGGAGTTTTAAGCTCATGGGTCACGTTGTCCTTTGTATATCTTATTATGCCAATATTTGCATTATTTACCTGGATAGGATATGATAAGCTGACCTTTGTCCCATTTTCGTTAGTGACGGTAGCATAGCTGATTTTACCTTTCATTGCGTTGATTAAATCTTCATTTTTCATACTTATATAACCAGGCTCCGGGTTATGAGACATTTCATTTCCATTCATGTTATATATATCCACGTCACTTCCGATTGCAAAACTCAGCTGCACGGATATATCTTCAGCCTGAGATATCAAAGAAGCTCCTGTAAAGTCCAGGTGATTTATCAGAAAATACTGCTTCAAATACTGGTCAAGATTTTTTTTTGTGGCAATCATGTCGGCATTAATAATGCTGTTATCGTTTTGTTCCGTCAGCTTGTATGAAACAAAAAGGAGTGCTGAAAGTCCTATGAATATAATCACGGAAAATGCAATCAAAATTTTCAGCTGTATTGATAGCTTCATACCGGCTCCTTATCCATAAGCTTGTATCCGATTCCGAATACAGTCTCTATCAATGAAGCATCCTTGCTTTCATCCAGCTTTTTTCTTATCCTTTGCACATGAATATCAACCGTTCTGCTATCCACAATAAAATCGTACCCCCAAACCTTGTCCAGCAGTTGTGTTCTCGAAATCACATTTCCTCTATTTTTTGCCAAAAACAGCAGCAGATCATATTCCCGATTGGTAAATTCTATCCTCTCACCATTTTTCAGTACCGAATGCTTTTGCTTGTATATTTCAATCCCTTTCTCCAGTTTGAGCACATCAGAATCATCGGTATCCGTCGCTTCCGATATGAGTTCAATCCGCCTGAAAATGGACTTTATTCTGACAATCACCTCTCTGATTTCAAACGGCTTTGTTATATAATCATCCGCGCCAAGCTCCATCCCCAGTATTTTATCAATGGTATCCGATTTAGCCGTAAGTATGATAATCGGTATAATATAATCCGCGGATATTTTCTTGCATACTTCAAAGCCGTCAATATCAGGAAGCATTAAATCAAGCAGGATCAGGTCAGGCATGAATTCTCTCACAAGACATAAGCCTTCTTCACCTCAGCCGGCAGTTTTTGTAATAAAACCCTCTTTTTCAAGATAGTAAGAAATCAAATCTGAGATAGCTTCTTCATCTTCAATTATCAGTATCTTTTTGCTCTTCAATAGTATTCCTCCTGCACCTTATGCATTACATGTCATTTAATTATATCACTCGAATATTTCAATAACCCTGCAAACTTGTAACCAATTTGTAAAATGTATTAAAGTCCTCATCTATCTTTTTTAACTGACGGTTTCTTTGCCCAGAATATATGTAGTCATTTATTGTCAGCATTTTAACGTTAATAGTATTCTGTAGTTGATGCAATGTTGGACGGCGTTTCAAGCAGGGGTTCATGTTCTGTTTTGCATAGTAGGGGTTGGGGTTGGTTTTAAGGGTTTTCTTCATGAGTGGCTCCTCTCGTATTTGGATTTTGGGGTAAAAAAATAGCCCCTTGATTTAAGGGGAATTCAAACTATTACCTAAATAAATATAGTGTGCTTTTCAATGGGATTCTTACTCTATTTGTGCAATTGCGCTTCGCCCTAATATAAATTAATTCTTACATCAGAACCATTTTGTTCTCGACCTCTCAATGCAATACTTTATAGTTTTCCTCGGTTTAGTCAACATGATATTGCTCTTCTGCTGCTTTTATCAATGTATTGTTATTTTTCCATACGAGTTTTTGACTAACCACGGAGTTTGCATCTGCTTTTTGATGATTTAACAAGTAACCATCATGCACATCAAATTCCGAAATCATCTCTTCACATTTTACTTTATCAAAATCCTTGGCAGAATCATCCCAGACATATAGAGAATAACTATTATTAAAAGTACCTGGTTCCTCCAAAAATCTAATATCTGCATAACCATCCATATTGACATCTAAAATCTTAATAACCTCATCAAATTGTCCATAAGTAGATAATGTCAGAAGATTTTCAAGTTTCTCATTTTTTAAAGTAAAATGATATTGATATTCCTTGTCGCGGCTTAATTCAGCAGAATATTTTGTTCCGTTTATACCTTGAATAATATCATAATCCGCCTTTTCAAACTCACTTTTATTATAGGAAATGGTTTCATTAACAGTGGTTATATTAGAGTTCGCACATTCTATTTTTTGATTATGTACCTCATAATACTCTGAAGGATAATTTTTTAATAGATAAACTTCATTAACATCAGATTCAATTAAATAGCATGCCTCCTTATAGGAAACTACATATTTCGTCTGATCCCCTTGTGATGCAATATATAGACTGATGATTCCAGAATTATCGGTTACATTATTGTAAATATTTATTTTTTCATAATTAGGGTACCTATCACTTAAGTATGCTACGATACTATTCGTATCGTGGAGCTCTTTTTTTTCCATTTCGCGAACTGTGATGGTCATATAGGTTTTTGTCCAAGAATATCCTTCACTTTTATCAATTTCACATTTAAATGTTTCAATATTATTACTGCTTGAATCAGAGACTATATGGTAAGAGCCAATATTAAACGAAAGTTCTTCATATTGTACATTCTTATGGGTTTCATCGTCATATGTTTTAACATAATTAGATGAACTGTAGGTTGAGGCACTGGTTTGACTACTAATTAAACTACTGGCTTGACTGCTAGTTGAGCCGCTGGTCCGACTACTGTTTTGACTACTAAATGAATTTAGTTGTCTATTTGTTTCTTCATTAGTACAGCCAGCTAACATTAGTACAGCCATAATAATTAATCCTAGAGTTGTTCTTTTCATTTTCGTCACACTTCCTTACTAAGTCACATTATTTTAGGCCCATCATAACTTTATATATTCTTGCTGCACTTTTCCCCCTTGCATCAGATGAGTCTGCCTTAGGTTTTTCATATTCCTTACATACTATCCAACCCGCATAATAAGCAGCATCATCTTTTTTACTATATTTAGATAACCAATTGTTATAAACAGAATGGTACCCTCCATTCAATTCTTTAACAACCATCTTATTCTCTGCTCGACGACATTCTTGTGCTTTTGGATAATATTCTGATTTTATATTACCATGTGCATCATACTCTAGTCCACACTCTTCAATGTAACACTTAATTAAATCCATTGTACGTGAACCAGTCCATTGACAAGCACCGAGACCAAATTTACCTTTATAGTTGCCTTTTTGTAGTTCTTTTAATAAATCATACGTTTTCTTTATTCCAACTTCCGAAATATTTTTCCCAGAAAATTCATTTCTATAATTATAATGTTTATCCATATACTTCAAGTAATCCGGCTCATTCTCTGGGTGACTAATGTAGGCAGAACTTTCAAAGTGTCCAGCGGCTCCCTCGGATAACACATTACCAAGAACCCCTGATACAAATGCTGACTTATAACCCTCACTGAGTAAAATAGTAGCTATATCTAGCATTGCATCTTTCTTGTCTTTTGGCAGACCCAAACTGGAATCATTTTTTAATTTGCTTATTATGTCATTATTCGTTGCTTTGTCATTATCTTCATTTTTCTTATTATTATCAACACTTGAGTTCTGTTGTTTCTCAGGCTTATCTGTCGTTGTATTCCCTTCACTTTTGACCTCTGGGTTTGATTTCGCTGTTAATGGTAATTTTAATACCTGTCCAACCTTAATTGTATTTTTATCTTTAATATTATTTAACTTTGCCAGTTCATCTTCAGATACATTATATTTAATTGCAATCCCACCCAAGGTATCACCTTTCTTAACAACATATGTATTCTCATTTGATACCGCTCTCTGTATAATCTTTTCTTTATTCAATTCAGGCTGTGTTACATTAAGACCCGACTGTTGTACATTTGTATAACTTCTACTTTCATCAGTTAATTTCCTCCCTATAACGTCAGCTTCTTTTTCTAATCCTTCATCATCATTTACCTTCTCACCGGACTTCATCTGTAAAGTTGCTTTCACTCTCCCCTGCTTTTGCTGTACAGCATGCCAGCCCTCATGAGGGAGGTGCTTTTCCTGCCCAGGAGCGATATGTATATCATTTCCCTGAGTATATGCCAAAGCTCCAACCTGCTGTGGCTTATCAGAGTTTTGATGCACTTTTACATCTGATAGATCAACACCTGATAGTTTTTCAAGTCCTGCTTGCAAATTATGTTGCATGCCTGAGCTTGAAGCAGCAGTATTGTCATCGTCCTTCTTCATTTGTAATGGTGTTTTTTGTTCATCATTCTTAGTTTCTGAAGCTTCTTTTTTGCTATCTGAATCCTTTTTAATTTCAGATTTTAATTTCTCTAATGAAATTTTGTTTACAGCAACATTAGCCTGTTCCAGCTTTTTCTGCTTTTTGCGTTGTTTTGCCTCCTCTCTTAACTTCACTGTCTGCCGATACCCTATTGCGGATTGTAGAACCATAAATTCTTCTCTTGTTATGGCATCTGGATCATTAAGCATTATCTGCAGAAATTTCTTGTAATCTGTTGTTCTTACATTTTTTTTATTTGCAGCAGGCTTGTTCTTTTGATTATTTGTTCTGACTGGAGCCAGTTCCGGTTTTTTTACTAACATCTTGGTCTGCATTAAATCCCTCCCATAAAATCTATTCAAATATATGTAAATTTTTATGGGGTTTTAACATCCGATTTTAAAAACAAATATACTTAGCCACTATAAAATCATTAAAAAAAATTATAACAATTCTTAAACGAACAAACTCTGCTTCGATTCATCCTGCTTATGCCCCTGCCCCACCTTCTTCTCCCTCATCTTCCTCATCAGCTTACTATCCACCTTTAATCCAATTGCTGTCTTGGCAGGCGGTGGCACATTATTCTCAAATATTCTCCCCATATTCTCAACTCTTGGGCGGTTTACAATATAATCCACATAATTTTTCCGCTGCCCAATTTTATCAAGGTTCTGTTCAAGAGCAATCGATTTATCCGATGCTTCAAAATTCAACTTTTGAAGCTTATCTTTTTATTTTTAATTTCTTTCTCCTGACTCTTCCAAGTTATCCGATAAATATTTTAAAGTCAATTACTATCGACTGAAGGCAAAGATTTCAACCTTAATTGACTTTATGGAAACATTTTGAATCAGAAATAATATTGTTATGTGCCCGGTGGCATTTTAAGTATCCACTTAGTTATAGAATGCTTGTTAAAATGATGTCAGAAAGCATCTTAAACAAACGAATGATTCTTGGCGAATGTATGAAACCTACATAAAAATAAAGGGTAAAGACGGACTTTCTGGTGATAGGTATATTGATTTTGAAGTATTTGCACCGGAACCCTTACAGAAAGTAATATTTAGTAATTGCAATTTTTAGCTTATGTGCACAAAAGAGGTGACGAACGAATTCGCCACCTCTTTCATTATTTATACTGCTCTTTCACCTCAACTAAAACTCCAAGCGCTTTTGATGTGTCAAAATATTCATATGCTTCATAGCCCTTCTCGTGTTTAAAAAGTGAATCAAACCCTGCATTTTTCATAGTTTCTTCGTCAGCTTCCAAAGGTCCGTCTGACAGCAAACAAATTGAGCAGATTGACGTGCCATGTTCTTTTAACCAAGCTGCCCATGGGTCATTATTTCCCAGAGGCTGAATAATTTCAAACCAAAAATTATCGCTGAAAACACTCTCTACCTTCATTGGGGTATCAGCGATGCCGGCACCTTTATACTTCATAAAAGGTGTTCTTACCGCTTTATGCTCTGTATTCTGCCCTGCAGGCTCTTTCCCTGTGCCCAGCAAAGTTTTATATGCAGAAACTGTTTTTTCTAAATCGTCTGTTACGACAATAACCTTAACTATATTCGTTGATGATAACGCCATTTTTTTCTCCCCTGTATTATCTATTAATCTCTATTTGTTTATCTATTGGTGAAACCGCCGTCAGCAATAATTTCAGCACCTGTCACATAAGAAGATTCGTCGGATGCTAAGAACAATGCAACCGCCGCAATCTCGCCGGGCTTTCCGATATGCCCTATGGGAAGTTGCGAAACTATATTGTTTCTCAGTTCGTCATCGCCGTGCACAAAATCTGTAAATGCCTGTGTTTCAGTTGGACCGGGGCTTATAGCATTTGCTCTGATACCCTTTTCTGCAAGCTCTCCTGTGAACGAACGTGCCATAGACCTGACCGCAGCTTTCGCCGCATTATAGACAATGGCGTTTTTCCCGCCCTGAAAACCTGCAATTGATGATATCAGAACAATTGAAGATTTATCAGACATAAAAGGAATTAACTTCTGCACCGTGAAAAAAGCTGAAAAAACATTGAGGTCCATTGTCAAATGAAACTCCTCAGGTGTGATTTCTGGAATCGGGTTTTGTGGTCCGTTACCAACGATTGGTAACACCGCCTTTAATTTGCGCCCTGTCTTCTTAACAGATTCCGCTATTTTCTCCAAATCCTTTATATTTGTCGCGTCAACTTTTAGAATATCAACAACCTGACTGTTTCCCTCATATACTTTTTTTGCGGTTTCAACATCAAAATCAGCCACAATCAAATCGGCACCTTCTCTTATGAAGCGTTCTGCGATTGCTCTTCCAATTCCATTGGCCGCACCCGTGACAACGCACAATTCTTTATCCAATAATTTACTCATAAAATTCCACCTAACCCTTTCATTCGCTACTCTGTAAAATCACATAAAACTAACTGGATTTATGATCTTCATAATGTTTCTCCCTCATATTTGAAATCAAGTTGTCGTCTGATTTCATCCATAATTTTCATCACAGATAATGTGTCCTCCCAGGACATAACTGAAGATTCAACCTCACCTTCTAAAAGACACCTTTGCACCTCAGCAGCTTCAAAATGCATTCCAAAAAGCCCATCGCGACCACCTTCATAATTTTCATGCGTTTTTGAAACATACTCAAAGGTTGAACCGTCATTATAAAAGACAGTGAAGTCTGACGGCCTGTAAAATTGCCTGTGTATTTCTATTCTACCTTTTGTTCCGCAGATTGCAGCGGTGACGGGAGATGATGCGAGGGATCCAAAAGCTAACACCGCAAGTGCACCTTTGCCATTTTCATATTTTAAAATGGCAGCATCATTTGAATCCACACCTGTTGGCGTTGCAGAACCGGCAGCGATTATTCCCGTTGGGTTTCCAAGCAAAAACTGCACGAATGAAATTGGATATACGCCCAAGTCTAAAAGAGCTCCGCCTGCAAGCTCAGGTGCATATAAGCGATGTTTAGGGTCAAAAGGAAAGCAAACCCCATGGTCAGCAATTATCTGCACAATGTCCCCTATTTCGCCCCTGTCAATCAACTCTTTTACCTTGATGATATGCGGCAGAAATCGTGTCCAATACGCCTCCATAACAAATAGATTTTTCTCTTTAGCTAAATCTAAAATTTCTTTCGCCTGCTTGTAATTTTGTGTAAATGCCTTCTCAACCAAAATAGGCTTATTGTGCTGCAAGCACTGCATCGCCCACTCATGGTGCTGTGCATGTGGAGTTGCAACATAAATCACATCAATGTCAGGATCTTTCATAAGCTCTTCGTAAGAACCATACGCTTTTTTTATTGACGGAAACTCACTCCTAAATGCCTGCGCCTTTTTTAAATCACGGGAACCAACAGCAGCGATGTTTCCACCGGCTTTGATCACCTGTGCGGAAAAGCAGCTTGCAATCCAGCCAGAACCAAGGATACCCCATCTATGCGTATCAGGCATTTTTTCATCCAGCCTGACAGGATAAGACCTGTCCGGTAAAAATTCTTTTTTTACATTTTCCATAACTTTACATGAACCCTTCTGCAATCAAACTTCTCTTTCGCCAAGCGACCAATTTTCAGTACTGTTTTCAACAACACAAACTAAAATATCATCGCGCCTGATTCCAATGTCAACAAGCCTTTTTGTTAGTTCCTTATATGTTTTTTTCTTTTGCTCAAGTGAAAACATATTAACCATTGTAATCCTAATGATTATCAAATCGTGTCTGTCGCGATTGCCATAAGTCGGCGAAAAAATAATCTCCCCTTCATCATGCGGTCTAAACACTTGGAAAAGATCAGTTGTATCCATACCCAGACCTGCAACCAGCGAATTATGAATTGCACTTGATATTTCTTTTCCCTTATCCTTAAACACTGACCTTTTTAAGTCAACTTGAATCAACGGCATAATTAATTATCTCCTTCTTTTCACTATTATTCTGCTCTTGTTTCGATTATTTCAGAGCACCCGCACTCATGCCTTTTTCAAAATTCTTCTGCATGAACAAATAAACAATAATCTCAGGAACTGCAGTGAGCACAGCTGCCGCCAATATCTTCGTCTGGTCATTTGTAAACTCACCCTGGAAGTATTGTGGAAGCAGCGTTACCGTCTGCATATCCGGGCTTTGCAGGAACAGAAGTGGCATGAGATATGCGTTCCATGAGTTGATGAGTGTCAAAACAATAATTGATGATGCAATTGGCTTTGTAAGCGGAAGGATGACATACCAAAACGTCAAAAAAATACCCGCACCGTCAATTCTTGCTGCCTCCATTAACTCATTAGGAATTCCACTGTCAAAATTTCTGGTAAGCAGAATTGTAAATGGCAGCTGCAATGCTGCAATAGGTAAAATTACAGCCAGGAAGGTGTTAAATAGATGCATCTTTTGGAATGTTACAAACAAAGGAGACAACAAAATTACTTCAGGTAAAGTTAACGCAATAAGAATTAACCAAAAGAATACTTCTTTTCCAAACATCTGTAATTTTGCAAACCCAAAGCCAGCTGTCATACTCAATATATAAACCAACAAAATTACGCCGGATGATATGATGAATGAATTTCTAAAATAGATTGGAACTACACCTGTGTCCCAAACCACCTTATAATTTAAAAACCCTGTTCCACCGAGAGAGCCAAGAAACATTTGAACAAGTGGAATCGCATAAGGTATGGTTAGTATCAGTAGAATGATTTGCAAAATGACTTTACTTTTTAAGGTTCTAATTTCAAACATTTTATTTCTCGTCTCCTTTATTAACCTTATTTATAAGTATTGCACCGCAGAATGCGAGTACAAGGAGCATTACTGATATTGCAGCTGCATAGCCAAGATGCGATTGCCTTATTCCCTGCCTGTAAATATATGTGCCTAAAAATTCTGTTGCGTGATTTGGCCCGCCAGTCGTAATCAGATAAGGAATATCAAATGTTTTCAAAGCACCTATGATCCCAAGCATTGCAAGAGAAACTGTCGTGCCTTTGCAGTTTGGCAATACAATGCTCAATAAAGTTCTAAAGTTTCCTGCTCCATCCAGGCGCGACGCCTCAAGCATTTCTTTATCTATTTGGCTCATTGCCGCATAATATAGAATGAAACTCATTCCTGTGAACTCCCAAATCGCAACAATCATGAGAATGAAAAGTGCCGAATTGGGTTTTGCCAACCAATCAACAGTTATGCCTAAATGAAGTATGTCAAATATATCCTGCAGAATTCCCTGAGGAGAGAACAACAATCTAAACACTGGCGCCATAGTCGCAGGTGCCAGGATTGTTGGTATAAAAATCAAGCACTTATGCAATGTAGCAAGCTTTACTTTTGTGTGCAAAATTGCGGCAAATATAAAACCTAAAAAGTTTTGAATTAAAAATGTAAAAATGAAATAAACAATTGTATTTTGTATAGCTTTCCAAAAAACCCAGTCAGAAAAAAGTGCCTTGGTATAATTACTTATCCCCACTTCTGTCTGAATTGGATCAAGCCCATTCCAATCTAAAGTAGACAGCTTGAATGTATAAAATATTGAATAATATATAATACCTACAATAAAAACAAATGCTGGAAGAATCCACGGAAATCCGTTCATTTTATTGGATTTCAATGTTTTATCCTTTTTCATGTTATTCATGTTTATACTTCTCCTCAACACTTAATGATAGGGGCACTAGAAAAAATAGGCCCCTATAAAAAATATTATCTCTTACTTACTATCAGCTTGAGTCCCTGCAAGTTGAGCAGCACCATCTTTAGGAGTGATAGTTCCTCCTGCCACGCCAGCCAATACATCCATCATTTTTTGGTTCATATCTGCATTTATTTCTGCAAAACGAGGGTTATCGCCACTTCCCATTGATTTTTCAATATATTTTTTGATTACTTCGTTTTGTTTCTCAGGATTTACAAGTTTTACTTTGTCCCAATTCGGAGTTGCTGATTTTAAAGAAGGAACAACGTTTAAGGAATCTGCAATGATCTGTTGACCACTCTGAGAGGTTCCAAGCCAAACAGCAAATGTAGTTGCAGCCTTAACATTCTTTGATGTTGCAGACACTGCGGTTGAATAGTCTAAATCGCCAAACATGGATCCTGTTTTTCCCGTTCCGGCAATATCAGGGAAATCAATTGGAATCATTGTGAACGGCTCTTCTTTTGAAGATGCAGCCTCAATAGAAGCCTTCATGGTATCAGGCAAAGTGTTTGATGTATACCAGGACCCCATCATAACCATAGCAGCCTTTTGAGACATAAATAAATTGTTTGCTTCTGGATATTGTTTAAGGCCAAGAGCACCCTTTTGCATAATTCCGTCATCAAACAGCCCTTTCCATAGTTCTAATGCTTTGACAATTGAGTCATCAGTCCATTCAACCTCGCCTCTTGCTGCTTTTGTGAAAGTACCAGGGCTTACATTATCAGCAATTGCATGGAAAGTGTCCATGTTAAATGCACCTTGACCTGCTCCCTGCACAAAACCATCGATACCATGTTCTTTAAAAACTTTACAAGCCTCTTTCCATTCAGCTAAATTAGTAGGAGCTTTTACATTATATTTATCAAAAAGATCTTTGTTAATCCAGAGATTTCCTGAATATACAGTTCCGACGCCAAGTGCTTTCAACTGACCATTGACAGTCATTGTGGTGATTGATGCCTCGTTGAGCTTGTCTTTATAATTATCGCCTAAAGCCTTTTTTACAGCATCAGTCAAGTCAATTGCCTGTCCTCCAAAAACTTTAACGCCGCCATTTCCTGAACCCGCTGAAACCTCAAAAGCATCAACACCCTTGCCATTTGCTAAAGCCGGTTTGATAGCCGCATCATAATCATCTATAGATGTTTGTTTCCACGTAACTTTTATATTTGGATATTCTTTGTTAAATTCTGCAATATATTGTTCATTAGTTGGGGAACCCGGCGTCCACCCCCACCAAACTACTTCGCCTGACGTTTCAGAGGAAGTATCTTCTGTCTTTTTACTGCCGCCACATCCTGCCAACACAGTTGTCATCATAACCATTAAAGCAACTAAGATCACTGCTAAAACTCTTGTCTTTTTCATTTTACCCTCTCCTTTTAAATTATTATTACTCACTATATATAACGCTTAGGGCGTCATTAGAGCCTTTATGTACGTGACACTATTTAAATATTCTTCATCTGTGTTAAGATGCTCTATGATAAACGGCATATTTTCATCAAAGGATAATCCTTTTTCGATTAGGTGCTTGATATTTATCCCTCCGTTTCCGGCACTGGTTTCCCTAAAAAACAGCGTATACTCGTCCTCCATTTTGACATTTTTCAGATGGCAGCTTTTTATATGCTCACCCAGTTTCTCGAAGCATTCACATATAAACTCCTCATTAAAGAAATACCTTCTTGGTGTTGTTATCCAGTTAAAAATGTCCATATGAACAGCAAATCTATCTCTGTCCACAGACTCAAGCAACTGCAGATATTCATCCGGTCCAGTCGGGAACATCCATGGCATTGACTCGATTGTAAAATACGTGTTCTTAGGATTCACCTCATCTATGATCTCCTGAATAGTCTTTACACCCAGTTTCCAGGTTTCCTTTGTAAAATTATCTTTATAAGCACCATCCCAGCGAGGGCCTCTTGCCCCTATAATATTCACACAACAGCGAGAACCTATCCTGTCAGCAAGTTCAAGCTGCCCCACGGCGTACTTGACAGCCTTTTTACGCGCATCTTCATTTAAATCCAATGTATTGCGCCAAACCCCGACCTCTGCTATCACAAGGTTGTTTTTTTTTGCTTCTTTAACATACTCCTCAATAAGCGCATCATCATTTTCGTAAGAGAGTGGGAAATTTATAGTTCCAAGTCCTAGGGTTTTATGTTTCATAGCCCATTCCTTTGGACTGCTGTGTTTTAATGGTGAAGATGTCCCAAGTCTCATATTAGCTTCATGCCTTTCTATTTATAGTTAGGGTTAATATTACTTCTTGTAACTCTCGAGAAGCTCAATTACACATTTTAGCTCCGGAGCATCAAAATAATTGTATTCGCCGCTGCCATCACCATAAACACCTCTTTGAACCAGCTTTAAACCGGCAGCTTCAGCATTAACAACAGCAGTTTTTGAATCCTTAACCTGAAATGCAACGTGGTGAATGCCCTCGCCCTTCTCCTCAAGATAGTTTCTCCAAGTTGAAGGTTCTTCGTTAGGCTGAATCAGTTCAAGCTGCAGTCCCGGGCCAACGTCAAAGAAAGCCATCCAACAATATGCATTTGGAGCGGGTTCACCTTTAAACTTTGTTCCTGTAACCGCATAATCACCAATAGGTTGCGTCTCAGGTACGTCAACACCTAAAAACTCAGCCCACTTTTTCTTTGTTGCCTCCACATCTTTAACGATAAATCCCACCTGTGCTACTAAATTTGTTCCAATTACTCCTGACATTTTCTGTCTCCTTTCATGACTTTACTCAGTCAAATATTAAACTTTATCCATATATCCACCTGGTTTTAAAGGCTCCGGCCTCTCACAGGTAGTTATCATTTTGTAAAACTCGCCATTTTCAGATGAAAGCATCATTCCCTCTATGGCTTCGGTAATGTGCATTATTAAACTGCCATTTGCTCTATTATTCGAGTTCGTTTCTATAGCTTTCGCAAGATCAAGCACGCCTAAGCCCCTTGAATAATCTTTAACTCTGGGAAAAAGCTCTGGAAGCTCATAGAACCTATCTTTTCGCGCCATAGCTTCATCTGTTTTTTGATAAACTGTGTCGGTATATTGTTCTTTCCTATACACTCTGGGAGTGCCGCCGCCAAAGTTCGGATCCGGATAGGTGAGCGTGCCGCCATCTCCATAAATTTCAAACATCGGAAGGTTCGACCTGTAAATATCAAAACTTACGTTAAAATTCACAACTACGCCGCTTTTTAATTTCAATATGGAAGAGTAATGAGTGGGGATTTCTACTTCAATATCAGTTCCGGCCTCCCGTCCCACATATATATGTCTGGTATCGCTGCCCTTTGCATCAAGAGCCGCAATGCTCTCTATCGGTCCTAACAGGGATACAATTGCAGAGAGATAATACGGTCCCATATCAAATAAAGGGCCGCTGTACTTCGTATAAAAAGGTGCAGGGTTGGGGTGCCAGGTTTCAACCCCGAAAGTGGTCATATTCGCCGTGACAAAGAAAGGCTTTCCTATAAGATTGGCATCAAGATAATATCTCATGCTCTGAAGCCCTGACGCTAAAAAGGTGTCCGGTGCACAACCAACTTTAACACCCTTTGCAGCTGCTAAATCCAATACTTCCTTTGCAGCTTTTAAATTGGGTGCAAACGGTTTCTCGCTAAAAAGATGTTTACCGGCTGTTATTATCCGTTTGCCCAACTCAACATGAAACTGTGGTGGTGTGAGATTTATTACAATCTCAACTTCATCATCATTTAACAATTCTTCAGTCGTGTATGCCTTTCTTATACCAAACTCCGATGCCAGTTTTTGCGAAAGCTCTACATCTATATCTGCACAAGCGATTACTTCAAGATTTTTGTAAAATGCTTTTATATCGGCAAGATATGTCCTGCTTATAACTCCCGATCCAAGTATACCCACTTTAAATACTCGCAAAATATTACCCCTTTCCTGTTAAAGTTATATATATGCAAACCATTTCTACGTGTCTTGCTATTAATATATTATCAATTTTACATCCTGCTTACTCTTTAAAAATTCTGTAGTACCTGTGCATATATTGTTATAATTATTTTCGTTGTATATATTGTACCTATAAAAAAACATTGATATTGAAGCCCTTTGTCAACTTTGTATGCATATCCTTCTTTTAGACATATCAAATATTGCTATTTGATATCATAACTGATAGACTAATTATGTATACAAAGCTTCACCTATATAACCAATAAAGGAGATTTTTGCTTATGCATACGAAAAATTATTTCGAGAAATTGAATTTTACCAGTGGGAAGAAAATTAATGTGTCAAAAAAAATCGATATAAATTTTTCTAATACGATGCATTGGCATCCTTTTATCGAAATACTTTTAAGCCTTTATGATAATAATGAAGTAACGATTAATTTCACCGAACATGTTCTTAAAACTAATGACCTGGTCATAATTTACCCTGGTGACTTGCATTCGCTTGATCATGTAGCTGAAAATGCTTTTATACTCGTTCAGTTCCCTCTTGACTTACTGATGATTATGAGTGAGTTTAATAGCAATTTTTCTGTGTTTAGCCAGTATCAGTGCATTAAATATGACCCATCGAATATTGATGCCGACAGAATGATTTTTTTAATAAAAAGATTGCCCGAACTTTATTTTTCCGACACGCTTTTTAATGAAGTTCGTATATATTCCCTTCTCCTGGAGTTTTTTGTAAAACTCGGACAATACTGCGTCAATGCCAAGAAAGAAGAATTCTCTGATGATGCAAAAACAGATTATAAGTCTACCAAGCTAATTACAGAAGCTTGCCTTTATATATCACAAAACTGTACTAAACCTCTTACACTCGACGATGTTTCTCATCACATAGGGGTCAGCAAGTCCCATTTCTCACATTTATTCAAAAAATATACCGATATGACCTTTATAGATTTTCTCACTACTGAGCGTATCAAGAGAACAGAATTTTTGATTTCGAACCCAAAAGCACACATAATTGATATTGCATTTGACTCAGGATTTTCAAGCCTGTCTTCATTTAACCGTGCTTTTAAAAAAATAAAAGGGATTTCTCCCAGCGAATTTAGGGAAAGGATGACTAATAAGTAAGCGTAAAATAGCCCCCATCTAGATAATAGTTTTCCTGCCTCTAGTTGAATTTGTAAACCAAGTAGGATTTAGAACATAGTCCCACTTTTTGGATATAAGGTTAGATATTCTCTTCACCATTGAGAGAATTTTTTTCAAGTGCTTAAGTAAAGTTCAATTTTAATTGTTTAACTACCTTTTGTAAAATTTCATATTCTGTTTTCTTAACTTCATTGATCTTATTAATAACACTATGAAGCATAGACTTCTGCTCTTGGGACAGCCTTTTGGCATCAAACTCCGCAAAGGATTGCGCAAGGTACTCGAGTCTGATATCATTCCATCTCTCTACAATTCCCATGTATTGTTTATGAAGTCCGGTAATTTTTCCTGATAACTGATATTTTGAGATTACATATCCAAGCCTGTCATATAAACATTTTTTATGCTCGGACAATAAATGGAGTGCTCTATAATCAATTGTCAGCTTTCCCTCTAACAAACGATGTAAATTTCCAATAAGTACATCGTATGCCTTAAACCCGTATTCTACTTGTTCCGGCTGATACTCAAACGAATAAAGTCTCCTTAAGTCACTTCTTGAAAGGAGGTAATCCTCTAATTCATTTATAAACCTAGTTGTACTAAAAGGGAATTCTCCGTCAAAACTTTTGGGTCTGATCAGTTGTACAGCTGACCAGTCACACCATGGGGCATAACTTTTATAATGGATTTTCCCGTTCTCATAAGCATCAGTAAACTCGCTATAGTCAAAAGTGAGTCCCGTAAAAAGTCTTTCCTGGTTAAACCCGATGGCTTTTATTTGTTTCGTCGTATTGTCATATCCATAGATCAGTGAAGAATGCACAAAATGATTTTTTTGGTAGTCCCATTTGTTTGGAAGATAGAACTCATCTACATTCATCACCAGGTAATATCCCATATTAAGCTTCTCTATTATAAATTCAAGGATAGATTTTTCATTTTTTAATAAATGATACCCCAAACAAACCACGTCTGCGATTTCAATAAAGCAATCTCTGGGTTCAAGGTAGTTGAGTTCCACATATCCATTGGAATCTGTAAATGAAAAAACCTGTATAAAGTTATTGAAGTACCATGGAAGATACTTATCGCAAGCAAGTATCGCACATAGAGGCAAGCTTCTATGAAGGTATGTTGTTATATCCCTCTGCATTACCACCTTGAGTTCCTTTGATACAGGGTATTCTTCAATTCCTACGGTTAACGCCATATCTACCCCTTTGCAGTCCACTTGTACCTGATAGTCTTTCAGGTTGTATTTTTCCTGTACCGCTGCAAACTGGTCAAAGGTTTCCTGCTGTCCGCCGGTTTTCCATGTATCCATCATTTCTTTAATCGTTGTGTATCTAAATATATCCGATATAGACAGATTCATGCCGATCCCGGCTGCTCTGGCAACCACCTCCACCGCCTTGATGGAGTCCCCTCCCAGATTAAAGAAATTATCTTCAATACCCACTTTATTAAGTCCCAATACATCACACCATATTTCAGCCAGCGAATCTTCCTGTTCATTTCTGGGAGGGATGAATTCCGCTCCTGTATTAATAGATGAGGTATCCGGCTCAGGAAGTTTCTTTTTATCAATCTTTCCATTCGGTGTCAGAGGCATTTTATCGAGACGGATAAAGTATGATGGAACCATATAGCCTGGTAATTCCTTTAGAATATGTTCTTTTAATTTGGCTACTGTTAATTCCCTATCCGAAACCAAATAAGCACAAAGGTATTTACCCTTATTTTTATCTGTCATATCCATGACAATGGCTTCACTGATATGCTCATACTTCATTAACCGGTTTTCTATCTCTCCCAGCTCTATTCGATAGCCACGAATCTTTACCTGATTGTCAACCCTGCCCAGAAAGTCAATGTTTCCGTCAGGAAGCCACCTTGCCAAATCCCCGGTTTTATAGATTCTATCCCCTTTTACAAATGGGTTGTCTATAAATTTTTCCGAGGTCAGGTCCTCCCTGTTTAAATATCCTCTTCCAACACCATCTCCTCCAACCCACAACTCTCCATATACGCCCACGGGCTGTAAATGATGATATCGATCAACAATATAGGCGGTAGAATTGCTGATGGGTTTTCCTATGGGGATGCTTTCCTCATATATTCTGTCAATTGGGAAGCATGTTGAAAAAGTTGTATTCTCTGTAGGCCCATACCCGTTAATAATTTTAAGATCAGGGCATTTCTCCATTACATGATTGATGTGTCTGGGTGAAAGTGTATCCCCCCCCACAAGAAGGAATTTAAGCCCTGCAAACATTTGGGGGCTTTTATCGGACAGCTGGTTAAACAGTGGGGATGTCAGCCATAATATTGTTATCTTATTTTCTAAAAGGACGTTCTGAAGCTTTTTGGCATCCAAAATGACATGCTCTTCTGTCAGGTATAAGCTTAGCCCGTTTAAAAGTGCTCCCCAGATTTCAAAGGTACAGGCATCAAAAACAATGGCACCTGTTTGAAGAATTCGATCCTCCTGAGTAAATTGGATATAGTTGGTGTTTTTGACCAGCCTTACAACATTCCTATGTTCGACCATCGTACCTTTTGGCTTGCCGGTAGAACCGGAAGTATACATAATATAAGCCAGGTGATTGGGGGCACCTGTACATCCAGCTTCAATGTCCTCTGCCTGGCATGGTGAATGTTTATCCAGGAATACTGTCTCCGGTACCTGGACGCCAAAAACAGGGTCAAGATCTGACGTAGTCAGCAGCACCCTTGCCCCGCTGTCCTGAAGCATATAACATTTTCTTTCGTCAGGGTAGCCCGGGTCAATAGGAAGGTATGCCCCTCCGGCCTTTAATATAGCCAGCATACCAACAATAGACTCAATGGAGCGTTGTACCATAATAGCTACGATACTTTCAGAGCCTGCACCCCTTTCTTTCAATATTGAAGCCAGCCAATTTGCCCGTAAATTGAGTTCCTTATATGTCAGCTTTGTATGTCCAAATACAACGGCTATCTGATTAGGAGTTTTGTTTACCTGCTCTTCAAATAACTGGTGTATCGTTTTATTACGGGGATATTCGGTTATCGTATGATTAAAGGAACCTATAATCATATTTTTTTCTTTTTCAGTTAACAGGTCTATCTCATAAACTTTAACCTCATCCGTTTGTGTTACTATTTGTGCTACTTTAGTAAAATGGTCTCCCGCGGCTTCTACTAATTTTTTGTCAAAGACAGCTGCATTATAGCTAAACTGAATGCACATCTTATTTTCAAAAGCTATTTTGATTGAAAAATCATAATCATGCTGTTCTTGACCCCCACAATGCCTCATGCTATTTTGAAGCGCAGATTTTTCACCTTTTCCCTTTATAGTTTGCTTACCAATGAACATAATATGGGTGGCAAGCTTCCGGTTCTCTACCAAACGTGATTGGATTTCGTTAATATCCATAGTTCCAGCCTGTCCCGCTTTTGATTTATGTGCTTCCAAACATGCCAGAAGCTGATTGAAACAGGTGTCTCCATCACATTTGACTCTTAATGGAACAACTGTGTCCTCTTCCTGATTTTTCTTCACTACCAATCCAAATAATACGTCGTTAGTATTATTGTATTTTTGGAGGATAATTCCCCAAATAGCTTCCGCTATTATATCCATGGATACATGATGCCTTAGGGCCATTTCCTTCATGTTTTGGGTCAGCTTTTCATTCAGCTCAATGAAAACCTCTTCCTGTATATAAATATTACTTTTGTTAGCTTTGTTGAATTTCGGAATGATCGTATCTTGTTCAAAGCCGCTAAGATATTCCTTCCAGTATGAAAAAAACTCTTCATTTTCCGGTCTGTTTGTTTTTTTGTTTACACAGGTTTCCATCGTTAACCCACCTTGTCTACCTACCTGATACGATAGGTATGTCTTTTTAATATCTGTTGAAATGATCCAGCATTTCTTTCGCTATACTTTCTTCAAATTCTGCAAGACGTCTTATGTCACTTACAATTTGAACTGTGAATTCTTCTGGGTTTTCACTGTCACAGGCACTGGCCAGTAACCTTCTTATTCTTCTCCATCCCCAGCCTGCTTTTTCTACTTGCTTTGAGAAATAAGACAGGTTATTTCCGGAAAAGCGCTTTTCAAGATAAAGAAGAACACTTGCAAAATGCAGTCTGCGGGCACCAATATCCGATATGCGCAAAATGATTGGAGAAACCCATATCATTGTTTCAAAACCTTCGATTTCTTTCTTAAGGTTAAACGAACTCTCCATCTGGTCCGCAAAAGCTCGCATTCCTTTAATTCCGTTGATATCCCCCTCATCTCTGAGGATCGTCAATGCTGCATTTTTAAGAATTTCATGAAGGCTAATACTTACCAGCTTTTTTGTATTGCGGACCAGGGTGATACACTTTGCATTTCCCTTAATAAAATTATCCATAGGTAGTGGATTGGCAAGACTGTTTACAAACGGGTCCAGACAATAAACCGCTCCCTTTTCTTCATCAATCGCTATAGCCAGACTATAGTGTTCAAAATGATATTTGCCGAAAACATCTTTCCAGGGTGCATAGAACGCATCAAGGCTCAGTATGACAGGCCTTCCTTCAGCTAATTCGTTTCTTAAAATATTCTTCTGCAAATCGGTATCCTCTTCCAAATGCACGGTAGGTATAATCCCATAGTATTTTCGGAGACATTCCCAAACCTTGTATTCTCCTCCCCCTATCCAGTTACCGAGGATTTCAGAGGGTTTATCTTCTGGCGGCAGATAGGTAAAGCCCCAGCCTTCCGAAAACATCAAAACATATTCCTGCTGCCAGGTCTCCATCAACGATACCAGAACGTTTTCCAGGCAGTTATAATGCTCTTCACGAATAAACTTAAAATTATCAATCATTGAACTAAAACTCCTTAAACAACAAATCGTACATTCTTTTCAACCAACTATCAATGAAAGTTCATGCGCCAATTCTTTTTCCTCCATTGCCAATGTTCTTACTTCATTTGCAAATAGAAGTATTTTCTTTTTCTGTTCTTTGCTTTCGATAGATTTTACCAGTACTTCCCTGTTTTTTTTCCATCCTTCTCCAACCTTTTTCATATTGTGTGAAAGCTCCACCAGTCTCAAAACATTATTTCGTTCTCCCAGATATTCCATCAACCGTGCGAAATTCAACCTGCGGAAAAATACTTCTGCCAACTGCATGAAGATTGGTGAGTTATATTTTAATTCTTCAAAGCCTTCAATCTCTGCCTTCAAATCAATGGTGTGTTCCACCTCATCTGCAAATATTCTCATCGCATCAAAGGCCCCTGAATCCTGCGCTTTCGAAACAGCATTTTTTATTATCTCACGCCAGTCAAGCTCCGGTTCTTTTTCAGTAAGGGAAAAGGTAATGCATTTTGCCATGGATAATTTAAAATTTTTCACTGGAAACGGATTAATATTCTGATTCCAATAAGGATCCACCACATGGATAATCTCCCGGTCTTCATCCATATCCACTACAATTAAAAAATGCTTCATATGTAACTTTCCATAGACATTCGTCCAGGGAACGTAATAACCATCCAACCACAAAACCGTAGGTTTGCCATCAGCCAATTCTTTTTTCAATATCTCAATCTGCTGGTCCATTGTATGACTGAAATGACATTTGGACTTGATTCCGTGATATTTTTCCAAACTAACCCAGGCATTATATTCTCCTGCTTCTACCCTATTACCAATAATTCTCTTTCTCGAAGAACCTGCTGAAGGAAAGAAAGCAAAATTCCAGGCATCTGCATAAATTAGCATATGTTCTCTTTCGAACCCTTTTGCTATACATGCAACAACATCCTCCAAACAGTTATATAACTCATCATGATGTGGTTCAAACCCCTGTAACATCTTTTATCGCTCTCCTTCTCCAGCTTTAACAAAAGAATAGAATGTCTTGATCTTACCCGACGGAAGCGGCGGAATATCTTCCACAAACTTGAATTCAACCTCCACTTCGCTGCCAATTCCTATATGGATATAATCCAGCAGAATCCGCGCAGCCTCGTCCGTATAGTTTGGCAGCTTAACAATATACATAATAAACTTATTCAATTCCACTTGTTCCACCCGGAAGCTATCGATACAGTCCATTCCCCTGTTGATTAATTTGTAAACGCCCCTTTTAAAGAAAATTTCTCCAAGGACTTCCTTTGTTCCGGCAATCATATCGCCTGTCCTTCCGCCATAAAGTGTAATCACCTGTGATGATTGTCCACATTCACAATCTATGTTTTCTACCTTTCCAAGGTCCTGAATATTGTAACGGAGGATTGGCATCAGCTTATTATATAGACTTGTTACAGTAATCTCCCCAATGTCTTTTTCTCCATGCAGTATACTGTGGTTGGTCGTTTCAGCATACATCAGATCTTTCTGAACATGGAGATGGCCCATCCGGCATTCATAGGCAATACACCAGGTTTCAATGGTTCCATAGTGGTTAATCGTCTTGCATCCAAAGATTTCTTCGATATATTGCCTTCTGTTTTTGTCTGCAAATTCTCCTGCCAACTCTAAAAACTTAATTGTCCCCTTGTTATAGGACATTTCTCCATTTTGAATCAGTTTTGCATATTTTTCAAATGTAGAAACAGGCCCTGAAAGCCATCTTGGGGACAATGCCAATATCCGGCCGAAACACCTTTTCATGTGGTCTTTTTCAAAATTCAGAAGATTTCCAACCTTTTTGTATGTATTTACATCATGGAGTGACAGGTAATTTGTAATATCAACTTCAGAATCCCATATTCGCCTCTGTTTCCAAATATTCAACATGGCAATCATCCGTTCGGCCCTGGTTTTCTGGCAATTGACAGGTATTCCTGTTGAACCGCTGGTCAACTCTCCAAATTTCTCTTCTTTGGTATCTGAAAAATAGATTGAATAATTTTTCCTGATATCTTTTTTTGTGGTAATAGGCAGTTTCAGAAAATTTTCATCTATACTGGCATCAAGATTAACGTTATTTTTCAGGAAAACTTCTCTGTAATACTCATTATGCGTATTCAGATGGTTAAGAATGCCAGCCAGCTTTTCCTTTTGAGCCGGATTTGGCATCATGAGGTGCCTATCACAAGTTTCCAGCATCATTTTATCCCCCCGTAAATCTATTTAATATTCTAAAATGCATCAGCAAGCTTTGCTTTCTATATACTCCCTTAAAGCACTGTATTTCGTCAGGGTCTCAATTACAAGATATTCATTTTCAACGATCATCTCAAATTCCCTTTCGATATCGGCAATCAGCCTTAATACCTGTATGGAGTCAAAAAGGAAATCCCCGATAAGGTCAGAATCGTCATGAATTTCGTCAATAGAAAGCCCTATTCTCATATTCCTCGCAATAATTTGTTTTAGCTTTTCATCTACACATTCTTTCATAAAAACGCCATCCCCTTTACAATGTTTTTACATTATTGTCTTTAAGTCCTGTTTTCTTACAATCTTACCGCTGAGTGTCTTCTCCAGTTGTTCCACCTCAAATATTTTCTGTGGAATTTTATAGTCCTCAAGGTTGTCTTTACAATGCATCAGCAATTCTCTCATATTAATTTTGCGTCCTTCGCCCAAGACAACATAAGCAACAATATCCTCTCCAGCCAGCTCGTCTGCTTCGCCCCTTACTAAAGCTTCCTTGACACCTTTAAATCCCATAAGCACACTTTCAATTTCCTCAGGGTATATGTTTTTACCTGAACGAATAATCAAATTGTCTTTTCTTCCTGTAACATACAAATATCCGTCTGAATCAAGACACCCAATATCACCGGTATGTAGAAGCCCGCCTTTTAGTGCTTTACAGGTCAACTCTTCATTTTTATAATATCCCAGCATCACGTTTGGACCTTTCACGGCAATTTCTCCAGATTGATCAGGCCCCAGTACCTTACCCTTGTTATCTAAAATACACACACTCACACCTTTAATAGGAACTCCGCTTGAGCCTTCCCTTTTTAGTAATTCATCCCTTTCAATATAGGTAACTCTGGGTGCAGCTTCAGTTAAACCGTAAGAATAGATGAGATTTGCCCATACAAAATGGTCGGCGAGTTCTCTAATCTTTGAAGCTGCTATACTTGCTCCATAAAAATTAATAATCCTGAGGGTTGATATATTATATTGTTCCAAATTCCTGTGACCTAATATTGCAGTCAACAGGGTAGGTACAGCAAAAAAGACCGTAACTTTATATTCATCAATAAGCTGCAGTATTAACGATGCAGTGGGCATATTGGAAGTTAAAACAAGGGTACAGCCATTTACCAGTGAGACAAGCATTTCTCCGGTGATGCTCGAAGCATGGTTAATATTTTTTATAAGAAGTATTTTGTCTTCAGGGATAAGCTTTAAATAATCCGAAATTGCCATGACGTTGCTTACAATATTGTGATTTGAAAGCATGATTCCCTTTGGCATTTGGGTTGTACCCGAAGAAAACAGAATGATTGCCGGATCCGCTTCCTTTCCGGCACATGTCTGCGAGACTTCAGATACTATACTCGAAATCTCTATAAATCGGCAGTCATCCACTTCTCCACCATTTTTCAGGTAAAAAATGCCTGATAAAATACCGCAGTCATTCTGCTGAAAAGCCGAAAAAACTTTCTCAAATTTACTAAGAGTGATGATATACTTAACATCATAAAATTTTACAACGTTCAGCAGTTTGTGGATTCCCATATTGACATATAGAGGAACAATAGTTGCACCGCAAAGATTGATTGCAAAGAATGCTTCTATAAATTCAATAGAGTTGTCCATTGCAATGATTACATTGTCCCCTTTTTGAATCCCCTTCAAAGATAGTCTCTCTGCCAACTTTTTTACATTAAAAAGCAGTTCTTTATAGGTCACATTCCTATGTTGACAACATACAGCAATATTATCACTATGTACTTTTGCCGTTTGCTCCAATAAATGAAATATCATATTGATTTTTAACCTCCCTTAAGTTCTATACCGTCTGACGCTGCTTAACCAGCAGTTTTCTTGAAACCGGATAGTACTTTGGTGTACTGTTCCTTCTGCCCAGGAACTGAATCCATATATCCAAATCAGTATCTTCAATGTGATCATTGATGACAATCTCCAGACCTTTACGGTTGGATAATGCAGCAATCGTTTCCTTGAGATCTTCCAGAGTATTCCGATCCTTAAACTCGATGACAATTCGGTTTGTATACTCAGATGCCTGCTTTTCTACATACCAGAATCGAATTGCCAAGCCTTTAAACAGTTCATATACCTTTTCTTCAGGAATATTAAAAATGTTGGAATGCTTCAATAAAAATAGTCTTGTATTCTCCTCAACACCGGCAATTTTGTCATCTTCAACAATTTTCCCCTCAAACCAGTGGAACTGGTGGAGAACCTCCAATTTACTGTTTATATAGAATTTCAAGCCTTCCTTCCACAATTTGTATACTGCTTCTATATCTTCTAACCCCCATGCTTTAAGGTCCTCATCAAATCCATTTACTTTCTCAAGCCACTTTTTAGGAACTGCCAAATTGCAGCTTTGCCCATACAAAAATGGATACAGAATAGCAGATGCATTATAAGATAATTCATTAAACACCCCGCATCTGAATTCATGTAATTCAACCCGGCTGCAATCAAATGTGAATTCCTCAAACACTTGTCCACTCTGGACCGTTTCATATGTAATATCATGAGGAATCATAATTCTGGGTCCTACCAAAACAAACTCATTATTCGTACAGTAGTACCGTTCTACCTCCTTCAGGTAGTCCTTACGGATGATAATGTCAGCATCAATAAAAATCAGGATTTCTCCTTCCGCATTTTTCATCCCGAAGTTTCTGGCTCTGGAGCGGCATGAATCCTCACATCTTTCAAGATAGACATATTTCAATTCATAGTTTCTATTTACACCTTTGATAAAGTCTTTTGTACCATCCATTGAACCGTCATCCACTACAATGACCTCAAATTTCTCTTTAGGATAACCTTCCAGGAAATTTATCGCTTCCAAGGAATTCTTCAGCATGACTTTACTTTGGTATGTAGGAATAATAAAACTGTATTTTTTCATTATAATCCCCCTATGTTTAGGTGTTAGTTTATATTATTTTCCTCCTGCTGTTCAACTGTTGCCGCTGACCATAACATTCTTAGTCCATTGATTACTTCTTCCTCTTTGTTCTTTAATTCTTCCAGGTATTCTTTATAGAAAGAGTCAAAGATGGTTTGGCCTTTTCCATTCCTTCTCCCAATGAGATATCCTAAATCTATCCACATTTTGCATGATTCTTCAAGCCCATCCATAAGATTTAATCTGACCTCGTAATTACATTCCTCATCATACTCTTCCAAAGCAAATTTTAATAATTTTCTCTGGGATGCTATCATCCAGATTTTCCAATTTAACAATTCAATTAGCGTATTTCTTGTGAATGTCTTTCTGTCATTCAAGTCTAAATTGCAGTTTTCACATAGTTCCATAAGACATGGTATTGCAGCAAACCCTTGAGATACTTTTCGCCCTTCTTCGTAAAACACACCTTTTTCATAGTTATTCAGCGTTAATTGGATTAACTTTTTCAATTGAGAACCTTTATTTAGTTTTTGTTCATCAACAGAAACTGTGGCAAAGTTAAGTGAGACATCAAATGCTGGACGTAATTCCTCTTTGTCAATAATCCCCACAGATTTGTTACCATCATATGGTATATAATTATTAAAATTGATAATATGAGGTATTTCTACGTAATAAAACCTTTGCTTATCATAAGCTATAATAAGGAAAGTATGTTCATCATTAAATTCTGGGGCAGAAGAAGATTCTTCTCCTTTAAAATAAACTGAAAATGGTACCCTTTGCATAAAAGTATTAACTATGACCAACTCTCCTTTATCAAGAAGTTCCTCTATTTCTTTTATAGACTGATATCCTTTATCTCTGTAAAACTGCACCTTGAAAATATCTTCCCTAAATGGATAATCCAAATAATCAACATCATAAATTGAACCGTCGGGGTTTTGGATCACTTTAGAGACTATATCTCCCAGAAACAATTCTCTCATGCCTTTTATACTTTTTAGTTTTTTCTTTGAAATAAAGTACAGCATAAGTAACGCACAACTTAGATATATACTATAATCATCTGTTTCCCCATTTTTTAAAAAGTGATACTCTATATCCATGTTTTCTCTCATTATCAGGGGCAGTTCATGCTCTTTGGCATTTAAACTGACTACATATTTCTGGAGCTCTGCGATTGTTGGATATTGCATGATATGCCGCATATTAAGAGAATACCCTTCCAAGCGCCCCATCATTTGAATCGCCTTCAGCGAGTTACCTCCAAGGTCAAAAAAGTCATCCTTGATGCCTACCTTTTTAACACCTAATATTTCCTGCCATACCTCTGAAAGCTTTTTTTCAATCTCATTAGTAGGAGCCACATACCCCTTCCCTGCATTGAATTCCCCTCCCTGTTCGGGCAGTGCCTTCCTGTCCACCTTTCCGTTCTGTGATAATGGCAGTTTTTCCATTTGGACAAAATGAGATGGCACCATATATTCAGGAAGTGTTTTTTTAAGGTATTCTCTTAGTTCATGGACTGTGAGCTCCCTGTCTGCTACTATATAGGCACAAAGGTATTTAGTCCCGCTCTTTATATCCTCCCTGGCAACTACAACAGTCTGTTTTATATACTCAGACTTTAATAACTGCGCCTCAATCTCGCCAAGTTCTATCCTGAATCCTCTAATTTTAACCTGGTGGTCCATCCTTCCAAGATACACAATGTTTCCATCGGGGAGCCACTTTACCAGATCCCCGGTTTTATAAATCTTTTCCCCTGAACTAAATGGATTGGATATAAACTTTGAAGAGGTCAATTCCGGCCTGTTGATGTATCCCCTTGAGACTCCGCTTCCCCCCAGACATAATTCACCTGGTACACCGATGGGTTGAAGGCTATTGTTTGTGTCCAGAATATATGCCTTGATATTCTTAAAGGGCTTACCGATAGGAACAATATCCTGATAGGTACTGTCATTTAATGAATACCGGGTTGCATAAATAGATGTCTCGGTGGGTCCGTAGATGTTTTCCAGCTTTACTTTTGAAGTAATCTTGTTGAATTTTTTGACTACCTCTTTGGACAATGCTTCACCGCATGCAAAAATATACTTTAATTTGTCAAGGGTATGCGTTTTCTCTTCATTAAATATATCCAAAAACAGATTTAACATGGAAGGTACAAAATTGATGTGGGTGGCATTATACTGTTCTATGGCCTCCAACACTTTTTGAGGGTTTTTTTCTTCACCAGACTCCAAAATAGCCAGTCTGCCTCCTGCATAAAACCAACCGAACAGTTCTGCAACAGATACATCGAAGGTGAAAGTCGTCTTGAATAAGTATGTATCTTCCTCAAGCAGAGGATACTCCTTTTGAAGTCCATTAAGAATATTTACCGCACCTTCGTGTTTGATCATGACCCCCTTTGGTTTCCCTGTGGAACCGGATGTATAAATTACATAAACTAAATCTTTTGGATTATTTACTTTCTCAAGATTTTCGCAATCCCCCTGATACAGACTTTCCTCTTCCAAATCTATAATTTCTCCGGCAAACCTCAGCTTGTGTTCTAATTGCTTCCTGGTAAGTACAAGCTTTGCCCCACCATCGTCCAGAATATAGTTTATTCTCTCTTCCGGATATTCAGTATCAATAGGAAGGTATGCCCCTCCAGCCTTCAGAATACCCATAATTCCAATGAGCATTTCAAATGACCGTTCTACCATGATACCTACAATATCATCAGGTTTGATACCTTTACTTCTTAACACATTTGCAAGCTGATTTGATTTTTCATTTAATTCCTTATAGGTCATAGTTTTGTTGTTAAATATCAGAGCAGTATTAAGAGGAGTCTTTTCCACCTGATTTTCAAAAAGCTCATGCAGTGTCTTATCCCTTGGAAACTCTGCAACGGTGTTGTTAAACTCATTGAGTACCTGATTCTTCTCTTCATTGTCTAATAGGTCTATTTCCTGTAATCTGACTTGCGTATTGTCCACTATAAAATTTAATATGTTTAAAAAATGTCTCCCAAACCTTTCAATAGTTTCCTGCTTGAATAAATCTGTACAATAGTTGATTTCAATATCAATACCTTTTTTACTTTCTACTGCAATGGTTTCGATATCGAATTGAGACATTTTCCGTTTGTATTGATAACCGGATATCTCAAGTCCTTCGGCTTTTACATCTCCGATATTCATGTTCTGCAGAATAAACATGGTATCAAATATAGGGTTTCTGCTCATATCCCTTTTGATATTCAGTTCATCTACCAATTGTTCAAATTGGTAATCCTGGTTGTCAAATACCTTTAATACATTTGCGCCCACTTCCTGTAAAAACGCACTAAAAGTCTTGTCAGCTTGAGGGAAATTCCTGAGCACCAGTGTGTTAATAAATACACCGAGAGTATTCTGAATATCCGAATGCCTTCTTCCTGCAGAAGGGGTACCAATAATGATATCCGTCTGTCCTGTATATTTTGAAAGGAGGATATTATATGCGGTAAGCAGTACGGTATACAAGGTAACCCTGTTCTCCCTTGCAAGCTGATAAAGCTTTTCTGCCAGCTCCCTGTTTAAAGCAAATAACACCGAATCCCCTTTATAGGAAAATCCTGTAGGTCTGGTAAAATCAGCCGGAAGATTCAAAACCGGTAATTCCCCTGAAAGCAGTTCTTTCCAGAACTGCTTTTGGCTCTCCACCTCTTCACTTTCCAAGAGCTTTTCCTGCCATACAGCATAATCCTTATATTGAATATTTAGAGCCGGAAGGTCTTTCCCTGCATAAAGCTCATTGACTTCGCTGACAAGAATACCCTCGGATACTCCGTCTCCTACAATATGGTGCATATCCTGGAGCAGTAAGTAAGCAGGTCCTTCTGAAGCATTTTTAAGTTTTACAAGTTTAAACCTGAATAACGGGGGTTTGCTCAAATCATAGGGACGGATAAACTCCCCTATTATATGGTCCACTTTTTCGTTGTCCTCTTCCATTTCATTGTATTCTATATTGAAGCTTACTTTCTGGTGAATCTTTTGAACCGGCTTACCCTCAATAAGTTCAAAGGATGTGCGTAAAATTTCATGCCGCTCCACCAGCTTTTCAATTACCTGTGTAAAATGGTTTAAGTCCAGATCACCCTCTATTTTTAAAACCTGAGTCATATTATATGCCGTACTTTCACTATCGATTTGGCTAACCAGGTACATTCTCTTCTGGGCAGCAGAAAGGGAATAATAATCTCTCATTTCTATCTTTGGAATAGGCTTGCTAAAAGCATCACCAAAGTCAGAGGAAATAAGATAGTTTTTTATTTCTTCTTTTCTTTCAGCCATATCCTTTAGAATCTCCGCTGTAATGACTCCTTTCGGAGCCTTGTACCGTAAAAGCCCGTCCTCTTTCCAAAGCTTGATATTCTTAGCTTTTAACTCCGAAATAAATTTTTCTATTGGCTGCTTCTCTTTTAAACAACTATTATTTTCTATCATTTTATTTTCACCCCCAAGGACAAATGATTAAACCAAAATACCCTTCTCTATATAATCATCCCACTTCAGGATTCTTGAATATTTCCTTGACTTTTGTTTCTCCCAGTATCTGGTCCATATATTCGATTTGTTTTTCCTTAGAAACCATCTTTGTTATGAGTACACTCTTTAACATATCCAAGGCTTGTCCAACCTCTTCAATGCTAGGCTGTCTATTCTCTTTTAATATTTCCTCCTTCAGGTTTTTAATCTTTCTATAAGGCTCTACAACTCCCTTTTGATAAGCTTGTTCATCCCAGTTACTGTTCTTCGTACAAATTGCTGCAGCAATGCATTTTGTAATGACTTCCATCCCGTTACTAATATCCTGTTCATCACTTAAAAGCTTCCTCTTTACTGCTTGTATGTCTGCATCATTGTCGTAAGAATAGGTTTTGATTTGTGGAGCATTCTTCTTCATGAGATTTCTAAGAACTGTCTGCGGTCCCAGTTCAATTGCCAGATCCACCCCTTCATTTTGCAGATATTGCATGGAAGCTTGCCATCTGACAGGCTGTACCATCTGTTTTGTCAAATTGTCAACAATACTTTCTTTTCCCTGGTAAGATAGAGCAGTAACATTGGATAAAACAGGGTAATTCAAGTCAAAGTAGCTATATTTGCACAATTCCCCTTTCAGCAAGTCTGCAGCAGGCTGCATTAAAGGACTGTGGAAGGGTGCGCTTACCTTTAACGGAATCACTCTTGCACCTGAAGCTTTTAGTTTTGCACCTGCTTCTTCTACAGCTTCCAAATGCCCTGAAATAACAATCTGCTCGGGAGAATTATAATTGGACACCACAATCAGCTTTCCATTCTTTGAGACATTGCTGCATTCTTCATCAATTGTACTTTGGCTGACCCCACTGACAGCAGCCATACCGCCTACTCCGACTGCTACAGCCTGCTGCATGAATTTGCCTCTTTGTCTTACGATTTTGACTGCATCAGTAAATTTTATTGCTCCTGCACAGCACAATGCCGAAAACTCACCCAGACTATGTCCAGCCGTATATGCAGGCTCAATACCAATTTCTTTCATATATACTCTGAAGGCTGCCATACTTGCTGTTAAAATAGCAGGCTGTGTATTTTCCGTTTTTATAAGCTCTTCCATATCACCTTCAAAGCATAGTTTTTTCAGGTCAAAGCCCAAGGCGTTATTGGCTTCTTCAAAGGTTTCTCTTGCTTCGGGAAAGGACTCATAAAGCACCTTTCCCATTCCAACGTATTGAGAGCCCTGACCGGGGAATAACAATGCAACTTTATTCATATCAAATCTCCTCCTTTGGTATATTTCAAACCAAATCATTACCTTGTGTTTTAATCTGCTTTATTTCGTTTTTATCTCCTACATATACCACTGTAGGTTTATGATTTTTCAGTTCAACCTCATTCAGAAGAGCAAATGAAATAATAATAACCTTGTCTTCAACCTGTACCAACCTTGCCGCCGCTCCATTCAAACAAATAATCCCAGAACCCGTTTTACCGGGTATAACATAAGTTTCAAACCTTGCACCGTTATTGACATCAACAATAAGTACCTTTTCATTTTCAACAATGTCCGCTTTTTCCATTAAATCCTCGTCAATTGTTATAGAACCTATATAATTAAGATTTGCTTCAGTTACAACTGCGCGATGAATTTTTGATTTTAACATTTCCCTGTACATTATCAGTACCTCCAATATTTAAAATTATTTGTTTTATTTATAAAGCTCCTTCGTCAAATTCTTCTTCCAGTTCATTTGAATCCTCATCACTGTCTCCCAATATCTTTGCTAACTGTGCAACAGTTGACTGTTCAAAAAAGCTTTGCAGATTCACATTTCTATGGAACTTCTTTCGAAGAATTGTAATTAATGAAGTGGCCAGGAGTGAATGTCCTCCTAATTCAAAGAAGTCATCGTGAATACCCACAGGATAAACACCCAGCTGCTCCTGCCATATTCCCGCTATAACTTCTTCCAGTTCATTTTGAGGAGCCGTATATGGCACATCCAAATTCGGTCTGTTATTTGACTGATTTGTGACCTTCGCAGCACCACTATTTCCTCTTACGGATGACATTCTGAATTCCTCAATTTCTTGAAGCCTTCCCATAAAATCATCCGGTACTACTGCAACCTGAGCCAGGGCCTTGGATGCTATGATCCTTTCCAATAATGTGAGTCCCTCGTGAACGGTTATTTTCTGCCTTTTGCTTCTGGAGCCGGTTTTCACCGCCATTCCTACTTCGTCCCATTCATCCCAGTTAACCGATACGGTAAAAGTGTTTGACATCTGACTTCTGTAATGCGCATAAGCATCCAAAACTGCATTGGCACCACAGTAATCTATAAAGCCTGCCTCTCCCAGAATGGAACTGCTGGAGGAAAACAACGCCATAAAATCTAAATCCTCGTCCTTAAATAATTCATCGATTATCAATGTACCTGCAACCTTGGGTGCAAATACTTTGTCTGCAGCTTCTGCTTGTTTTTCCTGAATCAGCCCGTTATCAGAAATTCCTGCTGCATGAATGACTCCATGAATGGAGCCAAATCTGGATTTTGCCTGTCGAATCACTTCACTCATCTGCTCCAGGTCAGAAGTATCGGCCTGGATTGCCATGACCTCAGACCCCAGTGCTTCCAGTGCTTTTACTTGCTTTATGATATCGCCGGCAGCATCTTGGGCAGGGTGTGTATCAAGCCATTCCTGCCACTGATCTTTTTCAGGGAAAGCAGACCTTCTGGTAAGAATCAGATTAACCTTTGCCTCCCTTGCCATACGAAGAGCTGCAGCAAGTCCTATCCCTCCCAGGCCTCCAGTGATTAGATAAGTACCTCCTTCTTTCACCCAGCTTCTTTCATTTATACTTTCAAGGGTGGTACATTCTATGGTTGGCAGCCATCGATGATTTCCCCTCAGTGCGATAGTAGTTTGAGGCTCCTCTGCCGATATTTCAGCTAGTATTGCTTTTGCAAATCTGCTTTTTTCATTCCTTCCGATGCCTTTTAAAACTAAATCGATGCTTTGGCAAAAAATATTGCTATACTCCATCGGAATAACCTTACAAGGTCCGGTGATTACTGCCTTTGCAGGATAACAGACCTTTTCATCTGAAATGACCTGCATATTATTTGAAACAACAGCCATTTTTATATTATGGTCAACGATAGTTTCTCCCAATGCCTGTGCAAGACAAAGCAGGCTGTGAAAGCCATGACTTAGGCATTCCTCAGAAAACTCCAGCGTTGAACATCCAAGCTCCTCTTCTGTTACATTCCAAAGATGAAGAATGCTGCCTGGTTTATTCCCTTTAAACACATCCTTTACCAGTGATACGTAATGTTCTTTGGTCTTAGGATTTATGGTATATGCGCTTTGATTCATCTTGCAGTATTGATGCCCTTTAGAGACAGTCACAAGCTGAACGCCTTCTTCTTTTAACGTTCTGACGATATTTTCGCTTAAGCCCGTTTCATCTTCGAAAATAAGCCAAGTACCGCCCTTCTCCAGTTTGCTGCTGACAAAAGGAACATTGGCCGCTCTCTTCCAGGAAGGGAAGTAAAGCCAATCATTAAAATCGGATTTTTTTGAGGATGAAATACTGTTCTTTTTCATTAAATCCTTACTATTATATTGCTCTACCCAATATCTCCTCCTCTGGAAGGGGTAAGTAGGCAGCGGCGTTCTATGCCTTTTTTCATCACTGTGGAAAGTTTTCCAGTCAACGGGCACCCCTTCAACCCAAAGCTTACCGATGGAAGCCAAAACTTCTTTAGAAGCCAGGGAACTGCTTCCTATCAGATGATTGGCAGTACTATTTTCTTTCTGCGTACTTTTTGCTGCACCGGAGAAAACTCTTTCATCCTCCTTGGCTTCCAAAAGGCGAACTGCATCCTCCAAATCCCTGCACAGGATTGCACGCCTGTATTCAAACTCTTTTCTACCAACATGGAGGGTATAAACGGCATCCGAAAGATGTACGGTTGGATTTTCCCTAAAGTATTGTGAGAGGTTCAGGCACATCTGTTCCAATGCTTCCGGAGCCTTGGCAGATAAGGTTATCAGCTGCCACTCCCTTGAGGAGGGTAATACTTCCATGGGAAGTGCTTCTTCTACTACAGCATGGACGTTGGTACCGCCAAATCCAAAAGAACTGACTCCTGCGGTTCTTGGCTTTCCACCTGTTTCCCAGTCACAGAGCCTGGTATTGATATAGAAAGGACTATTTTCAAAGTCAATCTTGGGGTTTGGTATTGAGAAATTAATACTGGGAGGTATCTGCTTATGTTTTAAAGCCAGCACAGTTTTAATCATTCCAGAAATACCCGCACCTGAAATAGCATGTCCAATATTGCTTTTTACCGAACCAATGGCACAATAAGACTTTTTATTTGTGAATTGTTCAAACACCTTGGTAAGTGCCGATATTTCAATCGGATCCCCCAAAGCTGTACCTGTCCCATGGGCTTCGATATAACTGATATCTTCCGGATGAACCCCGGCAAGATTTTGGGCTGCTGCGATTACCTCCGCTTCTCCTTCCCTGCTGGGTGCAGTAAAACCAACCTTTGTAGAACCGTCATTATTGACAGCCATTCCCTTAATCACTGCATAAATGTGATCTCCGTCCCGCATGGCATCTTCCACACGCTTTAAAAGAACAACACCAACTGCACTGGTAAAAACCGTTCCATAGGCATCTGCATCAAAAGGCCGGGTATGCCCATCCGGCGAGCCGATAAAACCCGTCTGATACAAATATCCTGATTTCTGAGGCAGTTTTATTCCGGCTCCTCCTGCAACAGCCATATCGCAGTGATAGTTCAGTAATCCTTCATAAGCCATCGCAACCGCAGTCATAGAAGTTGAACAGGCTGTTTGAATATTGATGCTGGGCCCTTTTAAGTTGAATTCATAGGATGCCCTGGTAGCCATATAGTCTTTGTCGTTACCTACCGCAATAGCCAGATCATCCTTTACCCCCAGCTTGTTAAAGAGGTGGTAAAGAAAGTAATAACTCATATTACTGCCCGCGTAAACACCGATAGGGTAATCATATTGATTACAGGAGTAACCCGCATCTTCCAATGCTTCATAAGAGCATTCCAAAAAGAGCCTTTGCTGAGGATCAAGGTTTTCTGCTTCCTTGGGGTTTAGACTGAAAAAGCCTGCATCGAAAAGCTCAATATTTTCCAAAATACCTCCTGCAAAAACATAGTTGGGATCATTAATACTTTCCTCATCAATCCCGCAAGCTCTTGCATCCTCCTTTGAAAAATAGGTAATGCATTCCTTACCGCCTTTTAGCCTTTCCCAAAATTCATTTATATTTTTGGCTCCCGGAAAACGCCCCGACATTCCGATAATGGCTACTCCTTCCAGAGCATCTTGTATAGGTGTATCAGCCATTTTTTCTACCTCCTGAACATTTGTTTTCTCATTCTTTTTGCTTCTTTTTGTTTCTGTAGCCTGTCATTATTCATAAGGAAGGTTTCTTCTTCATTATCTGCTGTGACATATTTGGCAAGGGCACTAATTGTAGAGTGGGTAAATAAATCAATTAAGGAAAACTCCCGTTGAAACTGCTTGTTCAAACGGCTGTGAACCCTTGTTAAAAGCAGTGAGTGACCACCGATTTCAAAAAAGTTATCATTTACACCCACATTTTCAATTCCCAGCTCATCCTTCCATATATTTGTCAGAATGTTTTCCACCTCATTTCGAGGGGCCACAAAATCGGTTTTGCTATCCAATACAGGTACCGGCAGTGCTTTACGATCCACTTTTCCATTTGCCGATAGCGGCATGGTATCAAGGAAAACATAAATACGGGGCACCATATATTCAGGCAGTGCCTTTTCAAGGAAGGCTTGAAGCTCCCCAGATTCTACCTCCATCCCTTTTTCATGCACAACATATCCCACCAGATGCATATTGCCAGGCTGTTTTTCCCAGGCAGTCACAATGCTTTCCCTGACAGCGGGATGTTCTTGAAGTACTCTTTCAATCTCTCCCAGTTCAATCCGAAGTCCCCGGATTTTGACCTGAAAGTCCATTCTTCCAAGGTATTCGATATTGCCGTCTTCCCGCCATTTTGCCAGGTCACCGGTACGGTACAGTTTTTGCCCAGGCTCCAGAGTATTTGGAACAAATTTCTCATCGGTCAGTTCGGGAAGGTTTAGATATCCTCTTGCCAAACCTACTCCTGCAATACATAACTCTCCAGCTACTCCGATTGGTTGAGGGTGCATTTTTTTATCCATGATATACAACCTGATATTGTCAATTGGCTTTCCAATAGGAATACCGTCCAGATCTTCTTTTGTAATACAGTCAAAATAGGATACATCTACGGTTGCTTCGGTTGGACCATAGAGGTTTGCCAATTGGGTACCATTCTTCTCCAGCAGGCGTTTAAAAAGTCTGACATGTGAAGGTGTCAAAGCCTCACCGCTGGCAAAAACCTGTTTTAAGCTTGCAATTCTCTCAACTTCCCCTGTATCATTGATATATTCTAAAAATGAATTCAACATGGAAGGTACAAAGTGCATCACTGTAATGCAGTTCTTTTCAATCGCATTGACAATCATTCCGGGATCCTTTTCTGCACCTGGCTCAAGGAAACATACCTTTGCTCCCTGCATGGACCACCAAAACATCTCCCACAGAGAGACATCAAAAGTAAATGGTGTTTTCTGCAAGATAATGTCCTCTGGTCCTATAGGATATTTCTTTTGCATCCAGTGGAGTCTGTTTACCAAAGAGTGATGCTCAATGAGTGTCCCCTTGGGTTTTCCAGTAGAACCGGAGGTATAGATGATATAAGCCAGGTTCCCGGGTCCGGCAAGCCCCGGTAAATTGGAGCTGTCTCCTTCATACAGGGAAGCCTCTTCCAAAAATATTCTATGTATATTTTCATTCACTTCGAATGAACTGAATTTTCTATGGGAAAGCAACAGAGTTACTCCGCTGTCCTCTAAAATATAATTGATTCTATCCCTGGGATAGTGTGGATCGACAGGCAGGTATGCTCCTCCTGCTTTTTCTACAGCCATTATACCTATAATCATCTCCAAGGAACGTTCCAGCATAATTCCAATGATACTATCCTTTTGAACGCCGTTTCTGCGAAGCAGCCTTGCCAGCTGGTTCGATTTCTCATTCAGTTCAAGGTATGTCAGGTGTTGGTTTCCAAATATTGCAGCTACGCGCTCAGGGTGATTGGAAGCATTTTCCTCAAAAAATTCATGAATCACTCTATCCCTCGGATAATCCGCTTTCGTATGATTGAACTCCAATAAAATCTGATTTTGTTCTTCCTGGGTCAGCAGGACAATATCTGACACTTTTTCTTCAGGTACTATGGATATTACTTCAAGAATATTCAATAAATGAACGCCCAATCTTTTTATGGTTGAATTCTTAAAGAGAGCTGAATTATAATCAAATCCACCTTTGATTCCATCTTCTGATTCAGCCAGCTGCAACCTTAAATCAAAGGGAGCCATACCACTTTCCACATCAATTTGATTTATTTTTAAACCTGGCAGCTCCAACTCAACTTTTTGTGTATTGTGGAATATTAACATGGTTTGAAATAGTGGAGTCCTGCTGACATCACGTTCAGGTTTCAATTCTTCAAGGAGCTTGTCAAAGGGCAATTCCTGGTATGTATAGGCATCCAGTGTCATGTTCTTAATCTTGCGTAAAACCTCAATAAAACTGGGATTTCCCTCAAAATCGGAACGAAGGACAAGGGTATTCATGAAAAACCCGACCAGACCCTCTACTTCTTTCCTGTTCCTGTTGGCAACGACAGTACCCGTGAAGATATCTGTTTGATTTGAATAACGGTAAAGTAACGTCTGAAATGCCGCAAGGATAATCATAAAGAGGGTAGTGCCTTCCTTGTTGCAAATGGCTTTGAGTCTTTCTGTCAAAGACCCTGACATCGAAAAAGGTTCAAAACCTCCCTCATAGGTCTGGCTTTTAGGTCTTGGGTAATCGGTAGGAAGCTGTATGGTTGTTGGATTTACCAGCTGCTTTCTCCAGTAGCCCAGTAATTCTTCCAGGGTTTCACCCTGAAGCCGGTTTCTTTCCCAAACAGAAAAGTCAGCATATTGAATAGGCAGCTCCGGAAGTTTCAAATCCTCTCCTTTTAAGAATGCCTCATAGAGCCTGAAGAACTCCCCCACAAAAATAGCATTAGACCAGGCATCCGAAATAATATGATGAATAATCATGGAAAATACATATTCATTTTCTCCTGTGACAAAAAGGCAAAATCGGAATAATGGTCCTTTTTCCAGGTTAAAAATAAATCTTGCTTCTTCTTTTAAGCGTTTTTTAAGATATTGTTCCAGTTCCTCCTGCGGAATATGACGCAAGTCCATCTCATGCAAGGTCACTTCAACTGATGGGCTTATAATTTGAACCGGTCTTCCGTCAACATTCTTAAAAGTCGTCCTTAACGATTCATGTCTTGCAATTACTTCCTTTAAAGACTGAATAAGAATCTCTTTGCGAAGTGTTCCGCTCATTTTTACTGCATTGGAAATATTAAATACAGGGTTTGCCTTTGTAATCTGACTGAAGAACCACATGGACTGTTGGAAGAAAGACAGAGGTATTCCCTGTCCGTCCTCTTTTGAGGTCCTTGGAATAGGTTCTCTGTTTGTACGTGCCTCCATATTCACCTGTCTTAAAAAGCTTAGGATATCATCTTTTCTGTCTTTAATTTCGAGAAGCAGTTCCTTTGTTACTGCCCCTTTGGGGGCCTGATACTGGAGTGCATCATTTTCCAACCAGAGTCTTATATCGAGTTTTCTCAACTTCGTTAAAAAATCAATAATAGACATATTTCCCTCCGTTAAATGGTTCCACCTTCAAGTTGTTCACTGGATGCTGCCTCTTTTACACCTTCTGTTGCCCAGCGGAACGTCTCAATCAATTGTGCAATGCCTGCTGCTGTTGTAGTTTCAAATAATTTTCTCATAGGGATTTGGACATCAAATTTCTTGCTGAGATCTGTCGCAACTGCAGCAGCTATCAATGAGTGTCCGCCCAGTTCAAAAAAGTCGTCATGGATCCCAATCCTGTCAAAACCAAGGACCTCCTGCCACTTTTCGATAATGGCACTTTCTATTTCATTGGCAGGTGCCACATAAGCTGACTCCAAATCAGGACGCGGCCTTTTTTTCAGCTTTTCATTACTTTCAAAGCCAAATTGCCCTTCACCTCCACTGGTCTTTAGTCCTAAAGGAGACACATCCATTCTGGTGCAGCTACCGTTTACTTCCTTGCTTAGCTCTTCCAAGCGTTCCTTCAAAGCTAAAAATTCCTCTAACTGTTTCTTGCGTTCTTCATTGCTGTTTGTCCGGTTTTGCTCATCCAGCTTTAATGTGATGGTAATACTTGCTTCCTTAAACTCTGAGTCAGTAATGCTGCTGGTAATATCCTCTTTCCTGGAAATCAATACATCAGGTTTTGATACACCCCGTCTTCCTGGCTCTATCCAATAGCGCTGTCTCTCAAAAGGATAGGTAGGCAATGGAATACGGTGGCGTTTTTCTTCAACATAGAATTGATTCCAATCCACTCTTCCTCCCACATTCCCGAACATTCCCAGGCATTTGAATAAAGCTTCACAATCGGAAGTTCCTTCACCCTTACCAGGCATTGAATATAGGATGGCCTGTTGAACACCCTCATTTTTATACTTTTCTGCTTCAATGGTCAACTTGTTTCCAGGTCCAATCTCCAGTAGAATTTGGTCAGCGTCTTTCATTATTTCATTTAAGCCGTCGCCAAACCGGAAAGAACCTCTTTGACGTATCCAGTAATCAGGGCTTCCAAGCTCGGTATCTGTAATCCAGCCTCCGGTTATACAAGAGATAAAGGGTATGTTTACTTTACCATTACTTATCCTGGACACTGTTTCCGGAAGGCTGCTATCTTCTGAAACAGCCAGTTTCAAGGCATCTTCAAGGGATAATACTCCGGATAGGCAGGCAGCAACTACCTCGCCAATACCCTCGCCAATCATACAGCCAGGCTTAACACCCCACTTCATCCATAACTGAGCCAGGGCATATTCAACGGCAAAGAGAATTCCTCTCCCTGTTCCGGCATCGGATATTTGTATTGCTGCCCGTTCTTTATCCGATTCAGTTGGGTAAAGAACACTCTGTGCATCCTTACCTGTTTGAGATTGCAGAATTTCACAGCACCGGTCCACTGTATTCCTAAAATTATTTTCTGTTTTGTATAGCTCTGCACCCATATTGACATATTCCCCTTCTCCCGGGAACATGAACACAACTGGCTGAACTTTAGGTTTCTGGAAATATGTAAAAACATTTACAGGTGACATATTATCAAATTTGTCTGTCAAATCATTCATGTCCCTGCAGATCAAAACTCTGCGGTGATTAAAATTCCTTCTTCCAAGATGCAGTGTAAACGCAACATCTGCAAGATTTGTATCTGGATTGTTCTTGGCAAAACGGATAAGATTGCCAGTCATCTTTTCCAATGCCGTACCTGTCTTGGCTGATAAGGATATAATCTGCCACGGTCTCTTTGAAACCTGGGATGATTCCTCCTGAGGTGATTCCTCCAAAATCACGTGGGTATTCGTCCCACCTATTCCGAAAGAACTAACCCCTGCTCTTAATGGGAACCCATCTGTTTTCCAATCGGATAATCTCGTATTCACATAAAACGGGCTGTTCTCAAAATCGATTTTGGGATTTGGAGCTTCAAAATTAAGGCTTGGGGGAATCACTTTATTTTGCATGGAAAGCACTGTTTTCACCACACTTGCCAAACCACCCGCATTTACAAGATGTCCAATATTGGTTTTTACCGAGCCAATGGCACAAAATTGTTTTTTCTTTGTATAGGCACGAAAAGCTTTTGTTAAGGCAGCAATTTCGATGGGGTCCCCAAGGTCTGTACCTGTACCGTGACCATCTATATAGGTAATGGTTTCGGGATTTACGCCCGACATTGCAATAGCTTCCGCAATACACTCTGCCTGCCCGTCAACATTCGGAGCTGTATAACTGTTCTTTTGAGAACCGTCATTATTGATACCTGTCCCCTTAATAACTGCATGAATATGATCTCCATCTGCAATGGCATCTTCCAGCCTTTTTAATGCAACAATTGCAAGCCCGCTTCCGCTGACTGTTCCGTTTGCCTTAGAATCATAAGCACGGCAATGACCATCGGAAGAGCCGATTCCTCCTTCCTGGTAGAAAAAGGCTTCATTTCTTGAAACCTGGAAGCTCACTCCCCCCGCTAATGCAAGATCACACCCAAAATTCATAAGATTTTGGCATGCATCATGGACAGCCACCAGAGATGAGGAACACAGGGTATTTACATTCACGCTTGGTCCTGTCAGGTTCATTTTGTAGGATACCTTTGTAGCCAAAAAATCCTGCCCGTTTGCCAGCATGATTTTAAACGATCCCACCGTGTCTGCCAATCCAGGATTGGAGTATAGATTTCGTATCATGTAGCCGCTTAAGTTTGCACTGCCATAGACAGCCACTCTCCCTGTATAAAGCTCTGAATTATACCCGGCACTTTCCAGTACCTCCCATGCGGTCTCCAGATACAGACGGTGCTGTGGATCCATGATTTCAGCCTCCCTGGCAGAATAGTCAAAGAAAGAGGCATCAAATAGATCCATTCCGTCCAAAATAGCATCTGCTGCTACAAATCTCGGATTATCCAATAGATTCTCATCTATACCCATTTTTAACAACTCTTCACGGTTAAAAAACTTGACAGATTCTACTCCATTGTAAAGGTTTTGCCAAAATTCCTCCATATCCGCTGCCCCGGGGAAGCGTCCACCCATTCCGATAATGGCAATTGACCCTATTCCATTACTTTCATCAAAATTATTCACCAAATTCCACTCCTTTTCTTGTTTGCATGCGCTGTCTTCTCTGTTTCATCAATTCCAACTGTTTGTTAACCCTGCTGTTGACTTCTTCAAAAACCGGCTGAGACTCTTCCGTATTATCATTTTTTAAATAGCCATCCAGTGATGCAACGGTATTATATTTGTACAGGTCGACCACAGCAATATCTGTTTCAAACTTTTCTTTCAATTTGGTATGGAACTGTATTAACAGCAGGGAATCTCCACCTAATGCAAAGAAGTCATCCAGAATTCCTACTTTATCAATCCCCAAAACGTCCTGCCAAAGTTCCGCCAGTTTCTTTTCTGTATCACTTTTAGGAGGCACATATTCGTTTTCCAGTTCCGGCCTGGGATGTCTTTCTTTTGAAGCTGCAGCCTCTTCAAGGGTATCTTTGATACCGGATTGTTCAAAATAGTTGGCTTGCTCAATAGCAGCTATAATGTCTTTCGTTGAAACGATGATTTGAGGTCTGAAGCAGCCATGAAGGATACTACCGAATGCCTCCTGCCCTTCGGCAGGAAGAATCCCTTCATGCAGTATTCCTGACCTGCTGCGGAGCCCTTGCTCTGCCAACTTGCTGATAAACGCGGTTTCACTTTGCTGCTGCAATCCCACTGAAGTCCTGTTCTTGATGGTTGCAGCAGCTGCCTCACCTATCAGTTTCATTGAGAAATTTTTAATCCCAATAATCTGTTTTCCGTTTTCTCCTAAAATGTCTATATCACAGGTGATGATCTCCTGGGATGAATGGCAACCGTTTTTAAATCGGATATAGCCATAAATCTTTTCAGACATTGGCTCCTTTATTTCAATCTTTTCATATGAAAAAGGCAGATAATTTCCTCCAGCCGCCAGTCTTACCGCACCCGTAGCCATATCCAGCATAGCCGGGTGAATTTTGTGACTATGAAGTTCGGAAACATACTCCTCAGCCAGACCAAGTTCAACGAAACCTTCTGTTTCACCATGAGAGAACTTCTTAAGATTTCTCCACCGATTTCCAAAGCTGATGAATTCTTCTGAAAGCTTTTGCTGTTCTTCCGACGAGTACACTGTCTTCCCGGAGCACTTTTCCATTAACTCCCGGATGTTAAATATTTGACTCTCCAAACCTGAAGGGCAGCTGATCTTCCCCCTGGCATGTTCCAGCCAGTTTTCCTTATCCTCCTGTGCTCCGCTTTCCTGACTGATAATACGGAAATCATAAGCCTCTCCATTTTTATTTAAAAGGGTGTAAACCTTCCTTTTCTCCCCTTGCCTTACTGCCATAGGGCTTAAGAATAGGACATCGGATATTTGAATATTTGTTTCGCCCGTTGTATCCTCAAATGCAGCCCTGGCCATTTCCAGGTATGCAGTTCCGGCAATGGTCGGTATTCCTAAGACAAGGTGCTCTGATAATATCCAGTCCTTTTCAGGAGATAGCTCCTGGGAGTAAATCACTTTTTCCGGCTGCTCCAAAATGCATTTTCCTAAGAGAGGGTGTATTTCTTCTTCTGAATCTGTTCCCAATCCGGTTCCAGCAGCCATTCCTACTCCCGGCCATCTATCCCAGTCTATAGAAACCATACGGGTGCCCCGCCTGCTGTCATGGGCCTGTGCAAAGGCATCCAGGAAAGCATTGGCTGCACTGTAATCCAACTGCCCGAACCCGCCGGTAATGGCATTTAATGAAGAACAGAATATCATAAAGTCAAGGTTATCTTCTTTCATTGTCTTATAAAGAAACTGTGTACCTTGTACCTTAGGTAAAAGCACTTGCTCCGCATGCCCTTTCTTTTTGAGCTGAATCATTCCACCACCTGGGTTTCCTGCTGCATGTATCACTCCATCAATCGCCCCATACCTGTTTATTGTCTTTTCACGTAAAGAGCGAACCTGCTCCAAATCAGCAATATCTGTCCGGCATACATAGATTTCTGCACCCATAGCCAGTAATTGTTTTAATTTTTTTATTTTCCTTGATATGGTATCTTTCTTATGGTGGGTAGTAATCCACTGCTCCCACAGCTCGACATCCGGAAATTCGGAGCGGCCTGCCAGAACTAATTTGGCCTTTGCCTCCTGTGCGAGATACTCAGCCAAAACAAGCCCTATGCCTCCCAAACCGCCCGTAATGAGATAAACACCATTCTCTTTGATTTTTATAGATGGATTTGCAGCTTTCCCGAGTTCCATTTTTTCAAACTCCTGGGTCCAGCGATTCAAGCCCCGATAAGCTACAATCCCTTCTTCTGTTTGTATGGTAACTTCCGTAATCAACTGCTCTATTAAATCTTCCTGCGCCTCCAAAGAATCTGCCTCAGGCAGGATACAGTCAATGCTGCTGCACCGGATATTGGGATACTCTCTGGGAATAACCCTGCAAGCCCCAAGGTGCAATGCCTTCTCAGGATATAGAGGTCCTTCATTAAACACCCTTTGAGAATTGTTTGTGATTACCTTTATTTGTACATGAGTTGTCATTCCACATCTTCCAATGGCTTGTGCCAGGAGCATCATGCTATAGAACAAACTTTTCCCGCACTGAATACTCTGCTCTGCTGCGCCAGGATTTGTGTATTCTGTTAAGCCAAGCAAGTTAATCACTTTTGCAGGTGTTTTACCCATTGCGGATAATTCCCTCAATAAGCGCTCATAATCTTGATAATCGTCAATATTGATTGCATATTGATTGCTTCCGGTTTTATTGAATTGCTCTCCCTTGACTGCTACAAATGTGTCGGTATATTCCTTTATTAGTCTGTTTATAAAAGCATGGGCAAAAATATTTTTCTCGGTCAATACCAGCAGTACTTCTTTCCCGGTACCGTCCTTTGTATTTGGATAGACACCATTTTTCAAGGACTGCTTCCAAACAGGCGTATAGAACCATTCAGAAAGCTCAGCTCTTTTGGCTTCATTTTTATGGGATTTCACAGCATCAACTGTTTTATCCTTCTTAACCCAATAAGACTGTCCATCAAAGGGGTAGTTTGGAAGTGCTACCCTTTTCCGCTTTTCTTCCTTATAAAGATTGCTCCAATTTATCTTATTTCCCATGGTCCATAGGTTTCCAAGCTGTTCCAATGAATATTCAGCCGGCTCTTCAATGGTTAAAGCTCCAGCATCTGCTGCTTTGGCGTCATTTATATTCTTTTCCAAAAGTTCTATTGCATTCTCAACCGATATACATACCACAAACCTTCTAAATTCAAATTCCCTTCGTCCCACCTGCAATGTATAGGCCATATCAGCCAGATTAATCTCTTTATTTGCTTTCAAAAAGTTTGCAAAATTAGTAATCATTCTTTCCAAAGCCTGGCTACTTCTTGCAGAGAAAACCAATAAGACCTCGGAATGATTATTTATATCACTGTAAACTACCGGAGCCTCTTCCAGCACAGCATGGGCATTGGTGCCACCGATGCCGAATGAACTGATCCCTGCTCTTAAAGGCCCCTGGCTGTTTTTCCACTCGGTCAGAGACTCATTTACATAAAACGGGCTTTCCTTGAAATGAATCTTTGGATTGGGTTTCTTGAAATTGAGGCTTTGCGGTATCTTCTTATTGCGAAGAGATAATACTGTTTTAATTAAGCCCGTTACCCCTGCAGCTGCATCAAGGTGTCCGATATTGGTTTTTACCGATCCAATGGCACAAAAGCCTTTTTTATCAGTCCTTTGATTAAACACCTGGGTCAAGGCTTCTATTTCAATAGGATCTCCTAATGGAGTTCCTGTACCATGTGCTTCAATATAGGTAATGGTTTCTGGCTCAACACCCGCTTTTAACTGGGCCTCTGCAATTACTCCGGCTTGGCCGTCAATTCTGGGAGCAGTATATCCTATTTTTAATGCCCCGTCATTATTAATAGCTGTACCTTTGATAACAGCGCTGATGTCATCTCCATCCGCAATTGCTTCCTGAAGCCGTTTCATAACAACCACACCCGTTCCATTTCCACCCACGGTCCCTTTTGCCTGCTCATCAAAAGCCCTGCAGTGGCCATCCGGAGATAAAATCATCCCCTCCTGGTATAAGTAGCCTGACTTTTGAGGGAGTCTGATACTCACACCACCCGCCAAAGCCATATCACATTCCCCATTGAATAAGCTCTGGCATGCCAGATGAACAGCAACAAGAGAAGATGAGCAAGCGGTCTGCACCGTTATGCCCGGACCTTCAAGATTCATTTTATAAGCGACACGTGTAGCCAAAAAATCCTTGTCGTTGCTGATCATAATCTGGTAATCACTGGCTAAACCTTGAGAACCACGGCTTTCTTTAATGTTTTGGATATAATGGTTCATTCCCACACTTGCGTATACACCAATCTTCCCCTGATAGCGCTCCGAGTCATAACCAGCCGTTTCAAGTGCTTTCCAGCATTCCTCCAGGAATATCCTCTGCTGTGGATCCAAAACTTCGGCTTCTCTTGGATTGTATCCAAAGAAGTTTGCATCAAATTTATCCACATCATTCAGTATACCCCAAGACTTTACATAGCCTGACTTCTTTAAAAGTTCCGGATCCACCCCTTCTTCCAATACCTGTTCGTCTGTAAAACTGGAAATGCATTCAACCCCATTACACAGGTTATCCCAAAACTCTTGAATATTTGCTGCACCCGGAAATCTTCCACTCAACCCGATGATTGCAATATCGGTATCCTTCTTTTCACCAGAAATCCGACCGTTGGAATTCCCTTTCAGTTCAGGTTGGTTCCCAGTCTGCAGAAACCTGGCCAGGGTACTTATTGTGGGGTATCGGAAGAGGTCCATTATAGATACTTCTTTATGAATGGCATTACTTATTTTGCTTCTAACCTGTGCCAAAAGTAAAGAATGTCCGCCCATATCAAAGAAATTGTCGTTAACACCTATCCTTTCCAGGTGCAAAACTTCCTGCCAAATCCTTGTGATCGAATCTTCCGTCTTATTGGAAGGTGCTGTATATCGGGTTGATAATTGTGGCCTTATATTTTCAGGCATAGGGAGTGCTTTTCTGTCAATCTTCCCGTTAGGTGTCATGGGGAAAGAATTTAAAAATATGAAGCTGGACGGTATCATATAATCAGGAAGCTTTTCTTTCAAGCTTTTACGAAGGTTCTCGGAGCTTAAGGTCTCCTCAGCTTGTTCCGACACAGGAATGATATAAGCAATCAGTGTTTTTTCACCTGCAATCACTTCTTTTGCAACAACCACACATTCTTTGATTGATGGGTCGAGGTTTAACAAGGTCTCAATTTCGCCTAATTCTATCCTGAATCCCCTGATTTTTACCTGATTATCCATACGTCCCACAAACTCCATATTGCCATCCCGGGTAAACCTGACCAAATCTCCCGTCCTATATAGACGAGCCCCCTTTTTCCCACTGAAGATATCCGGAATAAACTTTTCACGCGTTAATTCAGGTAGATTTAAATACCCTCTTGCCAGTCCATCCCCGCCGATGAGCAATTCACCGAGTATTCCCACGGGAACAGGATTCATTGCCCTGTCTACCACATAAACCTGAGTATTGGCAATGGGTTTACCTATATAAATATCTCCATCTTTCGAATCAATACGTTCCAATGTAGACCATATGGTTGTTTCGGTAGGACCATAAACATTCAAAAGGGTCTGGCATCTATCCAGAAGCTGATTTGCCAAATCCCGGGGCAGAGCTTCTCCACCGCATAATACTGTCAGGTCTTGATTACCGTTCCATCCCGCTTCAATTAAAAGTCTCCATGTAGCAGGTGTAGCCTGCATGATGGTAACATCCTGCTGATTTATAATCTCCATTAATGCGCTGCCATCAATGACTTCATCTCTCTTTGCAATGACTACTTTGGCACCGCAAATCAGCGGCAGGTACATTTCAAGTCCTGCAATATCAAAAGAAAGTGTCGTAACAGCTAAAAGTGCATCTTTCGCACAAATTCCGGTCTTTATCTCCATGGAGATAAGGAAATTAATCAGCGTATGCTGCTCAATCTGAACACCTTTAGGATTTCCGGTAGAACCGGAAGTGTATATTAAATAAGCCAAATGATGCCCTTCATAATTTCTATCTGGCTTTTCAGCACTAAACTGGGATATAGTATCCTTTTCCGCATCAAGGCAGATGACTTTGGCATCATTCTGCGGTAAAGTTTCTGCAAGCTTACTTTCGGACAGTATGATATTTACCTTTGCATCCTCCAACATAAACGCAAGCCGTTCTCCCGGGAATACAGGATCCATGGGAAGGTATGCCCCTCCGGCTTTATGTATTCCCAGCAACCCAACAAGCATATTCACCGAGCGCTCCATATAGATACCTACAATACTTTCCGCTCCCACTCCATTGGAAATCAGGTAATGAGCCAATCGGTTGGATTCAATATCCAGCTCCCGGTAAGTCAAGTGCTGTTTCTCACACACAACCGCCAGCGCCTGGGGTGTTTCTTCCGCCTGTTTGGTGAATAATTCCACCCAACTCTGACCCTTACTGAAATAATCTTCTTTTGTATCATTCCATCTATTGATGAGTGTATCTTTCTCCTCAATGGTAAGCATTTCAAAATCATCCAGACTGGCCTTGGGGTTTTTTAAAATATTCTTCAATAATTGTTTATAATGACCAGCCATCCGGATGATGGTGTCTTCATTAAATAACTCTGTATTATATTCAAAATCTACAATCATACCTTCGCCTGCTTCACGAATGTCTACGGCAAGATCAAATCTTGCATATCCTGCATCCAGATCCTTTTTTGAAACACTGAGCTCGGAAAATTCCATGTGCGGCAGTGGAGAATTCTGCAAACTGAATAACACCTGGAATAGTGGGTTTCTGCTCATATCACGTTCGGTGTGAAGCTCTTCTACAAGCTTTTCAAAGGGAACATCCTGGTTTTTATACGCTTCTAAAGTCACCTTTTTTATAAGTCTTAAAAACTCACTAAAATTAATTTCACTGGAGAATGTAGTACGCAAAACAATGTTATTTGTAAAGAAGCCGATTAAATCCTCCAGATCTTTCCTATTCCTGTTGGCAATGGGTGAACCTACTACAATATCCAATTGTCCTGAATACCTGTAAAGCATGAGTTTAAATGCTGCAAGCAGTACCATAAAAAGAGTTGCATTCTCTTTTCCGGTATAAAGCTGCAGCTTATTCACTAATTCTCCCGAAATTGTACAGGTGAATTTTGCTCCATGATAGGTCTGGACAGGTGGTCTTTGTTTATCCAGCGGCAAGTCTAAAACGGGAAGTTTTCCGCTGAGTTTTTGTTTCCAATACTCAATTTGTTTTTTTAGACTCCCCCCTTTTAACTTTTCAATCTGCCACTGTGCGAAATCTGCATACTGAATACCGGGTAGAGGTAAATCTTCTGCTTTATGATTCAGAAATGCTTCATAGTAAAAATTCAGCTCTTTTAAAAGAATGCCAAAAGACCAACCATCAAAAATGATGTGATGTATTGCTAAAACAAGTATGTGTTCCTCTTCATCCATTTGGATGAGCATGCCCCTTAAAAGTGGAGCCTTTTCCAAGTCGAAGGGTTTCGAAACCCACTCCTTGGCAATGTCTGATGCTTTTAACTCTTTTTCATTTGCTGAAGTATCAAAAAGGTTAACATATTCCATAGGCATTTGGGCATCCTTGTTTAACACCTGAGCAGGCTGTCCATTCTCTTCAGTAAAAGATACCTGTAAAATCTGATGCCGTTTTATCAAAGCGTTAAAGCTTTTTAAAATAACTTCTTTTTTTAGGCTTCCTTTTAATACCAACCCGGTATACAGGTTGTATTGCGGGCTCTCTGAATTCAATCGGTCCAAAAACCAAAGCCTCTGTTGTGCAAATGAAAGAGGCAGCCTATTTTTTCCTGCTGAAGTACTTTTTATCAGTTCAACCCTTCCTTGTTGGTTCTTAAGAGAAAGCTCTACTTTCTTAGCCAAATGCTCAATGTCAGAGTTTTCAAAAATCTCTCCCTGTTCCAATTCAAATTCAAAGGAATCTCTAATTCTAGATACGATTTGTGTGATATGCAAAGAATTCCCGCCCAAAGCAAAGAAATCATCACAAATACCAATTTGTTTTATGTTTAATACTTCACTCCATATTTGAGCCAATTTTTTCTCAGTATTGCTATTTGGCTGTACATACTCTCTTTTTTCAAAATTTTCTTGAAGTAAGCGCTCTATCTCATGTTTGACTAGGTCAAACTCCCCCCTCATATAGCTATCCCGAAGTTTATACCGCTGGACTTTTCCGCTTGTGGTTTTAGGTATATTTTTCACTTGAATGACATGTGCAACTTCAATGCCGATTTTCTCGCTTACAACTCTTTTTAAGCTGTTAACAATGGGAATAAAGTTTTCAAGCTTTTGCTTATGCAGGACAAACAAGACCAGGTCGTCACCTTTGCGGTTTTCGTTGAATACACCAACCGCAACTATTTTCCCCAGTTCAACACCCTCGACACCTTCTCCGATCCGTTCAATGTCATGAGAATAATAGTTTTGCCCTGAAGCAAATATGACATCCTTTGCCCGCCCGGTTATGATGAGCCGTTTTTCTTTCATAAAGCCCAAATCACCGGTATTTAGCCACCCATCCTGTGTTATGGTTTGTTCGGTTGCTTTTTTATTATTATAGTATCCTGATGTAACATTTCCTCCCGAAATGTGGACATACCCAATCTTATTTTCACCAATATCATGATTTTCCTCATCACAGATGCGTACATAGCAATTGTAAATGGGATAACCCTCATCCATAAAAATTACTGCATCTTTATCTTCTTTGCTTGTTTCTGCGATAGTTTCGCCCACTTTGAGATGATTCCGGTTTAAAACATGGAACCTAAAATCTTCACCTGGTTCCGGGAAAGCAACGGCAATTGTACCCTCCGCAAGGCCATACACTGGATGCATTGCATTTCTTTTAAGCCCATAGACCGACATACTATCCAGAAATTCATTGCATAAATCCAAAGAAATGGGTTCTGCTCCGTTATAGATTAACCTGACATTTGATAAATCCCAGTTTATTTTATCGTCAGCATGATAGAATTTAAGAAAATGCTTGTATCCAAAGTTGGGAGAATAAAGGATTGTTACCTTATGTTCACTGGCCTTCTGAATCCATAAGGAAGGATGTCTTATAAAAAGAGCTGTATTGATGTTGTATTGGTTCATACATGCCAGCATACCCTTTATATGAGTACCGATCAGCCCCATATCATGCGTGAGCGGCATCCAGTTTAATCCGATATCATTGGGTTCAATATGATCCCATTGAATAACGGCATTGAGGTCTACCAGTACATTTTCATGGGTAATCACAACACCTTTCGGATCCCCTGTAGAACCTGATGAGAACTGAATAAACGCAATATTATTGGATTGAGAAAGATAAATATCTCCATCATTCTCGGTTTGTATAACCTCTTCCACAAAAACTGCACTTCTTTTTATACACTCTATTTTATCACTTATATTGTTTTTTTCCGCATACGCACACAGCTTTTCAAAAAAGTCGGCTGTCACTATGATTTTGGGATTATTTAATACGTCCCAGATTTTAAACAATTTCATTTTATGCTCATCGTTATTTCCCGTTGTGATGGGCACAGGAATCATCCCTCCAAGAATACATGCCCAGAAAGAGTAAATAAACCTTTCATTGTCATCAATTTGGAAGATAACCTCATCGCCCTTTTTATATCCGAACTTTTGGAAGTGATATAAAAGTTTTAGAGATGTATGATATAGTTCTTTATAGGAAATGTATTTCTCCTGGGTGTCACCCAGTATAAATGTGATCCCCTTTTGTTCCTCATTTTTTCTGGAAATGAACAATTCGGTTAATGTTTTATAGTTGTTCATTTGCTCCCCCCTAATTAAAACATAGTCATCTTTTTTATTCAGTGTAAGTTGACAATCTTGTTATCAGGAAACTGTTATTTTCTCAAAAACCGGATTTCCGGGATTCTTTCTTATATTCTTTGGCCGGAAAAATACTTCAAGCTTCAAAGTGTCCGGTTGGAAAATAACCATTTGGAGAGTCATTTTATTATATACATCTCCACTTTCTGAAAATGTTCCGGGTGAACCATCAGCATAGCAGGCAACCTCTTTTAGTTCTTCAAAGGATACGGTTGACCCCTTATTCTGCAGTTGTTTTTTAATATTATTCCATCTTTTTGTATTGTACTTGTTGCTGCTGTGGTTATCATGATTACCATAAAGAATAAAGGAATTGACCGAGGCAATGGAATTCTTAATTCCCCATGAAACATTGTTATTTAATTTGGAATCTTCTGTTCTTATGGCACGTTTGACCTTATGTCCATTTGTTCCGTTTCCGCTGAAATTGTTTTCTAAAATGATGCTGGTATCCGGATCTGAAAAACCAATATTGTGATTAAAGGAATAGAGTTTTGTCGGGTCCTGCATAAATTCTGCCGCTTCTTTCATGGTTTTTGTATTTTCCAAGGCAAAACGAAGGTCTAACGGATAGGATCTTCGCCCCTCTGAAGAGTAAGGAGCATTTGTTCCTGAATCAAGAATTCCTGCAAAAACTTTATGGTCGTTAAATCCTGTTAGTATGCCCATGTATCCCAGATAGCCGATGGAATATACTTTTTTATCCGTGTATTTATAAGTAATGAAGGCCTGGATCTTTGGAAGTTGGTTTACACTCCCTCCGTACCAGTCAAGATTTCTGGCAACCATATTCCTATGATCGTCAGAACGGTCACCATATACAGAAATATAACTGCATTGAGTGCCCCGGACTGCATCGGTAAAAAGGTTAAAAAGAAAGAACTCATCTTTTGAGATTTTATTATCTTTAAACTTATTTTGGCTTCCCCCCGAAAAAACCGAAGCCATACCTTCGATTTCTTCTGCATACTCCTTGTTTACCTGGGGCTTGATATCCTCTACTCTGTACATTGCATATTTATTTTCATAGCTTGTGAGATTCTCTCCTATGTACGAATCAACCAGAGATTCATAATTGGGCACCACTTTTAAAATCCCTTTTGCATAAGCTTCACCTAACTGTTTATGTGTCAACCCACAGGTAAAATCAATCTCAACATTATAGTAATTTCCTTTATTTACTATACTGACTCCTTCCGCCTGAAAACTTGCGTCCCCGGCTATTGCAGGTATCTCTTCGCCGCACCCTGCCTGAAACAATAATAATAATATCAAACAACCTGCCAATAAGTACTTTCGCATTTTTACTGCCCCTTTATTTAAATTTATCACACGAATTGTCTTCGAAACTTCGTTTTAAGCACCTACAGTCAGGTTCACTTTATACTCCAATATTTGTCCCGTTTCCATCTTGATATGCTTGTCCGCATCATCAAAGTAACTGTCATCATGGGTTATGGCGATGATTGTTTTGCCACGAGCTTTTAGTTCGGGCAGCAGTACTTTATAGAAGAACTTTCTAAATTCAGGATCTTGGTCGGCCGCCCATTCGTCAAATAGATAAGCCGGCCGTTCTTCCAAATAACTTACTAATAATGCCAATCTTTTTCTTTGCCCCGTTGAAAGTTTGGTACTGCTGAACAAACCATCCTTGACCTGTACTTTGTCATCAATTCTGAGTACTTTGAGATACTTCCGAATTTCTTCTGTTTTGGACTGGTAGTCAATTCCATACATTTTATCAAATAGATAATAGTCCCCGAAAATTGCGGAAAAGTAGCTCCCTAAAGTTTCCTGATCGGCTTTTTCCCCATTAATGGAAATTTCACCTTCATCAGGGGTGTATAAGCCGGTTATCAGCTTTGCCAATGTGGATTTCCCGCTTCCGTTTCCTCCAGAAATAAAAATGATTTCTCCTGACTTAAAATCACAATTGATAGGCCCCACTCTGAACTTTTCACCGTTCTCATTTTTATATTGGAACACAACGTCTTTTACTTTAATGTCAAATTTACTGTTTTGTACCTTGTGGTCTGCTTTCTTTTCATTGCTCTCAATGCATGAAATATCCTTAATAAACTGATTGATTCTTCTCCAGCTGACCAAAACACGCATTACGCCGGGGACCAGAAAAATTTCCTGATTGACAATACCTCCCATATACAGGTATACCAGGACATAGTTTCGAAGTGTATTATTTTGCAGATTAGGGAAAAGCAATGGGAAAATAAAAACTACTATGCCTACTACACCAATATAGAGAATCTCACCCAGTATGGATACGCCGACAAAATCAAATTCAGCTTGTACCCGTGTATCCCTATAGTCTTCACAGCTCTTCTTAATATCGTTGGTAAACTCTTTTCCTTTTCTTTTATTTATGTACAATTCCTTAAAACCTTTTAGCATATCATTGATGTACTTAAAAAACGTATTTTGAATATCTCTGTTTTTCTCAAACATCTTTTCTGCATTCTTGCTGGCAATTAAAAATGCCCCAACGGCACCGCAGATAACCAGGACAGAAATCACCATACCAAGAAAATTAATCGTTGCCAGGTAGATGAAACAGGTAACAAGGGTGATAACTCCAGTTAATCCATTCACAAAGGCATTAACAAAACCGCTAACATTCTCGGTATCATTGTTCAGTGCTGCATGTATATTTCCATCTTCCAGTGCTTCAAATTTATCATAGGGTGCCTGCATCAATTTATTGATGATTTGTATCCTCTTGTCATATACAACTTCACTGGTAATTACAATTAATTTCTTTCTGACAACCATAGCACTGACAGTAAAGAGTGCAATACCAAGGATATAGAATAAGTATAAACCACTTTCAACCCCTGCTCTTCTGCTTTCATCATTCATTACTCTGCTTAGGGCCGCATTGATAACAAATATGACCATGGAATTACCTATTCCACTTAAAATACTGAGGACGACAATCATAAAATACGGTTTATCACCCTTTTTAACAAAGAAATAAGAAAGCATATAATATAAAAAGAACATAGGTATAACAACTATCAGGCACTTTACTGCATTCATCAAGGAAGACGGTCCGAATTCATCAATCAATGCCCATGTGGAATTGTACAGTGCGTAGGGTGCCTTATACAAACAATAACCAATGCCTCCTAAAAGCACGAAAGAAAACAGAAGTATTTCGATACCTTTGACACCATTTCCTTGAAATGTCCGCTTTTTCGTAAAGATTTCTTTAAATAAAACGAACAGGTAATATGTTGTAACCAACACAAATATGGTTGAAACCAACATCATTGTAAATCCTAACCCATTGTCAAACACTGCATCCACCCTTTCAAAAATTTATATCTGCACTGTATTCACTCTGCTATCTGACATCGCCGATACATGGTTACAAATAATGTCCATTTCCGTCTGGTGATTTATTAGTTATAATAAAAAAGCAACACAAAATAACGTAATGCTACATCTCAACCCATAATCACTGATCAAAACCTAAATTAAGGTTGCTCACAAAACTTATTACTGAAGGATTTATTTCAAGAGTAAGAAAATTTGTATATTCCAGAGATGAAAATAACCTTACAATTCTTTTCAGTTTTTTACTGTATACCTCATAACAGTTATTTCCATAGTGAGTTGCTCTAGCCATATCAATTGGTTTATCAAAATTCATAATATTCACCTTTATATATGACATATTTTTTACTAAAATTACTTTAAATTTTATATTTTTCCAAAGCCACTTTAAATTCTACTTTTATTAAATCACTTTAAATTCTATTTTTTACTAAAATCACTTTAAATTCTACTTTTTACTTGTTCTACTTTAATCTTCCAATTAATTCTAACATAAGCTATAAAATAGTTAAAGTGGTTTTGGTAAAATCTTTTTACAAATACTACCGAAAACCACTTTATTTTACCTTATTCTACCTTATTTTTGACTATTTTTCCTTATTTTACCTCATTTTTCCTTATTTTTCCTTACTTTATTGTTTATGTTATACTTTTTACAACCTATGCGGGTAATTTCATCAAAGAATCTATTACTGTCCATTTCCTATTCCTCCTTTACATTTTTAAAATAAAAACTGTATCTCATCTTTTGAAATACAGTTCTGCGTTCTATTTGGTGAAAATTCAACTGTGGCTTCACTTGTGATCTCTCCGTTCTTAAACCGGGAAATGCCCCGGAAATAAGGAAAGTGGCTGCACATCAATGCAACCGCTAATGCAAATTGAATATTCATTTGCATGTTTATGTGTTTGATTTATTATCATTAATAATCTTATGGAATTTAACTTTTTCATACCCATACTGTCATATCACAAATCATTCTATGGTATCAAATCCAGTGTATCGCGTCGCATGCTTTACGGAACCTCTCTTGTGGGTTTGACTAAACGAATGAGTATTTGATATGAAAAAGCCGTTAATTTATATAGGACTTGTTCGCATTATTTGTACTATAAAAAACTATTTATGCATTAGGAAATTGAGTTCATAAACAGCTTCCATTACCCTATGCGGATGACATTGAGGAATCATATGCCCAATATGAGGTATTACTATCAATTTAGATTCAGGTATATCCCTGTTCAACCTGTGTGCCTGCTCTACAACTCCAAACGGATCTTTCTCTCCCACTACAATAACCATTGGAACTTTGATCTGTTTATACCTGCAATGGATTTCTTCTGCTGCCGGAGCAAATGCCAATACATCTTCTCTGTTTGCTTTGAATTGGCCCGGTCTAAGCCAAAATAAGAAGGTGTCTTCTCTATAAGCCGGAGAAATCGGATCAGGATTGAAAGTAGCCTTCAGCATACCTTCAGCCATAATTTTGCCCAGCGGAAAGAGTAAGGTATTGAGAATGAAATCACCTATAATCGGAATGCTGATAATCGTTGATATTGCATCTCCATTTGCTGCAGGATATCCTTCCTTATATGCAGCTGCCGATAGTGTTATAATGCCTGAAATCTCATCTGGATACAGTAATGCATATGCAAGAATCATGGTTCCACTCCAGGAATGTCCGGCTATAATTGGTTTTTGAACATCTAACTGAGTCAGTGCATCATGTATTAGTACAGCTTGCTCAATAGGTGTCATTTTCTTGTCTTTATATCTTTGGCTATACCCATACCCCGGGCGGTCAAATGAAATAGCATGATATCCCTGGGCAGCAGCCAAATCTATCACCTTTTCAAAATCATTACCTGTCAAAATGCCGCCATGTATAAAAACCAAAGGTTTTCCATCACCTTTGCTAATATAATGCAGCTTTATATCACCAACATTTACAAAATTCCCTTTGGGTGGAAACAGCAATACTTTTTTAAACTTATGCTGATTGTAAAAATATAATGTAGCCACTAAAATAATGATGACGCTTACAACAGTAATCAACATTTTACTCCTCCTTTCTATTCACCATCTTGTCAGTAGATTTTTTTTACAGATATCTATCTTGGGGTCCGATTCCATGCCACAGCAACTCTGCAACAGCAGATGAAACCCTGTCAAATAAAACACCCGATGGATTAATAAGCCACATAAGCACAATACCATTTATTAATGCATGAAGCGATACAGCCAATGCCTCACAATCCAATTGCTGATTAATTAGTTTTTTTTGTTGCAGCTGCTTTAAAACATTTGAAGTCTCTAAGAACAGGTTGGCAAAAGAATCACTTAATTTCTCTTGCACTGCTTTCTCACTATTAGTGGAAACAAACTGTAAAAAGAGTCTTGGCAATTCTCCGGCATAGTCCTCACAGGATTTAAGTTCTGACTCTACAAGTGATTTTATCGCATCAAGTTGATTAGCAGAAGCGAATGCAGTATTAAATTTTTCACCTATATTATTAACAAGCTGTTTCAAGCTGCGGTCACAAATTGCAAGGTATAGGTCACTTTTATTGGAAAAATGCCAGTAAACCGCTCCTTTACTTAATCCTGCATTGCTCGCTATTTGGTCTAGCGAAGTTCCTTCATACCCATTTTTCGCAAACATATGGCTGCCTGCATCCAAAATCTTCGTTTTTGTATCCGGTATGGCATATTCTTTTGACATTTGCTCTTTATATAGAATCGACCTCATTTTATCCTTGCTGCCAAAGTATCTTCGAACCGTAGTCCAATGATCTCCTGTTTCTTTAGAAATATCAGCAAAAGTAATTTCATCATAAGAATTAAACTGCAATAAGTTTATTGCTGCATGCAATATCCGATCACCAGAGTTCATTATAGCACCTCTTCAGAAAGACATAATATGATATTCACATACCGATCAGTATGTGAATATCATATTATATATTAATGGCAATTGCAAGTAATAAAATGGATCACAGCGTCCTGGAAATAAATAAAGCTGCTACTTCTCAAATTCTATAACTAAATCGGATACAAACTCAATGAACTGATTTATTTCACAGTATTTGGGCGGTATAAAGTGCACAAAAAAGTATCGCAAAATACTTTTTAAAGTAGTTGCGATACTTTTTTTATTGTGGATAAATTAACCCAGTATATTTTCTTTTACTGCTTTATCAGACATAAGAGCTTTCTTTGTGTCAGATTTAATGGGAATACCGTCCTCAGTATAGTCCTGCTTGAACGTATCGTACTTTTTGGGATTGAGTGCTACCTTTATTAGTGAAACACATATCATTATCTCCAGCAGAAGTGCCGGTCCACCTCCAAGGTTTGAAAGCATTTTTATTCCATTTACTCCCGCTGATGAAATCATAACCCATGTAACAACTCCAATTATTGCACCCCAGAAAATCTTCATTTTAAAGGATGGCTCGGGATCCTCTTGTGATATGCCTGTTGTACTCATTCCTCCAAGTGTTGTCGTATATGCATCTGAACCCGTTACATATGACAGGAACATACATCCTATAAATACAGGGATTATTATATATGCTATTGGATAATGATTAAAAAATTCATAAACCCCAAACTCAGGACCAGCTCCAATGGCTTCCATCAAGTTGCCCTTAGTAAGCTCCATTTTAATAGCAGCACCACCGAAAATTGTCATCCATGCGATATCGAACAGAGCAGGTAAAACAAACGTAACAATAAGTGCTTTTCTGATTGTTTGTCCATAAGAGATCCTTCCAAGGAACATTCCTGATATTGGCGCCCACGCTAACCAGTTGCACCAGTAAAAAATTGTCCACCAACCTGCCCATGGATCGTTTGCTGCCGCACCGGTAAAGCAAGCTTTGGTAAAAAATGTCTGAAGATGATTTGCAAAGGCTTCAACACCTATATTGAGCATGAAAAAAGTAGGACCAACTATAAATACAAATACAGCGAGAATCAAAAATATTATGAAATTAATCTCTGATAGTCTTTTTATTCCATTAAAAATACCTGTTATTGATGATATAACAAAGGTTGCAACAATTGCAATATCAACCATAGCCCATAATAAGGCCCCTGTCTGAATTCCTGTTAAATATTTAAGCCCCCCGGCAATTGACAGCACACCTGTCCCCAGAGATGCCGACATTCCTGCAATAAGTGCATACATACATACAGCATCAATTCCTTGGGCCCATTTCCCAAGAATTTTATTCCCAAAAACAGGAGTTAAGGTGGATGCAAGTGTATACGGCTTTTTCATATTGTAAAAAGCAAATGCAAACATGATAGTAGGTACTGCGTAAATAGCAAGAGGCAAAAAACCCCAGTGAATAAACAGTGTTGACATAGCAAAAACAGCTGCTTCCGGGCTTTTCGGCGATATGTGGAGAGACTCAGGAGGAGTGTTCAAATGATATATGGGTTCTGATGTTCCCCAGAACAAAATACCAATAGCAATTATGCTGGTTAAAGTAATGGAGAAATATCTTACATCATCCAGCATTGGTGCCGCATCACGTCCTCCTATTCTAACATTTCCAAACTTTGAAAACATTATATAAACAATGACACCCAACATTATTAATACTCCAAGGCAAAAAGCCCAGGAGAAATTACCCATAAGCTTTTCATTTGCATAATTAATCATTTTTACAAAATGTTCCTGGTCAATAAAGTTATATACACATGCCGTTATAAACAGTATAACCGGCGGCCAGAAAGCAATAGGTCTTATTTTTTTGATAATAATCCCTCACCTTCGCAAATTTGTCTCTTTCCACAGTGATGTATTATAACGCCTTAATTCAAAGAGGCGGGAGGTATGCTCACCGCCTTAAAACCGTAAGTGGAACCCGCCATTTATAAAAGCGGGGGACATTTTCCTGCCTTGTAATTTATTTGTTGTGCAATATCTCGTGTGATGTTCTGAGGAGTTGGTCTGTATAATCTGAAATTTTGCTATAGACCTTCTCATTAATTTCTTTATACCGTGCAACATTTTCTTTAATCGGGTAAAATGTATCCCTGCGTTTTACCATATGCTGAATGGCATCCTGTCTGTCCTTGTAAACACCTAAAGCCAGAGCCGTACAGATAGCAGCGCCCATACTTGCAGAGCCATTAATAACATTTCTGTGAGCAGGAACTCCATAAACATCAGCAAATATCTGCATAAACAGGTCACCATTTGATCCCCCGCCACTGACAATAATGCTTGTCAGCGAAACGCCTCGTTCGTCGCACATTGCCTGTGTATGGTTTTTCATTGTCATGGCTATGCCTTCCAAAACAGAACGGAACATATGTGATCCTTTATGATTTCCGTTAAAACCTATCATCATTCCTCTTTCATGTAAATGAGTAGGTCTCGCCAGCCAATGAAGTACTGTATATAATCCATCACTTCCAGCAGGTAAATCGGCTGCAATCATCTCAAGATAAGCTTCCGGCGACATACCTTGCTCTGCTGCTGCTGTCACAATATCACTTCCAAGCAGATCCTTAATCCATGTTACTGTTGCCATGCCTCGGCGTATTCCATTACTTTCATAAAGAAATTCACCAGGTGTTGCACCAGGATTAGTCCAGTAATTCAAAGTACCTTCACTATTCTCTTCTCCAACCATCATTGAAGTAATATATGTTCCAAGAGATACCAGCACTGTTCCATCATCCACAAGCCCTGCACCCAGACCTTCAACTGCCTTGTCATTAGCTGTAGCAACAACCGGCGTTCCGGCAGGAATACCGGTAGCCATAGCAGCTTCATCTGTAACATGCCCTAAAATACTAGCCGGGTCCACTAACTCGAACAGCATTTCTCTTGGTGTAGTATAGGTCCTGAATTTCTCTTCATCCTCAAACCAGTTCAAGGTTTCTGGATCAATAGGCCACGGACCCACATAGTTAGCTCTTGTATCCCTTGCTTCACCTGTCATTCTATAGGTCAGATAACCGGTAGTCGTGGTGACATATCTGACATTGTTATCATCATGTTCATATGGTTTTGACAATCGAAGATCCATCCAGCTTTGAACAGGTGATGCTAAACTGCCGTCTTTCTTAACCAGAGCACGACAACATCTGATGGATCCCAATCCAACGCCGATGATATCCTTCCTGTCACCCGTAAATCTTTTCAGAGCCTGCTGGCATGCTTCCTTCAAGCTGTCCCACAGGTCATCTCCCGGATGTTCTGCCCTGCTGTCACCGTACAGATTCATAGGCTTAAGCTTGACTGTATGTGAACAAATTTCTGTTCCAACGGTATCAAACAAAGCAACCTTGGTACTTTGAGTACCACCATCTATAGCAATAATAAATTTATTTTCCATAAGATACCCTCTTTACATTAATTGATACTATCTCATTAAATAGCCACCATCTACTGTTACGGTAGTGCCATTTACATAATCAGATGCACGGCTGGCGAGGAAAATGGTTGTACCCATAAGGTCGGCAGTATACCCCCAACGATTTGCAGGAATGTGAGCTAGAATCTCTGCGTTACGTTTTTCGTTCTTTCTGGTCATTTCTGTCATTGGTGTTGCATAATATCCCGGAGCAATAGCATTAACCTGTATATTCCATTGAGCCAATTCATCGCACATTGCCTTAGTTAAGCCTACGATACCATGCTTTGTTGATGCATAGGCCGGCGACCATTGTCCTCCCAAAAAGGAATAAAGAGATGCTATATTAATTATCTTCCCGCTTTCCTGTTTAATCATGTATTTGCAGGCCTCATGAATCATTTCAAAGGCTGCTGTCAGATTAATGGAAATCATTTTATCCCATTCTGTTCTGGTATATTTGGTAACATCCTGTACATTTATACTTATCCCAGCACAATTAATGAGTATATCAATGCTTCCCCATGTATTAACACATTCATCTACAATTCTCTTGCACTCACCATCTGCTGTAATATCTGCCACCATAAATTTATATTCTACACCGCAAGCTTCAACCAGAGCACGTGTAGATCCGTCATCATCTGCAAGGCTTGGAACAAGTACGTTTGCACCTGCTTTTGCTAAGGCAGTGGTAAAAGCCTGGCCAAGTCCTCCATTTCCACCGGTTACAATTGCATTTTTACCCTTCAGAGAAAAGAAATCCATATTAAAATCTGATAGCTTCATAGTATTTTCCTCCATATTTATTAATTATTTTTTCCCTCATTCTGATATCGCATCGATTCTAGAATTCTCTCAGTCAAAAGATCAACAAAAAGTAATGCATCACCTTCTACAACAATATCAGATAGACTGCAAATGGGTGCGTTAATATTGGTATTAACCGAGATGATACAATCTACATTTTTTAATCCTTCCACATGCTGAATAGCCCCATAAATGCCAAGTGCTATATATAGCTTCGGACTGACAGTTTTACCCGATTGTCCAACCTGAATACTACGTGGAGCAATCCCCTTGTCAACGATTCTCCTGCTGGCTGCTACATGTCCCTTCAGAACTTCAGCCAAAGCCTCCAGGCGGTAAAAATCTTTTCCTACTCCTCCACCGCCGGAAACCAATATGCTGCTTTCTCTTATATCATACGATTGAGGCTTTTCATAAACACGTACTTGCCTTATACCTGCTTTTTCATATGACAAATAATCAAACTCCACAAGTTGGGTTTGCTTATTTTTATTCTGAGTGTATTTGAACACATTTTGGCGTACGCTCATCATTACAGGTCCATTGCTCTTGTTAACGATGCCAGCCATAAGTCTGTTGCTGAATACAGGCCGAACCATTTCAATGTTATTTTCCTTATGACGTATTTCAGTGACATCTGCTGTCAAACCTGTTTGCAGCCTTACCGCCAATCGTGGTGCAAGAATTCTTCCGCACCAGGTTGCTGGAATTAAAATAACATCAAAATTATATTGTTTATGAATATCGGAAATAGCATTTGTTATTTCTTTTACGTTGTATTGTTTAATATTCTGGGCATTTACCTGAATTATAAAATCAAAAAAACCATGAGCTTCCAGAGGAGAATAATTGATGGCCACACCATACGATTCCCAGTGCTCATCTGGATACATCTGGCGCGCAACCTCCAAAAGCTCTATACTGTTTTGAATCTGTTCAGAATCCAGAAAGATAAGACATTTTTTCATTTAGATAAATCCCTTTTCCTTTAGATAATGGAACACTGTCTCAACACCGTCATTATCAGCTTTGACCAATGTCCTGTCTCGTTTTTCATACTGCTTGGCGTAAGTTTCAACAACCTGTGTTAGTGAACCTTTTAATCCTGTCTGGTCTTCATTTAAGCCTAAGTCTTCTCTGCCAAGTATATATATTGATGACTTTACATCTCTGTTTATCTCACCTTTCCGGACATAAGGAAGCTTATAACCGCTTTCCCTTGTCAAGCTGAGAACTGCCGGTAATGATACCTCATAAGTAACATAAGTCTGATCATTATCCACATCAACATATGCAAAATCTTTGTTGAATTTTTCTATATCAACCAGAGTAATACCTGACATTTGATTTAAGCCAAGCCATTCACCCAATTGAGCGGGGACATGAGCCGTGTCCCCGTCAACAGCGTGGGTGCCGGTAATGATACAATCATAATGCTGACCCAGCAAATATCTGGAAAGTACCTTGCTGGTAACATAGGTGTCACTCCCTGCAAAGGCTTTATCTGATAAAATTACTCCTTTATCCACACCAAGCCTTAGTAAATCCTCCATGTGAGGAATTATTTTCTCCGGTGCCATAGTTACCACTTCAACAACTGTACCAGCCAGTTTCTCCTTAACCTTTAATGCAAAAGCTACTGCACATGCATCGTCCGGGTTAAGTGTCAGGCGCATATCTTCTCTTATAAGTTTATTATTTTCAAAGTCATATCTGAAGTTATCTACATCGGGTACAAACTTCACAACACATATAAGTTTCATATTATTGAGCCTTTTTCTCATTACTGTTTAGTTTGGCATAAACAGTTAATATTGCAATACCCAGCAAGCCTAATACTGCGCTGACAATGAAGTAAGCATTATAACCGCCCTTATCACCAAATGTAGCCCAAAGAAAGCTGTTTAACTGTGGCAGGATAATATCTGGAAGGTACCCGATAAATGAAATAACTCCAATTGCTGTTCCCATCATTGCAGCTTCAATTTTGGACATGCCCAAAAGCGACCAATATGTGCCACGAATCATATAAAGGAAAATTCCCAAAGCTACCATAATAACAGGGAAAAGTTTCGCAGCTGAAACAGGTGTTAAAGCTGAAACTATCAAAAGAGCTGCAGCTGCTCCTATAGCAATTTTGATAGTAGTAGGACGACCTATTTTATCAGCAAGGAACCCACCGATAAAGCCACCTACAGGACGCATCCACAGAACTATTACTGTAATGGTACCAACCGAAACCGCATTAATACCTATATTGGTTTGAAGGAATCCGCCAATATAATAAACTGTCCAGAATACTGCATATCCCATAAAAATTATTCCGCCCATCAGATATACATATTTATTTTTAAGCAGCTTGCCAACATCTTTAAAGTGGAACTTTTCGCCTTCAACTTCCCCTTTGTTCTCTGACATAGCAGCAAGCTTCTTGTCGCTATCAACAAAAATAGAGATCAGAACAGCAACAATGAATACTATTGCAGAATATACATAAACAACGGCAACCAAAGCAGATCTTTTATCAGGAAGGGCTTCACTGGTTCCAAGAATAGCTGCAAAAACGGCCAGGCCTATACTTGCCATTACTGCTTCGACAACACCTCTTCCACCGTCAAGAATTCCAAAGAAACGACCTTCTTCACTAGCTTTCGCCAGCATCTTGACAATCTTCATATGTGCACTCCAGAAAGTAAATACTGAGAAAATGCCCCACAAGAAGAATATAATGTTTACCGATGTATGATCTGGTACTTGAGCAAACCAGAAGCCGCAGAGTGAAGTACCAAATAATGATATGGTTATGAGTTTTTTCACAGATATCTTATCTGCAATTATTCCGCTAGGAATATAACCAATAACATATGCAATACCCAACATTGAATAAAAGTTGTTTAATTGTACCTGACTTAAGTTGAATACTTCAAGAATAGTGACCTGATAGTTTGTTCTCAGATAAATAACCGGATAAATTGCACCAGCTGCCAGAATAATTAGGAAAAACTGAAAATACCGTTTAAAATTACTCTTTTCCATAAGCCCTCCTAAAAAATTTAAAGGATTTTCTCTTTAACTCCTACTACGCACTTAAAGAGAGTGGTTGATGAGTTGCACTGTTACTTACTGTTACTTACTGTTACTTACTGTTACTTAATGTACTTCTTTATTCCCTCTTCCTGAGGAAAAATTGTACCGTAATTCATAATGCCCTTGGGATCAAAGGCTTGTTTCAATTTTTCAAGCATATAGTATGCTGTTCCGTGTTCCATCAGAGTCCATTCACTGCGATATTTTCCAATCCCATGATGGTGGCACATAGAACCTCCTGCTTTAAGAGTTTCTTCAACGATAATCTTCTGGATTGGATGATGATAAATAATCATTTCATCCTCAGGAGCACAATGTATATCATAGTTATATACAAAGTACATATTGGTACCGTTAATATAGCTATGGGAAGAATGGCCTCCCAGCATTGTAATATCGTGAGCTCTTGAAAAATCATTTCTGACACGTTCTATTACGTTATAATATATCTTTGGAATGGTTTCCCAATCTGCTGAAATCTCTGTTGTAAATCCAGAATGGCTGTCATTCTCAATCATGCCCTCAACCTCATCATCTATATCCTTCTGAGACCAATTCAGGTGATTAAACCAATCCTCAATTAATTGGCCGTCTACTTGCTTAACCACCCCATCACTGAATTTTGCAACAGCTTCCTCTATAGCGTCACCGGTGGCTTGCACTATTCCTTTAGGTCCTTCAGCCAAAAATACCAGTACACATTTGTTTTCATAAAAATGATAAAAATGCTGAGCTGCATCTTCCTCTGAGTAAATTCTGGACACTGATGGCTTGAAGCCATTTACAATGACTTCCCTTAAAATCTTGATACCCGTATCAATATCCTTCACAAGGTAGCCGTAGAATTTATTATTCTCAGGGTAATATCGGAATATCTTGATTGTTACCTCGGTTATGAAGCATAAAGAACCTTCATTTCCTATGGCGATGTGTCGGATATCAGGGCCTCCAGCTCTTCTTGGTATGTTTTTTATGCGCGAAATGTGACCATCAGGAAATACACATTCAAGGCCTGCTACCATATCTTCAATACCACCATACAATGTAGAAAATTGCCCTATACTCCTTGTGGAAACCAGACCTCCTAATTTTGCTACTGGTTTTGATTGAGGTGAGTGTCCAGTTGTAAAACCTACTTTTCTAAGCTCATCTTCCAGGTCTTGAAGGGCAACACCTGCCTGAACTGTTGCTTGAGCATTGTAAGTATCAATATTAATAATCTCATTAAGGTTAAGTGCGTCTATAACTATGGTGTTTTCTTTCCAAGTTTCCAGACCGCCTTCGGTAGCTGTCTTCCCACCTCTCGGAATAACGTTGATTCCATGTTCGTTACAGAACATAAGCAGCTTGCTGACTTGCTCAGTATTTTGGGGATATACAATTGCAATCGGACTTGGCACATCCAATACCTTTTTAGCCTTGGCATACTTCTTATACCTGTCGGCAGCAGCATCATAAAGATCATCTTCATTAATGTTGATTTGATCCGGTGAAAGCATACCTGCTAATGTTTTGAGTATCATATCAGTGTTCAACATAACTTCCTCCAATTTGTTTCTGTATAAAAAAAATAGCCAAAAAAGATAATATTAAGTGCACTATTTTTGTATATTATTTATGATCATGCTTTGATTATATATACAGTTACGCTAAATGTCAATTGAAAAATCGGAAAATTTTCTATTTTATTATTTTTTCTATGTCGTAATCGGAAAATTTTCCACTTAGATTTACAATGCATGCTCTTAATGATAAAATAACCTTTATCAAATCAATCTGAGGTGTGTCAAAATGATTAATGTTAATTTAAGTGTTCTAAATCCTTTAGAGCAGCAAATTTACGCAAAGCTTTATGATTACAGCAGACAACATTCCAATATACGAATCTCAGAAGCTGCAGAATTGTGCGACTGCTCTGTTTCAAAAATATCTAAATTTGTAAAAAAACTTGGATTTGAAAACTATAAGCAATACTTGGATTTCCTATATGCAAGAGAAATTTCCTCCAAAGAGCCTTCTGATGAATTAACAAGGATTTCAAAATTTATTGACGGATTTGATGAAAAAAAAGTTGAAGAGCTAATTACTCTTATTGAAGCCCATGATAAGATTATTTTATTTGGATATGGGCCGTCACTTATTTGTGCCCAATATTTTGAGTATCGGTTAAGAACAGTAACAAATAAGGTAATTTTCGCTGTCGCTGATGAAATATCCATTTCATCAATATCAGATGAATCTACCTTGCTTATTCTGCTTACGGTAACTGGTAAGTTTCATACCTTTGAAAGTATATATAATGCTGCAACAGCAAAGTCTTGTCAAGTTGCTATGGTAGTCGAAGAATATAATACTGACCTGTTTAAACAGTGTGACCATATTTTCTGGCTTTCCAAGTACAATCAGCCTAATGACTTATTGCCTTATGAAAAATCACGGACAGTTTTTTTTATTTTTCTTGAAGAGGTGATTCAGAATTTAATGAGAAAGAACAAGGCTGCTATTGAATAGGCGTCTTGCATAGTATCTCCCCTGAGTTTTTTTGTATAAAAAAGACTCAGCAAAGGTCTTGTTTTGCACCTATAAACTTAGTCTTTGATTTCAGATTATTTTGTTTTGATAATTATAGAATATATCTACAAAAGCCCTTAGTTTAATTTTTTCTGGTTGAAGCATATCTACGCCACATGGAACTTCTATACATTCCCATCACCCATTAATTCTTCTTTACAGCAATCGTATTGATAACAGCCTGCTCTTTTATTAGTACTCATTTTTAACCATTAATCATTTACTGTTGCAATAGGACTACCGCCTCACAATGCCTTGAACGGTCAAAAAACGCTGGTATCAAGTCAGGGCTAAATTTTATTGGGTAAGCAATACCTATCTTCCCCAAATCTTAACCTTTTATCGGACGTTATATAAAATCCAATATATTGCTATCCATTATATGGATAATTGGAAGTCTTCCACCTTCATTTCATAAACGCATAAAAAATAGTATTAAGCAATAAATCCATCTCCTTCCAGTCTTCAAAATCTTTTATTCCATCTTGATTAGCTGCTTCTACTTTTCTATCGAACTTCTTTTGAACTTCGCCCTTCTTTGTAATTTCACCTTGATAAGTATATATTTTATCTATGTAACCTTTCCACATGATTGGAATCAAGCTTCCATTTTCAGTTAAAGCATCTCTTCCAAGGTATAACTCTATTGAGCAAGCCTTTCCGTTTATATCAACACATTCGTCTTCTGTTGGGCCAATAGTGGGGTAGCTTTTAGCGAGCTCAATATATGGCAGTGTAATAATTCTACAATTAGTTGGAAGACATATATTTTTCAGCATTTCTATTTCTAAACGTCCTGTTGCATCATTATCATATAATGCAATTATTTTGTTTTGAATGCCAGCTCCTATAAAGGCCTTGACATAATGTGTTAAGAAATTAGTGCTGCCTTGTACATTGGCTCCAGAAAAGTCTATAAATGAATAGTATTTTTTCATATAAGGATATAAGATTCCCATAGATTTTGATAATACATCTGCGTCATATTTTCCTTCAGTTAGAATAATTGTTTTTGATGCACAGAATTCATCTTCTTCTGGAAACTCATTGCACCATCCACCATTGAATAAACTTGTATATTCCAACACAATTTGCGTTTTAGGTTCAAAAGCATCCAACAAAACTCTAAATATTTCCCATCGGGAGGTATATTCAAAATAGATGCCGAAGAAATGCTCATTATGTTCAAATGGTAAAGAGTCAAGTACAATCCGATCTGCAACAGATAGACGTTTCCTTTTACGCTGTCTTTCCAAATTTGTATATTGGCATTTCTTTGTAAAACGGTCTTTTGATAATATAAGTGCATACCGCTTTGCTGCTGAACACCATTTATCAAAAGTAAATTTTCTTCTTATGGTTTTACTGTCATATGAGTGATACTTCTCATCAAAATATTCATCAAGATATTCGATCTCTTCTTGTTTACTTTTCTCAAATGAATTTCTCGCGGCTTCAACAGTAAAGCCTAAACAATCCAAGCACTTTTTAGCACGTTCGACTGTTGTAATATAAGAATAATTAGTATAAGGTTCACCATCATCGTCAGTACTTTCTTTAACACAGCGGTCTTCAGGGCAAAATATAGTCAATAAATCGCCAAAGGTGTTTTTATATGATAAAAATGAATATGACCCAATACTAATGCTTACAATTTCACCCATATATTAATTATCTCCTATGAAGAATTTAAATTTCTAATTATTAGCCCAATGGGAATGTGGATATAATAGGAAGTTAACGTATTCATCCGCGACATTCCTGAGCCGGACTTACAATCCCTTTCTTCCTGTGTCAGTTTCCCACTTCATGCTAAAAAAACAGAGCCGAAATAATGTACTTAAAAATCAATATTTAATTGCTATCTTATATTCGTAGTTTTATTACCCTATTTTTAAACTTTTAATTCTGTATTCTTTATCACAAACAACTTCAATTTCTGTACCCTTACAACCAAAGACAAGTATTAATTTTGAGTTTTTCTCTTCAAATCTCTTTAAATATAAATCTTTAGATCTTTCTCTTATTTTATCAGCAATATCCCTACGTAATATTTTAAACTTAGCTTTATTTAAACAAGTTATAATAATTCTATCAATATCAATTCCTAGTTTATATGCTAATGCCATTTTAACCATATCCCAAGTTAAACCAGAAGCAACTGTTGCAGATAAAAAAGCAATAAATTCTTCACTACTTCCACTTGCCCCACCATCGAATCTACTTATCTTCTCGGTTACTACATTGTAATCAAGGTGTTTTTCATTAAGGACTTGTTTTACTACATCAAAATCAATAACCCCACCTCCTCCTTCTGATAAGCTCAATACATAGCATTCATCAAAAGCTATTTCCTCCAGCTTACTGAGATTATTATAGTAAATGTTTACTTCACCTACTTTACTAGCGTTAACAAAATCATCACAAATTTTTAGTACTTTATTAATAATATTCTCATGTTCAACAGATTGGTAACCTGCATTAAATATCAAACTTATTTCAATATAGAAGTTATTATTGAAATTATAAAAATTAAGACTTGCCCAATCACCTTTAGCTCGTAAAATTTTACTATATAGGTTTTCAATATCGTTATCAGTTATACTTAAGGTATTATATTGGGAGCTATATGCACTAGATTTTTTAATTTTTAAATCCTTACCAGAAAAATCAGCAGATTCAATAAATAATTCAAAAAATATATTGGGCATTGGAAGATCCCCCCTAATTTAAAAATAGTTTATCTTATCCCAACTTCCAATTATAGACATAACTAGTACCAAATACAGCGATTCCACTACTCCTTAAGCTCCTTCATACTCTTTGCATTCTTGCTTGTTACAACTTTTTTTCCTGTCGTTTCTTCAAGTTGCTTTCTGGCTGCCTTTGCAACCTGACCACCTTGTCGAGCCACTGTCTTATTTTCTTCAAAGGTTTCCGGCTCTTTTTGTTTGGAAATTTCGGTAGTTGAAGCTTCTGCGAGCATATTCAAAACCAATTCGAGATTCGTCATATTATCCCGTAAACTTTCCTTTTTTAAGTCTTTAAGCTTCTTATATTCTTTAGTAGTTAATCCTGCCCAGGACTTAGAGATCTCGTCCGTTAATATTGCATATTCAATACCTTTTTGAACGCCTCGTTTATCCCACTCATCTGTCAGTTCTTTTCTGACTTCTATTGTTTTTAACCTTTGGTCAATCCACTCCTTTGAATATCCCTTTTTGAGATATGTTTCGAGGGCACGTTCAATTGCAAGTTCAGGATCAGCGATTTCGTCTATTCTTTCCTCTCCAACCTTTGCAAGCCATATTTTAAAAGGTTCTGCTTTTGGAGATGGGATTGACTGAATCAAACGCAGAAGTTGCTCCGTGTCGGCAACATCGGTCAACCGCATTTTTCCGTCTTCGGCTTTCATTTTCAACTGTCCGATTTTTTCGGACAGTTGACTCCCTTCTGAATTAAGTTTAGATTTCAGGTCGCTCCAATATTTCCGGGGGCGATCAGTTCCAGTCAGCACTTCAATAACGTCAATAATAGAGAAAAACCATTTTTCTTTTTTTTCATCCCATAAAACACGTACTCTTCTATCTTCAAATAATTTAATCGTATTCTCCTTATCCACCACGCATCCCCAATCTTTTTAAATATCGCTGTCTGAAGTATTTATATCAAATTCAAGAATCACTAATTCTTTGCTTATAATAATATATTATTCGATAAAATTTCCCATTTTCCTCCATAACATTATAAAAATAATATCTCTATTAGTATGCTTAACACTTTACGACATCACTGATTTTATAAACGATACTGTTCCAAGTAATCGGCGTATCTTCTCCGGACATACTCTACAAACTGCATTTGCAGTTCCTCTGTACGCAAGATTTTTACTTTTAAGCCCATGTGAAGCAACCATTTATTAGACTCATTTATAAAACTGCCTTCCTCCAGCAGCGATGCAGTGGAAACCGAACATAATGACCATATTTTCTGCAAAATTGCTGTACTTGCTTGAACAGTGAGGAATGCTGCATCTGCTACCAAATCTGCAATTATTTTCAACTCATGCTTCTCAAAAAGGTACGCTCCCATATAATTGCTACGATTGTGATTGTCACACTTGATAATTTTATATTCAACGGCTTTCAGAGCTTTCAAATCTCGCAGCACTGCCTTCCGCTCAGCGTCAACACCACATTGCATTAATTTGTTTATGATTTTCGTTGTGTTAAGAGGATGTTCAACATCTGTCCTTTGGAGCATTTCAAGAACCAGCAAAAGTCTTGGAATTTTTTTATTTTTCATCGAATTTCTACTTTGGGGATTCTTTTATTTAAGAATAGACCATAAATCCTCTATTTACAAACATTCTCTAAATATACTTTAATAAAAATCAAAAATGCCATACCATTTCTGGTACAGCACTTTTCAAAACTGTTTTCAATCCGCATTTTCGTAAAATCTGCATGAATACAAGGTTTGATTCAAGTTTTTTTGATTTTTAACCTTAATATACGCTCAATAAGATGCCGTACACGTCTGGTCTCCCCTTGACGGAAGCCTATATTTCGCATAAAGTCGCCTGGATAGGCCCTTTTTAGTTGATTTGTTGCCTACTTTTGCATTTCAATTCAAGTTAATAGTAAAAATATTATCAGCAAATTAAGTTAGCGTGATACAAGGTGCTTGGTGTATGGTTCCAGCAAAAACATAAGCTGCTCAGTAATTTCCTGAACATTGCAAGGCATAGAATTATTGATCCACCATTCCAATACGCCAATAAACCCAGAAGCTAAAAAATGAGTAGTTACACCATTTGAAAATGCGTGGTTCTCTGACTTTATACCGATAACCTCGGTTACCGTTTGCGCAATGATAGCATACAATCGGCTGCGGAAAAATCCAATTCCCTCATTACTAAGAAGCAACTTGTATATTGTAAAATTTTTCTCCAAATATTCAAATACGCTTTGAAATGCGCTTACGTCTAATTTAGTATCAGCGCTATTTGCACAGTGATGTAGCAGCTGCTCAACATATGTTTCAATGCACTTGTCAAGCAAGTCGAACTTATCCACGTAATGTAGATAAACAGTCCCTCGGTTTATGTTTGCACGTTTGGCAATGTCATTGATGGTTATTTTTTCAAATCCCTTTTCAGCCAAAAGGTCTATGAAGGTATTCATAATTGACTGCCTTGTTTTTTGTATTCTTCTATCCACAAAGTTTTCCTCCAGATATTCAACAGATTAGCACAATGTGTTGAGTTTTCAACAGTTGGAACAACTGTAACTATTGAAATTCTCTCCACATATCAGTATGCTAAGAATATCAAACACTTGTTGAAAAATCAACATGTGATTATTCAGGAGGATACGGTATGAAAATATTATTTTTGGGTCGCGGTGTTGTAGGAACGCTGTACGCCTGGGCGTTTGAAAATGCAGGCCATACCGTTGAGTTTTATGTTCGTGAAGGTAGAAAGGCACAATATGGTTCACATGTAAACTTAGAAATATGGGATGCAAGGCAAAGCAAGAAAGACCGACTGGTCAAAGAAAAATGGCCTATTGTAGCACATGAAGAAATAAGCGAAAATCACGACTATGACCTCATTTTTATGAGCGTCAATCCCGAGCAGGTATCAAGTGCGGTAAAATACCTTGCTCCTCGAGTTGGAAATGCAACGGTTCTTTTTTTCAATAACTTTTGGCGAGACCCTCAATCAGCTGTTCAGCCCATTCCGCTCAGTCAAATTGTTTATGGCTTCCCCGGTGCCGGCGGCGGGTTTGAAGGAAACACTCTTTATGGGGGGCTTTATAAGACAGTTCAGTTTGGAACATTTGAACCCGAGCCAACCAAAAGAGATTTAGAGGTCCGCAAGCTTTTTGTTGGAGCAGGCTTTAAGATAATGGTTCAAAAGGATGTTAAAAGTTGGCTCTGGAATCACTTCGCATTCAACGCTGCAATGGAAGTCGAAGTATTAAAAAGCGGCAGTTTTGAAAAAGTAATATCTTCACGCGAAGCGCTCGATGGATTAGGCCGGAACTTGAAAGAAATGATCCCTGTTTTGAAAGCAAAGGGCTCAAAACTTGATTTTTTGACAAGTGTGTTGAGCGGCCTGCCGCCGAAAGTCGTTAGTTTTCTTATGAGTCACGTTGTTTTTTCTCCGAAAAGCATGTCCTATGCGCTTGTGGCGCATAACCACTTTAAAGTTGGCTATGCCGTACAGGAAGTTATTACAGATGCCAGAAAGTACGGAATAAAGGCACCACGGCTTTACGATGTAGAAAGCTTAATTACAGAACAGTGAGCAGATCCAAGAAAAAAGGATAATGACGAAAAGACCTACCATCATAGAATAGTAACTACGACAGGAGGTTCTGTGACACTGTAAGGATAGCATCCTCGGCAGTCATTTGAATAGGGTTGTCCTCCATTCGTTTTGATATCATACATTTAGATCCCTAAAAAGGGCATAAAAAAAGCGGAGTATCTTCGTAAGAAAATACTCCCCGCTAAATTTCAGAGGTTACTTATATTCCGTAATGGATCATAAATTTATGACGCTGCATCGCTTCCTCTATTTTTTTAGAAAGGGCCTGCAACTCTTTTCTGCCGGTTAAGTCAATTATTTTCTTAAATTCGAGCAGCGATGACGGCGGTATTAATGTTATGCCGTAATATACGAGCCCGTTGCCCGGACGGAAAAGGGTGTGAATATAGGTTTCCAGTACACTTAATTCCCCGAGCAGGGGTTCAATGTAATCGTCGAGTATTGCAATGCAGCCATATTTTTCGGGGCAATATTCATCATACCTTTTATCTTGCTCCGGCTCCGTTTCAAAGATTCCAAACTCATGCTTTGCCATTCGATCACCTTATATACCATCGCCTGTCGGCGAGGTTCTCTGTGTTATGATTGTGTCTTCTCCGTATTTCGTATATATGCCGTTTTCTTGCCTGATGGCTGATACCAAGCTCATGATACCATTGCAGAACAGTTCATCTGGTAATATACAGTAGATGAATTCTCTCATATGCGCACTCTCTTTCTGCACATCAGATCGTCTTTTTGCATAATTTTATATGCGTTTTGTGCAGAACCTGCAAATTTATTCATCTTAATCCCTAAGTTTTGATACATACAGGCATAGCCGTAGCTATGGACACCTCCGGTTGATGCAGGCAGCATTTTATGGCACAGAGGTTTTCTTTCTAAATATTAGAATCCTTTCGTTTCACCTCATACCTTGTCAGCCTGCCATTGCCGACTTTTATGATAAGCCCTCTTTCCTGCATTTCTTTGAGCATATTAATGGCATGCGTCATACCGCTCCCCAAAGCTTCTTCAACATCAGAGCGAGCAATTTCTTTTTGACCTTCAAACAATCTGAGTATTGGCAGATACTTCTCCTCTTCTGCCCTTAAAGCTTGAGCATGAATATTAGGAAGGACTACTTTGAATGCGCCTTCAACATTTTCAAACTCAGGCCGTACCGGTAACCCCTTGTAACAGCTTAGGATCTTACTAATACCTGTTCCGTATGCCTCAATGAGCTTCATTCTATAAAATAGGGCTGCAAGCTTTTCATTCCTGGTTTGTGATGCTCCAAGCATAGCTGCCTCTAAGGATAATCCTGAGACTAGTCCACCTAACGAGATAATCTCTAAACGGTCAGAATAAAGGTTTATAAACGTACTGCCACTAAAAGAGTAATCCCTGTGAACAATAGCATTCAGCAATGCTTCACGAACGGCATCTTCGGGGTAATCTCTCTCATCTGTGCGCAATAAATCATGGAACGTAGCTTTTGTACCATTATAAAAATCAATGGTTTTATAGGCATCTGTAAGCTGGGCAAAAAGAGAACCACCAAGCTCTTTTCTATCTTTAAATACTAATTTATCTGTACCTTGAAAAATCGCAAATTTGATAGAATGTTTGCATTGGTCTGAAACAAGCAGCCCCATATTTGTGTAAATATTATCAGAAGATAGAATGCCTAAGTTTTTCATTTGTACTTCTGTAAATTCTAATCCTCTTCTTTTGAATTCCTCATTTAGTGTATTAAAAGTCAACTCTTGAGTCAGAGAACGATTTGCCTCAAAGGAATCACCATCTGTCATTTTTATCATCATGCGGATTGCATCTTCTGACGCTGGTGCGGATGTTGTTCCACTCCTAACATAGACACCTGTTGGTTTCAGTCCTTTATCTGACAGGTAATATGGCTTTTTTGTGCCCTGGCTGACAGTAAGCTTAATAAAAAACTTGCTATCTTCTCTCATTAACTCTATATTAATAAACATAGAGATATCTGGTCTGATACTGTCTCTTAATGAGTTAGATATCTGCTGCATAACAAAGTCGGCATTATCGAGACCAACAATTTCTCCGCTGTCGTCTACACCAATATAGATTGTACCGCCGTTTGTATTTGCAAAGGCAACAATTTCTTTCTTTAGATCAGATGTATAGACTTGCTTTAATTCAACTGTTTCACTCTCAAATAACTTCATAATACCGCTCCTTCTATCAGTTACTATCACTTCTAACACGATAGTAACACAACGAGTGGTAGAAAGCAAGAATAACATCCTGACAGCTTACGACAAGGGAATACTCTCATTATCTTTTATAATAATACAATATTTAATGCAATAAAGCGGAGCACTACATCTGTATAAAATGCAAAGTGAATCGACCTAGAATAGTTATTTTGGCACCAAATATCAAAAAAATTAACTAAAGACTTCTTTATCTCTTCACTCATAAAAGTTGATAAGTTAAAGGGCTTTGTATTGCAAAAGTGGAGAGCCACTGAACTGCTTGTTGATGCTTTGCATGAAAAGCAATTTACACATATTTATTGTACTATTGAGATGTATGATGATGTTTACAAAAGAACCCTTACCCCAAATGGTACTCTTCAAGAATTTGAGCAAAACAAAGACTATAGCACTAACTTTAGAAGAGTAGGGGGGCGGCATGCACTCTTTGTTTTTATAAGATTTTGCGGGGGCATGTGAGGCGGATGGAAGCTGCAGTAATTAACAGACAAGCACATTATTAAAGCCAATAAGCATATTAAAATATCTTTTCCATTATATACTAATCCGTTTTAATTTTCTACGAATTTTGAACTTTTTATCATTTTTGCAAACCTGTTGAATAATTATAAAATAAAAAAGCCGTTCAGGAATAAACTAATATCAATCAGTCCGCAGGCTATGATTTCCCAACTTTTCTCTCTCGAAATTGATACTCATACTGCTTGCTTCTTTTGTACAATACCATTTATGCTTACATATTCGTAAACTTCCTTATCAAATAATAAAATTGAATATTTTATATAGCTTTTTTCAGGTAGATATGAAATAAGACATCCGAAATCAAACTTATATGGGCGTCTTAACAAAGCTTGTATCTTTTGAATGTCATGTTTCGATTTATAAGTCTTTTTTGCTTCAATGGCCAAAAAATTGCATTTATTACTCCCTCTTTTATGCACAATAATGTCTGGACGGATTGACATCTGTTCACCATTTATTTCTACATATTTAGGGGCGTTGCAATTTTTGTTGTATTCGATATCCACATGAAAATTATCGATGTTGCGTCTTGTTATTTCTTTTTCAATATGTATAGCCAGCTTGTGATTAATGCACTCTTCCTTTAATTTTTTATGTAACAAATAATTGTCATGTTTAACAAGCTCAGTTAACACCTTCTCAATAATTTCTTGAATGGTTTCTATGCTTACTTTGTTCTCCATAGTGTCTATCAACCTCCATCCTAAAATCGGAGTGTAAGTAACTGCCTACTATAAGAAATAAAATATATTACTATCAATGTATCTTTCATATATTTGATCTCAAATCTAGTGAAACCCACATATTTAGTTCTATATACTCAATCAAATACTTCCCAAATGCTTTATTGAAAGCTTTATCAATTTCCGCTTCTGAAAAACCACCAGATAACCTCAATATCCCATTCCGCTCCAGCCGGAGAATGATGAAAAAATTCTTTTTATTAATTCTTCAGAAATTATCATTTATTATAAGTTTCTTCTTACATAATAGGTTACAAAATCTAATCATTTTTGGAGGAATTCTTTTATATTACTAAAGCATGCGTCAATGTTTCTGTTTATTTGAGTTCCTGTAATTACAACTAGCTGCCATCCTCTGTTTGCTGCAATTGTCCTTTTTATTGCATCATGATTCCTCTGCTCAACAGTTTTATGATATTCATGCCCATCAAGTTCAATCAATAGCTTTTTCTGTTTATGCCAGTTAATTATTGCGAAATCAAATCGAATATTCATTCGCTTAACTTCGTCAGTCGAAGGCCAATGTTCCAAGCTTTCTAACGCATACTCATCTCTAAATTTGGAGCAATAATACATAACTCTGTCACCACAGACCTCGGGAATAAGTGCTGGTGCAAGCGGGTTCGAATAATACATATTTAACCAATAATCATAAAAATTAATTTCTATTTCACTTTTGGATAATTCAATTAAAACACTCCCGAGATCTGTGTTGTATTTGCTTTTTAATTGCTGATTAACATGCTCCATTGTCCAAGGTACTATAGTGCTTTTCTCAACAATATCAGCTTTCTCATAGTCAGACCCGTTCTTCAAACCGTAGTTTAAATCATAAAATTTCGTCGTATCCCATCTATATCCTAACCTAATCCTGTCGAACAGAGGAGCCTTCTTCCTTGCTAATACCTTATGCTTTTCATATTTCCTATTAAATTTGTCCATTAAATATGTATTAGCATCGCTTGATACCATCCAAAGTTGTCCATCTTTATGAAGCGGAGCAATTTCTCCATCAATAAGCTCATAGTCACCATAACAGCCTCTCGAATGCAGTTTCTTCAAATATGCAACAAAATCAGCACATAATTGTTCTGGTGTCCAAACAAGATGGTCTCTAACATAAGAGTCCATATATTTTGCGACCACACCATTAATATGCATTTTTATCTTCGGTGGAAAATCTTCAAACTGTATTATTATCACCTCGATACTTCCTTTGATTGACTAAACACAAAACAACGATAAGTAGGTTGTCTACTCACTTAAACAATTTAGCATTTTAGCAACTTATCAGTTTAAACGATTCTTAATTATCTTCAGGGAAAATAATTCTTGCTTTTACTCCTACCTGATCCAACAAATACAGTAGGGCACCACCATCTATTAATTCTATTGGTTTATCCTTTGAAAAATCATAAGCATCTTTCCCGTAATTGCTTGTTGTTACAAGAATACCTTTATTAGCACCTTCATTCATCATAGTGCCATATAAATCCCGCACAGCAGAAACCCCAACTGGATTTTTATATCTTTTAGCTTGAATAACAACTTTGCCGCCCAAAACCGGTCTTGTATCAAATGCAATCGCATCAACTCCACCATCTTTTGTTGAACGGGTCTGTTTAGTATCAAGTCCCATCTTGCTGAACAAATTAGCTACAAGATTTTCGAATTCAAAAGGATTTAAATCCATCAAATTAGGTCTGTTGTCAAGTTCAGTAAGTACATCCTGCTGGTCCACAAACCTCTTATCTACCATATCGAATTCAACAATTGGCTTTACCGGCTGCAATTCATCAGGCCGAGGTGATACTGTGGCTCCAAGGTTTCTTAAGCAGGCTTTCTTTTCAATCCTTTTCAAATCGATTTCCGAGAACCTTTCTTTTACTACCCTGATTGAAATTAAGAAAGGCTTAATATCCTTCCCCGTTGAAGGGTCAACAGTTTCAACATATCCGTTGAATGTTACCAAATCAATAGCATTTCCTTGGTCGGCTTCAAACACCTCATGAATAGTTCTCAGACAAACAGCCGCTATAATATCTTGATACAACTCTTTTATTTCAGCTTGCTTTTTCTGCTTCCCCCCCACAGTATCTTTACTCTTGACATATTTATATTCCTGAATTGAAGGAATAGCTTCAACAGTAGGCAATTGATACTCGATTACCAATTCCTTTGAGTCATCGGCATAAGTGACTCTGAAATTTTGAGGAAATCCATCAGGGTATTGTGAGCGCTCCAAAACCATTGAATTATATGAAATTACCGCAGTTATATCTTTATTTTTATACGCTCGTTCAAATTCATCTACCTCTTTACACCTTTGCTCTACCTTTAAATTCCACGCACTTTTTTCTTTTTCATATTCTTCCTTGTACTCGTCAAGTTTTTGTTTGCGCTCACTTTCTGCTGTTTCATATTTTACTTTTGCAGTATTAAAATTCTCCTCAGCCTGATTTTTTTCTTTATCATATCGCTTCTGCCACCCAGGAATTAACTTTTTAAAAAAACCAGGGCTTTTAACAAGTTTCATAAAATCTTTAAACTTCGGTTCCCTGTTCGTGATCGTTAATGTAGGATGAGGGTTATACTTAGGACCTTCGTCATGTATTTTTAAAGAATCAAACGAAATTGTATCATTAACAGTCAAGGTATCCATCAATATATTAGATAAATCTGATATCCTTTCTTTTAAAACATCATTCATCTCGTCAACTTCATCAATCCTTGATTGCAAATACCTCTGTTTCTCTTCTTTTGCATTCAGCGCAGCTAGTCTAACTGCCTCACGTTTTGCTCTTTCGGCTTCTCGAATCTGCCTCTTTTGATCAGCTACAGCTAGCCTTTGTTGTCTTGCAGCTTCTCTGGCCATTGCATTTATAAGGGTTCCATATCCTCGCCTTCCCATTCCGTACCTCCCATAATGTAGCAAAAGGTTGTAAAATACATCCATATTATAACATATTCACTGTGATTTTTGTAAAAATATAGTTATCACAAAACTTTATCTCTTGTAATATTATGTATTTTTTTGTAAAATTGAAAGGTAAATTTGCAAACTGTAAATCATAAGGGGACAATAAATGAAGATTGATAAGACTAGCACTTTCTTTCTGTTCCTCTGTAAAATGAATGTATGTACCCATAGACTACCTCCTTTACTGCTTTTTCTACCGATACGATGAAACGCGGTCCTTTTTACTGGGCGACGTTTCAAGTAGGGGGGGGTTATGCTTAGTTTTGAATAATAGTGGTTCTTCATGAAATTAAATTTTTTCTCCATAAGTGATTCCTTTTGCATTTGAATTTTAGGGTAAAAAAATAACCCCTCGATTTGAGGGACATCCATTTCATTATTTATTTATGATTTAATTTTTGTAACTTTTGCCTAATTAATTCGTGTATCATCTGTATCTCATAAACCAATAACGCAAGTTAATTTTTGTGAGTAAAGAATATTTTAAGTATATTTTTAAGAAGACGGTTATCCATACAAAATTTTTATTTGAAGTTTATTGTTTATTTAATTCTGATACTTACCTTCAATCAAAATATATCCCATTGCTTGCGGTGCTGGAATAATTAATCCCAAAGTTCCATTATTAATGTAGAAATCATGTTTGTGAGTATTCTGATTGTAATTCTTTACATATTCTTCAACATATGAATTGTTTTCCTTTAAATTCTCAAAATTATTCTCAACAACCTTAAAATCTTTGTGTAGGTGGCTCTCTACAAAACTTTTATCAATTTTAAAGAACTCAGATAAATCCATTATCCTTTCTTTGTTCAAATCAATTGTTACTGAATACGCTAAATTGTTTGCCTTTTGAGGGGATTTTATAAATCCAGTAAAAAGAACACTTAATATTTCATTCGCCTCTATTATTCTATAATCAATGTTGTATTCTATATAATTTCTATTATTCATTACATCCCGTATATTAAGTACTTCTTTAAACAAAATATCATTTATACGCTCTTCTTTATCTATATCCTCTATATTATATAATTGTGGATAACAAATTGTTAAACTCTTTATCCATTCCTTATTCCCTTCCGGTCTGGGCATATCTTCATTTTTTAGCACACTGGGAGCAACTCCATAATCTTTATTTGTTATATAATGTTTATGGTCAAAAGATGCTTTATTATCTTTCTGTGAAGGTTGTTTCTCTTTCATGTTTTGAGTAGACACAACCTCTTTTTTTGATGTACTTGATGAAACTTTTTCTAATAATTCTTTTGGTTCAGAAGATATGCCACTATTTTTTGTTGAAGACTCTATTCCGTTTTTAAAACTATCCTCGTCAATTACATTTTTATGTCCACAAGAAGTCAATGTAAATAAAGTAAACGATATTAAGATGATTTTAAGTAATAAATACTTTTTCAATATATTCTCCTCCTAGTTTATAACCTTTATTACTTTATCATATGCAGCTCTACGGTCTTTATAAGAATCAGTCCATTTGTTTACTACCTTAGTAACATCATCCACAGGAGTTTTTTTATTTGCGCTGGTCAAACCATTAGTACTCCAAAAATAACCAGCCGTTTCCCATGCATAACTTTTTTTAACATATTCACGTCCAACATCCACAATATCTGTAAATTCTTTTATATTATACCTTTTCTTGCCTGCTGCTGCAACAATCTTATTATATGCATTAAATATTGTATTTTTATCGTTACTTTTTGGATTTTTGTAGGTGGCGACTTCCTTCAAGTCTGGGTATTGTTGTAATATCATATATGTGGCAAAAGCTGCGTAAGCATAATCCCATGTCATCTGAATATATCCCACTCCACTATATTTTTTTCCATATTTTTTACTATTTAAGTACTTATCAGAACCTAATTCCACCACAGATTTGCCATATCCTGTTTCAATACAAGTTTGTGCAATAAAATGCTGTATATTTTCCACATTAGTAATTCCGTATTTCTCTAGAACTCTATTTAAATCTTTTCCCATTTCATCAGTAACAGTAGTGTTTATATAAATTTTCTGTAACTGTTCCTTAGTTACATAAGTTTTATCCTTCTCCTTGCTAGTATCTTCATTTTCCTTATTATCGTCAACGGTCGAGTTCTCTATCTTCTCAGTCTTATCTTTCGTTGTTTGCCCATCACTTTTTTCCTCTGGCTTTGCGTTAGCTGTCAATGGTATTTTTAATACCTGTCCTACCTTAATAATTTCATTTTCACTTTTTAAATTATTTAACTTCACCAGCTCGCTTATGGATACCTTAAATTTGAGTGCAATCTTGCCAAGAACATCCCCATCTTGAACAACATATGTTTTCTCATTTGATTTCGCTCTTTGTATAATCTTTTCTTCATTCAAGCCAGAATGTTTTGTTTTAAGGCCTAGCTGCTGAATACTTGCATGACTGGTGTATTCTTTAGTTGCCATCCGACCCATAATATCAGCTTCTTTTTCAAGATCAGCATTGTCGTTTACAAGTGCACCCGTTTTCATTTGCATAGTAGGTTCAACTCTCCCCTGCTTTTGCTGTACAGCATGCCAACCCTCATGAGGAAGATGCTTTTCCTGTCCAGGAGCGATATGGATATCATTTCCCTGTGTATATGCCAATGCTCCAACCTGCTGTGGCTTATCGGAGTTCTGATGCACTTTTACATCTGAGAGATCAACACCTGATAGTTCTTCAAGTCCTTCTCTCAAATTATGTTGCATGCTTGATCTTGAAGCTGAAGCATTGTCATCGTCCTTTTTCATTTGTATTGGAGTCTCAGTGCTGTTGTCCCTTGAATTTGTGTTTTCTTTTTCCCCATCTAAATCTTTTTCATTTTCAGAATTTGATCTTCCTAATGCGGTCGGCTTCACTGCAACATTAGTTTGCCCTATCTTTCTTTGCTGTTTGCGTAGCCTTGCTTTCTCTCTTGCTGCTACTGCTTGCCTGTACCCTATAATTGATTGCAAAAACAAGAATTCTTCTCTTGTTATGGCATCAGGATCATTAAGCATCATCTGCAGCAATTTCTTGTAATCTGTTGTTCTTACATTTTTTTTATTTTCAGCAGGCTTACTCTTATGATTATTATTCATAGGATTATTTGTCCTGCCTAAAGCTGGCTCTGGCTTTTTTACTAGCATCTTGGTCTGCATTAAATCACTCCTTAAAAATCTACTCAAATATATGTAAATTTTTAAGAGTATTTAACATCCATATTTTGAAATTAAATATATTTATTATATATTACAATTATTAAATCAATAGACTCCTCTTCAAATCTTCATCCTTATACCCCTGCCCCGCCTTCTTCTCTCTCATCTTCTTCATCAGCTTGCTATCTACATTGAATCCAACTGCACTCTTAGCAGGCATTGGCACATTATTCTCAAACATCCTCCCCACATGATACATAAGCCTCGAAATTCCGAGTGCCACAGAAGGTTCTCTGAACTTATCCATATTATCCAGAAAGAATCGGGCGTACTCATTACCATTCTGCTGACAACGTAAGCCATTTTATTGCAAGTTCTTTGTTCTTCGGTATGTCTTTCCCAAGTAGATAAAGCTTTCCCAAAATGTATTGAGCAAAGGATATTGTTGAAAGTCGATGCCAGCCGCAGGCAAAGCGATCCACGTAAGCCAGTAAAATTCCCGTGATCACGGTGCGGCCTAGATGTAAATCCGGCCACGCTTTAAGCGCGAGATGGGTATCAGTGGTGAGCAACTGCTTATGAGCGAGGCCCCCAGACGATGAGTGTGGGGGCAAAGACCAGGTCAAACGGATACGCATTACTTTACCTCCGCAGCGGACTTTCACCGCCAAGAATGTACACACTCAAAAAAGTCCTCCAGCGCAGCTTAATAGCAGTGGCAGAGAACTTTTATCATCCGGTGCTTATCCTGAATGCTTATACTCATCTTCAATCGGGACAATCACATCCTCACAGCGCTTGATTTTAATATTGAGACGTTCAAGGCTGTCCTGCACTTCAGCAATGCGCTTTTTCTGAAGATCTCGTTCTTCATTTCGTCATCAGAACCACGCACTCAACGTGCCTTGGGTAGACAAAAATGCAGTCATGAAAACCTAGTTATTCCTTGACGGCAGAGTATCTTTCTGAAAATCCGCCCTGAGGTCTTCTTTGAGGTCTTCTTTTTTGAAGATTTCGTTTCACCAATTAAGGGAATAACATCATTATTATCTGGTTCTACTATAAGCAGTAATCTCATCATACTTTAGAGTTTTTCACTAACACTCTAGCAAGCGCAATCTTTTTCATTTGTCCGCCCGAAATATTATTTCCATCTTTAAATAAAATAGTATCATCTGCTTCTTCTAAAGAATTTATAAAGGAACACAAATTTGTCTTTTCTAATGCGTCACTATAACAAGCAGAGCGGAAATCATGATAGATAAACTGCAATTCTCTTTCAGCACAGACGGCGAGCATTTTGAAAAGCTTGGGCCTGTTTTTGATATGACGGCCCTTTCGGACGAAGCCGTCGATTACGGCTCATAGCTTCTTAATATTTGACCTATATCTGCTTTTATTTTTCCGTATATTACCTGTCTACGGTATTTTGGTGCAAACACTATATGATATTTGCAATTATATTTGCTGTGTGTAAACTTTCACTATCCATCTGGATAACCTCCTTATTATTGTAATTGCGGTTGGCGAACCTGCAACTATTTTAAAGGAGGCTTTTTATTTTCCACTCATAGCTATAAGCTTTCCGGAACCACACGTAGAACGTGTGGTATTCGTTTCACAAGAAAAATGCTCCGTCTCAATTGCGGCGGAGCATTTTATTGATTTATTCCGTTCCGTTAATTAAAATTTTATTCTTTAGTTGTTCAGGTGAAAACTCACCGATGACCCTGTCATTGATTTTAATAGTATATTTTCTCGAGTTGCGGGAAAATACCCGCATGGAAAACGGGCTGTTCTCTTCCCGTCCGACAAAAGTGGCATCTATGAGTATCTCATCCCCGTTTACTTCCACCTTTTTGACGACGCATCCATCTATACCTGTGCCGAAGCCACCGTCAGCATCAATGGCCATTGCACCCATCTCCGCATCCAAATATTCTGCAGCAGTCAGAATAACACCTCCGCCCCATAAAAGACTTGAATCATATTGCATTCCTTCATAACCGCAATGGGCCCAGTTTTCATAGGGTAAAACCTCAAATCCCGCATGCATTGCAGCAACACTGCGCTCCAGATATTCCTGCTTTCCGGTAGCCAGATAATACTGATAAAGCAGCATGGCGCAAAGTCCTTCCCTGACATCACTCCACTCATTATCAGCATTTTGAACCGTAAATCCGCCGAAGGAATTGATATGAAGCAGTGGATGGTTCCAAAGCTGCTGTGTTAAAAGGAGATAGTCCGCCATCTGCTCTGCGAGCTTCAGGTCGCTTTCCTTTTGCGTAATGTGGTAACGCTTCAAGTATGCAATTGATGCATGGATTTGAGACAGATTACACTGTGGATACTGCGCCGTAATGGAATCATAAAAATCGAAGTCCTTCCTCGAACAGGATAAAAACGTCTCAAGATCAAACCACCTTTTGCGCGGAATCACGTATTCTGTAATGAAATCCAGCCCTTTCATCCCCACAGCAAGATACTGTTCATTTTTTGTGATCTCGCCGATTTCCATTAAAAACAGCGCACTGGTTGCAGTTTCGGCATTAAAATCACGAAACTGAACCCTGGATGGATTCCCATCGTCATCATACCATGACGGAATACAGCCGTCTTCGTGCTGCCTGGCAATCAAAAAGTCAGCATAGGGCTTGCAAAATTCCAATATATCCTCCATGCGCCCCGGGAATGCTTTTGTACCCCATTTTAGCATAAGCCATGCAGTCCATGACATATGCAGAGTATGAAATTCGTTACGGTATCCTGCCCATCCGTCATCCTTCAGCCAGGTTTCACTGCCGTCAGATTCATAGTAGCATATAACAGGAAACATACCCATCGTGCGCGGCGCGGACAAGATATGGTTCAGGATCTGTTCCGCTCTTTCCATCCATTTATGCTTCCCGGACGACTTTCCATATAAATAAGTGCCGTAGCCGGTAACAAACTCCTGCAGCCAGCACGCATACCAGAGATCATGCTTGTGATCGGTCCGGCTGAACCATTCTCCCTGACGTCTTCCTGTTATTCCGCCCACGGTTTTTCCGTCTTTGGTATAGGAGAAATAATCATTTTCCGCATTTTTATCCCATATCTCAAGCTGCCATTGCTTAAGCGTCTTAACATCACGAAAACGCGGATTGTTAGGCAGACTATGCTCCAGCTCCATTTGAGGAGCTCCGTACCGCTGCCACAGATATCGCACCGCATAGCGATAGCCAAGCTTCACAGGCTGCGGCGATACAATTATTGAATAACTGTAGGTGATCTCATCACCGGTATCGAGTACAACCCTGCAGAATTCTGGATTAGATCCCCGTACAATATGCGAATGGCCGGCCTCACAAGGCTTGTCAGGGGTCATTCCCTGTCCCACGATCACGCCATATGACATCCATGGATATCTGTCACGTGTAACATCCAGATCCATCCCAAGCGGTGCCTTGTCCAGATCTTCCTTTTTTACGTTTTCGAGTCCCGGAACAATCCCCGCAAATATTTCACCCTGCTGCATCATTACAATTGGTGTCCTGAAGTTGTAGTGGGACACAAAGTCGGCAGGTAATGTTTTAATCCTCTGGCTCCACACAAAGTCCAGCGGACCTGTCAATGTATCATCCTGCTCGCGTCGGTCAGGAAGGAAGTTCCACTTATCTTCCAGTGCACGCAGCGTAATTTTCTTCTTCACACGAAACGTCACGGTAAAATCAACCGCATCCGCTTTTTGTGAAAGCCGAATAGTACGGCTCACAGTATAATCAGGATGTTCAAGACAAATCCGGGCAGACTCACCTTCCATCTTAACATAAGGTTCTGTGGGTTCTTGTGCAAATGCTGCAAAATGGCGTTCATCCGTCGGTATGGTCACAAAGGGTACTGAGCACAGAACCGGAACCCACTCTTTGTCTGATTTGACAAAAATACGCTCACAATACAGATTTTTAACATCACACTGCATACGAATTTTATTATTATCTATGATGTAATTATCCATGTTAACCTCCCCCAAAATTTACTTCTATGCTGCGGTGGTATACGCCGCCTCATTATTCCAATAAAAAGCTGTAACTTCCGCTTAGAATCTCAACCACATACCTGTCTTCACAGGATTCTACAGAGGTAATTCCCTGGCATAAAGAAGCGTTGTTGCTGTAATCGCAGATGATGCTACCCCCCTCATACAGCTTTGCCCCTTCAACCGCAAATTTTTTTGGAATGATTACGCTGGCCGAAGTGTTAAACGGAATCTCCACATTCAACATTAGGCTCTCGTTCTCTTTTTTCCAGTGTGTTGAAACATGCCCTGCCATAATATCCATTTCTGTTTTTGCATATTCAAGCTGTGATGGAATTGTCGGCGCAATCAGCAACTGTTGATATGCTGCTGTGTCGTCAATGAAGCGAATCCCTCCCAAATACTTGTAGAACCATACGTTGCAGGCAGAAAGCATGGGATGATTCTGGGAATTCATGATGTTATTGTTACGATCTGCCTCCCAGCGCTCCCATATGCTTGTCGCTACCTTCTCCAGCATATACCCGAAGCTAGGCGACGTTTTCTGTGTCATAATGGTATATACCAAGTCCTCATAGCCGTTCTCCGACAATGTTTCAACGATGGATTTCGTCCCCATGTTGCCTGTGGTCAAATGGTAATCGTGTTCAGCCACGTTTTCGGCTATATTACGCATTACAGCTTCCCGGTATTTTTCAGGCGCCAGCCCAAGGGAAACAGATAATGTATTGGAGCTCTGGCTTCCCATATCGTATTGCGAGGCAGCTTCATTAAAGAAACGGGCATTGTACTTTTCCTTTATGGCGGCTGCCAGATTCTCAAAATACAAAGCATCTTCATCGTGACCAAGAATTCCGGCCATCTGCTTGAGTTGAGTCACCGAATAATGCAGGTATGCCGTAGATACGAGGGTAGCTGTTACATGCTTCGAAACCGCACCTGCTCCATAAGGCTCCGGATAGCATTCCTCCACCGGGCATGCCCATTCGCCGAATCCTGTTCTTGATATAAGAAGGTCGTCGGCTTCCTTTAGTAAAACTTCGATATAACGTTTCATGCTCTCATAGTTTTGTTCCATAACTCTCTTATTACCGTATGCGCGATATAAAAGCAGCGGCAGGCTAATCGGGGTATTTACCTGCGGGTCGCACGGGCGCCTGCCCCAGCGGTGCGGAGCCGTGTCTGCAAAGTATCCGTTTTTATCCTGCGTATCAAATACATCTCTTGTCCATTTTTCGAAAAAGCTTGATACATCAAAATGGTAAACACTGCCTTCCGCTCTTGACGTGGTGTCAGTGGTCCAGCCATGTCTTTCATCACGCTGACAGCAGTCGGTAGGTATACTGTGCATATTGCAGGCGTCAGTATGCCACATGACGTGAACCAGTCTGTTCAGAAATTCATCACTGCATTCAAATTCAGCATTCTGTTTTAGATCGCTTCGGATAAATTCCATCTGCATTGATTCAATGGACACAATGCCGGCGGTCTCTACTGTGAAATACCTGAATCCATGGTAGGTGAAACGGGGCGCGTATTCTTCAATACCTTTACCCCCGCGCAGAATATAACTATCCTGGCAACGGGCTAAACGAAGATATGACATTTCCAGATCACCATCAGGCTTCAGCACCTCTGCAAATGTTAATTTCACCTTCGCTCCGCGCTCACCTTTTACCCTGATACGTACCCATCCGCTTTGGTTCTCGCCTACATCAAATAATTCTCTACCGTCAGGCAATGTTTTTATATGCTTTGGTATAGTCACCCCTGTACACCGGATCGGAGTAGATATCTCTCCCACCAGCTCTCCTCCCGGCGGTTCGATAATTGTTGCCAGACTCCAGCCTTCCGGGCGCTGATGCTCAATTAAAAATGTATCTTGATATTCTGGCGTATCCCAGCCGTCTTTTTCCAGTCTGGCGTCATAGTCCTCCCCGTCATAGATACTGTTGTATACAATAGGGCCTTTTGCAACGCACCAGCCTATCCCCCAGTCAGTATAAACCTCCTGCCTGGTGCCATCCGCAAACTCGATATTGATCTGCAGCAAAGCTCTTGGTGTGCCCGCCCATCCTGTTCCCAGAATGATGCCGACGCTATTCAGCCCGATCCCTAATCCATCCGTAACGTCATAGGCAGAATACAGCAACGTTTTACTGTAATCCGTCGCACCCGGATCCAGCAATTTATCTCCGACCCTGTCTCCATTCAGGCGCAGCTCATAATATCCTATTCCGCATATATATGCTCTCGCTCTTACCGGTTCTTTTTCAACCTTAAAAGAATAGCGCATTAGAATGCCATTTCCGATAAGCCCACCCAGGAAGCCCATCCAGCGCCCCTTCCAATAGGAGGGATGCAGGAGCCCCATTTCAAAATATGCAGGTTCGCTAAATTGGGACATACTACCCTGTTCATCCCATATCCTTACCTTCCAGTAAACTCTCTGCGCGCTGTGCAGCTTTTTCCCTTCATACGGAATACAGAAGAATTTTTCACTCTCCATCTTGTCGCTGTCCCACAAATCGTAGTCGCCTGACTTCAGTTTTTCCTCATCTGATGATGCAACTACCTGATATGCAACCTGGTGCGCACCTCTGCGGAAATCACTGCCCATCCAGCTAAGTACCGGACGGGCGGACTGAACTCCCAACGGATTTTCAACATATTCACATCTGAGCCCGACTGGCCGCATAATATGATACCTCCATCAAATTGTTATTCAAATCTCACTGACCCATAGCATGGCACATCATATACTCTGATCCTGACAAAACCGTGTTCCGCCGGCTGAAGCAGTTCATATTTCAGCGGATCTCCTGAGAGCGTATAAGTAGAAATACGTTTTACATTCTCCTGCTTAATATCAATAGTAACAGTTTGCGGGGTAGTTCTATGCTGCTTTGCATCGTAAGCATAATTAAGAATATGAACCACAGTCCCGTTTTCAGTGATTGCCTTTTGCAAATAGATATTGTTATTATCAAACCCGATTGTTCTGTGTTGATCATACTCAACACAGAATGACTCTATAAAGTCCTCAAAACATCCGGGATCATCATCCCTGTTTGCTATTACGGAATATTTTTGATCATCAAGGTGTTTTAACGCATCCGGTATATTACATGCATAGCTTCCATAAACAAATACCGGTTTGTGCTGTGCGTACTCCCTGATAATGCCGGTCTGGTTTTCCGTAAGGTGACTGCAATCCGGAACTACAATCATGTCAAAGGACGACAAATCCTCACCGCTGAACGTATCCGGCACCATCTCATTATCCCCGAGCACAAGCACATCATACGGGATCTGCCGTTCGGTCATCTTTTGCGTTATGTCCAAAAATGGCATCTTTGCTGCACGCTCATCATAAGCAACAGAGTAGGAAAGTAAATCATCCTTATCGGTATATACCAGATTTTCTCCCTGCCCGCATTGCCAGTCACGCATCATATAGGAAGAATAGCTGTACAGCACCAATACATTTGCGCCGGATTTTTTGCTGAACAAATCATCATGACGATATATGAAATCCTGCACCTGCTGCCCGGTTTCATAAGGAGCATGGAAACTATCCCTTGTTTTATTGCCCATCCATGCACCATAGGGAAATGCCATACTGCATCCGTGCACAACAGCTTCCATAATAAACAGACGGTAATAATCATCAGCCTGTCCACGATGGATCAGCTCAACAAATTTCGGCATGAATCCGTCATAGGGGCTTTCAGCCAGAATCAACGGTTTATCCCCTGTATAACCGACAGCCAGCCGCATCCAGTTATGACGCTTGAAGACCGTACGACGCAGCTCGGTAATGCAGCAATCTACATCCTTCAGCGATGGAAAATACATCAGATGCATGTTTGAAAAGTTCCCGCTTACCTTGATGTCTGTTTCCTTCTGTCGCTGTCCATATTGTTTTACAAAGGAAATAATTTCCTGTAAATGCACATTGTGTGTCTCCACCAGGAACTTCCAGTAAATCTCCGACAGCGGTATGTTCATTAAATCCTCAGGCCACGCTATGTTTCTCTCCCGCAAATACAGGCCGTAATCGAAGCTGTCTAAATTCAGGCCTTCCATTTCGGGCGGCAATTTGCCCTTTCCATTTAGTTTTTTAAGATAATAACGGAATTGCTTCATACAGTCCTTGCAGAAGCATCCCCCATAGCCAATGGAGCAGATCGGCGTTTCGGATTCATCCAGTTGTATAGCCATTGCGCCGGCATCAATCTGAATTTCAATAATCTTCTTTAGATACTCTCTCCAAACCGGGTTATTCCGGCACATACCGTAGCATGTCTGGCTTAATCCATCGACCTCAACCCAGTGACTGTGGGCAGCCTTCCCATACATATCCCGTGTGGCGCATTCCTCCCACAGATCTGTTACCTTTTCTCCCTCGCTGTTAATCAGCCCGTCAGGGAAATAATCTTCGAAGGCTTTATTGAATAATCTATTGTACCGGTTATTTGTAAACTCTCTCAGACCGTACCATTGTGTGTTTTTATCCGAACGGATCAGATTCATTTCCAGGATCCGTGACTGATCTTCGTTTAAAATAACCGGAAACTCCCATCCCTGAGCCTGATATACTACAGCATACGGTAATATTCCTCTCTTCAGACATTCCTCATTAAATTCCTTATCATTCAAAAAGCCATGGAAGCGTAATTGCGGAGAAACTTCTCCATAAATCTGCCGTTCCAGAAACGGCAGCGAGATCGCACCGCTGCCCATCATGCTCCAGGATAACATTGTAGCATGATTTTTTGCTAATTCCTCCACCATCCCGATATGCTTCATGGTATGGACAGGATGACAGTTTGGTCTTCCCGTCAGCCATCCATAACAATATACTGCTCTTTCCATAATAACCTCCTGCATTATCGTTTTTTTCAATCGGATCTGCGGTATTTTGCCCCTATGCTATCCTTTCACTGCCCCCATTGTAATACCCCTGATGAAGGATTTCGAAGTGGCCATAAAAAGAATCAGCAATGGGACTGTTCCCAGTACAAGGGCGGTGATCTTTGCCGCCAGATCATTTCTGTAGGCTGAGTTAAGATTAATGATTCCAATTGGAACCGTATAAGTCTCAGTTTTATTCAATACAATAAGGGGCACCAAGAATGAGTTCCAATTTGTTACAAAGTTCATGAGCGCCAAAGAAAATATGGCCGGTTTGATACATGGCAAAGCAATTTTGACTAAGATTCCCGGCTCCCTTGCACCGTCAATACGTCCGCTTTCGATAAGCTCGTCAGGGAGGGCGCCCGCAATATAATTTCTCATCCAGTAGACACCGAAGCCGGTAGCTGCAGGTGGAATGATAAGGGGCAGCAGTGTATTCATCCATCCGATTTTTTTCATTTCTACAACGAACGCAACCAGCCCGAGCTGAGTTGGAACCATCATCGTCACCAAAATAAATTTAAATAGAAAATTCGCGCCTTTAAATTTGTATTTTGACAGGGCATATCCGCATAACGTGCTGACAGCAAGTGAAAGGATAGTGGCACCGACAGATACAATCAGGCTGTTTTTATAAAATATCTCAAAATGCGCATTAAATACCGTCTTCAGGTTTTCCATAAAATACCCGCCCGGCAGCAGAGGTATTCCTTTGTATATATTTTCGCTGTAGTGAGTGCTCATCATGATCATGGTGTAGAAGGGAAAAAGAACAACTAAAGCAAGTACAAACACAAAAAGTGTCAAAGCAATCGACTTCATTTTTTTCGTTTTCACCTAAATTTCCCCCTTCCTTTTATTTCTATTTATAATCAGCAGAGCGACACCCGAGAATACCGAAATAAAAATAAACAATCCATAGGCAATCGCCGCACCTTTTCCATACTGCATCTGTGTTCCGAAGGTTGTATCATAAAGATTCCATATTGCGGTCAGTGCAGCCCTTTTAGAACCTCCAACCGTCCCTGCTCCGCCGCTTGCAGATGTCCATGGCGATAATAGCACCTTCGGCTCATCAAACAATTGGAAGCCCCAGATTATATTCATAATAATCAGAAATTCAATAATCGGCCGCAACATTGGTATCGTAATTCTGGTGAACTTTGTAAAGCCGGATGCACCATCCACATCCGCAGCTTCGTATAGCTCGGTGGGAATCCCTAAAATCCCTGCATTAAAGAATATCATATGATATCCAAGATACTTCCAGCAAATCATCAAAATAATGACCACCCGCATAAGGGCGGGCACTCCAAGGAAATTGATACCACTGTCTATCGCACCTACTCCCACTAATATTTTGTTAATCATACCGGAATTCCAGTCAAACAGTAAGCTGAATAATACTCCTATTGCTACCGGAATCGTTATATAGGGTGAAAAGGTCGCAAGCCGTAAAAAACTGCTGCCTTTTAGAAGACTGCTGTTTAAAATGGCCGCTAATAAAATCCCGCCTATTATTACGATTGGAATGTCAAAAGCCATGAAAATCAAAGTGTTGCCAATAGATTTCAAAAAATAGGGATCTTTGGTAAATATATTTACATAATTGGCAAATCCAACAAATTTGGACTCTCCGAAGCCACTCCACTCTGTCAGGCTGATTACAAAGGAGTATATAATGGGATAAAAGTTAAACGCCAGATAAATCACAAAAAATGGTAGTACGAAAATATACGGCCAGACATGTTTCCCCTGTATTTTTTTCATTCTGACTGTCAATGCCGGCTTTTTACCCGCACTTTTTATATCACCAGACATATTGTACACTCTCCTTTTTCAGTGAAAAAGAGGGCCCCGGTGAAGGGCCCCCTCCACTTCCAAACTTATTCTTTATTATTTCAAGTCTGGTATCTTATTTCTTAATTCTGTCTCAATCATCTCAAGAGCACCGTCCACGCCAATTGTCCTGTCGTTGTTAATTGCTTCAGTTACCAAGTTGAATGTATCGGTGATCACTACATCATGTACAGAAACAGGGCGCACATTGATATTCTTCATTGCTTCAACAAACAAGATCTGCCCCAAGTTTTGATCGCCAAAGCTTTTTTCAGTTAACTTTGCAAATTCCGGATCGTCATAAGCTTGCCTATTGCTGATGTTGAACCTGACAGTTTCACGCTGGGATTTCGTTCCTTCTTCAGTTAAGAACCAGCTTATAAGGTTAAACGCTTCCTGCTTATGCAATGCTTTTCTCGGAATCATAAAGCCTGATCCACCCCAGCTGAAGCAGCCTTCCGGGGGAATCATCAAGCCCCAGGCATCAACGCCATCCGGATCATTTGGCGTAATGACATAGTTGGGACTCCATGAAGCACACGGATAGAAAATATGCTTGCGTTCAGCATAGGATGCATTATACGCCGGTGAAGATTCGATAATATTATCAACAATCCCGCTATCTCTGAAATCAACCATTCTTGTAACAGTCTTTCTGACTGAGCTGTCCATGTCGAGCACATTGTCTTTTATGATCGGAGCCGGATTCTGGCCGTCTATAATCTGCTTTACGTTTGTAAGGCTGGCAAACATGAATATTTTCCCGTCTGACTTATCACGAACCCCTAATCCTACCTTTTTAAATGTATCCCAGTCAGGAAGCATTTTCTGGAGCTCCTCGGGATCGTCTGTTCCAAGGTACTGCTTTGCCATTTCTTTTTTGTATGCCAAAGCTGCAGTACTAACATCATATGGCAGGCAAACCAGTTCTCCCTTTTCATTTTTACACAGAGGCATAAAATAATCAAAAGTAAGAGATTCATCAAAATTAAATGGTTCCTTGCTCAGATCTTCCCAGATATCAAGTGACATCATAGTACCGCGCTGATTGATTTCACTTGGTACTATGTCAGGCATATCAAGGCCTGCATTAATAGTTGTCTGTAGCTTCTGGAAGGCTTCCATCTGCTGAACCGTGACATAATCCAGAGAAATATTTGCATTGGTGAGCTTAATATAGGCATCAACAATTTTCTCAATTTCGCCTGCGTTCCATCCCCACATTGTGATTGGTACCGGGCCGTCGGCCTGTTCATTGCCGGTTTTTGCCTTTGTTGCAGGAGTGGATGTGCCGTTATTGTCCTGCTCGTTTGCACTTCCGCACCCAGCAGCAACAGTCAGGAGCATCAACAGCGAAAGTACCAGCGAAAGTGCTCTGGCTAATCTTTTCTTTCTTGTTTGCATTTTTCATTTCTCCTTTACAGTTTTATTTACGGGTATTCGTCCGTTTCAATCGGGAATACCACACTTTATCTATAATTTTAGTAAATCTGACGAAAGAAACAATACTTCAAACTATAGGTTTTGTACATTATTTATATATTTATTGAGTTTCCTGCGGGCTTTTGATATAATACTAATACGGTCATTTGCTTACAATAATATATAGAAATTTATATAAATATATAGACATTTGTATGGAAAACAAGGTGCGTAAGACATGAGAAATCTAAAAGTCACTTTCGTAGATGACGAATCTATTGTAATATCAGATCTTTTAACACTAATTGACTGGGAAAATAGCGGATTTATTGTTGAAGGATGGGCTTATAGTCCTGACAATGCTTTGAGACTGGTGAAGCAGTGTTCTCCGGACATAGTATTTATGGATGTATCGCTCCCTGGGATGGATGGTATTGAACTGTGCAAAAAGATCAAGGAAATTGTTCCATTTGTTACTTTTATAATTCTTAGCGGATATATGAATTTTTCATATGCTCAGAGGGCTATTGACGTGGGCATTTTTACGTATCTTGTCAAGCATGAGATGACTTCGGAAAAGCTTCTGGATGTAATGAAAAAAGTAAGAGCAAAAATAGAAAAACAGGAAAATGAAAATACTTTGATACGTACGCACGCACTGAAAAACTATCTTCAGCAGCATTTAACGACAGCCCAGCTCTCAATCCTGGAGCAGGCGCATTTATCACCCTATCGCAAGCAGTTTACGCTAATTATGCTCACTGCCCTTGTTCCATTTCTGCTCAGGGGCAGCAAGGAACACAGCCTTTTCTCGTCCTATACGGGCAGCCCCGTTGAGCTGAGTATTCCCGAAAACCATACAACAAATATTTTTGAACAGAATGGTGATTTAGTTGTCATGACGAACTGTATCCAAAATGTTACGAGCGGCAAAGACTATTTGTTTTGTGTCCGGCAGCTTATAAATACGATTCAGAACGACTTGCTTCAGAAGTTTGGCATGAATTTTTTTGCTGTTTACCTCCCTCGCGCATCAAAACTCGAGACACTTCATCATGATTTTGAATTATTGCACAAGTGCCTGCCGTTGTATATATTTCATAAAATTCCTGCAATGCAGATATCGGGGCAAATAAACCATAGCATCGCCGCTGAGTTGGATATTTCATTTATCAACCGCGATGGGTTTTTAAATTCTTATCAGGAAATGGTGGATAAGACCTCAGATGTACTGGATCGGGCTCGTAAAATGGAAGATTTCGGACTGTTTTCAAAATGTGTTAACCAGATCCTGTTACTATTGTCGGGATTCGGCATGGATATTATAAAGAACAAAACAGAGATTTCACAGCTTTTAGATGTTGAAAGTGTATCCGAATATTTATTGCTGCAGTTAAGCGAGCTTTACCGCAGCAATACGCTAAAAAGCGGCTTATCCGCATCTACTTGTTTTGTCATTAATTATATCAAAAAAAATTATAACAGCTGGCTTTCCTTAAGCGAAGCATCAGCCTTGCTTAACAGCAATAGCATGTACATAGGCAGAAAATTCAAATCAGAAACAGGAAAGGCTTTTCACGAATATTTGGCAGATTATCGGATATTGCAGGCAAAGGAACTGCTCTGCAGTACAAATATGAAAATACGTGATATAGCTCAACAGATAGGAATCTCAAATAGTCAGTACTTAAGCAAAACTTTTAAAAAAATTACCGGAAAAACCCCGTACGAATACCGAAATCAGCATTCCTACAAATAATAATTTTTATCTTGCGCTAATAACACTGGAAAAGGATACCGATTATGAAGCATGGAATAAAGTATTCTGTCATGTCTCGACTGATTGCAGTTGTATTTATTGTTTTGATTTCATTTGCAGGTATTTTTTATTATATATTTATTCCAAATATGCAAACAAATATTGCAAAATTCGGAAATCATGAGGCACAGAAAAATCTAACCCAAATTGAAAACTCTGTAGACGAAATTTACAGGCTGAGTGAATATTTATCGCTGAACAGTGATATGCGCGCATTCATTGAACGGCGCGATTATAAATCAGCTTCGGAGAAAGTGAAGAACGTGACTCATTTGTTGCAGAATATTAAAAATAACATATTGTTAAAAGATTACATTCACAGTTACTGCATTATTGCCAATGACGGGTCGGCTTATTGGAGTGAGTGCGCCTATGATGATTTTTTTATTGATTGGTTTGAGAAATATGCGCTAAAGGGTAATTCTTCAAAAGAGTATCTTGGATTTACAGGGAACTACGCTTTCCCCTCCAGAACAAGTAATTTTGTTCACCTCAACCTTATCAGCTGCATCTTCAACATAAATAATGTCAATAACAGGGTTCCAACAGCTATCGGACAGGTTATTATAAATTTGGATCTGGATACTCTCATGGAAGGCATTGTTACTGAAAACAGTATCTTTAGCCAGATCGCCATATTCGACGAGCGTGACAATATGATTTACTTTTCCGGGGGTGAAAGGACTAAGTTCCTGCAGGAAGTAAAACAGCTTAAAACAAATTTCGAAAAATCAGAAAACGGCTATTATTTTACCGATGTTGTAAATAATTGCAACTGGAAAATCGTATCTTTTTTAAGTAATCAACATGTAAATAAGATTATGGATATTCCTTTTGTGATTCCGGCAATTATAATTATTATTGTAGCATTATTGCTTATTTTCATTTTTATCTTCCCCCGATTGATAAATGTATCAAAGCAAATAATAAAGCTGGATCAGGCAATCGGAACCGTGGCAAACGGCGATTTGGACATTTCTGTATCACTTATAGGCGAACGTGAGCTGGCCAATATTTCGGACGGATTTAATCATATGGTCGTAAAAACAAAGCAGTATATGAAGGATGCTTTGGATAATCTGGAAGCCAAACAAAAAGTATCGTTTGAGTTGTTGCTTACCAAGATCAATCCGCATTTTATCTATAACACACTTAATTCAGTCATCTATCTTGCCAGAAAAAACCGAAATCAGGATGTTATAAAGCTCACAAGCGCATTTATTTGTTTGCTGCAGGATAGTATTCATCTGGAAGAAAACAGCCTTTTCGAACATATAGAAACAGAGCTTGAAGTAATAAATCAATATATTATTATACAAAAATATCGTTATATGGATCAATTTTTATTTAATTGCACCTTTGACCGGGAACTGGAGAGAGCCCTTATCCCCAAAAATATATTACAACCTCTGATAGAAAATTCTATTTTGCATGGTATATGCCCCAAAGGATCTTCCGGCCTTATAGAGTTAGCAGTAACCAGGGAAAATAATTATATAAAAATCGTTATTACAGATAACGGCATCGGGATGGAACAGGAAAAAGCTGATCAATTGCTCAGCAGAAACAATTTAGACGAATCTTGTGCAGCACATTCAAAAATACGCCCAATCGGGATTGGTAATGTGGCGGAGAAGCTCCATTTTACTTATGGAACCGATTACCGGTTCACTATATCCAGCAACCCTAATCTGGGTACTGCTGTTACAATTATTATGCCTATTCGCTAAATCCAAGTCCGTAAGATCATTTTGGATGGGTATGAACATACTTTAGTGTAAATGGCAAGCGCTGGAACACATACCGTACCCTAAAATAACAGCTTCACAGGTTTTGATGTGAAGCTGTTATTTACCAGAAGCCTTCTCTTGCAATTTTCTTTGTGTAGTTGTATTGCTCTCGTATCAGTTTTTTGAATTCGGTGTCTGATAATTCATTATACAGTCCTACCCCTTCTTCATAGAGACATTTAATATATTAGGTCGCAGTAATGGTCATCCTCACGGTGCATTTTTCGGTAGCGTTTATCAAGCTCGTATGGAAAATCCAGGCTGTAAGCTATTATGTCTAATTTGCCTCTGAGATATTCCTTTGTCATATTCATAGGCTGGCTCACTCCAAGGCTTCTTCTTTCTATTATCTACTGTGTTATTCCCGCATTCAAGCTGTGCTTTTTCAGTCCATGGCAGATATTCGTCCAGTAAAGAATTATCTGACATAAAATAACGTACTCTACAGTTTCTCTTATCAATCCTTCAGTCAGCCTTTTCTCTGTCACCTTTTTTCCTGACAGGGACTTTACGTTTTTTAATATTTATTACCGAAAAAACAGGCTCAACAGTATTTTCTATAATTTCTTCATCAAAGAGAAGATACTGCCCATTTATCTGAGGCGTTTTTTCACTTGATGCACCAAAACGCTGCTTTGCTGCATGCAAGAGTGCCTGTGTAAGCAGGTGGGTATTTTTTCTGCTCGTGAGGCGTGTATCAATTTATGGACGGTTTCATGTACCAGAATAAGATTTTCGTATTTATCCCCGCCACCATTTTGCTTTGGTGTGATGTGGTGACAATGGATTTCACTGGTATGCTGAAACGGAATGCCCAGTATTGCACATTTACCCCATTATGCGCAGAAGAGCAAGATACGATTATCCGCATATTCTGCGCTTGCTCCTCTTAGTGGTTGGTATCATAAGGGGAACGTTTATTCGGAGGTTATCGTGCAATCCTACTCGTCCCTCTGCTGTGTACGCACACCAAGATTTTTGTTTGCAACGGGGTTTTATTCGCCGTACTTGCCCGATTCTCAACTGACCGATTGGAACGGAAACCAAAGCTGTTTTCGCTGAATTTCGCCTTACATATTGGCTCCATAACTGCTTGACATATTGCTGTATCAACCTATCCCATATACAGGGAATACCAAGTGGCCGGAGCGCTGTTGGGTCATGTGGCTTTGGGATGTCCTTTCTTCTTACTGGTTTTGGGCGGTATCCATATTTGCTACCAGTGACGATAAATTTTACTTTTTCCACCACTTCGTCCATTGGTATTTTATCAATGTCCTTAATGGTGAGTTTGTCAGTTCTAGCGGTGTTGCTACCGGTATTTGACTTGATGTTGCGGTATGCCAGAAGTACATTAGTACCCGTAGGTCTCCACTATAATCCTGTCAGTTGGAATGCGCCTGTAACGCACTATGGTATTTCATACATGCAATTCTTACTTTACCACGCTGACTGCGAATTAACGCCAGAACACATTTCTATGTCCCAAAGGTATAGACCCGTACATTCGCGGATTCGTCAGATAACATTTATCATTCTGACCATAGGTACTTTATAGACCTCCGACCTGTAGGTGACACCATCCACCTCTGGACAGTTTTCGGATTGTTAAACCTTAACAATCTACGGTCACTCTCAGACGACTTCACCGAGCTTCTGACATCTATAAGCTTTCGCCATAAATGCCAGTCGGAGTATTAAGGGGAGCGTTTCAAGGCGTTACCCTGTCATTCCACTCCTTGGATTATCAGTTCTCCTGTTCCGTTGTTTCATTGCTGTTTTCCTTATACGTTTGTGCAGCACACAGAAGAGCAAGCATTATATAATCTTCCTTTGCTTTTGCCTCTTCTTTATATTTTTCGATTTCCTCATTAGTCATTTCTGGATTTTTGCACATCTCTTCCACAAACTCAAAATGCGTTATTATCCAATAGATGGCGTTTTGTGCCTTGTTAGGCAGTTCTTTAATAGCCTCTTCGATTTTGACCAAATATTCGTTCTTGCTGTTTTCCATCATTCATGGCCTCCCAATATGCAAACTGGATATATTTATCCAATTATAGCACGGTGATTAGGGTAAAATCAAGATGGATATATTTATCCAGCAAAAGAAATTTCGCTTAGGGAGGTAGCTATGTCTAACGGATTAAAACAAGACATTTCAATCGGTCACAATCTTAAAGCTTTGCGCAAAAAGGCTAATTTATCTCAACGTGAGGCATCTGCCCAGTTAGAGATTTTGGGTATTCCAATGACTGAGGATATTCTTGCTAAAATAGAGCAAGGTCGCTATAGTGTGCGCATTAGCGTTCTATTAGCTTTGAAACAAATTTATGGTATCAACTCATTTGATGTGTTCTTTGATGGATTGCATTTGTAAGTTGATACCATTTGAACAGTGCTTAACCTTTTCAGTTAGGAACGAGTCACACTGCACGCTTTGCCATTTCCTCCTGAACCATATCGAATACTTCAGCAGAGATAATGGCCGGATGACTGTTCTTTACATAATACTTGTTGCGCTGTCCATCATTTCTCCTTTTCTTACCGGTCATAAAATCTTCGGTGAAAGTCTTTTGAAGCATTGTGTCACCCTTCCCTTGTATTTCTCATTGGTCAACATTCTCTGAATCGTTTTTGTATCCCAGATGTCCTTACCTGTTACAGTCTTAATTCCTTGGGCTTCCAGATAGGTTTTAATTTGTCCCAACGTCTGGCCTTGTATGTATAAGTAAAATATCTTTCTGACTACCTCTGTCTGTTCCGGCACAATGACCATTTCACCGTCAACACAGGTATAGCCATGAAATTCTTATACTTCGTATAAATCTCGCCCTTTTCGAACTTGCGCTGAATTCCCCACTGGATATTCTCGTTGGTATTCCGGCTTTCGTCCTGCGCCAGCATACCCCTTAGCGTAATCTCAAATTCTTTATCCGCCTCTATTGAATCCGGTTTCTCATTTTCAAAATGCATATTGATCCCTCGCTCTCTTAAAAATATTGTGATTTTCAAAATCTCCAGAGTGTCTCTTGATATCCTGCTGATTGACTTTGTGAGGATGTAATCGATTTTGCCTTTTGTCGCTTTTCTGAGTAGTTTGTCTAGACTTTTTCTGCCACTTCTTCGAAGCCCGCTTTCAATATCATAAAAAACACCGGTAAAAAGCCAGTTGGGATGGCCTTTTATCATTTTCTTGTACGCATTTATCTGAATCTCAAGGCTGCGCAGTTGCTCCGGCCCGAAGGTGCTGACCCGGCAATAAGCGGCAACTCTAAGCTTTTTATTTTCTTTCGGTTTAGCGGGTATAATCCTTACATTTTTCATTGTCCTTCGCATCTATATAATAAAATGAGACCTCATTAATATTCTACCAAAAAGAAAAGACGTGAGGGAATTCACTCACGTCAAAGCATATTTCTTGCATCAACCCCGTTAAGCCTTGCAACGTCAGTGTTTCAATCGTTGCAACAGGACTGCGGCTTCCACATGCCTTGAGTGGGTAAAAAACGCTGGTGTCAAGTCAGGGCTAAAAATTTTATTTGTTATTGCTAAAGAATATAATCAGTTCAACTTGTCCATCATGATGTTTATCATTATGAGATTAGCGATAAATCATATACGTTATACGCATTATATGGATATGGTTTCATACAATTAAAAATCCTTTTATTAATGTAAGAAAAGATCATAACAATAGAACCTTTTCAATCACAAAAATGCACATTATTTTGTTTAAGATATTGATACATTAGCAAATTTTTATTCAGATTAAGTTTAGATATAAGAACTCCCTCATTTATATAGCCTGAAACATAAAGTTCATAAATTAGAATCCAAGAAAACGCATTATTACTTACTTGATTTACCTTTTCCTGGCCCAGCAAACCTTTTCGTATAAGAATAATTTTAGCCAATTCATTTTTACTTTCTACAATTTGCTTCACTAGTAATTCATCAATTTGAATATTGCCGGTTTCGATCAACAAATGTAACAACCACAGTACTTCTAAATCGTGCTCATAACTAATATGTCTATTTAACATTTGCTTTATAATGACAACATCTTTTTCATCTAAAGTCAGACTTTCTTTGTTTTTAATAAGTAAAGAACATGCCTTTGTCAAAGAACGTTCATTGTTTTCAATAATTGTCAACAAATAAGCTTTATATAGAGATGTGCTGGTTGGTTCTATCGGATTTTGCTCTAATGTTTTGAGCAAATATCTGAGTGCTCCTTTAGTGCCGTTTTTCTCCAAGATTAAATATGTATTAAATAGCTCCATTAAATCTGAATTATCCAAATTCTCTTTCATGAGTCCTTTAAAAATCTTTTCTAAATTCTCTGCTACATAATAAGGGAAATCAAATACTTCCGTCTTTTCATAATTAAGAGAAAATCCATACATTTTAAGCACCCTTGTAAAAATACTTATTATTGTCTTATTGTCATCATCAAAAATATAAATTTCATAATCATCAACATATCGTGAAAATCTAATACCCTCGCTACTTAGTTCCTTGTCAATGCGAGTAAGAATTCCTTCTGCTATCATTTTTGATATTAACGGACCAGACAGCAATCCGTTGGTTCTATTCAAATTTTGTCGTCTAAGAACTTCGTCCAGCTTACGATATTTTCGATAAATATTATCAATTGTCTGGTCATTAGAATCCTTTAAAAATTTATTATAGTTGCATTCTGCTCCTTCCACACCTAACAAAATTGCCGGTATCATATGCATATAGAAGCTGGAAAAACAATTTGATATATCTAGCTTTAATACTTTCTTAGCTCCGGTTGCTTTAATAATCTTTTTAACGATATTTTCAATGTAATTGGTAGAAATCTCCTCCATTTGAGTTAATTCCATTAATTGAGTCATTGTTCCACCATATGATTGTTCATGTCTCATAATGCTATCATTTTTGCCTAAAATAGGAGAAAATGATGCATCATTGTTTTCAGTAAACTCAATTATATCTTTAACAATCTCTTCTTGCCTGATATAATTTCGAACAACGGTATACGCTCCGATTTCAGGAATAAAAATATTACGCCTAGCATCATTATTATTATATCTACTCATCGTAAAATAATATGGTTCAATCAAATCACAACTCTCAGAGGGAGCTCTCATAAATACTTTGGGATCTAATTTAAAACAGGGAGGTAAATATTCAGAAAAGAACCCTGTTTCAGCTATTTCTTTTTCTATAGTTGTATAATTTCTAGGCATTATATATTTTTATTCCTCCATATACATTTTCTTTTGTTCTTGATATATTCCCATTATTATCCACATATGAAGCTCGGACTTATTCCCCAGTATAAACATTACATAACGTTCATTTTGTACTATAACGAGTACCTCATTAAGTACATTTGGAATAACATTTATCGTCAGTTACTCTATCAAAGAATATAATAACAAAACGACTTGTTTGCACTGACTCTGGATAAATGAAGTTTCTAATTCTAAGCGACTTAGAAAAAAGAGGAAACCCTAGTGTGTATTTAATATGTCCACCATGTGAACTACACATCTGATTTTTGCAGGCTAATACCAACTTGTCATCAGTTCTTATTAATTGATGTGCTATCTCCGAAATCAATGTCGTATTTTCTAAGTTTTGCAGCCTTGCGTAAACGTTTACACTTATCCCAAGAATTATACCATGCAACTTCTGGCAGCAAGACAGATAACCTTTCCCATCTGCGATATTCCATACTATCATTAGCAAGTACTTTGTGTACCGTTATAAAAATAAATTTCAGTAATTCTTTTGAAAAAAAATAGTTTGATCGTAATGTAATAGGTAAAACAAACTGCGCAAACTCTGATCTAACACTATATGCGCTGTTATCGCGGCAGAATCTTTTATAAAGCCTTTCCCATATTTCTGGTGATGTTGATTTTATATTATTATCATACGGATCAAGTACACTGATTACTGCTTCAAATAGCGCAGAACTTTGTACATATTCCAACTTGTTTATACTTAACACTTGGTTTTTTTTGCAGAGCATATACCACAATTTTAATGTGGAATTATTAACATTCCTGGTATCGTACCAGTAAAATAAAGCTTCGATTGAAGAATCCTCAAAAGTTTTATACATCTCATCCGAAAGATCATAACTACTTGTTTTAAATATTAGATATATGATATCACGACATGCGTTATTCTCTTTCTTGAGTTCATCTGAGAATTTTCTAAGTTCTCGTAAAGCTTCCACCTGTATGTTTTTTGGTTGTTTCCACACATCCTCACATAGCGCCAATTTCCAATTAAAACGAAGCATTAGCGAACACATATTGGCATTTTGAAGCAACAACAAGGAATAGTCATTAAGTTCAATGAGAGTAGCGATATATTTAACTGTGTCCTCTCCGGCCCTGTTAAGATTATGATCCATTAACTGCGGGAGTGATTCCAGCATCTGTTGATGATACTGCGTCCATATCCAATTTAACACATTTATTAGCGTTTCATCCACAATATAATTTTCTACACTCATGGATTGATCTATTGTTAAAAAGTCAAATAAAACTTTAATCAAGGCATTAGGATTTCTTTCATCTTTACTTTTGATGGGTAAGAATATTGTTTCAAAGGTTTTTTTCATCACAGTTGAAACATCTTCGTCATTTAGTTGATTTTGCAGAATATTTACTGTTTTGCTAACGTAAAAGTCCTCTAAATTAATAATCGTTTTGTAAATTTCTTCAAACATCGCCCAATAACAACGTCTATAATATTGACTGTTACAAAAGAGAATGAATTTCTTTATATCGTAAAATTCTTCTTGCGTAATTGTATTACCAGCAGTATCGTTGTGTGGATTTCCAATGTTTTTGGGAATATCTGTATACATCACGCCTTTCTGATTTGTTCGAGATACTAATTTTGATAAATTAGCAGGTACAATTTGTAAATCGAGCTGAACTCGATTTAATGCTCTATTGGAAAAGGATCCAGTACAAAACGAAATATCACTAAAGAAATCCAGTCCAGCCTCTACAATTAATAATTCCAGCGCCTTATTAAAAAATTTGACATTAGTTGCTGCAATAATAATAGGTTCCAAGTGATACGTCATCAATAAAAACATATTAAGTGCAGACTCACATACATCGGAATCAGAGATTATTTCATTTTTGCTTTGAGGAAGCACATATATCGGCTTGCTGTACCGGTCTTTCCATCCAACTTCATTACTGTTTGGTCTCTGAAAGAGGCTTTCAAAGTCGATAGTTCTTAGATCAGTTATAGAACTATACTCCAACAGCAAAGTATGTGTCCAAACGCATCCCGGGCGGCTCATTTCTTGTGCATACCAGGTTTTGCTTAATGCATAGTAGTTATCTGACTGCAAAGGGCACCCCGTCAAATAACCGTCGAATGCGCTAACCATTTCTGAACCGGATAAATCGGTTAATGGTTCTAACATTTTTATTGATTGATTTGAAAGTGAACCAGAGGATGCTAGTAAGTGATGCCCACTTGAGTATCCCCATATTGCTTGGTGTATTTTAATCATATTAACATCTCCAGCTATTTGTTCATTACCTCCCACAATGGTAATGTAATGTCATGCGACTTTTCTCCTGCGTTATTTACAACCACAATTCTTTCCGCAGGATTTGTTTCAAATTGGTCTATCAGGTACTCGGATTCTTCACCTGTATCAAGAGAACCACCCTGTGCACTTACACCATAGTACGATGTAAGAAATATATCATCATTTGCTTTGAGGAACTGCCACAATAATGGGATTCGCTCTCTTATACAGGTTTCAGGAATCGAATATGAAGCATCTACTATGTCCCATGCTGAAACGATAATAGATAAAGGTACTTTTTTGTACCTTTTATTTTTGGTCAAAAATTCAATGTCTTGTAGAAGCTCTACAATCTGAACTTCTGTTGGATCAGCGTTTGCGGGTTCTCTTTCTAGAATTTCAGTATTGGGAACTGGTTTTAGTCTATGCTCTAACGGAAGCTCTGAAATTAATGCTGGCTCAATAATTTCTCTCGGATTGATAAAAACCAAAATCCCATTGCCATTAATGATACTATCCGCCATGGATCCATCTATCTCTCGATCAACGTATTGCTTTTGAAATGTTTCTCCCGAAAGATCTGGGAAAGTAATATTAAAGATTTTACCTTCACAATCACTTAAACAGATTGTTAAAGATGTTTGCTGAAGCCCTGTACTTGTCCTAGATACTGGTTCAGCCGTAAGCCACGTTTCTGCCAAGCTTGCCAAGTATTGGTGATCTCCAGAAAACGATTCCCAATGAAGTTTTGTTTCAACTTGTTTTTGTTGTAAGGAATATGCCAATGCTGCTAAATATGATGTTTTCCCCGCAGATGGCAATCCTAAAATAAAGCAAGATTTCGAATCCATTATGCCATTCTCCTTTTCCACAAATTAAATTGTGACTCTAAGGAAGGAGCATCATATTTGTATGCACAGTACTGAGGAGAATCAAGAAGGGCATCTAGTAACTTATCGATTCCGTATCCAACTGCAAGTTTCGTCGTATCGTTCGGCATGGAAGCAATAAGATGAAGAGTGCATCTATCCCTCAAGTCAGGTATCTGTTCTATTATTTTATCAAGGATGCTTTGCATAAATTTATCAAAAGAACTATCATTTGCAGCAAGGACAAGGTCATATTTGCTTACAGCAATGATAATTTGTGATCCTTTTTTTACAAGATGACCATCCCAAAAAGCACGTAATATATGAATCATATGCTGTAACTCAGCTAACCTATACTTCTTGCTAGCTGTTTTTTCACCATCTAATAATAGAACTATGTGACTTGCCGAACCAATTATCGGAAAATCTTCTGTTGCAGCAACGACATTTGCCGAAACACCACTATAATCTTCGCCCGAGAAGTCTGAAAATAGCAAGTTTTCAATTTCATCTGTCTCAAGTTTTTTTATTCTAAGATGTAAAATACTATCGATTGAGCCTCTAGGCGTTCTTCTCATCTCAACATTAGAATGCATAGATGTTGTTCGTAAGTAAAAGGCCCGTTCCTCAAAAGCCGCAAGCGTCTTTGACCCAGCAAAAAGGTATTGATCCTTATAACTTCCAAGTAAAAAGAAATGGTATATTGAGGTGATGAGAGTAGTTTTTCCACTTCCGGTTGCTCCTACAATTACAAAGAAACGAGATCTCTCAGTTGCTGAAACAGGATATGTATCTATTGCAGAAAGCTCTCTTCCGATGGGCAGCGGAACTACTGTGGTCTCCTCCCCATTTTTTTCATGCTTATTCTCTAATCCGTTCAGGTTTTCAGTATCTCGCTCAACAGCATTCTCATCCATATCTTACGCCCCCTTAGTTATCCAATAATGTTTCGTAACAACGCTGTGCCATCCATTCAAGATACATTTGCCAAGCGTATTCCAACGGAGATAAACAGATATCATTTTCAAGAGTTATAAATTCTCGCTTGAACCTTGGATACCATTCCTCAGCTTTTTCAGCATTGCTTGAACAAATAATTGCATTATTTAATGGCAAATGATCGATCAAAGGCGACTTTTTTATCTTATTTATTACATTTTCCTTACAGGTGTCATATGTCTTCATAGCCAGATCAGCCAGTTCAATTTTCTCTGATTTGCCCTTGCATGTACTTACCATTTTGCTGATTACCCCTTCCATTGCGTATGGACCGGGATAGTTTGAGATGAAATCAGCTGCTTCACATCCGAGCATAAGGCATCCGCTGCCCTTTTCTAATGTCTTCAGATGGCAATTTAGCGTGTTGCTCCATTCTGATGTCATCCACCACAGTAATTGTGAGTCTTCTCTATAAACACTTTGTGTTTCTTGAAGAGCATCTAAGCCACTTTTAAAAGCAGCGAAGTTCTCTTGAAATTTACTCAATATTTCCAAGAGTTTTGTAGGTGCGACATCATCCCAGGCGTTTTGCTCAATATGCTTTTTAAAGTTAGCAACCGTCGTTTTAGATGGGAAACTAATTTCTTTATTATTGTTACCCTCCCTTAGCTCAATTCTATCTTTATCAAACTGTTTCTTTATAGCATTAATAATCCCTGCAGATGAGACAATCTTTCGGCAGAACAAAGTAGTAAGTGATAACAGTTCTGCAAGACTATCATATCCTCTTTTTTTCTCTGTAATCTCCACTAATGCAGCACCCGCTAAAAGGGCTAGTTCTTCTGTATACCTCACAGAGAATGCTGGATCATTTGCGGTGAACACAGATGCGAATGCCTCTTTCTTATCGACCTCAACTGGCATGCCATAATATAATTTTACCAATGTTATGATTTCGTCAAGTGAGATATTATTTGCGTATTTTTCAATACTCTCTTTTCTTTTTTCAATTTGACCTTCCTGCCGAGTAATGCATACATCAATGTACCATTCATTAAAATTACTATTCATCATCTTCCCATCCTTTCTCTTTCTGTATCAAGCTCTTTTAAGAGTTGTGATACACAATTTTGCTCTTTTGCTCTGCAAATAATATTGTCGAGTAACTCAATATGCTTTACCCCTTCATCTTCGAGCCTATCCAGTTTTAATTTTTTTAAAATCGACTGTCTGCAAAAAAATGGGAGATTCATAAAGCTATAAATAAAGTCGCGCTCCCAAGAGTGCACGGAAAGTGTTAAGGGCTCGACTACTTGTTCGACTGCTAGCATTGCCTCATCCATGTTAACTGAATCTTGTTCCATCAAGTTTACAGTAAACTCCTCATACTCTTTCCCATTAAGAATTGTCTTATCAGGCTCAAACTTATTCTCCATCTTATCTAGAACACGAGAATAGATTTTAATCTCCAAAACAGTTTTTCTCTCAATTAGCTTAAGGTCAAGTGTAATCCAATTATACCTTGGTATCCATCCTGCTTCAAAGCGTGATGGATGTGTAGCTCCGCTTCCGACAATTAATCCTTTTTCTGTTTTTTGAATCTTTTGGAGATGTTTATGTCCATATAACTGAATAGCTACCCTTTCATTCATTTTCGTGATTAATTTATGTTCGGGGTCAACCCAACACTCGGGAGGATGATGACATAAGCTAAGATAAATCGTACCATCTTTTCGATTAGGTATTTGCATTGATACTATACGCATTGGCCGTTCGGTACCATCGCTCCTGCGATCTTCTTCATTAGATATAATTGTAGAGTTAATTCCTATTAGACATAAATTGTAGTCATCATTAAGTTTGATGTCTTGCTTCCATACAAGCTTATCTGGTACAAGACTACAACCGTACTGCGCCGCAAATTTTTCGTTGTAACATGCTATTGGTGCATACAGCATTTCTGCATCCTGAGAGTTACGAAAAACTTGTCCTAAATATTCACTATATGCTACGAGGGTCTCTGTCGATTCAAGTTTGCTTTGTAAAAGTTTTACGCTCAAGACACCTTTTGTGACGCTTTGGTCGATATCATGGTTTCCAGGTACACAAAATATTCGAGACTTGTCAAGCTTAAGTGAATCACATATTTTATCTAAAAAGTCTGTTGCAGCTTCATATTCTTTAGCTTTCCCACTAAATGCGATATCTCCACATATCAGCACACCATCTACAGTAGCAATCTGTTTTGTTAAACAGTGCGAAATATCATATATCAGTTCATTTCTTAAATCTTCATCAATATCATACGGATCTCCACTATAATTTCTAAAATGAATATCCGACAAATGAATAAAAGAAAGCATTATTTTCATCTCCTACAACGTTAAAATGGGTACCTGCCCCTGTTTCCTATTGGTACTATAAGCATAGACATTTACCTTAAATGGTTGTGTTTGTACTTATTTCTTATAATGAGAGAAACATAGCCTGGCACGCTTCCAATCATTGCCATAATATTCAGCATGCCTCATTAAGCCCAACTTCCCATTATATCCATAACTGGTACCAAATACAGTGATTCCACTACTCCTTGATCTCTTTTATACTCTTTACATTCTTGCTTGTTACAACTTTTTTTCCTGTTGTTTCTTCAAGTTGCTTTCTGGCTGCATTTGCAACCTGACCGCCTTGCCGAGCCACGGTCTTATTTTCTTCAAAGGTTTCCGGCTCTTTTTGTTTGGAAATTTCGGTAGTTGAGGCTTCTGCAAGCATATTCAAAACCAATTCAAGATTTGTCATGTTGTCTCGCAAATTTTCTTTCTTTAAGCCTTTGAGATTCTTATATTCTTTGGTAGTTAATCCTGCCCAGGATTTAGAAATCTCGTCCGTCAATATTGCATATTCAATACCTTTTTGAACCCCTCGTTTATCCCACTCATCTGTCAGTTCTTTTCTAACTTCTATGGTTTTCAGTCTTTGGTCAATCCACTCCTTTGAATATCCCTTTTTGAGATATGTTTCGAGGGCACGTTCAATTGCAAGTTCAGGATCAGCGGTTTCGTCTATTCTTTCCCCTCCAACCTTTGCAAGCCATATTTTAAAAGGTTCTGCTTTTGGAGATGGGATTGACTGAATCAAACGCAGAAGTTGCTCCGTGTCAGCAACATCGGTCAAACGCATTTTTCCGTCTTCGGCTTTCATTTTCAACTGTCCGATTTTTTCGGACAGTTGACTCCCCTCTGAATTAAGTTTAGATTTCAGGTCGCTCCAATATTTCCGGGGGCGATCAGTTCCAGTCAGCACTTCAATAACGTCAATAATAGAGAAAAACCATTTTTCTTTTTTATCATCCCATAAAACACGGACTCTTTTATCTTCAAATAATTTAATCGCATTCTCCTTATCCACCACGTATCCCCCATTTTTTTAAACTTCACCGTCTGAGCTATTTATATCAAATACAAAGATATCGATGTTTCTTTATTTATATAATATATTATTCGCTAAAAATTCCCATTTTCCTCCATAATGTTATAATAAATAATTCTATTCAATAAAGGATGTTTAACACTTTGCAATGTCACTGATTTTATAAACGATACTGTTCTAGGTAATCGGTATATCTTCGCCGGACATACTCCACAAACTGAATTTGCAGTTCTTCTGTACTCAATATTTTTACTTTTGAATCCATGTGAAGCAACCATTGAAAAAAGTCATTTCGATCTGTAATATCAACAATAGCCATACATTTATTAAACGGCCGTTCAAAGAATAGCGATTCGTTGCCAAATTTTCGTTTAACTTCTTGTTGAATGATATCATCACAAAGCAATGTTGCTGTTTCAAAACTGGGGGAAAATAAATTTTGCTTTCTGTCTATATACCACCTTAAATAGTACTCTTTTATGCCTGTCCATACATTAATCTGAGAGGCAGCAGGTTTGTCCAAAATCATTAACTTATTGAGGAGAGCTATCTCAAAGCAATCCAATTCATTGCTTTTTTCATCATGAGCCAGTAAGATATATTTTCCATCATCAAGAAATATGTAGTATGGTCTTACTTCTTTTTTATGTCCGTTTCGATAAAAGGCTTCTCCGTTAAATTGACGGGGCATTATTATTTGAAATGATACTACTTTGTTTTCGGTAATTGCATGGAGTAGGATCCTGATCTTCTCAAGTTCACTTTCTGTTTCAACCTTATTAGACTCATTGATGAAACTGCCTTCCTCCAGCAGCGCCGCAGTAGAAACCGAACTTTCGTTCAGCCTCAACACCACATTGTTTTAATTTGTTTATGATTTCCGTTGTGTTAAGCGGATGTTCAACATCTGTCCTTTGGAGCATTTTAAGAACCAGCAAAAGCCTTGGCTTTTTTTCATTTTCCATCAGATTTCTCCTTTGGGGATTCTTTTATTTAAGAATAAAATAGAAATCCAGTTTTTACAAGCCTTGTTCGGATATATATTAACAAAAGTCAAAAATGCCGTACCATTTCTGGTACAGCACTTTTCAGAATTATTTTTAGCCTACAACCGCGAAAACCCGCATGAATACAAGGTCTGCTTCAAAGTTTTCATTTTTTAGCCCTAAGGTACGCCAAAAAAGATGCCGTTTGAAGCTGGTGGGGCCTTGGCGAAAGGTATATTTTTTATAGGATCTTTCTCATTTAATTGTCAAAAAACTTCATAAACCGATGCTCTGTCAGTACCTGTAAGTCAGTTTCCATTTCCTCTATAATTTTCCCATTAAATTCTCTATATACAATAATTCCTTTGACATTACTAATTTTACTTCCGAATAAATTGCAATAACTTTCCCTCTGTTTATCTACAGCCAAAATTTTTTCACGTAAAATTTTTAAGAAACTTTTTAGTTCTCTATTATCATTAAATATACCAAATGGCTCAAATGGGGCATCCACATCTTTACATTCTATTAAATACACTGTATCTTCATATAAACAAAGTACATCTATTTCCCTTTCTTTTAACTTACTTCCGCAATTTTTAATATAATAATGTTTCATACATTTAATTTTTTTATTATTTATATTTTCATATATCCTATCTACTAATTCATCTGTCAACTTATTATGGAATATACCATTATCGGCTTCTAATTCTTTTATCAAATTATGATAAATATCTCTTTGGATTCTATAATATGTATAATATAGCAAAGTCTTTAATGGCAATAACATTTCTCCAGTTTTCATTATTGGTATTGGTTTATAAATCAATCTGAATTGATTTCGCTCAAATTTATACTTAATATCATTTAATGAATATTGGTATACTGATTGTGAAAAGTAAGTTACTATTTTTTGAGATATTTCTTGAGGAAGATTTATTTCGCATAAATTTCCGATTATTCTTCCGTTTTCAATTTTCAAATGTAAAATATCGCTACTATTAATGAAAACAGCCAATTCTTTTAAATTAAACCCATATTTTAATTTAAAATTCTTCTCCATTTGATAACAATTTTCTGTTTTGTATGATATTATGGCTTCCTATGCTTCCAAAAAACTATCATATCCTGATCTGTGAAATTTATTTTCAAGTTCTGTTGTTCCTACCATATAATTTTCAATAACAATTACCTTGCTCAAATTACCAAAATTATTAGATATTGATTGCTCTGCTGTACATAATAAAACTATTGAATTTAGTAATGAAAAAATTTTTTCAACATCTTCTTTTAAAATTGTTTTTCCATTTTCACTAAAATTACAATATGTTGTATAATACAAAGCATACTGAACTATATAACCATCTGTAACCAAACGTGAGATAAGTTGCTCTTTATATCGACCTATTTGGTTTATTCCTCTAAAAATAACATTTTTCAGCAGCCCCTCATCTAATACTGAAAACTCAATATCATTCAAAGAAAATGAGCCATACCGTTTTCCCTTTTGCTCATATAAAAAGCAATATATGGCCGTATGAACATCATAATATTCACATGCTAACATATAAAAATAAAAAAAATAACTTTCATTATTTACTCCAATAAGAACTTGTTTTAACTTATTCTCATAATATTCAACACTATTTGTAAACAAAAATTTAATGTCATGATATTCCTTTATAATCATAGTGGATGGATAATTCATTTCCTTCAATGCCAAACCAAGTACGTCATTCCAGTCATCTTGTAATTTATATGGTGATAAAGTTAAATAGTACAAATAGTCCATAGGACGGTCGTATCCACCCTTTTCTACTAATATTTTTAAAATATCATCTGTAAATTTAGCATCACTCATTACACTTATTGCCTCCCACAATATCCCTAGTTTTCAACTATTTCTCTTCGGTAATAAGACACAATGCTCCTTCAACTGGTATTCCTGTTGCGAAAAGTACATTTATCAAAGCAAAATGTGCGAATATTATTCTTCCTCCAGATTATCAAATGTTTATTCCTTACAAATTAGCATCAATGCCTTTACAGATTCTTGTTCAACCTTACAATCATGTAAAATCATAAAATCAAAAACATCTTTATATTTTATAAGATTGTTCAATTTCATAGCTCTTTTATCAGCAGAAGTTAATTTTTTATATAATCCGCACTGATAGAATTTTTTTAGTGTTTCAATGTCCATTTCTAATGGTTCAAATGGTATACCTGTTTTTTCTTTGAGATTCTCTAATATAGCAAAACCATAGACATCTAAATCGCCTTTATGGAAATACTTTACCTCCCCATTCTGCAGGTATATTAATTCTAATAGCCTCTGCTTTGTTTCATTATGAAATCCACCAAGGTAAATAGTAACCCCTTTTTTTTCATCTGTGTCATGAAAAGTTGTAAGATTTTCTACTGTAATTACTTTATCTGTACATATTTTACAATTAATTATATTTTTTAACGCAGCATTGGGAATCGCAATGCCGCCATCAATTTCTGACAAAATAATTTTGGTTGTACCAATCTCAATAACAGCATTTCCCTTAATCATAACATAAGTTGGATTATCAAAGAGATTGTACATTTCCAAAACTCTCTCTTTTTCAACAACAATATCGCTATAATCATATAAAATACTTTGAATAGTATTACGCATATTCTTTTGAAACTCTTTTGAATCCCTATATAATGCTGTAGAAAAATTCCTTACGTATGTCTCTTGTTTCAAATCCATAATGGCCTGCAAAGTTCTAACTACTTTTGCAAGCTGTTCATTATCATACCCAATCCCATATGGAATATCCTTACATTCTTCCATCAATGCCCATTGATCTTTACAGAAATCCATTATTAATTTATTTCCATGAAAATCAACTTTTAGCAGCGTTTTCCTCATTTTTTCACATAGCAAAGGAATTGGTTTCTTTTTCAGTATTTCATAGATTTCATCAATTTTAGAAGCAACTAGTTTTATTTTTAAATATTTTCCAGAAGCATTGCAAACAGCTTCTGCCAATCCTTCTCGTACTATTTTTTCTATTGCTGCATTTATCTCTCTGTATGACTCATGATTATATCTATCCGTATATTCTTTAAATTCTTTTTCAGGAACAACTTGGACTACGCGTACATTCTCTTGTCTATTTATATATAGTTCTCGCCGTTCATATATCTCTATGAATCCATTTAAAATTAATTTGTAATAATCTCTCATCTTTACACCTAAATTCCTTCAAATGATGCGACTGCATTACGTGACCCTGATTTGACAATAGAATATGTGATATCGCAGTAGGGGAAAATTGATGTACATTTCTCCACAGTTGATATCAGAACCACTTGCAAATGTAGTTCTCTAAACATCCTCATCATCGGTTCTATTCGGTCACTTGTCATCTTATTAAATGCCTCATCTAACAGTACGAGCCTGATGCAATTTTCATTTTGCTGATAAATCTGCAAAAACGAGGCGCATATTGCCACATAAAATGGCGCCTGATTCTCTCCCCCACTTCCATCACCGCTAACTTTTGATAAAGGTACCTCGAGTTTAGTAACAGAATTTTTAACGATAATGTCATAATCTAAATATGTCCGATAGTCTACATACATAGAAATTTCTTTGGATCCATTTTTCTTACCTGTAATATTTTCTTGAGCATGATTCTCAACATCCACCATAATCCTTTGCATAAATTCTTCAATCTGGCTTTCAAAAATATCAGATCTTGTTGTATCAGAAAATATCGACATCTGATTGTCTTTTTCAATCTGCTGATTATCTTTGTCTATTATGATGTTATAGAAGATGCTTAGTTCCTTATCCTTACTCCCTTCAATACTAAAGCGATAACTTTCTTCTCCATATGAAAGTTCTTCCATTACCTTATTTAAAGTCTTAAATTGCTGTTTTGCATGCAAGATATCGTCCTTCATTCGGAACAGTATCTCTTTCCGGAATCTTTCCTTACATCGAATTTTAGCTTTGTTTAAAGAATCTTTGTGAAACTCCAAATCAATGTTAATCAGAGAATTGAATGCTAATTGGTACTGCTTAGCACTATCAAGCCCTTCCAAATAATCACAAGTATATGTTGAGCAAAAGTGTCTTTGCAAAGGAAGCAACTCTGAGTTCATGTATTTGTTTAGGTTTGATATTTCTTGCTGATTTCTATTCCCAAAATCAATCACAATTTTATCTGGTTGTTTACTTTTCCTAACTTCTGAATATTTTTCTTTCACCGTTTCCATATACCGTGCATGAGTTGTTACTATTTTTTCATACTCGGCTTTCGCTTCATTAATATTCATCTGAAGTGCAGCTATACTCATATCCGCATTATTGATAATATCTTGTGCCGACTTTTTTTGGCTTTTCACATCCGATATTTCTTCAATTACCAAATCCAGATTTTTTTTACAATTATCTATTTTGCTAAATATTGCTCTAAGAATCGGATTCTTTTCAAAGTCTATTATCTTTTCTTTAATCTTAGATATTTCATCAAAAAGCACCTCTGACTTTTTCTCTGCCTCAAGATTATCATACAAATCATTAATACAATTTCCTGATATAAACTGTTGATACTGCTTGTCCAATTCAGTATATTCTAATATTTTTCTATTGCAGCTATCTTGCTCTGTATACTTATTGCTTAATTCTGATTTTGCATTTTCTAACTGCCGTAGTAAAGCATCCATTCCAACATAGTTTTCTACCAAACGCATTCTCTGCAAACAAAAATTTTGATAACGTAACCTATCCTTTGTTACGCTTTTATGATAATTCTCTAGCTCCGATTCAGTCTCACAACAAACTACTTTTCCTAATAGAAATTCAGTATAGAGTTTAGCATATGGGTTTCTGCTTTCAACTTTATCTGAAAGTTTTGACACTAAACTATCACCCTTCCTCAAATGAATCTGTGATAATCTAACCGTGTCCACTAAACCTATATTTTTCACTTCATCTTTAAGTTTGATAAATACACTTTTGGCGATTTCATAATGTTTTGGCTCTACAATAATGTTAAACCTTTGGTTACCTAAATAGCTCTCCACTGCATTCTGCCACTCAGTATCATTCATATAAAGAAGTTCACAAAATATTTTTGCGCTTTCTTCTTTTCCAAATTCCTTTAGCCGCTGATTAATTCTATCTCTAACATACTCGGCGCCCGGTGGGTAATCCATACTTCCGGATTCTAACTTTGATATTCTTTCATTAAGCGATCTTATATCATTATTAATAGTACGCTTACACATTCTATTTTCAGCATCATTATCTTTTATTTTTTCTTGCAAAGCCACTAATACTCTTTTAGAATGTTCAAGAGTCTTTTTCCTATTATCAACTGAATTTTCTTTATCTTTAATACTGTTGCAATCTATATTTATGTTTAGGTTTAACTCATTCAATTTTACGATTAATTTCTCAAGTCTATCTATCGCATCCTTGTATTTTTGAACCTTACGAATGAGTTCTTTATATTCTTTCCCTTTACTACCTTCTAAATCTTTCAAGTAATCTAGTGCTTTGTTCTCTTCGTTCCTATTTTTTTCATCGCGTGCTTGATCGTATAATTTCTGCGCTTCCTCTTGCTTATTTTCAAGCTAATCTAATAGGATATCACACTTTTCAAAATTACTTCTTGCTTCTTCTATCTCCTCTATTTTTTTATCCTGCTTTTCTTTCGCATCTTGCCACTTTGCATAAGAAACCAAAGCTTCATTTACCTTTATTTTGCTATCTAATTCTTTTGCTTGCGTGAGTCTATCCATTATATCCTTTAGCAATTTTTCTTTTTCCTGTGCTTCTTCTAATATCTCTTGTAACCGTTCCAGTTCACGCATATCTTTATGAAGTATTTCAACATCGATCTCCGGCTCAGGCAATATGTAGGTATAGATAAACTTTCGAATATCATTAATATCCTCCAGGCTTGTCCCCATATGAAAAACTTCATTAAATTTTTTCCCTAGCGGTGCCTCTGCATCTCCTATCCCTAATGTCCTGCATATTCTTCGTCTGGCTTCAGCCTGTGAAGGTGCTTTTTCCAATCCTCTATCCGGCAATTTAAATTCCTCTCTAGAGGCAGGCCTTTTATTATTTCCAACAACAGTAAAATAGGGCATATTATCTAACCCATTTCCCGGTTTAGAAATATACCAATCTTGTGAAACATGGCGCAATTCTTGTTTTGGACTTTCAGATTCAACGCGCACTGAAATAACATATTTCTTATTAATACTCTCATCAAAAAATTCTATTCCGATATACGTGACTGTATGGTTAGGACGCAAGTAGCTTTCCTCTGCCCGTTGTTTCTGATGAACAGAGCCTTGCAAACTTCTTGCACTTTTTCGGTTACCCGCTGTATTAAATTCTTTATTCGTAGTAAGACAATATCTGATGGCATCTATTATTGTTGTCTTTCCAACTGCATTCAACCCAATTAAATATGTTATGTTTTTAAAGTCAATGATATCGTCTACAAAATTATGCCAATTAATCAAATGCATCCTTATCATTCGTATCATACCTTGTCCTCCTCACTATCTCTTGAATTCTTGTATTTTAACAAAAATTCTTTCGTTGCATCGTATGCATTTGTTATTCCCGAATCCGGCATAGCAAGCATGACAGAAGGGTATATTTGAATTTTAGCATCTGTATCATTAAGTTTATCTAGTGGCATTGCTAAATTGTACTTTTTAATATTTACCAAAGAATCCTCAAGTAATTTTTTATCAAGCTTTCTTGGTAAATTAAGCTTATCATATTCGTTCTTGATTTCTTCAACACTAGCAGTAACCATAGCTTCATTGGTTGATAAACTTTCGCGTTTTTGTATGTATATAAGTCGTAGTATCAATAAAATTATACTTTCATATTTTCTAAGTATAAGTCTTCCTGCTCCAAGACTATTTACTAACTGTACTACTCTCAGGTTTCTATGAATTACTACACTATAACCTAGTGGCTGAAAAACTTCGCGGAAAGCTTCTTCGTGGTTAATGATATAATAATACTTTTCTCTAGTAGCATCCACATTGCCAATAATAAAACAATTATTCAATAAGTAGTTTGCAATTTCTTGTCTTATATCTCCTGCCATTGACTATTTCTTCCTTTCCTCAATAATAAAGTCTTTAAACTTCACACCCGCATGGACTACATAGTTGTCCTTGGTTATAATATCAAATGTTCTGTCATAGGCCTGGGAATAAGTAAACAATCCAATTATTTTTACCAGGCAAGATTCATCTTGCCTAAAAATACTGCCCGCTGATACCGCTTTTTTATTGTGCAAAATTTCCTTTGCATAACTATTAACATTTTCAGATGTAAGAGCATTTTTTGCGTATTCAAGTAACTTATTTTGTTCACCTTCAACTATTTTAGCATCTAGTGCTTCTATACTTGTCATTAATTCTATTTCAGTTGGTTTCTTCCTACTGCTCGGAGTTGCTAAAGATTCATAACTGTAGTAATTTTGGCCATAAATCTGAAACATTGAGTTTGCCGTTGTTTCGTCATATTCAAACAATTCATCCTTGTCTCTTATTTGGGTTGCATAGTACTGTAAAAGTCCATTTATCTTACCTTTTACACTTCCATCTGATAACAGTAAGAACTGTGCCCGCTGGACAGCCCTTGTCCTATATAAGATATGCCTATTATCAATCACTCTCATGATACTTTCCATTTCTTGAACGTCTTCACGCATTTTACTTATCAAGCGCTTTACTTCAAAAACTGAATCAATTTCATCTTTTTGCTCAACCACTGAAAAGTCCTTGACCAACATATTCAAATAATCTGTCTCACACAGATCTAACTGCTCATACAAACTCGTTCGATAATAAAACAGGTTATCATTTGTTTTGAAACGATGGTATGCTCCTATTACAATTTTTTCTTCGTATTTTTCAAAAAACTTCAGAACCTCTTCTGGAGTTTTTCCTTTTGTAAGCACATCAATATGTTCTTCAATCGAAGCAGCCAATTGACGAAGGGATAGGTTAAGATCAACCATATCTTCTGATACTTCTTTTAACACAGCTTCATAAGGGCTACTATGCTTTTCAATACTGTTTAGCAGTGTGAAGATTTTAAATAGTTTCCCTTTATATGTAACAAATTTAGGATTAACTATTTCAATAAAAGCGCTGATGATTGGAATTATCTTATAATTTATTGCAAGTGATGACTCATTTTCATATTCGCCTTCTTTTTCATCCAACCAGCCAGTACTTTTAAGTTTCCTCAAAAATACTGTAGCAATTACTCTGCAATCAGAAGAATATGCTAACTCAGCATCATCCATATTATCAGATTCATCTAATAGGATTCTCTCGCCAAGACCTATAAAATAGGATTCCACTTCATCAATAATTGTACTTTTTTCGACTGCATACATTGGCATGCGTTTACATTTATCCCATAGTAAACTTAGTACATCTACATATCTTCTTTTGTTAATTCCCGTTAATGGCCGGAATAAATCTTCATTAACAATATCAAATATCTGCATCCTGTACCTCCTTTACATTTTTTAATAATTTATAACTAAGTAATTATATGCCCATCCATATCAATATATTTTCAATAAACAACAGTCCAATATCCTTTAAACCTCTTTATAGTTTCTGTTCGTTCTCCAGTAATTCCTGCTCTTTTTCGAGTTCTCTTTTCAGTTCTTCCTCCGTTGGCATATAAAGTTTATATTTAGAAGCGAAAATTTGGTTATTATCTTCCGGTAAAGTATATTTGACAACAGAATCACTCTTGTCTGCACAGAGGATGATACCGATGGGGAGGCTGTCGCCCTCGTTCATCATCTCCCGAGTATAATAATTAACGTACATTTGCATCTGTCCGATGTCCTGATGTGTCAGCTTTCCGACCTTTAAGTCAATAATAACGAAGCACTTAAGAATATAATTATAAAAAACGAGATCAATAAAATAATGTTCTCCGTCAAAGGTTATTCGCTTTTGCCTCGCTACAAAAGAAAACCTTCGGCCAAGCTCCAGCAGGAATTTCTGCAAGTGATCAATCAGACCTCTTGTATTCGTTTAAGTAAATCATCATCATCCTTGAAATAATAATATGATATCTGATTATTATCTATTTCATTGATTAACTCTTTAGCATCCCTATCTCCATCTTCAAGTTTGATATAAACATGTTTAGGAATATTGGTTTCCAATGCTATTTGTAACTCTTCATGAGTCCCAGATATACCTGTTTCGGTCCTATTGCCATATTGATTCTTAATTGATAAAAATGATAAAATCTGCATCCAAAATATCTTTTCTATATGTCATCGCATTAACAGATGGAGTTAAATTTTTCTCATATAGCATGGCTTCAGCTCCAACTCTGGAAAAAAATCTTCTATTTTAGATCTTATACTTAGATTCTCATTTAACGTTGAGCTTAAAAATATTCTAGGTTTAAAAAACATTTTTATATCTCCTCTATATTCAACATATAATTTATATATACCTTTTAAATATCATTTCATTATTAAACCTTAATCTACATAAAATACCTATAATCATATATAGCTCCATTATACTGTGAAAGCATCCATCCAATCTTTGCTATAGTATTAGATGATTCTATAGTACAAGGTAATTTGGAATACAATTCAAAGCTATTCCAGTTCATTTTGGAAAGTCCAAGTATTTCCATAGCTATCTGCTCTAATGTGCCGCTTCCGTAGTGTTTAACTATTTTCAAAGGGATAGGCATGCTTTTACCGCCTTTTATGTATTTATAAAAAGGATTACGAACCGATGGTGCGATACCATGTGTATATAAATAAGCGGTATTCTTATTTATGGGAAAGCAAACACCTCTTCTAACAGGGAATCCATCAATTATATAGTTCTTACCAAATTCAAAGAATTTTGCTTCGTCTTCGTAAGCAATTTCTATAAGATCTATATTTATTTCAGAACCGGACAAACTATCTGTAATCCCTCTAATTTCCTGAGGCTTGAAAGGCGTACGCTTATGTATTACAACTCTTTTAGGTATATCAGTAAATGATTTATAAAAAAGTTCTTTTATATTGAGTCCTAGTTGATATGCTTCATTCTCTGATAAGTAGGGGTTCTTTTTTGAGTCATATGTTACATCAGTAATTTTTGACAATTTATATTTTACTCCTTGTCCATCTGACGAATATATATGACTGCACCCAACTAAAACTTCAGATCCATTTTCACTATGGCTAATACTATAGCCTATTCCTGCAAAAGCAGTTGAATCTTCAACATTTGCCAAAGTCCATGGCGTTCTCAACGCTTTAACATAAATAGCTAAAGAAAGTGACCATGCTATTTGGCAGCTTAAATCACTTTCAATTGTTTTCTCTCTGATAAACTGCGTAGAAATTCCCTTTTGGACAGCAAATGCTTTTACAAAGTTATGTAAATCAAATTCTATGTGATTCACTTCATCCTGATATGAAGTATATGGCTCAAACTCTTTGGGAATATAAATTAAAATAACATCTATATCAGGTAATGATGATAATTGCTCAATCTTATGCGTTACTTGATTCGCAAATAATAGAGCATCATCATATAAACTACTATTTTGAGTGGTAGAGCTAAGATCAACCCATCTATTACTCGAAGGTATATTTAATGACACTCCATAAATGTTGCTAAACCCGGAATAATCAATAACGTAGTCAATATTATAATTGGATTTATAAGATTGATTTAAACCGTTTATAAATGTCTCAAAATTTTTGTTATGTGCAGTAGGACAAAGAATGCCTACAGAAATGGTAGGCTTAAATGTTTTATTGTTCATATGATAATCATATGGCTGATTATTCTGCAATCCACGCATCGGATGAAAATCTTTTACCATACGATTTTGTGATGGATTGTAAAATAGCAGCTGAGGATCTTTAAATTCTATACCTTCTAGAACAATTTGATTTTCTGCTATTTCTGCCGGTAACGCTAGCTTTCCAGTTGCATTTGTGCTGTTCAAGCCAACCATGAGATTTTTCCCACCAATTAAAAATTGAACCTTATTTGGACTATTTTCTGGAAAGCTCAATGTTAATCTATCATTTTTATATAGTTTTTTTACCCAATTTTCGATATAATTATGATAGTTTAAATTAGGCTTCCCATTATTCACATTGTTATAAAAATTATCGGCAAACAATTTGCACTCTTCTTTAGATAACAAAATTTCTTTAGGCAATACATATGTAGGATTTATAGATAAATAAGTATATTTCCAGTCAAATACAATTGAAAGAACAATGCCTTTGTACGCAGAAATATTCTTTCCATTAGTCATAAATCTAATAATATCTTTATCCCAAAGTCTATTTTTGTTATTAGATGACAGGTTACATTGCGAAGCAATCGATGCAACTATTAATCGTAATAGCATTTCTTTCAGATATGCTTTTTTCATAATGCTATCCCGTGTTAGTGGAATATCTATTATACTTGTTTTTAAGCGATCCCTACATACACTATTTATTGTATTTTTGTCACCCCATGCGTATACAGTTCCATCACCAGGAACGGCAATTATATTGTGTTGCATCAAGCTCTTACAATAATCCCATTGGCTTTCATTATCTGGAAATTCAATATCAAACTGAAGGCATGTTTTAGGTAAAGAAATTGGAAATAGATTACTTTTTATTATTTTATTAATATTGCTTAAACCAGAATGTGATGGACTATTAAAAAATGAAGTTACAATATTTAAGCCAGTAGGCTTTTTTAATTTTTCAATTTCTGCTATTGCTTTAGCATCTCCATCATAGCAAATTTGACATATATTCAACATAGTTTTATCAAATCCATCTGTTGGAATAAAGTATGCTTCTCTTCCTTGAGAACGTGCATAATTAATAAGAGTTCTTACATTATTGGGCATGGTACTTCCATATCCGCACCAATATAATCTACCTGCTCCACTTCCGCTGTATGCTTTTTTAAGTGCATCCATCAATGAATGATCTCTACCACTGTATCCAATGACAATTAGATTTCTATTTGTTAACTCATGTTTTAGAGCCTCGATAAATTTATCACTTTGACCATCTAGCTCTTCTGCGGTATTTTTTAGAGGACCATACTTATAATCACCATGTAATGCCACACATAAAAGCTCATTTTTGGTTTCTTTTCTATAAATTCTATCTTGTGATTCGAGTGTTATCTCAATTGGAGTGATATTATTTTGATGACACGCCTTAACCATAAGTCCGTCAAAGTTTGTCGTCCAAACGGTTCTAATCATTTCTTTTTGATGTAGAAATGTAATCAAATTATATCCAAGGCTTGGAGTCTTATTATCTATAATACTCCGGAAATATTGGCTTCTATCACTTGGTATCTTATATGCCTTTTCAGCATAGAAAGTGTATTCATTATCCGAGTCACGCTCAGAATAGATGCTTTGTACATCGAGCCACTGCTGAATAGCATTTCTAATGCTATCTAATTTTATATTTTTATATACGTTGGCCATAGCTGGGTTTTGAGAAATATAAATATCTCTTTTCCAATCCCAAATACAGTCATATGCTGACTGAACTCCAGATTCAATAGAAGCTCCTGCACCTGACACCATAGAATGTGCTACATGTTTATTTTGTTTTAAAGACCTTAGAAATTCATCTAATTCCAGGATATAGTTTTCCATGTTTTCAGGAGCCCTCCTTGGTTAAAATTATATAAATTCAATACACAGATTTATAAGCGAAATCATCCTATAAAAAGATCCCAAAAAACTATAACATTATCAATAACATTGTTACCATAATTGTATATCTCTCCCTGATACTTTTCAACATACACTTATGTTTTAAGACAATAATTTGCAGAATATTTAAACATCTATTATAAATTTGCCAATAATAAAACCCTCAGTGTACTGAGAATTTTGTCTTAACAGCTTTCATCTTTGGCAGGAACAACTTAGTTGTGACTATTCCTGCCTTATTTATTACTCACCCTCTATTTCATAACAATCTCTGATTTAAATTGAATTTCAATCATATCTTCATTTAAAATTTTGATTCCTTGTAGAAGTCTGCGGACCAGATTATCGTCAAATTCGTGTACTGCGCAGGATACTTTTTTCAGAAAGGAATCCATATTATTAACCCGCTATTGAAAATTCTCGGCCTGTTTTTGTTTGCTGCTATCATTCATATCAATATTAACAGCAAATAGAAAAAGATATCTTCACTAATTACTTACTTTCTTACATTTATTTCATTTCGTTTTGTAAAAAACTTACGTTAAACTTGCTTTCATCTTTGCACCGGATTTCTAAATTCTTACCAAACACGAGAACCCAATCAACTTTATTTCTGACGACCTCTTCATCATAAACACCGTTCTCGCAAATCTTTTCACCCAAGACTTTCAGAGCCCATTCTTCATCCAAAGTAGGTGAATGGGAACATACCTCTTTTCCTTTTTCAATCCTTGTTGCGCATCTCCAAACCACCTTACCCCGTTCTGTTCGTCTCCGATATGAGGCACCACAGTTACCACACACAATAAGATTTCCCAGAAGATATTTTCCATTATATTTGCTGGTACTGGATTCTACTGTACCATCTTCTTTATGAACTAGCCTTGCGCGCTTAGACATTTCTTCCTGAACCCTGTCGAACACTTCATCGGTAATAATAGCCGTATGACTATTCGTTACATAGTAACGATCTCTTTGACCAATATTTTTTCTTTTTCTGCCTGTTATAAAATCTTCCGTATAGGTCTTTTGTAATAGAGAATCACCCTTATATTTCTCGTTCTTCAATATCTTTTGAATAACTGCTGTTGCCCATACTTCTTTCCCCGTAGCAGTTTTAATCTGTTGTTCTTCCAGATACTCTTTTATTTGTTGCAGTGTGCTTCCTTCCAAATACAACTGATAGATTTTCCTTATGATATTAGCTTCTTCCGGCACGACTATCCATTCTTCATTGTCATACTTATAACCCATAGGTAGTTTGCCGACAAAATTGTCCCCTCTTTCAAATTTGCGTTTGTATCCATTGAACGTTTTCGCTTAAATTCCTGCTCTCCTCCTGTGCTAAAACTCCATTAAATGCAAAATCTATTTCTTTTTCTGCTTCAAGTGAATTCAAATCTTCTTTTTCAAAATAGATATTTATACCTTTTGCTTTTAAACTTCGGATAATGGTTAACGTATCTAGCACGTTTCTGGATAATCTGCTAATAGACTTGGTAATGATATAATCAATTTCGCCACGATAGGCCTTCTGAAGCATCGCATCAAAACCATTCCGTTTCTCTTTTCTAAGTCCACTTTCGTAATCATAAAACACACCTGCAAATTCCCATTCAGGATTTGTTTGAATCAAATCGGTATAATACCTGATTTGAAGGTCAATACTGCTTTGCTGACTTTCACGCTCAGTACTAACCCTGCAATATGCTGCGACCTTCAATTTTCCGGTATTTTTCGAAGAGTTTTTGGCTGGGATAAACGTAATCTTTTTCATAAAAACATCCTCCTTAATAAAATTTTAGCTACTATAAGAAAAAGAGCGCAAAAGCAAAATTGCTCTTACGCTCAAGGTTTATTACTCATTTTCAATCATCAATGATTTTAACGTTGCAACAGGACTACAACCTCCACATGCCTTGAGGCTACAAAAAAGATGCCTGGGGAGCAGGGGAGTGCCTTGGAGGAGGCTTATCGGCGGCGTGAGTTACCTGTAATATCTAAGAAAATCGTCGATACGTGTCCTTGTGCTCCGTCCTGGTTGGTCTGAAAACCGAATAGTTACCCATCCATCCTCTTGAGCAGATATCGTTGCAATCACACCAGAATCCATTTCCAGTTCAAGCTTTCCGCCCACACTCATGGTGAAGGGACTGTTTTTGTTAAGATACTCCTCTGTAAAAGCCCTGCTCCATTTGTATAAAGAAATTTTTGAAGTATGGCTGTATATCTGCGCCCATCTTCTGGATGTATAACAAAAATATAAGAACGTTGTGTTCCCTTATGATATGTAAGGATATATATCCTGGCCTCTATTATAATAGTCCACTATTTCCGAAGGGCAGATGTACTTCTCTGAATCTTTACTCCCTTTAGACTTTGTGCCAATCGGTCCATTATCAGGATCACAAAAAACAAGCTCCGATAGCTTCAAAGTTTTTAGTGCATTATCATGCCACTCATTACGATTTTCTCTTGAAATAAGATCATGATAAAAGCATGCTGATGAAAATACCTCCGCTTGCTCAATCATCAATATCGACTTATCTTCGTTCATTACTATCTTCTTTAGTAAATCAAACAGTTCCGGATCGCGATAACGTTCTTTGTTGTTATCAAGATATGTTATGAGTTTCCCATCATTGGAACTGTCATTCTCAGTTAAATACCAGTTGATTCCTATCGTTATTCCATTTTTCTCGAGGTATCCGAGCATGCCATATTTCCCATAGTCTCCAATGTCACCAGTGTATTGATTTTTCATAGTATACCTACTTTATCTTTCCGATAATGAACTGTGCTCTTTACAGATCATTATGCTTTTGTTTTTGTAATGACTTACTTCTACATTCTTCTTGTATGGCTTTGAAGTTTAACCTTTTTTTGACGGTAGTAATCCGTTGTTTTTTCACTAAAATCATAAAAAGTACCAAACCTATATGTCTGATACTTTTAAGCATATTTTATTATCATACTTGTTACATTTGCTGTATTTGATGTGATTGGTTCTGTTCCGGTATTATAGAGATATATTTATCAAGCTGTGCTTCTTCCAATTCCACAATCATATTTGTAAAATCATCTAGTATACCTTGAGCTGCATATTTGTCTAATGCATTATAATAATCCAATCGGTTTTCTTTTGCTATAGAAATCGGTAAAAAACCACAGCCCATCAGTTGATAGTTCATAATCAGTCTAGATGTTCTGCCATTACCATCCTGAAACGGATGAATTCTAACAAATTCAGCATGTGTCCATGCTGCTAGTTCAATTGGATTCAAATCTTTCTTATACATTAAATCTGCAAAGAAATTCTTTATCTGAATATACATTTCATTTCTTGCAGGTGGTATATGGCTGGCACCACTAATAACAACCTCTTCATTTCTATATATACCACCAACTATGATATTCTCCATGACAAGCGCATGAATGTCTTTTACTATTTTTTCACTCAAAGGGAGCCCTTCGTTGATACATTGCTTCACATAACGGAAGGCTTTTTTATGATTTATGACTTCGTATATTTCTCTAAGTGCTTTTCCGCCAATGGAAATACCGTCTTCCAATACTACTTTAGTTTCCATGAGCGTAAGGGTATTTCCTTCTATTGCAGTAGAGTTATGAGTAAATTCTACTTCAAACGCATTATTATAAGATTCAATTGTAACTTCATGAAGTGTATCTTTTCCCTCTTCATACAGTTTTTGTTTTTCTAATATTCTTTTAAAATCCAAGATTGCACCTCATTTCATAGTAAACTTTTATATACTAACTTTATCACCATTATAGCATATTGATTACAAATAGTAAGACAGCAATTCTTCTAATTACTTCTGCAACAGGATTACGCACTCCACATGCCCCGTCCACGGAAACATATCCACCGGCTGGACTTCCTGTGCTTCAAACCCATGCTGATGCAGGTACTTCAAGTCCCGCGCCAGCGTGGACGGATTACAGCTGACGTACACTATCCGCTGGGGCTGCATCTCCACAAGTGTGTTCAGCAGCACCTCATCACAGCCCTTCCTGGGGGGATCCACCACCACCACATCAGCCCTGATGCCCTCAGCGTATAGCTTTGGTATGACCACCTCCGCCTCTCCTGCTATGAACTGCGTATTGGTTATGTTGTTGAGTTGGGCATTTCGTTTTGCATCCTCTATGGCGTCGGGAACCACCTCTACGCCTATAACCTTCTTTGCCTTCTCGGATAAAAACAGCGATATAGTTCCGATACCGCAGTACAGGTCAAAGACGGTTTCATTTCCTGCCAGCTGTGCATACTCCAGTGCTTTGCCATAGAGTATTTCAGTCTGTACGGGGTTGACCTGGAAAAAGGACAGAGGTGAGATATTGAATTTATATTTTCCTATGTAGTCTGAAATAAATTCCTGCCCAAACAGGCATATATTCTTATCTCCAAGGATTATATTCGTATTTTTGGTATTTACATTAAGCACGATACTCTTTATATTCGGGTATTGCTCTGTAAGTTTTCCGATCAGTTCATCTGCATGAGGAAGCTTTACCCCGTTCACCACCAGAACCACCATCAATTCATTGGTTTTGAAGCCCTTTCTGACCATAACATGGCGGAGCAGACCCTTTCCTGTCTTTTCATCATAGATGCTTATACGGTTCAGCTTGCAGAAGTCCCTGATCAGTCCTCTGATAACATTGCTCTCGTCCGGTTGAATATCACATTCGGTGCTGTCTATTATCTTGTGGGACCTGCTCTCATAAAAACCTATTCTTACCTGGTTATCCTGCAGGCTGACCGGGTATTGCACCTTGTTCCTGTATCTGAAGGGGCTGGACATGCCTATGGTATCAAGTACCCTGACATTGTCGAGCCCGCCTATTCTCCTGATATTTTGCAGAACCGTATCCTTTTTAAAATCCAGCTGTGACTGGTAATCCATATGCTGGACGGCGCAGCCCCCGCAGCTGTCGAATACCGGGCAGAAGGGTTTAACCCTGCTTTCCGACGGCTTTTCCACCTTGACAAGCTTGCCGACGGCATAACTCTTGGTTTGTTTAACTATTTTAACGGTTACGGTTTCCCCCGGAAGGGCTGAATCCACAAACACCACAAATCCGTCTATCTTGCCCACTCCCTGTCCCTCATGGGTAAGGCCTGTTATTTCAATTTTATAATTTTTATCTTTTGAGAAATTTTGAGAAGCCTGCTTCATTTTTATCATAAGCCTTTCTGTCACTTTCCTTAATTCACAATAAGCATTCGGTCATTTTCCTTATAATAACACAACCCCAATACTGCCGCAATCATAATAAAAGCACAAGGGAGCCGTTGTCCAGGGTTTGCGGACCCTGAAGAAACTCTCCCTTATGCCTTTGATGTATGCCTGATGAATCAGTGCTCCCGCCTGTAGTCCAATAACATCTCACGAAGTTTGGAAGCATGCATTCCTTCATCTTCTGCGAAATCCTTGAATACCTGTTTTATTTCGCCGTCTTCAACCCTCTTGGAATACATTTCGTAATCACGCACCAGTTCCATGGAATTTTCCCATGCTCTCAGCAGTCTGTCATAGGTTGTTATTTTAACTTCATTATCTAAAGTTGACATTTGACTCCACCTCCGTAAATCTATTATCTGCATTTTCCGCATAAGTAATTCATTTAATACGATTAAAAATCTTTAAAAAAATTTTTTCATACCAACCCATGCAAATATTGCGAACATAAAAGAAAATCCGGTGGTTATTCTAATAATGAAAAGATTTTTTATGATGCAATTTCAATTACTGTAATCCCCAATTATTGTAATTCAAATTATAAGAAACCTGAACCAGATGTACGTTAAGTATATAAATTTAAAGAATGGAGGTCCATTCATGGGCATTGTTTATATAATATTAATAGTGATAGCTTTTGTTCTTTTGCTTGTGTTTGCATTTGATGCAAAAGTAAAATTAGTATTTGATACCGACCGCAATGATATGCATCTGTCCGTAAACTGGATATATCCCTTTATAAAAGGAACAGTTTCCATTGAGAACTGGCATCCTGCGATTGATGTATATATATTCCGGATGCATTTGTTCAAAAAAACCATTAAAGCCGGGAGTAATGGAATACTTTCTAGAGGCAAAAAAAGTGGGAAAGGTATCAGAAAAACTGATCTTTTAAAAATATTTAATTTGAAAGAGATAAGTATTAATACAAAATACGGCTTCACCAATCCTTCTGCAACAGGCATCGCCTGCGGAGCCTTTAATACGGCTTCACAGTTTATAAATATAGATTCTCTGAGTCAAATACCGGATTTTATGTCTGCCCATGACTATATTTATTTTGATGCAGAAGCAAGTGTAAACTTGGGTGCCTCACTAACCAACCTAATAAAATACTACAGAAACAGGAGGAACTTACAATGGATCAAAACACAAGCTTGACACAGAATGTTGACGCACTTTTTTCAAACCTCGAAGGTTTCACCCAGAGTGAAGGGCTTATAGGCAAGCCGGTAACCCATTCTGATAAAACTTTCCTGCCGGTTGTTTCCCTTACTTTGGGATACGGCAGCGGCAATTCGGCTTCAAAATCCCAGCCGGGTTCTTCATCTACAATCTCACCCGGTATGAATTCAATGTCCGGAGCCGGAAATATGGCTGGAGGAGCTCTTGGCCTGGGTGCAAAATTAAGCACCGATGCCGTAATCGTTATTGACAAGGACAATGTATCCCTGCTGTCGCTTAACAGTACTGCCGCAGGTCAGCTGATGGACAAAATACCCCAGATTATTTCCGGAATGACCGGCAAGCAGCAGAGCGGTCAGGCACAGGGACAGAGCCAGCAGGGGCAACAGGGACAACAGGGGCAGCCGAACATGGAGCAGTCCCGGTCACAGCAGGATCAGAGCAAGTAGACTTTTATTTTGTGACCCCATTATTTTACAGCATACCTTATAAAAATGTGTAAAAAATATATATTAGTTATAACCTTCATGGGCAGCTATTGCACTTGACCGTTTAAATATTCTTTAATATGAAAGGATACAGATATTATGGAAAAAGTAGAAAGAAAAGAAAAATCGGGCTTAGGTTCGTTCTTATTACGTTTGGTTGTAGGAGCAGTTATACTGGCTATAACAGCCTTTCTAACTCCCTGCTTCGCCATTTCATCCTGGTTTTCATTAATACTGGCCGCAGTTGCTTTAGCAGTGCTCGACTGGCTGGTCAATAAGATTACCGGCATCAATGCGGCACCTTTTGGCAGAGGAATATCCGGCTTCATACTGGCAGCTATTATAATATACGCCGTAAAATTCATCGTTCCCGGGTATAATGTTACCATTATAGGAGCATTAATTGCAGCTGTAATTTACGGTGTGGTTGATGCCATTATTCCGGGACGTGCCATGTAGTTTTAGGACAGGATAACTCAACAGGTTTTATATGACTTGTCATTTGAAGAAGCCGGAAATTCCGGCTTCTTCAAAAAAAATGTCCCTTTGCAGGGACAAAAAGTTATTATTTGAATCAGTATGCCGTTATATTAAGTATTCCACATTGCAGTAGGGTTATACCTTTAATTTCCAACTATTTTTCTTGTAACAGGTATAAAACTGCATTGCAGCATCATATTTTCACCCTGTCGGATATGTTTTTCAAATCGCCGGATGCCTCATTCAGGAGCTGTGAAATCTGGTCGAGGTCCTTTAATGTGTTTGTTTGCAGCTCAATTATGTCATTAATATTATCACCGGCAGCCGAAGTCTCCGATACGGCTTTTGACATTGAATCCACCGCCTCGATGAACTGAATGGTAGATTCATAATGATCATGGGCTTTATCAGCCGATTCCTTTATCGTCTGTGAAACAAGATTTACAGATTCAATTATCTCCGATATGCCTTCCTTTACATCATTTATTCTGGAGGCGCCGTCTTCAACACCGACAACTCCCAGATTCATTTTTTCAACTGCAAAGCTGATACTTGACTGTATTTCCTTTATCTGGTTCTTAATTTCTCCCGCAGACTGATTGCTTGCGTTTGAAAGCTTTCGTATTTCATCGGCAACTACCGCAAAGCCTTTTCCCTGCTGCCCTGCCCTATTTGCTTCAATAGCCGCGTTAAGCGCCAGGAGGTTGGTCTGGGAAGCAATTTGAGTAATTGTATTGGTTATTTCTCCTATCTTTCCAGAGGATTCCTCAAGCTTTGATATGGAAGCAGCAATGGATTTTACAGTTTCATTTACGGTATTTATAACCACTTCTGCTTCTTCCACCGTCTTTTCCCTGGACTTTGCAAGCTCTATGGCTTTTTTGCTGTCGTCGGCAGCCTTCTGGGTCTGAAGTGAAACACTTTTTACATCCGTTATGATACTCTCGGTGTCAATTGACCTGCCCGACACCTGAACAGGGTTTTTCCTGTTATTTGAAATTTTATTTACGCTCTCACGGTTCTGGCTGACCAGTACAATGAGCCGCTGCTTAAGATCGCTTATTTCATTGGTGGTATCCCTGAACTGCTCCACCATCTTTTGCTGTCCGTCCAGGACACTGTTGACCTTCCTGCCCAACCCGCCTATCTCTCCGCCGGCCTTTATGTCTGCCCGCACCGTCAGATCCCCTTTTTCAACACGTGACAGGATAGCTGCCAGAGAATTTATGGGATTTGCAATTTTTTTTGATAAAACAAGTGCAAGAACCATGCCCGCCGATATGGATAATATGGTTATTGCTATCAATATCCAGAATATGGCGGTTTTTATCTGTCCCGAGGTTTTGATATCCTGAGCCAGATACCCGTTAAAGGAAAGCCTCAGCTTATTGATATTATCTGTAAATTCCCTGTTCATTTCTGTCATGCTGGTATAACCGTTGGCTATTGCCGCCTTCTGCATTATTAAACTTCTCTTTTGCACTTCGGCGGCGGCGGCGGCGTATTCTGCATGCCGGTTTTTTATTTTATCCAGTGTCTCTTTGTTGAAGCCGCTGTCTGCAAGTTCTATCAGCAGCTGATCAATCGCCGCTTTATTCTTATTGATATCCGAAGATTTATCGTCATATGCCGAAGCGGAATACATCAACTCCGAATTATTCTGCGCAGTCAGGTAAATAATCTCCGTCAGCTTTTGATATCGCTCAAGGTCACTTTTCAACTGTTTCATATTGAAAACCCTGTCAAATCCGAAAACCTCTGAATTCTCAAGAATCATAAGGCCGTCGGAAGCTACGTTTGTTATACCCTGCTTCAATGCCTCAATTTTTTTGTTCAATTCCTCTTCTTCATCCGAGGAAATTCCGGTATTTTCTCCGGTTGTCTGGAGTCTGCTTAAAACGTCGGCCAGCAGGTTTTTCACTTCTACGAAATCAACATCCATTTCCTTTGAGTCAGAGTTTATAAGCTTTAATCTTCTGTTAATTTCAATGATATCAAATAATGAGCTGTCCAGTTCCTTTTCCAGGGCGGAAGCCAGTTGGTTTCTTTGTTCAAGCTGCTCCTTCTGGACATCGTCATAAATGCTTTGAACATTTTTGGACAGCCCGGCAATGCTTTTGTTGTCAAAGGCCTTGAGATCGGCAGCCATTGTATTCAGGTAGACATCGGCATACTTCCTGTTTATGTCCGACAGCTGCTGAACAGTCTCCTTGTCGGTTTGGCTGATTCCGGCGTTTAACAGCTTGTTTGCAATATTGTCGATACTGTCTCCAAAGTCTTGAAATTCTTTGGTATCCTTATATCCCATGGAGGTTACACTTTGAGTGGCCAGCTGCTGCCTTTTTGCAGACAGCTCAGACAACTCCTGAAGCATGTCCTGGTTGGATTTGTTGATCTGTATATTATTTACCGAATCCATTACTTTATTATAGCCGAAGAACGATATGGCCGATGAGAGCAAGGATATTACAACAACTATACTAAAAGCTCCTATAACGGTGCTCTTGACATTTTTCATGGCAACCTCCAAATAAAAGTCAGTTAATTTAAGTAATTCGATATAACTTTAAAAAATCCTTTACTCTAAAGTCAAATTTAGTCAAAAAATCTGGTAATATTATACCATAGTTTATACCATAATAATTGCTGCAATAATAATTTTTTTAATCTGGAAAAAAGGATATTTCGTTTTATTGTAGAATATAGTAATTTGCCAATTACGCTTCTATAGTTATTTCTTCTTTTACTCCTACAAAAGATAACTGCGCTTATTTGCGTCCAAAATTTATTTGATTTAAAACGGGTAATTGTTAATATGCTGCAAATGTGGAAATAATCATATATGATTGTTTGCCGTATAACAATATTTATCTTTATTGATTTTGCGCTTAAAACAATTTTCCCGAATGAAATATTTGAGATGGTGGTAATTTAAAAAATGAAATTTTTGAGTAATTTAAAAAAACTGGGTAAGAATTATTCTATAGTTATAATTCCCCATACCAACGACGATGTTAGAAGAATTTCCTTTAAGGCACCGGTTGTAAAGCTGCTGGCTGCTTTGCTGATTTTCTCAACCGCTGCCGTTTTTGCCCTTGCCTACGGTCATCAAAAGGAAATGCAGGATTCACAGCCACAGGCAAATGAAATAAGCAGTGAGGAGCTGCAGCAGCAGATCAAAAATCTGACTGAAATAATCAACAGCCAGAATGAATCGCTCTCCCTCAGCAACACTCAATTGGAGCATATGAAACAGGAAAACTCCAGTGCCAAATCAAAAATTGAAGAGTTCACCAAACTATATTCGGACATAGCCGACGATTATCTGAAAAAAACCAGCAGAGGCTCTGTCTCAACAAAAAGCAGCAACAATGCAATAATGGATCTTTCAAAGCTGGGCAATATTGTTCAGCAATTGAACAAAGACTTTAATGACAATGGGGATTTGACGGCTCAGCTCCTGGCAACCAATGAAAAGCTGGAAAAATACATAGATTCCATCCCGACATTTGTTCCTGCCAGGGGACCGGTCACTTCGCCCTTTGGCATGAGGAACCACCCTATTCAAAAAGTAAGGAAGATCCATGAGGGCGTGGATATCTCGTCGTCAAAGGGCGATCCCATTTTTGCGGCAGCCTCGGGCGTTGTGGAGTTCGCAGGTTACTCCAACGGTTACGGCTACAATGTTAAGATCGATCACCAGAATGGTTTCAGAACCATTTACGGCCATTCTTCAAAACTCCTGGTGAAAAAGGGAGATATTATAAACAAAGGGCAAAAAATAGCTCTGGTAGGCAGCACAGGCAACAGCACAGGACCTCATTTGCATTTTGAAATCAGGATCGGAAATACACCTGTTGATCCTACCGAGTATGTCAATTTAAAATCTGCTGATTAATATCAAAATATGGTAGAATTAGAGTAAAGTTGAATTTTAAGTTATAATTACTCTAATCACCGTTAAAGGAGGAATAAACTTGTTTAATAAACAAACGGATTTCGGAAAGGCCACCTTTGATACACTGGTAGGCGCAAATACTGAGCTCAAAGGAGATGTAACCTCCAAAGGCATAGTCAGGATAGACGGCAGGGTTACAGGAAATGTGACTGTCCAGGGTGACCTGTTCATAGGTGAAACCTCGGTTATCAAGGGGGACATCACAGCAACCAATATACATGTTGCCGGGAATATTGAGGGAAATGTATTCTCCTCCGGCCTGCTGAAGCTTTTGTCATCTGCCAGGGTAATAGGAGATATACAGGTAAAATCCTTTGTCTGCGAGGAAGGCAGCCTGTTTGACGGCAACTGTAAAATGCTTGAAGCCTCTTCTGTAAAGCCGATATTGCTCGGCAAGAAAAAGGATTTTAAAAAAAGCTCGGACCTGAGTCAGGAAGAGGCCTGACGGAACAGGTGACTATGCCCCGTTTCACTTAAAGTGGACGGGGTTTTTATTTGTAAAACAGACATCTCAGGGGTATGGGCCGTATTTTATTAATAAGTGGAGCACATGATTAATGAGTGGAGCACATGTCTCAATGTAAGTGATTCTGGCATTTCTTAATGAAAAGTTAAGAATTGCCCGGCACGGCAATTTGTTGCGGCTCATTTCGCGCTGTGATATAATATTGAGAACAAATGTTTTACAAACAGTTGAGGAGGATATTATGAAACCTAATGAAAAAGCTGCGGTTGGTAATGAAGAGCAGCCAAAGAAGAAGAAAAAGAAACGCTCTTCTCCTTATGCCCAATTTACCTTTGCAGTTGTAAAGACAGTGTTGGTTATCCTCATATCTTTAGGGTGTGTTTTTGGTGGAATATTGGGAGGAGCAGTTTTTGGATATGTTAAAAATGCTACGCCCATAACAGCTGATCAATTGGATATAACGAAGCTTACCTCTTTCATATATGACAAGGACGGAAATGAAATTGCCCAGATAAAGGGAAGTGAAAACAGAGTACTCGTTGAACATTCTGAAATACCCGACAATATGAGAAATGCCTTTATTGCTATTGAAGATTCAAGATTCAGATCCCATAACGGTATGGATATCAAACGGTTCGTGGGAGCTGCAATGGAATATATCATAACATTTGGTAATGCTTCATACGGCGGCAGTACAATCACTCAGCAGCTCGTTAAGAATATTACCGGCAATGAAGAATCAACCATCAAGAGAAAGGTTCAGGAAGCCTGGCAGGCAATGGCCCTTGAAAATGTTCTCACAAAGGACCAGATCCTTGACAACTATATGAACCGTATTACTACCGGTTCAGGTGTCTACGGCGTTCAGGCCGCCGCAAAGAAATTCTTCAACAAGGATGTAAAGGATCTGTCTCTTGCTGAATGTGCCTGTATTGCAGGCATAACCAAATCACCGGGACTTTACGATCCTACATTGGGTGAAAAAAACAAGGCCAGAAACAAGGACCGCCAGGAAACCATCCTGGATGAAATGCTCAGACAGGGCTATATCAGCCAGAATGAACATGACGAGGCCATCGCGGAACAGCTTAAATTCTATCAGCCCAAGGACGAAGACAAAAAAAGCTCTGCAAGTGTGCAGAGTTATTTCGTCGACTATGTACTCACACAGGTTAAAAAGGATTTAATGAAGAAATACAATCTTTCAAGCGATGCCGCAAGTATAAAAATTTACAACAGCGGTCTGAATATATACACAACTCAGGATTCCAACATTCAGAAAATAATGACCGAGGAATTTACAAATATTAAGAACTTTCCTGCAAACGAAAAAATCAGCAATCCGGATATGCAGGCCCAGGGTGCCATGATCGTTGTGGATCCCACCACCGGCCAGATACGCGGAATGTATGGCCAGTACGGAACCAAGGAAGTGAGCTTTGCGCTCAACAGGGCTACCGATATGAAAAGGCAGGCAGGCTCCAGCTTCAAGCCTATCGCGGTTTATGCTCCGGCAATCGATCTGGGCTTGATAACTCCCGGCACCGTAATTGACGACGTACCTGTTTATATGGACACTACCAAACCGAATACCCCATATCCAACAAATGCCGAGTCAGGGACGTACCAGGGACTTATCAACATCAGAAAAGCTATAACAAAATCCCAGAACGTTGTTGCCGCCCAGGTTTTCAGAGATTATCTAAAACCCGAAAACTCAATAAAATACCTTAAAAAGGTAAATATAGACAGACCCGACGAAGGCTATATATCTATGGCTCTGGGTGGATTAAGAGACGGCGTTAACCCGCTGGATATGGCAGCAGCCTTTGTACCTTTTGTCAACCAGGGCATGTATGTTGAGCCTATATCCTATACAAAAGTTACCGATGACAAGGGAAATGTCCTCCTTGACAGAAAACAGGATCAGAAATCCAATGTAGCCTACAAGGAAACCACGGCCTTTCTGATGACCAGCATGATGAAGGATGTTGTCACAAGCGGTACGGCTGCGGGCTATATACCAGATACCAACTTAAGGTACGGTCAGGTGAAGAACAAGGAGGGAAAGACCATACCTACCGCCGGAAAAACCGGTACCACCGAGGACTACAGGGACAAATGGTTTGTGGGCTACTCGCCCTACTATGTAGGAGCTTCCTGGTACGGCTACAATACACCTAAATCATTAAAGAAGACCGAATGGAACCAGGCACTTTTACTGTGGAACAAGGTAATGAACAGGATACACTCAAATCTGGAAGTGAAGGATTTTGATCCCGCTCCAGAGGGCATAGTGAAAAAATCCATTTGCATCGATTCCGGCAAGCTTCCCGGCCCCTACTGTGCCAGTGATCCAAGAGGCAGCCGGATTAGTACCGAATATTTTGCAAAGGGAACCGAACCTAAAGATGAATGTGACGTTCACATTCTGGCAAAGGTTGATATATCAAGCAAGGATATCTATGGCAGACCTTTATTGGCCACCGAATATTGCCCTCCTAATCTTGTTCAGGAAAAAGTATTCATCCGGAGGCCGGTACCATATCTTCCAAAGGATCCAAGCAACAAATCCCTGGCCACAGCAATCAAGGACTGGATGTACGAGCTTCCGCAGGGTGAGTACTGTACAATCCATAATGCCTTGACATCACACCCTGCCTCATCATCAAATACCGGAAATGAAAACCAGACCGGAAATGGATTTACAGTACCTCCCATTGGAGGGGAAACTTTACCCATTGAGGAACTCCCGGATGATGGGATGGATGTAATACCTTAATATGATATACTTTTCAATCAAAATAGCCTGTGCCCATACCGGGCGCACCAAAAGAAATCCGTCCGGAACATGGTTCCAGACGGATTTCTTTATAGAAACTTATTAATTACCATGCATTAAAAAATATTGAGAGGCAGGACACCGTTTTCCCATGTCCCGCCTCTCAGCGTTAAATTACTTTTTCCAACTGACTTTTACAATGTAGTTATAAATGTCATTCTACTTGTAATACAGTTTGTAAATCACCGCAGCAGCCTCTGCTCTTGTCAATTGGGCTCTGGGATTTATCATATTTCCGCTGCCCTTTATGAGCCCTTCTCTGACCAGAGCTGATATTGCGTCTTCTGCATAACCTGATATTTTGTTTGTATCCCTATAGCTTGCCAGGTCTGCTGCAGAACCGGCAGATACCTGCTTTCCGGCTGCCTTAAGTGCTCTTTCGACAAGTACCATCATATCCTGCCTGGATATATACCCGGAAGGATCAAATCTATTGTCACCCACTCCGCTGGTGATTCCCAGCTTCTTTGCCGTTCCTACGGCATCGTAGTAGTAGCTGCCCGGTTTCACATCCTCAAAGTTGCCATCCACCTTTGCACTCAAGCCCAGTGTTTTTACCAGCATGAGCATGAAATCCGCCCTTCTGATACTTTTCCCAGGTGAATATGCCGTTTCGGAGGTCCCGCTTATTATACCCTTGGCTGCCATTACCTCTATGGCATTCCTGGCCCATGTGTATCCTCCGATATCGGTAAAGGTCTTTTCCACATACACCACTGCGTACCTGCCCAGGCGTTCAGCTGTGAAGCTTACAGTTCCTGCCGCGGCATCATATCTTCCGTCCGGTATTGCAGCTGCTCTGCCGCTGCCGTCCACACCCCATACAGTGATATGCTCAGGGTTTGCAAGCTCTTCTTTTGATGGTGTGTACTTAATTGCTACCTTTATTGGGGCCTCAGGATTGTTCCACTTCAGTTCATTTCCGCCTGAAGAGGCCTTAAGCTCAATAACAGGTCTGCTGCCGGCGTTCTGTTTCAGCTCACCGGTCAGGGACGCCTTATCTGCCGCTCCCACAGTAATCTGTATTGTACTGCCTTTCACATCTTCATTTTCGAACATATTGCCGGGGACTGTTACTGTTCCGGCAGCTGTAGCAAGTTTTATTCTGGCGGCCGGACCGGCTGTTGCAAGCACCTGCTTCGGAAGCTCAACGGTATAGGCGCCAACACCCTCAACCTTTGCAACCTCAAGTGTAATTGTTTTAATTCCGCTGCTGTCGGCTTTAGCGGCATTAAATGCCTTTTCAAGCTCTGCTGCGCTTACAGCTGCCAGTGCGGTGTTGTTGGCACCCAATACAGGCTTGACTGCAACCTGTGAGGAAGCGGCTTGTGTTTGTGTTCCGCCTGAAACTGAATTTCCGGTGCTGCTTCCGGTGCTGCTTCCGCTGTTATTCCCATTACCGCTGCCGCCGCCCGGACTGCCTGATCCGGAGTCCCCCGGATTGCTGCTTTGACCGGATATGGTTACAGTGCAGGTTCCCCACACTGCAGGATTTCCTGCCGCAGCTGCTTTAACCGTCACTGTTCCGTCGGTTACCGCCGTCAGAACACCGCTAGCATTTATGACAGCGCTGCCCGTTCCATTTTGAACAGACCAGGTCACAGACTTGTCTTCAGCATTTTCCGGCTCTGCCGCAGCATGCATCTTCAGCTGTCCGCCCTTTGTTGATATAATATTTACACCATTTTCTCCTGATACGGTTATTTTATTTACGGCTGTTTTCTCAGGAGGCTTTACTGTCACATTACAAATTGAAGCTATGCCGCTCCGGTCCTCCGCAGCCGCCGTTATTGAGGCTGTAATAGCCTCCCTGCCGGTATTGTCGGCCGTAACAGTCACTGTTGTCATACCTGTCTCTTCATTATAAATTTCATCTGACACGGTAACCGCAGCATTGTCCGAGGTGAAATGCACCATTCTGTCTGTAGCATTATGGGGGCCGGCTGTTGCAGTCAATTGGGCTGTCCCCGATGCCTCCAGCGTTAAGGTTTCTTTATCCAGTGTTATGCTTTCTACAGGCCTGATGATGTAAACAGCTACATTGTCATATTTTGCATTTACTCTCCAGGTACGCATGCCGATTGCCCCGTGAGACCACATGCCGTCTTCGGCACCTGCCACATAGACGTCATCAACAAATACACTGATTTCAGGGCCATTTGCTTCCACTCTAAAGTGGTATGTCCTATTGGCTTCGACTGCAAAGGGAGCCGCAGCCAGTTCTTTCCACCCGTTGTTAAACCTGCCTATCTGTACTTTTCCGTCATTGCATATTCCGGCATAATAGCCCTTCAGGTTGTCGGCGCCCACAGTAGGCTCACTGACCCTGAATATAAGTCCGGCGTTGTCACTTGCTGTTCCCCCGCTTATAGCCACATCAGCTTCATATATAAAGTTGCTGAAATCCGTTCCGTTTGCAACGGCTTTATAGCCGTCTCCGGGATTGACGGTGCAGGCTCCGGAGGCTGCACTCCACGAGCCGCCGTATGCAGTCCAGTTGTCCGTATTCTGATCCCCAAAATCCTCACTGAAGTCAGGAATGTATACGGGCTGTCCTGATATTACAATCTGCAGAGTACCCGATGCACCGGCTCCATCCCTGGCAGTTGCCCTGACAGTTACGGTTCCGTTTGCGGCAGCCTTTAATAAGCCCGTCTGATCAATTGCAGCCCTGCCTGTGCCATTTTCTACAGACCAGCTTATCTCCTTGTTTGTTGCATCCACAGGTAAAATGTCTGCCGTCATCTGGAGAGTTCCGCCTCTGGCAGTTATTGCAGCAGCTCCGCCCAGGCCGCTGACAGTTATCTTCTGTACGGGGGCTGCAAAAGTATCCTCTGCATTCAGTACCGCTATATAGTCCAGTTCTGCAAAATTCTCACCCTTTGTGAGCTGTATTGTATTATTTCCCTTATTCAAGTTTACAGGCACATAAATTCTGCTGAATTTGCCCCATCCGTCTATGGGAGAATATTTTACACTTCCCGCCGCCTGTCCGTTGACAGTCAGCTTATGTGTGGAATATCCCGCCCAGCCTGATGCGTATGCTATCTCAAGGGTATAGGTACCTGTTTCTCTTGCATACACATTATTGAAAAGTACCGAACTGTCAGCCTTATCAATATTTCCGGCATATCTGCCATTGGAAACGGTTGTTGAATAGCCGGTCCCTCCGTTGTTCACTTTGACGCCGCCTGATAATACCGCATCCTCAGCTTCATACTTTTTGGACATTGGAGTGGTGGAATCCGCAATCCTCGGGAAGTATGTAACCCTGATATTTTCAGCGCCGAAGGGTACAAGCGTCACATTTTCCTCCGGCATGGCCGAAATTACAGGTCCCAAAGGCACCTCATCGGCATCCATTCCGTTGGGGCCAAGTTTCCAGGACGTCACCTTTTTGGCTCTTGCCGTCAGAGTAACAGGTGTTGTTTCCTGTATAAAAGGGTTCTCCGGCATCTGACTTTTATTGACGGTAAAGGAGGCAGCCGGGTTACTGCTGTCTGTAATAAGTCCATAGTTCCAGTCTGTTGTGGGTAATACTTCGTATTCAACATACCCTGCAACTCTTTCGGATACCTTCTTCCAGTTTTCGCCTATCTTCAATGAGTAGACCAGCGGGCCTCTTTCAACACCGATTGAATTGCTGACCTGTGTTGAAGTTTTAACTTCCATTGGCAAACTGAGCGTAACAACATCTCCGTCTGTCCAGGTCCTGTCAATTGTATAATATTCTCCCGAAGCCACTCCCGTTTGAACAGTCCCGTTAACCTCCACAACAGGCTGCCCGCACCATTCGGGTATTCTCAGCTTAAGCGGGAATTGGTTATCAGCAGAGGTATTTACAGTAACCCGGAGCTGTTCCTCAAAAGGATAATTTGTAGTCTCTGTGATGGTAACCGGTATATTGTTGATTTTAGTAGTAACATTACTTGGGCCGTATGCCATTGCAGCTATGCCGCCGTCATCGGTGGCAGCCCACATGTTTTTCACGTAGTAGGGCCAGCCCATATGCATGTCAAACCGGCAGCAGGGGAAACCTGAATCCGGGCTTGGCTGCAGGCCGTTTCCATAATCCTGTCTGTGCCCGTGCGGGCCGTTTACACTCTGGACCTGATTGGGCAGAGAGTAGTATTGCTGAAGTTTAAAGTCCTTGCTGATTGCTCCGAGCAGTGCATTGAATGCAATTTTCTCAAGCTGGTCTCCCAGATATGGATCACCCAATATCATCTGGGCCTCTTCATTTGACTGCATTCTTTCAACAATGGCACACAGCTCGGCACCCTGTGTTGAGCCGGGTCCTGCCAGGAATTCAGTGCCCGACGACATACCGGTGATCTGTCCATGGTATTTAAGCAGATGGCTGTCGCCAAGCCTGAAGGCATCTTTGTCCGCCTCGCTGCCCGACCTCTGATAATATATGGCAGGCATCTTTATATCCTCGGATACGTTTACATTATGGTTCGGATGAAAATCGGAACCAAACCCAAAGAAATTGTCGTTTGAAAATATACTTGTATGATCGTAACCCTGGTTTTTAAGCGTGTCTGCCAAATCCAGCAGACTCTCTTCCCGGGTCCTGTTATACAGCCATAAAACAGTATCAATGTTGTCCCCCACTCTTGCCTTGGACCAGTCCGTCAAGGGACGTGCCGTCAAATTTGCCGCCTGGTAGTGGAAATAATTTGTCATAAAGGTTATGACCCTCTGGTCGCCTGTCGCTTCGCAGTAATCCCGCATTGCATATAGCATAGGCATTCTGGGCCACCAGTCGGCACTTGTGGAGGGCCCGAAGGAGCCGTCAGACTTCTGGCTTTGCAGTGCCCATTCAATCCACTTGGCCGCCTTATCCTGCAGTTCGGTATCCCCCAGCGTATAGGCAAGCGCCACCAGCCCTTTTACATAGTATACCGGACGTTCCCAGTCGGAGTCCGGGGCCTTTCCTCCCAGCCACGCACTGTTGCTGCCAAGCTCACTGTATATTTCTTCAGCATGTCCGGTGGCTCCGCTCTTCTGGAGCAGCAGCTGCTGAAGCAGCCACCCGTCTGCTTTGACGGATCCAAGGGGAAGCGGAATAAACGGAGTCTTTACAAGCGGACCCTGATTTGCTACCGGCAAAGCCTCTCCGGGAGCAAGCGGCGCGGCGGCCACCGTTACTTTGGCCGCTGCCTTCAGAGCCGTTCCGTCAACTGTTCCTTCCACGGTAAAGCTCCCGGGATTTTCATACTTATCCGCTGTTATGGTATCCCATGTCACGTTCACGCTTTGTTCCGAGCCGTTGTTATGCAGCGCAGTCACCTGTTCAGGCATTATTGGTGCCACCTTTGCCCTGGTGGTGACCTGAGCGGTCTTTAAGCTTTCTATCAGCACAGGTGCGGCATAGGTTTCGGCATGTATATTCCCAAAGGCTACAGACGCATTATATATTCTCAGCCCGATTGCGCCGCGGGTATAAGTATTGTCATTGAAGCTGATTACCGGTGTCGCCATATCGTCAAGGAAAACCTTGATCAAGGTTCCATAGGCAACTACCTTCAAATGATAGGTTTTATTAATATCTACTGTTTTCGGCACCCTGGTCAATTCGTTCCAGTTATTATTCATTTTCCCCAGGATCACAGCATCTCCTCCGGCATTGATCCCCGCATAGTAGCCGATAACATTGTCACCGCCCACCGAGGCTCCCGTTACCCTGAAGAGTATACCTGCATCTCCCGTTCCGCCGGTTATTTTCAAATCAGCCTCATAGCTTACATTTGAAAACTCGGTGTTTTTTGCCATTACCTTGTAGCCCTGTCCTGATGCAACCTGTAATGTATTGCCGCTCACACTCCAGGTTCCTCCGTACGGGGTCCACTTATTATAATTTCCGCTGCTGAAATCCTCCGAGAAACTGGCCGAGAGCTTTGTATATGTGGCACTCTGCACCTGTGAATCCAGCATTCCCGCCTTTGCGGCAATTGCTTTTACTGTGGCGGTATCATTCAAGGTGATGGCACCGCTGTAAACAGTTGATGCCGTAGTGGGCATACTGCCGTCAACGGTATAGTAGATGTCGGCATCGGGAGTATTGCAGGAGATCTCCACCTGCTGTGAGGTCTCAAATGCCCCCGAAGCAGGAGTAAAGAACGGAGCTTCGACACTACCCAGCAGCATGTCCATTCCGGTTATCCGTATATTGTCGAAGGTTACATTTCCATTGACATTCCAGCCCCTTACGCCAACACTTCCGTCCGGATAATCGGTATCAATAAAATCTGCTGCCGGCTCTCCATTTACAAAAACATAAAAATGCGAACCGTTTGCATATACTCTCATATGGTTATCCTGATTGGCACGTACATTTGCAACAGCCCTGTAAAGCTCTTTCCAGCCGCCGTTTCCATTATTGGCATTGGAGTCCATCTTTCCGATCTGAACATAACCGTTTACATTTATTCCGGCAAAATATCCGTTCAGATTGTCACAGCCGTCACCCGGTTCACTGCATCTGAAAATAAGTCCGCTGCTGTCATTGCCTGTTCCGGGATTTACATCCGCATCAAATATGAAATTGTTGTAGGATGTACCGTCTGCCAATGCCTTATCTCCTTTCGGCTTATTCAGGATATACTTTCCTGCCGACACCGACCAAATTCCCTCATTGTTGTCAAGTCCCCTGTAAGTTGTCCAGCCGTCGGCACTGCCATCCTCAAAATCATCACTGAAGCCTTGAGTCATACTGCCGATAATATATGTAGCTGCCGCTATCTCGGAAACCATTTCTCCAGATTTTTCGGCATAGGCTTTTACAATAGCCGACCGTTCCAGTTGAATGGGTGAACTATACACAGGGGAATTGGAATCGGGCATGCTTCCGTCTGTGGTATAATGTATGACAGCACCATCACCAGCACTTATCTCAACTGTCTGTGGATCATTATAGGCCCCTTCCGGTATGCTGAAACCCGGAGCCTGAGTCTCAATGTGTGAATATTCCCTTGCACGGATATTGTCAATATTGGATGTTCCCCAGTACGTCCTGACACCAATAGCACCCGGAGAGGTTATCTGACTGCCGTCATTATCTGTGTATTGAATCTTTGGAGAACTCATATCATTAAAATATACCTGTATCTCGTTTCCAACAGCCTTGATCTTCATATGCCCGTAGGAAGTTGGCAGGTCTGTTACCACCAGGGATTTCCAGGTATTACTTCCGGTGACACGCCCAAGTTCCAGCTTTTTGTCAACCCGGATACCGGCATAATAGCCGTTGAATCCGTTGCCGGCATTCCCCGAAGGCTCCGAGACTCTGAACAGCAGCCCCGAGTTATCATCATTGAAACCCTCTACCTGAATATCCGCCTCGTAAACCAGATCCTGAAAATCGGTGCCTCCGGCTATGGCCTTTGCTCCGGTATTCCCCGAAACCGTATACTGGTTTTGAGGATTTACAGACCAGTCCCACTGTCTGCCAGGGTCACTGCCGCTGTACGTTGTCCAGCCGTCTGCAGTACCGTCGCTGAAATCTTCAGCGTAAACCGGTAAAGGGCCGGTTTCAGCCCGTACTTCAGCTACAGGAAAAAGTGTCATCAACATACCGAAAATAATCATATAAATGAGCACTTTACTAAATTTTTTCCTGCCAATAATTAAAAATCCTTTCAACAATACCCCCCCAATCGTTTTATAACTCTCCATGTGCACGGTATCAAAAGATATTCGCCCACATACTGAAAATTATATTTGCTTTTTAAGGGTAAGTATTTACATTTTTACGCTGTTTTTTTAGGTTTTATATCATTTCTTCATAAGTTCACCGGTTCCATTTCCATTTGTCCGTCATTCATGTTTATCTTTCCCTGATATGCCATAAAATCGGAAAACCCTGTAAAGCAACAATCTTTTATGACTGCTTTACAGGGTACATTTTACCTTTAATTCCTTTGTCCGTATAATTGCTCTTTGACTAATCCCTTCCCACAAATACGGTTCCTATCTCGTCACCGTTTATAATGTCCATAACTGATTCAGGATGGCTGCCATTGGTAAGCACCACATTAACCCCCGCTTTAGTAGCTATTTTTGCCGCTTTGAGCTTGGTAACCATTCCCCCTGTCCCGCGCTTGGTTCCGGCTCCATCTGCGTAGCACTCTATCTCGGGAGTTATCTCCTCTATCACAGATAACATCTTTGAGTCGGGATTCTTTCTCGGATCGCAATCATAGAAGCCGTCTATATCGGAAAGTATTATTAGAAGGTCGGCTCTTATAAGCTTTGCGACTATGGCCGACAGGGTGTCATTTTCGCTGAAGGTATCTTTCTGTCCGGCTTTGAGCTCTACTATTGACACAGAGTCATTTTCATTGACTATGGGTACTATGCCCTTTGCCAGCAGTGTTTCAAAGGTATTAACAACATTTCTGCTGCAGGTTTCGTCACCCACCACATCTCTTGTCAAAAGGATCTGCGCCACTATATGCCCGTACTCGGAAAAGAATTTGCTGTACATGTGCATGAGTTCACACTGCCCCACAGCCGCAACGGCCTGCTTTTCACGTATGGTCTTGGGCCTTTCGGGCAGCTTGAGCTTGTCCACTCCCACCCCAATGGCCCCTGAAGAAACCAGGACCACTTCTTTCCCCTGGTTTGAGAGGTCGGATAAGATCCTTGCAAGCTTGTCTATCCTTGTGAAATTTATTTTTCCGGTTTCATATGTCAATGTGGATGTTCCCACTTTAATAACAATACGGTGTGCCTCTTTCAGTTCTTCTCTTTTAAACCCCATTGCGACCTCCATGCCGGGCTGACCGGATATACTTGAAAATAAAAAAATATTATATATTCTCTAATTATACAAATAATTAATATTTATACAATAAAAGAATTATATAATATTTTTGCTTATTGGTAAAGAAAGCATGAATTATAATAAGATTCTCTTTATTCCGACAATCCCTTCACCCGCTTCTGCAGGGTCAATATCTCACGCAAATTTTCAAGTTTTCTGATAACATACTCATTTTCAAACACCAGGAACAGTATAATCCCTAAAATAGTGGAGGCAACCGCATCCAGAATACTGTGCTGCTTTACAAACCAGGTGGACATATATATGGATACACATATGACGGCTGATGTTACCTTTAGTATAAGGTTTTTGTTATGCTTGAATATAAACATGGTGATCAACAGGGTGTCCAGCATATGAATGCTTGGAAAGCAGTTGTAGGGCTTATCATTGCCGTAAATCATCAGAACCATTTTCTGAAGGAGGTTTGTACCCGGCACATGCGGCCTGGGCACTGTGGTGGGGAATATGAAATATACGGCGAAGCATACCATCATCCCTGTAACTATGCTGAACAAAAGCTTGTAATAGGTTTTGCAGTCTTTATACGCCAGAACAACCAATGCGCCGAAGGTATAAAAATACCAGAATACATAGGGCAGGATAAACCACTCATTAAAAGGTATGTATTTATCCAGAAATATGGTGATGTCATATGCCCTTGTAGTAGTCAGGTTGATTAGAAAATACAACCCCTGTGCCGCAGGTATCATCAGTATGAATAACAGTCTATATAAAAATCCTGTTTTTCCGTTAGCCTTTAATAAGTCAGTTTTGTTCATCATTTTTCTCCTGTTGAGTGGTATATTATTGCTGCAACATAATACTTTACGTACCATTCTGAGATAAGTCTGTTTTTTGACGCAAATAAACCTCCTGAACATTCAAAAGGCCGGTGTTCAGGAGGTTTCTGGTCCAGTTAACCTGACCTGCTGTGCCGGTTTAGGTTAACTTATATTCAAGTGATATTTTTAATACAGCTTACAGGCTACAAAATGCCCCGGTGAAACTTCTTTCAAGCCAGGTTCATCCCTGTCGCAGCCTTCGATTTTCTTAAAGCAGCGTGAACAGAAGCGGCAGCCCTCAGGGAGGTTGATTGGGCTTGGCACATCACCTGAGAGGATTATCCTCTGCTTTTTGGTGTTTGGATCAACCGAGGGTATGGCCGACAGTAGCGCCTGTGTATAAGGATGCATCGGATTGGAATACAGCTCCTTCTTTGGTGCCATTTCCACCAGCCTCCCAAGGTACATGACGCCTACCCGGTCACTGATATGCTTCACCACATTCAGTCCGTGGGCAATGAAGAGGTAGGTGAGTCGGAATTCCTCCTTCAGTTCATCCAGCAGGTTGAGAACCTGTGCCTGTATTGACACATCCAGTGCTGATACAGGCTCATCACAGACAATCAGCTTGGGCTGCACGGCAAGTGCACGGGCAATGCCCACACGCTGGCGCTGTCCTCCCGAAAATTCGTGGGGATAGCGGTTTCTCTGATGATTTGCCAGACCTACGCAATTCAATAAATAAGTTACTCTGCTTTCAATCTTTTCCTTTGGCAGCAGGTTATTAATCCTGATTGGCTCGGCAATGATGTCACCCACTGTCATTCTCGGATTCAATGAGGCATAGGGATCCTGAAAAATAAGCTGAATGTCCTTGCTGTATGCACGGCGCTTGGCTTCAGACAATTTTGTCAGATCCGTGCCTTCAAATATAATCTGCCCTTCTGTGGGTTCATAAAGGTTTACCAGCATCTTTCCGATGGTGGTTTTTCCACAACCCGACTCACCGACCAGACCAAGGGTTTCACCTTTATTGATACTGAAAGATACGTCATCGGTGGCCTTTAATACCGAGGTGGGACGGCCGAAAAAGTCATGATCCAGCGTGAAATACTTCTTAAGGTTTTTTACTTCAACCAGAACTTCACTCATGTTCGTTTACCTCCTTGTCTTTCATCTTCATAAAGGAAGCAACGCACCTTGTGCCCATCCTTTTCCACCAGTTGGGGCATTTCCTTCCGGCAGCGGTCCATACAACTGTCGCAGCGGTCGGAGAACGGGCAGCCTGCCGGCATGTTCAAAGGATTTGGCACCATACCCTTTATCATATAGAGAGGTTCATCGTTCTCATCCTCGAGTCTTGGAATGGAGCGAAGCAAACCCAGTGTATAGGGATGGAGAGGATTTTCAAACAGTGAACGCACATCTGCTTCTTCGACTATTTTGCCGCAATACATTACTATAACATGGTCGGCAGCTTCGGATACCACGCCCAGGTCATGTGTGATAAGCATTACAGCCATATTGAATTTTTCACGCATATGGTACAGCAGATCCAGTATCTGGGCCTGTATGGTAACATCCAGCGCAGTTGTCGGTTCATCGGCAATCAGGAGTTCAGGATTTCCTATCAATGCCATAGCTATCATAACCCTTTGCCTCATACCTCCGCTCATTTGATGAGGGTAATCATAGGCACGCTTTTCAGCCGAGGGTATTCCGACTATCTCCAGCATTTCGATGGTACGCTTGAGAGCTTCCTTTTTGGAAACCTTCATATGTGTCATAATACTTTCCATGATCTGATCCTTGATCCTGTAAACCGGATTTAAGGAAGTCATGGGCTCCTGAAAGATCATTGAAATCTGATTTCCGCGTACCGAACGCTTTTCAGCCTTGCTCATCTTAAGCAAATCCTTGCCCTTGAACAGGATTTCACCCTCCGCTACGCGGCCGGGGTCCTGAAGCAGGCCCATTATGGAAAGGGAGGTGACACTTTTACCCGAACCCGATTCACCTACTATTGCAAGTATTTTACCTTTATCTAAAGAAAAACTGATGTCGTCAACAGCATTGACTACACCTTTTTTTAGTTTGAATTCTGTTTTTAAATTTTTAACTTCAAGTAACATGTCTGCACCACCTTAATTCTTTCTGGATTTCGGATCAAGAGCATCTCTCAAACCATCGCCCAAAAGATTGAATGCCAATACTGTGATTGTAATTGCCAGGCCCGGAAAAATGAGGGTATACGGTGCGGTAAAAATGAAGCCCCTTGCACGTCCCAGCATATCGCCCCACTCCGCAACAGGCGGCTGTACTCCAAGGCCCAAAAATCCAAGGGCGGCAGTGTCCAGTACTGCAGTGGAGATTCCAAGTGTTGCTCTTACAACAATGGAAGAAAGTACATTCGGCAGAATATGCTTAAAAATTATCCTGCTGTTCTTGTTGCCGATAACCCGTGCCGCCTGTACATAGTCATTCTCTTTTACCGAAAGGATACTTCCCCGCACTATACGTGCGTATTCGGGAATTGAAACAAGCCCTATTGCAATAACCGCTTTGTCAATTCCCTTTCCAAGTGCGGCCATAAAAGCTATTGCAAGGAGAATGGAAGGAATGGCCAGCATCATATCCATAAAACGCATGATGATTATATCTGCCTTGCCTCCAAAGTAACCTGCTATGGAGCCAAGCACAACACCTATGGTAAGGGATATGACCACAGCACTCAATCCAACGGTAAGAGATATTCTGGCACCTGATATTATCCTGCTTAAAATATCACGGCCCAGCTGGTCGGTGCCGAACCAATGGTCCGGGCCCGGCTTCAAAAAGCTCTTGCTCATGTCGGACAGGTTTGGATCGTAAGGCATTATCAACGGTGCCAATATGGCAACCAGAATAAGAAAAAGTATAATACACAAGCCAACTACGGCAGCATTATTTTCACGCAGGGCCTCCCACATTTCCTTGAGCCGGGATTCCGGTTTTTCAAGAGGAAGGGCTTGCTGTAATGAATTTTCTTCAACTTCTGCTTTTAAATCTTTAAGTTTCATAAAGTTAAGCCTCCTTCTTGGAAAATTTAATTCTTGGATCAAGAAATGCATAGATAATATCTACTACAAGGTTGATCAACACAAAAATACATGCAATCAGCAATACAATTCCCTGAACTACGGGAAAATCCGATTTCAGTATGCATTCAACAGTGTAATGTCCAATGCCCGGCCATGAGAAAACAGTCTCGGTGAGCACTGCTCCGCCCAGAAGTGAGCCCAGCTGCAGACCGATAACAGTGGTAACCGGTATCATTGCATTCCGGAGCGCATGGTGGGTGATCACTCTCCCGTCTTTTATGCCCTTAGCCCTGGCAGTACGGATATAATCCTGGTTCAAGGTGTCCAGCATGCTGGAGCGGGTCATTCTTGTTATGATAGCCATGGAATACATTCCAAGAGCCAGAGCAGGCAGCACCAGATGCTTTACCGCATCAACAAAGGCTTCCATGTCACCTGAAACCAAGGTGTCAATCATGTAGAAGCCTGTACCGCCATACGGCTGCAGCAGCGGATCAATTCTGCTTCCCGAGGGTAATATGTGCAATATGCCCGAGAACAGGATTATGAGCAGAATACCGAGCCAGAATATGGGCATGGACACACCGATCAATGCAAGAATCATTCCGGAATTGTCAAAAATAGAATTTTTCTTTACAGCTGAAATGGCACCAATCAGGATACCTATTATTGATGCCAGTATAATTGCTGCTATTGCAAGTTCTATTGTAGCCGGGAAACGCGACATTATTTCTTTCATTACCGGAGTCTTGGTGTAATAGGAGGTACCGAAATCTCCGGTAAAAGCACCTTTGATAAAATCAAAATATTGAATATATATGGGAGAATTCAAGCCGTTTGCTTCACGCCATTTTTCTACCGTTTCGGCTGTCGCATGCTGTCCCAGGACAATGGGAGCCGGGTCTGGAGAAAATACACGCATTATAAGGAATACTATGACAGAGACTCCAAGAAGTACCGGAATCAGCATAAGTATACGTTTGACTATATATTTTAACATCTTTAACAACCTTTCCCTAATATCTTTGCAAAATAATATCTGCCAGAAGTGCAAGGTCACACTTCTGGCAGCATATACGCACAAAATTGTGTCAGTTACAAATATAACTCAATTAGTCTTTGGAAGCTTCGGAAAGGAATATAACTCCTGTGGTATGGTAGTTGAAGTCCTTTACATTGCTCCTGTAACCAACAAGCGTCGTAGCATGAGATATTGGAAGCCAAACAGCTTCTTTTGCAGCCATTTTTTCAAGGTCGGTGTAAACCTTGTTACGTTCGTCACCGTTTGGTATGGTGAGTCCCTTTGCTATCAACTCCTTGTATGCCGCGTTGTCATAACGTGCAACATTCATTCTTGGATCTTTGTCGGCCATCAGGTTCATGAAGTTGTCCGGATCACCGTTATCGCCTATCCAGCCATAGAAACAGATATCATAATCTCCCGCTTTAACCTTTTCCTTGTAGGTTGTCCAGTCAAAAGCATCAATTGTTGCAGTTACACCAACATTCTTGAGATAACCCTGGATTGCTTCGGCAAGAGCCTGGCCATTAGCCGTATTGTAAGGTCTTGGGTTTGTGTATGTGATTATATGCAGCTTGTTGACACCCGCACCGGCAAGCGCTGCTTTGGCAGCAGCCTGGTCAAAGGCAACCTGTGCTATGCTTGCATCATATCCCGGTATAAAGGTTGGAAGTACTGAAGTCGCAGGCTCTGCATAACCCTGGTATAAGCTCTGCACAAGCTCGGGAACATTAATGGCCTGAGAAATTGCCGTACGTACCTTTACATCATTAAAAGGAGCTCTGGTTGTATTGTAGGCCAAATAGTTTATGTTCATGCCCTGTGCCTTATATATCTTGTTTCCTGAACCCTCGATCTGCTGTACTACTGTTGCATCGATTCCGTCGATGATATCGGCTTCTCCGTTGTCAAGTGCAACAACTCTTGCCGAATTATCAGGGATAAACTTGAATATAACATTGGTAGTTACAGCCTTTTCACCCCAGTAATTGTCATTGCGCTTCAGAACTATGTTCTGACCCTTTGTCCAGCTTACGAAGGTGTATGGGCCTGTTCCGACCGGATGTTCGTTTACATTGTTGCCGTTCTCCTCCAGCGCCTTCGGACTTATCATAGGCGCACCCATACACATGGCAAGATTGTTAAGGAATGGTGTGCTTGGAGCTGTCAGGTTGATTTTAACAGTCAAGTCATCAACAACCTCAACATCTTTTACCGAACCAAATACGAAACCTGCATAAACCATATCTTCGGTAACCTTGGGCGGCAGCTGGCGGTCAAGGTTTATTTTCACCGCTTCGGCATTAAAATCGGTTCCATCCTGGAATTTGACACCCTTCCTGAGATAGAAGGTATATGTAAGTCCGTCATTGCTTATATCCCATTTTTCTGCGAGAGAAGGTTCGATTTGTGTCGAATCCTTGCTATACTTTAACAGTCCTTCATAAATGTTTACTATGACCTTTCCTGATTCACCGTCATCCACAAGTGCAGGATCAAGTCCTCTCGGATCTGCACCCTGTGCATAAATGATTGTGTCCTGCGCTCTACTCTTGGCGCCTCCGCCTGATGCACCCGCCGTTGAACCGGCAGATTTATCGCTCTGTCCGCAGCCAGCCAGACCGGTCAGGGTCAAAACAGCCGATAAAGCCAGAGCTAATACTCTTTTGTTTCCTTTCATGATAAATCCCTCTTTTCATTATTTTATCTAGCATGTTTCTCTTCTAACACTGTAGCGTGCTAAAACATAATTAAAAACGCTTAACATAAGAATGTTAAGCGTCCTTGCTTAAATTAAGATAATTTTATCATTATTTTTGCAGGCTTTCAATATAAAAATATCATTTTTAAAAATACTTTGGGATATATAACTCGAAATACCCGTATTATAGCGTCTTTAAACCGCAATTCATCTTAACTTTTGCATATTAACAGGTTTAAACCTTCAAGCTTTTTGACTATACATTATTTTTCCGCACGTCAGCCCATAAGATACGATTTTTTCGTTTTCGGCCGCCATGTTCTCCATATAAAAAGAGAACCCCGCAATTAACTGCATAAGGTTCTCCCTTTATATCCCGAAACAAAAAACATGGCAAAATATAAAGCCTGTATTAAATTGGTATAGGCACCAAGGGAACGGCTAATACCTATTGGATCTTTGGTACTCTTGGCTGGTGGAATCCCCACATGCAAGCTGGCTTTACTCCAAACAACAATACTATAATATACAAAAGACTTGATAAGATGCTATAAAAGAATATCTTCATTGTCATCCCTCCTTATACTCTTAAACTTACCTACGGTAGTCTGTTGTATTACCCTTATACAGACTATTTGATACTTCCTTAATGCCTATGCCAAATTCATTCAATTTCCACATAATATTATCATATTCTCCATTATTTGTATACAATTGAATTTCTTTATATAAGCTTTCCAGCTTATCAGTGGCGCCCTTTTTGTCATTAACCTCCAAATTTCTGATATAATAGGAGCTCAACAGCAAACTTATTATATTCGCAATGGGAAACAGGACTATGCCGATAACGACAACAAATTGTGTAGCCAGTGGAATAGCCACAAGAGCTTTATCATACACAACGGCCTTATACATTACGAACATGAACGCTATATTAAATACCCCAAACAAAGAGAATATGACTGATAGTTTAGTATTTGAAAAGATATGCTTGAACATCTGTCCTTTCAGCAAAGTTCTTTTCCTGCATACAAAGTATAAAAGTATTGAATACTGCAGCACTCTTGCCGGCAGGGACAACCCGAAGTAAAGTCTGAAGTCATTGCATATCTCCTCCATAGTGAGTCCGGTGCTGTACAGTACAAACGGCATATAAATAAATTCCGACAACCCGATTGAAATAAAACCGATCAATAGGAATATAAAGGCTTTTCCCATCCATTTCATACAACTTGCATCCCCAAAAATGTCATTGGTTAATACTATCAGTATGTAAAGCACTACAGGAGGTATGAATTGATATATTCCACCTTCTAAACCGTTATATCTGAGAATATTGGATAATAGAGCAACAACACCGGTGGGAAGGAATACTCTAAAATAGTCAAACTTATTTATAAGCCTTTTACAGCCCGGTTCCTTCCAGTATTCAAATTCCCCTACCAGTATTAATACAAACATTACAAAGTAAAATTCTTCCGGAATAGAGACCAATAATGTATTCATTATAACTTTCTGAAATATGCTGTGCTGTAGTAAAGTGTCAAACATTTATACTCTTTATACTCCTTATTCAATAAACCCATTGCTAATTTATGTAAATTTTTCAAATCATTATACATTTTAATACAAATACTGCCTTTTGTAAATAGAATATATTGCCCTTATACAATTAAAAAGTCCATAAAAAAACAATGCACGTCATAATATCTCCAAAATGACATACATTGTTAATTTATAATCTCGTATGAATCTTTATAAAACCTCTTATTTAGCGGTTTCTTCCACAGCAACTGCAACGGCAACCGTCATACCAACCATTGGATTGTTTCCGGCACCGATAAGGCCCATCATTTCAACGTGGGCAGGAACTGAAGATGAACCGGCAAACTGGGCATCACCGTGCATTCTGCCCATTGAGTCGGTCAGACCGTATGAAGCAGGACCTGCAGCCATGTTGTCAGGATGCAGGGTTCTTCCTGTCCCTCCGCCTGATGCAACCGAGAAGTAGTTCTTTCCATTCTCATGGGACCACTTCTTGTAAGTTCCTGCAACCAGGTGTTGGAATCTGGTCGGGTTGGTTGAGTTACCGGTGATGGAAACGTCAACATTTTCCTTCATCATTATAGCTACACCTTCAAGCACGTCATTTGCACCGTATACTCTAACCTTTGCCTTGTCTCCGTTAGAATAAGCCTTTGTCCTGACAACGTTTAAGGTGTTGTTTGAGAAATCGTAGTCTGTTTCAACATATGTAAAACCGTTTACCCTTGAAATTATGTAAGCGGCATCCTTACCAAGTCCGTTCAATATAACCTGGAGCGGTTCCTTTCTTACCTTGTTGGCTGTCTTTGCTATACCGATAGCACCTTCGGCAGCCGCAAAGGATTCATGTCCTGCAAGGAAGCAGAAGCATTTGGTTTCTTCTTTAAGAAGCATTGCTGCAAGATTTCCGTGGCCTATACCCACTTTTCTTGAATCTGCAACCGAGCCGGGAATACAGAAAGCCTGCAATCCGAGTCCTATTGCTTCCGCAGCTTCGGCAGCTGTCTTTACGCCTTTTTTAATTGCTATACCGCAACCAAGAGTATAAGCCCATACTGCATTTTCAAATGCTATCGGCTGTATTCCTCTAACAATTGCATCCACATCTACACCTCTGGCAGTACAGACATCCTTAACCTCTTCAAGGCTTTTGAATCCGTACTCGGCTAAACATTTTTCTATTTGAGCTATTCTTCTTTCATAACCTTCAAATCTAACCACAGTATTCACCTCTCTCTTTAATTATTCGTGTCTTGGATCAATTACTTTAACCGCTTCGGCAAATCTTCCGTATGTGCTTATGTTCTTCTCATAAGCTTCCTTGGGATCTACACCCTTTTTGATCATATCCATCATTTTTCCAAGGTGTACAAACTTGTACCCGATTATTTCATTGTCACTGTCCAGTCCGATGTTCAATATGTAACCTTCAGCCATTTCAAGGTATCTAACACCCTTGGCCTTTGTTGCAAACATTGTTCCCACCTGTGAACGCAAGCCCTTGCCCAGATCTTCAAGACCTGCGCCTACTGGAAGACCGCCTTCCGAGAAAGCCGACTGAGTTCTGCCATATGCCAACTGCTTGAATATTTCTCTCATTGCAACATTTATAGCATCGCAAACAAGGTCGGTATTCAAAGCTTCAAGAATAGTTTTACCTTGCAGGATTTCAGCTGCCATAGCTGCCGAATGGGTCATACCTGAACAACCGATTGTTTCAACCAATGATTCTTCGATGATACCATCCTTTACATTCAAAGTTAACTTACAGGTTCCCTGTTGAGGTGCACACCAGCCTATACCGTGTGACAATCCTGAAATGTCTTTGATTTCTTTTGCTTTTACCCACTTACCCTCTTCAGGTATTGGCGCAGGACCATGATCTGGACCCTTTTTAACAACACACATATTTTCTACTTCATGTGAGTAATTCATTTGAGTTCCCCCTTCACATAACTATTTTAAAATTTTAATTCATTAGCCATTTTTAATGGTGTTATTTGCTGTTAAATACCAGCATTTATTATACCATAATTATTTTATTTGTAAGTAGTTTTTCGTTAAAAAATCTACTATATTGTTTTATTTCTAAGTCATTTTGAAGCTCAAGCCCGGTATTCCGGCTTTGTTTCAGCCATTCTGCAGAAGATCTGCTGGCTGTCACACCTGTCCTCTCCATTGATTGCATTGACCTTTGTATACCCACCGTCCGGATTTAAAACCCTGGCCTTCACATTATCCTTCAAGCATAGCTGAACAATCTTCAATACCTTTTCCCTGGCCTCTTCACTCTCCACAGGAAACAGAAGCTCAACCCTCCTGTCAAGATTTCTGGTCATCCAGTCGGCACTGGAAAGAAAGACAAGTTCAGCGCCACCACTGTAAAAATAGTATATCCGGCTGTGTTCCAGATACCTGCCGACAATGCTCATCACCCTGATATTTTCCGATACTCCCGGAAGCCCCGGTCTCAGACAACATATTCCCCTCACAATGAGATCTATTTGTACACCTGCACAGGAGGCACTGTAAAGTGCATTTATTATGCCTTCATCAACAAGAGAGTTCATTTTTGCAATAATTCTGGCCTTTTGGCCTCTTGTGGCATTCTCCTCTTCTTTTTTAATCAATCTCATAAATTTATCACGCATATTCAGGGGGGATATTGCCGTTTTAAAAAGGTTCGTAAGCTTTGAATAACCTGAAAGCATATTGAATAGAGCCGAAGCGTCGGCCCCCATATATGGGTTGGAGGTAAAAAGACCCAAATCGGTATAAATTTTTGCAGTCACATCATTATAGTTGCCAGTGCCCATGTGAACATATCTTTTTAATTCGTTTTCCTCCCGTCTTACTATCAATAAGACCTTACAATGGGTTTTCAGCCCCACAAGACCGTATATGACGTGACATCCCGCCTTTTCCAGGCGCTTTGCCCATATTATGTTATTGTGCTCATCAAACCTGGCCTTCAGTTCTACAAGTACCGTGACCTGTTTACCCTGTTCGGCCGCCCTGATCAATTCATCAATAATGGGGGATTTTCCGCTTACCCTGTATAAAGTCTGTTTTATGGCCAGAACATCCGGATCAGTTGCGGCCTGCCTTATCAATTCTATTATGGGATCAAACGCTTCATAGGGATGATGGACCAGGACATCCCTTTTGGCTATCAGCTCAAAGATATCCTCGCAATTTTCAAAATCCTCATTTTGTACCGGAGGCCTGGGTACATATCTTAAGTTGTCAAAGTTTTTTATCTCATAAACCTTCATTAACAACGTAAGATCCACAGGCCCGTCCACAGCGAACAGTTTATCCCGGCTTACCTCTATTTCCTCCTCCAGGATTCTCAAAAGGTTTTCCTCTATGTCCTGTTCCACTTCCAGTCTTGCTGCCGCGCCCCATTTTCTTTGCTTCAGGGAATCCTCTATTGTGCTCAGCAAGTCCTCCGACTCCTCCTCATCCAGTGTAAGATCGGCATTCCTGGTTATCCTGTAGCAGCTGGAGGATATTACATTATGTCCTGTAAACAGGGAATCCAGCTTCATCCTGATCATGTCCTCAAGCAAAATGAAATACTTGTTTTCATCTGCTGCGGGTAATTCTATCAGCCTGTTGAGGACCGACGGAACCTGGACGGTGGCAAACAGTGGTTCCCCTTCCGAGTCCTCCTTATCCTGCACAAGGATGGCAATGTTCAGTGTCTTATTTAAAATCAGGGGAAAGGGTCTGCCCTGATCAACCACCATTGGAGTTAAAACCGGATACACGTTTTTTTGGTAATAGACATCAATGAAAGCCTTCTGGCTGTCGGTTAAATCCGCCGGTTTGGCCAGTATTATTCCCTGGCTTTTCATTTCAGGCAAAAGTAAACTATTGTAACAGCGGTAAATATCCGAAAACATGTCCTGTGTTCTGGTCAATACCCTGTCCAGCTGCTCACCGGGTGTCAGTCCCGAAGGATCGGTCTTGTCCAGGCCTGCAATTACCTGCTCATAAAGAGGCGCAACTCTGACCATAAAGAATTCATCAAGATTCGCACATGCTATCACCAGAAACTTCAGCCTCTCCAACAGAGGATTTGTAAGATCCTGTGCCTCATCAAACACCTTCCTGTTAAACTCCAGCCAGCTTAATTCCCTGTTTATATATTTACTTTGAACAAATTGATTTGTCATATTGCCTCCATTTATACGCTTAATTAATTGTCACTGTTAACTATTTGTATATATGGCTTTATGCCCATAACCTCTTCGAAATAATCAACATTTTCTTCAACCGACCATTTTTCCAGCTGAATGTCCCTGGCAGAATATACATAAAACGTGAGCAGATCATTATCTTTACTTATTTTCAGTCTTTTGATTTTTTGTGTGTGGGAGCTGTCCATTGATTCGGCAAATTTTAGTATGGCAGATAGCTTTGCCACTCTGATCTTATCTTTATCATTGAGATCTACATAGTTCTTATGGAGCCTGGACGGAATTTTTGATGTGTGGTAATAAGCGACATTTGCTATAATTTTCTGCTCTTCGTCTGAAATTCCAAGAATACTCTGCATTTTTATAATGTTGTAGGTCTGCTTCTCATGCCTGGTAAATCCGGCATAATTCCCGGCATCATGAAGGATGGCTGCTATTTGCAGATACAGCCGGTCCTTTATATCAAGTTTGCTGGTTTCAAGGCTTTGATCAAAAATGGAAAGTGCTGTTTTAACTAACATATGAGGCATGTTTTTTATTCCACACCGTACTTTTTTGTCAATTTTCCACACTGCATTTATTATATTGGAATTGGAACTGCCTCCGCCGGAAGTACTTCTGTCGGCAATATCGTATAAGAGCCCGTACCTGTGGGAAGCGGCCGGCGCCAGTATTTCTTCCGCTTTGGTCATCTTTATGAAGGAATTGAAAAGAATCACAGTGGGCAGCAATATTTCAGCTTCTCCTCTGCTTATATCATAAAAATCGGTAATCTGATTTATACTCATGCCTTTCAGCTTATTATACAAATCGGTCACTACACCGGTCTTTATCTGGGGAATCTCTTCCCCGGCAAGTGATATATCCTTTTGAATAATACCGAGTATGGTTTGCATCTCTCCGCCAAGGCCAATGAAATTCCTTATTTTCATGCTCCTTATGCTGCTCTTTATCAAGTAAAGCTTGCTCTCAATAAATTCTTCCATTATCCTGGGATAGTCAATAGACATGGACTCCAGGCCTGCCAGCATTTCTCTCAATCTGAGGGAACCCAGCTTCAGATATTCGGTAAAAATAAGCCTGCCGTTTCTCTGCGCCGACACTTCCACTCCCCCCGAGGAGATGTTGACAACCAGAACCGGTTTGTTATGAAGATATTTTTTCTCATTAAGTTTATTTTTTAAAGCCAGATAGCTATAATACCTCTCCTGTGCATTATTGATTATCTCAACCCTGATTCCTGTCTTTATACCGATTTGATCTATTATATACTCACTGTTTTCCGCTTCCCTTAACCCGCTTGTTG
>NZ_AORV01000027.1 GCF_000350485.1 Ruminiclostridium cellobioparum subsp. termitidis CT1112
TTTTGCAGATAATATACCTGCCCTCTCAGGTATTTAAATTCCGGTACATCCTGCCAGATTTTATCAGCATCTTCTATAACCGAAATGGCTTCTTTATACCTGGCCAATTCAATTAAACAAATAATAATTTGAACAACCGCAAATGATGCCCAACTGGAATTCTTGTCTGAAGCATATGATTTCTGGTATGATTCCAAAGCTTTTTTCATATCTTTTGCAGAAAAAAACTCATTCCCCAAATTAAATTGGTCATAACTTGAGTTGCCGGATTTTTGTGTCTGTTTTTCTAACAAACGGGTATTTCTGGACCTTTTATCTTTACTTTTGGCAACTTCAGCTAAATAACCTGTATGATATATATTCAACGCACACATTACAGTTTTTAAATGTCCATTGACCCTTACTAAAGCTTCATGTATTGCACGTTCATACCTTATCTCCCTACTATTTTTATATATACGTAAATTTTTATTCTGAACCATCTGATCACCGGTACCGGTAAAATTATATATTGTTACACCAAGCGCATCCATATCGTTATCATACTGCTTTATTTCCCTTTTAACAGCTTCAAGGTTTGTTTTATCAACATATTCATCTGCATCCAGTACCAATATCCACTTACCCTTAGCCTTTGACTGCACAAAGTTTCTTGCATCTGAAAAACTATCGGTCCATTCAAAATTATATATACGATCTGTGTATTCTGATGCTATTTTTATGGTATTATCTATCGAACCGGTGTCGGCAATTACTATTTCATCAACAATATCTTTAACTGAATCCAAACATCTTCTGAGTACTTTCTCTTCATTTTTTACTATCATGCATAAAGACAAATATACCATATCATCCATCCTCTTTTTATTAAAAAAATATCATGCCAGCTTTACTGCCGACATGATATTTTTTATTATGTGTTCTTTTTTACCAATTATTATCTGAGTAACTGCAGAACACCCTGCGGCAGTTGGTTAGCCTGGGCCAACATAGCCTGTGAAGCCTGAGTAAGGATATTGTTCTTAGTGAACTCCATCATTTCCTTTGCCATGTCAACGTCACGTATACGTGATTCAGATGCTGACAGGTTTTCTGATGCAGTACTCAGGTTGTTGATGGTGTGTTCAAGACGGTTCTGCAAAGCACCAAGATTTGCTCTCTGAGTAGAAACTGTATCCAAAGCTTTATCAATATTTGATATAGCTGTACTACATGTTCCGTTGTCTGTTAATTGTACACCATCAACAGTAAGTGAATTTGAATTCATGTTCTTGATATTGAAGGTAATTGTCTGTCCATCATTGGCACCAACCTGTAAAGTTATTACAGACGTAGCGAAATCACCATTAAGCAGAGTTTTTGTATTGAATTGGGTAGTGTCAGCTATACGGTTGATTTCAGATTGCAACTGAGTTATTTCGGTCTGCAGCTGGGTGCGGTCAGTTTCTGTATTTGTATCATTACCAGCCTGTACAGCAAGTTCTCTCATTCTTTGAAGAATTGAGTGTGTCTCATTAAGAGCACCTTCTGCAGTCTGTATTAATGATATACCATCCTGTGAATTTCTAGTAGCCTGATCCAAACCTCTGATCTGACCCCTCATTTTTTCACTGATAGCCAAACCTGCTGCATCATCACCAGCACGGTTGATACGGAGACCTGAAGATAATTTTTCTACTGACTTAGCTGAAGCACCAGTATTAGCTGTCAACTGACGGTGAGTATTCATAGCTGTAACGTTGTGATTAATTCTCATAATAAAAATCCTCCTTGAATTTTAAATAGTTAGTGTGAACTTCCTTTTTCACACTATAATTAAATTGATAATTTATATAATAAGCATGACCTTCCCGGGAACGCCAACGCCTATAATACCTACTTAAAACAAATTATCTTGTTTTCTCCGATATCAAATCAGAGAAATATACTGTTAATTTGTCACTCCATAGCTTAAAGATTTATATCTTAATTCGTTTCTCTATTATATTATCGGAAGAAATTTCTAAGACTTTAGAGTTTTTTTAAAATATTTTATTGAAATATGTAAATATTTCTGACTAGATATTTAACTCTAAAAACAATACTATGAAGTATTATAAATATACTTTTGGTTTATTCAATCAATTAGTCCTTATTTTTAATAATTTCATCCAGCTTCACAATACCGCCGCTGGCAGCCTTTTTGTTTTCATCCTGAATCTCCAGAAATATCTCCGTGCGGTATATCGAAACATTTTTGGGGGCTTTAATACCGATTCTTACCTGATCTCCCTGTATTTCAATAATTGTAAGTTCTATATTTTCACCAATGACTATTCCTTGGTCCTTTTTACGGGAAAGTACCAGCATCGCTACACCTCCTGCTTCTTGAGTTCATCAAGTATGAAATGCCTTACTGTGTATTTATCTGTCTCAAGAACTACCTGAGCTGCTTTATTATTTTTTTTGTTAACAATTATTGGCGCTTTCAGATTCATACTGATTTTTTTCATATCCTCAGGTACCACAACTATTGAAAAAATATTTACCTCGGACACATCCTTGATTCCCAGTGAATCAACGTACTCATTCTTTAGTTCAAAATCATAGTCCTTTTTTATTTTAAAGGGATCAACCAACGCAAATGCCAGATCAGGCTTATTAACTGCCTGAATCCACTTGAACGGCGATTCGGGATCCTCACTGTTTATTATGCCATATGTCTTTATATCTTCAAACCCGATTATTCCTTCTTCAAATCGAATAATATCAGATTCCTTTATTTCGATTTTACCAAAATGAATTGTCTCTAAAATCATGTCTATTCCTCCAAATACTTAATTCTAGAAAATCTATTAATTATCCCTTATATAATCCAGTATATCATAATATTTTTCTAATTTAAAAAAATTTAAGAAATATAATAACCAAATTAACTTATATAAAAATCATACGTAATAATAATCTTATATGTACGTGTCAACACTATTCCCTGTATATTTTATGTCGATTGAGCCATATGACTGAACCCTGATATTCAGGTTCCACGGGATATAATCAAAATCCAACTCCCATGGAGTGTAAGTACCTGTTACACCGTTAATTTCACCGATATTATTCCGGAACTCAGCATCAAACCTTAAGTTGCCACCTTGGACATCTATTTCAGGTCTTGACATGGGAATGGTTCCTATGTCAAACTCATGCATAGTTATTGAATCCCTCTTTATGATATCCAGCATTATACTCGCTTTATGACCTATTTTAGCCATGGCATCACCATCCTGAGCCTTTTTGGATATATACTCCATAACTTTGCTATGGGCAAGATCAGAGTTCTCTTTTATCAGATCAAAGTTGTTTTTTAAACCTTCCTCTGCAAAACACGGATACTGATTGATGATAACTACAGGTCTTTCAGAATCAATATTTATCACAGGTGGTTTCTGACTCAGCTCAAGCCTGGCATTTTGTGTTGTCAATTCCAATTTTGCAAGACGGCTCTCGTACTCTAATTTAGCAGGGGTTGTATAGATTGAAAGTCCCATATTATTCACATCCTTGTATAATTTAAGACAGGCTGTGCATTACAACCTGTCTTGTGTCAAAGTTCAATACTCTAAGACTGCTGATACTTCCAATTTTACCTTAGAAAGTCAACCAATGTCTGCTGAATTATTCTTGCACCACCCGCCAAGGAAGCCTGATATACATTTTCTTCATTCTTAAGGTTCATTATAGTTTCAGCAACATCAATATCTTCATTTTTGCTCATCAGATCGGTAAAGTTGACAAGATCGATGCTCATTCTGTCAATTGAAAGGTCAACTCTGTTTTGTCTTGCTCCGACATCAGCCCTGCACCGTAAAACGTTACCTATCTGTGTATCAAATGTCGATAACGAATTGCTTAACTGTTGAAAATTTCCGGCATCCATATCTGCAATAACAGAATCAAACATCTGTATCATACCTGGTACATCGCCGGTAACCGATGTACCAGCACCATTACTAAAAAGGTCAGCTCCCACAACGTTAATGTTTATGCTGTCTCCTACCCCAATCTCATAGAACATTCTTTCAGCATTGCTATCAACGTTGATCATATATTGTCCATAATTGGCTGAAGCTTCATCATCATCTATAAGTTTTTGATCCGTTTTATATCCGGAAAACATATATCTTCCTGCATAAGTTGAGTTCGAAAGGTGAATTATTTGGGTTCTCAGCTGTTTAAGTTCCAACCCGATCTTTTGTGTTTCCTCAGGAGTATTCGTCCCGTTTGCAGCCTGTTCTGTGAGCTCTCTTGCCTTTTGGAGAACATCTCCTATTTTTCCCAGTGTCACATCTGTGGCATCAAGCCAGGAGCCTGCATCCCCGAGGTTCTTCTGGTACTGTTCAACCTTTGATACATCTGTTCTAAGCTTCAAGGCCCTTGCAGCAACCACAGGGTCATCCGAGGGCACCTGTATCTTCTTACCTGTATCAAGCTGGTTCTGGTAATTATTCAATCTGGTAAGATTATTGCCGAGGTTCCTTGTCATATTGGCAATCATCATATTATTTGTAATTCTCATTGCAGCCTCCATATATCTTTGACTTGGTCAATCTTTAGTGTTTAGCCTACTCCCAATCTATTTATAAGCGTGTCGTATACTTCAGACATTGTTGTTATCATCTTTGCAGCGGCATTATATGCCTGCTGGAACCTTACCATATTCGTCATTTCCTCATTCAGTTCAACTCCGGAAACCGACATCCTTCTGTTATCCACCTGCTGAACAATTGCAAGCTGTCCTTTTGAAAGTCTCTCGGCCTGCTGGGTGTCAATACCGAGACCCGCTACAAGAGATTTCATAAAGTCCTCAGGTGCTCCTTCTTTAAAAAGACTTTGATTTGACCTTATATCCATAATCTTACCCAATATATTTGTATTACCATTTTCACCAGGAGTATCGGATGTTGCGATTTTATCGGTATTGTCCATTATATCGCTGCTTACCATAAAGTTTTTGGCTGTAATCCGGTTATATCTCTCCACTATCAGGGCATTTTCTGCCGGTGTTGGTACTGCCGGCGGTGTTGGCAATGTCAAGCCATCCACCAACTTGTCACTAGATATAGGTCTGTCACCGTCACCAAACATGGTAAAGAATCTAACATTCTGGGATGGAGGGATACCATCCTCCAACTCGGTATCAAGTCCATAACCGTCAACATGTCCTACGCCGTTGACCCAATTTCCTGCTTCATCCCTGGACAGACCTTCATTGAAGGCCAGGGCAAAGACACGTACAAACTCGTTTAATTTGTTCTGGTAATAGGGTATTCCCTTATAAATAGGTGTGGTAGACGAACCGTCCTCAGACGGTGCTCCGTCCTTGCCGTCCCTTACATCCAGCAGTCCCCTGAGTTCTCCTCCGGTAACCTTCAGTGTATTGCCGTCTTCCCATTTTATCTCATACAAGTTTCCTACATCTTCTGCGTTCAACTTGTCCGTTCTCTGTTCAACCTTCATCTTGCTTACATTGTAATGATCCACCAGCGGTTTTCCGCTCACTGTTATGAGAAAGTGAATGTCATCCTGTCCGTTAGGAAGTTTACCGTAGGAAACTTCGGTAGCCTGTATATTTACCAGCTTGGACAGCTGATCTACCAAAAGCGTCCGGGAGTCCCTTAAATCATTTGCCGATTGCCCCTGAACCTCAAAACTGTATATCTGCTTATTTAGCTGCTGTATCTGGAAAGCCAGTGAATTTACCTGATCAACTGTTATTTTTATCTGATCATTTATATCTTCCTGCATTTTTTCAAAATGGGTTGCAGTGCTGTTAAAATACTTGGCAAGGGTTACTCCCTTTTCTCTGACCAATGCTCTTACGGCCGAGCTTGATGGATCCTTTGAAAGTTCCTGATATGCATTAAAGAAATCATTCGTTATCTTAACAAACCCGCTGTCCGACGGTTCATTAAACGTGCCTTCAAGCTCCGAAAGCTTTTCCAGTTTCTTGCTCCATTCACCGCTGGCGGTATTTTCACTCCAATACTTGAAATCCAGATATGTATCCCGGACTCTGTTTACCCCTGTTACCTCAGAGCCCGTACCAATCATGCCGGTACCGTCCATAACCGAAAGCGGCCTGGAGGCAGTCTGTACGTTCTGCTGCCTGGAATATCCGGGAGTTGTGGCATTGGATATGTTATGGCTCACAGTATTCAAATTTTTCTGAGCGGTATAAAGACCACTTAATGCAATATTTAGACCGAAAAAGCTCTGTCTCATTTTTTCACCTGTTTTCTGTAAAAATACTTATTATTTATACTTTAAGGAACAATACAATATAATGATTAATACTCCTCAAATGATTAATGCACTGCTGCCTATCTTCCGACCTTGCCCATGGACATTATGACGTTTTCCACCATTGAATCTATAATGTTAAGAACTCTTGAAGAAGCGTCATATGCAAACTTGAATTTCATCATATTTGCCATTTCCTCGTCCATGGAAACCCCTGAAATCGAACTGCGCTGCTGATCTACCGACTGTACTATGGTTGTCTGGTTCTCAGCAGTTTTCAGGGCTTCAGAACCTCCGTTGCCTATATCAAGTATGACCGCCCTGTAATATTCGTCAATACTGACAACCCCCGTAACATCCGTCATTATATCCTGGTCTCTGAGGTTGGCAATCAACCTGGCTATGCTGTTTCCGCCCTTTGCATCCTTGTCGTCGGATGTGACGATATTGTTCAAACCGTTATCACTCAGCAATGCATCACTGAGCTTTATGTTACCCATCTGGATGGGGAAGAGATCGTCTATAGGTTCAAAAAAGTTGACCCCCGGCTGACCGTCAAGCGTAAATCCCGACTTTTGCAGATAATTTATCTCCTTGCATAGTCCGCTGAGCATTGCGTTAAGCTTTATTTTCACATCGGATACGATGTTCTTTGAAATTGGGATATTCCCGCTGTTGGCATTAACAGCTCTCCTGGTATCGGCATTGACAAATTCCACTACATTATTAAAATTTTCTGCTCCGATATCAAATACGGTTCCGCCTGTACCGGCTGCTATGGTATTCCAGCCCATTTCAGATTTTCCTGATGTGGTGTTTCCCACGCCGGAACTGAAATAATCCTTGCCGGTCACCACCGATGTCCTCATTCCAATGGCGTTCAGCCTGTTTATATAGTCAGCTGCTTCTGCCGGAGTTCCGTCATTACCGTCCACACTTTCATTTGTAAGTACAAATGTTGCTTTCGCGGCATCCTCTCTGAAACTGCCGCCGGCATTCAAACCTTCAAGTGTTGAAATCAATGCACCGAAACTTGCGTCAGTGTCACCTGCCTCTGAGCATAACGCGTCCAATCCCGCAGTGTCATTTATGAAGGCATCTATATTATCCCTGTCATACACCGCACCATTGAAAACAGTTGAACCTGCTCCCATGGACACAAACCGTATATTGAAATCAACACCGGAATTTTTTAAACCTGCAACATATTCGTCAATCGTATCTCTCAGCTTTGAAAGATATTCATCAGCACCGGTTCCCGAGCCATAGGATGTATCGATGGCGAAGGTTATATCTACCTTCTCTTTGGGAGTTCCGTTTTCATAACTTCCTTTTATGCCGGGCACCTCACCTCTGGACTCGAGTAATCCTTTGAGTATTCCGCCCTTTATATTGACTTCGGTATTAGTTCCCTGGAGCATGGGATAGAAATATTCTCCATGCTTTGGATTGGCTTCAACGTACAAGTTTGTTGAAGTTCCCTTGGATACCAGGTAATAGCCTCCAAGTGTAACATCCACCTGTCCGTCCTGCATTTCCAGAACATCTGCGTCACAGAGCTTTGAAAGTCTGTCCAGCAGCACATTTCTCTGGTCTCTGTAATCATTTGCGGCATCCCCGCCAATTTCTTCCGTTGCTATTTTATAATTAAGCTTTGCCAGTTGACCTGTAATATCATTTACTTCATCAACCCGCACCTTTATTTCCGAGTTCAGATCTGCCTGCAGTTTGTCAAGCTGTGTTCCTATATGATTGAAATAATAGGTGAGCGCCTGGCCTCTCTGCCTTACCAATGCCCTCGTAGTCAAGCTTTCAGGCGTCTTGGTAAGCTCCTGCCAGGAATCCCAGAACTGGTTCATAACTTCCTGAAGGCCGTCCCCCATGGGATCATTTAATATGGCCTCCACGTCCTGAAAGGTTTTGCTTCTGGTTTCCCAGTAACCCAGTGAGGTGTTTTCCTGTCTGTATATATTATCCAGAAACGTATGTCTGATCTGTCTTGTTTCCTGAATATCCGCACCAAGTCCATATTGAAACATTTTGCCGTTCTTGCCGTAGTCAGTGATATAGTGACTTGTTTCAATCATGGCCTGCTGCCTCGTATATCCGACTGTATCAACATTGGAAAGGTTGTGTCCTGTAACTGCAAGACCTCTTTCACTGACATACAATCCTGAACGTGCTATGTCATAACTTGAAAAACCCACTGCCATGTCTGCTGGTCCCCCTATTAGAAAGATTGCTTTGAAAATATATCAAAAAATATATTATTAAAATACTTTATATCTTTATGTCTTAAAATCTTATAATATAAGAAAATTAAAGTTTTACATCAAAAAGATTTCTCTTTTTTGTATCTCCCGAATGACCGGTGCTGCCATAATTATTGGTTACGGCATCAATACTTGTCATCATATTTATTGAAAAATCAATGTACTCAAGCGAGGTTTTAATAAGCTTTGAGTTCAGTTCATTATTGTCTTTGAGCGCATTGATACTTTTAAGCATTTTTTCCTGACATACTTTTAATTGGGTCGCTTCCACTTCCCCAAGTCTTGCAGTCAGCAACGAGATTGTAATATCTTCCGGTTTTTGACCCAATAACCTGCACAATTCACTAACGATATTCTCCCTCTGATCTTCCAGTTTTGAGATCTTTATAACCAGAGATTGCTCTATTTTCACTATGCTCTCCAGCTCAATAACCTTCCCCCCAATAATAAGTTCCTTTTTATTGTTGGAAATCTTATAAAGTGTATCGTATATGTCATTTTCCTGGCTCAGTATATTGATCAACTGTCTGACTAATTCTGATTCCATATCTGATTTTACACCTCCGAACATTCGTGCATTTCATTAGGTCAAAAATTTTATCTTTAGCTTTTTGTTTTAAGAACCCTGCAAAAGCTTTTTGTATAATTACGCTTTCTGATCGATAATAGATTTTCCAAGCTTTTCTACTATTTCTCTCCCGCTTACATCATAGCTTCCTGATCTGTATGCCTGAGCGAATTCGTCAACCTTGTTCTGCCTGACATCAGGAACTTCTTTGAGAGCTTTTGTCACGGTCTGATAATCCATAGCATTGCTGGATATGGATATTACATCCTTCTTGGGAGCCACAGAACTGGTTTTTTCAATTTTTCCAACCGGTTTCTTGGAGTCATAAATCTTGGAAACATTGTAAACATCACCTGTGATTTTCATTTTTTACACCTGCCTTCTAAGTTACAATAACAGAAAATAAATTCTACTATATCTATTATCGTCAATTTAAAAAAATTATTTAGTACTGCTTTTCAATTAATAACTGGAAATATCAAAAAGAGCCCGGGACAAAGTTTACAAGCCCGGAAATAAGGAAATATCTGCTGCATTAGCATATATTTAGACAATAAAAAACAGGGGTAGTGTCCCCTGTTTCATTATTCATAAGTTTATAGCCCGGCTTTAGCCAATTAACTAAAAGTTTTTATTCAGGTATCTCATACCCACACCCGGCTTCTTTATTTCCTTTTCATCCTTATCAGGTTTTACATATGATCCGGAAATATCATTGTGGAGCTGATTCTGGCATTCATTGCAGAATCTGCCGGTTTTAATGGATTTGCCGCATCTCTCACACTCGAGAATAATATTTGCACCATCGGTAATTTCCAAACGTCCCTCTCTCAGGAACATCTTTATTTTTTCCACACTTACATCGCAGTCCAGAGCGACCTGAGACAGTGTGGCTCCAGGAAATTCATACAGATAATCCTTTATCTTTTTAAAGACTTCTTCATCGGCGTTTTTACAATCCAGGCAAATAGGTGGTCCTCCAATATAGTTGTACATTCGCCCGCAACGCCTGCAGTTTCTTAAATCCGGCATATGCTCTCCCCCTAACACTAAATGTTATATACAGGTAAAATGTCAGTAATCCATTCTTGTCGTAGCTATAACTCCTGCAATGACCCTGTTTGCACCCGCATCTTTTAAAGCCTTGCTGCACTGGTTGGCAGTATTTCCAGTAGTGATAATATCGTCCACCAGCAAAATATCTTTGCCGGCGACCTTCTCTGGAAAAACCACCCTGAAAACTCCCTCCAGGTTTGCCAGCCGTTCTGCCTTGCTTAACAAGCTTTGGTTCCGGGTCTCCATGGTTTTAATAAGTAAGTTGTTTTCAAACCTTATACCCAACTGACTGGCTGCATAGCCGGCTATCAAAGCAGCCTGGTTGTATCCCCTCTGTTTCTGCCTGCTTTTATGCATGGGTACAGGAATGACAATATCGGTATTCCCCAACTGTTCGGTGTTTTGAACCTTTAATGCAATCAGCTTGCCAAATGCCCGGTAGTATGAAGGTTTACCGGCAAACTTGTATTTCCTCAGGGAATCTTTCAAAGAATCACAGTATTTACCTACGCATATCATCCCATCACAATAGGTTTCATGGTCTTCAGGCAAGTTCAGCAAATTGACCCCATTATTAAAATAGTCCATATCCAGAGCACAAGGCTCACATATACAGATAGGACTTCCCGGTGATAATATACTGTTGCAGATGCTGCACCTTGGAGGAAATAAAATCTCTAGCAGGCTTATAAGTACCCTCCTCCTATATACGGAACGCTGTTATTCTTAATTTCATTTTACATCAGTTTGTTATGTTATGCAATATTACATTATTCCCATATTTATACTATGATGTACCTGTTTTTGACATAAATCTATATCCTTAGCAGTTCACATAACATCGAATTTCTTTCATTTATTTTTACATTGGATACCATTACTTTTACGGCTTTTTTCTGTCCTATTATGCAGGCCATCCTTTTTGCTCTGGTTACGGCAGTATAGCCCAGATTGCGGTTAAGCATTATATAATTTCTCATATGACAAAGAATAATGGCAGCTTCGCACTGGGAACCCTGCATCTTGTGAACTGTAAGACTATAGGCAAGATCTATCTCCTCCAGTTCATTTATCTGATAAATTATAATAAAATCATCATATTGAACCGCAACTCTTTTTTCAGACGCAATTGTACTGTTTACGTCGTCATCCCCGGAAGCATCGCCGGCCTCACTAATTTGAGATATCTCCATGATCCTTCCGATATCCCCGTTAAAGACGCCGCAGTTTTCTTCAGCAACATACCTTCCGGTAAGCGGATCTTTATGATAATGAGGCGACTCATAGTTATTGCTCAGGTGGATAACCTTATCACCTTCCCTGAAGGTGCTGTTACCCCTCTTTATTTCTGCCTTGTCTGCGGCTGCCGGATTTATAAGCTCCTGAATGGCCTTGTTCATTTCATAGGTTCCGATTTCCGAGGTCTTTTGGGGGCAAATCACCTGCACATCGTCAATGGTATAGTTATACCCGGTCATCAGCCTGGTCAGCGCCTCAAGAGTCTTTTTTATAACCCTGTTTTTATCCTCTTCCTCTATAATGAAGAAATCTTTGTTCTCATTTATGATTTCAGGCATTTCGCCGTTAATTATCCTGTTTGCATTGGATATGATGCCCGATCCGTCAGCCTGGCGCTTTATGACATTCAGCTTTACGGTCCTGATGATTCCACTCTTAATCATATCGTCCAGTACATTTCCCGCGCCAACCGACGGGAGCTGCTGTGTATCCCCAATCATAACCACAGCAGTGCCGGGCGAAATAGCCGTAAACAGTGCGTGTGCAAGGTCTATGCTCAACATCGAGCTTTCATCCACTACAATCAAATCATAGGGAAGTTCATTCCCCTGCCTGTAAAAAAAGCCTTTGTTCTCATATGAAAACTGCAGCAGGCGGTGAAGGGTCATAGCTTCAAAGCCCGTGATTTCTGTGAGCCGTTTTGCGGCTTTTCCCGTGGGTGCCGCCAGCATGAAGCTCATTTCCTCCTGATTTTCAAAATATCTCTGCAGGACATATATCATACACTCAACCGTTGTAGTTTTACCGCTTCCCGCCGAACCGGTCAATATGAGCAGATTTGTATCAAAAACTGCCTTGACTGCTTCCTTCTGCATACTTTCGAGTTCAAAACCACGGATGGCTTCAAATTCCTCAATCAGCTTGTCTACATGACACATCCGTACGTCGGGCTGGCAGCGCACTATCTCCTTGATGGCAACGGCAGTTTCGTACTCCATTTTATACATTTCCTTTGTATACACAGCTTCGAAACTTTCCTGGTTTTCCGAATAGGTCAAATTTACGAAGTTGCCGGTCTTAACCATTCTGACATAAGCTTCTTCCAGCTCGGCTGCCGATATGGTATCTGTTTCGTCACTTAATGCCTTTGCCGTCATTTCCAGCAGCCTGTCCTTGAAAAGATAGCAGTGCCCGTCGGCTTCCGCGGTTTCAAGTACACTTTTAAGCGCGGACTCAAGTCTGAATATGGAGTGCGGGTCAATACCCAGCTTTTTTGCAATTTCATCACAGCTCTTGAAGCCAAAGCCCCTGATATTTGCGAACATATAGGGATTCTGTTCGGCAATGGCAATGGATGTGCCCTTGAAGGTGTTATATATTTTCATGGCTTTTGCAGAAGATACTCCAAACTTCTGAAAGAAAATCATGACATTTTGATACTCCATGTTTTCCATATAGGAATCATGGATGACTCTAGCTTTATCGGGTGAGATTCCTCTTATCCTGGTCAGGGACAAAGGCTCGTTTTTTATTATCTCAAGGGTTTTGCTGCCAAAGCCCTCAACATGGCCCGAACCGGACTTATAGCCCGATACTATGTTCCTTGCGGTCTTTTCGCCCACACCCTTGATTATTCCGCAGGACAAAAAGGAAATTATCCCTTCATCGGTAGCAGGCTCAATAAATTCCACAGTATCGGCCTTAAGCTGCTTTTCTCCCCTGTAGGCAGCCACCACACCCGTTACTTTGCTGGGCAGTACGGCACAGTGTTCATTGACTTCGTAATAGCCCGTCACACTTATCTGATCGGCAGCCTCGTGTTCAAAACCATCTTCATCTATTATTCTCTCAATGTCAAAAGTATAGATTTTGTACCCGTTTTCCGAATTTTCATATATTTTATAATCAAATCTTCCGATGATGCTTAAGTTCGTACCTACAGCATAACTGTCAAAAGAAAATCTTTGCTGCTGAAACTGCCCAATTGCCATAACATCTCCATCTGTGTGCCAACGGCCAAATCATGTGCACACTGTAAAATTATAATATTTACCCAATGGTCTGTGACCGACCTTACTTTTCACTATAAATAATATCGTATTTTGTCCGCACCATCAAGAATTAGAGCATATAAGAAAAAAAATTCCTCCGGCTGCGGTTTATACACCCCGGAGGAATTTCTCATTTTTATGTAGGCCCATATTTATGAAGTTTTGTTTTTATAGAATATGCAATCCCTATCCTCAAAGGAGCATACCTCCAAAAGCGGGAACTGATTTTCAAGCTTTCTCAATAACTTCAAGGTTTCGTCCTTTGAGTTCATATCGACCACTATAAAATTGCCGTTTATGGCTATATTCCGTACAAACTTGCTTTCCATTGCATCTCTGACCATTCTTTCAATGTGCTGCTCCTGGTCGTTAACCAGAAGAACCAGATTCGCTTTTTCTACAAAGTATTTTTTCCTGCCCATCAATTTAAAGATGTCCAAAAACAGACTAATAAGTCCAAATATGGCCAGAAGTGAAAGTATTGCGTAGTCTATACCCATATTTATCACTCCCTAAAATTTGTCGTACCATATTTTATGAAGTGTAACGGGTATATGTTACAGGGCCCGGCAGACTTTTACCTTCGATACCTTCTTTTCCTCCACCTCTTCCACTTTAAATACAAACTCATTGAACTCTATGGTGGGTTCGTCTCCTTTTTCAGGAATCCTGCCTATCTGCCCAATAATAAAACCGCTCAGAGTTTCATAGTCATCAACCGGCAGAGTTGCTCCAAGAATCTCCTGCGCTTCATCCAGGCTGATTGAACCTTTTATTATAAATGTGTTATCGTCGATTTTTTCCAATTCTTTTTCTTCATCATCATCTTCATCAAAAATATTGCCTACTATTTCTTCAATTAAATCTTCAAGTGTAACAATCCCGGCCGTGCCGCCATACTCGTCAATAATTATTGCCATATGTGTCTTGTTTTGCTGAAGCTCCTTGAAAAGCTCATCAGTTCTTTTGGATTCGGGCACAAAATAAGGCTGCCTTATCAATTCTTTCAAGCTGAAGTTTGACATATCATCATTGGTAACAAATTTGAAAGCATATTTTGAATGCATTACTCCTACTATATTATCTATGTTATCCTCATACACCGGTATCCTGGAGTACTTTTCGTTATTTATAAAATCAATAACTTCACGCAGACTTGCATCTATGGGAAGTGCCGCTATATCCGTCCTGTGCGTCATTATATCCGAAACGGTCTTATTATTGAATTCGAAGATGTTGTTAATCATGTATTTTTCGCTTACATGTATGGCGCCTTTTTCTTCTCCCACATCAACCATCATCCTGATTTCTTCTTCAGTAACCTGATCCTCTTCGGCATTGGGATCAACACCGAACAGCCTCACAAAAAAGTTGGTTGAAACTGTCAGCATTTTTACAAACGGTGCAGTTAAAACCGAAAGAATCTGCAGCGGACCGGCTACAAATCTGGCGATAGGCTCAGCTTTTTTCATGGCCAGCCTTTTTGGTACAAGCTCACCCAGAACCAGTGTAAAATATGACAATATCATGGTTATTACCAGCATTGATGCCGTTTTAAGCCAAGCTTCAGGTACCGGTACCCCAACTGATACCAGGAACCTAACCAGCGGTTCGGCAAAAGTCTCTGAAGCAAATGCACTGGCTAAAAACCCTGCCAGGGTGATTCCTATCTGAATTGTAGCTAAAAATTTGCTTGGCTCGGACAAAAGATTCTGTAGAATTTTTGCTTTTTTGTCCCCATCTTCAGCCTGCAAACGGATCTTATTATCATTTAATGATATCAATGCAATTTCTGAAGCTGCAAAAAAAGCATTCATAATTACAAGTATTACTAATACAAAAATTTCGGTAAACAATTATTCCATCCTCCATCTGAATAAACTTAATAAAAAATTATTTTCCAGGTAATAAAAAAAGACACACCAATCCAGGGCAAGGACTGTCAGAGTCTTCTAAAATAGCTCTTTTTATTAATGATTTCGTTATTAAGTAATATCCAGCGGAACGCCGTACTATGATTGCACGTACCCTCAGGATTATCGTCCATACTATTATTAACCCCCCTGTTACATTTTTATAAATAATTTACAATATTTTTATCAGAGTGTCAAACCATATAAAGTGAAATTCCGCTGAATCTGCTCAAAATGCTGAAATCTACATCGCTCATCCGCTCCCGTTCTTTATTTTAGTATTTATCTCATCTTCCGTTGTTTTATAAAAATCAGTCATTATATTATTTTTCATTAATATTATATGCCGCACCCGGTCATAATATTTTAGAATTAATGAACAGGAAAGAGAAAATATGCACATAAACAGAGAGTGTTTCTCTGCCTTACGGCTGATAATACACCCTCCATGAAAATTTTTTAAGTTTATACCGAACTTTTTCTGAATTATTTTATAGTCCGGCCTCTTTTTTCAGTATTTCGGCAACATCTGTTTTCTCCCAGGTAAAATCTGCATCATTTCTTCCGAAATGTCCGTATGCGGCAGTCTTTTTGAAGATTGGCCTTCTTAATTCGAGAGTTTTTATTATTCCTGCCGGCCTGAGATCAAAGTGCCTGTTGATAAGCTCTGAAATCTTTTCCTCCGGAATGGCAGCCGTACCAAAGGTATCAACTAAAACTGATACAGGCTTTGCAACTCCGATGGCATATGCAAGCTGAACTTCACATTTTCTTGCAATGCCTGCGGCAACTATATTTTTGGCGACATATCTTGCCGCATATGCTGCAGAACGGTCAACCTTGGTGGGATCCTTTCCCGAGAATGCTCCGCCGCCGTGTCTTGCGTAACCGCCATAGGTATCAACTATAATCTTCCTTCCGGTCAATCCAGAGTCGCCCTGGGGGCCACCCACCACAAATCTGCCTGTCGGATTGATAAAGTACCTGGTATTGGCATCAAGCAGATTGGCAGGAATAACAGGCTTTATTACAAACTCCATCATATCTCTTTCTATGATTTCATGGCTTACATCCGGACCATGCTGGGTTGAAATAACTATTGTATCCACTCTTACAGGCCTGTCTCCGTCATATTCAACAGTTACCTGGGACTTTCCGTCAGGTCTGAGGTAATCCAGTGTTCCATCCTTCCGAACCTCGCTGAGCTTTTTGGAAAGCTTGTGTGCCAGTGTTATCGGCATGGGCATCAATTCAGGCGTTTCATCACACGCAAAGCCGAACATCATTCCCTGGTCACCCGCTCCAATTGCCTGGATCTGAGCTTCGCTCATCTCTCCTGTCTTGGCTTCCAGAGCCCTGTCAACTCCCATAGCTATATCGGCCGACTGTTCATCAATTGAAGTAAGCACTGCACAGGTTTCACTGTCAAAACCATACTTTGCTCTATCGTAGCCTATTTCTCTGATGGTATTTCTTACAACCTTTGGGATATCAACATAACACTGAGTTGAAATTTCACCCATAACCATTACCACGCCGGTTGTTACTGCTGTCTCACAAGCCACTCTGGCCTGAGGATCCAGTTCATAAATTGCGTCCAATACCGCATCTGAAATCTGGTCGCAAATTTTATCCGGATGCCCTTCTGTTACTGATTCCGATGTAAATAGTCTCTTTGACATCTTTTGATACCTCCATTTTATAATATTTAACCTGAGGTCAGTTTTTATCCATTTCAAGGCAATAAAAAAACCTCTTTCGAGGTTTGTCATTTATCTTATAATATATAATGATCACCCCTCATCTTTCAGGCAGCATGCCTGCAGGAATTGGCACCGTACATGTTTAAATGTGGTTGCCGGGTTTCATAGGGCCGATTCCCTCCACCTCTCTTGATAAGGATAAAAATATTGACTTTGAGTCTATTAAATCATAAATTTGAAAAGCCGTCAACAGCTTTTACAAAATTTTTCCATTGGTTTTTGCCATAAAACGATCTATATTGATGATAAATCTCTCATGCATGCCTTCTCCGATTTTTTCCTTTTCATCAAAGGCTCCAACTGTGAAAACCAGACGCTTTCCATCAACTTCTGTCAGTACAGCCTTTGCTGTTACCTTCATCCCCATGGGAGTGGCTGCCGAGTGTTTAACATTTATCATTGTTCCTACCGAAGAGCTGTCTGCCGGCATGAATCCCTTAAGAGCATTGGTAGCTGCTTTTTCCATAAGCGCTATCATGGAGGGTGTCGCAAAAACCTCCAGCTCCCCGCTGCCCATTGTCTCTGCAGTATTACTGCCGTCTACCGGAACTGATGCTTCGCCTGTTAATCCAATTGTAAATTCCATAGTATTCTTCTCCTTCAATGATTCCATTTTAAAATATAATAAGCACAGCCAACAGTAAAATAATTAACTGTTGAACTATGCTTTATTATACTCGCAGGTTCACCATATTAAAAGGAATAAATTCCTCTTTGGTGCTTTTGACCAACTTTTTCTCAATACTATTTTTCAATTTCCCAGCCCGGCAGGTATGCCCGGGTATTTGCAAGCATTCTTTCAAACAATCTCCCGGCATCCTTAATGCCGATATTCACCAGGGGATCATTTGCAAAGGCTTTAAAAGCCAGGTCTTTATCTTTGGAGAAGGCAGCTTTTATAACAGTTTCCTGATTTATAACATGCCGTATAACAAGGCTGTATACCTCATCGGGCAGCTGTCCCGCACTTACCGGCCTTATGCTGTTTTGTGAAAATACGGCGTTGGTTTCCACTACCGCCCCTGCAGGCAGGCCCTGTATTTGTCCCATATTGGGGAGATTTACGTTTGTTACCAGATCGCCCAAACCTACCAGGGCTTTAATTTGTTTTATTCCTTCTTCACCGGAGTGCTGCAGCTCCATTTGCTCTTCACCGCTCAGCAGCCGGCGGCTTTTTTCCATTTTGTCCTTTAGATCCTTAACTCTCCAGCTTACGGGAGTCAAACCAAAACCCCATTCCCTGGCTGTGTCGGGATCCTTCAGATACCATGGAGGGCAGAATTCTGCCAGATGCCTGTCGCCTGCTGCGGCAGCAAGCCCATATCTCCTGAATAGATCAAATTTTACTTTGTTAACACTGTTAAAATAGCTGTTGCGTACGGCATCCGCTTCTACATCGATTGCAAAACCTTCTTCGGCATATTTTTCTGTAAATTGCCTGTACAGCGGCAGCAGATCCTCACCCTGATACGCCGCACTATTGAGCCATGTAAAGTGGTTGATGCCTATGACATTTACCTTTATTTCCTCTCTGCCGATGCCCTGTATCCCTCTCATTTCCTTCAGCATTGCCGCCATAAGCTTTTGTGTTGAAAATACTTCATGACAGCAGCCGAAAGCTTTTATTGCCGGGAATACCTTATAGAGGGTTTTTGTACAGAGGGTCATGGGGTTGGTATAGTTAATGACCCAGGCCTCTGGAGAATGTGCTTTTATGGCTTCTGCAATCTCTACGAACATTGGAATTGTTCTCAAAGCTCTTACAAGCCCTCCCGGTCCCACAGTATCGCCAACCGACTGATATATTCCGTACTCTTCCGGCAAATGGACATCTGAAGCCATCTCTTCAAAAGAACCGGGAAGGATGGATATTATTACGAAATCCGCACCGGTGAGTGCCTCTTTCAGAGTTTCCATGGCTTTATACTGCCATTTTCCGGGTACATCTGCACGGGATGAAAGCATGTTTCCTATTTTTTCATTTGCTTTTGCTGCGTCCATATCAATATCGTACAGCCTTACCGTACCTGAAATCTCCTCATCCACGGCAAGATCCTTCATCAGGTTCCATGCCCAGCCTCTTGAACCTCCGCCGATATAGGCAATGTTTAGATTATTCTTATCGTACTTCATTTTTAACTCCTCCATACTCTTTAAGACTTTGATATTTAATTCAAGCAGTATCATCAGTGCCCGATTTTCAGATTGTCCGGCCTGCCTCTCAGCCTGTGCTTCAGCGACTTGAGTCTGAAATACATCTCCCTTGGCACCTGGTCTTCAAAAAGGAAAGGGCTGGTTTTCATAAAGCCAGGGTCCATTGAATCCCACCAGGTCAGGGCCTTGATTTCGGGCCGGGCTGCTGCGATGGTATAGAACTGTTCCATCCAATCGGCCTGAACATGTTCATTCCAGGCCGAATGCCAGCCGCCTTTTGTCAATCCGATCTGTGACTGGGGATCAACTGTGCTGATGTCGTCAGTCTGTCCTCTTGTGTTCCCGCCTGGAACACCCATTTCGGTTATGTGGATGGGCTTTCCGAAGCCTGCATATACGTCAAGCAGACGATTTACGGCAACCATGTCCCTTGCCGGGAAGTAAAGCTGTATTCCTACCACATCGAAATCAATGCCTTTTTCTATTGCACGTCTGAAAAATTTCATAGGGGAAACGGGCTGATCAAAAACAGGTCCGTAGCAGACAAATTTCCCTGCTACATATTCTGCAAAGGGCAGGCAAACATTTATGACTGAAGTTGCACCAGGATCGGTTTCACGTACCGTCTCACAGCAGATACGTGTAAGCTCCATAAGCTGCTCCTGAGTAAAATTGAAGCAGTTTGCCCAGTCATGGGGTTCATTCATGGAATCCCAGACTTTTATGCGGCCTTTGTAACGGCCCGCTGTCTTTTTGATTGTATCCCTTGCAAACTCTGAGAGCTCTTCATAACTTTTTGTGAACATCCATGCAGGATTTGTTTCCTTGTGTCCAAACCACAGGGGATGTCCTTTTGGCGTTATCCCATTGGCCTCACACCAATCCACCAATTCATCCCTTCTTTCAAAATCCAGGCGTCCCTCCTCGGGAGCCAGCTGGTAAGAGTAGAAAGGTATTGTTGCGAAGTTGAAAAGCTCCTTGAAATATTCCCCATGCCGGTCGTTTCCTGCATGCTTGAATATGTTGCAGCCTAGCATCAGCTCAGGTCTCGGCTTTTCGGCCAGTTTTGCAAGTGCTGTTTCATAACACATTGCCTCAGCTGCCAGCACTGCATGCGACAGGGCCTTTAAACGGCAGTAACCGGCATCCACATCTTCACCGGCCAGTGAGCAATATTCCTTTGCCGCATCGAAATGTCCTCTTGCATATGGTGTGGGGATAATCCCCTTGGAAAAGTTTTCAGCCTCCCAGAGATAGGTTCCGATTGCTTCAGCAACAAAATCAAAATTTCTTCCGTCTGCAAAATCCGAGCTTTTATATCCTTCCCCGTGATTATGGGCCATTACCCAAATATTGCCATAAAGCGGCAGATTTACACGTCCATGGAGCATAATGGTCGGGCTTTCCACCTGGAGTTCAACAGTGCCGTCGGACATAACAGTGCTTTTACGGATATCAGGTTCAAAATACATATCGCTTGCGTAAAGAGTGTTTAATATGTATTCCGGCATTGGTTGATCATTTGTATCCGTCATTTTTACTTTAACAAGCCTGCTCATAATTTTATCACCTTTCCTTTTTAATTAGCGGTACAACGAATTAATTTAACTTGCTGTGTCAGCGGTTGGTATAACCTATCACCAACGACACCTGGCTAAACAAAAACTAACTAAGAAATGACTAAATATATTTCAGCAAACCCTCTGCCTCAACGCACCAGCTGCCATCGTCCGGGAAGCCCGGCAGAGATTTTCCTCCGTCACCCTCCCAGCCTGCGGCCATCATGGCCACAGCCAGCAGCAGACTGCCGTTGCCTGGCAAATAGAGAGGCAGGTCCTCTCGGTCTGCCTGGGAGTTATGGCCGTTTAAAGCATAGGTGTTCTTAGGTTTATCCGCCAGCAGTAAATCCACCGCAAGTGATGTAAGGCCAAGTCTGGCACAGCACATGGCCATCATTGCAAAATCCCAGCCCCACATGGAATCAAAATCCCAGCATTCAAGAACCCGCTTTAAAGTGTTCTCCATTATCCCCCTGTCCACCGTGTCTCCCGGGAGGACTCCCAGTGCTGCAAGCATGGAGGGGTGGTCATGGTTAAAGGGCGCTTTGGTGAAGGTTTCGGGACAGTTTTCATGGGCCAGATACACGCCGTCCTTTGCAGGAAGCGCAGACAACTTTGCTGCTGCGTCAAGATACCGGGGGTTCGGTGTCTCCCCGAGACGCAGCTGCCATTCCACAGCCGTCTTAAGCCCCCAGCGGAAATATTCCAGCTCGTAGGTCGGGTTCATGGTGTCTTCGGGTGCATGTGTCTCCTGTGCAGGTATGAGAGGAGGGCCCATAACATATCTGCCGGTTTCGTTATCATAATGCAGGAAGGAAACCATAAAATCGGCACTCTCCATTACAAGGCTGCGATACTTTTTCAATGTTTCCATCTCCGGCCGGGCCCTGTAGCACAGCTCAGAAAGCATTATCGGATGGGGCTGCTGCCACACCAGAAGTACTCCTATGCTGGATGGAGCATTAAGTCCGCCGGGGTCACTCATCTTTGTCCATCTGGCACCTTCATATCCCTGATTTTCAGCATCCTTCCCCGCCTGGGGCAGTATCTTCAGATACCAGTCAAGACTCCGTTCCAGCAGCTGGGATTTTCCCCAAAGTGTAAACTGTGCCGCATGCCAGTAGTGCATTTCCAGATGAAATTTCCCGTACCAGCTGTTGCAGGTTAGTCCTGTCTCAGCTGGCGGAGTAGTTCCACTGCATTGAACAGCCGTCAGATATTGCGAAAGAACTATTCTCCTTTCCAGTTCGGCAGCTCTGCTGTCGGAAGAGTTGACCAGCTGGACGGCTCCTCCGCTGCTCCAGAATTTTTCCCAGTGAGTTGAGGAGCGGCCTTTGGTCTCATGAAAATCCCCTGGCGTATTTGCAGGCATTTGGGCAGAAAAGCTTGCTGTAAAGCAAATTTCGCCTGTATTCTCCGCCGGTGAAAGAGTGAATTGGTGGCAGCCTGTTTGCTCTATTCCTGCATGTGAACCAAATACAATGTCAACATAATACTTATCCCGGTCCAAAGTTCTCTTGATAATAACCCTGCCGGAGCTGGAATGAACGATTTCGCTTTTATGCGCTTCTTCCTGTCCCCAATCCGATGCCTTTTTTTCAGGACTTCCATATGGGAAGGCAAATACAACCCCCAGCCTTCCCGACCGGGCCAGATTTGAGCCCACACATGCGCTTACGGCATCAATTTCCGGGTCTGCACAGGTCTCCACACTGACGCTTTCATTAAATACCGTAAAGTCGGATTGCAGTATGCCCTGCCACAAGTCCAGTTTCTGCCTTGCATTCTTTATGTCTGACAGGACTGCTGTCCTGTTGTTTTCCTTTAGGTTCAGTTTAATATTACACAAGTTCAGGCGGTGAGGATTTTCCCTCAGATTTTTAAACAGCTGCTCCTGACCTGTATCATCTGCGGCATAGCCCACCAGCCTGCCATGGCTTTCATATTGTTTAAGCCGCAGTTTTGAATAATCCCTTTCAACCGGGAAGGAATGCCAGCCCCACTGTGCCATTGTACACAGGGGAAAATATTCGTATTGCTCATAAAAGGTTTGAAGTCCTGTAATATCGGCGGTAAAGGCAAATTCGCCATTCCCCACAGTTAATGGAGCCTTTGTATCCGGCGCTTCCAGTACCGGGCTGTTACGAGTAACCAATGCATATCTGTTTATCTTTTCTGAGTTATATTTGGAATCGGTCTTTTGCATAACGTCCCCTTTTACCCTTTCAAGAAATTTGCTTCGCAAATCCGCTTGCGCCTACTCAAGTAATCTGCCTATGCTACGCAAATTATCTTGTTCGCTATGGGGGACTACTCCCCCCCTTCGACGGAGCTTACGCTCCTGAGCACCCCCTCTAAACCGGGAAGGGGATTCCCCTTTCCAATCGCCGAGTATAGAAATTTAATGTTTGAATTCTCTGGTGTACACATTCAAACTCAGTATTATAAGTGCCTCATTACTGTTCCAAAAGTTATAAATTCCTATACTCTTAAAAAGAATGCGGCTGAATCAGCCGCATCCTCCATGTTATACATTTAATTAATCATAAGTACAGCATATTATTTTGCCTGTGCATACCATTCGTTAACTTCTTTTGTAATTTGGTCACCGCCTAGTTTCTTCCAATCTGAAACAAATTTATCAAAGGAATCAATGGAGGCACCCATAATAATCTTTGTAAATACTTCATCTTCCATAGCTTCAAGTGTTGCCTGCTTCTCAACCATCGTAGGTGTGGGAGAACCGTAGAACAGATTTGTCAGCAGGTTGTTGCTGTCAACATATTTGCCTATGACATCACTGCTGGAAGGTGTGCCGAATATTCTTTCATCACCCCAGAATTGTCTGTCTCCAGCCTGGGATTTCTGAATTTTTTCATAGTAACCCATTTCCTCAGAATTTAATTTTGAAGTGTCCTTACTCTGGATAGCTTCTATTACGTTATTGTGAGCGTTAAGGTTTTTAAGAGCCGGTTCAACTGATATCAACTGATATTGCCATACGGCTATACCATCCGGAGTTACACCGAACTTGTCATTTCTTGCCTTTAATTCCGGGGAATTACCTGGTTGGTATCCCACACAAGTATCTTCAAGGATTTTCATAATTGCTTCAGGATTTTTGCAATTCTTACTGACTGCAAAGTATCTTGAGACAGGCATTGAGGTAACAGGTATTGCAGGCTTGTCGTCTATTGACACCAGTTCTATTGCCTGCCAGTCGGCGTTAGGTTCATTGATTGCGTTATCCTTGAGGAAGGCGCCGGGTGAGGATAATCCGCCGTAGGTAATACCAACCTTACCGGCCGATACTGTTTCTGTGACCTTGGCCCTGTCCTTGACACCGAATTCCTTGTCCAAAAGACCGCCCTTGTACATGTTCTGCATCTCCTGCAATGCTGTCTTAACCTGTGGTTGGATTGAACCATATGCCGCATTTCCCGATTCATCCTTTATCCACCTTCTGGGATAAGCATGATAACCTGCAAACAGGCCGGCTGCCGATGCATGTTTATTATTTGTATCAAGGAAGTTCTTAACAAGTGCAAGACCGATGGTATCGTTCTTACCGTTTTTGTCAGGATCGTTCTTTGCAAACGCCTCTGCCACAGTATACAATTCCTGTAAGGTCTTGGGCACTTCGAGACCAAGGTTTTTCAGCCAATCAGCTCTTATATAGAGAATCTGCAGATTGTCCACTGATGACGCGGTGCTTGGTATCGCCATAAGCTTACCGTTTATTTTAGCAGAATCAAAGCTTGCCTTGTCCTGCTCCAATATACTTTTTACAAAATCTGATGTATTGTTCTTATATAAATCTGTCAAATCATAGAGCATGTCGTTTTCAGCCAGCTCAATCAACTGTTTGTTTCTAAGCCACATAATATCGGGTAGGTCTCCCGAAGCAACAGATATATTCAATTTCTGGTCAAACTGTTCTTCCGGAACAGTCCAAACATACTTAAGATTAATACCGTAGTCTTCTTTGTAATGTTTCATCCAGACATTGTTGTCGATAGTATCACCGGGTGCAAATTCAATACCGTTGTTAAGGTATCTCCATGCTGTCAAATCAATTTCAGGTGTGTATTTAGCCAAAAGATCCGCAGGTTTTTGATCAACTGCTGCTGTTGAGGAAGCGGCTGAAGAACCGCTTGAGGTTGCTTCACTGGTCTTGCTGCCATTACTGCCGCAAGCTGCCATTGAAACTGTCATCATAGCTGCCAATGAAAGAGCTGCCAGTCGGGTTAAAGAAAATCTTTTCATAAGTTCCCTCCGATTTTATTTGTTTACTGAGGCCTCAACTTTATTATAGGACCCCTAAGTTCTTCAAACAATATTCATATTTTTACTTTCAATTCATCTCTTTACTTTGATTAGAATTTTAAAACAAAAATTGATAACTCTTACTTAAATACATCATAGTGGAAGTAGTCAAAATCGGCTCTGCCGGCCGCAGCTTCAGTGTTGTAGCTGAACAGGCCCACTCTTGCACCCTTCCAGAAGCCCTCTTTCAACATACAATATCCACCCAGCCGATAGAAATCATGTCCATTTAAACTGAAATAGAATTCCGTTTTACCATCCAGGTCCACTATTGTTTTTAACCAGACTTCCCCTGCTTTAATCTCAGGTCCATAATAGACGGTACCCCCGGTTACAGCTTTTATCCGGCAGGAATTAGCACCAGCCGCAGCTGCGACCCAGTTTTCCTCTTTTCCCCCCAGATAGCATAAGCCTGCCGTTTGTCCGGCTTGCATATGCCTGGTGTCCATCTTTACAGTTATAGCTCCGTATTTCCCCATCAGCTTTTGTGTCAGTGTATTTCTGGCCTGATAAATATTGTTCGCTTTCATAGCAGTCAAAGACAGGCAGCCGGGTCTCAGAGCCAGGGACCACTTTTCCCGGACGGGATTGTGATTCCACTGCCATTGAAGTCCAAGTTCGGGAGCATCAAACTCATCAGAGGCCTGGGGCAATGTCACCGGATAAAATTTGGCCACATTTGGTTTGTTATATATACTGACCGGCTCACCTTCATTCCCCATTAACGGCCAGTCATCCACCCATGTCACCGGCTGCAGATGGCACACACGGCCTAACGCACCTGCACTCTGGAAATGCATGAACCAGCTTTCCCCCGACTCCAATTCCACCAAACCGCCCTGATGAGGCCCGTTAACATCTGTATTGCCGGTCTGCAGAACGACCTTCCTCTCATAGGGTCCATATATGTTCGCAGATCTCAGAACAGTCTGCCAGCCTTTTTCAACTCCGCCTTCGGGAATAACAAGGTAATAATAGTTGTTTCGTTTGTATATTTTAGTCCCTTCCGCTATTTTTCCCACATAGGCTATAACTCCTTCATCCAGAAGCTGTTTTCCGTCAGCACTCATTCTGTGAATTATGATGGGCCCCGCCCCTACCGTACTGTGTCCAAGATAGGCATTGCCGTCATCGTCCCAGAAAGGACACGGGTCTTCCCAGCCGGAAATTCTCTTTACCTCATGCAGAGGAGTCCACGGGCCCTGGGGCTGTTCTGCACTGCTCATATACAAACCTTCATCGGGTGTGCAGAAGTATACATAAAAACGTCCGTCATGATATCTGAGGGCAGGCGCCCAGCTTCCCTTGCCATAACCATCCATCTCATCATATCTGCTGTGAATATTCAATTGATCATAAACCTGCCCTACTATTGTCCAGTTCACCAGATCCTTTGAATGCAGCACCGGTATCCCCATGTAGTGAAAATCCGAGCACACCATGTAAAAATCGCTATCTATCCGAATTATGTCAGGGTCTGAATAGTCGGCATTGAGAACCGGATTTTTATATAAATTATTTCCAATATCTCCCCATACATTATTGTGAAATTCTTCCGAAAAAGTCATATTAGCCTCCTAAATATACTTTTAACCTTTGACGCTTCCCATTACGAGACCTTTCATAAAGTACTTCTGCAGGAACGGATATACCGCAAGTACCGGAACTGCCGCCAGGAACACCTGTGCTGCATTAAAGGTTCTGTTGGATACATTCCGCATTGTTGCAATTTCATCACTGGCACTCATCATAGTGTCGGCGTTTATTATTATTGATCTCAAATAGCTCTGGAGCGGCCATTTGGATGTTGAGTTCATATAGATGAGACCGTCAAACCATCCGTTCCAGTGACCGACCAGCACAAACAGCGACAAAGTGGCTATGGAAGGCAGCGAAAGCGGCAATACAATCTTAAAAAGAGTTCTCCAGTAGTCACAGCCGTCTATAAAGGCTGCTTCTTCAATTTCCTTCGGCAATCCCCTGAAGAAATTCATCAGCAGGATAACATTGAATACCGGTACTGCATTAGGTATGATCAGCGCCCATATGGAGTCCATCAGGCCGGTGTACCTTACAACCATATAAGTTGGTATGAGACCGCCGCTGAAAAGCATTGTTACAATAAAGAACCAGGCATATATGTTTCTTGCGGAAAACTCCGATTTTTCCTTGGCTAACGGGTAGGCAATAAATATGGTCAGTACCATATTTACAATGTAACCCAGGCCCACTCTCTTAAGAGAGACCAAAAAGGCTGCCAGGAATTCCTGCTTTTTAAGAGCAAAGACGTAAGAATCCAGTGTGAAATCAACCGGCCAAAGTTTTACATAACCTGCCGCTGCCGCTGATTTGGAACTGAATGATATTGCCAGGACATTAATTAACGGCAAAAGACATCCGAAAGCTACCAGACTAAGAAATACATAGTTAAATATACTAAATGCTCTAGAGCCCAAAGTTGAATAATTCTTCATTTTACCCCATCCTCCCTAGAATATTCTATATCCGGCATACTTATTGGCCAGTTTATTAGAAATTAAAATAAGTACAAATGATATTACCGATTTAAAGAGACCTACAGCTGTCGCCACACTGTACTGTGCATCAACAAGACCGATTCTGTACACCAGGGTATCAAGAATATCTCCGGTGCTGTAAACCTGCGGGCTATAGAGGTTGAATACCTGGTCGAAACCTGCATTTAATATGTTTCCAAGTGCAAGCACAGTCATAAGTGTAACTATTGGAAGTATTCCCGGTATGGTAACATGCAGGGTTTGTTTCCAGCGTCCCGCACCATCCACATATGCGGCTTCATACAGGGCCATGTCAATACTTGTAAGAGCTGCAAGGTAAACAATGGTATCATATCCGAAACTCTTCCAGGTATTTGTTAAAACCAGTGTATACGGGAACCATTTTGCGTCCCCCAGGAAGAAGATGGGATCTATTCCAAACAGGCCGAGCAATTGGTTGACAATACCGCTTGAAGGGGAAAGTACGTCAATAAGTATCCCTCCAAGGATTACCCACGATAGAAAATAGGGAAAATAGATAATTGTCTGCAGGGTTCGCTTGTACCGCTCTCTTCTCATTTCATTGAGAAGCAATGCAAACACTACAGGAACTATAAGACCGACAATGATTTTCATCAGTGATATGAATACAGTATTAAATATTACCGATCTGATATTCGGTAAATTCAGCATGTATTGGAAATTATCAAGTCCCACCCATTTTGATTTAAAAAATCCCCTGGCAGGGACAAACTTCTGGAAAGCCATGATAATTCCCAGCATGGGAATATAGTGATAAATTAATGTTATGATGACCCCTGGTATAACCATGATATGCAGAGGTAGTTGCCTCAGCTTTTTTGCGCTGATCATAATTGCCTCCTCCTTTATGTAGAGCTTATGTTATTTAATAGAGCAGTATCTACATTAAATTATAAGGGCGGCAATATCACCGAACAATATTCATATCTTTACTTTCAAATCATCTCTTTACTTGATGAGTTTTGAGTCTCTGTACTCCTGAGGAGTCATTGAAGTAACTTTTTTAAAGAAACGTGCAAAATTTGTAGCACTCAAGTAACCAACCGCTTCGGAAATTTCATGAATCCTGAAATCAGGGCTCTCCAGCAGTTTCTTTGCTTTTCTTATCCTGCAGTCGCTGATATAGTCGGACAGGTTCGTTCCTGTTACCTGCTTAAACAAGCGGGAGAGATAGGACGGATTGAAATATACTATTTCAGCAAGCCTAATAAGGGATACTTCATCCTGCATATGAAGATTGTCATTAATATGCTTCTGAACAATCCCGATAACATCCTGTGCTCTTTTTTCCTCTTCACCTTCCTGTATCTCAAACAAAATGCCTCCGAGCTGTTTTAGATACTCAACGGCATATTTCCAGGATTCATGGTATTCCAGGTTCATCAGCTGGTATATACTTATTTTAAAGGCAATCTTTTCGGTGAGATTCCACTTGTTGATATAGGACAGAATAACCAATGCTATGGCAAAATATTGTTCAACGGCCACTATATCATGCATGCTCTGTGCTTTCAAAAGCTTCTCTGTCAGTTTGCCAAGACATGCGAGGAAATCCTCTTTTGTCCCGTTTTCAAGTATTTCAGCCAGGTCATCGGTTCTGTACCGGTTTGGCAGACCGCCTTTTCCCATTACAGAGGAATTCTGAAAATCCTTCTCAAGCAAAGTAGTATCAGAGAGAAGCCGGCCTTCACCTTTGCCTATTTTATAGTTTAAGAGCATCTTTAAAGTAAAATACCTGTCCCGCAGCTCCTTCCAGCCCACATGTGTATCATCGAGAACAAAGGATATGGATTTGCCTGTGGAGTTCCAAAAGGATTCCTGCATTAATTCCGCAACACCCTTTACAAATGTGAGCATATCATTCCATGCCCCCTCGCCGGGCTGTCCGTCTTCATCTGCCGCAGGCTGTATAAACCATATGAGAGTGGAGTTGTCATGGTTCAAATATGCAAAGCATGTTTTTGAAGACAAATATTTTTCTGCGATATACTTTATGTTCAAAAACCATTCGGATTTTACCGAGTAGGGAGTCCCCTTCGGAATATCGTCAATCCTTCCGGCCAGCATTACTACCTGTTTCTTTACAGACAAAGGAATCTCCAGCTCATCAAACTGCTGCTGCCTGATTTCCGACAGGCTTAATTCGTCATTGAGCATTCCTCTCAAATATATTGTCTGCAAAAGGCTCTTTGTGGTTACAATCTGTTCCTGAGCCTGCTTTACCAGGGCGGATTTCTTCAAATCCTCCTCAATTTTCCCGGCTGTATTTATGACGGTTTCAATTATTTTATTATAACCTTCGGTTTTAAGGATATAGCTCACACCATCGTTTTGAATAGCAGTATAAACGTATTCAAACTCACTGTGTCCGGTCAGAAATATCACCTTGCATTCAGGCCATTTGCTGCGGATGGTTTCCAAAAGCTGCAGGCCTGTTATTTCCGGCATGCAGATATCGGTGAGCACGATGTCAATTCTTGTGCGGTTGAGTAAGTTCAGGGCTTCCTGGCCTGAATATGCCTTGTATACATCCAGCTCAACCTCCCTGATATTGCCCAAAACCTCACAAAGACCATCTGCGATTATTGCTTCATCATCTACTATCAACAGTCTATACATTCTGATCCTCCTTTTCAATAAAGATTGTAATTGTAGCCCTTAGTCCTCCAAGTGCGCCTTTTTCCAGCTGCAAACCGCTGGAGGAACCAAACTTGAGTTTCAATCTCTGATGAATATTTTGCAGTGCGGTAACCTCCCCACTTTCGGAATTTTCCTCCAGGGAACTCCTCATGGAGATGAGTATTTGTTCATCCAGATTGTTTCCGTTATCTTCAACAATTATTTTGTATTGGTTTTCATTATTCTCAAAACTGATTACCAGAAGTCCCTGCCCGTTGGACATTGTCAGGCCGTGCTCAAAGGCATTTTCAATGACAGGCTGCAAAATAAGTCTTGGTACAACCAGGTCCTTGAATTCATCGGGGAGCTGGTCAAACCTGACTTTTATCTGATTTGAAAAGCGCATGGCCTGAATTTCCGAGTAAACCCTCGCATGATTGATCTCCTTTTCAATAGGAACTTCATCGGCGGCGTTTCTTGTTATAAATTGAAAATACTGACCCAGCTGCTCAGTAAATACCTCCAGATTGTCATAATCACCTACCCGGGCCATGGTGTTTAAAATAAAAAAGCTGTTATACAGAAAGTGGGGCCTGATTTGAGATTGAAGCTGCTTCATTTCAGCCCTCTGGACCAATATTTTTTGCTTGTAGACCTGGTCCACAAGAGCTTTAAGATTTTCAATCATCACATTGAAACGGTGATAAATATATCTGAATTCATCATCGTGCCTGTGCTCAATATTTATCTCAAAATCTCCCTTTTCAACCTTTTTAAAGGATGCGGCCAGCTTGCTGATAGGCTTATGGATGAAATTATACATGTAGATTGAAAAAAGTACTATAATAACCACAGCCGACACTGTCAGCAGCAGAAACCAGCTGCTGTACTTTTTCAGGGCATAAAATACAGAATCCTCCGGAAGGTATTTGCACAGTGTGGAATCAAATACGCTGGAATTCAAGGAAACCGCCAGATACCTGTTATTATTTACAACGATTTCCTCCGCGTTATTTTTTCTGGTTATTTTGTTAAACACCTGCTGGTTTAAATCATTATTATCAGCTGCAATTATTGACTTGTTTGAGTTTTTTACAAACATAACTCCTGCGGCAGGATTTTGTACCATTGACTGCAAAGCTTCAATCACTCTGCTCTTTGATATCTCTATGACAATAATAAAAAGCTTTTCCCTCTTATTGGTCATATAGGCGTAGGGATATGAAACCGTCATATATTTGATAACATTCTTATCAAGTTCGGCTTCAGGGTGGGTATCTATATATTTCATTTTCTCGAACAAATCACTGTCAAATTCCGATACCGATGTGGAGGACACAGTCCGCTGCAGTGCAGGGATCATAACATACATATCCCCTATATATTTACTGCTGCTCTTAACGGCATACAACCTTTGCTGAACCCGGAGTATTCTCTCCATCTGTTCGATCCCGTCCATTGATTCCGGGATGGCAGCCAGTCTGTTCAGGTCTTTGTCATTGACCAGTTCAACCTCCAGATTCCCCACTCTGTTTATATCATTCTCAAGACTGTCTTTGTAAAAGGAAAGCTGCGAGACCATGGAATTTGAAATCTCGTTTCTCAGGGTGCTGATACCCAGATCGTATATAATTATACTGAGAATATATATGGGCATAAGAATTAAAATAAATGATATGATCAGCCTCTTCAGAACGGATTTCCGCCACAATTCCTTTTTCATATTTCAACCTCCACCCCAATATTAAGCTTTGTTTTCACATTTCCACATTATAACGAGGCAATAGATGTCCATTAGGACACCATTGCCTCGTTGAAACGCATAGATGTAAGAAAATTTTTATACAACCGAAAATTTTTCTGCTGAATTTATGCGTTATAATCTAAAAAAAAGTTTCTTTAAACAAAAAGGCTTGCCCTTTTGTTGAGCAAACCCTTCTGCTGTTAAATAAAATATTAATTAGCCTTCCAATTGAGGTGCCGGAGATGCCCCTTCCAGAACCGAACCTTCGAATATTGACTCGAATTCCGCACCTTCAACCTTCTCCTTGTCGAGAAGAATCTCTGCAAGCCTGTGCAGCTTGTCGATATTCTCCGTCAGGAGTTTAAGAGTCCTTTCGTACGCATTGTCGATAATACTCTTCACTTCATTATCAATGATTGCAGCTATTTCATCGCTGTAATCCCTGGAATGGGCCAGGTCTCTTCCTATAAACACCTCGTCGTTTTCATTCCCGAAAATCATATTTCCCAGTTTTTCACTCATACCGTACTTGGTAACCATGTTCTTTGCAATCTGGTTTACCTTCTTCAAATCGCTGGAAGCTCCGGTACTGACTTCATTAAGTATGATCTGTTCGGCAGCTCTGCCTCCCAGGGCAATTATGATTTCCTCTATCAGCTGGGACTTGGTGTGGTAGCTCTTATCCTCCTGAGGTCGGCTTGCAGTATAACCGCCGGCCATACCCGCAGGAATAATGGATACTCTGTCAACCTTCTGGCTGGTAGATACAAGCTTTATGGCAATAGCATGGCCTGCCTCATGGAAAGCCGTAACCTTTTTGTCTCTTTCACTCATAACACGGCTCTTCTTTTCAGGGCCCATCATGACCTTGAAGGCGGCTTCCTTTATCTCTTCGTTTCCAATTTTCTTCTTATTTCCTCTGGCAGAAAGCAGAGCTGCTTCATTCAGCAGATTTTCCAGATCGGCACCTGTAAAGCCGGGTGTTATTCTTGCCAGATCGTCAAGTTTTACATCCTCGGACAAAGGTTTTCCTCTTGAATGAACCTTTAATATCTGCTCTCTTCCCCTTATATCGGGAAGTCCTACAACAACCCTTCTGTCGAAACGTCCGGGTCTCAACAGGGCCGGGTCCAGAATGTCAGGTCTGTTGGTGGCTGCCAGGATAATTACTCCTTCATTAATGCCGAAACCATCCATTTCAACAAGCAGCTGGTTAAGAGTCTGTTCTCTTTCATCATGTCCGCCGCCCAGACCGGCTCCTCTGTGTCGGCCCACAGCGTCAATTTCATCAATGAACACTATGCAGGGTGCGTTTTTCTTTGCCTGCTCAAAAAGGTCACGGACACGGGAAGCACCCACACCCACAAACATTTCGACGAAGTCTGAACCGCTTATGCTGAAGAAAGGCACTCCCGCTTCACCGGATACGGCCTTTGCAAGCAAGGTTTTACCTGTACCGGGAGGTCCCACCAAAAGTACACCCTTTGGTATTCTGGCACCCAACTCAACAAACTTTTTCGGAGCTTTAAGGAATTCGACTATTTCAGCCAGTTCTTCCTTTTCTTCATCGGCTCCTGCCACATTATCAAAAGTAATCTTCTTTTTATCATCAACAGTCATTTTTGCACGGCTTTTACCGAAGGACATCACCCTGTTTCCGCCTCCGCCGCCCTGGGACTGCTGTATGAAGAAGAACCAGATCAAAATAACTATAACGATAAATCCGATAGTCGGAAGAATGGATACCCACCACGGTGGCTGCGGCGGAGTTGTAACACTGTATTTTTCTATTTTCTTTTCAACGTATGCATCCGTGAACCTTTCAGATGCCGAAGTAACATCAGGCGGAACGGTTACCACATATTTGGTCACCTTGCTTTTTTCATCCAAAGGTTTCCTAAGTTCTACCGTAGCTGTGTCAGTTTGCAGCCCAATACTTTTTACATTTCCCGCATCCATCTGGGTCAATAACATAGAATAATCCATTTTGGGAGGATTATCAGATGCAGTATAGAATGTAATTATTACTAAAATTATTATAAAAATAATAATATAAAAACTGATACCCTTAAAATATTTCAAATATCTCCCTCCTTATGCTAACCAAGGTATCAAACCTAGTCCATAGGCTGATTCAACCAACCCCACCTACGTTTGTCATATATAATTTAATACCAATCTGCCACTTCGTTCAAACATTATAATCATTGCATATTAGCTTTTTTCCTGTTTTGTACAGTATTATTATATTAGCATATACACATATAAAACACAACAAAGTCAATTGCCTGTCAATATTTTTTATTTTTTTGAGTATACATCCTTTTTGAGGATACACACTTCCGGAAGATTTCTGTATTTTCCGGCGTAATCCAGACCGTAACCTATAACAAATTCATCAGGTATTTCAATTCCCTTATATTCAACATGCACTTCTGCCTTCCTCCTGGACGGCTTATCCAGCGCAGCGCAGATTTTAACGCTGAGAGGACCCCTTGTTTTAAGCAATTCCACAAGATGATTCAATGTGAGTCCGGTATCAATAATATCCTCAACTATTAACACATGTTTTCCTGATATATTTGTATCAACATCCTTGATAATTTTTACAACGCCTGATGATTTTGACGAATCTCCATAGCTGGAAACCGATATGAAATCCAGATCTACAGGTATGGTTATTTTTCTTGCAAGATCTGCAAGGAATATAAAACCACCCTTTAATACTCCGATTATGACCAGTTCTTTCCCCTCATAATCCTTTGAAATACGGCTGCCCAACTCTTCTACCTGTCTATCGAGCTCCTCCTTCGAAATTAAAACTCGCTCAATTACATCCATTGCCACTTATCCCCCTTGTTAAGTTTTAGCATCAATATTATAATAATCTATTCTATAATTAAGTTATTAATCTACGATCTGCTTTTCATTTACGTCGTTGACTTTTTCCATAAAAGCCTGATCAATCCAGTTGTTCATAAGAAATCATCAATACAGATTTAGTATTATCAGTTACTTTATAATTATCACTTGTTTTATTTCCTATAATCCAAATAATCTCCTTATTTATTGCAATTAATGGAAACCCGTCACGCCGGTTTTTAGGAATTTTTATATCAATAAAGTATTCTTTCAGTTTTTTCGTGCCATTTGCCTTAAGCGGCTTGAAAATATCACCATCTCGTCTGTTTCTTACCACCGGTTGAAAATCCTTGTTTATGTCAAGTTTATTTTTTATCTTTTCAAAATCGAAAAATTCTTTGTAAATTCCCTTTTGCCGGCCGATAAAAGCTTTGCACTGTTCTGTATTATTGAAATTCAGTATTTCACTGTTAATCCTGCTATTTAATATATTAATTTCAGTATGGCCGGGCAGTTTTAAGCAGTACTCAAATTTTTCGGTCTTTTCATCCTCCTGTTTTTGTATGGTTATGGAGTTATAGGATTTCACAACCCTGTAGCCCAGCGGCAAATCCAAACCGGCGCCTGTACGTCCGTCTGACACAAGCTGCAGCAGCTTTTCCACATGTACATACTCAAGCCCTGTTGCAATACCGCTGGCATCAATAAATGCCTGCCTTAAAACCCGGCTGCCCACAGCCCGGTGTAATGGGGCCAGTACTCTCAAATCCAGCTCTATGAAAGACTCCCTTTTAACCAGCACCGCTTTTTCATAGTATAATTCAGAATTATATCGTAAAAAATCCTCGTCTGCCACTATAATTTTTGATAAACGCAATAAATTCTCGGTAATATCGGTCCCCACGGCCTTATTTATCTCCGGCAGGACATTTAAGCGTATGCGGTTTCTGAAATAATCGGTGTGGAGATTTGAGCTGTCGGTGATTGCTTTAAGGCCGTTACTCCCCACATATTCCTCGATCTGCGCCCTGTCGGCGTCCAGCAGAGGCCTGATTATGTTATCCCTTTTGTACTCAATCCCTTTAAGGCCCTCAGGACCTGTTCCCCGGAATATTCTCATAAGCAGAGTTTCGGCCTGATCATTCCTGGAATGGGCTACAGCTATTTTATTCGCCGATTTTTCGGCGGCTATCCGTTTGAAGGTTTCGTACCTGGCATTTCTGCCTGCCTCCTCCAGGGATATTTTCTCATTCCGGGCCTTTTGGGCAATGTCGATTCTTACTGCGGTCGCATCAAGGCCCATCCGGGCGCAAAAAGCCAGAACAAAGTCCTCGTCACGCATAGCCTCCTGGCCCCGCAGCATGTGATTAATATGAACAGGATAAAGTTTCAGAGAGAATTCCTCTGCTATGGAATACAGAATATGGAGAAGGCATACTGAGTCATACCCTCCGGATATGCCCACCACGATACCATCTCCATATTTAATAAGATCATTCTTTTTAATTGTATCTAAAACCTGTTGTTTCAGCATATAAATCCTCTTGTTAAGGAATGTGCAATAGATTTTTTTCAATCCGGCTGAAAACCGGCCTTCATTGCCAAGCACTGACTACTGCCTGAATTTCTCCAGATTGGCAAACTTGGTATACTGTCCAAGCCATACCATCTCCACAGTACCGGTCGAACCACTTCTGTGTTTTGCAAGAATAATCTCTGCAATGTTTTTCTTTTCGGTGTCGGGATTATAATAGTCATCCCTGTATAAAAACATAACGATATCGGCATCCTGCTCTATTGCTCCCGATTCTCTCAAATCACTGAGAATGGGTCTGTGATCCGTTCTGGTTTCAGCAGCACGGCTCAGCTGTGACAGACATATGACCGGGACATTTATTTCCTTTGCAAGGATCTTCAGAGAACGGGATATTTCGGATATTTCCTGCTGCCTGTTCTCACTCCTCGATCTGCTCCCCTGCATAAGCTGCAGATAGTCTATGACTACCAGCCCCAAATTATGCTCAAGCTTCATTCTCCTGCATTTTGCCCTGATTTCTGTTATTGAAATACCCGGCGTATCATCAATGAATATCGGTGCTTCGGACAGGGGGCCCAAAGCTCTGGCAACCTTCTGCCAGTCATTGTCCTCAAGCTGTCCCGTCTTCATTTTATTACTGTCCACCATGGCTTCACTGCAAAGCATTCTGTTTACCAACTGCTCCTTGGACATTTCCAGGCTGAATAATGCAACGGGAATCCCGCTGTGAACTGCTGCATTTTGAGCCAGATTCAAGGCAAAGGCGGTCTTTCCCATGGCAGGTCTTGCCGCTATCAGAACCAGGTCCGAATTATGTAAGCCCGAGGTCTTAAAATCCAGATCCACAAAGCCTGTGGGAATCCCGGTTATGTGCCCCTTGTTATTATATAATTCCTCAAGCTTGTTAAAAGTATCAACAAGCACATCCTTAATGGGAACAAACCCCTGAGAGCTTCTTTTCTGAAGAATATCAAATATGTTTTGTTCGGCCTTGTCCAGTATGAAGGAGACTTCTTCAGATGCATTGAACCCAAGATCCACTATATCTGAGGATGCCTTTATAAGCCTTCTCAAAAGAGACTTCTCTTCAACAATCTTCGCATAATGTTTGACATTTGCCGTTGTGGGCACATCTGTTGCAATGTTTGTCAGGTATTCCAGCCCGCCTACCAGATCCAGCTTGCCATGAAGCCTCAGACGTTCGGAAACGGTTATGAGATCTATGGGCTGAGCCTTGTCAAACAGTTCTATAATTACATCGTATATTTCCTTGTGGTCTGGTCTGTAGAAATCCTCCGGCTTAAGAACTTCCATTACGACAGGAATTACTTCCTTGTCTATCAGCATTGATCCTATAACTGATTGTTCAGCCTCTACGCTTTGAGGAGGAATTCTGCCAAGAGCTCCTAAATCCATGTCATTTCCCCATTCTTCCTTTGCGTTTTTACAGGCTTTCTATCTTTACAGTAAATTTTGAGCTTACTTCGGGATAAAGCTTGACTTCAACCTCAAAAGTACCAACGGATTTTATTGCATCAGGCATGACCAGCTTTTTCTTATCAATATCAAGTTTATGCTGGGTTTTCAGGGTTTCGGCAACATCCTTGCTGGTGATTGATCCGAATAATTTTCCGTTTTCACCGGCCTTGACCTTTATGGTTGCTGTAATGCTCTTTATCTTATTAGCCAGCTCTTTAGCCTGGGCTATTTCCTTTTCTTTTTTATGGGCTTCGGCTTCCTTTCTGGTCTTCATGATATTCATATTTGCAGCAGTTGCTTCCACTGCAAGCCCCTTTGGAAACAGGAAGTTTCTCGCATATCCGTCGCTGGCTTCCACCATCTGTTCCTTCTTGCCCAATCCCTTAACATCTTCTTTTAAAATAACTTTCATAATTAACCTCCATGAGCCATATTATGGCTTTGAGCCGCATAGCGGCCACAAAACTGTAATGAAATCTTTTCACTCTCTCATCCGCTGTAAGGCGAATAAAGAAGTTGACAGCTATTCCTTGTTCAAACTGTCAATGTATTCATAAATTGCGGTTTTCAGACTTTCCTTGGCCTCCTGGATCGACACATTTTCGATCTGGGCTCCTGCAACGGTCATGTGCCCGCCTCCGCCCAGCTTTTCAAGGATCATCTGAACATTGATCTCACCAAGTGATCTTCCGCTGATGACCACCTCTCCCTCATGATAACTGAGAACAAAAGCCGCAACAAGTCCCGAAAGGCTCAAAAGCTGATCTGCCGCCTGTGCTGCAATCAACTGTGCATTTTTTATATTTGTCGGACAAGTTGAGATCGCAATATTATCATACACTACTTCGGCATCTTTTACTATATTTGATATTGTAATATACGTTTTCAAATCGTTCTGGAACAGCTGCTTGACCGAGACGGTATCCACGCCCTGCCTTCTCAGGTAAGATGCTGCTTCAAAAGTTCTGACCCCGGTTTTGAATATAAAGTTTTTGGTGTCTACCACTATTCCCGCATACAGAGCTTCTGTTTCAATATTGGTAAGCCTGATTTTCTCTTCAAGATACTGCAGCAGCTCGGTAACCAGCTCGCAGGCTGAGGATGCGTAGGTCTCCTGGTAGGAAAGCACCGCGTCCTGTATAAAGTCGGCTCCGCGCCTGTGATGGTCTATTATGACTATCTGATCTGTCATCCTGAGAAGCTCGGGTGTTTCTGTAAAGCTCGGCCTGTGGGTATCAACCACTATCAGCAGGGTTTTCTTTGTTATGATATCAAGGGCTTCGTTTCTGCCCACAAAAACATTGCTGTATTCAGGCTCCTTTGCAAGCTTGTTTAGTATTGAATCAATATTTGCATTTGAATGATTCAGCACTATATTTACGCGTTTGTCGCGGCTTTTTACTATTCTGTATATGCCCAATGCAGCACCAAGGCTGTCAATATCCGCATTTTCATGTCCCATTATCAGTACTGACGGCGCCTGATCAATCAAACCCCTCAACGCGTAAGCAATGACTCTCGCCTTGACCCTTGTCCGCTTCTCAAGCTCCCTGTTGCGGCCACCAAAGAATCTGAAATTGTCTCCGTCCTTTATTACGACGTGGTCGCCGCCCCGGCCCAGCGCAATATCTATTCCGGCATAGGCATTCTGAAGGTTTTCAACAATTGTAGGAGCATTTATGCCCATACCTATACTCAAAGTCACAGGTATTTTGTTCCCCAGATTGATCTCTTTTACTGTCTCAAGGATTTCAAATTTCTTCTCTTCCAATTCCTTTAAATACTTGAAGGCATGGATGCACAAATATTTATCTCTTTCAAACTTCTTCAGTATACCTCCGGTATGGCTTATCCAGCTGGTAATCTTCTTTTCTATCTCAGCCAGCATCTGAGGCCTCTTTGAGTCCTCAAGACTCTGCATCAGATCATCGTAATTGTCAATAACAATAACACCTACCGTATTTTTGTTGTCCTCAAACTTTTGTTTTTCATTTACAAGCTCGGTATTATCTACAAAGTAGAGCATCACAATAACGCTCTCCTTGTCGTTGTTGTCATCAACCTTCACAAGATTGCCCAATACGGAATAGTAGCGGTTGTTAATGGTGACATCCCTGGAAATATTTATACTGTCTCCCTCTGTAAGCTGGGGCCTTATTTCATTAATAAGGTTTGAAACCGTCTTCTGAAGAAGGTTATCATCTTCAAAAATACACCTGAAGGAAGAATTGTACCAGACAGTTGTCCCGTCAAGTTCAGCCAGCACCAGAGGCATGGGAAAATTGAGCAGGGTATCCTTTGTGGCACAGTCGATGTTAAATGTGAGTGTTTCTATGTATTTAGTTATTTCTCTGTTCCTGATATGGTTTGATTTATAATTGTAAATAACGAGAAAAATAAATAAAACAAATCCAGGAATAGCTACCAATGGATTTAATATTGTAATTATCACAATCAAAAATAAAATTACCCAAAGATAGAAACCTGCCTTTGGAATAAAAATACGTGATAGTTTTTTGTTATCCATTTAAAAATCTCCTCTTGCCCAGCACACGACTCAGGCCCCCTGTCTTCTTCCTCTTGAGCTGTTCAAATGCCTTGAAAGCTCCGAGAGATCCCCATAATATTTTTCTACATCATGGTTTTCAACAAGACCAAGTCTTATCTTATTTTCAATCTTAGTTTCAATTGCTCTATAATTAATTCCAAATCTTTTTCCAAGAAGATAACAGATTAAAATTATATTGGCAAGAGTGTCTGAAATGGTGTCCGAAACCTCTTCCCCGACTCCGTTTACCAGCGCCTTGAACAAGTTGGCCACATCTGTCAGAAGCTCACTTTTCAGCCAGTCAATAATTTTAATATTTCTCGTAATATCCAGTTGATTATCAAATGAAGCCATATTAACCTCCTAAGCCATATTTATGGCTTTGAGCCGCAATAGCGGCCACAAAATGTTATGCAAGTGATTATCCTTTAAGTTTTGCATTAATAACAGGTACTACTTTCGCATTTTATTATTTAACCGTTCCTAAATTATACCACTTATAAGGTTATTTGACTTCATTTCCCGGCTATAACGCACAGGTTCAACAGGAATTTTTTCCGCTGTATAAAAAATTCATGTTATATTTTACCCGCAAATGCAGGATAAGAACCAAGAAATTTATAAAAGGAGGTTTTCCTCTTCACCATGGTCAGAGCATCATGTACATCCGGATCTTCAATATGCCCGTCTATATCAACAAAAAATATGTATTGCCCCAGCGCACTCTTCGAGGGTCTGGATTCAATCCTTGTCATGTTTATATCCCACAGGCTGAATATGTCCAACACCCTGTAAAGGCTTCCCGGCTTGTTATCGGTTGAAAACACAATAGAGGTTTTATCTGCACCTGTCTTTGCTTTTAAGGACCTGGCTATTATAACAAACCTGGTGTGGTTGTTTTCATTGTCCTGGATATTTGTCTCCAGAACCTCAAGTCCATAGATTTTTGCTGCAATTTTCGAAGTAATGGCCGCGCAGGTGCCATCCCCGTCAACCACCTTCTGAGCTGCTTTTGAAGTACTGTTTTCCTCCAGTTGGACAACTCCCGGAAAATTTGTGTTCAGATAGTTTCTGCACTGGCCCAGGGGCTGCGGATGGGACATTAAAACCTTTATGTCTTCCGCCTTTGTACCTTGTTTTGCCACAAGATTAAGGTTTACAGGTATGATAAATTCGTCAACGATGAACATGTCCTCTTCTTTTGCAAGCACATCCAGAGTGACATTTACAGCACCTTCAAGGGAATTTTCTATAGGGACTATCGCCTCGTCAACCTCTCCGTCCTTAAGTGCACAAAGGACATCTTTTATGGAATGGTATTCCTTTAATTCATATGCTTTATTTTGCCCCGACCTGTATCCTTCAACAGCCTCGTGGGAGAAAGTCCCCTTTGGCCCTAAAAAACCTATGCTTTTATTCATGTATTGAAAATATCCATCCTTTACTTCAATTCCTTCAATCCCCACTGTAATATATCACCTTATACACAAACAGGCAAGGAAAAGAGGTAAAAATATCATATCACTCTTTTCCTGTTTTTCCAACAGGGATGGGGTAAATTCCAATAAGTTTGAAAAGCAGGTTCCTTTACTTGCTATTGATTTATGATAAAATTTCTGTCAAAATATATAGATAAAGAACAGACGTTTGCTTTATTACTATAATACATATAACAGGAGGATAGTTATGAGTTTTAACGGTATTACCGGAGATGCGCTCAGGTTTTTATTTGAAAATAGAATGAACAACAGCAAGGAATGGTATGATGCCCATAAAGCCGATTATAAAGAGTATGTTCACAATCCTTTTACCGAACTGATAAACGAGCTTGCCCCCACTATGCTGGAGATAGACAGTCAGCTTATAACTGTCCCCTCCAAGCTTATATCCAGAGTCCGCAGGGACACCCGCTTTACCAAGGATAAAACCCTTTACAGGGATAATGTCTGGCTGGTTTTTCTAAGGGATAAGTCTCTGATGTCCACTGCCCCCTGTTTCTGGTTTGGAATAGATCAGAAGGGTTCCAGCTACGGAATAGGCTATTACGGCGCAGAACCTGCTTCAATGGCCAATATGCGCGATATGATAGTCAACAGACATCCGGCTTTTATCATGGCCCAAAAATACTATGAAGCACAGGATAAATTCATAATAGGCGGGGAAATGTACAAACGGACCAAATTTCCCGATCAGCCAGAAAATATAAGAACCTGGCTGGACAGAAAAAATATATATTTTGAAAGTGTGCAAAACAACTTTGAGCTGGCCTTTTCAAAGGAGCTTCCCGAGGTATTGAAAAAAGGCTTCAAGGAACTGAAGCCCATCTATGATTTTTTATGTGTTGTTGAATCGAGAATATAAATCCGAACCGGAGACTTTTTTATATTGCGGCAAAATGTAATACATGAATATCTTTTTTAGTGCGCGGAGTACAACTTCAATAAATGCGAAGCTCAATTAAAAGTACAGCCTGAAATTGTAGGCAAAACACTTGTGGTGAGCTGTACAAATTTCAGGTATGTACTTTGTGAGCAAGCCATTTATTGATGCTTGTACGGGAGCACTATTACAATACTTTTAATATGTATTGCATTTGTTTGTATCAGCTCTTTAACCTAGTCTTCCACCAATATATTCAGTACTGAAGTTTTCAGGTCCCCGTCGGATATCCACAACCTGTTAAGCTTCATGGCTTCACTGTATATACCTTCTCTTTTTATGTCATTCAAAAAATAGGTTCTGGCCCCCTTGCCGGAGTTTTTATATTGTACCTTCAACCTGCAGCCTTTTATTTTAATATCAAAGGTAAACCCTTTAAAAGGGAGCCCTTCTGCCGGCTGCAGCCATATGCCGTCAAAATCCGGTTCAATCCCCATTACAAAACGTATGAGGGTTTTAAGTATGACATTGGAACTCCCCGTCTGCCAGTCCAGCATTGACTCTCCGTCTATCCCTTTTTCTTCATTAAATCCGTATGAGTTTGGCATTACGTACGGTGAGCAGGATATGGTCCGGTGTGTGAAAGGAAATAACTTGGTCAGCTGCTCCCAGGCTTCTTTTGGCCGGCCCATCTGAAACAGCGCCATTACCGCAAATGCTGACGCATGCACATAAACTGCCCCGTTTTCCGCCGTTCCGGCCGGCAGCCGGGGTATTCTCCCCACCCCTGGCGTATTGGGGCTGAAGGCATGATCAAAGGTTTTAAAACCATATTTAGTGTCCAATGCCCGGAATGAATCCAAAATGGTATCTTCCATGTATCTGTCTGTTGAATTAAGGCCGCTCAGCACCCAGAAGACATTGGAGGTCAGTCCGGTCCTTGAAACATGGTCGGGATCATCAAAACTGCCTACAAAATATGATCTCCTGTCTCCCCAACCGTGGACTATTCTTTTTTGCCGGCAGTCATTGCTTATAACTGCATATTTTTGCAGGTTGAACCGCAGTTCCTCTGCCGCTGCTTTATAGTACCGTATTTCTTCCGCGTATTTAGCGGCATTGAGATGCAACAGCAGTTGGGCCATCTCATTCAGGTTCTGATATACCTGTAGTGAGGCCATTACCGACACACCGGTACCATATTCCTTATTGGGATCAATACTTACACCCAACCCGTCAAGGGCATCATTCCAGTCACCGTACAACACTTTTATACAGCCTGTCTGATCTATATCGCGGTTTGAAAGCAAAAATTTCATTATTTTAAAGAGATGCTCCAGGAGACTGTCTCTGCACTTACTCTTCCTTACCAGGCTTTTTTTCTCGTCGACTATTTCATAATAGCCGCATACCTCTGAAAGAATTTTTCTATCGCCGGTAACCCGTATGTATGTACTCATTGCCGATATGACCCATACACCCTGATCGATAAACAGCCTCAAGTCCATAACAGGAGTGGTTTCAGGGCTTGTGGGGAGTGTGTACTGTCTGGGACAGCGTCCGTCCTCCAGTACAAATTCCATGGCCTCCAGCATCTTTCTGCGGACCTTGTCCGGCTGCCAGTAAACCAGCCCTTCCAGTGCCTGAAATATATCCCTTATTCCAATCAATGAGCCGGCATAGAGCTGTACATATCCCTTTATCAGCGAACAAAACTCCACCTGGGTTTTTAAGTGCTCGAAGAAAGAATTAAATATGCCCTCCCGGAGTAAAACCGTATTTGATCTATCTGCCTTCAAAGTCAGGTCCTTTCCATCCATGACCGATTGTTGGTGGAGCTCACTCTCTCTAAGATCAATCCCGGCAGGTGTGAATTGTCCGGACAGCAGGTAACCGGCCTCATCTTCACTCCTGCAATGAATCCTGTAGCCCAGTACTGCATCATATCTTATGTATTCGTTTCCTTGAAGCCGTAAATGAATAATATCAGCCGCCGCTCCGGCCTCAGTAAAAGCACAAATATGCTTTTTGTGCCGGAAGCCGCCTGCCGTAAGAGCTGCCGGAGCATGGAGGCTGCCTCTGGAGCCTCCTACATATTCATATCTGGAGGCTGATTCCTCATGCCTTATCAGCGCACTGTCTCCTGAAACACCTATGAATCTGCGGATTACACCTATATTTGAGACTGAGGTGGTTCTGTTGATATCTTCATTTACCTTTATTTTAAAGGAGCCCAGGTCATTATTCCGGCTGCTGGCTTCAATATAGCTCACTTCCCTGAACCAGCGGCTCTCCCCGTCCTCACCCAAGCTGTGGTTCAGGAATGGGTTTATAAAACTCGATATATAAAACTCCTTTTTTTCTGCTTCCAGATTTTCAATATATAAGGTAAAGTATAATTTCCTGTCCCTATCCGGAAAGATTCTCAGGGTAAATCTCATACCGTGGGTTTCAGTGATGTAATATACACTGCTCCTGGAGAAAACCGTAAACTGTTCAAATTCACCCTCTCCAGGTGTGAGGCTGCGGGCTGCGGGCACAGATAAAAGAGAGACGGGTTCATATGTTCCATTACCGGTTGGAAAGCCCGCAAAAAAAGCAACTTTGGGCTCCTGACCCTCATTTGCTCTCAGGAATACCGAAAACAGCCCTTCATTGCAATGCATGTAACCCGAAGTATAGGCCCAGAAATTAAAGCCATCCCTGCCATAGGGATAACGGCAGTCTCCGTCGTCCCTGGGAAGGGATAAAATGTCATTATCGTCCAGGATATATGTGTTTCCGGGAAGGGAATGATTTTCCTTCAATATTTTATTATTTTTCAGCTCCCTGTTCCATTTTGATAATTCCTGTATCTTCTCCTTGAAAGTCCCCATATGGCCCTCGCATTTTTAATGTATTCTAAGGTTATATTCTAAAGTTTCAGGAATTCCTTCATCTTTCTGCTGACACCGTCAGCATCTTCCAGGGTATTCATCTCGCAGAAAACCCTGAGCAAAGGTTCGGTTCCAGAGAACCTGACTATTATCCAGCCGCTACTTTCAAAATAAATTTTAACTCCGTCACTATAGCTGATATTTTTTATTTTTATATTAAAATCAGGAATTCTTTTTTCCTCATATAAAACCCTGACAAGTCTTTCTCTGTCCTTATCCATATATCTGAAATCCGCTTCGGCAAAATAAAATTTACCGAATTGCCCGTGTATCTCATTCAGCAGATCAGAAAGCTTCATGCCTGTGATACTTAACAATTCAATAAGGAGACTTGCCGCAAAAATCCCGTCCTTGCCCTTGATATGTCCTCGGATGGTTAAGCCGCCGCTGCTTTCACCCCCAAGCAAAGCCGATTTTTCCTCCATCATGGAGCTGATGTTCTTGAAGCCCACAGGCACCTCATAACATTCCTCTCCAAAGGCCTTGGCTATCTTATCCAGCAAATGTGTCGTGGCAACATTTCTGACCACACCGCCCTTCCAGCCTTTATACTTCAGCAGATAATAATACAGCATGGCCAGTATACTGTTGGGGTGAATAAAATTTCCCTTCTCATCGATTATACCCAGCCTGTCGGCATCCCCGTCTGTTCCGATGCCTATGTCATAACCCTTTTCAACCACCATGTCCCTGAGCCTCTGCAGTGTGTGGGAGCTTGGTGAGGGCAACCTTCCTCCAAAAAGTGTATCGTGCCTGTCATTGATAATATCCACCTCGCAGCGGGCTGTGACTAGAATGGTCTGAAGCGAGGTTTTTGACACCCCGAACATGGGGTCCAGAAGAACCTTTAACTTTCTTTCCTTTATGGCCTGAGTATCGATCATGGAAATGATGGTATCTATATAATCGTTCATTGGATCGATTATTTTTATCAAGCCCTTTTTTATCCCGTCCTCAAAGGCAATGGATTTTATATTTTCCTTTGCGATTTTTCCGATGTATTCTTCTATTTTCCCGGTTACTGCTTCTGTCGCATCGCGCCCTCCTCGGGTAAAAATTTTTATACCGTTGTAATCGGCAGGGTTATGGCTGGCTGTGACAGCGGCTCCATAGCAGGTATTGAAGTTTTTTACCGCGTACATTACCAGCGGAGTGGGTGCAACCCTGTCTATAAATAAAACAGTTATACCGTTTGCTGCAAGTATTTCGGAAAACCAACCGGCAGCCTTATCAGACAGAAATCTTCTGTCGTATCCAATAACAAACCCAAAATGGCTTATTTTTTCATCCTGCATCATATCTGCTATGGCCTGGGCAAGTATCACCAAGTTCTCCTTGGTAAATTCTTCTCCGATTATTGCCCTCCAGCCGCCTGTGCCGAATTTTATCATATTGACCTCCATGTGAGTTCCAAAGCTTTTCATTTATATTATTAATGCGCCATATTTAACGGGGCTGCTGCAAAACCATGGACATCTGCAGTATACAACCGTGTCATTTCACAACAGTAACCTGCCGATATTTGTTTGCAGCAACCCCTGATAAATCGGTTTATTTTATTTAATTTATCTTAGTTTAGTTCAGGCCCATTTCCTTGGCTTTTGCATTGACTTCATCAATCATCTTGCTCAGGCCCTTGGCTTCATATTCCTTCAGAACATCGGCCCACATCTTTTCCACAGGTTCTTTTCCTGCCATGATCTTCAGCATGAATTCATGATCAAGTATCGAGAACTTATCTTTTGTGGGAGTTGAAATATCTGTAAGCTTTACTTCATAATCGGGCTGCTTTGTGACCTCTCTTGAATGCTCAAGGTCTTTTATGGCAGATTCACGTATTGCCGAATCTATAGTTGAATTGTTGGGATCATACAGGTACGCGTTGTCGAATTCAACCAGAGCCTGGAGATTTGCCGATGATGGCTGTTTTTTGTCAAGCTCCTCCTGGCTTGTGATTTTGGTGATCTTGTCTCCGTCTTTCTTGTAATCCACATCCTTGACTCCATATCTGTAGAATTCCTTTGTTTCGGGCTGAAGCATGTAATCATACAGCATCATGATCCTATCCATTTTTTTGTCGTCCATTTTATTGCTGAAATAGCTCTCAGACCAATAAGTCTTAAAGGTACAGTGATATTTGTTTCCGTCTGTGGCCGGGAAGTAATCTGCTTTCTTTACGGCGTCAAAAAGAGGTACATCGGGATGGAGCTTCTTCCATCTTTCATTGACCTGATTGTTGACATTGCCGTAACCAACCAGCAGTAATGCCGCAGATGTTCCGGATACAAACTTGTCATAGGATTGGGTGCCCTTCATATTTGCAATATCCCTGTCTATCATCCTCTGGTCATACATGGTTCTCATGTTTTGGAGGGAAGGAAGTGCCAGATCTGTTGTAAGAACAGCCGGGACATATTTGCCGTCTTTCTTTATCCATTTAAAGTCACTGCCGCTGCCGTCACTGGTTGCCGCAGGATCGCTGAACAGCCAGAAGAATCCGCTGATCTGCTTTACATTGTTGGCAGTCAAACCGCTGATTTTCTTTCCTTCAGGGTCCTTGTCAACAATGGCCTTGAGCATTGCATTAAATTCATCCCAGGTTTCAGGTTCCTTGGTTATGCCTGCTTTTTGAGCCAGATCCCAGCGGTATAAAACTATTCTGTCGTGTGAGCAATAGTCCAGGGAATCGTACAAACTCCTCGGAACTGTGTATATTTTTCCGTCAGGCTGCTTGAGGGCCTGGATATCCGGCTTGTTCATATACTCCTTGAGAGTCGGATATTTTGATAAATCTTCAGGCAGCGGTTTAATGACCCCTTGATTTATCCAGTTCCTGTAATAGGTGGTCCCTACAGCATCAATAGACATTATGTCGGGCATATCCCCGGATGCCGACCACATCTGAGCCTTTTGCGTATAGTCGTCCCAGGTGATCTGGCGGGGTTTCAGTGTAATATTGAGCTTTTTGTACATTGCCTGTAAAAATTGGTCATTGTCGGCATTTGCCAGGGCTTCATCTATACCCCAAAGCGCTACCGAAATATCCATCTTTTCACTTACATCCGGTGCGGTATTTGTGCTCTCGGAACTTGCAGATGATCCGGCGGCAGCAGATGTCTGACTGTCTCGGGTATTCTCCGATGTTCCTCCGCATGCGGTGACACCTGAAACAAGTAAAGCCGACATTAACATAATTGCCAAACTGCGTTTTAACTTACCCATTTAATTTGTTCCCCCTTTGATTTATATTTAGAAATCATTAAATAACAAGGTTATTTAACAACTTCCTGGAATCATTGCCAACAAACAAATCCTGATTTAACTACTCTTTTATGGACCCAACCATTATTCCCCTCACAAAGTGTTTCTGCAGGAATGGGTACACACACATTATGGGAATTGCGGATATTACGATGGATGCCATCTGAGTGGCCTGTATCCCCACCCCGGCCTTGCTTTCTACAACGGCCGCCGCCGAGGAGCTCAGCTGGACATTCATATTTATCAAAAGCTCTCTCAGATATATCTGTAAAGGTACTTTCGCCGAATCACTGATAAAAATCAGGGAATTATACCACTCATTCCACCTGTCAACTGCATAAAACAGTGCAAACGTGGCAATGAAAGGCTTTGATATGGGTAAGATTATCTTCCAGAGTATATACAGGTCATTTGCTCCGTCCACTTTTGCCGACTCCTCAATGCTGTCGGGAAGAGTGTTGAAGTAATTTTTCATAATTATCAGATACATTGTGGTTATTCCCGTAGGTATGACCATTACCAGAATATTATTTACCAGGTTCAGGGACTGAATTACCAGATAATACGGAATCAAGCCTCCTGAGAAAAACATTGTAAACAGTATTGCCGATAGTATGAAGTTTCTTCCCGGCATGGCTTTCTTCGACAGTGCATATGCCCCCAATACCGAAAGGAACATATTCAATACCACCCCTGTAATTGTCACAAAAACCGACACACCGAATGCCCTGTAAAAGTTCACCTCGGCAAAAAGATTTTTATAGGTTGTGAGATCAAAGGAATAGGGAAGCAGATATACCGGATGCCTGGCCATACCCTCCACACTAGCGAAGGACAGAATTATGACATTATAAAAAGGAAACATGGCTACAAGTGCAAGTAATGTCAGTACAGCCGTTATGACTATATTTATGCTAACATCCTCTTTATTGAATTTCTGTCCGGCACTCTTTGAATTTTTCCCGAACAAACCATCATCCGTATAAGTCTTAGTATTATTCATAGTCTCTCTCCGATTTATATTTTAATGAACCTGTGAAATTTAGAACAGGCCTTGTTCACCCGATTTTTTAACAAGTGTATTTGCCAGGTAGATCATTGCTACATTGATAGCCGACTTCAGGAAGCCCACTGCGGTCATATATCCGAAATCAGCACCGATTGTGAAGGTTGTGCGGTAAACAAATGTGTCAATCGTATCTGCTACCCCATAGACGGGAGAGCTGTATAGATTGAATATCTGATCGAAGCTTGAGCCCAGGTTCAGCATCTGACCTATGGTCAATATAAACAATATTGCAACGGTGGGACGTATTCCGGGCCAGGTAACATATCTGATCTGGTGCCACCTGCTGGCACCGTCGATTTTGGCTGCTTCATAAAGTTCCGGCGATATTCCTGCCAGCGCTGCAATATATATGATGGAATCCCAGCCTATTTCCTTCCATATGTGAGATATGTAAATGACGGGTCTGAATACTGACGGATCTGACAGGAACGGAACTGTACCGCCTCCCAGGTTTGAAATCACCTGATTCACAACACCGCTTTGACCCAGAATATTTGTCATGATTCCCGCAAGTACGATCCAGGATATGAAGTGCGGAAATGTCAGTATGGTTTGAAAGACCTTTTTTGCACGTCGAAATATCAGTTCATTGAGTAAAATAGCCAGAATTATAGGTGTGGGAAAATGAAAAAGCAGCTTTCCGAAGCTGATGATGATAGTGTTTTTAAAAGCACTCCAAAAACCTGTATCACTCATTAAATCAATAAAATTCTGAAAACCGATCCATGGACTGCCCAATATACCCTTACCGTAATGAAAGGTTTTAAAGGCCAGGGTTATACCGTACATCGGTGCATATGCAAAGATAGCATACCATGCGACTACAGGAAGCAGCATCAGGTAAAAATATTTATAAAAGAGAATTGATTTTAAAATTGATGTTTTGTGCGCCGGCAACCCTTTCTTTGAAGACATGTAATTCCTCCCCGAACTACTTGATTTTTTTCATACTGTTGTCACAGAAATTATAACGCAATGGACATTTACCGCCTCGTTATATTTTTATTTTAACAACAGGTTTCCATGTAAACCATAAACACAGCTTAGTTAAAGTATGTATTATCATTAGATAATTCAGCTGCTAAGAGTGAAAATGCCGCATTTTTTCTAATTTCAGTCCATGTCACGTATTTCCATTAACCGAATCAAACCGCTTTATTCCACGGGTCCTATAGGCATTGACACAATCTGCAATCTCCTCTGAAGTCATTATTTGATTTGCCGAATGAAAGACCCAGTCAACATCCATGGTGTAGGTTCTTTTACCGCCTTCCGGCAATAAAGCGCCCTCTTCGTTTAAAAACCAGAGGTTGAATGAAATATTCATTAAGGCTCTGGGATAAAACCTTTCCCCATGAACAGCCCTCAGCACACCGTCTATATAGTACTTTACCTCACCTGCGGCTGCCACGCATACCAAAACATGCCAGCCTTCATGGCTTTCACCTATTGCATTATTTATGTTATCCATTTTAAAATCGGGGAAATCCTCATATGTATGCCACGAGGTAAGCCACATCGTAGCCCCTTCTCTGTCCCAGCCGCCATTGGCGAGATACTCAAAATCACATTCGCTGTACAGGGGATCATTTGCATATCTGAGGGGCGATATTGTAAAGAATGTCTCGTTAATCTTATCTCCGTTTTCTCCGGCCTGAGGCTTGTCGGAAAATCTTACCCTTGCGGCGTAAGTTCCCTCAAAGTATTTTGTTTCGTGAAGTATCTCGGCATGGCTGCAGCCTGAAGCAGTACCGTCGGTGGAAGCACTGAGTCTCATGATTTTATTTTTGCTGTTTTCCGGATCACTTATAAAACTGATATTATCTCTGGACCAGCTGCAGCCCACAGGTCCAGGACCGGCAATGCCCTCCTTTACGGACCACTTGAAACCGGCAAGTTTTTTGTCTTCCGGGCCGGTATAGTCAAAATCATCAAACAATATTTGTATATCTTCCGTCTGTTCCATTTTCCCTTGTGCCATAGCAACCTCTCCTTTTTTTAATATAACTCGTTTTGCACGGTAAAAGTGCCTGCCGGAATAAGTCTAGCATTTACATAATTGAATTCATATTTAATAAACTTATAAATTATATACACTATTCTTAGATCAAAAGGATTGAACCTGCTTCCGCAAGAACCCCTGAATAGACGCAAACCGGCAAACCCGTATATATGCAAACAGGGAGGCGGTTCCATCCCTCCTCCCTGTTTGCATTATATATATTTCTAATTTCAGTCCATACATAAGGTTATTTCTCACCACAGCCGCTTCAAATATGGCCTGGCAGCGGCTGCATTTTCTAATACACTTCTACTTCAACAAAGTGGTTATATGGATTTACATTGTTTCCATTGACATACAGTCTCACATAACGGGCATTTACAGTGTTGAAGTTAATGGTTTTTCCGCTGCTGCTCTCGGAATATTCACTGTCTGTTCCCGCACCGAAGCCGGCACTGTTGTCGTTATCGTTATTGAAAACCGTGGTGACTCCTGTTTTGAAGTCCGGATCATTGGATACCTTGACTATGACATCATGGTACTGCCTTCCGTCACCGTAATAGTGCCACTGCTTTATGGTATTTATGTTATAGCTCCGGCCCAGATCGATCTGTATCCACTGCAGGCCTTCCCCGACACCGGCCAGATTGTAGGTGGCCTTGTCGGCATCGGTAATTACCGAACTGTTTGCTATATACGTGCTTGAGGTCACACTCTTTCCCAGTGCCACGTTATCGGTGTTGCCTCCGGTGTTCTGATTTACAGTGACTGTTACTGTATTGCTCTGCAAGGTATTTCCGGCTGTATCGGCCACCTCAGCCCTATAGGTATAGGTTCCCTGTGCTTTTCCTGCAGCTGGAAAACTGAAGGTTTGTACAGTGGAGGAATTCACTGCAAGGGGTTTGTCCAAAACCGTACTTGTAGCATTACCCGCTGTTTCAAACAGCTTCACTCCTGTTGCACTGTTGTATGCCGGAACACTGACCGTGATGTTATAATTGCCGGTATTGTTCGTACTGTCGGCTGAAACGGCCGGAGCTCTTAAAACAGGAGCCGAGGTCACTGTTACGGTAAGATTGGTGCTCTGTGCGGTGTTTCCCCCCGGATTGGACAATTCAGCCCTGTAAGTGTAGGTTCCGGCAGGTTTATTTGCCGCCGTATAAGTGAAGGTTTGCACTGCCGGCGAATTTGGCGTAATTGTTTTGCTCAGGACTGCATTTGTGGTTCCGCCTGCCGTTTCGTACAGTTTGAGGCTGGTTGCACTGTTATTTGCAGGAGCGGTAACAGTTACTGTATAATTGCCGGTATTATTTGCATTGTCTACACCAATGGATGCAGGTAGCAAAGTACTTCCGGAGGACTGGGTTACCTGAACAGTGGTGGTCGTGCTCTGGGTAGTTCCCGATGAATTGGACAGGTCGGCTCTATAACTGTATATTCCATTCCCCTTGCCGTTTACATTATATGTAAAGGTCTGCTCCTGGGAGGAGTTTGGTGAAACTGCCTGTGTTAGCACCCTGCTGCTGCCTTCATAAATATTTATGGAGGTTGCGGCACTGTTTGGAAGCACCTTTGCAGTTATGGTATAACTGCCGGAATTTACCGGGTTATCCGCTGAAAGTATGGCAGCCTTTGGTCCGTTATTGGCAGCCGAATTCTTAACGGTGTCTTTTCTGGATACGGAATTATTCCTGTAGTAATTGACATTTGCTTCTGTTTGCGCGGGAGTCATAAGCTTGTCCTTGGCATAGTACACCCAGTCAACATCCTGGATATAAGCCCTCTGACTGCTGCCTCCAGCCCATACTCCATCTATGAACCATTCATTGAAGGACAGGAACATTGGTGTGGTGGGAACATATTTGCCGCTGTGTGAGGCAACCAGAGAACCGTTGATATAATATTTGACCTCCGAGCTGGAGCACTGTATTGAGCAGATATACCAGCCGTTGAAGCTCTGGCTTGTAGCCTGGGTCACTCTGTCACTGCCGGTATCCCAGGTAGTGTTCCACATGGTGCTGGTATCTTTTCCCCATCCGCCGTTAGGCAGGTATTCAAAGTCCATCTCTCCATAATCGGTACTGTTTGCAAGTGTGTAGGGTGATATTGTATAGAAGGTCTGGACCACCTGGTCTCCGTCAGCGCCGTATGCCGGAGCATCGGAAAACTTTACCCTGGCCGAATAGGTTCCGTATAAAAACTGCCGGGGAGCCAAAAGTTCAGCCTGTACGGTATTATTTCCCTGACCGTTGGTTGTGGCTGTAAGTCTGAGAAGTTTGTCGGACGATTTCTCCGGATTGGGCACAAAGGATACATTGTTTTTGGACCATACACAGCCTCCGGGGCCGGGACCTCCTGTCCTGTCACTGACCTCATATCCGAAATCGATTAGTGACTGGTCGGAACTGGTTGAATACATATTAAAGTCATCAAAAAATACCGCCGGTGAATCGTATCCGCCCGGATTCTCAGCAGGTGCAGGCGGAATGGGCGGTGCCGGAATTATGCACGTCCATGCATTTCCCAGAACATCCACGGGTTCTTCGTTTACAGTATACCATTTAGCCTGCCAGGTGGCACGATTGTGGGTGACAATACTGTTTGCGGGATATGCTGTGGTTGCATTCCATTCGGGGTAAGCTGCCGCACCTGCAGTGTCAGCATTACCTGCCAATGGTATTACCGTAGTAATCAAGCACACAATCATCAAAAGAGTAAATACCTTTTCAAAACTTGCCCGATGCCTTGAATTAAAAATTCTCATACTACTATCCTCCATTCTCCAAACAATAATTTAACACTAGCATTAAAGTGCCTGTTCTCCTTTTACTTTTATACTACCTCAATAGGTCCGGTTTTTATATGAACCAGAATTAGATAATATATTTAAAAAAATGCAAAAAAAATAAGAAGTTTGTATAAACTTCTTTGAGTTCTGGTTTTAATCCATAAACAACTAATTACAATCCATATAATTACTTTTATGTATTATTAAGCTAACACATTCAAACTGATTTAACGCGTTGTGCAAGTTAATTTAATTTTTGCTTTACCTGTGTAATTTTTTTATATCAACTGGTAACTTCCGTACTAACTTCATGCAATAAGGACGCACCCAAAACAAAGTTTCAATTAGCACAAACACACAAAGTTTTATGCTATTCTTTGTGCCTGAATTGTCCGGGCGTTACTCCGGTGGTTTTTTTAAAAACTCTGATAAAGTAAAAATAGTCCGAATATCCGCATTTTGCAGCTATTTCGCCCTGGGAGTATTCCGTCTTCTGCAGAAGCTCCTTTGCATAATTCATTCTCATTTTAGTAATATAATCGGTGAAGGTCATTCCCAGCTCTTTTCTGAAAAGCTGACTTATATAGTTTGGATTGATGACAAAATCCTGGGCCAGACTTCTGATGGATATATCCTTGAAAAAGTTTTGATTTATGTAATTGATGATCTTCTTAAAATACTCATTGCGTACTTCATCTGTAAGAACATTAATGTTAGTTCCCATAAACCCTGTAATTTTTTCTTTTATATATTCAACCATGGTATACATATCTATAAATAAATAACATAGATCATCAAAGTTATAGACATATTCCTCATAACAGTCCTCGCCCAGATTCCTGATACTGAATTTAACATAGCTGTTGAAAATATTCATGGCATGCTTTATTGACAGCCTGCCGTCAACAGCGTTTTTATAAAAATTGTCCAGATGCCTGACCAGTTCGCTTAAATCCATCTTTGTAAAAGCATTTTCATATTTTACCATTAAAGTCTCAATATCAATATTATTGCCGTTAATTCCGTTAGTAATTTTTCTGGTACCGGTGGTGAAAAACTGATATGCCAGTGTAAAGGCCTCGTCTATGTATTTCCTCATGCTAAATGCGGAGTACGCTCCTTCGTATATTCCGACACCCTTGACCCCTTCCGGAATTGTTTCAATACTGTGGGCTATGCTGCTGAAGTCCTCGTATTTTCCAATATAAATTGTTTTACTGCTTCCTGTCTTTATAGCGGTATATTGCTTATTTTCAAAGGTAAGCTCCTTGCCTATGGAAGCAACAATAACAATCTTGTCACCCTCGGCTATTCCATTGGATGTGAAGTATGAGTCCAACTGGTGCCGGGCTTCGGGGGTTTCTTCCTCCAGCAGAGGAATTATGTCGGGCTTTTCTTTTCTTCCGCCATTGATAAGTATTTTGGCGGCCTTCTTGAGAACTTTAGTGATCTCTTCATCATCAAAGGGTTTCAGGCAATACCCCACAGCCCCGTAGTCAAGAGCCTTTCTGGCATATGCAAATTCCGCATATCCGCTTATAACAACAAACAGAATATCCTTGTGAATTGCCTGGATATTTTTGATAAGCTCAAGTCCGCTCATGCCCGGCATGCGAATGTCGGTAAAAACAAGGTCCGGTTTTATCCGGCAAATCTTCTCATAGGCCTCAACACCGTCCCTGGCACTGCCTGCAACTTCAAAGCCGCAGCTGTTCCAGTCAGTGCCCATAAGCAGGCTTTTAACAATAAACTCCTCATCATCAACAATCAAAACCTTATACATACACCCTCCGCCTCTTCTATCACACATTTAAACCCCTATCCCCGGAATGGTAATTGTGACTCTTGTGCCCTCACCCTTCCTGCTTTCAATATTCAACCCATGTTGGATTCCGTATGTAAGCTTCAATCTATTATTTACATTATATATACCTATGCTGTCACCCATGGTTCTGTCCTGTTTTTGTTCAGATAATATATGAGGAGATTCGGCCAGCTTGAGTTTTATGCTGTCAAGCTTTGCCTGATCTATTCCCAGACCGTTGTCCTCCACCCATATGAGAAGCTTGCCGTCTTCGAACTTACTTCCCACCCACAGAATACCCTTATCCCTTTTTGGCTCAATTCCATGGTAGATGGCATTTTCCACAAGGGGCTGCAAAATCATTTTGAGAATATCTGCATCCAGTGTCCTCTCCTCAAAATCAAAGTTGGCTTCAAGTCTGCTGCCGAATCTTATTATGTGTATCTGAATGTAAGCACGGATAATGTTGATTTCATCGTTCAACTTCACAATATTTGACCCGTTTGCACTATACCGGAATATAAGCGCCAGCGCCTTTGACATCTCATACAGTTTGTCCACACCCTCTTCAAGAGATATGCCCTTCATAACCTCCAGCGTGTTATACAGGAAATGGGGATTTATCTGGCTTCTCAGATATGCAAGCTCGGCCTTGTCCTTCTGCAGTTCCACCTCGTAGAGCTTTGAGCTGGTTTCAAACAGACGCCTGGTCAGGTTATTTATTTCATTCATCATACTGTTAAACTCATATTCCAGAATATTTATTTCCGAGCTTCCCTCAAGTTTTACCTTCTTCCTCAGATCCTTTATACTTCCTGATTTAATATTGTTCATAAAGAATATGAGTTTCTGAATGGGCTTTGTAATATTATTTATTGTGAAAAAGAATAAAAGACATATTATGATTATGGACATGGAAAAAATTTTAAGTATCCTGGCCCTTGTTTGATCAATCTCCGAAAACAACTGTTTTTCCTGAACAAAGCTTACTATTTTGCCCTCGATTTCAGGAATATTACTCACATTAACAATGTATTTGTACCCGTTTATTTCAATAATCTGCTGGGAGGAACTGTTTTTCTGGTTGAACAGCAAATCCTTGATCCCCTGGTTGTTGTTAATGCCCAGCGGGTCTTTAGGTGCATACAGCATCCCGTTTTTATCCATCAGGTAATATTTGATTTCGGTATTGTTTGATATTTTGTTTATTTCATTGAAAATGGAGTTTAGATCAACCATTATTGAGGTAAAGCCAAGCTTTTTGGCAAAAGATTCGGAATCGTAGGAGGAGTAAAAGTACATCCCGAACATGAAGAACATTTTACTGTCCTTATTGAATATATTCAGCTTTTCAAAGCCGGTATTATAGATTTTCCCATCGTCGGGAACCGACTTCATAAGATCCCGTACAACATCATAATTGCCGTTCATTGTAAAATACTTTCCGTTCTCACCGATTATAGCAATATCAAATATGTCCTTCTTGATATTTACCATGTTACCTGCCATAACCGTCAGAGCCTGTCCTGCAGTGTAGGAATCCATCAGGGAATTGCTTGAATATATTTTTTGTGTATTTGTATCATATCCGATATTCTGCAGGATGCTTCTCAATTCCTGTGTGTATCTTGCAACACTATACTGGATGGTTGAAGTCATTTCGGCGGTATAATTCTTATTTTTTCTTACCATTATATCCGAAATGCTATAGTAAGACTGGGACAATATGGCTATCAATACAATCAGAGTCAGCACTCCGTTAATTATAAGCTGCGTGGTAATGGGTAATTTTTTAAAAAACCTCATATTCCCTCCCAATGGGTAACTCAGTATTATAACTTATAACCTTTGCGCGTTTCAACGAGGCAAAGATGGAGGACATCTATTGTCTCGTTATGTTTAGTATATCATATCAGTTCAGCGGAGTTTATTACAACCTGTATGTCGGCATAATTTTCCTTAACATTCATTGGGAGGGCATAAAAATATTACTGCCCGGCAATCGGACAGCAATAAAAAACTTTATATCCGTATAGTGTTATCAATATCAGGCGACTCTCATTGACAGAGCTTTTGCAGGATTCTCACAGGTCAATTTATTTATCTCCTGCCTTGATATGCCTGCATTAAGCATCTTAAATATAAAATCATTGAGAATGTAGTCCAGTCCAATCATTCCGCCATAGCTTGACAGGCGCTGGTTTGTGGTATCGAGACCAATCAGGATATGTGAAGCGTATCCGGTACCAATAAGTTTCAGGAGCAATTCTATTTCTTTTTCATCACTGTGGTACTTAGGTCTTCCGATGGTATCATACTCCAGAAAAACCCCGGCCTGAACCATCTCAATATGAAAGGAGGGATCATAAAATGCACGGTCCAGGTGGCATAATATAATACCGGATGCAGGAACCTTTAAATCGGTAAGAAACCGTACCACGCTTAATGCATCATTTCTGTTCTCCATATGACACATGACAGGTGCACCCGTCAGCAGCGAAGCTTCTGCTGCCGAGGAAAACAGTTTTTTGTGTTTATCGTCCACACCGTTCCCCTCAGCTGCCGTCTTAATGATTCCAGCCTTAGCGTCGGTCCTTAGCAGGGGCTCTCCGGAGTCGCCGTCAGCAAACATTCCGATTTGTATTTCGTCCAGGAACAGCTGTGTCAATTGGTTCTGACTTATTTTATAAATCCAATGGTCAGCTTCATAGAACACAAGTTTATGAAATCCGGTAGATGCAATAATATTAACTCCCGAAGCTTGTGATGCTCTCAGGAGATAATCGGCCATCCTTCCGCAGCCCACAGGCTGGGCATCCACAATGCCTCTCCCGCCCGACTCTTTGTACAGGAGCAGTTCCCGGGTCGACTTATCCAGGTCATCCATATATAGTGCCCGGTTGATATCATAGGATTTGCCCCTTCGTATAAACAAATGCTCATGACACTGGCAATAACCCAACTCATGCCGGTTTATACTGCCTGATACTGTTTGGATCATAAAATCATTCCCTCGCCAGTTTGATTCTTTTAATAAATTCTTCAGCAGTCCGGGCTATTGCATCAAAATCACCTGTCCTGGCACCTGCTGTCAGACTGCCTCCTGCGCCCACAGCTACGGCTCCTGCCTTGATCCATTCCGCAACATTTTCAGCACTGACTCCCCCTGTAGGCATAAGCTGTGCATGGGGCAGAGGTCCCTTGATTGCTTTTATGATCTTAGGTCCGAACAATTCTCCGGGGAATATCTTCACAATTTCGGCACCTGCCTCCATACATTGCACCGTCTCCTTTATTGTCATTGCTCCCGGAATATAAGCTATGTTATATCTCCCGCATAATTTCGCTGTTTCGGAATCGAAGCAGGGACTTACAATGTATTGTGCACCAGACAATATGGCTATTCTGGCAGTTTCCGAATCCAGCACTGTTCCTGCGCCGATAAGTACTTTTGAGGCATCATAGCCGGCTGTCAATTCTTTAATTATATTTTCAGCACCCGGTACGGTAAAAGTTATTTCAATTGAAGTAACACCGCCCTTGACACAGGCCTCAATTATTTTTGAAGCCTCCCCGGCACTTTCTGCTCTTATGACGGCAACCAGTCCGGCCTCTTTAATACTTTTGATAATTTCACTTTTTGTTTTCATAATACCCTCCACACGTTACTGGAATCTTTCGAGCCTCCAGCATGCAATATGCTCGAAACGGCTTGAAAGTTAACTATTTTTGTATATAACACCCGTTTACAATAAAACGGCAGTCCTTCCCTGACAGGATATCTATCACGTTCTGCGCCGACATCAGAGCCATCTTTTCAACTGCCTCACTGGTATGTGCTCCGGCGTGGGGTGTTGCTATTACATTATCAAATTCAAACAGAGGGGATATTCCCGGAGGTTCCTTATCGAATGCATCCAGGCCCATCCCTCCGATTTTTCCCGATTTCAATCCGTCATATGCTGCCTGCTCATTTATGAGGCCGCCTCTTGAAGTATTAATAATAATTACTCCGTCCTTCATCCGGCTAATGGCATTTTCATCTATGATATTAAGAGTGCTTTCTGTAATTGGAAGATGTAAAGATATGAAATCAGACTGGCTTATTACTTCTTGCAAAGTACATTTCCTGATATTGTGTTCATTTGCAAAATTCTCATCAAAATAGGGATCATAGGCAAGGATATTCATTGAAAACCCCCTGGCGCGCAGTGCCACTGCTTTTCCTATGGCTCCGAGCCCAAGAATCCCCATTGTCTTTTTGAATATTTCCTTGCCGGAGGTTCTGGGCCATTTTTCAGTTTTAACCTGGGAATCCAGAAAGGTTATTTTCCTGGCAACAGCTATCATCAGCCCTATTGCCATATCTGCAACCGATTCCGAGTTGGCGCCCGGTGTGTTTGCAACAAGGATACCTCTTTCTCCGGCCGCCCTGATATCAACTCTTTCAAAACCGACTCCGTATCTGGAAATTACTTTTAAACTATCCGGAGCTTTTTTTATTACATTTTCAGTTATATAATCAAGACCCGCAATATACCCGTCAACACCATCCAGCAGCGGAATCAGTTCTTCTTCAGTCAGCGGATGGCCATAGGGATTGAATACGACCTCATCGGCAAAATCCTCTATCAGCCTGACAGCTTCAGAATTTTTATTGTTTCCTAATGAAGTCGGTGTAACCAAAATCTTCATAAACTCACCCTTTTCATATTCAATTTTTAATCCCATTTTGGATTATCACGGACTACAGGTACGCCGTTCTCTTCAACGACTATCTTTCTGTAGCCTTTTGTCTCGATGGTTTTATAATCATGTCCGGCGTCTGCTCTGAAGGTAAAGAAGGTAATAAAGGGTTCTTTTCCCGTATTGATACTTCTATGTGCATATCTCTGCGGAACGTAAACGGCTTTTCCGGGGGTAAGTTCCTCCAGTTTCCAGTCCCCCTCCGGATTTTCCAGAAGCATATATCCCTGTCCGCTTAAACAATAATACACTTCGGCTGTTTCAAGAATACTGTGAAAATGTCCTTTTGTCATGTAATATTCGTTGCCTACCTTTCCGGGGTAGGTAATGCTTGTGCCAAAAGCCAGATCTCCTGAATTTTCCGGAGCTCCCAGCTCATAAAATTCATATATTACGGGATCATCTTTCTCCAAAACAGCTTTACATGCCCCGGTATCCGAGAACATATTTTTCATCTGGGACAGCTTTCTTTTGGTAGAGTTTTTAGTGCCGGACAGCCCGTTAATCAAATCAAAATCAACAGTAAACGCCTGATCCCAGTTTGTCTCAATGTCATCCATATATATCACCTCACCTTAAACTGTTTGCAAGTTTTTCCAGTCTTTCGAGTTTTTCACCTTTTATATCAACATGGAATACTTCTGATATAACCTGAGTCCAGCCATGTATAAAATAGATCCATCCGTCCTCAATAAATAAATTGCGCTTTTCCTTTTGTTCCCCGGCCTGAACCATAAATTTCAGGTCACCGCGGTAATTGAGTTCCCATACAAGGCTGTTTTCAGGAAACAGGCATCCGTCGGTAAGAGGTGACCCTGGCCTGTCCTTGCCCAGCCCTGTCGCATTTATTATTAAAGAATATGGCTTCATATTTTTCATTACTTCATCGTTATCCTTTGCTTCGGGGCATAAATAGTACTCCAGCTTTACGCCGGGGTGCATGCCGTCCAGCTTGGCTTTTGCAGAATCCAGCCTTTCCCGGCTTCTGTTGGTAATAATTATTTTGGAGGGAATATTATCCCCGTGTTCCTTTTTCATGAGATATGAACTTATGGCCAGGGCACTTCCGCCTGCTCCCATTATCAATACCTCGCCGCCATGCTCCTTCCAGAAGTTTTCCGGAATAAAGTTGTCCATAGCCAAACCGCTGGAAATAGGGTCCTTTGCATAACCTTCCAACCTTCCGTCCTTTTTGGAGATGGAGGACAATTCTTCGAACATTTCGGCGTATGTATCAAGATATTCGAAGCTTCCCCTGGCTGCATTATATAAATCTATTTTATGGGTGGTGACCAAAGCTCCAAGCGACAGTTTGTCGTTTTTGATAAACTCTACGGTATCACGGTATTTTTGCGGATCGGCATGAATTTCAATATCTATTCCCTTTATAATCGCATCCTTTAAACCAAGTTCCTCCGCCCATAGAGGAAAGACTTTCATAATAGATGATTTTGTTGTTGTAACGCCTATAAAATACATTGTAGGCTGCGTTGCGCTGGTAAATTCCATATAAACCGCCTTCCTGTCTATAAATTTTGTATATAAATTGTGGTTATATATCAACGAGATTTGTAAAATTCCTGTGCCGCTGCCTCCATTAGCAGGAAGAAGGACTGCCCTTCGGCTGCTATCCCCGGTCTGTCAAAGAAAGGTGCACCGCACACACCCTGAACAAATCCGAGGTCGTCCACTTTGGCATGTGCAGCATTTCTCATGGTTTCTGCAAAGGTCAGGTACACATCGCCGAGCCAGCCGGCCTTCATTCCCCTGTAAATGGTATAAGCCGCCATCTGGGCCAGGTTGGTTTCTATAAAGGAATCCTTGTTGTCCAGGACATCATGAAAAAGTCCGTCTGTTCTCATATGGCCCAAACAGGAGTCCAGTACCGTTTTAACAAAGTTTATCAGTTCATTCTTTTCGGCGTTAAATTCTTCGGGAAGCGTGGCAATAACTCTTGTGATCCCGGCCAGGGCCCATCCGTTTCCCACCCCCCAGAAGTCTTTTCTGGCAAAGTCGTTTTTACTCTCATCCCATATATGTGAAAACAACTTTTTTTCAGGATTATAAAGAAGAGAGATGTAACCTTTTATTTGTTTCAGGGCCTCCTGATGATAGCCTGCGGCAGATAGGAAAGGCGGAGACATATAAAAGGAATCGACCCACATCTGTGGTTTTTCTATGACATGATATATTATTCCGTCCCTGTTCCTTGGAGCCTTTTCCAACAACCAATTTAAAAGTTTTTGTACTGCAGAGCCCAGTTCAGGGTCTTTGGTCACTTCCGAGGCATAGAGCACAGCTTCACCGATCCCGGCAGGATCGGTTACAGCCGATATATTTCCGATTGCGGCAAGCCTGCCATCCGCAAGCTGGTTCAGCACTGCTGCTTTTGACATCTGAATCACCAGCTCTTTTTCTCCCATTTCCAAAAATGCCTGTGCTGCCACTCCCTGCTCCCAGGAATATCTTTGCATACTCAAAAGAGCCTGTTTTACTTTCCGGATTACACTATCATTTTCCATATTAACCTCCATGAGCCACATTTGTGGCCACAAAATGTAATGAAAACTTATATCCTTTATCGCAATGTGGCGAATAAAGGAGGTTAATTGGCCACGAGCATTGCTCTGGCAATTATCTTTTGACTTTCCAGGGAATCCGAATTTTTTTGTGCCTCCAGCAGTGCTTTCATATCTATTTTATCTGCTATATCCTCAAATACTTTCAAAGTGTTGAAACAATGACTGCAGGCTTTTATGGGATCTACCTTCCTCGCATCGAATTCCTGCGATATCCATCCGTCATATTTCAACTTTTTGAGATAATAAATAAATTCGAGGGTTTCTATGTGATGCACCGATGCGAAAATCATATCCTCATCGGTACTTCCGTAATTGTCGTTGATATGGACTCCAAAGAGCTTATTTGCATTCATTGCTTTAACCACTGCTTCTCCCGGATTTTCCCGCGCCAGAAGAGCGTGGCCGAAATCGAGATTGACACCTGCATTTTCAGCATTTATAAGCTTTGAAAACATCAGAACCGTACTGGTACTGTCAAGTAAAATATGACTTCTGGGTTCTCTTGCCTTGTACTCAATAGCTATTTTGTAATTCTTGTCATAATCGGCAACGGCTTTAATGCCATCCATTTCATATTGCCATATATCCTCATAATTATCCTGGAACGGATAATCAAACCCATCCTGGCCAGGCCATAGACACATTTGCCCCGCTCCCAGTTCCTTGCCAAGATCCACTGCAGTTTTGGAGTAATCAACGGCTCTTTTGCGGGCCGCCGGATCTCCGGAGGTAAAGGCACCTTTTTGAAAGTCCTCTCCATCCCAGACATTGGGATTTACCGACATTACCTGAATATTCTTATCACTGCAAAACCGCTTTACCTCTTTGTAATTCTTTTCATTAATATGTGTGGGATAAACCAGTTCGACTCCGTTCAAACCTTCAATTTCAGAAGCCTTCTCAAGCTTTTGCAGAGCGGCGTCCTTTGAAGTGTCGTAATTATATGCGGAGTCCATTACCCATAAGCCGATTGATAATTTATTAAACAAGGCTACTCCTCCTCCAGGTTGATTTTTTTATCCCTTGACTGCCGCTGCTGAAAGACCGCTTATCAAGCTCTTTGAGAAGGCAGAGAACAGCAGCAGTATGGGAAGTGTTGTCAGGGACAGGCCCAGCACCTGCGCAGCGGTGTCATTTCTAAAGGTTGTGGAAAGCTGGCGGATTCCAAGCGGAATTGTATACAGACTTTCATTGCTTATTACAACCAATGGAGTCAATAAATTATTCCATGACCATAGAAAAGCCAGGAGGGCAAGTGTCATGCACGCGGCTCTCATAAACGGCAGTGCTATTTTCACAAACAGTGTAAATTCATTACAGCCGTCTATCCTGGCACTTTCCATTACTTCATCCGGAATGGCCGAGCTTGCGAACTGTGTCATCCAGAATACGCCGAAGGCGCTGGCAGCCGGCGGTATGATCAACGGGAGAAGAGAATTTCTCCAGCCTACGGCCTGCATTTCTATAACAAAAGCCACAAGTCCCAGCTGCATTGGAATCATCATTGTAACCATTACAGATGAGAATAATGTTTTCTTGAACAGGAATTTATATTTTGCAAATGCAAATCCGGCCATGGCACAGACAATAACCGTTAATATTGCAGAGCCTCCTGCAACAATGATTGAATTTTTATAGAAAGCCAGAATATCTATGGAAAAAAGTGTTTTTATATTTTCACCCAGATAATTTCCCGGAATAAACTTCATTCCCGTAAAGAGGTCGTTTGTATAGTAAGTTCCCATTATTAACATTGTATAAAAAGGTAATATGGCCACAACCGAGATCAATAATATCAATACAAAACCAATTATATTAAGACCTTTTTTCTTTGACATCAGTCCTCACCTCTCTTCATAATATGGTTGGCAATAACGGTTAAAAATCCAATGAATACGAACAAGCCATATGCTATTGTAGATCCGTATCCAAAATTCATAACTGTGCCGAAGGCGGTGTCATACATCAACCAAACGCCGGTGAGACTGGCATTTTCCGGTCCGCCCACCAAAGGCTGTCCCTGCGAGGTAAACATCATGAAGGGTTCCTCAAATATCTGGAAGCATCCTATCATTGTGGTAAGAACTACAAATATAAAAACCGGTTTAAGCAGAGGTACCGTAATTTTGAAAAACTTCTGTACTGGATTTGCACCGTCTATATCTCCAGCCTCATAAAGCTCAGGACTAATATTTGTTATTCCTGCCAGGAACAGAATCGAAGTATACCCGTAATATCTCCATATTGTAATCAAACTGATCATTATTCTTGACGGCCAGGGTTCTCCAAGCCAGTTAATATTCTCTTTAATCAATCCTAAGCCTGACAGCACTGCGTTAATATTTCCGAACTGGTAATCAAACAGGATACCGAATATTAAACCAAGTGCTACCGGAGTTGTAAGGTAGGGTAAAAAATTAAATAATCTGAAGGTATTTTTTCCTATCATATTTTTGTTGCTTAACATTGCCGCTATAACCATTCCGAGAAAAATCTGCACCGGAATTATCATAACCATGAATAGAAGAGTATTTCCTAAAGCGCTATAAAATCGTTCATCCTTTATTAAGTGTACATAATTTTGTAATCCTACAAAAATCTTTTTATCAAAACCATTCCACTCTGTAAGACTTATATAAAAAGTAAACAGTATTGGGAATATGGTAAAAGCAATCCAAATTAAAAAATATGGAGATATAAAAATGTAGGGCGCTATCTTTGTACCTAAATTTATTTTATTTGATGAAATGCCTTTACTTGATTGTCCGGTTTTATAAGTTAAATTCTTAACCAATCATCTCACCTTCACTTTTAAAAGTATTGTTAATGTATTGAATGTACGAATGGTAGGACATTGACGGAAGTACCAACTTCAATAAATGGAGCTTTCCATTTATTGAAGTTGTACTTTCACATTTATCAGTAATTCACGTATTGCAATCATCTCATTTTGAGACAGCCTTACATGCTATTACTGCTGTAATTCAGGGAATTTTTTAATTATGTCGGCTTTCAGCTTGGGCAATGCCTGGTCTGCTGAAAGTCCTGTGTCCATTGCTCTGAGTACTACAACTATTGAATCATATATTCCTGCATCATACTCTGTCATCGGTCTGGTCTGTGTATTTGGATTCTTGGCAATTTCCATGTATTTCTGCATTATGTTCTGTCCGCCGAAGTATGGGTCTTTGTTTGCATCATTTGTATAAAGGTCGGTATCATAAACTTTTGAATAAAGTGTCGGGGTTCCCTGTGTTCTGAAGAAACCTTCCGATCCCTCCCTGGACATTGTGAACCATTTGATATATGTCCAGGCCAGTTCCTTGTTCTTGCTTTCCTTTGGAATACCGTATGCAGTACCACCCCAGCTGTAGCCGCCGTTTGGAGGTGTTATGAGACCGTATTTGCCGTTTGCATCCTTATCGTTGGCTTTCATTACAAATGGAACAAACCAGGTAGGTGCAGCATAGAATACAACCGTGTTGGAAGCAAAGGAGGAATTCCATGCAGGAGTCCACATTACATATTTACCTAGTGCTTTATCCTTGATCATCTGTTCAATATATTTCATTGTGGGGAGTACCGTTGTATCAAGATTCAGCTTTTTGTCCTGCACCCATGGCTCTTTGGTGTATAAGCCTATCAATGCATAGTAGGCATCATCTGAACCGGCAAAAAGGAAGTTCTTTCCACCGCTCTTTTCAGAGATCTCCTTACCCTTCTGTACGAAAACATCCCAATTTGTAAGTACTTTTTCCAATTCGGCAGGATCATCGGTGCCAAAATACTTTTTGGCCAGTTCGCGGTTATAGGCATATCCCCCTACACAGTTGTCGATCTGTACACAAACTATGTCACCTTTTTTATTTTGTGAAATTGGAATTGCAAATGGAACTAAATCATCCTTATTCAAATTATATGGAGCCGCGTCCAGCTTTTCCCAGATGTCCAGGTTGGCAAGACTTCCTCTGGCAGTCATTTCAAGATTTGCTACATCAGGCATATCACCGTTTGATGCTGCTGTGGTCTGTAATTTTTTAACATAGTCATTCTGCGGAACCATTACATAGTTAACTTTTATATCCGGATATGTCTTAGTAAAGTCTACAGCACCTTTCTTTTCATAGTCACCCCAAACCCATTGTGTGATTTCGCCTTTAAGGGCACCTGTCTGTGATGTACTTTCTGCGGCTGTACTTTCGGCAGCTGTGCTTGTTGTAGTCTGAGCCTGCCCCGAACTTTGCGCAGCCTGTTCATTATTGCTTCCGCAGCCTGCCAGCATCGTCACCGTCATTGCTATTGCAGCGGTCAAGCTGACTACTTTTCTGAAATTCAAATTTTTGTTCATGATTTTTCCTCCCAATTTTCTAAATATAGAAATTATAATGCTACCAAATGACTAAATTATTGAACCTCCCTTCAATTAAATATAACGCTGCACCAAAATAAATCCGGTATTAACGTTGTGCAAAAAATAATAGTACTATATTTAATAAGCAAATTAATGCTTATCCAGGCTATTTTTATATTGCCCAAAATTTCATTTCTATTTTTTGTAATATAGTAAATATTTAATTAACTCTTATTGTTCTATTGTCATTACATTTGGCAGTATAAAAATACAGTACCGAAATAATTTCAATGATTTTTAATAGTTGTTTTATCTGTACAGCTCGACGGTAAATTGGTTTCTGTCTCCCCTATACCTTGCTATGGAATACTCCGAGGGAATATCATCTTCGGTATAAGCTGTTGTTTTAACCAGACACAGAGCCTGATTTTTCTTGATATGCAGAAGCCTTGCAACCTGATCATCGGCATTAACAGCTTCTATTTTTCTGACAACCTTGAATATTTTTATATTATACTTTTCTTCGAGAATGGAATATAGTGAATTATTGACAAAGTCTTCTTCAATGATTCCCCTGCAATATTTGTACGGCAGGTAAGTTTCCAGATATACAACCGGCTCCTCATCTGCGTATCTGACCCTTCGCAGATACACCAGTTCATCCTCAACTGCAATATTCAGTTTCTCACATATGCCGGCTATACCCTTTATAACCTTGAGATCCAGAATCTGTGTTGTAGGTGTCAGGCCCTTTTGCAGCATTTCATTGTTAAAACTCTGAAGGTGCTGAAAAAATCTCTCATCTATCTTTGGTCTGGAAACGAAGGTACCTTTGCCTTTCAGCCTTTGCAGGTAACCCTCCGACACCAATTCGCTTAAAGCCTGCCTGATGGTCGGCCTGCTGATATTCAAATGCTCACAGAACTCAGCCTCGGTAGGTATACTGTCTCCCACTTTCAGTCTCTTATTGTTTATTTCGTCAATAAGCAGCTTCTTTAATTGATAGTACAGAGGTACCGGTATATTTTTATCTAATTTGTATGACCCACTTTTCAAATCCATTACTGAATCCCTTGCTTTCTGTTTATTTTATTGCCTCAATGCGTTTCAATGAGGCCAATGTGCCATGACCACCAAAGGTGGCCTTTGACGATATCCTGGATATCCGCTGCCTCATTATATAACTTTGTTACATGTTCAATATATAATAATGTAATAACATTATATACTAAAGTATTTACTATTTCTATAACTACCTTATATAATTTTGCAAAAAAGGGGTTTTCAAGCATTAATCAGCCTATGTCCCATACCGGTAACTTTTCAAATATCGGCTCAAGGGCTTTATAAGTGTCATTGAATATTTCAAACAGACGGGAATATATACCGGAGTACTCGGTTCTTGGCAGTATGGTACTCTTTGCCTTATTCAGTTTGTTTATAACCTTGAAATCGCTGAAGGCACCTATTCCTATGCCTCCGCATACAGCAGCTCCCATTGAGGTGGCTTCCTCCATATATTCAGGTATCACCACAGGCTTCTGCCATATGTCTGCCAATATCTGGAGCCAGACTTTGCCTTTGGCTCCTCCTCCGATAACTGTAACTTCATTTACCTCAGCATAGTTATTTAATATATCAAGAATAACCTTTAAATTATAACCCACACCCTCCAGTACCGAGCGCAGGATATCTTCCTTTGAGCTTGTCATGGTCAGCCCTACAAAAGCACCTTTTGCATCAGGATTCCAACGGGGGCTGCGCTCTCCCAGCAAATAGGGCAAAAACAGCAGAGAGTTGGCGCCGGGGGGTGAATTGAGGACTTTATTGTCTATTATACTATACGGGTTTACACCTTTTTGCCCTGCATCCATTACTTCCATGTCACAAAGTGTATTCTTGAGCCAATTGTACGAATAACCTGCGCTCTGCATGGTTCCGCAGGGAGAATACAGCTTGGGGTCAAGATGCACCCAGTTGAAGGTTCTCATTTTGTCATCATAGATCGGTTTGTCCGTAGCAAGAGCGATCCAGGAGGATGAACCTACCACATTATATGCTTTTCCTTCTTCAACAACACCTGCTCCAACAGCGGCACAGCTTCCGTCCCCACCTCCGATAACCACCGGGATTCCGGCTGTGAGTTCTATCTCGGAAGCCGCCTTTGGTGAAACCACGCCGGCAATATCGGTAGACGGATGTGCATCGGGAAGAATTCCCCTCTCAATTCCAAGGGCATTTATTATCTCCTCCGACCAGTCCTTTGTGTTTATATCAAACAGGTTCATGCCCGATGCATCGCTATAGTCGGTGATCATATTGCCTGTGAGCTTGAATATGATATAATCCTTGGCATGCAATACCTTATAAGCTCTGCCGTACAATCCGGGCAGATTGTCCTTGATCCACAGCATTTTCGCAGCCGAGTAGGAGGCACTGATCCTGTGGCCGGTTATTTTATATGTCTCATGCATATCCAGAACCGAATGCATAAATTTCTCCTGTTTTACAGCACGTGTATCGGCCCATATGATGGAATTTCTCAATGGCTCCCCTTCCCTGTCCACCAGCAGGCAGCCCATCATTTGTGCGCTGAAGGTGATGCAGGCGATGTCATTTTTGTTTATTCCGGCCTTTTCAATCAGCTGCCTGGTTGAAATGCAAACCGCCTTCCACCAGTCCTCCGGATCCTGTTCAACACAGCCGGGTCCGGGATAAAAGGTGTCGTATACATACACTACGCTTGACTGCAGTTTACCTTCAAAGTCATACAATGTAGCTTTATTTCCGCTTGTTCCAAGATCATGAGCCAATATATAGTTTCCCATTAATCACTGCACCTCTTATACGTAAATATTGTGCCGCCTTACCATGCATAAGCCGTTGGTGTCACTCCGCCTGGTCCCGGGAATATTTCATCCAGCCTCTTTAAAACCGTCTCATCCAGTACAATATCAACTGATCTCAGGGATTGTTCAAATTGTTCAAGCGTTCTGGGCCCTGTTACCGGACCTGTTACGGCAGGATTAGCCATTAGCCAGGCCAGGGCTACATTGTCCTCACGTTCTCCTAATTCCCTGCAAAGTGCACTGTATTCCTCCAATTGCTTTCTTTGTTTCTCAATTCTGTCCTGGTGCTGTCTGCTGCGCTTTCCTGACGCATTCAGAGCATTGCTGCCAAGCAAACCGCTGTCAAGCGGGCTCCAGGGGATTATCCCAATGCCGTGAGCTTTTGCAGACGGCAGCACTTCCAGTTCGGGGAGCCTGCAGTTCAGATTGTACTTGTGCTGTTCACACACAAGCCCCATGAAATGCCTGGCTTTTGCCTCTGCCTGTGCCACTGCAATGTCCCAGCCGGCAAAGTTGCTGGAACCCACATAACAGATCCTGCCCTGCTCCACCAGCACTTCAAATGCCTGCCACAGCTCATCCCAGGTAACATTTCTGTCTATGTGGTGCATATAGTACAGTTCTACATAATCTGTCTGCAGTCTTTTTAAAGATCCCTCAAGATGTCTCTTTATCTTATATGCCGACAGTCCTGCCGCCGAGTTCGGTCCGTCATTGGGATCGCAGATATCCTCATGCACCTTTGTGGCCAGGACTACGCGTTCTCTTCTGCTGCCTCCCTGTGCAAACCAGCGTCCGATTATGCTTTCGGTAGTTCCCGCATTTTTACCCCAGCCGTAAATATTTGCCGTGTCAAAGAAGTTTATGCCTGCATCTAGGGCAGCATCCATTATTTTAAAGGCTTCCTTTTCATCGGTATCAACACCAAAATTCATGGTCCCCAGGCAAAGTCTGCTTACCTTTAAGCCTGTACGCCCTAAAGCTGTATATTTCAAGAAAATCACTCCTTAAGAAATTAAATATCCAATTCAGCCAGGGTGGCTGGAAGTTCATGTTTTGTATTTATCTTGTCAGGACCTGTAACCAGATCAAAGCAGGAAATAATCAGTTTTCCATTCCATATGATTGGTTCTCCCGGCTGATCAAGTTCACCGTTAAAACCGTCCGAGTCAGGGCTTTGTGCTATTCTTTCCACCCTTCCGTCAGGATAGATCTTGCCTACAGCATTAGCCGAAAAATCTGCTATATAAAGGTTTCCATCGTCATCCATGATCATTCCGTCGGTTGTCTGCAATTGTGACGGATCCTGAGCCCAGATTTTGTTTTCCCTTACCGAACCGTCTCCGTTGAATTTGATTCTGTAAACCGCTCCGTCTCCGAAATTTCCTATCAGCAAATCGCCGTTCCTGTCAAACTCAATGCCGTCAACGCCGTACTGGCAGTCTTTATTATAGGTCAGAAATGTTGTTAATATATTTTTATCTTCAAGAGTATTGGTGATCTGAATATTTTCATCCTCCAGATGGAATCTGTATACACAGCTTACCAGCAGGCCGGAAGGATCCTTAACCTTTGACAGCATACTTTGTGTAACGTATATATGCTTTCCTCTTATCCTCATTCCGTTGGGATGTTCCATCCCATCAGCCACAACGGTGGTTTTCACGACTTTGCCGTTTTCAATTTTCAGCCTCAGTATCCTGCCTTTGAACTGCAGTTTTTCTGCTCCTGACCAGCCCTGATTATCACAGATATAGAGGTCCCCGTCAGGTCCGAATTCAATTCCCATCGGACAGGCAAGTCCTGTATCCTCACGGGTTGGAACATCAACCCACTTTGTAATGTTTTTATTTTTATCTATTTTTAAAATACAGCCGGGCATGCTTGGATCGGCATAATTGGGGCAGGCAAGTATGAGGCTGCCGTCCTTATCAATTGACATTCCGTCCGGAGTGCATACATATTCGGGCAGTAAAGCAAATAGTTTTGAAGTCTTCATTTAAAAATCCGCCTTTCGCTAATTGTTAATTAAATTAAAATTTAATAACTATCTTTTTCTTTGCTTTCCTGTTCTCCACCATTTCGAAGGCATCCAGAATTCTATCGAATTCTATGACATCTGAAATAAAGTCATCAGGATTTAACACACCCATCTGTATCCAATTGACTATCTGTCTGTGAGCTTCGGCTTCCTCAAACTTCGAGGGCCATTGTACAAATTGAAGAGTCCAGTTGTATGGTGCCTTGCTCCAGTCCAGTTCCATTCCCAGCTTGGGTGATATGCCATAACAGCAGATTTTGCCGTTATATTTTATAAGTTCCATTGACTGGTTGATGAGCTGGTTAATACCGACTGCATCCACAACAAAATCCGCACCCTCGGGAAGTATCCTGTGAACCTCCTCCGAAACATTGACCTTTGTACTGTTAAATACATAGTCGGCACCCATCTTTTTGGCTTCGGTCAATTTTTCATCTATAACATCAAACAAAACGATAGGACCGATGCCCAAAAGTTTTGCAAATCTGGTAAAGCACAAACCTACCGGTCCCGCTCCGAATATTACAAGTGTCTTGTTGGCTTCCATCCCAAAACGTTTGATTGCGCTTAATACCTCCCGGAAGGTCACTATCATGGAGGCACTGACAGGATTTATTTCCTTCGGAACTATCTGCTGTGCATAATAGCCTTCAGAGAATTCCGGCGTACCAGGACCTTTTCCATCCTCTGCCATGGCCTTCCAGTCACCTATAACCGCATATTCGGAGAAAGCACCCCAGCCGGAATAGTATTGATCGGTTTTTCCTTCAAGAAATGGCAGCAGGACTATATCACCTTTTTTAAAGTATTTTACTTTGCTTCCCAGTTCAACGACTTCACCCACACCCTCATGTCCCAGTACGGCAGGATATGTATCAAATCCCTTGAAGGTGCCGTGGATCAATTTAGTATCCGTACCGTTGCAAACACCGCAGCTCAGCACTCTGACCAACATTTGATATTCGTTGTAACCAGGTTTCGAAACCTCTGCTACAGATAATTGTCCCTTATCATCTACAACCAAACTTTTCATTTTTGCCCTCCCGATTAAAAAAATGATTCTATAGTGATTAAATTACAGTTATTTAGTATACCTCTATTTAGAATTGACATTCGGTTGAATTAAGAAATAATCAAGCTAAGTAATTTTGACATAAAGTATTTTTGTTATAATGTAATTACATTATAACCTGAAACTTTTCTTAAAGCAAGACTTTTTTTATAACAGAAAAAAGTGATGTGGGCATAAATTGAGGGGATGCGTTTTACATTCGTTGGTGGTTCTGGTATTATGGGTTCTAAAGTAACTGGTTAAGCTGCTCCTTACGGATTAGGAACAGGAACTGTTTATGCAACATTAACTGGTACTGCCGATGCTTTGTTGGGTACAGACTTTGTTGTACTACCTGGTGTTACAGCGTCCCAGTATTTTACTAACAACTAAAAAAGAAAAGAAGATTCTCTTTTATCATGGGAATCTTCTTCCTTTCTTTACCAAGATATTTAGGAATGGGATGAAAAATGAGAGATCACAAAAAATTGAATATTTTTATATTTAGCTTAATTACATTTTTTATATTTTCTGGTTGTTCAACTCAAGATAAGTATAAGGCCGTATATTTTATTTCAAAAGACTCATCGATAATAAGTATTGATGACATAAATAAAAATAGTGTTCTTAAAAGTATATTCATTTGAAGAATTAAGGGTACAAGTAGATTCATTTGATTACAAAACCGGTATTCTATTAGATAAAAATATATTACAAGATAGTGGTAATATAGATAATCTTAATAAATGGCTAAAGAAAAAAATAAATTTTCCTATAGTCGTAATTGGATATGGCAATCCTACTTATACGTATTTTAAAAAACTACTTACTTATAACTGATGAAAAATATATTCCAAGACTTGATAAGGAGAGATATGAGTTATATAAAAAAGAAAATGGATTTAGCTTGGCATATATTTGTACAGATGGTAGAGTATATGGAAAGGGTTATAAAGATGAATGTAGCTTAGATAACATTTTAAGGGTATTAAATAATTATCTGAGTGGGGAAGATAATGTGAGAAAAATGGTAGAAGGTGGAGAATAATTATGAGTAATTTTAGTTTGGCTGATGCGTTTTCAATTAATTTAAACTTTATTATTTATATAAGAAACCTTTATTTAAATTATAATAGTGAATATGAAACATCTAATATTTATCCATGGATTCCAATAAATAAAGATGCCTTGCTTAATATGAGCGATTTTGATATTAAATCTAAGGAAATTTGGAATACAATAATTAACGATTTCTCTTTTATTTCTAGTGATTTAATCGTTATAGATCTGGAATATTGGGTTAATAAAAAGTTTCCCTTTAGTGACTTATTTAATTCATCTACTTGCTCAATTGAACAGTATCAAAATATAAAAAAAGCATTTGAGGCCTGGTATTGGGGAAGTGGTAATATTGTAACTCGTTTCTTTTCAAAAGATATTGTAATAAATTACTATGATAAATTAATTAATATGGCTGAATCTGAAAGTTTAAAATTGAAAGATACTCGAATTTATTTACAAGTTGTCTACGATAAACCTTCCGAGTCCTGGGAGATTAAAAATAATAATATGATAGTAATCTCTCTTAATGATAGATTACCAAAAGAAGAAGAAATTTTTAAAATTTATTATCCGTAAATTTCTCTCTAAAAAATATCTTTTGAGAGAATATAATAATTTTGATAGTTTGTAAATAAGAAAATATCTTCTGCTTGGCAAGAATTTAAACAAATGCTTAGGATGAGATTTTTTATTAGTACAATTCCTAAGAATGTAATTCGAGAAATAATCAAGGAGAATGATTTCAAAAATCCTGGAGTGATTTATGCATACCTAAGGGATGGTTTTGATAATGTATGGGGGACGGCTTGAGTCATATCTTTAGAGGAAGCTCCACTAACCCCAATGGGTGTCCTCATTGCCGGACGGGCTAGACCCCACAAAGGGTAAATTTTACCTAGATATTTCCAGATAAATCCTTAAATCTCGCATATTATTAAAGATAACTGGAAATATTTAAATAAAATCACTTTTAACTTAACTTGCCCAAGAAGGACATAAAAAATTTCAAACCAGCAAAATTATTTATGTGAGCAAATTTATTCCTCATCCTTCTTGTGTGTTATAAAATATTTCTCCATTCTGCTGTCGTCGGGATGCATCAGCAGTTCCCGCCCGCCGTCCACGGCCAGCTGGTAGGCGATAACCTGGGGTACGGCCGACAATTCCAGGCAGCCGAACTCTCCGCCGCGCAGTTCAATTTCGAGGTCGTTTTTATCCATAACCGAGCTGCCTGCCACAAGCCCGTTGTTCCACACTTCCTTCATATAGGCGGCCAGCGACAGTGCCTTTTTGTCCTCCCTGCCTCCGTCGTTCAATACAATAACACAATGGCGGATGTCATAGCCGTAATTCGGCCCGTGCATGCCTTCCTCAAGTTCATAGCCCATTGAAGTTATCTGGGGGATTTCCCACACTTTTACCGCACCCTCCAGGGCCACACCGTATAATGCTCCCGCCCCCGTAAATATTATGCACTGGGATCTCATCATCTGGCGCTTGCTTTTCTTAAGCCATTCAAGAGTATTTTCAGTAACTGCCCGATGGCTTTCAGGCACCAAAGCCGCCTGGGCCAGATATTCACTGTACTGCGAAGCTGATATTGCACCTCTGCGCAGACCTATTTCCAGCGCCAGGATCATATGTGTGAAAACCGAAGAACTGTAGCCGATTGTACGCATCAGATACTCCTCATGCCCGCAGCCCATATTAATATGCGATGAAGCCTCCCTGGCAAGCGGAGTTTCCCCCGATTCCGTTATGCTCAGACTTAAAAAGCCCATATCCTGAACCAGCTTTTGCGCTTTTCTTGTCACAATGGAGGTACCTGTCTGTGAGGTAAATATGTAAAGGGCTTTTGGGTTGTAGTAACCGGTATTGTAACAAAAATCTGCGGGATAGCAGACCTTGGTGCCAATACCTGTAACCTTCTCTACAAAAATTTTTGAAGTAATAGCCGAGGTGTTGGAGGTACCGGAACCAATAAATATTATTTCATTTATCTCATTTATTTTATCGGATAAATATTCAAAGAAGGAATGTGTGTTCTCCTCCCTGTTTTTAAGTATCCCCTCCAAGAGAGCAGGGATTCTCCTGATACAGTCTAAAAGCGTTACCATATGATATTCTTCCTTTTCTAAATAATTGTTGATATAATCTTAAACTTCGTCATCTGCTCTTGCCGAGAATGAGTCAGAAACTGTTTGAATGAACTCGATTTCTTCATTGTCAAAGCCTATTACATAAGCAAACCACAGTTTCCACGGTTCAGGCCTTGCCTGAATCACATCCGAATAAGTGGGAGGGACCTTTGATCTGCCGCCGGCAGCAAGAGCACGCTCATATGCTTTTTCTATATCTTCGGTCCGAAGGGCCAAATGAGTGAATTTTCCCACGGGCGGAAGCTCAGGTTCACCGTCATTTCCGATCTCTATACAAGTGCCGTTTCCCATATCCAGAATGCAGGCCTTTCCGCTGTCCCCCCATTCCCATTCAAGGACGGTTTTGAAACCTAGACCTTCCTTATAGAACCTTACCGTCTTTTCATAATTGCAGGAACGCATGCCAATATGATGCACTCCCTGCTCTATTACCCTGTTTGCCATACCATACTCCTCCTTTATTCTAATATATGACCGGCTATCATCCCGTCTTTAACTGCGGTCCATTGAAACCGGGATCCACTGCCCCGGAATGAAAAGAGCCTGTCTTCCCGCCTGCTGCATGGCCATTATTTCCAGGGTATCCTCTCTGGAAACCGGCACCTTTTTATCTGTATAAAATTTGCAGAGTATATGCATAAAGCCCGTGTAATAATCGGTAACTGCAATTTCTTCACAGATATTACCTTTTGAAGTCATCATTGTAAAAGGAATATTCGGTCCCTGCGAGAAACTTGCGCGACGGCCGTCGTTATATTCGTAAACAATTTTCGAAATATTTTCGATCCTTTCGGCCTGGCATCTCACCGCCCCTGTTCCCATAACCTGTTCCAGCATCTCAAACTGGTGTATGGAATAATTCACCATGTCGCCCGGACCGGTCGTGGAACAATACTCCGCCTTTCCCCCGTATAAGCGCACAAAATTGCGCAGTTCAATGCAATAGCGCTGGGCGGAGCATGTAAACATTGGAGTATTGTACTGCTCGGCACGGTTGAACATTCTCACCGCCGCTTCCAGGGTGGGCGCAAAGGTCTTGTCGCAATAGACCGGCTTTCCGCACGCCAGTGCCTTCTGAGCCAGTCGCTCATGCGGAAGGCAGTCGTCGGCGCACATAACCATGACGGCGTCAACCCTCTCAAGCAGCTCCTCCTCACTTCCGGCAGGCCGGACATTTTTAAGACGGCACCAGCTTTCTGTGGACAACCCTCCATTTGGAGCATCAACCTCTGCCCACACGTCGGTCACATCCATATCAAAACCAAATACCTGTGCCGTCAGCCGCAAATAATCGGGATAATGGTTTGTATGCCAATTGTCGAGCCACCGGTCTATCATTCCGATACGTATCATAGTACATCCTCCTCATATACCCTCTTTTCTTTTTACATCACCTGTAATTGCCCATTCACAGCTTCTCAAAAGCAGCGTTTTAAATTGTGGCGGCTCAAAAGCAATGGTTGAGTTCTCCAACAGACCGTGCCCTGTATAGTACATCCATTTATGGCCCAAAATGAAATCCACTGTTCTTCCCTTTCCATAATTCCCTACTGTCAGCACCGGCTCATTTTTCCCGGTGCCCCTGGCGCTCCATCTCGACTCCAGTTCAGGGTCGGAATAGGCGGTGGCCAGCACTTCCATATCCACATTCCAGACATTTGAGAGCCCGCAGAACAGTTCATCCTTGGTTCTGAAGCCTGTAACCCCCTGGGTGATGGGGTGGGATATATCCGTCATTTTCACATCGCAGTAGTTGAAATCACCATGAGTTGCTTCATCACGCCAAAGCAAGCCTATCATCTTCTCCATTTCCGGCCAGTCTCTGAAGCACGGGTGCAGGCCGTGAAAGAACAGTATCGGCGTACCTCCGGCAACCGCCTTTTCCAAATTATTCCGGACTTCAGGGTCTTTCCAATAGTAATCCGCACATAGGAAAAAGAAAAGATCGGCTTTAGCCAGGCCTTCAATATCCTTCATATAATTTTCAATGGTGTCGGAAGCTTCCGGACACTGGCCCACTACGGTAACCTGATATATGCCCGTGCTCTCCAGCCAGCGGACAAGCAAAGATGAGATGTAATTCACATCATGTCCCATAGGGCTTACAAACATAGTAATTTGATAGGAATGTTTCATCATGCTCCCTCTTTTCTCATTTTTTATTCATAACCCCGATGCGGTCATAGCCAGTGCTGTGGCACCGGCCAGTCCGGCTCTCTTAGGCTCAAAATCCGATAATACTATACCATTTTTGAGACCTCTGACAGCTGCGGGGTTTAAAATTTTATTTATCTTTCCCATGAGCCAACCGTCGCTGACAATACCGCCGCCTAGAATCAACATGTCAGGATCTGTCACACGGACAACATTCATAATCACACAGGCCAGGGTGTCAACCGCCTGCCTGGTAAGCTCCAGGCAGAGAGGATCACCTGCATCGGCCAGTCTGAATATTTCCTCCACATCAATACCGCTTCCCTCCGGCGGCACGCACAGGGAAGTTTTATAAAAGGGTGCCAGTCTTTGTGCATTCTGTGCAAAGCCAACTCCTGAAACCACATTTTCAGCACAGCCCTGTCTGCCGCAAATGCAAATATGTTTACTTCCTATATCTGTAACCATATGTCCGATTTCTCCGGAATTATTGTTGGCTCCCCGGAGTATCCTGCCATCAATTACAAACCCGGCTGCCAGACCTGTTCCTACATTTAAATAAATAAAATTTTTTGATTTTTTACCATGTCCGAAGATCAGCTCGGCCATTGTCGTACACCGTACATCATTATCTATTGCGGCCGGAACACCCAATTTGTCCTCTAGCATGGCTGCCAGCGGAACCGGAGGATCAGTAACAACATGGTTGATGGAGAGCCATAATCCCTTATTATGATCCACCACCCCAACAATACCCACCCCGGCACCTGAAAGTTTTCCTTCAAACCCAACCGTTTTTTTATAATCCACCAGACTTTCAAATAAAATACTGACTGCCTGTTCCTGACTTCTGGCCCCTGTTTCGTAGCGTTTACTCCGCAAAAGTCTTCCGTCCCTGTCATGTTCTCCTATTAAAAGCTTGGTTCCCCCAAAATCCAAGCCGAGATATGTTTTCATTGTTTAAGTCACCAACTTCCGTAGTTTTTTAAGAGATATGCCCTCATACCGCAGGAATCTTTTCTCCAAAACGAAAACCATAATGAAGCCCTCATAATTTCAAAAGCAATCTTTTTGATAATATCATTGCCGGCCCGTGCAGCCTGGTATAAAAGCGATTTCATAGTTCATTTCAAGACTTGCAAGGTTTTTAAAGAAAAAATCTGCACGGGATGCTGTAAATAAGTGCAAAAATTCGATTGAAATATGAGAATTATTAATTTATGAAAAGGTTTTCTATTTTTAATGTTATCATCTGAATATCGTCCTGTCAATATAAAACCCTTATAAATCACCTCTGTAATTGTGCACAAAGTACTGTTTTTTTACTTTTTATTTCCATCTATTACAATTTACTGCATTAAATCGCCAGCCCAACCTATAGTTTTTAATGATTTCGCTCCTGTCAAAAGCAAAAAGAAATGGTTTTCTGTTGATTAAACCTCTGTATTATGCTATACTTTATGAAACGAATTTTTTGAAGGGGTATCCCATGAATGAACGTGTAAATATTCAAAAGATCGCACAGGAGAGCGGTGTTTCCATCACTACTGTCTCACGTGTTTTAAATGGAACAGGGCCTGTTTCCCCCAAAACACGGAAGAGAGTTGAAATGGCCATAGAAAAATACAACTACTCACCCAATGCTCTTGCACGCGGTTTAATCAGCCGCCAAAGCATGATGCTCGGTATAATTGTACCCGATATATCAAATCCATACTTTTCGGCAATGTTCAATCAAGTGGAACGTGCGGCATTAAATGCAGGCTATTCCGTCATTCTTTGCAACACATTTTTCAGTTCCCAGTCCCTCCAGGAAAAGCAGCACAAAACTGAAGAGGAATACTTTCAAATGATGATTGCCAAACAGGTGGACGGGGTATTGATCATAGGCGGGCAGGTGGACTTATGTACCGTCAGCGAGGAATACAAGGAAGGTCTCCGGAGATTAAGCCAGATTATACCTGTTGTTGTCATGGGCAAGCCCTTGCCGGATACCGGCTGCCTTTTCATAGAGCGTGAAACCGGAAGCGGCGTTGTAACTGCACTTAATTATCTCTATACCTTAGGACACAGGCATATTGCCTTCGCCGGAGGAGAACCGGGGGTTGTAATAACGGAAACACGTTTGAATGCATATAAGACGGCTCTCGAAGCTCTTAATCTGCCTTATGACGAATCACTTGTTGCCCTGACCAATTACTACACACCCGACGGATACACCGCCGCCGAAATGCTTTTAGGCCGCAAAAAGCGCTTTACAGCCGTCATTGCCATAAATGACAGCGTGGCCATCGGTTTCCACCGAGCTCTTACGGATCAGGGTTTGTCAGTGCCTGAAGATGTTGCGCTCATAAGCTGTGACCAATTTTTTATGGCAAACTATCTGACACCGCGGTTGACCAGTATAGATCAGCATAGCGAAATGTTCGGCAGAATGGTGATTCAAGTACTGCTCAGTGCCATAAAGGGTATTGGCGAACCGGTTAAAATGAACATTACACCTGAGCTTATTGTAAGGGAAAGCTGCGGTACCCGTCTTGGTTATAGAAACCTGGATTAATACAGTTAACAAAAAGAGAGGTGGTGTGTTATGAATCGTACGGAATTTAACGAAACCCTGGAACAGCTGTATCAGGATATTGAAAATGAAAACGGCAATTTTGTCAAAACCTTCGGAAATGATCCTAAAATGCTGGAACAGGCCAGAGTCATGGCAGGTGTTTCATTAATGGCTGTTGACCGGTATTATTCCAATTTAAGTTTATTGGAATCAAAATTAAAGAAGCTCTAATTTAATTGGAATGAATAATTCTATTTTTATTTGATTTAAATGAAAACCTTACCACCCCAAAAAATACGGGCAGCTTTCCGGAAGCGCTCGTATTTTTTTTATACGTTTTAAAAGGAAAAAAGGAACATCCTCCAGCCTTTGTTTAAAATGAAGAATGTCCCATAAAATTATTTAATAAGCATTTATTTCAGGATATATTTTTTATCGTAATACTGTTCTACCCTTTGATGGCTCCTGCCATTGTATTGATATAATATTTTTGGAATGCAATAAATACAATAATTATCGGAATAACCGCAAATACAGTACCTGCCGCAACATTGCCGAATTTATAATTAAATTGACCGCTTAAATATTTAAGACCTGTTGCAACCGGGTATTTATCAACATCCAATACTATCAGCGGCCACAGGAAGGTATTCCATTTGCCGATAAAATCCATAATCACAATTGTGGCAATTGAAGGCATTATCTGGGGAAGCATGATAATTCTCCAGATCTTTAACTCTTTTGCTCCATCAATTCTTGCCGATTCGATTATTTCTCCGGGTATAGCCATGTATGACTGCCTCAGAAGTATTATGCTGAAAACAGCAACCGAGTTCGGCAGTATAACACCTAAAAAGTTGTCCATAAGCTGAAGTCTGGAAATAGTCAAATAGTTGACTACCAGGCCGGCGGCAGCCGGAATGATCATAGTTGCAATAAGGGACGTTGAGACAAGCTTTTTACCGTAGAAATCTATCTTTGCCAGAGGATATGCACAAAGCGATGAAAAGACGATATCAATTAAAATACCCCCAACTGTTATTATTACCGAATTCCAGAGCATGGTTCCCACTGAGAGCAGAGAAAATACTTCCCTGTAGTTCTGGAGTGAAAATTCCTTGGGTATTATCGAAAGTGTATATATATCCTCAGCGCCTTTGAAGGATGAGGCCAATAGCCATATGAACGGCCCTGAACAAACAATGGCAATTATTATTAATGCTGTATATAATAACACTGTCCCGATTATATCCTTTACTGTCTTTTTGCTATTCATATATACTGCCGCCACCTTTCTTGCCATAAATAAACAGGAATATGCTGAATATGGTCGTTACAACACCAAGGACCAAACCAATGGCTGCAGAATAGCCAAAGTCCAATATGGAAAACGCCTGTCTATATGAGTAATAATTTATAACATATGTGGATTTGTCAGGACCTCCGTCGGTCATTGTAAATACAACATCAAATACGCCAATAGCCGCAATAACTGAAATCAGGGAACAAAACCAGATATATGGCTGCAATAAAGGCAGTTTTATCTTCCAGAAGGTATGCCAGCCATTTGCACCATCGATGGTGGCAGCTTCCGATAATTCTTCAGGAATGGATTGAAGCCCTGCCAAATATAACATCATGTAATATCCCAAGCCTTGCCAGATTGTCACAGCCATCAAAGTCGGCAATGCCAATTTGGTATCAAACAGGAACTGGATAGGTGAAGAAATGAGATGCCACCTTAACAGTATGGCGTTTATTAATCCATCGGGATCAAAAATGAATTTCCATATGATGGATACCGCTACCATGGAGGTAACAACCGGTATGTAATATAAAACTCTGAATAGCGTTGTGCCTTTTAACTTCCTGTTCATCATCAAGGCAATTAAAATGGACAACAATTGTAAAATAGGAACTACTATAATGAAGAGACATGAATTTTTAAATGCTATCCAAAAATCGCCATCGGCGAATAATCTTTTGAAGTTATCAAACCCGATAAATTTAGTCTCACCAACAACCGAATAATTATAAAATCCAAGCGGCAGGCTGTATACGATTGGATAAAAGACGAAGACAACTAAAATTAAAAGTGCGGGAGCCATAAAGGCGTAAGCTACCAACGTATCTTTAAGTTTTTTCTTGTTAATGGTTTCCATTACCTCACCTCCATAAATGGGAAACGGCTCAATAACCGTTTCCCATTTACCAATATGTATTATTGGTTTTTGCTCAGCAGCTCATTTACTTTCTTTTCGGCATTTGCTATAGCTGTCTGCGGATCAGTTTTTCTCGCAAATATCGCATCTGTGATGTTGTCTATTTCCTTCTTGACCTCATCGTCATTCGGCAGTCCCATGGTAAGGTCGCTGGACGCCAGGCTTGACAATGAAGCATAATAGTTGGCCTGACCTTCCAGAGAATTCATATCTGACTTGAAAAACGGGTCAGCTGCTGCTTTCTTTGTTGTCGGGAATATGGAAACTATTTTACAGAATGCAAGCTGATTTTCATCATTTGAAATGAAGTTTGCAAATTTAACAGCTTCGGTGGGATTCTTGCTCTTGGCAGGAACCACCAGGTTCATGATTGCAGCACCGCTTTTCCCAGACGGTCCGAGTACCGGAGTCGATACAGCCATTTTCTGGTAGGCGGTAGGTGACTCTGTTTTGATACGTGTAACTGTTTGAGGACCTGCAACAATCATAGCAACCTTGTTGTTTGCAAATAATTGGCGCATGTTATCCCAATCATCCCATTTGCTGGTGGGTATTGCTCCTTCCAAACCGGCCTTCTGTAGTTTGGTAACAAGAGCAACTGCTTCAGGAGTATTAAATGCCGCTTTTTTCTTATCTGCCGAAACAAGCGGAATATTATAATAACAGAACATGTGGTACATACTCGATGGAGTATCTATGAATGCCCCTGTTTTTTCCTTAAATGCCTTAGCCATATCCAATTCTTCATCATAGGTTTGCGGTGGCTTTTCAAAACCCGCCTTTTTAAATAATTCAGTGTTATAAGAGGTTATGTTGGGTGTGGAATACCAGGGGAATGCGTACACACCTTCTCCAAGCCTTGCCGACTCATACATTGATTCAGCATAAATATCCTTTTGTTCAGGAGTAGCCACCTTTTCCAGGTCCAGAAGAGCACCCTTTCCTGCAAGGGTTAAGGCAAGCTGCGACCATATGTTAACAACATCGGGTGAATTGTCGGCAGCAGTTGATGTCAGCACCTTCTGCTGAATTGCATCATAAGGCAGATCCTGCCATACAATAGTTACATTTGTATTTTCTGCTTTGTACTTATCCAGAAGTCCATTGATAAAATCAGTAAATGTCGGTTGAAGCGCAAGTGTCCAGAATGTAAGTTTAACAGGTTCGGCAGGCTTTGAACTTTCTGAGGCGCTGCCCGCAGCAGTTGAAGTTGTAGTTGAAGATACGGATGAATCAGCTGTTTTTGTACTTCCGCAGCCAGCAGCTCCAAAGATCAATACAACAGCCATTACTAAAGCTAATACCTTTTTCATATGAAATACCTCTTCTTTCCCTTTAGATTTGCTACAAAATGTTTTGAACCAAAGAAATGATAAAGTGAAATCGCTTTCATAAATATATCAAAGCCACATCACATTGTCAATATGTTTTTCTTATTTTTTATGCACTATTTACTATTTATACTCATTATTTATTACTTTTTTGTGCATTTTGCTTATAATCACTGTCTTGTTTTATGTTCTTTGAAATGCCGGCAGAGTATATTTTTACGAAAACCTTTGCATAATGTAATGCTGCAATTCAGCTCAACAGTAAGGCTGATACGCAGTTTTACCCGATGCTGACATTTAAGCATAAAAGATATCCCGGACACTTTCAAAAAACGAAATTTACTCCTCCGGATATCTTTTATGTCTTAATTCTATTTTGAAGCCGTTTTGCCAAATTCCCGCCAGTCAAGTATCATACAAGTCGGTCTCATCCTGGGTATTGAAATCTCATTATATACTTCATTGCAATCCCTTGGATCCCGCAATTCATACATATCCTCAACCACTTTTATTTTACCCTGGGCAATCAATTCCATGGCCGACCTGATATGCCCATTTGAGCTGTGAGGTGCAAAATCCCCGGGTTTTCTGGGTATTGACCATTCCCAGCCGCCATGTATGCTTATAAATCCATAGAATAAACTCCTCAGCAGAGAATGTGCATCCCAATCGGAATTCTTATTCCAGGGTACTCCGATCTGATATATCTCTCCGCCCTTGCGGATATAGTCCAGACTGTTGATTATTGCATTCTCATTGCCCGAACATTCCATTAGGGCTCCCGCCGCCCAATTCAACCCGCTGAATTCGGCAAGAGACCCGCCCGCATTTGTTATACCCACCTTGAGAGCTATTTCACGGCGTTCGGGTGAAGGATCGACAGCATATACATCAAAGCCAAAGCTGGACAACACCTGTGCACACATGATGCCCACCAGCCCCAAACCTGTGACAATCACCTTTTCCACCGGTTTAATGCCCGCTTTGAATATGGAAGTCATTGAAACCGCAGCATATCTGGCATATAAAGCCTTCTCAGGAGCTAGTCCCCGGGGTACGGGAATAATATCCTCTTCCGATTTCTTTACTAAAAGTGTATGGTGGCCATCGTTGAAAAATAAATCGCCCTCACAAATACCTTTTACATCCTTACCGGTTTTGATTACTCTGGCAATTGAAGACGAGCCTGTTTCCATGGGATAGCTGTCGGCAGAGAAATCGGTCAGGAAGCCTCCCCTTTCCGACCCTGTGGAAATCATCGACAATATATTTTGTCCAAAAATTTCATTGCCGGCCAATTCCACATCCTCCCATTCATGTTCAACAAGCCGGGCTTCTTTCTTTTTCACATATGTAACACGGTAATCTTTCATAATAGTTTCTCCATTCTGTATTTCTAGTGTAATGCAAACGATTTCACATTTTTATATTTATCACAATTATATCAACTTGTCAATTTCTTTTGCAAACAGGCCAGTAATCCCACACTTGACCATGTTTTACAGTACAAAACAAAATTGTGTCCCTATATGGGTAAAGCAGTAAATTGACATATAAAACACGAAATGTTAAGATTATATTATGAAATGGTTTACATTGCTTAATTTTCACACCATTTCCAGGGATATAAAGGGAGGGTTTCGATGAGCTACATACAGGGTTTGAGTCATATAAACATAAAAGTCGAGGATGTGGATGCAGCGGTTCGGTTTTATTGCGAAGGTCTCGGCCTGCATCTGAAACGCAGAGATAGGCGGGGTGCCATCATTACAACACCGGATAATATCATTCTTGAAATAACGGGCAATGGCGCATTTGTGCAAAATACTTCGGGAATTACCCACATCTGTCTTAATACCTATGATGTGGACGCTGCCTTTGAAAGAGCGCTTGCCTTTGGTGCTGCAATTTCAAGGCCTCAGAATCCGGAGCCCTATACCTATAAGGATCTCCGTATGGCCTTTGTCAGCACCCCTACCGGGGAAGAAATCGAAATGTGGTATATACAAAAGGGTGACATTTTCAGGGAACCGGTAGTGAATCACCAATACATCAAATGCCTGACTCATGTGGCTGTCACCGTACCTGATATGTCTGCAAGCATTAAGTTTTATGAGGCTCTGGGTGCCAGGCTAAAGGTGGACTGGGAATGGGGCTGTTCCATCCAGCTGCCCGACATGCGTGAATTGGAACTGTTCACAGGCGGGGAATATTCGGACAATAAAAACGGATATACACATTTTTGTTTCTATACCGAGGATGTGGACGCGGCAGCACAAAAAATTGCTGCCATCGGCGGGCAAATCCTCGGTCCGGGCTATGACTGGTCAAATCTTCGTATATGCTTCTGCAAAGGACCGGCAGGAGAAGTTATCGAACTATTCCAAATGTATCATGACCACCGTGAACCTGACGTTTATGATACCTATCCGGATAAATTGCCTGATTTATTTGCATAACTGCATAGTTTTTAAAAAATGCTGTAAAAAGGGCCTCAAAAAGTTGAGGCCCTTTTTAATATTCCATATGCAGTTATGAAGAATTTATTCAATATCACCGTACAGGTCGGCAGCCAGCCAGAGCCATCTGCCGGCAGATGTGGTCCAGACTTCCTTATAGGTCGCATTGTTTGCCATAGGCCAATAAGGTATGTCCTGATTGTCTTTTGTCTGTATTCCCACAGGTATTTCCCCCGTCATTTCGCCGGCAAGGGCACAGTACTGCTGGGCATAGTTGCTTCCTTCCCCGTAAATGAGGGATTGTCCAAAGGGGTTCTTTCCTGATACCCAGTAAAGCTGTTCCCGTGCAATGTCCTGCAGTTGGGCATCATTGAAGTATTTTCCCAGCAATGCCGCAGCCTTTCCTGCCGCCAGGTGGACGGCAGTATTTCCCCTGAATGAAAACCATACCGGAAAACACCTCACACAATATTTTTCATTCAGGGCAGCTGCATTTTTCAGCTGTTCCACATAGTTTGGTCTTTCTTCTTCATAAGACGTCAAAAGATGGAGCAATTTGAAGGTTTCCCTGTCATCCGCCTCATCACTTGAGTGTATCCCTGCCGGAATCATTCCGTAAGGCTCTGTATACTCCATTATAGCCTTTATATACCCTCCGTAAAGTCTCATGGCATTTTCCCACCTTGGAAGCTTCACGTTGCCCTTCTGAGTCACACAGAGCAGCTCCAGAGCCTGCATAAATATCTGTTCCCTGGATTGATGATTAAAATGCACTATTGTCTTTTTTGACTCATCACGGTAGAAAAAGCCTTTCAACGGAATACCGTCAGTACCTGTTTCCTGGCACATCAGCATTAAATCTGCAAACTTTTCGGCTTCCTTTGCATAATAACCGTCATTTGTAGCCTTGTATATGGCCGAAGCCGCCCAGCTGGCAGTGGCATAGTATTGGGAAAGGCTCGAGTTATAGGTGTGTTCATACATAGATGCCTGTTCCATCCCCACTGCTTCAAAGCGTTCAAGAGCAAACCTGAAGTCGTTCCTGGCGCTGTCCAGACATTTCCAGGCCAGCTCAGGGTCCATCTCCTCCAAAGTAATAGCACCGTATGCTTCAATACCCGACATGAGGAAGTTCTCAAACGCATGATTGTGTACACGGGCGGCAACATCGTCCATGTCCCCCATCATACCGTTGGTCCAACGGCACACTCCGGCACTGGTAACCCTGTAGCCGTCACCGAACCGCATTCTGAGCACGAAATCCAACCCCCACTGAGCCTCCTCCAGCAAACGCAGGTACAGCAGCCGATCCCTTTCACTGCCTGTATTATTCTTTACAGTTTCGGCCATCTCCAGGAGAGCATGTACAACCTCCGCCGTCTGGGCAGTTTGCTGGGATACATCCCCCGCGTCATGCCAGCCGCCGTTATATGCTATTTTTACTCCCTTGTGTTCTGCAATGATGTCCCCATGGCAGGCTCCGTGCCTGCCAACTACAGGATATCCGCACCTTTCGGAATACAGGAAATGTATTACCTTCCAGACTGCTTCCTCCATAATACGGGAACCTATCTCAAAACTTTCGGTGATGGCCCCTCCTGCTCTGAGTCTGAATCTTCCCGGCTGCTTGAATTCGGAAAAGTCAAGTATGGAAAAATCTCCTTTAGCATTGGTTATACGTTTAACTTTTCCCGAAAAAACAACTCCGGAAGTTTCCTCTCCCATTAGCTGAAATTCATCGGCATCCACATTTGCAACGGCGGTTTTTTTCCCGCTGAGCCAATAACCTGTGGTCGAGTATGTAATGGTATTTTTTCTGCACACCCAGCCTGTGGACACATCCGGGTCTGCTGCCTGTTCCAGCCTGATATGACTGATATCATATTTCATATTGTCTGCGGTAGTGACTTCCTTTCCAAAGCTCTGAACACTGAATTTCAATTCAGTCACCGCGTCCCTCGGAAGTTCAGGGAACTCCCATACGCACTGGTTCCACACATTGTTCCTGAGATTAATTACATGCTGGCCTTCTCTAAAGTATTTATCCGGAACCTTTTGAACTCCGTCATTGACTAAATTCACTGTTATCATCGGGCTGTGATGTCCGAAGCATTCCGGTTTTATTCTGAAGGAAACACGGTTATACGCTTCCCAGTTTTCCCTGTCAAACTCCAATATAAATTCTTTTTGACCGAAAAAGGTATAGTCACCATCCTCCGGTGCACCTTCGGGCCAGCAATCTGTTCTGGCAGGTGCCGTAATGCCGAGTACGTCATTTGTTATCTCAACTGTGCCGGCACCTCTTTCCTTCCACCTGTTTCCGGTAATATCATCCCATAAATTTCTGCTTTTCAATATTTCTTTTTTTAGCAGTCTTGTTTCTGTTGTTTTGCTCTCATCCGGCGGTAATATTCCGTGTACATAGCCCGAATCAACCAATTGTTTTTCAAATTCCCGTCTCATAGAAATCCTCCCTGTACATATGTGTATGATGTTCCGGCTCAACCGCTTAAAAAATCCGATTAATTATGCAAACCTTTTCACTTTTTCGAAGGATGGTTTAATAAAATCCGAATCCCACTGCTGCAGCTCCGATTATACCTACAGTATTAGAATTCAACCCGGAGAGGACAATTCCTTTTTTTACTGAACCTAATTCTTTTTTTCCTATTCGTTTAAGTATCTGTTCAAGCATCCAACCGTCAGATATGACTCCTCCGCCCAAAATGATTCTTTCAGGATTGGAAACCCTTATGAGATTCATAATCCCGCAGGTTACCGCTCCGAAAGCTTCATCTGCAATCCTGGAAGCTAATGCATCCCCTGCTCCGGCAGCTGCAAAAATAGTTTTTGCCGTAATATCGTCATCACCGGATTTAAATAATTGTGAATCAGGATACTTTTCCCGAAGCTGTATAACTCTTTTATACATACCGCGCCCCGAGGCTATGGCCTCAAGGCAGCCCCTCCTTCCGCATTCGCATTCAACGTCACTGTCTATGTCAACAACTATATGTCCTATTTCTCCAGAATCATTTTCCCACCCCCGCAGCAGCCTGCCGTCAGCAACGAACCCTGCCGCAATGCCGGTTCCAACATTTAAATAAATAAAATCCTTATCTTCCTTTCCCGCGCCGAAAGCTTTTTCGGCCAGGGTTGCAGCTTTTACATCATTTTCAATTCTTATATTAAAATGGTATTTTTCACTAATCAAACTCCCTATTGGTATGTTCTCTTTTCTTGAGGGGTCTATCATAATCCAGTTTGAATTAATATAATCAACCTGTCCGATCATTCCCATCCCCATATATTCCGGCTTTTCATTTACCCAGCCGACAGTGGCTATGTAGTCATCCAGAGCCTCGAAAATCACCCTGGTTCCTTCTGTTTGTGTAAGATATCCTGTTTTATATTTCTTCGAACGCAGCAGCCCACCGTTTGAATCAACTTCACCTATCAGGAGTTTTGTGCCTCCCAGATCAAGAGCCAAACAAGTACTATTATCCGTCTTTTTATTCATATGGTTCTCCCTGATTATTGAACTCAACTCCATGTCATATTTGCTTACGCCGGCAGTCAATTAATTGATGCCGGCCGGAAGAGCTGTCATCGCGCATATGCGTCAGCTTTTCTCCCGGCCCGGTATCAAATCTGAATCATGGAAAGTGTAAATTAAATGGCACAGCTCATTACTTTAATTCTTCTGCAGCCTTTGTCAAAGTTTCTTCCAACTGCTTTACTCCAAGCTTATTTAATGTGGCCGTCATTTCGTCGTAATTTTTCTGGAAATCTGCATCTGAAGCCGACAGAACCACTTTTACCTCCTGATTTTTAATATATTCATTTATCTGGTCAAGAACTACCTTCTCATCGGTATCTTCCTTAGGTGCCGCTAAAGCCGGAGAGATAACGAGTTTTAAATTCTTTCTTATGGAATCCATGACATCCAGAGAATTTTGAGATACGCCTGAAGCTCTCCCCACCGCCTCTGTTACACTTGATATCCCAAAATAGTAGGCAGGATTATACTTTGTATAGAATACATTTTCATCTCCCCTTGCAGTGATCCAATCTTCAGAGAACTTTGGTATTCCGTCATCACCCATGGTGTAATCGGTACCCTCTCTGCCCCATTGAGTCAATCTCTGGCCTTTTTCGCTGAACATCCAGTTCATCAGCTGGATGGATCTTTCAGGATTTTTATTTTTCTGAGTTATGAACACTCCGGCCCAGCCTGTTCCCAGTGTGACATACTTGGCATTATCAACCATTGGCTGTGCCTGTACCCAGGTTGCATCGGCAAAGCCGTTCTTTCTGGTCATATCAGTCATCTGGTCACTGGTAGAACCTGTATACCAGCTGTAGGAGAAAGCCTTATTGTTTACCACCAGCTGAGTTGCCTGGGAACCATCCTTGTAGGCAAAATTGTCTGCGGTCATATAGCCGTTCTGATATAATTTATTTGCGTATTTTAAGAAGTTGATATATTCCGGTGAAGATGTATAGTGTATCAGCTTATGGTCATCTGTCTCCATGAGCTGGGAATTTCCTGGACACCAGTTTGGAATGAGCCATGTTTTGAAGATTGAGAGCATAAAGGTCTGATCTAAAACCAGCGGAATCATATCAGGATATTTTTGCTTTACCATACCCAATACTTTCGTATAGTCATCCAGAGTCTTCATAGAGGGATTTCCCAGCTCTTTAAGAATATCCTCCCTGTATAACAGTGATGCAAGTGTCGGACAGCCCGCCTTGGCAGCATTCCATTCCTCCTGTGACGCCGCGGCATTCAGTATTGTATAGAAATGGTCGTCAGTGGCGTAGGATTTTGCTGTTTTTATTGCCATATCGCTGGGCTTGAAGTCCTGTGAATATTGAGAAATCAAATCATCCCATGCGTAGCTGTACTGAGAGCTGGATAAGCGGTCAAAGAGCTTATCGGTGTATACCAGATCGGGAAGGTCATTTGATGCCACCATTATACCCAGCTGTGTGTCATCCACCGCACGGGTGGGTTTAAGAGTTACTCCCGTTTCCTTTGTAATCTCTTCCGGTATGATACCCTCGAATTTTTCTGTCCAATACCAGGGGAAATCAATAAATACATCAAGTGTTACAGGCTCTTTCTCTGCGGAACCCGCAGCAGCAGTATTAGCAGTGCTGCCCGCATTGCCTTCCGATTTTGCATCCTGGGTGCTGCCACATGCTGCAAGCGATGTAATGACCAATACTGCTGCTAAAATGGAACTGACTTTTCGTTTAACTTTTTCACTTAACATTGTGTTACCTCCTGATTAAATATTCTTATAAATTAGACGGCTCTGCAGTCAGGATATTTTTACCCTTTGACCGAACCAATCATCATTCCCTTGACAAAATACTTCTGCAAAAAAGGATATACGCAAATAATGGGCAGTACCGCTATGATCATTGCCGCCGACTGCAGAGAGAAGGAGGTGATCATTGAGGACTTGTAGGCTGCCGCACCTGCTGAAACGCTTCCGCTTATCTGATTTTTGTTGACTATTTGCATCATCAGAAAGGACAGGGTTTTCAACTCGGGTTTCTGGACAAAAAATGCCGAATCAAACCAGGCATTCCAGTGCTCTACACCAAGGAACAGTGCTATTGTTGCAAGAAACGGCTTGGAAACCGGAAGGACCAGCTTCCAGAATATTATAAAATCATTGGCTCCGTCCACATGCGCCGAATCAAACAGCTCCTGCGGGATTTCCCTGAAAAAGGATATACCTACCATGACAAAGAAAATATTCAAGGCTCCAGGAATTATGTATACCAAAAACGTATTAAACAGGTTAAGATTCTTCAAAAGCATATAATATGGGATTATGCCCCCTGAAAAATACATGCTGATTATAAGAATTGTAAAATAAAACTTTCTGAATGCAAGATCCTTGAAGGACAAGCTATAGGATACCAGGCATGTGAACATGAGACCTATGGCAGTGCCGGTAACAGTCCTGAACACAGAAATGAAAATAGCTGTTTTCCACTTTTCATCTGTAAAAAACGGTATATAATTTTCCAGGGTCAATTTCTTTGGATAAAAAATTACATTATCGGTCAGCGCAGACATCCCCTGGCTTAAGGATTGAATCAGTACGTAATAGAAAGGATATAATGTAACGAATACAACTACGGCTAAAAATATCCATTTGATGCTGTCAAAAATAACATCACCCTTACTTGCTCTTTTCATTGCTCCACCCTCATTTCTACAGATTAAAACAAGCTCGTGTCCGAAACTTTTTTTGAGACAAGATTACTTCCAAAAATCAAAATCAACGATATTACCGACTGTATAAGTCCTATAGCCGTCGCATATGCATATCTCCCGTTGGACAGGCCCACCTTGAATATGTACGTCTGAATTATCTGTGACTTTTCCAGGTTCATTGCGTTTCCAAGCAGGTAGGACTGCTCAAAGTTGGAGCCGCTTAGACCTCCTCCGAATAAATTTCCTAAAGCAAGGATAAGGACTACCGCTATGGTTCCCCTGATACCCGGAATTGTAATCTTCAAAATCTTTGAAAACCTGCTGGCACCGTCAATATCCGCAGCTTCATATAGAGACGGATCTATTCCGGTTATGGCAGCTAAAAATATGATAGTCCACCAGCCCATATCCTTCCAGACATCCAGCACCACCGCCAGGGGCCAGAAGTGACCGGCACTGGTGAGAAAGGGTATGCCGTCTTTAATCAGGCCCAGAGCAATAAGCATTTGATTGATCAGCCCGTTGTCGGTCGCTAAAAAATTAATTGCGAGACCCGAGACAATGACCCAGGAAATAAAGTGCGGCAGATAACTGATAGTCTGAATGCACCTCTTAATTTTATTTTGCTTGATTTCATTCAGCATCACAGCAAATATTATGGGCATGGGAAATGCAAATATCAGCTTTAGGAAGCTGAGTGCAACCGTATTTCTGATTATGGTCCAGAAGTTGATATCGTTTACAAATGCTTTGAAGTGCTTCAGCCCCACCCAATCACTTGTGAAGATTCCCATAACGCCCAATGAAATATTATAATTTTTAAAAGCCATTATCAGGCCTGACATTGGCACATAACTAAAAATAAGCAGATATATTATACCCAATATTGCAAAAGTCTGTGGTATTTTTTGTTTGCGGAAAGTCCGCCAAACACCGCTGCTTTTATGATTACGACTAACTGTACCGCTCATTTATGTATTCTCCTTGTCTCTTTATTGTTTCACAACTAAAGAATACAGCTTTTGCCCTGAGAAAAATACTGTTCATACTTCAAGTTTATGTCCAAAGTTAAGGTAGCCATATTGAGTTATCCGCTTAATTTTGTTATAATCGACTAAATTATTTTCTTATAAAGGATTGATTGATATGGCCCTTCCTGCCATGAAAAAAATATTCCATACGGTATGGCATTCATATATGAACCTGACCTTGTGGAAGAAAATGGTGTCAGGTTATGTAATTGTTGTTTTGATCCCCACGTTAATATTCAGTGTTATCTATGTCAAGCAGGAAACCAAAAATATCGGAGACAGGTACTGCGCCGATGAACAGAGGCTCCTTGAACAATCTTATGCAAACCTTAAAGAACAGACTTCCCAGGTCTCAGTCGTATATCAGCTGTTTCAAAACAGCCAGCCCCTGTCCGGTTATCTCACCGGGAGGTACTCCTCAAAGGGAGATGAGATATATGGTTATCTGAACGGCATCCGTCCCTTGTTTTCATATATACACACCAGCATTCGTGACATAAAGGAAATAACGGTATTTTCCTACCGCGAGCCTCTGGTTCCGCTAAGTTCGGACATTATTTACCTTGATACGGGAAATATGGCTTCCAATACCACCCTGCCCACATACAAAGGCAGCTGGAAGCTGGAAGGCGATTCTAAAACACCCTTGTTTACATTTGAAAAAGCGCTGTTCAACTCCAGTTTCAGCAAAAGCATAGGTGCCCTGAGCATTACAATTGAAGCTTGCAATATGCTGGACATCTTCTCGGTCAATGACGATAAGACAGTGCTATTCGGCTGTGAAAACAAATGGCTGATAATACGGGCTCACAGCGTTCAATTATATACGGGACAACTGGTGGAATCCACTCCAATTATTACCGATTACCTGAACAACAGGCATAAGGATTTATTTATAAATACACTGGATATAAATGAATTAAACGGTAAAATCGTTTCCATAACGCCTAAATCCCAGGTGTTAAAAACCGGAAATCTGTTTGGTATCCTGCTCCCTCTTATGCTTTCACTGGTCTTCCTGACCTTTATTTATTATATGATAATATCCTCGGTCATCAGAAGGATCATAAAATTCACAGGCCATCTCCAGAAAATTGATTACAACTACCTGCATGTATACTCTACGGAAGGCTACGCCGATGAAGTGGGTTTCCTAATCAAATCCTATAACAACATGATCCTGCGTATCAGCGAGCTTGTAAACAGCCTGAATATTGTCACTCTCAAAAAGAAGGAGGCAGATTTCCACGCCCTGCAGGCACAGATAAAACCGCATTTCATTTATAATTCCCTTGAAACGGTGCGTATGATGGCAGAGGCAAACGGCACCCCGGACGTGGCCGATATTCTTTACAATCTGGGACGTTTTTTGAGATACAATATCTCTTCCAACAAAGATGTCACCCAGCTTAAAAATGAAATAGAAAATGTCAGGAACTACCTTGAAATATACAAGGCCAGTATGGGAAAGCGCCTGGAATATTCCATAGAGGTTGACTGCAGTATAGATGACCTGAGCTGTCCCGGCTTTATTTTACAGCCCCTTGTGGAAAACTGTATCCATCACGGTATTTCCGGTGTTAATTCCACTCTGGTGGTAAAGGTCAGGGTTCGTGAAGCCGACGGGAATATTTTAATATCTGTAACCGACAATGGTCCGGGAATCCCTCCCGAACGCCGGTTGAAAATCAATAACGTACTGATGGGCATCGAAACCGACAACGGGCTGAATACACTAAAAAGCAGCATAGGAATTGCAAATGTAAATGAAAGGATTAAGGCTTTCTTCGGAGAGCATTCAGGCTTGTTTATAGAAAACGGCGAGTTGAGAGGAACTGTATGTACTATTATAATCTCAAATATCAGGGGGGATTGATTTGGATTTTTTGATTGTAGATGATGACGTGATGATTGTAAAAGGCCTGACGGCTATTATTAATCAATTTAACATTGAGAACTGCCATATTACTACGGCTTTTAATGCGGTTGATGCTCTGAAAATATTGGGCAGCAAAGGGACAGATCTGCTTATTACCGATATAGATATGCCGTGCATGAATGGTCTTGATTTAATAAAAGAGGCTCAGGAAAAACAGTACTGTAAGCACTTTGTCATTTTAACGGGATATGAAAGGTTTGATTTTGTGAGGCAGGCCCTCCGTTACAAGGTAAATGACTATTTATTGAAACCAATCAATAAAGACGAGTTTAAAACCATCATACTTAAGGTGGAAAGTGAACTGTCCGGTGCAGGAAATGCCTCTCCAAACTCCAGCCTGTATGAGCTTTCAATATACAAGATTTTGAACAGTGCTCGGAACTGTTCCGACAAATTCCGGAAAATAACAGAGTATATATATTCGCATTTTACCATTGACATATCCCTTGAACAAATCGGCACAGCCTTTGATCTGAATCCCAATTATATATGTTCCTTATTCCAGAATGAGCTGAATACAACTTTTCTTTATTTCCTGGACTGTGTCCGTTTAAGTAAGAGCATCGAATTGCTTTTAAGCAGTAAAAATGCCGGTATCAAGCATGTTGCAACGGCATCGGGTTTTATGAACGAACGCCACTTTTACAAGGTTTTCAAAAAGCGGATCGGTGATACTCCGGGTCAGTTCCGCCAGAAATACTCTTCCAGGGATCTGATATCCTGATGAAAACCAAAAACCCGCTGAATCAAAATGATCCGGCGGGTTTTCTATTGATAATTATATTTTCTCTGTTAAGCCGTTGTTCCGGCCTTTATAATTCTTACTCCGCAGTGTACGGAAGCAAAGCAATATGTCTTGCTCTCTTCACGGCAACTGTCAGCTGACGCTGGTGCTTGGCACAGTTTCCTGATATTCTTCTGGGAAGAATCTTACCTCTTTCAGAAACATACTTTCTGATCTTGGCAACATCTTTGTAATCTATATCAGTAGCCTTATCAACACAGAATGAGCAAACTTTTTTCTTTGCTCTTCTCATTCTCATGCCGCCCTTACCTTCGCCCTTATCATAAGAATCTCTATCGTTTCTTCTGTTATCTCTCTTTGGTCCTGGCATTTGAAAATCCTCCTTTCATGTACCGCCGTACGGTACTGATTATCATTTATAATTCGTTCAATTGATTCACTGTTTATGGATCCTGTCTTCCATTTAGAACGGAAGTTCATCATCCTCATCCATTGGATAGAAGCCATCCCCCGATGACGCAGGATTTTCGGAATAGGTTCTTGGTGCCGGAGCGCCCGCTCCGCCTTCTCCGCTCCTCTTGCTGTCGGCAAAGTAGGTTTCGTCAGCTACTACTTCAGTAACATAATGACGTTTACCTTCGTTGTCATCCCAGGTTCTGGTCTGAAGCCTTCCAACGATGGCTACCTGCATTCCCTTTGTGAAATACTTCCCACAAAATTCAGCAGTTTTGTTCCATGCTACAATATTTATGAAATCAGCCTGGGGCTGACCTTCCTTTGCAGTAACACGTCTGTTTACAGCAATGGAAAAACTTGCGACAGCAGTATTGTTTCCACTGGTGTATCTCAGATCAGGATCTTTAGTAAGTCTACCCATCAATACAACTTTGTTCATACTAACCTTCCCTTTACTCGCGGCGTGCTAAAGCACGGATCACGCAGTCAATAGTAATAAAAACACTTGTTAACGAAACGTGAAAGATACTTTTAATAAAGCAAGCCTCACCTTACAATCAACAATTAATCCTTAGCTATTACGATATATTTAAGGATTCCTTCAGTGATTTTATACATTCTCTCTAATTCAGCAGGAAAACTTGGCTCTGATGAAAAATTAGCAAGCACGTAATAACCCTCGTTCTTGTCATCAATCTCATACGCCAACTTTCTCTTACCCCACTCATCAATGCTTTCGAGCTGGGCTGAAGTTTCGAGCATAGTCTTAAATTTTTCAACCAGGGCTTTTGTGGATTCCTCTCCAACCTCTGAATTGATAATAAAGATAGTTTCATACTTCTTTAACATTACCGGTCACCTCCCCTCGGACTTTACGGCTCTGTAACAGGAGTACAGAGCAAGGATGTTCATATTTTATTTATGTGAAAAAGTTTTCTCACATACGATTTTATATTTTAACACAAATCACAAAAACAGGCAAGCTAATTTTTATTTTGCCTCCCCCACAATCACCCTTTAAGCCAGGGGCTCACAGCAAATAATATTTTCCATCGCTTCATTCAGAAGACGTTCGGCATCTTTCAGTTTCTCAATGTATTGCTTCAGCAAACTCTGATCCCTTTCAAGAGCTTCCCCCCTGTTTGTTAGCATCCTTTCGGTCTCTGCAGGTGCCGGTCCCCCTGTAACCGATCTGACATTGATAAAATTAACCGGATCCAATGCCTTTTCAATCTCGGCAGGTTCAAGATCTATGGATCTCCCCAGTATCTCCCTGGATATGTCTGAAATTATCTGAGGCGTTATATCCTGCGCTTTCTGTCCATTCTTTACCATATGTTTTACTATTGTACTGGTTATCTTATGGCTGTGACGGAAGGACAGGCCCTTATCCCTTACCAGCACGTCGGCTAATTCGGTGGCAGTAATAAATCCTTCATGAGCCCTCTGCAAAAGTATGTCTTTATTGACCTTTAAGGTAGCAAAAACAGAACTCAGCATTTTTAACGCTCTGATTGTATATTTTATTGAATCATACAGATGCGGCTGCAATTGTTCTTCGGTATCGACGATATCTCCAAAAGGTGTGTTGTGCAGAATATCAAATATGCTTTTTGCTTCGGCTATAGCTTTGCTGATAGCTGGTCTGGTCTGCTCCAGGGAAGAAGGATTCCTTTTCTGGGGCATTATGCTGCTGGTTTGTACATATGGATCAGACAAATAAAAAACATTAAATTCCTTTGTACAAAAATCCAATGTATCTTTCATAAACCTCGACAAGCTGGTATTCATAATTGCAAGAACCGCTGCGCATTCAGTGAGATAATCGCAGCCTGCAATACTATCGTATGAATTTTCAACAAGACCGTCAAATCCCAATAATTCACCGGTTCTCTGCCGGTTTATAGGGAATCCTGTGGTTGTGATGGCTGCGGCACCCAGAGGACTGTGGTTTATGGTTTTCACCACCTGGACAAACCTGGTGAAATCCCGTTCCAAGGAGTCCTGAAATGCTAAAATATAGTGGGCCAGGGTACTTGGCTGGGCCGGTTGTGTATGCGTATATGCAGGCATGACTGTATTTATGTTCTCTCCGGCCAGGGAAAGTAATACCTGCCGGAATATGTTCAATGCTTCCATTACTTCAAGTACCTTTTGCCTCAGTACCATGCGGAATTCGCATATGTCTATATCATTCCGGCTCCTTGCAATGTGCAGTCTTCCTGCCGTATCCCTGCCCACCAGGCTTTCCAGCTCATGCTCTATCATAAAGAACATATCCTCATAGGAAGGATCATATGTCCTGTCATTCATATCAATTGCTTCAATCTGCCTGAGTCCCGCCAGAATATCCTTTGCTTCCTGCAATGTAATTATTTTTTGTTCATACAGCATAACAGCGTGAGCCTTGCTTATTTCAATAAAAGGCCCGGCATAATAATTCTTCTGAGTGTCAAAGATAGGCGCCAGGACACACTCCTGAAAAGTTTTGCCGGGAAAGTTCCTGCCATCCATTTGCTCAACATATTCTTTTGTATACATATAGGATTCCCCCTCAATAAAAACTGATTCCATATTTTTCTGCCAGCACGGTGGCTACACACCCCATAACGCCGGCATCATCTTCCAGTTCTGACAAAACTATTTCCGCTCCAACCGGAGTAAGCCTTGCCACTTCTTTTCTTATTGTCAGCAGCAAACCAAGTCCTGCCTTTGATACTCCGCCGCCCAGAATAACTGCCTGGGGACTTAGTATACTCACTATATTTGAAATTCCCATACTCAGATATTCAGTCATCTCATTAACTGCTTCAATAGAAGCCTTATCATTGTGAAGAGCCTTTTCAAAGACCTCTTTGCAGCTGATGTTCATTTTTCTCTCGATAGCACTTCCTGAAGCTACACTTTCAAAATAGCCATAGGCATCCGGTGTATAGATTTCGGTTTTTAAAGCATCTTTTGAAAGTACAAGATATCCTATTTCTCCTCCGGTATAATTGTTGCCTCTGTATATTTTATTATCTATAATAATTCCGCTCCCAATACCATCTCCAATGGATATAAACACGAAATTGCTGTATTCTTTTCCAACTCCAAGCCATTTTTCCCCGAAGACTGCCATATTTACGTCATTATCGATAAATACGTCCAGATTTAATTCTTTTGAAAGAACATCCCTTATGGGGAAATCCACCCAATTAAGCTTTGGTACAAACCTTGCAATCCCGTTTTCAATATCGGCAGTTCCGGGAATACCTACCCCTACACCGATTAACCTATCGTTAATCCCCAGTCTGGTAACCATTTCCTTAATAATCTGCACAATGCTGTTTAAATATTTGTCCTCTTTGGAGTTTATTCTCTGTATTACTTCTTTTAATAGTATTTTTCCAGACAGATCGGATATTACACAGATGCTTTTGGACGCACCTATATCAATACCTATTATATACCCTGCAGATGGGTTAAACACCAGTTCTATAGGCTTTCTGCCGCCTAGTTTCGTAGAAATTCCTTCTCCCTTTTCCCTTATAATATTTTCGCCCAGTAATTCTTCAACGATGGAGGAAACAGTAGACTTGCTCAAATTGGTAAGGGTAGAAATCATTGCTCTAGATATAGACTTTTCCTTTACAATTAATGAAAGAACTGTTTTTTTGTTCATTAATTTAATGTATTCTGGCGTACCCTTTATCATTCTCAAATACTCCTTATGTTTTTACTATAACACCAATCATTTTATAACAAATATTGTATATCTTCTACTTTTTTTGTGAGTGAAGGATATTTAACATGATATTATCAGCTTCCTTCATTCCATAATTATTTATATAGCCGAGATTCCGTATATTTTCATCTATGTCATGGGTAATTATGCCGCTGCCCGGCCGTATCCCGGCTTTATCAACCGCCATAATCCCGCTCATTACCGCACACTCTGCAGCAAAGCTTACTTTAAATGCACAGCTTTCCTTTGCACCATCACAGAGCATACCGGCTATACTTCCGATTACAGTGTTCACTGCGTCTTCCGCTTCCTTACAGCCGCCTCCCATCAAATAAGCCGTCGCGGCCGCAGCTCCGGCGGCTCCGGCGACCGCTGTTCCGCACATTACTGTGAGGCGGTTCATCTGGCTTTTAATGTATGCCGCAATTAAAACAGATAAATATATGGCCCGCTCTCTTTCTGCCGGGGGTTTCCTGATTGCATCACAGACGGCAGATACCGCAAGCATGCTTGTTATCCCAAGGTTCCCGCTGCCGGCCAGACTGACTATGGGAGCTCTTTCCCCCGACATCCTCATCCTTCCGGCATTCAATACATAAATCCGGGCCATGTTTGCCATATCATTTGCCGGAACATCAGCCAGGCTGAGAATCCTTTGCAGATATTTCCCGGCATCCTCAGGCAAATTAGACATTGCAGCCCTTTTGTTAATTTCCTCATACTTCAGAATGGAGCCCTCTTGCATATCCTCCTCCAGAGCCGCCGAATACAGGCTTCTGAAATCCCATCTATCAAAACTGTTTTCTTTACACACTTTTTGGGGCTCATTATGATATATTATCTGATCATCTTTTTCTATATGGCATATCTGGTCATAATCTTCCCTGATTACAACCGTAACACCGGAAGCATCACTGATGCACGTGACGCTGATATAAAGCGTTTCATCGGTATCCGAACAGGCTACCGTTACAGGTATCTCATTTATATAGTTGTCCACGTTGTTCTGCATCTCAGCGCTGATTTCCCCTAAAACCGACAACTTCAGCTCGGGCCTTTTAATCATGGCCCCCAAAAGCGCGGCATATTCAATACCATATTTCTTTATTACAGGAATCCCCACATACGCAGCATTTTTATATATATTTTTACTGAGAACAATATTGATTCTCCTTAAGCTTCCGTCAAGGATTGAAGCAGCTTTTGATGCAGCATATGCTATTGCACCGGGGTCGGTACACCCCATAGTCATTTTTATTTCTCTATCCAAAATACTGCGTATTCCTTCATTCATTATGTTTCCTCCTGCTTGAGCAATCTGGCGATATTATTTCTAAATATCATTTTTACTTCATCCTGTTTCATCCCCAGCTCAATACAGTCCTTGCGCTGTTCATCATAATACTGCCTGACAAACCCGCGGGGGAACCACTCTGAATCAGTTCCGAATATTATTCTTTCTGGGCCTATGGTTTCATAGTATTTTTTGAATAAATCCTTTATTGTGAGTGTATATGGCATCCATCTTGTCCATTGATTGCTGCCGGATGTGTCCACATGGATATTGGGGCAGACCCATGCAAGCTGCAGGAGCTCCTGGGGGTATCCGCAGCCGAAGTGTGGGATAATAAAAGGTATGTCAGGATATGCCCTTGCAACATCATGCAATATCATGGGATTGATGTTTTCATGTGTTGCCAGGCCTCCGGCAGCCCCCAGGATACCGAAATGAATCAGCACCGGGATCTGGTGTTTTTCGGCTGCGGCCCATACAGGTTTAAGCACCGAATCGTCAATCCTTCCGGGCAGATCGGGTGCAATAATTTTATACCCCTTTAACCCCTGGCTTGATACGGCGTACTCAAGCTTTTGGGAAGCATCGGCCTCAAAAGGACTGTGATGCGCATATCCTATAAAATGTTCCGGATGTTCCTGCACAATCCTGCTTAAGATGTCGTTTCCTCCTCCGGTTACGAATACAAGTTTGTCTATATTGTACCTTTCCATTTCAGAAAGCCATCTGTCGGAGGTCTGCTTCACATCGGCATCCGTAGGCTGACGCTGAGGAAAGCCCCATGCCTGCGCCCATCTTTTACTCTGATAACGGTTTTTATTCTGAAGCTTGTTCCACTTCTCTTCACCATACATTTCAATATATCTTTTTTGAATTCCTACAATTTCATACCCCTTAACGTCAAAATGAACATGCGAGTCAATCAATCCGAAATCCAAATCCTCCACCCCCTATGCTTTCAATCCTGTCATATGAATTCCTTCTATAATCTGTTTCTGGAAGAAGAAGAAAACAATCAGCACCGGTATGGTTGCCAGACTTGCTGCCGCCATAACGAGATCCCACTGATTATAGGATTCTCCCGAAAACAATGCCAGTCCGACGGGCAGTGTGTATATATCCGGCTTGTCAACCGCAATTACCGGCCACAAAAATGCGTTCCAGTTCCCCAGGAAGGTAAATATGCCCAGAGCCGACATGGCAGGCTTCACCATGGGCATTGCTGTTCTTAAAAATATTCCGAATTCGGAAAGTCCATCTATTCTCCCGGCTTCAAGTATGTCGTCAGGTACACCCATAAAGAACTGTCTCATCATAAATATACCGAAGGCTGAAGTGAGTCCTGGAAAGAGCAGTGACCAGTAGGTATTTATCCATCCCAGGGTGTTGCTCATCATATACCAGGGTATAATCAGCATTTCCGTGGGTATCATCAGCGTGGATAGAACTATGATAAACAGAAAGTTTTTACCCCTGAAGGGAAGTTTTGCAAATGTATAGCCCACTAACGTATCAAAGCAAAGTACCGATACGGTTGTAATGCCCGCAACCACAAAACTGTTTTTGAACCACACCAGGAAATTTGAGTCTTCTATGACTCTGGCATAGTTATTGAGGGTCACACTTTTGGGAATTATGGATGGACTATAGATATCTACTCCTGTTTTCAGGGATGTTGATATCATCCACAAAAACGGGAATACCATTATGATACCAATGATAGTAAGGGCCACATATGCAAACACCTTATTATATTTACTCATTTTCCTCCTCCTTTGGCTTCTTTTTGTATGCAATATCAATTATCATATTTTTTATCCAGCACTTTCATCTGGAACAGTGATATTGTGAGTATTATAATGAACAAAACAACTGTTGCCGCACTTGCATAACCCATTTTGTAATTAACAAATGCCAATTGATAAATATATAGAACAACACTGACAGTCGAATTTAATGGCCCACCGGCAATTCCCTGCCCGCCGGAAGTGATGTTGAACACCTGTGTAAACACCTGCAGAGTCTGTATTGTAGCCATTACGGAAAGATATACGATTGTAGGATTCAATAAAGGTATTGTTATATTTTTAAACTTTTGCCAGGGTGAAGCACCATCAATCATTGCAGCTTCATAGTAGGTTTTGGGTACCTGTTTCAAGCCGGCCAAAAATATTATTGTATAAAATCCCAATGCCTGCCATATTATATTTGAAATAACTACATATATGGCTTGAGATGTACTGTCAAGGAAGGGTTGTCTTGAAATTCCGAAAAGTCCTATTACATTATTGATCAAACCGCCCTGTTTCATAAACATCCATCTCCATACCCACGATACGGCGACTATTGATGTTACATATGGTATAAAAACCACCATTCTATAGACCGATGCGCCTTTGGTGATACTGTTGAGCAGCATGGCTATACCAAGGCTGAGCGCCAAGCCTATAGGTACTGCAAATAATATATATTTTCCGGTATTTATCAAGGAAGCCTTGAATACCTGGTCATGGAACAGATCCATAAAATTATCAAGGAATACAAAGGGTTTGTTTTTTGAGAGCAGATCCCACTTGTGCAAACTGACATTGAATGCATACAAGGCCGGGTAAATTCTGATACACAGGAAAAACAGCATAGGTGCCGATATGAATATATATGCCCACATGGATTGTCTTCCTTTAATTGATAGTTTCATCTGAGACCTCCTTTTGAGAGTCAAGTCTTTATTAAGACATATCTTTAATAAGACATAATGCTTTTTACAGACTGCCTCCATAAGTGCCCGGTATGTCCGTTAAAACATACCGGGTATTGAAAAGTACATCTTCAACTTTTTTATGGAGGTCAATTTATTACCTATATTACCTCGTCATAATCCAACCACCGGGCAAAACCTACTTGCCCCAATATTCATCCAACAGCTTCTGAACCTGTGCCGTTGCTTCATCAAGAGCTTGCTTGGGATCTACATTGTTCAACAGAACTTTGTCTATAGCATCCATCAAAGCTTTTCTGTCCGCATCTTCATCAACGTAGAAGTATGAATCCGCTATAGGCAATTGTTGGATAAATGGTGCAAGTTTGTCATCCTTAAGCAGTTCCGGATCGTTGGCAATCTCTGTACGGGCACCGATTTCACCAATTTTCTGTGTCCAGGTCTTCATAACGTCGGTTGAAGTGAGATACTCCAGGAATTTAACCGATGCATCCAATTTGTCTCCGGTTGCATTTGTAGTAATACCGTTGGTCCAGAAGGAACCAAAGGATGTATCGACACCATTGTAGGACGGCAGAACGGTTACACCATAATTCAGATCTTTGGCCTGTGATTTCAATGAGCCCAAACGATATGAACCGTCAATGTGCAAGGCTGCCTTACCGCTTATAAAAGCTGTGGAATCATCAGTAAAGAAGTCTTTTTCACCTACTTTATCGACCTTTGCCAGATTGACAAGAAACTCAAATGCTTTGTATCCGTTCTCCGATGCATTCCACTGAACTGTCTTCTGGTCGGCGCTTATGGGCTCCTGTCCAAACTGTTTGAGAAGAACAGGGCGGAACCATGAGTGCAATTGGCCGGAGGGCTGGAATGTAAGTCCTTCAATCTCAAGCTTTCCATTTTCTATCTTTGTACATTTCTTAGCCATTTCAACCAATTCTTCAAGAGTTTTGGGCGGCTTTTCAGGATCCAGGCCATTGGCCTTAAAAATATCCTTATTCCAGAAAAGACCCAGGGTACGGACTGCTGTAGGTACAGTATAATACTTTCCGTCAATTTTATTTACTTTAACCATTGGAGCAAAAGTGCTCTCTATCTTTTCAGCCGAAAAGGATGCTTCCGGGAGCTGCTGCAAGGTTCCGGACTTAACGTACTTTGGCACCCACCCATAATAGAGGTTTATTATATCAGGACCGGAACCTGCTGAAACTGCTGCAGCTACCTTTTGCTGATAGGAGTCATAAGGAAAATGCTTTTGAACTACTGTTATATTACTATTTGCACCTTGAAATTCCTTTATCAGTTCATCCATCAGATTTACTTTTGTCTCATAGAAGTATTGCCAATATTCAATACTTACAGGTTTGGCTGCTGCAGTTGTGGATGTTTCAGTACTTGTTTGCGGGGTCGAATCGGGTGCCTCATTTTTATTACCGCACCCGGCTAAAAGAACAGAAAACGTCATGCAACCCGCCAAAATAAGAGATATAACTTTTCTACCCATAAAATCCTCCTTTTAATTACAAACAAAATGTTTTTTAGCCATACTTATTCCCCTCAGCTAATTTCCGAAGAAGACAGTAAATACAAAAGCAAAACTTACCCATCCTCCCTTCCTTAACATATTGAATTATGTGCAATTTTCTTCATGTCTATCAGCTTCCCGGGGAGTCGCTCAAAATGTTTAGCACTTTATATTAATTGTTATTTGAACAAAGTCTTATAACAATTATAGTCTGATATTTGATAAAATCAGGTTGGTTCGTTCGGTTTCCTTACTATTGGTGGCATAAAAAACACTCAAAGCACTCCCAACAGCTCCTCCATATGCACCGGTTTTTGAAAGGCCAAGCTTCACTTTCAACGGTATCAACCGGGCTACATTCCTCGTCACTTCGTCAAGGAACTCCTGTCCTTCTTCCGCCATTCCTCCGCCTATCACAACAATCTCGGGATTAAGAATGCAAAAGAGCGAGCTTATTCCCAGCCCCAGGTATTTATATACATCTGTTACAACCTTTTGGGCAGCATTATTTCCCTGTTTCGCCTGTATAAATATATCCTTGCAGTCCAGAGGTTTATCGGTAATGGCCTGGTAAATACGTCCGGCGGCCGATGCCGAAGCTTTATTTTCAAAATAGCCGAATTCATTTTTACGGTAGGATTCCTGATACGCCTCAATGCTTAAAGGCAAGTATCCTATTTCTCCGGCTTCATAGCTATGACCTCTGTATATTTTCCCATCGAGATATAATCCGCATCCAATGCCGGTACCAATGGTAACCATTGCAAAATCATTGGACTGTTTGGCAGCTCCCAGATATTTTTCGGCTATGGTCCAGGCATTGACATCATTATCAACAAACGCTCTTATTCCAAACTTTCTCTCTATATGATCCTTCAGAAATACATCTTTCCAGTCAAAGGCCGGGCATACCACAACTTTGCCGGTATCATAATCAACGGTGCCCGGAACTCCCACTCCAATCCCGCGAATATCAGTCTTACTCTGTTTTATCAAGGTTCCAATCATATCATCAATATTTTTTATATATTGGTCTCCCAGGTAATCACTTTTTCTTTTGCAAGAGTAAATGATATTACCGTGTTCATCACATATTGCTGCTGAAATATTTGTTCCCCCGATATCTAAACCAATACTTGTCGGCATATGTCATCTCCTCTATTTGTTAGTTTTATGTACGAACTAACTTTATCAAAAAAAAATGACGTTTTGTTCACATTCGACAAATTTCATCATTAATTTAATTTTATTTTAGTGTATAATTTTTGTTTTGTCAATATATTATATGTGTAAAAAAATAGAATAGTCCACAGCCCGGGACTATTCTATTTTCTATAGTTTAACTTGGTTATTAGTCATTGCAGGTCTTTTTTAATAATGCTATTGTTTCTTTCATTTTAGGAACATCATTATGGAGCTTAAGTACCGTACTTCCTACAAAAACCCCGTCGGCTCGGGCATCTTTTGCCATTTGTATATCTTCAGGAGCATATATTCCCACTCCGCAGTATATCTCCCTTTTTATCCCCAGCTTCTTCAAATGCTCGATGCAGTGCTTAAGTGTGGGAAATTCAGGATTGATATTATTTGTAGTAGGTTTGGCCTGCATATAAACAAAACCGTTGGACAAAAGCGCCGATTGAATTTCCTTTTCATCCATGTGGAATTGTACGTAGCAGGATATCTTGATGCCGTTTTCGATAAGCCTGCTCTTTACTTCTTCGTTGTGGCTTCCGACATAGATAAGGTCCATTAAATCATTATCCACACAGAATTTTATAAACCTCTCAACTCCTATTTCCAAAATAGTATTCTCATATGAAAGAAGTATGAACTTTGTGTCAGGATGATTGCTTTTAATTTTTATGATCCCATCCATATATTTACTGTAATCGTTACATGCTTCAAGAGCTTCCTTCATACGGTTGGCTATATATTCACCCTCAAGATAGGGGTCCGAGGATGGAAAATCCACCTCTATAATATCGCAGCCTGCCTGAATATAGTTTTCAGCCATTGCAATGCTTGATTCAATTGTGGGATATCCATTGGATAAATAACATATCAGTTTCACAGTAACCTCCAAAAGCTGTAATTATTTTGACTGAGCTTTATATATTTTTATGAATAATGCTTCTATCTGTTCTCTGGTGGGAATAACCGGATTTGTTTTGGTGCATCCGTCATTCAGCGCCATTTCAGACATGGCCCCAAGCTTTTCCATATATGCGTTTTCATCGGGTATCAGTTCTGAAATAAACGACGGAATACCTATGGTTTTATTCAGATTTTCAACAACACTTATCAGATCATCGGCTCCCAGTTCCTTTGCCAGCTTTGAATAAGCAGCTTTTGCAGTTTCATCCTCCAGATTGAATTTCATAACAAAGGGAAGTATTATTGCATCGGCCAACCCGTGGGAGACTCCGAAATAGCTTCCCAGTGTATGGGCCATGGAATGGACTATACCTAAAGAGACATTGGTAAAGGCCAGTCCGGCAACCATGGACGCATTTAACATTGTTTCACGGTACTCAATTGTATTTCCGTCGGCACAGGCCCTGGGAAGATTTACAATTATGTCCTTTGCGGCATTTCCGGCCAATATATTGCTCAAATAATTAGCTCTCCTGGATACCAGTGCCTCCAGGGCATGTGTCAATGCATCCATGCCGGTTTCGGCAGTAATTTTTGCAGGCATGGTGACAGTTACCTCAGGGTCGCAGATGGCAATGTCAGGCATCATTTCCATGTTGCCTATGCCGTATTTCACATGGGTCTCATCATCAGTGATGACCACAGAACGGCTGACCTCACTGGCAGTCCCGCTGGTTGAGGGTATGCAGACCAGAACGGCCTTGTTTCTCAGCCTGGGTATGGGATTGGGGGGTACAATGTCCTTTAATGCGGTCAATTCAGGATGCTCATAATAAACCCACATGGCTTTCGCCGCATCCATTGCCGAACCCCCTCCCAGTCCGATTATTATATCGGGCTGTTCCTGCTTCATAGCTTCAGCGCCTCTATATACGGTGCTGAACAGAGGATCGGGTTCAACCCCCTCAAAGACAGAGCTGTCTATTCCCGCTTCTTTCAAATAATCTATGGTTTTCTGTAAAATTCCGCTTTTTTTCATGCTTGAGCCGCCGGTTACAATAAATGCTTTTTTCCCCTGCAGTGTCTTAAGGTGCTCAAGCGATCCCTGTCCGAACATCAACTGGCTTCCGGCAAGTTTCATGGGTCTCATCATAAATATCAGTCCTTTATTCTGTAATATTTTAACTAATAGGCTGTAACATTTTCGTATATTTTTTGTATGTTGATCAAAGTGCTTTCAGGAAAGCCTTCTACCCATTAAAAGCTTTGACAAGCTCTGTGCAAAGCTCCGGAGAAACAGGATTTTCTATAATGCCGCCTTCCTTCAGGCTGGAGCCCACTATGGCACCGTTGGCAATTTTCAGCTGTTCCTTTATATTGGAGGCTTTAACACCGCTTCCGGCAATGACCGGCAGCTTGGTAACCTGTTTGACTCTTTTTATAATGTCTATGGGAGTTTCAACACCTATATGCGTACCCGTCACAATAACAGCATCGGCTCCGCAGGCCTCTGCCGCTTTTGCAGAATCCTCTATGGTTACGTGGGGGAGCAGCATATGAGTGTGTTTTACCTGAATGTCGGCAAGTATCTTCACATTTTCAGCTCCGAGATTTTTTCTGAATTTCATTGCTTCACGGGCGCAGGGTGTGATGATCCCTCCAAAGAACTCCACCGTGTCCACAAATACCGGTATTCTCACAAAATCTGCGTCAATGGCCTTTGCAATGGAAAGCGCCGTCGCATAATCATTCATAGCCGCATCTATGCCGATGGGTATGCTCACATTTTGTGCTACAATGGCGCTGATAGCCGCCAGTGCGCAGGACTGTTCAATATCAAGATTTATGCCGAAGGCTCCGTCGCCCATATTTTCTATTATTATGGCATCCATTCCTGACTTTTCAAGCGTAATGGCATCCTTCACGGCCTGGTCGGTCACTTTCTTCATATCCCCGCAGAAACCCGGCGTTCCAGGCAGTGCAAGACAATGCACCATTCCTATTACAAGACTTTTATCATTAAAGTTTAAACCCTTCATTTTCCAGCCACCTCTCTGTCATATATTACAAGCCCGTCAAGAGCTATTTTGCACAGGTCTTCTTCAGATCTGGTGCGTGCATCCCCCTTAAGGAAGTCCTTCAGGTTTTCAAGAACTGTCGTCATTGTTACGATACAGCCCTTTATGCCCATGAGGTTCGCCAATACCAGCATGCAGCTGGATTCCATATCCACTGCCGAAATATTGTATTTTTTAAGAGCGGTAAAAGTCTCGCTCATGTCTTTATTCATTTTGGCAGACAGGCGTGAATCCCTCATCTGGCTGTAAAAACCATCCATGGTACAGGTGATTCCGTTAACGTATTCTCTTCCGTTTTCCAATGTGCTTTTATTCATGCAGTTTATGAGTTCAATATCTGCCACCGCCGGGAAAGACGTGGGCACGTATGTTTTACTTGTAGCTTCCTCTCTCATTGCTCCTGTTGGAATAATAAGTTTTCCCAGCAGGTCATCCTTGAGCCCCATGGTGGTACCCATACGGACGGCAACCTCCATACCGCACTGGTACATCTCCTCCATGGCAATGGCAGCTGATGGAGCTCCGATACCTGTTGAAGTGACCGTTATCCTGACACCCTTATATAAGCCGGTATAGGTGTTGAATTCCCTGGCAAAAGCTATATGCCGTACATCTTCCAGCTGCTTTGCAACTGTCTCCACCCTCCAGGGATCTCCTGAAAAGAGCACGTATTTTGCTATATCTTTTTCCTCTGTTTTTGAATATAAAGTTTGCATTGTATCCTCACTCTTCTCCCTTGATAAATTCGTTGAAACGCTTAAGAAATGCTTCTTCGTCAGGTGCATTGGTGGTGCAGCCGACTTTTTCTATTATAAACGAAGAAAGAACACTCCCAAGGCTGCAGCAATCCTTTACGCTTCTGCCTTTCAGATAGCCGTACAGGAAACCCGACATGAACGCATCTCCCGAGCCGGTGGTATCCACCACTTTGCCAAATTCAGCTGCGGTTATATGACCGGATAAGATACCGTCTTTTGTCTTGTGATAGTATACGCTCCCCTTCTTTCCTAGGGTGGTAACAATTATTTCGGCATTTCCCTTTTCAAAAAGCTCTGTGATATCCTCAAGCCCGAAGATCCTCTGTATTTCTCCCCGCTCGCATTCATTGCAGAATATAATTTTGCTGTACAGCAGTACTTCCTTGAAGAACTCCTCCGGGAAGGCGTCATAATCACATTTCATTCCAAAAACCAAAGGTACGCTCCAGGCCTTGCACTGCCTGTAGAATTCCAGGTTATCTTCATAGGAACCCACAGTCATAATGCCTGTGCGGGCCTCTTTAAAGAACCTGGGGTCCATCCCTTTGGCATACTTTTTGTCCATTGCTCCGGGATAAAATATGGTAACATGGTTATTCTCAGAATCGGCAATGAGATAACAATTTGAAGTTGTCTCGTCAGGAACGATCTCAACCGCATCCATGCACACTCCCGCATTTTTCAGATGATCATAAAAACCCGTCTCAATATAGTCGTCTCCTCCTACTCTGATAAGAGGAAGTGCTTTCATATTCAATTTTGCCATCAGATATGCAATATTGGTCGAACAACCTCCGTATTGGATACGGGCATTGTCGCTGTTTTCAACAAGAGATGTATATCCGTATCTCAGCGGTGTGGAGGTCCTGATTATCCTGTCCAGACTGACATATCCATTTACCAGAACATCGTATTTCATCAGATTATCCCTCCTTTATCCAGATTGTCGAAAAGCTCCTGTGAAGTCACAACTTTACCGAGATATTTTTTAATATCGGATAAATGAACCTGATTTACAGTTTCATCGTTGGTGGCTACACAGTCGGACACCACTATGGGAATATAGTCCAGATTATAGGCATCGGTGACGGTAGCACGTATGCAGCAGTTTGTCTTAGTGCCTGTTATGATCAGATTCTTTATGCCGTTCTCCCTTAAAACCATGTCCAGATCAGTTCCTACAAAGCCGCTGTAACGTCTTTTTTTAATCACATAATCCCTGACAGGGTCCACCTCAAACATTGGATCGATAGCATCTCCGCCCGTACCTTCAATGCAGTTGGGACGCATATTTGCAAGATTTTTGTCATACTTGCCGCTTCTATAACTATGCTGCAGGAAAATCACAAGAATACCGTGCTTCCTGCATTCCTCAAGCACACGTTTTATCCTTGGCAGGATCTCACGGTTCTGAGGGTAAAATACCAGCCCTTCCGGGTCTGTAAAATCCTTTACCATGTCAATAATGACCAGTGCTGTACTATTCAAGTTTAAACCCCCTTATCTTTGTACGGCGGGACTCAACTGCCGAAACTGCAAACAGTACGATTACAATCATAAGGTAAGGTACTATTTCAAACAGTCCTGAGACAGGTCCGGCAAACAGAGCCAGATTGATAGCCAGGGATTTTGCCAATCCGAATATGACAGCATAAATACTGGACTTTACAGGTTTGGCGCCGCCGCAGTATATGGCTGCTATGGCAATAAATCCTCTGCCGGCCGTCATATTATTTGTAAACAGAGCCATTCTTTCCACTGCCAGGTTTGCACCGGCCAGGGCGCAGAGAGCCGCACCTATGAGTACTGCCGCATATTTAATGGCAGTACTGTTGATACCAACTGATTTTGCCGCTTCTTCGTTTTCTCCTACAACCCTCACATATACTCCAAACTTTGTTTTATACATTACAATTGATACAACAAGTATGAGTATGAAGCTGATATAGGTAATTAACGTATGCCCGCTTAAAAGGCTGCCCACAATGGGTATATCCTTTATAAAGGGAATATTGATCTTGAGATTTGTTACATTGACGATAGAGCTTACATTGATGTTGGCCATCTGCAAATATTTAAGCATGAAGGAGCTTAAAGCCAGAACGAATATATTTATTCCAAAACCGGTAATGATGAAGTTGCTCTTCATGGTTATCCCGAAAAATGAGAATATCAGTCCAAGTATCAAGGTGCAGAGGACGCTTAATAAAACCCCGATCCACAAATTTCCCGTCAACATGACAAATAGTGTGCTGCTGAAGGCTCCCATGAGCATCATTCCCTCCAGCCCGATGTTCAGCACATTTGCCTTGTGTGCGAACAGTCCGCCCAGCACAGCCAGGATAAGCGGAGCGCTGTGATAAATCATGTCGTATAAAATGTTACTCAATAAGTTCATAATTGTTTACCTCGGTTTATTAAAGTTATGAAGCCTTCTGCTCCCCGCTTTTAGACCTTTTCCACATGTTTTTTAATTTTCCGGTCAAGTCAAATTGGCCGTTAAAAAATTTCACAGAGAGTAAAAGTATCAGAATACCCTGGATAACACCTACAATATCTTTTGGAACATTTGTAAAAACGCTTATATAGTCGCTACCGGTCTTCAATGCCGCATAGAATACGGCTGCAATAAGAATACCAACCGGATTGTGGCTTCCCAGAAGTGCAATCAGCATACCGTCCCAGCCCAATCCCGGACTTCCTGAGAAATCAAGGGTAAATCTGAATTTTTCGCTCATAAGGAAGCCTGCACCGGCAAGACCGCTTATTGCTCCGCTTATAAGCATGATGACCATAATTTTTTTGCTTACCTTCATACCCGTTGCTTCTGAGAACTCAGGATTTTTTCCTATTGCGTTAACTTCATATCCAAGCTTTGAATGTTTGAAGACAATATACATGATTCCGAATACAACAAGTGCTATGAAGAAGAATATCGTCAGATCGGAATTGAATATCTTTTTAAACATGGCACTTTCCAAAATAGGATAGGTCGATACATATCCTGAACTGGGATCCTTAAATACTCCCTGGGACAGAAACTTGACAATTTCCACCACCACATAGTTGAGCATAAGCGTTACAACCATTTCATTTACATTGAAGTAAGCCTTGAGAATAGCCGGAATCAGGGCGAAAAGCATCCCCACCACCATACCTGTCAAAACGCACAGGGTAATATGGAGTACTGGCGGAAGCCCTTTTACACTAAAACCAACCACTCCTGCGAAAAAGGCACCCAGCACTGCCTGTCCTTCAACGCCCATATTGAAAATATTTGCCTTGAAGGTAATGGCGATGGCAAGTCCCGTCAATATCAGGGGGGCCGCAAAGTGCAAGGTTTTGAGCAGGCCGTTTACACTGAAAAGGGACTTCTGGATCATTATGGAATAGGTTAGAAAAGGGTTCTCGCCTATTGCGGCAATTACTATACCTCCCAGAAAAAGGGCACTGAGCACCGGAAATAAAACATTATATATACTTTTTAGAATTGTGTTGTTTTTTTTCACATTAACCTCCTAAGCCATAGTATGGCTTTGAGCCGCTTTCACGCCGGCCTCTTATTCTGCCGATACTCCGGCCATCATCAGCCCTATTTTCTCACTGTCGGCGTTCCTGCCCTGAACCTCTCCTACAATCTTTCCTTTATACATAACTATAATTCTGTCACTGAGATTCATTATTTCACTGAGTTCACTGGAGACAAGCAAAATTGCCTTGTTCTCATCTCTTAATTCCAGAATCTTGTTATGGATAAATTCTATGGAACCTATATCCACACCACGGGTGGGCTGACTTACAATGAGCATCCTGGGATTTGAGTCAAATTCTCTTGCCACAATTATCTTCTGGGCATTTCCTCCCGACAGCTGCGAAACGTTACCGTTTCTTTCAGCTATTCTGATATCATACTTTTCAATGAGACTGTCGCTTACATCTTCAATCTCCTTTTTTAATAAAAGGCCGTGTCTGCAAAGTTTTTCATTATTGTGATAACCTGCTATCAAATTATCCGAAATGGTCATATCCTTGCAAAGGCCCTGGGCGTATCTGTCTTCGGGTACTATTCCTATACCTGACGAGCGGAGCTCGGCAGGCCACTTGTTGGTTATGTCCCTGTTGTAAAGGTGAACCGAACCGCCGGTAGCTTCCATAAGACCTGAAAGCACTCTGACCAACTCACTTTGTCCATTGCCTTCAACACCCGCAACTCCAAGGATTTCTCCTTCTTTTATTTCAAAAGATATATTATCAAGAACTTTCTTGCCAAAATTATTCTCGGTACATAGATTTTTAACACAATATACAACCTTGTTTTGGCAGGCATCCTTTTCTTTCTTATTTACATTGAGAATAACTTCACGCCCAACCATCATTTTAGCTATTTCGGCGGCACTGGTTTCCTTTGTCGCCCTGCTCCCCACAACTCTGCCGCGCTTTATAACCACTACCTTATCGCTGACTTCCAATACTTCCCTGAGCTTGTGAGTAATTAAAATAATTGTCTTGCCCTGTTTTTTCAGTTCCTTGAAGCTTACCAGCAGTTCGTCCACTTCCTGTGGAGTCAGGACTGCCGTGGGTTCGTCAAATATGAGAATATCAACATTACGGTACAGCATTTTCAGTATTTCCACTCTTTGCTTGGCTCCAATTGAGATATTCTCCACAATGTCGTCAGCATTGAGTTCAAACTTATAATCATCAATCAGCTTTTGTACGGTCTTTTTCTCCTGTTTGCGGTCGATTATCGGGCTTTTGAAGCTTAGTTTGCCGGATATTTTTATATCCTTTTTTATTTCGGTACCCAGAAGGATATTTTCAAAAACGGTGAGGCTGGGCACCAGCTTAAAATGCTGGTGCACCATTCCCAATCCGCAGTTTATTGCATCCAGGGAAGAGTTAAAAGAAACCTCTTTGCCCTGTACTCTAAGTTCCCCGCCGGATGGCTTCTGAAGCCCGAAAAACATATTCATGAGAGTTGTCTTTCCGGCTCCGTTCTCTCCGACAATTGCAGTAATCTCACCTTTTACGATGGAAATATTTATATCTTCATTAGCAACAAAATCACCATATTTTTTTGTTAAATTAACAGCTTCTATTGCGTACATATTTACCGCCTTCATTCTGTTTGATTTTTAATTATCAGTCATTTGGCATGTTAAGGTTTGTGAGTGCCGATTTGTCAAAGCTCTCGCCTGCCTGGGCATTTGTAACCTTGATTTCACCGCTTGCTATTTTGTCGGCTACAGCTTTGAGCTGGGTCTTGATCTCATCCCACTTTGCTTTTCCCTCAGGTTTGATTTTGCCTTCAATTACGCTCAAATCGGTAATTCCGGTTGCTCCTGATGCAAGGTTGTAGCTTAAGACCTGTCCGTTAACCTTATCCATGGTTTGTTCCTTGAAGTGCTTTGAAATTTCAAAAACAGGAACTTCGGTATTCTTCAGAACACTTGTCAATATATAACCCGGCTGATTGCTGTCCTTGTTTGCATCGACCTCTATTGCAAGCTTTTTAACTTCCTTTGCCTTGGCGGTAACTCCGTCGCCAACAGCTCCGGCTACTGCGTAAACAATATTCGCACCGTCGGAATAATATGTGTTGGCTTTTGTCGCACCAGCTGCAGAATCGCTGAAACCGGCATTGTAATCACTGTAGAAGGTGTATTTCACGCCCAGCTCTTTTGCAATATAGTTGATTCCCTCTGCATAACCATAGCCAAACACTGTGATACCGTTTGACTTTGTTCCTCCAAGGAAGCCAACCTTTCTTCCCGCATCACCTGCGGTGAAGGCATAGTCTGAAGTATTAAACAGCTCGGAAGCATTTTCATTTACAAGTGCACTCAAAGCACCGGCGATAAATGATGCTTCATGAACATCAAACAGCACTGAAACAACATTTTTATGCTTTACACTGCCATCTTCATTTACGTTTGGATTGTCATTGAATATAACGAAGGTTGTATCGGGGTACTGTTCAGCAATCGGCTTGTTTCCGCCCACCCCATTAATCAGAGCATCGAAATTGTACTCAAGACTGAAAATCAGCTTATATCCGGCGCCGGCCAACTGCGAAAGGCTTCCGGGAATGTCTGAAGTTTCAACTACCTTATAATTTATACCTAATTCTGTTTTAACCTTTTCCAACCCTGCAACTGCAGATTGGTTATAACCCTTGTCATTTGGACCTGCCGCAGAAGTGATAAGAGCAATTCCTAAATCATTCGTTTTGGTAGAACATCCTGTGAAAAGCATAGAAGCCAACATAACAATTACAAGTATAAACGACATTTTTCTTGCAAATTTCATTTTTTCCATGTCAACCACTCCTCTGATACTGTTTTGATGATTTGATGAATTTAATATTTGTTTAATGGAGAAGTCTTAGCCGCGACATTAAGACTTCTTATAAAAAACCACTTCTTAAGCTTTTTTAGGGTACAAAAAACCAAGCCGTGGCAAATTATACTTTTTTTACCTGGCATATGTGACGGTTCAACATCCGGATGTGACTACATCCCCGGTATTGTCAAAATACTATTGATGGATCTGATTAATATAAAATTTGAACTTATCGGATCTATAGAAGCTTTTAAAAGTTTCTATAGGTACTTCCCTTCCATTAACCATTCCAAAAGTTACAGCCCTGAAAAGCAGTATGGGATCTCCTTCTTTTATCTCCAGCTCCTTGGCAACTTCATCGACAGCCAGGACGGCTTCAATGGTTCTTGTCGCCTTTGTAATCCTGGTATTGTATTTGCTTTCAAGAACGTCATAAATAGAGTGCACACCGAAATCATATGTCTCTATTAAAGGAAATGTCTTGCAGGGCAAATATGTTGTGGTAAGGTTTATGGGTTCATTGTTTGCATAATATACCCTTTTAACCTTAAGTACCTTTTCCCCATTGCTTAGCTGCAATTTTTTTGCCCTGGCCTTGTCTGCCTCAAGGACCTCTGCCGTGAGAAGACGCTTTGACGGTGTCATACCCAGCTTTACTATATCCTGGGTGCAGCTGGTGATCGATATCAAGTCCTGGTCAAGCGTATCTTTTTTAACAAATGTTCCTTTCCCCTGAATCCTATAGAGATATCCTTCATTAACAAGGTCATCGATAGCCTTTTTGGCAGTGATCCTGCTTATTCCAAAGCTGCCCATGAGCTCTCTCTCACTTGGAATCATGCCGTCGGGTCCTATTTCTTCGTTGTTGATCATCTCTACAATTTTCTGTTTAACCAGATAGTATTTTGGTATCATTCCTATCATCACTATCCCCCTAAATAGAACATCATAGCATATCTACATGTTATTATATTGTTATGTTGATATGTCCAGTTACATAATATAATATTTATACATAAAAGTCAACGTGATTTACATAATTTTTTTGTGCGTTTTATATAGTTTCAGAGCATTTGGAAAACTTTTCAAATTTCATTCATACAAATTATATTGACTTACTTTGTAATACTTGGTAGACTATTATTAATTGATAATGATTATCATTATCATAAACCACAAATTAAACCATATGGTCCCGATACACAAGGAATAATCCGCAGCTTGCCCGGCTCACGGCAGGTGTGTGGATTTACTGAAAATCATGTGAGCCGGAAAGGTTAATGGTATTTAAATGAGTATTGTTTTAGTCGGCGGTCACGACAGAATGCAGGATGAATACAGGGAGATCTGTTCAAGCCGGGGACACCGGGTGAAGGTATACACCCAGATGCCCGCAAGATTTGATAAGGCCATCGGAAACCCTGACAGGATAGTTCTTTTTACTTCCACGGTTTCTCACAAGATGATGCTGACAGCCATGAAGGAAGCCAAAAAGAAGAACATAAGCGTGGTAAGAAGCCAGAGCAGCAGCGCCTCCTCTCTTCTTGAACTGCTAAAAAAACTGGAAAGCGAAAAAGATACCGCCTGTCCCTCATAATGGGAACAATAAAATATTTGGAGGTATTCTATGAAAAATATAGCGGTAATTTATTGGAGCGGCACCGGAAATACTCAGCAAATGGCGCTGGCAGTTGCTGAAGGCGCCAGGAGTTCAGAGGTTGAAGTTGCAGTCAAAGATGTTGGAAGTGCAACTTTACAGGACATCCAGAACTCCGATGCAGTGGCTCTGGGCTGTCCGTCAATGGGCAGCGAGGTGCTGGAGGAATCCGAAATGGAACCTTTTGTACAGTCCCTGGAAGATCTGGATTTAAAGGGTAAGCCCATGGTACTCTTTGGTTCCTATGACTGGGGAGACGGACAATGGATGTTCGATTGGGAGGAAAGAATGACTGGTCTGGGGGTCAAACTTGCCGGCGACGGATTAAAAGTACATATCACCCCTGATGAGGAAGGGCTGAAGCTTTGCAGAGAGCTTGGCCAAAAGCTTGCATCATCAATATAAATTAAACGCATTGAGCCGGTTAATTCACTATGTTTTTCATTTAATGAATTTGTTGAACAGCTTCAGGCCAATATGCAAAATCAATAATGTTTCCGGCACAATGAGTTAAATTTATATCGATATATATATCAATTACACGGGAAGTGATATTAATGGCAATAAATCAAATTCAAGCACTGAACTTCATAAATCTATTGAGCAAGCTTCCTGATGAGGATTATCTGTTGTCATTGATTGCTTACGGAACGGCACCTACAATAAGGGAGGAGAAACCCTCCTCCCTTATGACTTTTACCCGGGCAGGTAGAAACCTGTATGACCTTTGGGAGAATTTTGGCCCCCAGGTCTGCAAAAAGCTCAATCTGGAATTTACCCGGTTAAGAGACACAAAGGACAGCGTAAGAGTTCTCTTCTATAAAACCGGGCCGTTGGAGCAATGCCTGAATAAAAGCAGCAACAGGGAATTTTTAAATGAAATGGGCTATGCCTCGACAATAACCCTGGAGGACTGCATAGAAAAATTAAAAGAAAGATTTGAATGTGTATGCCCTCATGAAATCGGTATTTTCCTTGGAATACCTCTGGAGGATGTGGTGGGCTTTATCAATCATAAAGGCGAAAACAGCCTGCTTTGCAGATACTGGAAAGTATATCATGCTCCTGAAAGAGCATTAAAGCTGTTTCGAAGCTTCGACAAGGCCAGACAGGATATCAGAGACTCCATCGCAAACAACAACTTTGATTTCACCGTATCTGCATAGACAGCAGCTACAGGAATAACAAAGCCTTTGATTTTATGGAAGATAAATTAGAGGATAAATACATTATGTATATAATAAAACGCTTTTTTGAAAAAAGCAGACTCCACGATGTCATAGAATGTCTGACAACAGCGATGGATGCTAAGGATTCATATACAAGCGGGCATTCCAACCGGGTTGCGGATATGTCCTTCCAGATCGCAAAGGCTATGGGTATAAAAGGCTCCAAGCTTGAAACCATTCATCTTGCCGCCCACCTTCATGATATCGGTAAAATCGGAATACCGGAAGAAGTACTGAACAAAAGAGAAAAACTGCTGCCTGAAGAATGGGCCGAAATAAAAAGGCATCCGGAGATAGGCTATAATATTTTAAAAAAATCAAGGTATATGAAGGAAATATCGGAAATAGTTCTGCACCACCATGAACGTTGGGATGGAAATGGATATCCCAGCGGCCTGAAGGAGACCCAAATCCCCCTTGGCTCACGTATTATTGCCGTTGCCGACTCAATAGATGCCATGACCTATGACAGGCCGTACAGACCGGCTCTAAGCTGGGAAGAATGTAGAAAGGAAATAATTAATAATTGCGGTATCCAGTTTGATCCCCATATTGTTACAACAGTGAACGACCTATACGGCAAAGTACCCCCCAACCTGAAAGCATGATTTGATGAACTAAAGGGAGTGTCGCATAATTACTAAAAAAGTAGTTAGCAATGCTCCTGCTGCAGTGATTCACTTTTTCAGCACATTTGTTGCCGGTTACTCCTGTATCGAATTATGCCTTGTGCTTTCTTTTCCTGACATAAATAATAATGGTTCATTATTATTATTTATGGGCTACTCTCAACAAAGCATAAATAAAAGGCAGCTACCCTTTTAAGATAACCGCCCACAATAAGTTTTACTTTACAATAATTTATCTATTCCAATATCATTCACCAATAAATCATGTAGTGAAAATATGTTTTTATAATTTAAACAGACATGATTCTTGCAACCTACAGCACCTTCACGAAATTTACACTTGGAAGTTCTATTTCTACCCTGGGCTATGAGCAAAAAACCCGGCCTTGACAGAGTCTATCCCCATTAAGACCCAATATATAATCTAATAATCTACTATATACGTTTAAATTTTTATTTTATTTGTGATAACTTCATTAAGAAATTCAAAAAATGAGGTTGCGATATTTTTTGCCTCTTCAAATTCAGGCTCATATCCATATACTACAGTTCCAAAATCACTCCCAACATTTAAAGCATAATAAGAATACCCATCTCTAACAGATAAAATAATTGGTATATGTTCATCCCAAAACCCAGTAATTTCCTCTTGCCAATCATTGTCACCTTTTAGGTGGTCGGATTATGAGTATTACTGCATTTACCAAGGGGTTGCAAGGTAGTCATTACTGACACCTGTGGCTTTTACTGGGACTAAAGAAAAAGTCTTAACAGAAAATGTATCTACATTAAGACCTGATAAATAATTTGTCAAAGCTTATTCATTCCAATATGCAATACCATGATTAATTGATGAACCTACTATGTGTTCTTTATCCATATCGTAATCAAGGTATCCGTCAGAATCCAAGAAATATACTCCCTGCACATAAAATTCACAGACAGTTTCAAGAAATTTCTCTGGAGAATTATGCTTAACAATAAGTTCTCCACTATCATTTCTTAAAGAACAAATTAATTCCTCACCATCGTTATTCTTGTAGTAACATATATAATCGCTCGAGTAATTTCCCAGAATTGGTATTAAAACCTCATTATCATATAATTTCTCATCAATTAAAATATTCTTAATATTATCACTTTCGTCAACAATCTCTGAGATATGTATAAGTCTATAACCTGGAGTAAAATCCATTAATTCTTGCTCCTTAATATCTCTTTCCGTTCCAGATACATTACTATAAATTGTTCTAAAGAGTTTAGGAATAGGTTTACCTAATTTGTGAAAAACATCTTCCCAGTTACTAATACTACTTCCGAGACTTTGAGGATATCGGGGCCTTAATAAACCTGCTAGTCTTAATGATTCCTTAAATATTTTCTCTATCATTAACTCATCTCCTTACTATACCAACTGAACATCAAATTCATCATTCTCTTTGAGGCCATATTTTCTATAGAATTGCCCTAAGTCTCTTCCAGCAGCTTGGTTTTCTGAGCTTGAAACTAATTCAACATGTGCACCTACTCCGCCTTGTTTAGTTGAGGCATAAGGAAATTCATCATAGTCAAATCCCTTTGGAGGAGGACCTTGAAGTTTTCTAATTTCTTTTTGAGAGTTATACCTATTCTTATCTGCCTCACTAGTTCCACTTCCTTTTTTAAGCCCTTTCAAAGAATGACCTTTTGCTTGGGCATTTTCTATCATTTTAGTATGATTCGGATATTGTTGTCTTGAAACTTTATTTACAGGTTTGTCAGTATCATCTTCACTTGCTCCCGTATCTGCGGATTCCAAACCATCTGCTACTTTTTTTACTCCTGCTTCAGTTACTTGAGTATCTTGTTCAAGTCCCGTTATTCCTGATTCTACCTTTTTTAGAGTTTCTTTGTCAATATCCTTATTAACTCGTATGTCACTTTCATAAGTTGCCATCATGACAACATTTCTGTTTTCGCCTTTTTCCACCCACAGCTCATGGGTTTCGTTGCCCAGCTTGAATTTGACCTTCGGAGTGAGCATTTTCCTTATTGCTCCTGATATTTTTGCTGCTCCGGCTGCCAGTATCTGCATTCCAAGCTTCTTAAGGTTTATCAGGCCTAGTGTCATGAGGTTGTTATGTATGCCGCTCTTGACGGTTCCGAGGATGTCTCCTCCGCCTTCTGCTTTGCTGCCTCCCTGGGCCTGTCCGGCTTCCTTGCCGCCTGCTTTGCTTTCGTTTTTGCTCTGGCCGCCTATTCCCATGGCTGTCATCAGTTTGGCTCCGCTGCCCATGTTGGATAAGGTTGTTTTCTCGGCACTGTCCACCATTCCTGTTGTCTGGTCCGTGACCTGGTCTATCATTCCTCCCACTGTTTTTACAGGGCCCTCCAGGGGTTTCATTATGCCCTGTACCGGACCTGAACCTGCGATTTTGTCCAGTATTTTGTCGGCATAGGGTATGTATTGTCTGATCAGCTCTACTATGGACTTGCCGGCTATTGCCTCTATCCCTTTGAATACAGCTTTTATCAGGGCTGAGGGCGGATGTGTGATTATAAAGTTCAGCACCATGTCCACGGCCTTGTTGGCTATGGTTTTTATGAGCTGGGCAGGCTGTCCCAGCAGTGTTACTTTTTCTTTGATGCTTCCCGAGATTTCTTTTACTTTGGTTTTTATGCTGCCAAAGAAGTTTCCTACTGCCTCTTTTAGTTTTTCTGCTCCTTCGCTGAGGGCTTGTGCGGGATTTCCCACTTTTTCGATGACTGTCACTATGCCTGCATATATTGCACTGAAGTTTTCAAACCAGGGCTTTGCCACTATGTTTATGACCCCCAGTATTTTGTTCAGTCCTCCTGCTATTTTGTCATATACTCCTTTTAGGACGTTCAATACTTTTGTCAAGGCATGCAGTACTTTTATGAGTCCTTTTTCTTCACGGCCTGCTACCGGTTCTTTTTCCTCTTCTTCCTTGGGCTCCTGGGGCAAGCCCCTCAGCTGTCCGAACAGGCCTTTTACAAGGTAGCCTCCTATTCCCGCTATGCTAAGTATTTGCTTTACATCCGACAACTTTATGCTTCTGATTGTGTTGACAGTGTTTAATACCGAGCCAACCTGTTTTATTAGCTGGGGCAGTGTTGTTGTGAGCCAGGTTACTATCTGTACTACTACACTCCCTCCGCCTGTTGCAACTGCTGCCGCTATTTCTGCTGCTATCTGGGCTCCTTCCAGTACTACATTGAATACTTTTTTAAAATCCATGCTGAGGAATTTTTTTATTCCTGACATTACTGTCTTATACAGCTTCTGTATTCCTGTAAACATGCCGTCCACTGTTTTTGCCATTTTGTCAAGTGCAGCTGTAACGCCTTTTTTCAGCTTGTCCGCTGCTGCATTTACTATTTTTGTGGCCTTGTTTACGGCGTTGTCTATAAAACCGCATATTTTTTTGGATATGCCGGGGAACCTGGCAAATACTTTTTTTACAAGTACTTTCAGTATGTTTCCAAGTCCTTTGATTGCGCCGACTACCAGTCTTCTACCTGCCTCTATCAATCCCATTGCTGCCTGTTTTGCTTTTTCAAATATGGTTTTTACCGCCTGGCGCAGCTTGTCAAATACAAAGCTTACCGCTTTCTTTACGAAGTCTACCGCTTTTTCCACCTTGTCCTTGGCCCAATCCCAGGCTTTTTCGAAGATGTTTTTTTTGTGCTCCTTTTCGCCTTCCTTTTTCTTTTCTTCGGCTTCCTTTTTTGCTGTTTTACATTCCTTGTCGGCATCCTTTTCTGCCTGGGACATTGTCTTTTTGACTTGGCCCTCTTTTTCTTCTTTTATCTGTCCTACTTCTTTTTTCTTTTTTCTGCCTCGGTGCTTGCCTCTTTGTCATATTCCGATGTTGCTGTGTTTACTTCTGTCCTCCACTGTTTTCTATAGCCTTCCACCTCTGCTTTTGCACTGGCCTGCTCCTTGAGCTGGGT
>NZ_AORV01000028.1 GCF_000350485.1 Ruminiclostridium cellobioparum subsp. termitidis CT1112
CCTTTGCATTTTCGGGTGTGATATCGTTTACGAAGGAGTATATGTTTTCACATTCCCTGGTCAATTCTTCCTTGTACTCCGCAACTGTTTTACACTGCTTATTGGGAGTCTGTTTAGGAAGCAGTTTTACCGTATAGGCAAAACCTTTAAATTCCATCCCGGGCCTTAAAGGTTTCATGTTTGGGTTCATTGAACCGACATTCACCATTCCCAGGGCATCCATGGCATCGGATAAATCCGCACATCTGTACTTTCTTAATTCGTTGATCAGTTCAGTTCTTGTCATAATAAAAATCCCCTCTCAATTTTTAGTTTTATAATTTTTTATTTTAATAAATGCTTTCCTTGTACATTATTTTTTTCATGCCCATTGTGAGCAGCATTGCCATGACAAAAATTATAATGGCTATGACATTTCCATAACCGATATTAAAGTTCTGGAATGAATTTACGAAAAGGTGGAGCGGCAGCAGTTCGGTGGAATGATTGGGACCTCCGCCTGTCATTACATAAACCAGATCAAAGGAACGTAATGCACCCACTGTCTGAAGGATTATTACCATTTTTATGATATCCCAGGACAGGGGTATCACCATGTGGTAAATCATTTTTATTCCGCTTGCCCCATCAATTGTGGCACTTTCTATTACCTCATGGGGCATGTTCATAAAGCCCGAGTTGAACAAAATAACCTGAACACCGCATGAATTCCACGTCTGAGCTATTATTACCGCAATTAACGCCAGAGCCGGACTGGACAGGGGCGGTATATAATTTTCAGCCTGTCCTATTGCCGCCATAAAGGGTTTTAACAAACCCATTCCCGGACTGTAAATATAATTCCATATAAACCCTACTGCTACTGAGGGTAAAACTGTCGGTACAAAAAATACCACCTTGTAGAAGCGATAGCCTCTCATCTGGAGGTAGACCATGTACCCCAATGTGAATCCGAAAATAACCTGCAGTAATGTAGTTGATACCATAAATACCAGTGAATTCCCCATTGACTTCCAAAATAGCTGTGATGCAAATACCGACCTGTAATTATCCAGACCCACAAATCTGCTGGATGCCAACGTATCCCACTTAAATGTACTGAGAACCACCGATTGTCCGATAGGATACAGGACCAGATATATATAAATCAATGAACCCGGTACTAAAAATGCCAAAATTACCCAAATGTTTTTTTTAGTTATATTCATATAGACCTCCACTGCCAATCTGCATTATCTATCCCTTTACAGCCCCTGCAATCATTCCCTTTTCGATATTTTCCTGTGCAAATATATAGAATAGAATACTTGGGATTATAGCCATCATAATACCTGCAGCCAATTGAGTATATTCCGAGTTGAATTCCGTAATAAAACCAATCAGACCAATGGGCAATGTTTTAAGCTCCGGCTTGTTCAGCATCAGCATGGACACAAGAAGCTCATTCCAGCAGGCCAGAACTGACAGTACCGCTATTGTTACAATACCGTCCTTGGAAAGAGGTACGATTATTTTCATAAACAGCTTCCAGACCGAACAGCCGTCTATAAATGCACATTCCTCCAGTTCCTTCGGTATGGAACTCATAAAGCTTTCTAATATAAATATGGAAATTGATATACGAAATGCCCCGTAGATTAAACCTAAAACACTTAAATTATTGTACATCTCCCACTTTCCCACCATCATATAAAGCGGAATAATAGCTGAGTGAATGGGAATCATCATTCCCGCAATAATTGTATAGTATATGATTTTTTTTGCTTTGAAATTATACCTGGCGAGAACAAAAGAAATAGGTGTAGTCGTAACTATTGTAATTATTATTGTTAAAAAGGTTACATAAATACTGTTCAACATATATGTATCAATTTTAGAGCCCTTCCATGCCTTGGCGTAGTTTGAAAATACCCACTCCTTCGGCGGCCCCCATGTATTTACCGTAAGATCTGCCTGTGTTTTCATTGAAGAGAAAAACAACCACACCAAAGGAAGTAAAATGACGAGAGCACAAATAGTCATAAATGCGTAAATCAGTCTTTTCGTCGCTTTATTGCCCACTTCCAATTGAGGGTTAGGTTCCAGCGACTCTTCATTGCTTTTGTTCTTGGATAACCGGTTAAAAATCCTCATTTTTTCCCCCCTCATACGTTGATTCTCCGGTTTTACGGCATATCCGTCCCACCGGATATGCCTGTATAACCACATATGCTCTATTTTCCTCTTGCGTAGTCTTCAGCCGCTTTTTGAACTTCCGCAATGGCTCTTTGCACATCAAATTCTCCCGTGATCATTCCGGGCATTGCTGTCTGCTTGATGGCAAGGTCGACTGCAGGCGGTGCAATTGCATCCATGGAAGGTATGTAGGATGTGGCACCTCTGTATGCTTCTATAAGCTGATTCATAACCGGGGATACTTTTGTTTTATCGTAATCGGCATTTCCTGCGTAAACAAATCCTCCCTTTTCCATAATGGGTACGTTGAATTCAGGACTGACTATATTTTTTACAAGGTTGATACATGCCTCCCTTTTGGCATCAGGCAAATCATTTGCCACAAAGAAACCGATTATGTTACCGCCTACATTGACTTTTGTATCACCGTTAGGACAGTCGGTAAATACCGGGAAGTCGACACGGGCAATCTTATTTACAAATTCATCTCCGCCTGCGGTTGCGAAATTACCGGGTTTCCAGGCCCCTTCGTAGTACATGGCGGCCTCACCTCTTGCAAACATCTGATCTGCTTCGGTTGCGCTCATTCCAAGTACCCCCTTGGGATATGCACCGGCATCGATCATTTGCTTGAATTTATTCATTGCATCTGTAAATCCATATTTCGGATCCTTCCAGCCTGTCATTGCATCCCCCAAAGTAAGGGCATTGAAGTTATCCAGACCTGCAGACCGTGCCAGCAATGCCGACGCCAGCCAGGCAAATCTGCCGTCCTTACCTCCTGTGACCAGAGGAGAAATTCCCTTTTCTTTTATTTTAGGTATGAGTGCAAGGAACTCGTCGAAGGTCTGAGGCGGATTCCAGCCATATTTAGTAAACATTTCAGTATTGTAGTAAAGACCGTCAATGGAGCCTTCCTGCGGCGCCATCATTATTTTGCCGTCATCGGTAGTGGCAAAATTCAGGGATACTTCACTGAACCACTGCTTAAATTCCGGATGTTTTGGATCATTGTACACCGGAGCCCAGTCGATTATTTTGTCATCCTTTATAAATTCACGGGCATAGCTCAGGATACACCAGGAAACATCAGCCGGAGTGCCTGCTGCCATCTCAACCGTCAGTTTTGTCCTGAGATCGGCACTTGGCAAGGCATCATGGGTAATTTTTACGTTGGGCTTTTCCTTTTTATAGGTCTCCAAAAGTGCTTCGATTGACTCGTATGCAACCGAGCCGGCAGTCCAGGATGTCATCAATCTGATATCAACCGGTTCATCGTTGCCGGCGGCAGAGTTGGAAGCCGCCCCCGATGCTGACCCGCTGGAAACCGCACTGTCATCCTTGCTTGTACCACAACCGGAAAAAGTTGCCGACAGCATTGCAGTGACCATAGCAATAGCTAATACTTTTTTAATTTTTTGGCTAATCATATTTCTCCTCCTGAAAAATTTAATATTCAAACCCATAAGGGACCAAATACAGCTTACTTTTGAGTAAGAATTGCTATATTATCCCGGTCTTTTACTCTGTGAAGGTCCAGTCCCGAAACCTCCAGCAAAGTTATTTCAACCAGGTACAGTACCTCTGTGCCATGCTCCAGATGCCCTGTGTATGTTTTCTCCAGATCCGATATAACCATGTGGAAATGCGGATGGCCGTCAACAACCACACCTTGCAGTGATGCGAGTTCCAGGGGTTTCTCAACTGTTACGAACTCGTCGACCGGTTCTCTTTCCATCCCGGTGACCCGGTGGAAAACCGCTTTTTTCAGGGAGCCTATGGCTCCGGTAATTATTGCGTTTTTAACACCGGCAGCAGCAAGTTCCTGCTCTACACTTTCCAGCAGCAGTTCTCCTCTTTTTAGATTCAATACTATTACACGGCCGGTGCCTTCTCCAATAAACCTTACCATTATTTATTCACCTCTTTTTCAGAAATTTTCAGATGCTGGCAACAACTGAGTTTACCTGCTTTTGACTTGCTTTCCATAGTTAAATTATAAGAAAAAAACAGAATCACTAAAATGGACTCTGTTCATAATTTATTAACTATTTTATGATGTTTCAGTTTTTACTCCCGCCATACCTCTTCCACCCTTTATCAGCATGAATTATTTTAAGATTTTCTTAACGATTTTTATACGGATATTTATTTTATATCTGAGATACCGTTAAACGGCTAATTATACAAATTATCACTCACGGTATTTTTAATGAATTCGGTTGGTGAGCACCCGGTAATTTTTTTAAATATTTTGCTGAAATAACAGGCATTTTCGTAGCCCAGCAGGTAAGATATTTCATAAATCTTACGCTGGCCGTCTTTCAGCATCTTTTTAGCTTCATCTATTTTTACTTTGTTAACATAATCTGTAAAACACATTCCGGTATATTTGGTAAATATACTGCTTAAATAACCTGCACTGATATTCAGGCTATCGGCTACCTCCTTTAGTTTGGGAGTACCCATACAATTATTGATGATGTATTTTTTGGCTCCCCAAACCAGATTATGCTTTTCATCGTCATGCTTTCTGCCCAGGAAATTATTCATTCTATTCCTGTAGTTTTCAATGAATTCCAGGATCTCCCGGAGTGTTTGCAGTTTGTATACTGTTTCAACGGCAGGTTTGTCTTCAATCTGTGCCTTGCTGTCTATCTGCCACTCCTCACCCAGGTGTATATCACACAAACAGAAGGTCTGGTTGCACAATTCATAAATTTCATGTTTAGACATATTTGCGCTTTGAATATTATAAACAATCGAATCGAAAATATTGTTTATAAGCGTCAAATCGCAAATTTCAATAGCTTTTGGCAGGCTTTCCTTCAGGTTGATCTGTTTGCTGCCATAGCCACTATTCTTTTCTGACACATCGTCGAAGAAAATAATACTGCCGTAGCCTTTGTAAAACAGTATGTCCATTGCCTCTTTTGCCTGGGCTAAAGCCTGGGGCAGGCTTAAATAACTGTCATAGGTATCGCTGATGCTTATAGCCGCATCGATATTAATGTACTTTTTCAGCATCTCCAGCATTGTATTCCCCATTATTTTTATTTGCCGGTCAGTCTCGTGGGATTTGGCAGGCACTTCGGGTGAAAATACCATAACATAAGCACCAAAGGACAATTTCAAAAAATAGCAGTTGAAAAATTCGTTGCCGATTTCATTTAATATTTCAATAATCATAAAATCCAAAAGCTTTAAATCCTTATCGTTATATTTGCTTTCGGTCAGATAGAGATTTGTATTGACCAGCCCCACCTTCATCATGGCCTCATTCAGTTCCAGCTTCATGGAAGGAAGCTTGGCATCAATGTATTTCCGGTCGTCAAAATTGTTTTCAAGTATACTTTTTAAAAATTCCTGGCGCATGATGGAGGTACTCTGAGTATCGTAAACAATGGGCATGGTTTCGTCATTTATCTTCTTATTGCTGGATATTATTTTTTCCTTTACATTTATAAGCATTTCCTTCATGGACTCTTCACTTATATTCAGCTTTAAAATGTAATCCCATGCTCCATACTTCATTGCCTGCTTTACAAGATCAAACTCATTGTAACTGCTCAATATTATAAAAGTGATATCCGGATTGTATTCCTTTGCCTTTCTCATCATATCTATCCCGTTCATTTTGGGCATAACGATATCTGTAATTACCAGATCGGGCTGGTATTCCTTAATAAGTGACAGGCCGTGTTCGCCATTGCTCCCTTCGGCAACCACTTTAAAACCCATATCCCTCCAATTGACCAAGGAGTTTATCCCCACTTTCACAAGAGTTTCATCTTCCACCAACAATACTTTTAACATGATAATCCCCCTTTTAAAGCTTTTCCTGCCCTGTTCCCTATTTATGTAAAGTTTTAAAACTAATGCAGGATTTTTACTCCCTGGGAATCAATATTCTGACGATACTATATTCCAGGTATTTGCTTTCAAATGACAGACCGTACTTCTCTCCGTAGGTCAATTTTATTCTTTCGTTTATATTCACCAAACCCACACTGTTATATCTCTCCCCGCGGGCTTTGTCCTTTTGCAGTATTGTTTCCAACCTATCCTGTGGAATTCCCACTCCATTGTCACGGATTTCGATAAGAATGTCACTTTCATCAACAAGTCCCGCACTGATTTCCAGCATACCCAGACCTTTTTTCCCTTCAAACCCATGTACAATTGAGTTCTCAATTATAGGCTGCAAAGTAAATTTAGGTATTTTACAGGATAACAGCTCACTGTCAATGGAATAGTTAACCTGAATCAAGCCTTTTTTCCTTATCTTTTGAATGGTTAAATACTGATCCAGAAGACTTATTTCCTCCTCCAGGGTGATATGGTTCATGGCTCCCTTGGAAGTCTCCTTGAGCAATGCCCCCAGCGCAGTGGCGGTTTCATATATTCCATCGGCTTTTTGTATCATTGCCATAACTTTGATTGAATTGAGGGCATTGTAAACAAAATGCGGATTTATCTGGCTCTGAAGTACTTTGAACTCCAACTCCTTTTTGGCATTTTCATCATTTTTCACCTTTATAAGCAGTTGATTTATATTTGTTGCAAGCTGGTTTATCCCCTTTCCCAGCTCACCTATTTCATCATTTCCCTCCAGCTCGGGCTCCACATGAAAATTACCTTTTGAGATGCAATCCATACGGTGCATTATCCTTCTCAGAGGCTTGGTTAAATTGCTTGACAGAAATATTGTAAACAAACAGCAAACGGTTATGGTTATCCCCAGTATAAGGAAGGCAATTTTTGTGGCATTCGTGCGCTGTTCTTCAATAAAGGAGTAATCGACAAGCTGTACAATCTGGTAATTGGAGTATGCCGACTTATGATAAACAACAAGAACCTTTTTTCCAAAAACTTCAGAATAAAAATTTTTGTCATTTTGTTCAGGTATTGATATGGATCCGGACAGGTCCTGCCCCAGCAGTTTATTGTCACTGGAATAAAGACATTTGTTCTGCCCGTCCATTATCAGGAGCAGGTCATTGTCAGGAACTTCGAAATCTTTTATGCTGTACCGGATCAAATCCGGCGAAATGCCTATAACCTGCCAGCCAATGGTCTTCCTGGAGTCGGAGAATATGACTTTTCTGACAAAGGGTATAAAAAAATTATTATATCTCTCTTTTGCAAGATTTTCTTCTATTCCGGCACAAACAAAGACTTCAGAGTCCTTTCCCTTTTGAAACCAGTCTGCAGCCTTCATTTTGTTTATATCAATGAAATCCGCTTCGGAGTATAGCTTTAAATCAACCTCGTTCTTTCCTTCAATTATGACCGAAACCACATATCTTCCTATGGATGAATTTGTAATCCTGCCGTTGATTTCCTTGTACGCTGCAGATATGTCATAGTCAAAATTATAGTTGGAATCGCTATAATCCCTTATTAGTAGCTTGTCCAGATTCCTGTTAAGGTACAGCCAGTCGGACAGGTCCTGGCACTGCTGTATTTGTCTGTCTATATTGCTGAGTATGTATGTCAGATTATTCCGGGTATTGTCTATAATATTTTTTTCAAGCAGGTTTTTTGTATAATTGGAATAATAGAAACTAATGCAAAGTGATACCAGAATAAACACAATACTGAAATATAATATGAGCTTGTTTTTTAAAGTATAGGGATTTAACACGCTTGAAACCTCCAGATAATAGAGTATCCTTTCAATGGTGCATGAATTCAAGTGATTTGTGGGTTTATTATACCACAAATCCAAAGCTGTCTACATTACAAAAAGATTTCCAGGATCCGGCATATTAACTCCCCTCCGGATCTTAGAAACCTTAAAAGTAATTGATTTTTTAATTATATAAGCTTGTAGCTTTTATTCTGTTTCATTATTTTTTGTACCTTTTGATAAATTGCATTTTCGTCCAGTGAATATTTGGTCAACAGCTGCTCGTAGCCGCCTGATTCGGCATAGCCGGTCAAGCCCATGCTATGTACCGGTACCGGATAATTCCGGGAGAGCACTTCTGAAACAGCACTTCCCAATCCTCCATACACACTGTGTTCCTCCACTGTCAGCACTATACCCGTCTGTTTTGCACAGTTGATAATCAATTCCTCATCAAGGGGCTTTATGGTATGGATATTTACAACTTTTGCACAAATGCCCTTCTCCTCAAGCATGCGGGCTGCCGCCAGGGATTTTTGCACCATATACCCGGTAGCTATGATTGTCATATCCGACCCCTCTTTAATAACAACCCCCTTGCCAAGCTCAAACTCATAGCTGTCATCATAAACAATTGGATTTGCATTCCTGCTCAGGCGCATATAAACGGGACCCTTGTATTTACCGCAGGCAAATACCGCCTTTTCGGTCTCGACCTGATCACAGGGAGAAATAATTGTCATATTGGGCAGGGAACGCATACAGGCTATGTCAAAAATTGCCTGATGGCTTGCGCCGTCATATGAATCCGACAGGCCCGCATAATTTCCAATCAGTTTAACATTTAAGGAATCATATGCAATCAGGCTGTTTATGGGATCCAGGCCTCTTGTGGTCATAAAAACCGAAAAGGTATTTACAAATGTATTAAAGCCGCTGACAGCAAAGCCGGATGCCATAGCCACCATATTGATCTCCGAAATTCCTACATTGAAATATCTATCTGGGTACTTGCCTCCAAATAATATACTTTTGGTAGAATTGCCCACATCGGCCTCAAGTACAACAATATTTTCCTGGATTCCTCCCATTTTTACAAGTGCATTACCGTATGCATCCCTCATAGCAATTTTTTCTGCCATCTGAAAACTCCATTCCGCTGCTTTCAATCAGCTCAAAATTCTTTACTGCACGCTCAATTCCTCCACTGCCATCCGGTATTCCTTTTGAGTGACAGGCTTCCCATGCCATTGATTTTTACCCTCCATAAATGATATTCCTTTACCTTTTACGGTGCCGGCTATAATAATGGTAGGGCTTCCCCTGTGCCGCACCGCCAGGTCAAAGGCATCCGATAAAGCCGCAATATCATGTCCGTCAGCAGTGATCACATTCCAGCCGAAGGAGGACCATTTGGCCTGCACATCACCAAGAGGCATTATGTCCCGTATTGTTCCGTCCAGTTGAACCCCGTTATTGTCAAGAATGGCAATCAGGTTATCCACCTTATATTTGCCGGCACTCATGGCAGCTTCCCATATAATGCCTTCCTGGATCTCACCGTCGCCCAGCAGCACATAAACATGGCTGTTCCGCCTATTCAGCCTGTCGCTCAATGCCATGCCCACTCCGGCGGAGAGTCCAAGGCCTAGAGAGCCGGTAGAAAGCTCTATTCCAGGGGTCTTATGATAACAGGGGTGCCCCTGCAAATGGCTGCCTGTTTGCCTTAATGTGTCTAAATCTTCAAGCTTGAAATATCCTCTGTGAGCCATATTGATGTAAAGCATGGGCGCGGCATGTCCTTTGGACAAAATCAGACGGTCCCGACCCTCCATATTTGTATGGGCCGGATCGATATTCATCTTTTCAAAGAACAGCAGTGCAAGTATTTCGGTACAGGACAGGGAACCGCCGGGATGCCCCGTCTGAACGGAATATAAAATATCTATGAGCTGCCTTCTGAACTTTTTGCATAACCCTGACAATTCCTCTATTCTCGTTAATGATAGCGACATATGTTTGCCTCCTTATAATTCTTCCAGGTACAGTCCCCAGTCACCTTCCCCCGGAAACTCAGGCAGAATTATACGGCCCATGTTGTCTGCACAGATAGTACCGGTTACCCTTCTGTCGGCTTTCCATTCACCTGTGACGGGATTAAACCACTCAATACAGTATGGCGCATTGGGTTTCAGCCCCCGGACCGTCCCCTGCAGGCATTCCTGCTCAAAATAGAGCAGCAGCATATCCCTTTTTGCAGTGGCTGCGCAGTATGCCCAGCCTTTGTAGCCGTCAGCCCTGCCCGACTTGTTAGGGGTTATCAGTTCGGAATCCGGTATCAGCTCCACATATCTGGCACCCGCACGGTCAACAAATCTCTTCAGGTTGTATACAAGAGCACCTGAACGGTATTCCAGGACTTCCCACATCTTATACTTTGCATTTTTTTCAATATCACTTCCCCACATGCCTTCAATCCCATATATATATCCCCCAAAACCTCCGGACAGAAAACTTCCGTACATTCCCGAACGGCAGTTTAACTCAGCCTCGGCACTTCCTGTGGCGGGATTGTCATCGGGAAATCCCGGATAATACGGCTCCCCGTTGATGGCAGGTCTGGCCGGCTCCGAATGGAATATTTCGGTCAAATACCAATAGTGGTCATGCTCCCTCCAGTTTCCGATCTGATGGAAGGTCAGCCAGCGGTTCTCCTCCGGGCCTCCGAAATTGCAAAGGGTCGAGGGAGCTGAATTGGTGCCCAGCAGTGTCCCGAACGGCGGATGGCCATACTTGTCAACCACCATGTTGGCAGGCTCATTATATTCCCTGGGGAGAATCGTGTTTCCAATATAGTCAAAATGGATTGGACTGTACAGGCAGTTGTTTGCCTGGTATCTGGCAAATATGTATTGTATGTACCTTACATAGGAGTCGGGCCATCCGCAGTAACGCTTCCAGACCTGGCTCACATCCCTGCGGATCACTTCCAGAAACACTGTAAAGCCCTGTTCATTCAGATAATCAATCTTCCTGTCCAGATATTTAAAGTATTCGGGATTGATTTTATCAAAATCCGGCACAACATTTTCATAGCCTTTAACCGTTCCCGGGAACAGGAAGGGCCTGCCGCCTTCATTGTGCATATCCTTTGCACTTCCTGAATCCATGTCCATCCACGCGGCGCGTATACTTGTTTCAAATGCATCCTTCATTTTGATTTTTGGAGGCAGCCCGTCATTGGTCCAGGTGGGATGGCCCGCCAACATGGCAATACAGTTGTAGCCCTGTCTCCTGCGGTAAAGTACCATATCCTTGAAACCCATGTCCGGCCCTGCCGGGCGTTCAACAGCATCTTCATGCCAGGGATAGCGGTAGGTAGGCGCTGACCACCAGGTATCCCCCAGCATAAAATACGGAGTTTTATCGTAATACTGGAAGCCCCGTCCGTTTTCAGCCGCAATGATCATTCCTCTCCTGCACGGATTGGCCCGTTTCTCTTCCTCGTTCCACTCCACGGCCGCTATACTGCCCTTATTTCCGTTCAGCCCCTGATCATCGGTATTTGAGCCGGAGCACCAGCTCCATTTGCCTGCTTTCATGGGAGCAATCCTTACTTTGAAGATCTTTCCCCCGTCCCAGAAGCCATAAACCTTTTTGCTGAAATCAGGTCCCTCAAGCAATACCCATACTTCCACCTCACAATATGGATTTGTATAATCGTTTTTTGCCTGTAATTCAATCTCTATCTTATCCCATACATGCACTTTGGATTCCTTCATTTTCACACTGACCTCCCCTTATTTGATAACTGCTAAAACATACTTTCGTTATATAATATATAGTCGTCGGAAGAAGTTTTAGCTGAGAAGACCGAGGCTGTCACCAGCATTTCCTTTCCCGTATTCCTTACCTGATGCCTTGAATTGGCAGGAAAGAAAACCGCATCCCCTTTTACAAAATCCACAATTTCCCCGTCAATCCAGGCTTGTCCCTGCCCTTCAACAATGTAGATAACTTCCTCAATGTTTCTGTGAGCATGCAGCGGTTTGACTATAGCCTCAGGAAAGCAATGCATTATGGCAATACTCATCTGATCCGCCCCAACGGTTCTGTCTGTTATGATCCATCTGAGATCCCTTCCTTCAAGATGTGCAGGTTCAACATCATTTAAAGAAACTTTCTTTTTCATCCCGGCTCCCCCTTCGCGGTTGTTATTGTATGAAGTACCCGTCACCTTTGGAGATGGGTACTTCTATTATCACCTCTTATAAGTTGAGTATAGTTAATAAATCAGATGAGATACAGAAACTACTTTAAGAAACTGTTATCAATTTTAATCTGTATAACTTAAGAGATTTTTACCGGGATAAAGTCTATAACTATTTTAAGATATTTATAACTTTTTTAATAATGCTGTCCGATCCTCAAAAGTTGGATAAAAAAAGAACTGCTGCCCTGATGAATAAAATTTATTCATTGTGCAACAGTCCCTTCAGGTTTTAATTAATATTCTTAATTTCCCATTACCGGCAAAAATGATTACCGCTAAATCAGCCCGATCTTGAAGGTTTTGATCTCATGGGGGTATATTTCAAAGAACAGCGTGTTATCCCCGGTCTCAATTACTCCTATTTCCTTTTCCTCAAGATCGGTTTCGCAGGCATATCCAATGGTCTTGAAAAAGCTCAGGCTGGCAGCAGTCCTTCTGTTATGACATTCATACAGCCTTACGATCAGTTCCTGCCCATTCTCAGATTTTTTCACAGTATCGATTATTATATTTTTCCTGTTGACCGACACTGTGCTCATATTGGATGGAAGTGTTCCTTCATGAGCACCTTCCTGTACGGCATGCATCGGACAGTTCAGCCTGTAGGCCATGTGCATGGTATTTGCGTCCTTCCAGTCTCCCGTATGCGGATAGAGTGAATAGACAAAGCGATGGAGCTCTCTGTCGGCATCCGGATTGGGCCAGATGGGTGATTTCAAAAGGCTGAGCCTCATAACACCGTCCTTGATATCGTAGCCATACTTGCAGTCATTGAGCAGGCTGACACCATAACCGTCCTCCGACAAGTCGGCCCATTTATGGGCACATACCTCAAATCTGCCTATATCCCAGCTGGTGTTCCAGTTGGTAGGACGCTCGACGCTTCCAAACTGAATATCGTAGGTCGCCTTATCGGTGCGGACATCAACGGGGAATCCGGCTTTTAACAGTATCTGTTTCTCCTTCCAGTCGATTTCATTCACGAAATCAATCCGGGGTATATCATTATATAAGTACAAATACTGTATGAGAGTCGAATCCATGAATTTCTTTTTAATCCTTATTGCCGCTCTTACGGGACCTTCTTCTATTACTCTGATTTCATCAACTTCATTGATTTCCCACATTTTTTCCTGGTAATATATATTGATATCCCAGGCGTCATATCTAAGGGGTTTATCCTCAAAAGCCTGGAGCACATTGCCCCTGGTTCCCGGTTTAAGTACTTCCCTGCGTTCAATTTTATCAAATATGGAAACGATATTTGCGCTGTCATCCAACCTTATTTCGAAAAATCTGTTTCCTGCCTTCTCCTGTGCTGCATATAGCTCAAAAGGCTGCTGCTCCGCCTTACGGCTGATGTAAAAAGTCTTATAACCGTTTGACGGCACCCCCTCTACGAAGGCAATAAGGCTCCCTTCCTCCGTTCTCTGAACCGGATAAACCTTGCCTTCGGCGTCCACAAGAGAAATACTGTCCTTTTCATAGGGCAAATCAAATTTAAGGATATCATCCCTGTCAAAACCCAGAGGATTAAAAGCTATGACGGCCCTATCCTCCAAATTAATCTTAGCTGTTATGTGCTTCATGGATTTATCCAGCAGCCGGTGACCTTCTGTCAGCAGCGCTTCATATTGTTCCTGTGACTCCTCATAAACTTCCTTGATGGAGGAGCCCGGGATGATATCATGAAACTGATTGAGCAGAACAGTCTTCCAGCAGTCTTCTATCTCCTCGGACGGATATGCCGCAGAGGGCTCCACCTGGCTTGCAAGCACGCTGAAACGTTCTATATCCAGCATCAGGAATTCACTTTTCCGGTTGTAGTATTTGTTTCTGGCCATTGAGGTGTATGTTCCCCGGTGGTATTCAAGATAAAGTTCCCCTACCCACCTGGGCAGTTTTGGGTTGCCCGCAACTTTTTTCTCCAGGCCTTCCAGATAATTTCCCACTGTTTCCATTTTGACAACCGGACACCCGGGAAGTCCCTTTTGCATTCTGGAGGAATACTCCAGGTCATCCCTGGTTGGCCCGCCGCCGCCATCACCGTATCCGTAAGGTACAAGCACATCATCATTGATGTTTTTCTGCTGATACCTTATCCAGGCTCCCATAATCTGGGATGGGTTTATTTTAGCTTCATAAATGGTTCTGTGATTTCCTGACAAAACCTTGTCGTACTCGGCGGCCGTAAGAAAATATGTTAAAACCTCGGAACCGTCAATGCCTTCCCACATAAAGGTATCGTACGGCATCTTGTTATATTCGTTCCAGCTTATCTTGGAGGTAACAAAATACCTGATGCCGGACTTTTTCAATATCTGAGGCAATGCGGCACTGTAACCAAAAACATCCGGCAGCCACAAGGTCCTGGAATCCACACCGAACTCCTCTCTTATAAAGCGCTTGCCATATAATATCTGACGGATAAGAGATTCACCCGAGACAAGGTTGCAGTCGGCTTCGAGCCACATGGCGCCATCTATCTCCCATCTACCCTCTTTTACCCGCTCTTTTATCTCCATGTATACTTCCGGACGTTCTTCCTTGAGAAACTGGAGCAGTTGAGGCTGGCTTGCCATAAAAGAATAGTCGGGATAGTCCTTCATCAGGCTCAGGGCAGTGGTGAAGCTTCTGACCACCTTCTCCCTGGTTTGTTGCAAGGTCCACAGCCATGCCACATCTATGTGGGTATGACCCACACAACTGGCATATACAGCTTCATGCCCGCAGCTTTTTCCGTAAAATTCAGTTTTTAAAAAGGCTATGGCTCTTTCAACCGACTCATTGTATTGCTCCGAATGAGGTCTTCTAAAATCCAGCAGGTTCAAGGCCTGGTTCAGTATACTCAATGTGTCGACCCGTCTCTTGTCCTCCTTTTCAAGAAAACCGGCAACTTCAAAGGGAACGGCCAAATCATAATAGAGCTGTTCCGTTGCCCTGTCAAGTGCTGCAATGCTCGCTTGCAGCACTGCTTTCACATCGCTCATTCCTGCGTAGGCATGCATATCTACACGGTGACCTTCCCCCGCTTTTGCGTTTTGGTCAATGAGAATTTCAGTATGATTCACATCCAGGCCCTGCTTCAATACCCCGTCCAGATAGACCAGAAATTGAGGGTTGACTGCATCCCATTCCCCTTCACGTCCTGTCTTTATTCTAAAAACCACATTGCAGTTATTAAGACTTTCCGGAATGGTGAACAGAAGCTTGAACCAGTACCGCTGATCCTTGCCCCCCCAGCTGTCACCACTTTTGAATTCCGTCCATTCCTGTCCGTCGGCTTCGGCTTGTGACGCACATTTAAAATCGCCCTTTTTAATGAGTACTTTATGTACAGGCTCAATTTTATGATAAATGCAATTCTTTAATTCCTTTAAAAATCCCTCTATTCTTTCCTGCTCAAAAAACATAATACCTCCATAACATTACGTCATTGTACATATGAAAATAAAAAGTGTTACCTATTGTAACTTTCAGTGCTGCACAGTATAATTAAAGTCACAATAAAAGCCAAAGGGTGTTTCATATGAAATCAAGCCTCATTCATGACTTAATCAAATGTATTAAAATTGCCTTTTATATTGCCTCCGGAGCTGCGGTATTTTTTACTTTGATTTATCTCATTTTCTATAATAACGGCGATGCCAATATATTTGTGTTTATAAAAAATAGTCTATATTATATCGGTTGTTTTGGCTTTTTAATAAGTGCTGCTTTTTTTATCAAACGGGACGGTACCAGGCCTTTGCATCATGAAGAGCAATGGAAAAAGCATTTTTACAGTTTCAATCTGGGTTTTGTAGTTATGTGGATCAGCCTTTTCATCTGCATCTTCGGTATGCTTATCCAGCTCATTTTGGAAGTCCTGTTGTAAATTCTGATAACTTTATCACAACACCAGTCAATATAGGTGACAGGAAACAAAATGCCCGGGTCCGACCTCTTTTAATTCGGGCCTTTTTTCACTGCATACAGCTTTTGCATAACGGCACCGGCTCCTGAATCTGCAGCCCGGTTCCGGATTGATGGGACTTGGTATATCTCCCTCCAGCACCACCCGCTGTTTATTTTTCTCGGCCTCAGGATCAGGAATCGGTATTGCCGATAAAAGGGCCTGAGTGTACGGATGCAACGGATTTTTATACAACTCGGCGCTGGTTGCAAGTTCTATAAGACATCCAAGGTACATTACGCCTACTCTGTCAGAAATATGCTTTACCATGGACAGATCATGGGCAATAAACAGGTAGGTCAGATTAAGCTCTCCCTGCAGCTTGATCAGCAAATTGACTATTTGTGCCTGTATGGAAACATCCAGCGCTGAGATAGGCTCATCACAGACAATAAATTTGGGATTTATGGCCAGAGCCCTTGCAATGCCTATTCTTTGCCGCTGCCCTCCCGAAAATTCATGAGGAAATCTTCCCGCATGCTCTTTGTTAAGGCTGACAAGATTCAGCATTTCATATATCCGTTCCTGTCTTTCCTTATGCATATATAAACCATGTATATCCATACCCTCGGCTATGATGTCCGACACAGTCATTCTGGGATTCAGGGAAGCATACGGGTCCTGAAAAATAATTTGTGCATTCCTTTTAAAGTCCTTTTTCAACTGCTTGTTCATCGTCGAAGTATTGTTTCCCTCAAAAAAAACATCTCCGCCCGTGGCTTCATAAATTCCCAGCAAAGTCCTTCCGCAGGTGGTTTTGCCGCATCCTGATTCTCCCACAAGCCCCAGAGTTTCACCTCTGCAAATATCAAAGGACACATCATCCACGGCTTTTAAAACACCGCTCCTGACATTGAAATATTTCTTTAAATGCTTCACTTCAACCAGCCTGTCCTTGCCTGGCTGCCCTTGCCCCTTTGCTGTGTTGTCTGCCGGCAGATTCATGTTTTCAGCCATCCTGCTCACCTCTTATCCCTTCTGCTATATTTATTTTCGGGGCCTGACTGTGCTGAAGCCAGCAGGAGGCCTCATGTGTACTGCTGATTTTAGTTACCCCAGGCATCTGTTCCCGGCATATTTTCATACAAAATTTACATCTGCCGGCAAAAGCACAGCCTGCCGGAGGCGCCAGCAAATCAGGAGGTGTCCCGTATATGGAAGCCAGTTGGACCTTGCTTTTCAGGTTAAGGCCCGGAACGGCATTCAACAGTGAATTTGTATAAGGATGCCGTGCATTTTTAAACACTTCGTCAACCGTTCCTTTTTCTATTATCTGGCCTGCGTACATTACTATAATGTTCCTTGCCATGCCGGCAACAACTCCCAGGTCATGAGTAATAAGCATGACAGCGGTATCAAACTGTTTCTGTATATCCTTTAAAAGCTCAAGTATCTGAGCCTGTATTGTCACATCCAGGGCAGTTGTGGGCTCATCGGCAATCAAAAGTCTGGGATTGCAGGCCAATGCTATGGCAATCATGATTCTCTGCCTCATGCCCCCTGAAAATTGATGGGGATATTCATTTACTCTCTCCCTGGAATTTGGGATATTAACAACTTCAAGCATTCGCACTGCCTCATTTAAAGCCTCCGATCTGCTCATATGCCTGTGGACCATCAGATTTTCCATAATTTGTTTTCCGACTTTGGTTGTAGGATTGAGTGAAGTCATGGGGTCCTGAAAGATCATGCCTGCTTCTGCACCTCTGAATTTTTGCCATTCCTTATCCGAAAATTTTAAAATATCCTTCCCCTTGTAAAGAATACTGCTGTTTTCTTTAATATCACCCGGCGGTGTGGGAATAAGGCCCATTATGCTTTTTGACGTGACGGTTTTTCCGCAGCCCGATTCACCTACGATGGCCACTGCTTCACCACTGTCTATGGAAAAGGAGACGTCCCTTACTGCCTGTACTTCCCCTGCATATGTATGAAATGAAACTCTGAGATTTTTTACTTCCATCAATTTTGTCATAGCGTCCCCCTTACTGTCGCAGCTTGGGATCAAGCGCATCGCGCAGGCCGTCACCCAGCAGATTAAACGTTAACATGGTCAAACTGATTGCCACAGCAGGAAACAGCAGTTCATGCGGATAATAAGACATCTGCTGCTGTCCCAGCGCAGCCATAGCCCCCCAGCTGGTGTATGGCGGCTGTACACCCAAACCTATGAAGCTTAGAAAGGCTTCGGCAAACATAAAACCCGGGATCTGAAAAGTGGTATTGACAATAATAACGCTCATTGTATTCGGAAGCAGATGCTTTAATATTATTCTCATGGGACTGGCTCCCAGTGCTTTTGAGGCAAGCACATATTCATTTTCCTTTAATTGCAGTACCTGTCCCCTTACTAATCTGGCAAGACCGGTCCAGCTTGTGATGCAAAGTGCTATGATTAGGGACGGCAAGCCTTTTCCAAGAGAAATGGATACCAGTATGACAACTATCATATAGGGAATACCCACGATAACTTCTACAATCCGCATCATGATATCGTCGATTAGTCCCCCGAAATAACCGCTTATGCCGCCATAGAGCGTGCCAAAAACCAACGATACCACCGCACCTAAGAGGCCTATAAGGATGGATACCCTGCCTCCCATCCACAATCTCACAAAAACATCCCTTCCAAGCTCATCGGTTCCAAACCAGTGCTGACTGCCCGGCTTCAAATGTGTCATAGCCACATTCTGTCCTGTATAATCAACCCTGGAGAGAATCGGTATCAGTATGCATGACAGCCCTATTACAAGCAGCGTCACCATGGAAAAAATAGCTACCTTATTCTTCCTTAACCGCCTCCACGCGTCCTTCCAGTAAGTAATGTTGGGCCTGACAATGGCATCCGCAACTTCTTTGTCATACCCTACCACTTCAAACAGCTCCTGCTCATACTCTTTAATCATTTATGCAGCCCCCTATCTCTTTTCACCGCTCACTCTTACTCTTGGATCAATAATTCCATACAGTATATCCATCAATACAATGGAGATAATGAAGAAGAATGAGAAAAATATGGTGGTAGCCATTATCATTGGGAAGTCCCTCCCATTGATGCTCTCTACATAATACATTCCCAATCCCGGTATGCAGAATATTCTCTCAATAACAAATGAACCTGTGACAATACCCGCCATCTGAGGTGCGAATATTGTAATGATAGGTATCAGACTGTTCCTGAGAACGTGCTTTTGCACTATTTCCCGTTTTGAAAGCCCTTTGGCTTTGGCTGTAAGTATGTAATCATTATTCAACACTTCCAGGACAGACGTGCGCATAAACCTGGAATATGTGGCAATACTCCCGAAAGAAGCCGCCAGGGTGGGAAGAATCGTGTATTCAAAACCTGACAGCCATACATTTGTGGACGGCCAGCCGATGATAGGCAGGAGACTTCCGCCGATAACTTTTTGCAGAAGCGCCGCAAGAACAAAGCTCGGAATGGAAATGCCCGCAATGGCAATAAATATAACGGTATAATCAATCCAGGTATTTCTTTTGAAAGCTGCAATAATACCAAGGATCAAGCCGACGAGCAGCCCGAATGTAATGGCCTGGAGCCCGAGTCTGGCCGAAGCGGGAAATTTATCCCTGATAATTGCGTTTGCGGTAAGCCCGGGAGTTTTCATAGACTCTCCAAAGTCGCCATGCAGCAAATTATTCAAGTAAATTACGTATCTGTGGGTAACAGGTTTATCAAATCCCCATTTAACGCGGAGATTCTGTGCCACAGCCTCCGGGAGCAGTTTTGTACCGGTTTGTACAGGATCGCCCGGAAGAGTATTCATAAGAAAAAAAGTGGCCGTAATAATTATCCACATAGTTACAAGCAAATACCCAAGCCTTTTTAAAATATATCGGCCCATATAAGATCCTCCTCATAAGAAAAGCCGCTGCGGCAGGATTTTTCACCTGCCACAGCAAGCTTATGATGATATTCTTGGATTATTTCTTTTCTATGTAAGCATTCTTTAGCTCCCATGCGGGTCCGCCGGCCTGGACAAGAATTCCCTTGACATAGCTCTGCATATAGGTTGTCTTAACATTGTAGGTCAGTGGCGCTATGCCGGCATTGTCGGCAACCAGAATTTTTTCAGCTTCCCTGAACATGTCCAGTCTCTTGTCGGCATTACTGTCAACAGCTCCTGCATTGACAAGTTCATTGTATCTTTCATTGTCAAAGAAGGCGGAATTGTTTGGGGAGCCTGTAAGGAACAGCTCCATAAAGGTCATGGGATCGTTATAATCTCCGCCCCAGCCGGTAACGGCCACCTGGTATTCACCCTTTTGAATGGACTTGTTGAAGGTTGCACCATCGGCAGCGGTATCTATTTTAACAATAACTCCCAGTTTTTTCTGCCATTGATCCTGCAAATATTCTGAAATAGTTTTGTTGTTGGAGGCAGCTGTTCTTTGAAGGAAGGTAACTGTAATAGGAGTAGAAGTGTTAAGTCCCAATTCTGCCACACCTTCCTCAAAAAGCTTTTTGGGATCCTCACCTGACATGGACTTCAACGGTTCTTCAACAGCCTCTCTGTATATCTTCTCACCGTTGTTCAGTCCAAACGGCAGGAAACCATATGCAGGAACATCCTTCTTTATAACATTTTGTGAATAGGCTTCCCTGTCGATTGCAAGAGAAAAGGCCTTCCTTATTTTAGCATTTGTGAAAATCTTATCTTTATCCTTGTTGTTAAAAGCTACATAGCTGCAGCTTGGGTAATATCCCACCAGGCTTGTAATATCACCTGCATCGATTTTTGTCTTAAGCTTGTCCACATATTCCGCTTTAACGTCCTGAATTATATCAAGACCTTTACTGTCAAAAAGCTGCTCTTGAGTTGCCTGTTCGGGTACAATGCTGATAACGGCCTCATTGAGCTTTACATTTGCCGCATCCCAGTACTTTTCATTTTTCTTGAGAATAATTTTCGAGCCTCTTATCCAGCTGTCCACTACAAAGGGGCCGCTGAAAACCATAGCTTTCGGATCGGTACCATAGGTTACACCTGCTTTTTCAATAACATCCTGTCTTAGGGGCAGAATGCTCACAAAATTAGCAAGCTGTTCAAAATAAGGAGTTGGCGTTTTCAAGGTAATTTCGAGTGTGTTATCGTCGGTTGCCTTTACCCCGATATCCTCTACCGAACCCTTGCCATTCAAAAAGTCCTCGCCGCCTTTGATACAATAAAATATTCCTGCACTGGGGCAAGCGGTGGCCGGATCAAACATTCTTCTGACAGCATACACAAAATCCTGTGCTTTAACTTTGACCCCATCGGAATAAGTGTAGTCTCTCAGGTGAAAAGTCCATGTAAGGCCATCACTGGAAACTTCCCATTTTGTTGCACCTGCCGGTTCAATCTTTTTGTCGCCCAGCCTTACAAGGCCTTCCTGTGTTTCCTGGATGACCGTGTTTGCCGCACTTTCCGCTACCTTTGAGGAATCAAAGGACTCCGGATCACCTGTAAATGCAAGGTTGATGGTATTGCCGCTGCCTGATGATGCTGAATTCTGTCCGCATCCCGCCAATACGACGGAAAGCACAATTGAGAGAGTAATAATTGTTGCTAATAACCTCTTTTTCATTGTAACATCTCCTTTAAATTATGTATTTCCAAAGGGTTACCCCTTTTAAGGATGTAATCAATAATTTCTTATGGTATCCGAAAATTTAAACGGCCTGTTGATAAAGACACCGAGCAAAGCTATGCAGGCATCAACATCCCTCATGCTCACAATCCCGTGGGGGCTGTGGCCGTATCTGGTAGGAATGGAAATACCGCAGGCTCTCACTCCCATGTTGGATTTGTTGATCGCACCCGCATCTGTGCCTCCGCCTGTCAATACATCTCTCTGATAAGGAATATTGCCGTCTTTTGCACACAGAACCATTTCCCCCACAAGAGCCGGATCACATATGACAGAGTTGTCCAGTACCTTTATTGCCGCACCGCCGCCAAGCACGGTATTCCCCTCTTTGTTGTCCGGTGTGTCAAAGGCACCCGTGATGTCCAAAGCAATGCCGATATCAGGGGTTATCCTTTCGGAAGCCACCGTAGCGCCCACAAGACCGACCTCCTCCTGGACGGAAAAGACAAAATAAACATCATTGTATACTTCAGAGATTTTCTTGATAACCTCAATCATTATGTAGCAGCCGATGCGGTCATCCAGTGCTTTTGCCGTAACACAGCCGTTGCACAATTCCCTGTAGGCCGAATCGTAGCAGGCAGGTTCACCTATTTCCACAAGCTCCTGAGCCTCCTGTTTGGAGGAAGCACCAATATCCACATAAAGTTTCCCGATATCTGCCGCATCTATTTTTTCAATCTTTTCGGTACAGCTGATAATGCCGCCGATACCATTTTTAAATACAACCCTGTTCATGTAGGAGGTAAATGCTGAGACACCTCCCATTTTTTTGACCTTCACAAAACCGTCTTCGGTGATTTTAAGAGCCGAGAATCCAATCTCATCCATATGGGCCGACACCATAATGTTTTTCTTATGTTCCCCGCTTCCTCTTTTTAGTGCAATGACATTTCCCAACGAATCAGTAATAATTTCATCAACATACCCGGTTATTTCCTCAATAACAATTTTTGCAACCTCACTCTCAAAACCACTTACGCCAAATGCCTGTGTCAATCTCTCAAGAAGCATTCATCATCCACCCTTTCTTTTTAACCACCAACCCATAGGTTCCAGTCAATGGAAATTTACTTTTTTAAATATTTTTATTTAAATATTTGTAATCTGAAATAAGTTTCTAAACAAGGCACCTGTCCAGGTCCTCAATCAGGGTGTTCACATTTTCAAGTCCTACGTGTATTCTTATCATTCCCTCGGTGACACAGGAACGTTTGAGCTCCTCCTGATTCTTTCCCAGTCCCACAGGTGCTATGAGACTTTCATAGCCACCCCAGCTGCATCCATGCCTGAAGTGTCTGATGTTCCTGAGGAGTCCTACAACACTTTCCTTTCCCCCTGTCAGTTCAAAACTCATAAGCCCGGTATACCCCTCCATCTGTTTTTTTCCCAAATCATACTGGGGATGGCTTTTTAGTCCGGGATAAAGAACATATTTTACCCTGGGGTGGTTTTCCAGAAACGCAGCAACTGCCATAGCATTTTCCTGATGCTGCCTTACTCTGAGCGGAAGTGTTCTCAAGCCCCGTATCAATAGCCAGGCCTGATGGGGGTCCATACAGCTTCCCAGCATGGCGCGCTCTTCATTCCTTAATCCATCCATCACGTCTTTTTTTCCAATCACAACTCCTGCAACTATGTCACTGTGCCCTCCAAGATATTTGGTAGCGCTGTGAACCACCAAATCAATCCCAAATTTAATGGGATTCTGATATATAGGCGTGGAATAGGAATTGTCAATTATGGTCACAATTCCCTTTGCCCGGGCAAGCTTTGCAACCGCTTCAAGATCCTGCAGGGAGAAAACAAGGGAGGAGGGACTTTCCAGATATATGAGAACAGTATTTTTTTTGATTGCGCTTTCAATTTCATCGGTATTATGGCCCGGAACAAAAGTGGTCTCCACACCGAATCTTGCAAGATAGTTTTCCAGGAAATCCCTGGTAGGACCGTATATACTGTCGATTGCGATGACATGACTGCCTGCTTTAACAAAATGCATAATTGCCGCCGATATGGCTCCCATACCCGAGGAAAAACATCTGGCCTCCTGGCCTTCTTCAAGGGCTGCTATCTTTTTCTCGGCAATTTCTATCGTCGGATTGTTAATTCTGGTGTAGACAAACTCGGGCTCCTCACCCTTGAGTTCGTGAGACTGCGCAAAAAGTGTATTCTGGAAAATAGGCGGGGTAACGGCACCTTTATATGAATAAAAATCTTCTCCCAGATATGCACATATATCTTCCTTGGACATTCGTGTGTTCAAATAAACCTCTCCCTCCGTCAAATAGGCTAAATACATTCTGTTATAAGGAATTTACAGGCCGATAAATCGTCCTATATCCTATCAGCTGTCCGATAGGATATTTTACATAATTCCTTATTTTATACAATTTTTGTTTGTTTATAATTCTTGATTTAATTATTTAATTTATTTACATAATCTTATTGAGCGGCTTTTACCTCTTTGATGACCATGCTTATGATTTTTTCATTTATGGTAATTGCTTTTTTTAGATTCCGATTTCTCAGGCATTCAAAAAGATCCTTATGCAGGGGTATTGTATCTGTAAAAGGCTCCTCCATCCCAAGGGGAAATTCCCACAACTCGGAAAGCAGATTGTTAATAGAGAGTATCAGCTGCTGCATGATCCTGTTATGGCATGAATTATAAATGGCATAATGAAATTGCCTGTCCTCATTATTCTGTTTGTCGCCATTGTTGTATTTCTCTATAACAACATTCAGTATTTTTTCAATGTTATCAAGTTCTTCCTGCGTTGCATGCTGTATCACCAGGTGCAGGATTTCCCGTTCAAGGATCTTTCTTGCTTCCAGCAGTTCAAGGATGGATTCCTTTTCCTTCCTGAACTCAATCTGCGCCTGAATAATGTTGGGTGAACCGTTTCTAACATAAATCCCTTTGCCATTGACAGTTTCCACGATGTTTTTTGTCTCAAGCACTTTCACTGCCTCTCTTAAGGAGGACCTGCTCACACCCAGCATTTCTACAAGCTGTCCCTGGGACGGAAGCTTATCTCCGTTTTTGAGATTATTCTGTTCAATATACTGCTTTATGGCTTCTATTATTTCTGACTGCAACGGTACACGTTTTATGTTTTTCAATTCATTACCCCACGTTTCTATATGCTATCATATAGGTTATATGTTACATATTATATTGGATAATTATTCAAATATCAAGATGTGATTTTTGGTTACGAGTGCACTACTCTTACTCTATCTTCATTTCCTTCCTTACCTGCACAAAGGCATCTATGGCAAAAGCCAGGTCTTCCATTGTATGGGCGGCAGAAATTTGAGTCCTTATACGGGCTTTTCCGGCAGGCACCACAGGATAAAAGAAACCAACTGCATAAACCCCTTTTTCAAGCAATCTTGCGGCCATTTCCTGGGCAACATTGGCATCTCCAAGCATAATGGGAACAATGGGATGAACTCCTTCAACAATATTAAAGCCTGCCTCCCTGATTTTTTCCCTGAAAAACAGTGTATTTTGCATAAGCCTTTTCCTGAAATCCGCAGTTGTGTCCAGTAATTCCAATACTTTCAAAGATGCGTAAGCTACCGACGGTGCCAGGGTATTGGAGAACAAATAGGGCCTTGAACGCTGTCTCAAAAGGCTGATAATTTCGCTGCGCCCGCTTGTATAACCGCCGTTTGCACCGCCTAACGCCTTTCCCAGAGTTCCTGTCAATATATCTACTCTATCCGAAACACCGCAGTATTCCGGCGTTCCACGCCCATTGCCGCCGATAAAGCCCACCGCATGGCTGTCATCCACCATGACCATGGCATCATATTTATCGGCCAGATCACAGATCCCCCTGAGATTGGCAATGATACCGTCCATGGAAAATACACCATCGGTAGCAATTAAACGGAATCTGGCATTTTGCGCCGCTTTCAGCTTTTCCTCCAGATCCTGCATGTCATTGTTTTTATACCTGTAACGAATGGCTTTGCACAGTCTGACACCGTCTATGATGCTTGCGTGATTGAGTTCATCACTGATTATTGCATCCTGTTCTGACAGAAGTGTCTCAAACAATCCGCCGTTTGCATCAAAGCAGGATGCATACAGGATAGTGTCTTCCGTCCCCAGAAAATCCGAAAGTTTCCTCTCAAGCTTTTTATGAATATCCTGGGTTCCGCAGATGAATCTCACCGAAGACAGACCATATCCCCAGTCATCCAGGCTTTCCTTCGCCGCAGCAACTACCTCCGGGTGGTTTGATAACCCCAGGTAATTGTTGGCACACATATTCAAAACTTTTTTACCGACTGCAACACTTATATTAATATCTTGAGGGCTTGTCAAAACCCGCTCTTCCTTCCATAGGCCGCTGCTTTTTATATTATCAAGTTCACTTATGTAAAATTTTTTCGCTTTTCCAAACATGTTCTCGATTCTCCTTGATAAAGATTTTCCTATTCCAATATAATTATATAGATATTTATATAAATTTTATCACTGATGTCAGTTCCACTCCAGTACCACTTTTCCCGAATTGCCTGAGGCCATGATTTCAAAACCTTTCTGGAAGTCCATAATATTAAAGCGGTGGGTTATTATCTTTGATATATCAAGTCCCGATTGAAGCATGACTGTCATCTTGTACCATGTCTCGTACATTTCCCTGCCATATATGCCCTTGATGGTCAGTCCGTTGAATACAACCTTTTCCCAGTCAATTTGGGTACTGCTGTTTTGAATTCCAAGCAGTGCAATTTTTCCGCCGTGGCACATTAAATCCACCATTTTGTTGAAAGCACTTGCATTGCCCGACATTTCCAAGCCCACATCAAAACCTTCCTTCATTCCCAGCTGTTCCATCGCAGCTTCAATGCTTGCTTCATTAATATTTATTGCCATGGTTACACCCAGCTTTTTAGCCAGTTCAAGACGGTAAGGATTGACATCTGTGATTACCACATGTCTTGCCCCGGCATGCCTTACAACAGCCGCTGCCATGATCCCTATGGGGCCGGCGCCGGTAATCAGTACATCCTCTCCCAATACATTGAATGCAAGCGCAGTATGCACCGCATTTCCAAACGGGTCAAAACAGCTCTGTATGTCCTGGGGTACCGAGCCGTCGCTATGCCACACATTGGTGACCGGTATGGCAATATACTCTGCAAAGGCACCAGGACGGTTTACACCGACACCGCTTGTATTCATGCATAAATGCCGCCGTCCGGCAAGACAATTCCTGCATAATCCGCAAACAATATGCCCCTCTCCCGAAACAATATCACCTAATTTGAAATCATGGACATTACTGCCCAGGGCTGCTACGGTGCCTACAAACTCATGTCCGATAGTCATGGGAGTCGGAATTGTTTTTTGCGCCCATTCATCCCAATTGTAAATATGTATATCCGTACCGCATATGGAGGTTTTATTGATTTTTATGAGAACATCATTTATCCCGATCCCGGGAACAGGTACCTCGTCCATCCATATACCCGGCTTTCTGTACTTTTTCACCAGCGCCTTCATGGTCCTTGCTTCAGCCATAGCAGTTCCTCCTTATATAACTTGCATACGCTATAACCTATCTGATAGCATACACCAATTGTACTACTAATGTTTTCCCGAATCAATATAATTTTTACAAGGTAAAGTATTCAACTTTATTCATAGCTGAGACCGGCAGTCTGCGGCATTTGAAAAGCATATTGTCCTGGAGAAATTCAACCGCCTTGATACACTCTGAAGGCTGCCTAATGGCAGCCTTCAGGTTTTAATTCTTTACTTAATTTTTTAATTGCTTTCTTCTCTATCCTTGAGACATAGGATCTTGAAATTCCAAGCATTTTAGCTATTTCACGCTGAGTTTTACTGGTTCCGTTAAGTAAGCCGTATCTTAGCTCCAATACTACCTTCTCCCTGTTTTTAAGAGTACCCTTCATTTTACTATACAACCGTTTTACCTGCATTTTCAGTTCTACTTCATCCACTACCGACTCAGAATCATTGCTGATAAGATCTATTAATGTTATCTCATTGCCTTCCTTATCGATTCCAATCGGATCCTGCAGTGAAACTTCATTTTGTATCTTTTTCGACGCTCTGATTTGCATTAGAATCTCATTTGCTATGCTCGCATAGCGGAAACAAAATGGTGCAATTATTCAATAGTACTCAGTAGTACTCAGTACTACACTGTCCTAATACCTGTATTCAGATGCATTTCAAGTCCTTTTCCATCCCATTCCAAGCGCTTTATTACACCTCTGAGCATCCCCCGTTTGATATCTATGCTCAATTGATCCCAGGCGATACACCGGGGCGGAAATATCTTACCGGCATATGTTTCTGCGGGCTCCCTGCAATTCATACTCTCAGGGCTTTTGAGCAAAAGATTTTCTATTGCGTTTATGTATATCTGTTTCTGACTGTTCAAACTGCTGAGCTGCTCCATTATTGCCGTTTCAAGATCGGAGCTTTTTTCCTTTGCCAATACCCTGACAAGGTTTTTTATCTCAAAATCCGTATTGAAAAGCTTCTCCTCCAATATGTGAAGTTCATCCTTTTTGGTGTCCCTGTTAAACCAGGTCTTCATTTCAGACAAATCCTTTTCATCGAATACGGGCGGGCAGGTCAAAAATAACTGTTCCAGCTGGCCCACCGCCATGCCGTCCACCTCATTGCCATTGGCATTTGCCATATCACACTGTACTTTCCGGCTTTTTTCCTTCAGCTCGCATATATAGTAGAATACCGGCTCACCATCCGGGCCAGGCCTCCTGCCGGCCTTGGGCCGCATGAAGCTTCCGCAGCCCGCACACCTGAGAATTCCCGACAGAAGCGCAGTATTGCTCTTAACCTTCCTGTAGGACTTGGATTTGTTCCTGGACAACAGCTCCTGTGCCTCTATCCATACCTCACCGGGTACTATCCCGGTGTGCAGGCCCACAGCCAGAATCCATTCTTCGCTTTTGCGGTATCTCTCACCGGAGCTGCCGGCATTCTGTCTGGTTTTATTATAGCCCATAAGTCCGCTCATTCCGTTAAACTCCTCTTTTTCGGAATACAACTCGTAATTGTTTGTGGACAGATATTCATAAAGCTTTTCATCAGCAACGGCATATACCGGATTGGAGAGAATAAATCTGATGGAAAACCTTCCGAAGACCGCTCCATTCTTAGTATTTATCCTGTTTTGAGCCAGATACTTTTCAACCTTTGTAATGGATTTCAATGTTATATATTTATTGTATATTAACTGTACCAGTTCAGCTTCTTCAGGCACAACCACCAGCTTGCAGCTTCTGATTTCGCGCCCGTTCGGCTCACGGCTGCACACCATTTCCGACCTGTAACCGGTGGGTGTTGTGCCTCCGAGCCACCTGCCCGTCTTGGACAGCTGAAGCATGTTATCCCTGATTCTTTCGGCAATGGTCTCTCTTTCCAGCTGCGAAAAAACCGAGGCTATATACATCATTGCCCTTCCCATGGGCTTTGTGGTATCAAACTGCTCCTTGACAGACACAAAGTTAATTCCCCACTTTTCAAGTTTATCAATCAATTGGGAGAAATCCGAGACATTTCTGCTTACCCTGTCAAGTCTGTAGCAAACGATGGTATCAAACTTTTTATTCCGGGCATCCTTCAGCATTTGCTGAAATCTGGGCCGGTCGGTATTTCCTCCCGAAAAACCCTCGTCTTCATAAGTGATAAAGTCCTCCTCATTGCAGTTAAGTACTTTAACAGCGTACTCCCTGCACATATGTATCTGGTTCTCAACACTTTCTCCCTTACCGGTAAATTTGCTCTTGCGCGAATAAACTGCAACCTTCATAAAAAAACCCCATTTTACCAAACCTTTACTTTAGTAATATTGGGGTCTTGTGCTTATTATTACAATAATTTATCTCAGCTGCTTTTAATCATCATTTTTTCATATGGCTATATGGCTGTTTATCCAGTTTAAAATATCTCCGCTCACTTCATCCCTGTTCAATTCATTGAGGATTTCATGGCGTGAACCCTCATAAAGCTTCATTTTCAAATCGCGCTGGCCAAGGCTGTCAAATATTTCGTACAGCTTTTCCACCTTCCTGCCGTAATTCCCAACCGGGTCTTCCCGCCCTGCAAGCAAATATACCGGAAGATTTTTCGGAATATTGCCAAGCTTCTTTTCGTCGTACAAGTTGAGCATGGCACTCATGAAATAGTAATAAAACCCCGCCGAACAAGTGAAACCGCAGTCCTTATCCTCCATATATTTGCGGACCTCGGTTTCATCACGGCTTAACCAGTCAAAACTACTTTTTGGTTCTGCTATTTTTTTATTGTAGGTTCCAAAGCTCAATTTCTCAATAAGCCTTGCCGGTTTTTCCTCCCCCCATATCCCGGTCTGCAGCCGGGACAAAAGCTTACCCAATCTTATCTCAGCTCCAATTTGAGCAGCAGAGCCCGAGAGAATAATACCGTCTATTTCATTTCCGTAACGTGTAATATATTCCTGTCCCACAAAAGAGCCGAAGCTATGTGCCAGAACAAACACCGGAATCTCAGGATATCTTTGTTTCAGCTCTTTTGTAATCAGGTATTGATCTTCAACCATCCTATAGAATCCATTTTTACCCGTCACCCCGGGTTTACCGTTTTGCTGCGCTGTTTTTCCATGCCCTCTGAGATCATTTCCAAAAACAGCAATTCCATGGGAATTGAGAAATGCTGCCAGCCTTCCATACCTTCCGGCATGTTCCGCCATACCGTGAAATATCTGCAGAACAGCCGCAGGCTTTTCTGCTGTTTCCCAGCAGTATAAACATATTTTGTGCTCATCTGCTGCTGTCAGCCACACTGTTTTTTCTTCTGAAGGTCTGTCCATTCCTGCACCACTCTTTCATATAAAATAGTTCTTATATAATTATACCCTCTATTGACAACGTATTGTACATTGTTAATAGAGGGTATAACTTTTAAAGCGAAATTTTTATCAAAATTCAGCTTTTATCCGTTCAATCAGCAGTATAATTATTTTTCTCTTCTGACTCACGCTCAAATCCAAACCGTTAAGGTATTCCTTTATCAGTTTCAGATATTCAGTTCCCAGCAAACACCTGAGTGAATATGTATCTTCGACGGAGTTGGGATAATTAACCTGCAGGGTATATTTCTTCTCTGCCATTTGCAACCTCCATGTCACTGATATACGGGTTAAAGGCACATTACTATCTGCATAATATATATGAAAATCCGGCTAGTACAAATTCTATTAATCTCAAATTCACCTGCCAATTTCAATTCATAGTAATTATATATGAAAACTAATAAAAACTAGTTGACATTTCAAACTGCAGACTTTATAATCTAAAACATACTAAAATTATAAGATTACTATATTATAAAATTATGAAGGGTGAGTGCTGCTTTTGGATATCCATGGAATAAATAAACATATACGGCTCCATCACACTAAATTCGGTCATGATACTCATGAACACCACCACAACACCACTGTCAATGATTATGCTTCGGCAGTCTCAGAATATAAAAAAACCTTTGCCTCCAAGAAAGACGTTCTGGAGCAAACCCCTGATCCGGCTGTGAGAGATTTGCTTTTACATATGGAACAGCTGGGAATAGAAACTACCTTTGACAGGTTTGATGCACAAAAACCCCAGTGCAGTTTCGGCCTGGCCGGTGTATGCTGCAGAAACTGCACCATGGGGCCCTGCAAAATAACACCAAAAAGCCCTAGAGGAGTATGCGGAGCCGATGCTGATGTCATTGTAGCCCGAAATCTGCTCCGGAGCGTTGTTGCAGGTGTGTCGGCCCACGGCGCCAGAGGAAGGGAAAGCATGCTGGCTTTGAAATATGCTTCTGAAGGAAAAATTGATATTCCTATTGAGGGTGAAGCAAAAATTCTGGCAGTTGCCGGAGCATTTGGGCTTGATACTGGGAATAAAACGGTAAAAGAGCTGGCAGGTGAGGTTGCCGATATCCTCCTTGAGGATTTATCCCGGACAGTACCCGGACCTCATAAAACTCTCCACGCCTTTGCTGCCAAAGAAAGGATTAAAACCTGGGCCGAGCTGGATATTCTCCCCATAAGCCCTTATCACGAAGTATTTGAAAGCCTTCACAGAACCAGCACCGGCAATGACGGCGACTGGAAGAATCTGATGAAGCAGCTGCTCCGCAGCGGAGTTGCCTTTGCCTGGTCAAGCGTGCTGGGCTCCTCCATAGCAATGGACAGTCTTTTCGGACTTCCAAACCGGAGTACCTCCAGGGTAAATACCGGTGCTCTGGAAAAGGGCTATGTAAACATTGCCCTGCATGGGCACTCCCCCATACTGATAAGTGAAATAGTCAAGCTTGGAAGAACTGAGGAGTTTGACAAACTTGCAAAAGCTAACGGTGCCCTTGGCATTAAATTTTACGGTATTTGCTGTTCAGGGCTGTCGTCCATGTACAGGTACGGCGGTGTAATTCCGCTGTCAAATGCCATCGGCGCAGAGCTCATACTCGGAACAGGCGCATTGGACCTGTGGGTGGCAGACGTTCAGGATGTGTTCCCCATAATTATGGAGGTAGCAAATTGCTTCAAGACAGTGGTTGTCACCACAAATGATTCGGCAAGGCTGCCCGGCGCCGAGCACTATGGTTTTGACCATGATCACTCCAATCTGGATCAGGTCTCGGAGCTTGCGGGAAAAATCCTGAACCGTGCCATAGAGAGCTTTGCAAACAGACGTGAGGTACCGGTTCATATACCACAGTACGAGATTGAGGCCGAGGTAGGCTTTTCAGTTGAATATATCAACAGGCATTTCGGCGGTGTCAAACCCATTGCAGAAGCATTAAAAAGCGGAAAAATACTTGGTATTGTCAATCTGGTAGGTTGTAACAATCCACGAATAGTATATGAAAAAGCCGTAGTTGAACTGGCAGAAATACTGCTGAAAAACAATGTTCTCATATTGACTAACGGTTGTGCCTCTTTTCCCTTGATGAAACTTGGATACTGCTCGGTCAAGGCACTGGAGCAGACAGGCGACGGGCTGCGCAGCTTCCTGCAGGACCTGCCACCGGTCTGGCATATGGGAGAATGTCTGGATAACGCCAGAGCCTCGGCCCTTTTCAAAGCAGCAGCCGAAGCAGCTGAAGCAGACATCAAGGATATGCCCTATGCCTTTGCCAGTCCCGAATGGTCAAACGAAAAGGGTATTTGTGCGGCACTGAGCTTCAGGCTGCTGGGTGTGAACTCTTATCATTGTGTTCATACCCCCACACAGGGCTCGGATAACGTAACTGAATTTATGAAAAACGGAACAAAAGAAATATTAGGCTCAAGTATGATAGTTGATGTAAACCATATAGAGCTGGCAAATCATCTGGTTGCCGACCTGAAAGAACAAAGGAAAGCCCTTGGCTGGGATTAGGCAATTAAAATCCAATACAAATTACAGGAGGCATTTTATGAAGATTTTTAAAAAGATAATTGCAGCTGCATTGATACTGGGCATTACCGGAGGAGCCGCCGCCTGCGGAAATTCAGCCGGCACCTCTGCAACCTCCGGTCAAACCAATACCGGAACTGTTTCGGCCAGCTCCGGTACAGCTTCTGATACAAATGCCGACAGCAAATCGGCAAAAAAAGCCGTTAAAATTGCATATTTGCCAATAACACACGCTTTGCCGGTCTTTGTAGAAAATGAACTTCAGGATAAAGCCGGTAACAATTATGAAATTGAGCTCGTAAAATACGGTTCCTGGCCTGAATTAATGGATGCTTTAAACACAGGGCATGTTGACGGAGCATCTGTTCTGATCGAGCTTGCAATGAAAGCCCGGGAACAGGGAATTGGAATTAAAGCTGTAGCCCTTGGCCATAAGGACGGAAATGTGGTTGTTGTATCCAACAAAATCAACGGTGTAAAGGATCTCAATGGTAAAACCTTTGCTATACCACACAGGCAATCTTCTCATAATATACTGCTGAATCAGATGCTTAAAAATGAGGGAATGAGTATCAGCGATGTTAAGGTTGTTGAACTTGCTCCTCCCGAGATGCCTGCTGCACTGGCTTCAGGACAGATTGACGGCTATTCGGTGGCAGAACCCTTTGGAGCTAAATCCGTTGCAATCAATTCCGGAAAAGTTTTATTTGAATCAAATGAACTCTGGGAGGATTCAATTTGCTGCTCCCTGGTATTTACAGATAATTTTATAAACAATAACAAAGAAATTGCCCAAAATGTTGCTGCCAACTACAGTGAAGCAGGAAAGTTCATTGGATCAAACAAGGAGAAAGCAGATGAAATCGCAAAGAAATACTTGAAGCTGGATGATAAAGTATTGGACTTGTCAATGAAATGGATATCCTATGATGACCTGGCTATAACTCAGGAAGCCTATGAGGATTTAAGTAAAAAAGTAGTTGAGTTTGGTATCTCCAAAACACCTCCGACTTATGAGGATTTTGTTGATCCCTCCCTGTTGAAATAACAACGTCATTTAATTAATACAAAGCTTACGGTGCCATGCTTTCAGCGGGTACCGTGGTCTGGAGGTAACAGTGAAAAAAGTATTTCATATAGCAGTATCCTTTATTGTACTCATTTCCATATGGCAGCTGGCAGTATCCTTCGGCAGCTGGAACGAATCACTGTTTCCGTCTCCGCTGAAAGTGGTGCAGGGATTTAAAGAGCTCATGGAATCAGGCACTCTGGCAGCCGGAATCAAGGATAGCCTGTACCGGTTTGCAGTTGGCTACAGTATTGCAGCTGTTTCAGCAATCATTATCGGTATGTTTCTGGGCTGGTTCCGGAAGCTCTGGAATTTCGTAAATCCTGTTGTACAGCTCATCAGGCCTATTTCCCCTATCGCCTGGCTTCCTTTCGTAGTATTGTGGTTCGGTATCGGAGACCTTCCGGCCATGGTTATCATTTTCATTGCAGCCTTCTTTCCCATATTGCTCACGACTATTTCTGCAGTCGGTAAAGTGGATCAGACTTATATAAAGGTTGCCAAAAATTTCGGACTTAACCAGTTCCAAACGCTGCTTAAAATAGTCCTGCCCTCTGCCTTCCCCTTCATAGCAACCGGACTGCATTTGGCTTTGGGGACAGCGTGGGTGTTCCTGGTTGCCGGAGAAATGGTAGGTTCCCAGACCGGCCTGGGCTTTATGATAATTGACGCAAGAAACAATCTTCGCGCCGATATGCTCCTGGCAAGCATACTGAGTATAGGCTTGATCGGTCTGATTCTTGACAGCCTTATTGGATTGGCGGAGAAAAAGCTTCTCAAAATATCCGGCTTTGTTCCAAATGAAAGGGGGGCTTAATTTTGTTTATAAATATTGAAGATGTTTCTAAAAACTATATACAAAACAAAAAAACCTTTTGTGCAATGGAACATGTTTCACTTCAAATTGAAGAGGGTGAATTTATATGTTTGCTTGGCCCCAGCGGCTGCGGTAAAACCACTTTGCTCAATTCCATCGCAGGGTTTGAAAAGGTTTCGGAAGGAAGGATAGCCATTGCTGGAAATGAAGTAACTGCTCCCTCAACAAAGAATGTTACCATTTTTCAGAATTATGGCCTGCTGCCCTGGAGAACGGTTCAGAAAAATGTGGAACTGGGTCTGGAAGGCAAGAAGCTGGCCAAAAAGGAACGTCGGGAAATTGCCGCCAGATATATTTCGCTGGTGGGACTTTCCGAATTCAGCAAAAGTCATCCCGGCCAGCTTTCAGGCGGTATGCAGCAGCGCGTGGCTATAGCCCGTGCCCTGGCGGTGGATCCTGAAATAATTTTTATGGATGAGCCCTTTGGAGCTTTGGACGCGCTGACACGTATGAAAATGCAGGATGAGATTTCAAGCATATGGCAGGAACAGAAAAAAACCATTATATTTGTTACCCACGACATTGATGAAGCCGTATTCCTGGCCGACAGGGTTGTAATCATGACTCCTAATCCCGGCAAAATAAAAAGTATCGTTCCAGTTCCCCTTGCAAGAAAAAGAGACAGAACCAGCGAGGATTTTCTAAAGATAAGAGACAGGATATTTACCGAATTTGAAATGAAGCAAAAGGATAATACCGAGTTTTATATTTAATAATAAACACCTACAGCGCCAATATGGTTTGAATTAGTGCAATTGCCTGCTATCGCAACTGATTTTTGTTTCCGTAACGGGGTAATAGCATTTTCTATACACCTGGCTGCATAGGTAGCCAGTCTTGTTCCTTTGTCCATATTGAATGTGGATATTGCTTTAATCAAACCGATAGTACCTATTGAGATAAGGTCATCGCTGTCACTTCCGCACGAGCCGTATTTTTTAACGATATGTGCAACAAGCCTTAAGTTTCTCTCAATTAGAATATTTCTTGCTTCCTCATTCCCATTTCTGTATGCTTCAACATAGTGCTGTTCCTCCTCAGAGTTTAAAGGCTGAGGGAAGGAATTAACATTTGAAACGTAGCCCAGCATGAGGAATAAGTTATTTAGCCCATCAAAGATTGCTGAAAATAGTATATCTATCAAGCAAGGCACCCCCTATTGTTTTCGAGTTATGTACCAAATTAATAATTTTTTCATAACTCAAAAATAGTGTACCTTTCTAATCTATGATAAATACTATGGAAAAATGCCAGTCCTTGTAAAAATTTTTAAATAGAATTCGTGAATTTACACCTGGAAATAAGAAATAAATAAACTGGATTAATTAATATGGGAAAAGATTGCGTAACGGCTGACAGGAAAGTGGAAAATAACTATTTGACACGCTTTATTATAAATTCTTCCTGTTTTGAAACCTGAGCTTCAATTCTGTCCAATCTGTCAGAGTGTTGTTTATAACCGTCAAATAAAGCATCGAGTTTATTTCCGTGATCGGTCTCAATTCTGAGAACAGCTTTTTTAAGCTCGATTATCTCGCTCTGCATGTTATCGATTTTGCCTTCGATAGTACCAATTTTGCCTTCGATAGTACCGATTTTGCCTTCGATAGTACCGATTTTGCCTTCGATAGTACCGATTTTGCCTTCAATAATGTCCATTCTGCTTTCGATATTACCTATTTTGCCAGATAAATCCGAATACATTTTAGTTAAAAGTTCAAAGATTTTTTCTTCCATTTTATTACCTCCTTTCAAAAATAATTATATCATATGAAAATATATGTAGCCATAAAAATTTTTATTCAAGCCTATAATTTAAAATTCTCAATTTTATGTAACCTCATCTTTTAAAATCTCATATCCTATTTATATAAAGTATATTCTACGATTAGGAAAGGAGAAAGATATGACTGAATTTGACAATCCATATAGTCAATATACCGATTCCGACGAACGAAAATCCATGTGTGAAAAAATGGTAGTTGCTATGGCTTATGTTCCTGATCAAGATTGGGAAACACCTTATGATACACTTGGCGGACTGGACAGAGGTACATTGTTCCCAAGCCTGGATAAGCCCTGGTTGGGAGGGGGAAGCAAGTGATGAATAATAATATGACCGGAAATGTCGAGAGTCTCATGAACAATAATTTAAACAGCAACGTAGCTGCCAGCAGCAATGTAAGTAATTTGATGAATTCAAATGCAAATGTACATGCCATGCAAAAGCTATCTGAGCGTGAAAGTATGTTATTGCAGGTGCAGGCATACGAATTTGCTCTGGTAGAAGTAGGGTTGTTCCTCGACACCCATCCCAATGATCAAACTGCCCTGGCTTATTTTGGCCAATATCGCGAACTGAAGCATAGAGCCGTATCTGATTACACCAGAATGTATGGTCCTATAACTATGGATCATATGGATAATGACTTATCTACATGGAGATGGATTGATAACCCATGGCCATGGGAAACAGGAAGTGAGGGATAAATATGTGGGTTTATGAAAAAAAATTACAATACCCGGTCAAAATAGCTCAACCAAATGCCAAACTGGCAAAGGTTATTATAACTCAACTTGGCGGGCCCGTTTTCATGTTTTTCTAAATCATGTATTAGGCTTGTCCGGCCCAAGACAATAGGCAGTTTGAATATTTCTTGAGAGGGTTAAAATTACAGTATTTCTTTTTTACCGCCTTTTATTACGGTGATCTCTACATCCTGCTTTTCAAGCTTATTATTGATTATCTCAATGGCTTTTTCCTGATTCGTTAGTTTCTCATATACCATCTGGTAACCTTCCAAAGAAGCTTTTATATCAGGCTTTATTTCATTTTCTATACATGTTTCAATTTTGGTCAATCTTGTATTTGTTTCTTTCATTTCTTTTTCAAGTTTATCGAACTTAACTTCAATTTTATCAAACTTACCGGAAAACTCATTATACATTTTCGTTAAAAGCTCAAAAGTTTTATCTTCCATCTATGACCTCCAATATGTTGTTTTAGGTATAAACATTATATCATAAAATTTAAAAATATAACCATGATTTTATTCTTCAAAGGTATATTCAAATGTAAGATTATAGCCATCACCGATAATAATTTTTTTATAATTTTTCTAACTATTTCATCTTTAAGTTCATAATTAAGGTTGTTTATGTTATGAATTAAACCTTTGACTTTCTCCTTTATTTCAAAATATCTGTCCTCAAGATTATCAACCTTTTTCAATTTTTGATCCAGAAGAAGAAGCTTTTTTTCAAGTTGTGATTTTTGATCTCTAAGTTCATTAAGCCTTATCCTGTACTCATCCAATGTTATGGCGTCAGCCTCAAAAGCTAACTGCTGTTTTTTAACTGCAAAATTAGTATTATCCAGCTTATCTTTGACTATCTCACGGTCTTTCTTATCTTTTTCCAGCTTCAGATCATAAATGTATTGCTTTTGTCTTATTCTTTCGTCAATGATATCATTACTTGCAAACAATTCTTTTATAGCATTCATGACCATATCATCTACAATCTCCATTCTGTAATTTGAGTTTTTATTTTTACAAGTTCCTGTTATCTTCTTATCGAAATAATAAAAATAATAATCATCGTCGGTTCTGTCATTTTTAGATTTTCCTTTGGATTTATTTTTCGGAATCTTCCCCCCGAACAGTTTGTTTCCACAAGAAGAACAATAAAGCAGGCCGGATAACAAATACTTTTTAGTGCAGCTCCATTCCTTATTATCTTTTTCTTTTCTGTCCTGAATAATTTGCTGAATCCTATCAAATCTGTCTTTTGAGATCAAGGGGGGATGAGTATTCTCGCGTACTATCCATTGATCCTGGGGCCTTACCATTCTTTTGGCTTTTCCTGTACTGTCTCTGACGGTTAACGTGACATTATACATGTTTATTCCTAAATAAACCGGATTGGACAATATATTCAGAATAGAGTTGGTTGTCCAATTATTGCCACCGCTGCTAGTCTTTATACCATGGGAATTTAGGTATTTGCATATTTTAAGCCTGCCCCATCCTCCAATAAATTTATCGACTATTAATTTGTAAATTTCCGCAGTATCCGGGTTTAAAACCAAGTGTTGTCCATCCTCGGATAACTTATAACCAAATGCCGGCTTCGCAACGTTAGTTTTGCCTTCATTTGCCTTAATCATCTGAGTTATCTTAACCCTGGTGCTTGTAACTTTTCTTTCCTTTTGTGCAAGACCGGCATGGATAACCAGAAGAAATTCATCATCATCTGTTCTACTATCATAACCTTCCTTTATCGATATAAAAAAAGCGCCCTGGGAAACAAGGCTTCTTTTAAGTTCAATAATATCCAATATATCACGTGAAGTTCTGGATATTTCCTTAGATGCTATTCCTTTTATCTTACCAGCAGAAATGTCATTTTTTAAACGGGTCATTTCATTTCTCAGATAACTATAAGCCCCTGTCTTTACATCTGTATAAAAATCAACAATATTATATCCGTTTATTCTGGCCCATTCATTTATGTATTTTTTTTGATTATCAATAGATGTTTTCTGACTATCTTTTTTTGTTGAAATCCTTATATAACCTCCGATGCTTAGTCCTGTTTCATCCAGAGTTTTTTTTACATCAGTGAATTCCTCAAGTCTATTTCCTTTTACCAGAGGCGGAAGGTAATCCATTTACTTTATCCCCCTTTATTTTCAGGTTATAGGCTTTTTTTTCAGTACCAGGAGTTTGAGTCTCTGAATCAATTGCTTTTTTTATTAAAATTTCAATAACATCATCCAACACATCAATTTTAGTCATATTATTCACCCCCAATACAATATATGATTTTTTAAATCAAATGTGATTTAATAATGATAACCAGTATTTCACAACACATTCATGCACTGGAATGATCTTTTTTAAATCCCAGTACATGATCTATTGTGAAATAAAACAAACTTCCTTTTCGCCAATTCCAACTTTAACTACGATTCCTCGCAGGGTTTAAGCTCATGTCTCCACTTCAGATTTAATCAAAAATTTTTTTCGTCTCTACTTTTAAAGCTGAAGCGATCTTTTCTAATGTTTGGTATGTTGAATTACATCTCTTTCCAGCTTCGAGTAAGTTCAAATATGAATAACTTAGTTCTGCAAGTTTTCTTAATGAGAGTTTATTTTTCTTTCTCAATTCCTTTATCATTAATAAATTCATAATTTTGCCTAAAAAACAATTTGAACCAAATATAAAAATATTGTATTATTATGTAAAATGTGTCTACTGATAGCATACACATTTGTTGATAAAGGAGAATTTATATGAGCTACAATTTTTTTATGGGATTAGTTGCTGTTGCATCACTAGTTGTTTCAATAATAGGTATTATTAAATAAAACAATGCACTAAGCATTTCAAGTACAGTTAATAATAAATATCAAGCCATCATTTATAACCCAAATGGCGAAATTAAGAACTCTATGAATTCTGATCCTGAAGAATGGATATGGTTTAAACAAGTACTACTACTAATATCCTTTATGATAGGCCTATATTTTTACTTCTCTTACTTTGAAATATCCTTTTTAGTCCTTAGCTTTATAAATCTGGTATGCGTCATTTCACTATTTATTTTTTCAAGGTCTAATAAGAATGTTTCCTATATAAAATATTTAAATATAAAACTTGTAACATTAATACTAACATCTATATATATCTTTATATCTCAATTTAAAACATTTATCCCAAAGGACTTTGATGTTAAATTATTTTCATCAGATACAATAGATTTCAAAACAATTGGAACGTTTATTGTTAGCAGTATAAAGATTGGTATCGATGGCGCCAGGTACACTTTTTTTGTTGCTCCATTTGATATACGCTGTTTTTTGATAAGTAGAATGTTTTTTCTATTGGTTATTATCGTTTACTTCATAGATATATTTATATCTATATATAAGATGTCAAAAGGAAAGTACACTCGGTACTCAAACGCAAAATTGACTATGAATATCATACTGTTTAATTCTATATGTCTGCTTTTAGTTATCAATATTGTGTATAAGGTTATTCCTTATCTTCAGGCCGCTTTTTCTCTATAACCTTCTTTAAAAGTATTAAAAAGAGTGTACTGACTACTGGTATCATATATAGATATATACTGCTACAATACTCATAATAAAGGAAATAGCCTAAATACATAAAAATTAAAGTAAAATCTAACAGTATTAATTTTAGCCTAATTCTTATTTCATAGGATTGCTTAATGAATTTTATTATCAATTCAATACTAAGCATAACTATTGAAAATAGCATTGCACCCTTAAAAACAGTTAAAACACCATATTTATTTATTGCATTCGCATAGCCTGGAATGGCATAAATGCCAAATCCAATAAGTTGATAAAAATAAATAATACGATCTTTCCCTGAAAATATTATTTTTGACCAAAAAATTGATATAAGTTTCATTATTACCTATCCTTTCTTCATTCGAAAATTTCACAACACATTCATGCACTGGAATGATCTTTTTTAAATCCCAGTACATGATCTATTGTGAAATAAAACAAACTTCCTTTTCGCCAATTCCAACTTTAACTACGATTCCTCGCAGGGTTTAACCTCATGGCTCCCTCCGGTATTTCAGCAGCCTTTCCGTGCCAGGTATATTACCTCATTATTTATCCATGTGCATGCTGAATGCATTACTCTTTATACATGGAACACAGATATACACAACTGCTGTATAATTGGCTCTACATGCCACTAATCTATATTACTGTCGCATTTCCAAGCATTAGGCCCATCTCACATTTGACTATTGAGCAGAACAATATACTCCTACGAAAATCAAAAAAATATCTAAAACGTAGGAAATATATGCCTTTACTCCTCTTTGCTGTTGACGGATGCCTAAGAGACCGATACAATATATTTGATGACATATTTATGTTGTCAAGGATCAAGGGCAGGCGGCCATAGAAAGTTGTTTACGCGTGTTATGTTTCGCCTTTTTTTATAAACTGCAGTTGCAATTTATAGAAAAACGCCCTATAATAAGAATTACAAAGGTTGCTTTGAACAGAGCACCTAAACTTAATAGTTTTTGTAAGAAACTATCGGATACTCAGTGGTTGCGACACTGGGTATTTTTCGTTTAGGGATTCTTATTTTAACTTCTTTTTCAATAACCCCTGCAAATCTAAACTTCGATATAAGTAATCCACCTATAAAGAAACCACCGATGAAACCAAGAATAAACACTTGCAATACGTGAGAAAATGTATAAAGATGCATACTCCACCTCCTTTCAATACCATTTTGTGGCAGAAATCACATACTGCCATTCCTTACTTTTGCCATTTTTATACTCAAAGCGTAGGTAATTTTGCTTTTCAGTGTAAGAACATGGTATGGTTTTAAACTTTTTATCCTTCCAGGTGCTTAAAACTTTTGTATCCCCATTGATATGAATTGCGGTAATCTTTCCGCCTAATGGTACAAAATAGTCATCCGTATCTTCATGCTTTCCCAGGAATTCTTCAGACAACACATAATTAATACTAAGCGGTAAAAATTCTGATCTGCTTTCAAGACCCTGAGCATTATAGAAGTGGATTATAAATTCATCAAACAACATTTTATGCTCAAACAACAACGTGCTATAGCCGCTTATCTCAGATACCTTTACTCCGTGAACTGAATTTATATCCGAATGACTTCTTATCTTGAATTCATCCAGACCGTTTGCCAGGTAAATGTTTTTAATTTGATTTATATTCATGTTTCCTCTCTTTCTCAATAATGAATCTTTTCAAAAATTCTTCGATGTTTCACGTAGTGTAAAAGTGGCAGCTAAAAAAATATCCTCCTTTTTACTTTCTAATACTTCGCATATTTTTGTAGCAATATTTTCTGGTATTTTTCTTTGACCATTTTCATACATGTTATACGTAGATAGTGCTATTCCAAGAATTCCAGCCATTTCAGCTTGTGTTTTGCCTTTTTTATTTCTTGCATTAACTAAACTTATAGTCATAAATGCCACCTCCTATTTTACAAATTGCAAAACTTTAATTTAATTATACTTTCACAATTTGTAAATGTCAATAATCTATTTTGCATTTTGTGAAAGTGCATTTATTTAAAAATCCTGCATGATATAATAATTTTATTCACATTTAGTGAAAGGAAAATTATGAAAAGTAATATATTAGGGAATAATATCCGGAAATTAAGAGAAAAATATGAACTAACTCAAATTGAGTTTGCAAAAATCTTAAATATTAGTAATACTACATTGTCCCAGTATGAGTCTGGTAACCGTATTCCCAATGATGAAATAAAGTTAATGATCGCTGATTATTTTAAAGTTTCTCTCGATTATCTTCTTGGAAGAGAAATTAATAATTTTGATTCGTTAAGTATTGAAGAAGAAAAGAAAAAAAGAACTAGTAATAATGAAAAAAATGTAATATTAGATGATATAGAAAGTCTTAGTCCAGAAAGCAAAAAAGAATTGGAGAAATACATTCAGCTTTTAAAACTTAAAGATACTATTGATAAAAGTAAAGGCGAAATGTCATCTCACTTGACGCAAAACGTATCAGAAGGCAAATAAAAAAGCCTTAATTATTTACTACATTTGGAGGAATTATTATGTTCCAACCATCAAAGAATAAATTAAGAATTTTTTTCAAACTTATATTAATATTACTTATTAGTGTTCTTTTATAAGATCTTGTTTTTTCACTAGTATATCTAGCTTCAGGTTATAATTTTAAATATTTAAATGGTATTGCGGCACTGGTCATTTTTATATTATGGGCAAGAAAGATAATAAAATAATTCTATTCAAAAGTCAATTAAAAATCATCATATAGATTTTTAGAGCCTGTGAAAAAATCTCTGTAAATTCCATAAATATGTAGTGGATAAGGTCTTCTATGATAAAATAAATTCATAGCAGGCCTTTAATTATGGCAAAGAAAGAAGTTTACAAAGTAGAAAAACTAACAGAAGGAAAGAAAAATCTCATCAATGGATTACTTCAAGAGTACGACATTCAAGATGCATCAGATATCCAAGATGCTTTGAAAGATTTGCTTGGCGGAACAATCCAGGAAATGCTTGAGTCAGAGATGGATAACCACTTAGGTTATAATAAGTATAAGCGTTCATCAGATGTTGATAACTATCGGAATGGTACGAAATCAAAACGAGTTCGTAGTAAGTATGGTGAACTAGATATTGATGTTCCTCAAGATCGTCGAAGCTCATTTGAACCACAGATTGTTCCAAAACGACAGAAAGATATTTCTCAGATCGATGATAAAATTATTTCTATGTATGCAAAGGGAATGTCTACCAGACAAATTTCCGAGACCATTGAGGATATTTACGGATTTGATGTAAGTGAAGGAATGGTATCAGACATTACCGATAAGCTACTTCCAGAAATAGAAAATTGGCAGAATCGTCCATTAGCTTCGGTTTATCCAATTATCTTTATTGATGCAGTTCACTTTTCTGTAAGAGATGATGGTATTATTCGCAAACTTGCTGCATATGTTGTGCTTGGTATAAATGAAGATGGTCGCAAAGAGGTTTTAACTATTGAAGTGGGCGAAAATGAAAGTAGTAAATATTGGCTCAGTGTATTAAACAGCCTTAAAAACCGGGGAGTTCAGGACATAATAATCTTGTGTGCAGACGGACTTTCTGGAATAAAAGAAGCTATTGCCGCAGCTTTCCCACAGACTGAATATCAGAGATGCATCGTTCATCAAGTACGAAACACTTTGAAATATGTAGCTAACAAGGATATGAAAGCTTTTGCAAAGGATCTTAAGACCATATATACGGCTCCTGACGAAAAAACTGCTTTAAAACAGTTGGATGCAGTCACACATAAATGGGATGAAAAATATCCTACCGCAATGAACCGCTGGAAAGACAATTGGGATGTTATTAGCCCTATTTTTAAGTTTTCTTCCGATGTAAGAGTGGCTTTCTATACCACAAATTCCATTGAATCATTAAATTCATCTTACCGAAGATTAAACCGTCAGAGAAGTGTATTCCCAAGTTCTCAGGCACTCTTGAAAGCATTGTACCTGGCTACTTTTGAGGCAACTAAAAAATGGACTATGCCTATACGGAATTGGGGAAAGGTATATGGCGAACTCTCCATTATGTTTCAAGGACGTTTAGGTTAAAATTAATGGAGCTAAGAATCATGATTCTTAGCTCCTGTATTTTGATGCTTATTATCCCTACAAACTGTAATTTTCTTATTCAATAATACGTTTCCATTCCGGATTGTCACGTAGGAATCCAAATGCTTCTTCATCTGCAAAATTCTTTTTAAGATTATCTCGTATTTCTTTTACAAAAGATGGAGCAGCTTCTTTATATGTCATATGTTCATACAACTGAGACTCTTTCCATGAAAACAAGCTATCAAAATTTTCTAGCATTTCTTTCACTATCTTGATTGTAGCCTTTTCATTCTTTTCCAAAACAGCCAATTCAAGATGGGGTGAGACTTCATGATACCGTCCCATGTCAAATAACATTGCTAATTCTGTCTGCTTATCTGCAATCATGTGTGCCTTGTCGAACTGATCATTGCGAAGAGCAAGCATATAGATTCCATGCAGCGATTGGCTAACCTGCAGATATTCAGCATATAACATTACTTCGTAACTCTTATATGCTTTTTCATCCTGCTTGGTTTCAAAATACAGCTGCGCCTGTTTTCGTTTCTTCTCTGGATTCTGTGGGGAATAATACTCCAGATAGCCTTCCGCTTCCTCATATTTTTCTTTGCGGATATAATAGCTGATCAAGGCATCTGCAGCAATCAATCGAACATTTTCATCTTTGCTCTTCAAAGCTCTCTGATACAGGGATTCAATAAATTCTTCAAATCCATCCGGAAGTGGCTGTTCTTTGAACAATCTATTTGCATCCAGAACTGCAGCGATTCTAACCATAAGCAGATAGCAGGATGGGAATTCTTTCACTTTCTCTTTTGACCATTCATAGGCTTCTGCAAATGAATTCTGCTTAATCATTTGATTCAGATCTTCCACATACTGATAAATCTCTTTTTCTGATAAATCCTCCTGGAAGGATAATAACTCATCCAGTGAAATGTTTAATAGTCTGGCAATCGGAGACAGTAGCGTGATATCAGGATAAGAATTGTCATTCTCCCATTTATTAACAGCAGCTGTCGAAACACCGAGACAAGATGCCATCTCTTCCTGTGTCATATCTTTTTCTTTTCGATATTTTCGTATCACTTTTCCAATCTTCACTCTCATCAGCTCCTTTATCGTTTTTCGTGGAGATCTCCTGAGTTAAGTATAGCAAACTATTTCTTTTGTCTACAATCGAGTGTTTGTTAAATATCATGATAAAAATTTAACCGACAGTCAAATTCCTATTTATCGTAATCTATACTTTAAACGAAAGCCCCAAATAGTGCAATGATTATTGACAAACCATATACATAATTATATAGTCAAAGAGTGGAGGGCACTCAAATAAGTCTCCATCCACTCTCAAATTATCATAGAATTCCCTATTTACAGAAATAATTTCACAGGCTCTAAAAATCTTGCCGATATAGAATCAGTTTTTAATGAAATTTCAAAATACTTATGCCCAAATAAGTTGGACAAAGTTTTATATGAAACATCTATTCGAGAATTGTTGAGCATTGAAATATCGTAATACTATTGAAATATATGTACTGTTAACCGTTTACACTATTTTTTTGTACGAAGGGTCTATATAGGAATGAATTGAATACTTCCCCCAAATATTTTTAATCCGCTTCTTAAAAGTTAATGTCTTATTAACTAAATTATTTATTGTTTTCTCAAAGCCTTCTGTATATTTTCACGCTCACTGCTGCCATTGGTAGCAAGCCTCAACATCGTAACTCCGTATTTAGCCAAAATTGCATCCTTAAGTCTATCACGCCGTAGTTGTTTCGGATTATTTTCATGAAATTCAAAACCATCTACCTCAATAACAAGAGTACAGGTCTTATCCTGCTTGTGATAGACAACAAAATCTAGCGATGCTCGGTTATTGACAAAAGTCTGCTCTTCAGTGGTAAGAAGTTCAATATTGTTCAGTAGATTTCTTAGCAACATCCCATGTGTATAGTTGTACTGGTTAAATTCTGGTTCTTGTAAAATCTCTTTCAACAAAACCCTAAGTGCTTCTTCCGATCGAAAACGTGCGTTTTGATTCATCTTTTCCTTAAGTGAAATAAGTTTGCTGGAATATTTTTGATATAGCAAATCAAAAACTGACACAATATTGCTCTCAATTACGTTTCTATCAAGGGTACTATACTGAATATAGCGCATTAAGTCACCAATATGATTACCATTTTCGAAAAAGAAGTCATGGTCTGTAACCAGCACAAACTGCTTAATAGCCCTTGACACAGCAACATTTATCATCTGAGGATCATCCACAAATTTCAATCCCATTCTACCATTCCGGGAACTGTCGAGTACAGTTGACATTATCATAACATCCTTTTCCCTGCCCTGGTATTTATGGACAGTATCACTTTCAATGCTATCAGACAAAAGTTGATCCGCTTTGTTGGCTTGCATACGGTAAGGGGTAACAAAGCCTATATTTCTTTGGTTTTCCAAAAGACTTGGACTTGTGAGGATTTCATTAACTATAACATCAAGTTCTCGTTGGTTATAATTCCCGCTTTTTTCACCACGAGTAATTCGCCTCAGATGATTTCCTTCAGTAGTTTTGTAAAGTACCAGCGGGCACTCAGACAAGTTATCGCTTGTATATGAAATCAATTCACCATCATAATACTTTTGATTACAGAACTCAATAATCCTCGGATGACATCTATAATGTTCGCGAAGAATTTCACGCGGTAAACTGTCACCGTAAACGTTGATGATTGAAGAAAGAATATTATGTTGAAAATAATTAAAATCAGGATGGGGTAAAGTTGTTCCCAGTTTTTGTTCAATTTTTTTGTCAGTAATTTGAGGAAGTTGTTTCACATCACCAACAATGATCACATTTTTACAACAAGAAAAGACTAATGATCCTGTGATCAAATCAACCTGAGATGCCTCATCTATAATAACATAATCCAGCAGATAATTCTGTGGAATTGACCTACGTAAGGCATGGGTCGTACTAAGAATGATTGGGAATGTCTTGATAAAATCCTGAAACTTTATTTTATAATTTCTTTTTGTGAAGTCAGGTATATGTTGGTTGTTAAATCTTTGATACAAATATTTTCGAAACAATTTTTCAGAATACTTTTTGTGTTCAGAAATCAGTTTTTCAAATGAAGAAGTATTTAGTTGATTCTCCAAAGCATCTATTTCTTTTTGAAGCATAAAAATTTGTTTTATGTAAAATTCTTTTTGAAGCAATAGCAAAATCGACAACTCATTACTTTGCAGCTTTTTGTGATCAAATACTCCATATTTTAAAAGTAATTTCAGTTTAAACAAAATTCTGCTTGACTGATTATTCTCTTTTGCAAAAGAAGTTTCTGCCAGGAATGAAATGATTCGATCGGGAGTTGCTTTGAACAAAGGAAGTTTATTTATCTTCTCTACATCCTGCTTTGCATAATATATCTCAAAATGTTCCTGTTCCAACTGCCACCCTCTTAATTCCCTGTATAATTGCGCTTTCTTCCTTTCTAACATTAATAACTTGTTCAGTTTAATATTTATGTTTTCTATCATTTGAACAAGCATATCCTTCTCTTCTTCAAAATCCCACCCCTTTACTTGAGCTATCGGGATATTGGCAAAAAAAGTTTCCTGATTGCTTTCCTTACCAAGCAGAGCCATCAGGAAACCGTAACCAGCCTTTGACATTTTCTCCATAACATTCTTTACTGCCTCATTATTGTTGGAGACTACAGCAACAGTTTTACCCTGAATTGCTACTATATTTGCTAAAATATTCAAAATAGTTTGAGTTTTACCTGTTCCAGGTGGTCCATCGATAACAGAAATACTATTCTTAATTGCATTTTCAAGTGCAGCCTTCTGACTCAGATTAAATCTAAAGGGAAAAATAATATTGCTCGTTTCTGGAGTTCTTTGCTTAATTGACTGTTGGTTTATGTAACAGCTCAGTACACTTTCCGGATGAATAAAAGTTAATTGATTCATCTCACGCTCCAAAAATGTCCCCTCTTTTGGGTTATTTGCTGTGTACTGTGAAATATCTTTTAAATATGCCATCAACTGTTTGGCATTCTGGTTAGTAGCTCCATCCTTTAACAATTTAAATGATTTTGGCTCTACAGTAAGTGGCTTACCCCTATAGTTAATGATTCTGATCCGTGGACCAAAATCCAGGATAAGCTGTGGCTCATATACAGGCATGCCCTCCACATATGCCACATATCCGTCAAATTCAATTACTTTTGGTTTCTTAATAATAACCACACTATTATGATTATATGGATAGCTTGTACCTCCCTTGTATGTCACAACTATTGTCCCATTTTCAATATTATGCTCAACATTATTTATTTCTTCAGTTTTATCTTCTCCCTTAACTAAAACCATTACTTCTTTTATGTCCATTTTTTAAATTCCTCTTTAGAGATACTAATTTTGTCTCAATATACGGAACTGCAATTTATAGTTCTTATAGAAAGTTTAATGAATATTAAATTACATGAATAAAACCAGAAATTAAAGACAAAATTTTCTCTTTACTTGTCGTATGGCTCACCCTATAGTATTTGAGAACCAAGTTGACTTTAAGATATTCATAATACATATAGCAATCAAGTGTATTTTGATAAATATATATACTTATAAATTTATCAAAATCTTGAAATCATAAGTGCTTCTTCTCAATAAATTGATTTTCTCTGGATTCTCACTGTTTTCAGGAAATGCTAATCTATGTTGCTTTAAGCTTTATTTTTCCACTTTTTTATTGAAAGCAATCCTCTATAAGAATAATAAAATAGCAGGAGCAAAAGCACAAAAATCATGTTCCACTCGCATTTAATGAATAACCGATATCAATGCCACTTCAATAAAATTGAAAATTTATAAGTTCCGGCACGCTAGATAATCAAAGTACGAAAATTCTCCACACACTACCTGATCTACATTAAAATTTCATTTTCAATTAACTTGATTATTAGCAACAATTTATAACTTTTTTACAATATAAGTAAACTTCCATATGGCTTTATTTCCAGAATATCTACCTCTATTTTCTGTAACTGTTACCTGCGATGTATATGTAGTATTTTTTTTAGCTTTTAATTTACTAATTGGAATTGATAACGTTTTTGAACCAATATCAGGAATACTATCTTCTTCTTCAACAGAAGACACAATATTAATTTTACCAGAAGATGTTGTAGATATGGTGATTGTGTCTCCTTCAGATAGTTCTTTTTTATTAACAGTACATCCAAATAACCATTCATTACCAACATGGTTATTTTCGACACATTCAATTGAATCTAATTTTACACTAACTTTTACTTTTGTCGTAGCAGCACTAACAGCAAAAAAATTACATGAAATTATAATGCATAGAATTAAGAAAAAACTAATTATTTTTTTACTCATCTCATTCATCTCCAAAATATGTAATGTTTTACCTATATTGTATCTTTATAATAATTATTATGCAATAAAAATGCCCTCATATTGGACAATTTTATAAGGATTTATACTAAATTCATAGGGTGAGACACACAAATTTCCAATCTGTCTCTTTCTGTATCACATGCCTGCCAAGTAAAAGAGCATATTATTTATATCACCCTGAAGGTTTACACAAAATTATTTACACTCTCTGCAATTTCATCATAAATTTAGGATAATGTATCCAAATAAGTCTTTAGACTTTTACGACTAAGTTGAAAAAGTCTAAAGATGTTATAAGAGGCATTTCTAAAGGATAAAATCACTGCCGTTAAAACCGAATTCTTATAACCCAATTATATCCCTTATGTTTATAACGTTACAAATCCATCTTCCCAATGGTTCTTATCTATTTTGTATTCACTAACATAAAAACAATTGGGGTAATCCTTAAAACCTTGTTTACATTTATATTGTTCAATAACTATTTCCGCTTTTTCTCGTGTAGAATAAATACCAATTATTTTGGTTTCTTCAAATTCCCCGATTTCGTAACTATGTTGTACTAAAAAAATTGCTTTCAACTGAAAAACCTCTCTTTATCTTTTTAAATACTTCCATCTTTATCCCACACCCTTCCACAAGTACATACTTCATAGATAATACGCTTTATTTTCAAGCTAAAAACTTCCGTTATTGACCTCTTAAAATTTTTTCAATACCAATTTGTGATGCCAGAGAATTTTATTAAAAGTCTGGGGTCTTTGAATCACTTTTATTCCAGAAGATTTTATCGTAAGGAAGCCTTTATGACCTTAGCCCTGACAATTCTGCCTTGTACGCAAAGCTCCTGGGCTTGCTTTGTTAAATAGTTGCTTATATCTGCATAGTTATACTTTTTTGCCTCCTTTAATCGATAATCACCTTCATCCCACTGCTTACAGTTAAACCACCCAATCAGATAAAGACCATATTGGCATCGATTTTCATGGAGATACCTACCAGCTAATTGGCTCTGCATGGCTATCAAAAGTTCAGGATGCCAACAGCCTTTCGCCTCAATCACAACAGAAAGAACATCCGTCGGAGCACCTTCTTTGTCAGTTACTACCGCATCAATAATGATATCAGTTCTTTCCCCAGGACTCCCGCCTTGTCCACGGCGTATTTCAACTTCACGATTTATAATAATGCCGCGATTATTTAAATCTTCTTCCAAATATCGCTTAACATAATCTGAAAATGCGTTCTCATCTTTAGGAGTATATTTTCCGTTAACATGATTCCAAAGATCAATCGCGGCTGGAGTTTCTCCCTGTAATTTTAATTCAAGCCCGTCTAGAAATTCTAAAATGCAATTGATAAGGCATTCACCGCTTTGGATGAAACGTGATCGTTTGCTTTTCATGAGTGCAAGCAACTCACCCGGTTTTATGGGTACCCATGCTTTGCGGCGCATATTGTTTTGGGCCTCCAATAGATACCACTTTACCCAATCCAAATGAGGTAGTTCGTTCTGGATTTCGGCAATTGCGCTGCAAGCTTCTTTGGTTCCCCGTTTTTCTAAAACACGAAGAATACTGTCCCTCCATTCAGCCACAGATTCCCGAGGTCCAACAAAGTGTGCCATACTTTCATTTTCAAAATTTGGATCCTCAGATCGAGGGAAATGCTTTTCCAACCAAATATAGAGCACAGACAATTTTTTCTCATCAAGGATTTGGATAACATTAAGCCCTTCATGGTGGGATAACTCCAACATGCGGTAGATCACTTTCTCACCAAATTCTGCGTTTAAAATAATTGCTGGCCAGACAACATCCCAGATCTTTTCTTTGATGTTACAAAGAAGAGATGCTGCCGCAATTACAGCTAATTCCTGATTGTCACTCCCAAGCAGAGATTCTGCATAATAGCGCGCATCTTCAACTCCATGTTCTAATAGTTCATTTAACAAACAAGCAAAAGATGAACTCTTTAAATTTGGGTCTTTTAGTTTTGCAAACAACGCTTCTTCCAGCAGCCCGTATCCCCAGCATTCAGCCATCTTTCGAATAATAAAGATATGATTGTTTTCCCTATCCTCTTTATCAATTAATATCATTAAGGTATCTATAATTACCTTTGGAGATCTTTCAAAAGCCTTTTTTACTAGTTCGGTATGAATGTCCACATCCTTTTCACCGCTTATAGTGGGGTAAGCCAATACAATCGGTGCCCACCTTGCCCAAACTTCAGGAGATATTTTTTCTACAAATTCCGGCTGGAATTGCTTGATTAGCCTTAGAGCACGATAACCTGCAAACGCCGGATAATATATAGTATTTGTGCCAAGCCATTTTTGTGGTTCAGGGTTAGCCTCTAAAAGAAAGGTTTGCGCTCCAGCCAGAATACGCTGATGAATTTCAGAATTCTCCGCTTTCCATCCAGGTAGTTCCGTAAGATCAGATTCAAGCTCATCCCCATAGCGCGTACTGTCCGGCTCTAATGTCATCGTCCGATTCAACTGCCACCAGGCTGCAAGTTCACCAAACTCCATGTTTTTTAAATGAACGCGTATTCTTTCAGCCGGCGGTGGTTGAAGAAGAGTCTTTTTAGTGGTCTCAGCATACTTTAATTGTAAAAGATAACTTTTTCGGAGTTCATCAGCTTGTGCAGAGTTTAAGTCTATAGGAGCAAATATACAGTGTAAACGTTGTGCCAGAATGGTATTTTCCTTCATTGCTTCATAGATAGTTTCCACTTGAGTTCGGTCGGAAGTGTCAAATACCCCGAAAACAATCTCTGCCCACTTCTGCTGTGAGACGTCACTAATTGAGGCTTTTTGCCTTTCCAGAATCCAAGAGGTATCCTCTTTTAAAATCAATTGTCCTTGGTATAGGATAAAGCGAATATCTTCTTTTTGAAGCAAATCAACCATGAATTGGATAAGTATCCGGCGTCTCTCTTTCTCCATTTTGACCAGTTCATAAAAATGAATACCATTATGTTTATCCGCAATGCAATCATATTTCTCCAGTCGTAAAATTGCCGTTTGGGCAAATACCTGAGCAATTTGTGGATTGAGTATTAATTCCCAAGCTCTGAACATAATAGCATCCATACACCTGCAAATGCTAAAGTTCAATATATGCCGCTCCCCTTGTCTCTGCACCCATTGTAATGCCCAAATAATGTCATTATCATGTACGAGATTGATAAAGTCCAGGGAGAGAAAGTGGGCATAAGACCCCAAATAGTTTTCTCGTTTCGGGTCATCTAGCACAAAAAATAATTCTTTTGCTGAGATTAAACCTGGCCATAGCGCACGAAGAGCATACCCTTTCAGCTCATCATCAGGGTCATCTTCCCCCTCCCCTCTTACTAACGACAACAGCTTTAATTTGTCTGTGTCGTCACCAATTCGGGCGATGGCGCAGGCGGCTTGAATTCTTATTTGGTATTCTTCCGTCTGATCTAGTGAAATGTTTACAAGATCTTCAGTCAGTGTGAGTTGATAGCAATCTTCAGCAATATCAATAGCTACCCGTCGGACTATAACGCCCTTAGCCCGGTCACATATATAGGGACGTAGTTGAGCGGCAAGTCCGGGATAGTCCAGTTTTTTATACCGTTTGCTGATTTCATAATCCTGATCTATTAGCCTTTCCTCTTGAAATGAATGCAAAAGTGATTCAACTAGGTTGGATTTTGACTGAATATCATTAGAAAAAATATTACTGCGAAGCAATACTTCTGGATCTGTTCGCATTAACTCAAAAAAAACTTCCGGATTTTTGCTGGCTACCCAGGCGGCTGTTTCTGAAAGCTGCGGAACAACCTTTTCTTCTTTATCTCCATTATGTTTAAGCAGTGACAAGAGCTGATCAGCACTAACCCCGGATTTGCTTAAGTACCAAGAGGCTAAATACTCTGCATACGTTTGATGGGCCCAGCCAAAGCGGTTTGGACCTCGAGAAGTAAAGAGTCCAGTTCCCAAAGTCTCCCGTAGGGAGGCTTCGCTCACCTCACATATTATCTCATCACATGTTTCAATGCCCCCAATAAGACTGTTCAAAGGAACATCTTCCTCGGCAACATCTCCTGCATCAATCCCCGTCCAGACTGCATATTTATTTGAAAAAATCGTAACTGCCGCTATTCTGGCAGCAATAAGTAGTTTCTGCTTAGCACTTAAATTTCCCGTCATCCCCATATCCCGACGACTTTGATTTGTTTCTGTACAGAGCAATTCACATCCCTTGGCGTATAATGACGTTTGGGAAGAAGGAAGTCCTTGGTTATGCTGATAAGTGTTAAGGAGAAATGAAAGTGTAACTGGTTTAATTGCAAGTGGCGTTGCTTCAACTTGTTCCACCGTCTGAATAAACGTTCTTGGATCGATACCACAAGTATTTGCAGCCATAGCAACATCGCTGTGTCGCAAGGGGGTCAATTCATAAATTTCTACATTTTTTTCTCCCCACAAATCTATCAGATCCTTCTCCAGGGAAAGGGGCCAATCAGCGGTACGACAAACAATGCACAAAAACAATCGTTCTATAGGATACGTACGAAACTCTTCTGCCAATATAGCTGCGACTGTATCTACCCGTAATAGGCATTCATCCAGACTGTCGAGAAAGATATGTAAATTATGCTCGCCAGCCAACCAAGATCGAAATATTGGCATTTCGAACAATTTTTGAATTAACCGCTGTTCACTGCCAATAGAGCGCAGATCAAGCCAAATCGTCTCCGAATCAGTTTTCTCTTTTCTTTGGAAAGCCTTTCTTTGATCATTAATAATAGTAGATTTCCCTGTACCCGGTTCTCCCAATAAAACCAAACATGGAATAGTCAATAGCTCTTCCAGCAACTTTATTTCTGAGTTAATGTGCTTTCCAAACTCGGAATCAGGGTCAGATAGGAAACCATCAAGAGACAGGTTTATTTCTCCTCCTCGGGGACACCAATATCGTTTCCAGCTATCAAACTTAATCATCCTTTTGACCTCTTTCTTTCTGAGAGATATCTGTTATAGGTTTTGAGTCCGTTAAAGCAAACAAATCGTCTCAACATGCCTTAAACGTCTAAAAAACGCTGGTGTCAAGTCAGGGCTAAAAATTAAATTGCAAAACATTATTATAAACTCAACTTATTCATCTGTATTGGTAGGAGCGTAGCGATAAACCATACATTATATGAATAATGGGTAGTTCCATTATTTCATATACTTGTAGCATTATAAACATAATGGGAAATTCATTTAAAGTCCTTTAACCATGCGCAGAAAATATCAAATCTCTTGATAATCCCATAACTCAGGCGGAAATCTATTAATACTATTTTTTGCGTTTTGCTTTGGAATTGATACTGCCAACAGCTTCCTAGGTCTTGTCATAGCTACATATGCAATTCGCATTAATTCACTATCAAGATGACCCGTATTTAGAAGCGATGGCGTAATTGTGCCACCCGTGCTGCTTTCGACCATTAAAAGAGTAGCATCAAATGACTCTCCCTTTACCCCATGAACAGAAGAGCGCGTAATACCTGTTATCGTTCGTTTTTCGAAATATTCATTCAGCGTTCTGTCCAGAAATTCTGTACTAAATGATTGGCCGACCTTAACGCGAGTTTTAAGCTTCATTATGTCTGTAATGTTCCGCGAATCAGAAATACAAATAATCCCCTGCTGTTTTAACTCCTCCATTTTTGTGGTAAGTGAACTTTTCCAGTCCCTCAACGTTGAGTTGGCTTTCGGAAGCGATGAAAGCAGTGAAATCAATTTTTTCTTCCATACTGAATACTCCATTGTATTTTCAATTACTCGCCTCATATCATCAGTCGACAATCCGTTAGCATCACCTATCATTATGTAAAATAAGGCCTTCTCGCATTGGGTATACGCTTCTTTTTTTGATGCACAGTGCCACAGGTATGTTGCTAAAGCCAGTAAGTGTATTTCAGTCGTCTGCCAAAGGTCTGGTATATCAGTATTTAAATGTATTCTCCCTCGTGTTAATATTGCGACGGAAGCGCCCTCTGGATTAATGCCGTTGCGTTTGCAAAGCTGTAAAAACCAATTAATTACTTCCCCTTTTGTTTTTTTATCTGTCACTTGGAGCAATACTGGTTTTGTACCAAAATTCGAATGCTCGCCTTTTGCTTCTGCAGGTCGTTTCCCAGATAAGACAGCCGAGAATTTTGCAGTTGCGTTGCAAATATGCTGAGAGCTGCGAAAATTCGCTGTAAGATATAAAGAGTTCCACTGGGCATCAGTTAATTTTACTTTGAAATATTCCGGCGTCGCATTTCTCCATTCGTATATAGCCTGGTCGGGATCTCCAACAAGTATTACGGTTGTCGCACCTTTTTCCGCAAGCAACTCGATTATTTCCATTTGTTCACGAGAAGTGTCCTGTGCTTCATCGACCATTATAACAGGAAACCTGTAAGCTATCTCATTTGCTATATCGGGATATTTCTTGAGGAGACGCAAGGATAATGCCGGGACTTCACGTTGCGTCGCATAGCCTCTATTTATCATAACCTTCTTAAACGCCACACACGGTTTTTTTGAAACGCCACACGAAATAGGCTGGCCGTTCTTCAATAGTTGATTATCACTCCAATGAAACCAATTTAAGTTTTTTACGCAGCCATTAAGATGGCATTCCCTTTGAGGATATAAAAACTGCCCAAAATTCTCATAAATAACTCTTGGTCGTTTTCTATCATCTTCATATATCATATATCCAAAACGTAGAAAAATAAACGTATTTATAAAACTATCAAGCGTTCCAATAAAGTGAGGGAATCCGATGTTCTGAAATTTAGCTTCAGACAATTCCTTTATTTGTCGAAGTATTTCTTCACTTGCCACATTTGTAAAAGACAAAACTGCTATACCTCGATAAGCATATGTCCACGTTTCGAGATATTTCAATAGTTTTTTACCCACTATAAAAGTTTTACCGCTTCCTGGGCAGGCACATAAAACTACTTTCCCTTCGACGTCCAGAAAGGCATTTTGTTCATCAGTTAGCTCTACCATCTGTTTTCTCCTTCGTTACCAAAAAGATGGCGTTTTGAATGTATTCCGGTACTATAAAATCCCCATTACTAGTGCTATCTTCAAAAGTGCCATCATCCTTTTTAATCCAGATTTTTTTATCGGCAATCCTTTTGGTCAACGCCTGGGCAACCTCAGCTTTTTGTTGCAAACGTTCACGCATAAACAGCCAAATACAGGCAGCTTTTGCATTTATATCTGTCAGTTGCTCAACCTGATTGAATAGTGTTTTACCGGCTTGCGGATATACATCAATTATAGCGCTGAGCATATATGGAATATTTGCTTCAGTTAACGCCAGGGCATATTCGAGCGTTTTAGGAGCACCAAAAACGCCTATATGAGCAGTCTGGCAAAGCGCAACAATTTTGTTATATCTGTCAGATGGACTACCAGCTTCGAGCTTTGAGATAACTGTATTTAAGTCTGCCTGGGAACAGTCATAGTCTATATCTTTGGAGATATACTGTGTTTGATTGGATTTATCTGTGCACCTGTCATCATCCGTTACTATCGCTGCTTTAATGGTTTGTCTTTGCGGGTCGTTTGCAAAGCATAGTAATTTTGAAAAAGGCTCAAAGGAAACTCCATCGACATTAACAACTGTTACGGCATATTTATCAAATGGGCGATCAATAATTTTTGCCAAGTAAGGGAGGATAAGTGCTTCACAAATGCCTTCCACAAATATAATGCCTTTGGCAAATAGCATTTGTGATTTTGTTACGTCAAGATATCTCTCCAAGTAATACTTATCCTTGTCGTCCAAATTACTTTCGGAGAGAGACAAGCAATCAATATTGTGCTTATTTTCGAATAATAGAACGATCTTGTCTATACCGATTCTGGATATAAGCGTTGGCGAGTGTGATGTATATATAACTTGAACATTATCTTTATCTGAGTTTTTTTCAAAAAAGCTATGGACAAGCTCTTGAAGCTGGGGATGCAAATGAGCTTCTGGTTCTTCCACCAGCAGTAAGCTGAACAAAGTTTCTGTTGTTGCGGCCTCGATATCACCCAGAACCGCTGCCATAAAGAGTAGGTTATTATATCCGAGCCCATTTTGCATAATCTCAAATTTTTTACTTAACTCAGAAGATAGAGCTTCTTTGATTTCGTCTGAAAGGGTCTTGCTTTCAGTTGTCCAAACGTCTACAAAAACCCCTTCTGCGCCAGAATCTGTGGCTTGATTCCATTCATCTTCAGAATAGAGATCTTTAACCAGTTGAAGTATCAGGTTATCGTTTCTTATGTATATCCAACGAGGTTTTAGCCATGCTCTCAGCGAAGCGGCAATTGCTTCAAATTTGGGTTCAACTAACCCAACGCCAACTTTTTGCCGAAGTAAATCCTGTTCAAGCACGGAAAGGTTAGTATTGATAATGTCTCGAAGCTGATTTACTGACTGCTGCCCTTCAATATTGACATTTGCGAGCTTGACTGCCGCCAGGACCTGCTCTTTTGCTTCGTCCGTATTTACTATAGAGGAAAATAAATTTGCCAGCTTGCCAGACTTTGTCGGCTTTAGTTCACTTTCCGAATCTCTTAGCGCACCCAAGTGAGCAGTTTGAATCGACTCAAGTGTTTCTGACGATAAGTTGTTTCCCTCTACAGGACCGCCCCATATCTGATAACGTATTTTTTCTTTGCCATCCGGCAATTGAACAGCGAAATATTTGATATGGAATTCACCTTTTGTATTATTCTCAGGATTCCATATCTCAAATAAATCAGCAGGAATTTCATCTAGATATACATCGATAAAGGCTTCATTGCTTCGTATTCCTCGGCTGTCTGTATGAAAATCAGAGAGATTGAAATATATTTCCTTGCGGTATGAAGTGGTAGAAAACGCAAGCCTCAATGCATCGACTAGCGCAGATTTACCGCAATTGTTTTCACCAATAACAGCATTGACACCCTTTTTGAAGGTGGCCGTAATACCTTTGCTATCAAAAACTCTGAAATTTCGGATAATTAATTTAGAAACATACATATCTCCACCTCACGGTTCTTATTTTTTAAATATACTTATCTCAGCTATGCGATATTTGCATTTAGTGTAATGTTTCTAATTTCTCATTATTGCCTATAATCAAACATTCCATATTCCTTTATATTCCACCATTACTAACCAATTCCTTCTGGTTTTCTAAAAAATATGAGTTTTTTTAAGAGCATATACAGATCAACCGTATAATTATTCATATATTCTTTTTTCAGTAACCCAGTTAATTGGTTAAGTTCCTGGTAGGTCGTCCATGACCTCCCCCCAGTTCATCTTTGCAAAACTTTTGGTCTTAAACTATGTAACTTTAAACTCAATCCCTTAACCAATGATCTGAATTTACTTGTATAACCAAATAAGCCAGCCTTTCCTATAGACATTTTTTCAATTATAGTATTTTTGTAAGTACCTTCAAAGATATTTAATTTCCAAAACTTTTTATCAGCTAAATCAACTTTAATAAATAAATATTTATTGTTTTCCTGGTTTTCAACTATTTCCGTTTCGGATTCCTTGGATTCATTCTCACTTGCCTGTGCGGCCGGAATACCTTCTGATACTGAGAAAGAATTATTTTCTTGTAGGCTTGCTTCAATCAATGAAATCTGTTCTATGTTGCATTTATCACAAATTGCTTCTAAATTGCATTCCTTAATTTTATATAAATTCGAGGTCTGTCCTCCGTCCTTCCGGAAGCGTGGAGTTCTTTCCACTGCACCATATTTAATCAGTTCACGTACTGCCCTTTTTATTGTTGATATTGATTTCCCTACTATTTGAGCTATTCTGTTTAGAGATGGAAAGCAAGTCTGATTTGTGTTATCCGCATGTTTACAAAGACAAAGATATACAAACCTCGCACTTTGGGATAAAACACTACCCTTAAAACAAACATTATCAAAAGCATCATTCATATACATTATATAAAATCCTCCATTTTTTCTCTTGTAAATTAACAACCCCATGAGGTTATCATGGGGTTGTCCACATAGCTTAAATTAATTGTTATTAAAATAATTTAAGCATTTTATCATTTATTTTCTCTTGAATATGATCTTGACAAATCCTTTTAAACATTTCGCTATTTACATTATTTTTGAACATATCCGGAGTGTAGCCGTTGAAATATACTCTAACGTTTTTAGTCCCGAACATATCTACTAAATGGGCTTTCTCATAATCAGGAGCAAACGCCAGGCATAAGCAGATTTTCTTGCAGTTATTTTTCTCTAATATCTGTATTTTGTTTTTAACGTCCTGGAGCTCATAAGGTTTACTTGTACCGCAAAGAATAACTATATTGCATTTTGATATAAACTCCAGGGCGTCTATTTCTGTTCCATCTTGAATAGTACCGCTCATATCATTAATTACAAAATCCAAACCTTCCGGCAGCTCACTTTTAAGGTATATTACTCCATTCCTGTCGTACCGGTTCTCTTTTACAGCTGTAAATCCTGATGTGCTGCTTCGGATCTTATCAAGATGATCCAGATCTCCGTTGCACTCGACATAAGCTACTGAAGCTCCAATAGAATGTAAATAACTGGCCAGATTTATACTTAAGGTTGTTGCTCCGGATTTGGTGTAAGAATTCAGTACTGCAACCATAACATCTTTGTCCGGGAATACATATTCTTTCTTGTTGCTTTTTATAGAGTCCTGTAATTCGCTCTTTGGAGTAGTTTCTATTTCGGTTTCGTTCATATTCTCTTTTTCAGTATCTTTATTCGGAGGCATATACTGTATACTGGAGGTCACTTCCGATTTAAATTGTGAAGTATCCTGGTCAGGACTTGTGCATATGATTGGTATATCGCCCAGGCTTTTTATTACCTCCTGCAGAACTGGCATCTTGTTCCCAATATCAATATACAAGAACTTAATTTTAGGGTTTACCATTTGTATGCTTTGCAGAGCAATTTTAAAGTTGTCACTGTCATTGGTAACAGCACTGAGATCCACGGTCAAGTACTTATAGTAATTTATGCTCAATGCTTCCTTTTTGGCAAAGGAACTTAAGTCCAATTGATTTGATGATATTTTTTTAAGCATAAATGGCTGCTCGACCAGGCTTGATTCATTAAGCCAATCGAACAGATTCACGTTATTATGGCTGCACAGAAACAGCATCATACTTATTCACCTGACTTTCCACTCTGGTTTTAGCCGGTTGTATTATTTGCACCGGCTTTTTATCATAAGGCTTGTTTACAAAAAACAGTACTATAAAAATGATTGATAAAACTGCAAAAAATAGTAATTCCAACACTCTATTTCTTTGATTCATTTTTTTTCGGTTCTCCTTTCTTGTCAGGCTTTTTTTCATCTTCATCATCCGGCTCGGAAGGTATTGTATCTATTGTTATATGCGATATTTTGGAGATGTTTTTAATATATGATGCATCTCTTGCAACTACGCTGTAAGTTCCGGAACCTAAGTTTTCAAAGGTATATGTCTTGCTTTGTGTGTTTGTCCAGCTCGATCCGCCATCTAAACTTATGTCATATCCCCGTTCTCTCCCTCCTTTTATCTTGACTGTAATACTTCCTGTAGGTTCGGAACCCGAGCTGTCGCTGTGCGTACATGAAATTTCAACCGGTATTGGATCAATATAAAGCTTTGGGTCAACAGGAGTTGCACCTCCATACGAACTCCCCTCCCTAACCTCAAAATGAAGGTGATGTCCCGTTGAGGTACCTGGATAATAATCATATGGTTTACCCTCCTCCTTTTTAGGCTCACCGCCTTCTGATGCAATAACATCTCCCTGCTTTACCTTGCTGTCAGGTATTGCATGAATGGCAGACAGATGAAGATATCTGGTAAAGAACTGTCTTCCGTCTACATTGTGATAGATGGTAACATACATTCCCGCTTCATCATTAAAACCTAAATCATACACCTGACCGTCTGCAATGGAATAAACGTTTGAATGCCATTCCGAATTAAAATCCTGTCCCCAATGTGGTCTTGATATGCCAAGGACAGGGTGAGGGACGGGGGTCGCACTGAACCCCCTGCTGCCGGTTGTCCCATCACTGGGGTACGAATAAAATCCACCCCGGTCTATTACTTTATTCTCCGGTTTAATATAGTCCCTATATTTATCCTGGGCATTTTCTATGGTTGTTCTTTCATATCCGGATAATCCAAGTTTGCTGGATAGAAAGTCAATAGGAGCCATTAGAACATATGCAAATATACAAACAACAAAGAATAATAAAAAGACTGGTATCAGAATGCTTATTAATAAACCTTTTCGCCCTTCCTTGGATGACAGTACCTGGACTGCCGCTTTAATCAGTGCGGGATTTATAGCCATTTTTGAAATCACCTCCAAAAAATTAGAGCTGATAGGAAAAATCCTATCAGCTCTTTTAAATCAACCTATATCAATTAAATTTCCGGCTCTTCATCGCCTTCATCTTCTACTGCTGCCTGTTCAAGCACCCGATATTTATCTAATATATCACTGCAATACTCCCTTAATTGCGGTATATCCTCATTAACGGCTTCCCATACTATTGTAGCATTTATATCCCCATACTTATGTGCCATGATATTTCTCATACCCTTTATATTTCGCCAAGGAACACCGCCATATGACTCTTTAAAGTCATCAGTTAAATTACCTGATAATTCACCAATTTGAAGGATACACATGGCAACTGCATTTCTATATATGGAATTAGATTTGAAAACTTCAAAAGAGTCTCCAAAGTAAGTTTGTGTATGAAAAATTTCATTACAGTAATCAACTATATGTTTTAATATGTCAATATTTCTTTCACTGCTCATAAAGAATGATTTCCTCCATTCTGATTTTGTTAAGAAACTGCTCATTAAGACTTTCAGTAGTCAATACGTCCACCCTGGCAGCAAGCTTTTCCTCCAGATCAAGATGGAAGCCTGAGAGTTGAAATAGCCCTTTTAATCGGCCTTTATCAATTCTTAAATCTATATCACTATTATACCCTGCCTCACCTCTCGCATATGAACCAAACAGAGTTACCCTTTCCACTCCGTACATATGAGCTACTTCTTTAACCACTGCTTTAATCTCTTCTATTGAATAAATTCTATCCATAAATATTCCACCTCATTATAATTTTACAATATTTTATTCCTATTTGGAATATTGCCAAAAATATAAAGCTATTTTCCACCGGCTTTACCGAAGTATTTCATTTTATATTCGGATAATTCAAAATCTACCTGCAGACGTTTCGAGCCAATCAAGACAAGCCCTATTTTTCTTCTTTTAGCTGCAAGTATTTCTTCCTCAGCCTCTGTCAGCTTATATAAGTCTTTTGTTTCCTGCAGGTTTTTGCCGTCAGTCCCCATCAGGATTTTTATACAAGGTATATCCAGCAAAGCCTGTCCATACATTTTTACCGAAGGATCCAGAAAGTCAACGACTGAATGTGATATTATCGCTATTGCAGCTTCATACTTTCTATCTCTCTTGACACAGTTTCTTAAAAAGATTAGTGATTGCGGTACCCTGTGATCGATCATTAAATAGGATTCATCACATATTAACAGAACTCTTTCTTCTCTGTTTTTTGTCATCTGGTCCCAGCACCATTGAAGCACTTCATAATATTGAGTACTTTTTATATTGTCGGAAGTATCCTGAAGATCATGAGTATCCATGCATACGCACCTTGATTGAGCATTTATAGTTGTATGTCCATTCCACAAAAACTGGTCTGAACCATAAAACAGGTCGTGGAGCAGCAAAAGTATTTCGTTATATAGTTTTTTAACATCAGGATCTATTTCCTTATTTTTTCTTTCTTCAATAACCTCTGCCAAATTCGTGAATATGGGATAATCCTCGTTTTTTAAGATACTTATATCCGTATCCCAAAAAATATTAAACTTGTTGTATAACTCAGTAAGACACATCTTTAAGAGTGCTATATGCATCTCAGTAAGTGAAGATTTATAAAGTTTGAAGAATATCTCAAGGGACTTCATATGTAATGCCAAAGCCCCCATACCATTCCCCTCATCACGATACAGCGTTTCTCCATCTTCGTCTTCTTCATCCAAAGGAACCAGCCTGATCTGCAAAGGGTTTAATCTTCCTTTTACACCTCCACCGCAATTAAGCCAGTCACCATGCAGATTCCGGGTAAGCTCTTTATATTCGCGTTCCGGGTCTATCATGATTATCTTTGTCCCGCGCATGTACTCGCAAATAATTATATCTTTTATTTTTGTGCTCTTTCCTACTCCTGCAACTCCCATAATCACCATATTTGAATTTGTCCTGTCGCCGCCGCGCATCCAGGGGTCTATAACTACCAACCCACCGGATGTGTCTTTCCCGAAATAATATCCCCTGCCATCGTTCAAGCCTGTTGAAGCAAAGGGGAAACCTCCAATAAAGCTTGAAAGGGGTAATATTCTTTGAGTAATCTGTTCAATTTTCTCTTGAGGAGAATAGAAGGGTGAAATTTGTTTAAAGGCTTCTTTCTGCAGACTCGATAAAACTCTGCCCTTACACTTTGCAACAGCAATTGCACTTTCTACTTTTTGGCATACCTTTTTTAAGGCTTTTTCATCACGGGTCAGAGGGGCAATAAGCAGGCTCATGGCACCTATTTTTTCGCCTTGCTGGTCAACCTGGATCATCATTTTCTCAGCATCATCAGCTGCACGTTTTGCTCTTGAAGCCACCAGGGCGTCTTTTGCACTTTGCTCCTCACCGCGTTTTTGTCTTATTGTATTAGATAAGCTCTCAAGGAAAGCTGAATCATCAACCGGTGTAAATGTAATACTTGCAACAGTAGACGGTATATTGGTGAGTTTTGAGAGCCAGCCGTAATCTGCAGACTGAGGGTACTTTACAATACCGTAAACTTTCCCCATATTCTCACCAACTATAATTGAGTTTTGTTTATATTCCATTCCTATAGGAGTTATACTGTTAAGTAATGCGCCGTTTACAGGTATTTCTTCATGTTTCTTCGCCATTTTTTAATCCCCTTTTCCTAGCTTCTTTAAGTTTAGCTGTAAAGCACATTCCTGCTCCTGAAACTCCCATTTTTACTATATTGGAGTTCTCTGCATACCCATTACATTTTGACCAAGGATCAATAAAAACCGGTTTATTTAGATTAGCTATACCGACAAAGTAACCCTTATCCTTATCTAAATTCACGGCAGGTTTATCTATCATAAATTACTCCTCTCTTCCTGCTGCAATCAGGCTTTCAATTATTGGCATTGCTGCCCGGATGTTCGTACTTTCAATGTGAACATAGGCGGGATTGGTAATAAGATTTGACAGCCGGACTATATCATCTTCCTTAAGTATTTCACCGTTGATACTTACTGCAGTAAAATATCCCAGAATACTAAAGGCCCTTTTTTGCAGATCATTTTCAGAGCCTTCGGAATATTTCTCCCAGATTTTGATATAGAATTGTCTTTCAACAACTTCTCCGGACAGAGCATAGTTACTCATGGCCTGCATTTCATTCTTCAGGATCTCTTTCTGTATTGGATCATTGGATTCAGATAGTAGTTCACTATACTCCTTAATCAATGGAGAAATATCTACCGGTCTGCTCAGTGCCATAAACCCGAATTTGAATGGTTCAGCCGATATCTCGGCAGTAAGCTGCCTGGTGAGTGTTCTTTTTTCTCTCCTGGAAAGCAGATCTGGAGAGATGGGATAAATTCTTACGTAAGTAAAGACCAAGCCGTCCCTTGTATAAAGGTATTTATCTGTAATGTCTTTTACATTAACAAACTCCTGGGCTGTTATCTCTGGAAGAGTTTTATTTTTATTTGGTTTTGTATGTTTCGACTTTTCCGGCACCGGTGCAGAAGTTTTTGCATTGTTCTTATTTATGAATGCCAGAGCTATTGCACCACCAACTACGGCCACCAATGGAAATATTATTGCTAAAATATTCATATATACTTTTCACCTCGTTTTGTTAGCTATGATAATTTTCTTTTTTTACATAGGAGAAATCGAGAACATAATATGCACTTGGTTCTCTCGGGGACCAATCATCATCTTCTTCATCTTCCTCCGGAGATAGCTGGACTGAATCAGCCTCTATTTCTTCTTTCAAGTCTCCATCTGTAACAATGTCTGTTTCCGGATCTTCTTCCGTGTTTTTATCCAATGCCGGATTTTCATCATGATCATTTAAATTGTTTTCCTTATCATCCGATTCATCCTCAGCTTCAAGATTTTCTTTTTCAGTATCCTGATCAGGTTCCTGACTTTCGTCTCTTTGTAAAAGCTCCGGATTTAATATATTTTCAGCCACAATATCAGAACAATTAATTATCCTGGTAATTAAAGCTGTCAAAATACTATTAATAGCCTTATATATCTTTGAATCGATTATTTTGACTACAGTAAAAGTGCATATACCATAGGTTTTATTTTTAATTCTGATATTGTCCAGTTTTTCAATTCCTACCAGGTGGATTTTTTCACTCTTACCAAAATTCTGGGCTATATATGTTGCATTTTTATCCCATGCGGATATATTAACCGGCACATTGTTTTTAACCCTCCCTGCCGTATTTACAAATACGCAATTATCCAGGACAACTCTTTTCTTTCCTTCTATTATGACCTTCTTTGCCACCGGTTCCATTGCCAACCTTCCTGAAATGATCAGCATACTTTTATCCCCCTCTCTCTTCGACCTGAAATATTTAGGGCGGTAGAATAAGTTTTTCTACCGCCCTGGCTTCATTCAAATACTTTAAATTTCTTCTTCCTCCGGTTCAGGATAATATGAATTATCTGCATCTCTGTTCATATCGCTATTCTGATTGTCCTGGTTTTCGTTTTGAGTTTCCTGAGCTCGTTCGGTATAACTGTTTTCCAACCGTGATAAAGTGTTGCCCAGGAATTTGACCGTATTTATGTACATATCCCAGTCAAGAACTTTTCTTACTGTGAAAACACACTCAGTAAATTTTTTGTCTCCAACCTTTCTATCATGTGGTGTTTCCTGGGCTACCAGCTGGATACTATCCCCTTTCTGAAAGTTTTCCTGAATAAATCTTGCGTTCTCTCCCCATGCAGTAATATTCATTGGAACATCCTGTCCCAGCTCCTTATTGTTTACGAAAACACAGTTATTCAGCACTGCATAAGGCCTGCCTTTGTCAGATACCCCCTCTCTTACTTCACAATCCCGTGCCAATCTGCCTGACATAATAATCATTGATACACACATCCTTTCCTTTTATTTAAATGACCTTGGCCATTTATTCAAAATACGTTACTGAAAAAGAAAAAAACAGCTTTAAGGGCTGTTTATAACTTACACATATTGACAAAATAGTATTGTTTTTGATATTCTTTTTCTGAGGAGTTTTTTGATGAAAAAGAGATCAGTTGTACCTCGGGAGGGTCCTGGACTGATCTCTTTTTCCTTTATGTATTTAGAATGACATTTTTACTCTGAAATAATCGTCATCAATAATATTTGTTACGACTGTGTCTGTTTTCATGGTACCGTTACTATACGTAACAGTAAAAAGGAAAGTTGCTTGTTTTCCCCGCCACCTGGTTCCCTTCATATCCTCATTCCACATATCACCGGTAAAAGTATTTGAGCTTTGCTTAGTAAGCAAGACAGGACTATAGTTTCTCTCAACGATTTTAACACTTACATTTGATGCCGTTATGCTGCTTTCAGGTGATATTTTGGTGGTGGTTGCACTAAGTATATACTTTTCACCGGTAAAGAATGTTTCATTCCCAAATATGGGCTTTCCAATGCTCTGCAAATGCTTGTTATAGTTTATCCAATTCATTTTCCAAATAGGTGTATGATCTACAACACCATTTATGCCCAGCGGGTACGCTGTAAAGCTTAATGAGGCGCTGCCCGATTCCCCGTCCGGATCTATAACAGTTACTCTGTATTGGTAGTTTCCGGCCGGTATTTTAGTTATGGAATAAGTTTGAGTGGAACCTGAAGCACAAGCGGTTTTTGTAAATACAGTTTTCCATGATCCCGAATCCTTCTTTTCCTCCAAAACAAGATCCATGTTATCATTATCAGGATCAGTCGGCTTCATATAAAGTACAAGATCATCACCTTCGTAAACATAAGACAAAGATTTTGTAATAGTGACCTCCGGAGGTTCATTTGAATTTACCGGTACCGTCGTGAAATCCTGATAATAATAGTTACTCCAGGCCCCTTCGATGTCCCTTGCTTTTAAGCGCATATTATATGTTTTGTTTACAGGAACATTTGTGGGCAATCCTGATAACCAGGTACTGTCAGTACTAAGTTTGTACTCAAATGAGCTTTGTGCAATACCTTTGTCAGATCTGCTTATTTGATGATCCAGATCATAGGACGTATTGTTTGCTCTGAGAGTGCAGAGCTTAGTGGTTTCATTGTATCTCGAACTCACTGTAAATAAGGCTATAGGTCTGCGGTGTACAATAATTGTGGCTGGCGCCGAAACATTTGACCAAAGCCGGTAGTTGTCAAACCTGTTGTCATCTTTCGGGTTATCCCTGAATTGTGCAACTACTGTATATTTTCCAACTTTGCTGAAGGTGTACAACGGTTCGGTGATCCACTTGCCTGAGTTACTGTCCATCCCATTTGAGTTATCAAAGTAGGTCGGGTCATGGGTATACTGCCATTTATCTGAATATTTCGGGTCGTGCTCAAAATCGCTGTAAATCTGGTTATAGCGGACACTTTCTTCATTTACCAATAGCGTAAGTGTTGTACTGCCTTGCTTTGTAAATGTGTCATACTTCCTTACAATAAGGGTTCTGACCGTGTTTTCATCCTTGCAGAATGCGCTGTCCATAACAGAGTTATATATCAATTCTCTTAAGGAATACTGCTGCCTGTTAACGGGGATATATGGATATTGTAATTTCAAGTCCCTAACTTCGGCCGGAGAAACAACGTAAATATTGAATCTGTTAGCATTTAGATAATTTAAAACCGTGCTGTCCAAATTATCCAACAGCAAATAATCCGACGGAGCATGAAAGTAAGTATCTTTTTTGACATTATCGGAAATATATATAAAGTACCTCTCTGACCCATCCCTTAACTGAGTGTTGAATATTTTCGACTTTGAGAATGCTTTTACAGGCTTAGTGGTAATATCAAAAGCTGAATCTACCTTACCACAATTGACAGTAGTGTATTTGTATTTGTATAATCCATAAGCATCCATTCCCAAATAATCGCAATTAACATAACAAATATTGCCCTGCTTGTTCACATATGCAAAATGGTCGCCTATTTGCAAATAATCGGCAGCAGTATCACCAACTGAAGCATCAAAGACTGTGGGTACTCCTCCTCCATTGTTTGCATAATATCTTGCAGCATCATAAGTGGTTGTAATATCAGTCTTAAATATATTTTCGTAGTTAAGACGGCCTATATAACCAATTTCACCGCTGAGAGTTCTTACTACAAGTCCTCCGGTAGCACCACTATTATCCTGTATAAACAATATTTTATCAGCTGCAGGCACATTATAAGTGCTCCAACCTCCGGAAGTATTACTATATATTTTACCGTCAGTTGCCACTAAATAAGTAACACCATATGTTGATTTACCCATAATAGCCTGTTTTATAGGTATATTTATAGATACCTGTCCTTGCAGATTATACACCTTATTATCAGTACAAAGTATAACAGCTTGTCTTGCCGCATCCCTGGCCGTTGATAAATCCTTTATAGGATAAGGCAATTTTCCGCTATGATAAAGTGGTCTTTGCGGACTACCATTTGACCAATACGTATAATCTATGTTTCCGTCGTTAGATATATAATAAAGACTACTACCGCCAACACCAAGTATATACTGGGTATTGGCCGGAGCATAAGGGTCTTTTGCTACTGGAACCATTGAGTTATCCCAGTTCAGCACACGCTTGTATACACCTGTATCCGTTACCATGTACATTACCCAAAATTCATTAACATCAAAAGCAAGTGATCTTACACCGGTCCAGTAAGTGTTTGTAAATTCCTGATACTGTATTGGCATGTCATATCCAAGACGTGAATTGAATGTCACTCCATTGGCACCGCAAACCCACAATGCCCCATCATTTTTTATTATGTAAATGGAATAGCCACTGCTACTATTGTAGAAATATGCATCTTTTACATCTGTAGCTATTTTAATAAAGCTACTGTAGGTTTTAGTTGTTGTACTCTGTCCAAACAGACCATATACTTCATTTCCCTGGTAGTTCCCTCCTATAAGATTGCTGCCCCGCGCCCATAACTCCCCATTACCACAAAGTAAGAGTGTGGCATCGGTATTATATTGAGAATAACTCTTATAATCACCCTTTGTCACATATTTTTTCCAGGTGTCTACATCTTCAAGAAAATCCATATTAACAACATTTGTTTTGAAATCTACATCAGAGCTTATATTATCCTTAATGCTGTTAACAAAGCTGTTTGTACTTGATATATCTTTATCAGTAGCCACTATCATGTCCACCTTGTCAGAAGGCCTTTTGACATTTTCCTTTATTTTGTTTACAAGACCGGTTACGTTTTTCTGTCCTATGCTTCTGCCGTCAAAGCTGGATTCAATCAAATCTCTCAAAGATATATTTTGAGCTGCACCGTTAAATGTCACCGGATACTGTGGATTTGTAGTTAAATTAGTGTTCTCCAAGGTATCCGAGCAGATGGAATATACCCTTGCTTCACTATCCTTAACAAACTTTCCAAGATTACTGTCGTTCCGGAGCTGGCCCAATCTGTAGTTTGATGCCAGGTGCGAAGTGTAATAGTTTGTATCCTCGTTGTTAAGAGCAAAAATTACAAATGTGTCTGTATTGCTGGGAACTTCATAATTTAAATTTGATAAATCCCAGCCGGTTACGGAATTTGTTACCGTTGTATCCTGAGAGCCTTGAATTGACCAGGCTGTGTCATATGTAAAAGTAGGTTCAGAAAAAGATATACTGAGTTCCTGGACAGCACCATTCGGATAGTAGTATGCGTACTGTGTAGTAATCGCAAATTTACCGGCACATATACCGGACGCATTCATAAGTGTCCATTCATAGTAATCCCTGTTCCCCATTTGGTTTGCAGTATCTGTTTTCAGAGCTGACTTTATATATCTGTTGGGAACACCATAAGGTTGGGTTGGAGTTTGTCCTTCTGGCAGTTCGATAGTAGTTGAATATACGAAATTATCTGTAACCTGTGTATTGTTAAAATCCTGCCTGCTAGTTTGTCCGTAGGGGTTTACAGACCAGGTATAACCTGTTTTTTTGTAAGTAGCATAACCGTTTATACCCCAGTAGTTTATTGTAATACTGCCCTGCTGGGTCCCTATTGTTTTGTCAGGCGGACTTGCATACTCAATGTTGATTTTTGCATAGTTGGCAAGTTCGCTTCTCATACTAGTTAATGCGTTTTTTAAGTTGGCGTTCTCTGCGCCGGCATAATCCGTCAATACAAGTAATTTGACTTCACGACTCTTTTCAACCGTGAAGTTTGCTACAGGAGCAGTATTTTTCATCTCCTGAATATTAAAAGCCAAAGCTGAGCTTTGGCTTATTAGTGTTATTATTAAAATCGATATAAGTAAATAATTAAATTTTTTCATAGGTGCTCCTCCGTTTACCACCCTTGCACATAACTGCTTTTATAATCACTCTGCAATAGAAGTTCCTTAACGGTTTCTGAATCGGGAATATCCTCGTATACCTGTAACGCTTCGGTAAATTTTCCAACCTCATATGACCAGATTTCTGCTGTAGAATCGTATTCACTGTCAACCACCAACCTGATACCGCTTGTAAATGGATCGGTACCTGTGTATGGATATATGGTTGTTTCATCTGCAAATGCTGCTGCCACTCCGGAGCCCTGGGCGAGATCATTGTCACTGTCATACCTGGCAGACCATATCCTTTTACCTATGGGATCACCATCGGGTGAGGTTGAAGTGCAAATAACAGGGATAACACCATATTTTTGCAGGGTTTTATCAATAGGATTTTCAAATTCACGTATATTGCTTTCTGATCCGCTGAAATCTGCTACAGGTGCCAAATCCTCAACTACAGTAATAGTCCTGTCAACAGTATTTGAATAATGGACAGCACTGTTAAATACATAAGTATTAGTCATAGACACAGTTATTTTATATTGACCGCTGTCCCTGGCCTGAAATTGTATGGTTTTTTGGCCTTTTAAAACAGAAATAAAGGCGAGTCCTGTATTCTCCCAGGCTCCGCCTTTATATAAGTAAGCAATACTATTAACATTTTTATATACCGTACCATTTTCCAGCCTTACTCCGTAATCACCGGTAGCTCCGGTGCCATTTACAGGCTGTATGCTCCATGTAGTCAGGCTCCAATCAATAGGAAACCTTGTCGCTGATTTACTTTTAGAGGTATCCAGTGTTATTTTTCTGTTTTCCTTAATTTTATCCGCCAGGACATCAATATTTACTTCTGGCTTAGGCTCTATTATTTCAATGATGCTTTGGTCATAGCCGGAACAATTACCATCGTCAATAACCTCCAGGCTAATAGGGTATGTTCCAACTTTGGGATACCACACCGTCCCTTTATCAGTATCTTGTTCAGCGTTATTCAGATCATTTGCCCACGGATTATCATTGTCAGTTCCATATGTTCCTGGTACTTCCCATACGTATCTTTCTATGTATCCATCAGTGTCATATGACCGGCTGCCGTCAATTAATACATCATCACCTGCATAGGCCACGGCCGGATTATTAATAATTGCTATAGGATCATAGTTTATTTTTGGTGGTGGTTTTACCGGCGGAACTGTGTTGTCAACTTTATACCAGAAATATACATAGGCATTTTTATTCGTTGATGATAATGTCACTGTCTGTGAAGTTGCAGTTTCCATTTTTGACTTGTCCGGGACAGAAGTTGAGAACGTCTGATATGAACCCTGCACCTTGTATGCTGTTACAGGGGTGTATGTAACTGTTTTAGCTTTTCCGTATTCAACGCCAGGTATTTCATATGTTGCTTCTGAAATCTCTTTATTTGTATCTATATCAAGCCCCTTTACGTAGATGGTTCCCGAATTCGGTGGAGGATCTATTACATAAACTGTATGTACTTTTGATTTATGTGTATCTCCTCCTGTTGCAGCGTTACGGCCTAATAAATAAAAAGTATGTGGCCCTAATTCATCAAGCTTTACCGTTGTTTCAAACCACATTTTATCATTATAATCATCAGAGGGATTGCCCTGCTCTTCAAGAAATTTATCATCTACAAACCCTCCGATATGATGTACACCTGTTCCCCATCCTTTGAATGGCACAACTGTTCCACGCAAGACTGTTGAACCGTTAACCGGCAGAGTAATTTCCACATTTGGATCTGGCGCTGGAACAGATTCTGGTGGTATTGGTACAGTTAACTCAAAATAGTTATCTTTGGTGTTGCTCTTAAAGGTGTCAGTAAATTCAGAAAAATTAGAATCTATATCTCCCTTATTGTATGCGTAAGTATTTGTAGCTACCATTTTCCCATTTGAAATAGTATATTTGCGAATTATTGCATTTGCAGTAACAGTGCATCCTTGTTTTACTATTTTATCGAAGGTGGCCTTATCACTTACAGCATCACGTATGCTTTTAAAGCCTTTAATACCTGATGTCAAGCCTATATAATCCGGTGATAAAGCGAATTTAAAATCCTTACTTCCACTCGTAAATTTTACTTCTGTTAACTCCAATGAAACTGAAATTGACCCTTTAGAATTACTAAACTCAAACTGCCATCCAACACAGAAAGCTTGTAATGGTGATGTAGATGGCACGGGGTTAACTGTCATTGTTAAAGCATTGTGCCCCGCGCCATCACTATTTAACTTCAATACTGTGCTTCCACTAGTTCCAGCAAATACTGGTGTAAATGTATTAAATAATATTAATATAATTATTGCCATAGTTGAAAATGTTTTAGTATGTATATTATTCATATGTTTCACTCCTTACTCACATAAACGAACAGCAGAAATAGCATCCATCCCAGTAAATTTTAATCCGGTTTCCTCGGGATAAAAAGTTATTCTATAATCCTGCTCATACCATGTATTAAGTACAATTTGTTTCCCTGTTGATCCCACAATTTCAGATTTTAATACATCATCACTTGTAGGACTTAAATATCTATATTTTATTGTTCCCCTTAATGCAAAATCACCATCATCTTCAATTATTATAAGTCCAGTACTTGTTTGAAACTTTCCTTCAGACACAAATTTATTATTCTTTACATATTCTATATTTCTTTTCATGTAATTGATAATGAATACCTGATCTGCAATTGATTTAAAACCCTTCTCCAATACATCTAATTTTCTATAGTCGGCATTGTACCAAAGATTCATTATATCATTACCAACCCTTACAACTTCATTAGCAAGTTCATCCTCAGTCATTCCATATTTCGCACCCCAATTCTTCATGAAGGTGGTTTCTTCTTTCAGATATTTGTTGCTCTCATATACAGAACCTTTTTTCAAGTAATCCTTGTTGTTTAAAAGTGATGGAGATATACCTTTTACACTTTCCTGCCAGGCAGCATATTTTTCAGCTTCTTCTTTTTTTGCTTTTTCTTCTTCTATTCTCTTGTTAAGGTAAGCCATTTTATCCAAGTTGTAATCATAAGCATTTACAATTATTGTGGCAGTCTCTGCCCTGGTTATTTTTGTTCCTGGATAGAAATAACGCTTATCTTTATCCAGTGATCCCTGCATAAGATAGTTTGAATATGCTGCTGTCGAATACCCTTTATTGTCTTTAACATCAGTATATGGTGTTTCCATCTTTTCATCAGCCGAAATATTCAAAGCTCTGCACATCATTTCAACAGCCTCTAACCTTGTAATTGCATAATTAGGATAAAACTTTTGATCTGCAGGTATATCAATAATTCCGTTTGCCAATGCAGCTGTTATATATCCGGATGCCCAGCTCTCCCGGGAATCAATAAATGGATTTCCCTGCATCTGCTTATATCCTTTGACATTACACAGGAAAGTGACGAATTCTGCCCTGGTTACGGAATTATTTGGTCTGTATGTGCCATCTTCATACCCACCTGTAATTTTTAAATCAGCCAGCTTTGTAACATATGTGAAGTACCAGGACGTTGATTTAACATCCTTAAAGGTTGTCTTTATATCTTGTGATGCATTTACCTGTATTTCCGGAAATATTAAGATAGATAATGCTAATAATAGTACTATTACTTTTTTGATTAAGTTTCTCATATTAAATTCTCCTTTGACTCATGTAAAATTTGATTTGACATATGTTTACTTTTGAAATGAATTTGGTATAATATTATTAAGGAGATTGAATGTCCACATAAGTGGCAGTCAACTCTACATCATGACAAGATTTTTAATCTAATCACTCTGTGGGTCAGACAGGGTGATTATTTTTTTCGCTCAATAAGCTTGATTATAGTAATAATCAAGGAGAGAAAAGATATGAGAAACATTGAGAACATTATCATTAAAGATATTGTTTCGAAAGTATTCATACCTGCCACCTCCCTTCTCTTTTGTAAAAGAGATGCAGAGATGACTACCACCCTTTACATTCAATCCCCTTAAAATTGGCATTGAATAATATTTATTTCTTACCTATATTTTACCATAAAAAGCCTCTGAAATCAAGCATTTTCAGGCATTACAGGAATTATTTGTATTTATTTTCAGTATCCCTGCTTTTACTTTTAGCATTAATAACCCACGATTTCATGTGCTGCACTTCGCACATTTTGTGTTTCGTCAATGACTCCTTTAATTGTATATCTTGCCTTGCCGGCATTAATTGTAACCAATACCGAGGGCCTGTTTACTGTAAATTTATAACCGGTATCTGGATCAGTAAAGTAATATGGATAGGTAGTATTGGAATCATCATAAAAGTATACGTTGTATGATATTTGATCCCGCCAGTAGCTTTCTGCAACCGGTATAAGACTGTCGTTGGTCTTCAGCATTGACTTTATTATAGCCTCTATTGCCTTATGCCCTTCAGCCTGATTAAATACAATCCTCCCTTCACTTTCTTCCCAGGGGTCAATAAACATTGCAGCAGCTACAGATGCTTCTTCTGTCGTTGTCCTGAGTTGCATGTAATACATATGATTCAGGTTGTAATCATGGCAAAAAAGCCATACAAACAGTGAAAATATAAAGGCTGCTAAACCAAATAAAAATGCTTTCATGGTGCCGGCACCTCACTTAAAACAAAACTGGATCGTACCGCCGTTGCCTTGTTATCACTGTCTGATATTCCCCAAAAGGCAGGTACTGCAACGATTTTTCTTATTGGAATCCGGACATCGTAGTTTATTGTCTCTCTATCATCAAATACATAGGTTCTATATTTTCTGGTAGTTGTTACGTTAATATATATATCGCTCTCAGATAAATCCGGAAACTCATTTATCAAATCCTGCTTTAATCTATCTATTGTCTCTTGTTTGAAGTATCCGTCAAGTCTGGCGGTTTGAGCCGCTTCATATACTACGTCCGAGAACTTTTGCAGCCGACGTTCGTTTGATATTTCGAGAACGGATTGCAGCGGAAATACAATCAGTAATAGTATGATTGCCAGACCGGCCAAGAAATTTTTCATTCCCCTCACTCTCCCATTAACATTAATAAGGGGCAGTAAATCTGCTTACTACCCCTTACTATGTATCTCATTATGGTTTTATTTCATGGTTTTATTTCATGCATCTGCTGAACGGTATTTTTCATTACGTTTCCCGTTTCTGATTTTAAAGAAACCGATTCACCCGGTCCGCCCAGAATTAATACAAACAGCATGGTACCCAGCATAATACCCGCTATGGTTACAAGAAAGTCCTTCATACACACTCACCCCTTATGGCTTAACCTTGGTGGTCATTTCAGTTGTTACATTGTCAAAAATGGTTTTCGACTTACCGGCCAGGCTTGAACTGTCATTACCACCTGTTCCCCAAACAACTACGAACAAAAATACTCCTAATAACAGTCCTGCAAGTAATACTAAAAAATCTTTCATGATAAAAATCTCCTCTCAAATTTAAATATTATTATGTTTGTTCTGCTACTTTAATAAGAAATATAATGAAACTCCGGCTGCTCCGACTACAAAACCAACTATAAACTTTATGGTTAAGATTAAAGTCTTGCTTTCTTTCATGCGTCCACCTCCTCCCGGTAATTGAAGTGTTAAAATAACAATTGCTTGAGAACATCGAAGCCATCTATTCCTACAACAACTGCAAGGAAATTTAAACAGATAGAAAATCCTGCAGCCAAAGCTAACCCAAATACAAAATTTCCTTGTGCTTCCCTTGATACTTTTACCGCGGTTTTTCTGTCTTCTTCCACCTGGTTCTGAAACAGTTCGATTTGTGAGATAAATTTATCCGGCGGTATATAGTCCAATTTAGCCAGGAGGCTGGCCAGGGACTTAGCGGCTTCCGTTCCTATGGAATTTGAAAAGTACTCCTGGCCTTCCTTTTGCCTGCCTTCACACCAAAACCACAGCAATCTTTGGAAATGAGGTTTTGTAGCCTTGGTAAACTTGGTTATTTCACGAATGATATACTCTGCGGATAGCGTTTTATTTGATATGGAAATGGCAATGTTTTTTAACTGACTGAGGCATCTGTATATTTCAACATTGCTTTTTTCCTTTTTTCTTTTGCTGATTCTTTCAATCACAATATAAAATGGACTTTTAACTCCCAGTAATTTCTGGCAGGGCATTGTTGCAATGAATGCAAGAATCCAGAGGATCACCAGGAGATTGACATTTATACCCCTGCTTAATCTTTCGTAGCCCATATAAGCAAGCCACGATAAGAATATTGGATACCTGATCAGCTGATATAAAAAAGCAGGCATTTTAATTCCTGCCTGCTTCAATAAATAATCAGCGTTTGTATTTGTAAACTCTTTTCTAAACCATTCAGCATATTTTGTTAAGCTCCTCCTGGTTACATCTATTGAAAATTTAAGTCCGGCCTCATACCTGAAGGATTTTTTATACAAAACAGCTCCAATTATAAAAATCATAAGTATTACTACCAAAGGAAAAATCTTTAAAATCATTTCTATCCTCCTACAAGTCATATTTTGGTTTCCTTATGGCAAAAAGGACTGTAAAGCTTAATGCCATAAGCAGGAAGGTTATAATCCCCATTCGCAAACCTACAGGGTTCATGAATTGGTATTCAAAGAATTTTCTAAGAGAAAAACCAAAGGTTTTTACAGCAACATAAATAGATCCCAAGTACAGTGGGATAAGCAGTACTCTTATCATTGCAAATGCTTCACTATTGTATCTTTTACTCCCTTCGATTTGCTCCTTGCTATCCTTGAGCTTTTTATGGATATCCTCAAGGCCGCTGCTGACATTTAATCCCCTTTGTACGGCTATTTTGATGTTAAGCCCTAATAAAACGGCCCATTCAGTGTTGTAAGCGTACACAAACTGCATAATTGCATTCTCAAGTTCTTCATCTGATTGATAGGATTTAAGAGCAATGGATAATCTGTATAGGTTTCTCATTGAATAACTTCCCGTGTCACTTCTGACAGCACTTTTTTCAATGGCTTTCTTCATGTTAAAATAATGCTGTTTATAATCGTTGGTGATACTGGTAACGAGAAAAACACCGTCATAGGAACTGTTTATTTGTGCCGACCAAAGTTTTATCCTTAACAGCCAGTATGGGAAGGTCGCTATGAAGGCAGCCAGCCCCAGGCTGAATATTATTGAATAAAGTTTTAGCAGGGACAGGAAACTGAAAATAAAAACAGCAGCGCTGCCTATGACAAATATATGTGCCCCGGACTTTGGTATGTTCCGGGTTAAGGCTGTTGATAATACCTTGTAAATATGCTTCATGAAAATGCTTTGCTTTGGATTCTTTTTTGCACTGATGGTCTTTACAAGCTTTCTATACTGGTGTTCTTCCATTACCATGTTTTTTATGGAATTACCGAATACATACCATACTCCTGTTCCCATCAGTGCCAGGCAGCCGAATTGTGCTATAAACCTTATTATCGAACCAAGTAAACTCAGTTTCATTTTTTAATTCACCACCTCTCTTTAATACACTTTTAATGCAGCTTAATGGTTTTTACTTTTTCCACGGGCATAGGATACTTTTCAGCAAGAGCTTTCAATGTATCCTTGTAAACCTCAAAAGCCTTTTCATTTTCAAATTCACCGATTTCCTTAACCCTGTCTCCCACACTGCAGCTAAAGCACCAGCTGTCAGTCTCCTTCTGGTATTCGCAAATTCTATGATAACTAATCTCATTAGTCGTACTGTCAAACCGGATTTCTGTAATTGATTTCAGCCTTTTTTGTGATCTGTCATTGGGCAGCTGAACCATTTCAAACAAAAAGTTAAAGCTATTTGCAACTCTGGCCATGTGGTAGTCTATATTTCCACCAAACACACCCTGGATTTTATTTGCCAGGTCATAACAGAAATCTTCTGGTATTTGCAGGTGCGAAGTTATTTTTAACCGGTTGGTTCCCTTGTTTCCTGCTTCGGATGCAATATATGCCGTGTAACCATCTCTGACCTCCTGTACAACCAGGTAATCAGCATCGGACTTTAATATTTCGGAAGCCAATTTAAATAGTTCTTCTCCAGAGGCAACCAGGGAAGCAATCGGAGCTTTGGGCATAACTTCATGAATCCGTATTTCCGGATCAGTCTGTATTAATACACCTTCAAGTTCCGGATCTTCATATAGCTGCCAGGTTAATAATATTGTAGATTTCCCCGTACGGGGTGCTCCTATAAATGCAACTCTTTCCCCGCATTTTGCAAGAGCTTCAAGTGCCGGTATCAATTTATAGGGTATTGTGCCGCGCCTGGCCTGCTCGTCAAAAGTCAAAACCTTCAATATATATTTTCTGAAAACCATGGTTGACTGACCTTCTACTACCCTTTTGCCGGTATAAACAGTTACACGTTCGCCTGATTCCATATACAACTCAGAATAATCCTCATCGGGCCTTTTGGTTTCATCCCTTAACATCAAAGCCTGTCTCAGCTGCTCAAACCGTTTTTCACTTATTCGCTGCTCCTTTAAAACTTGTTTCCCGTTGATAAAATAAAATATCCTGTTACCAATTATCTTGGCCGAAGAGCTGTCAGGGATATCCATCCATTCTGCAATACCGGCTATTCCCCAATTTTCATGAAAAACACCATCAACCAGATTTTTATACCAGGCTGGATATTGCTCGTTTTCAAGTTTATTGGCCTTCAGATACTCCCGAATTTTATCCTTCAGGTAATTTACCTCTGTTGCCTTTCCTAAAATAGCATTTTTGTGTCTTTCCAACAGCCGTTCTGTATTGTTCTGGTTCTGCTCTTTCAGCCAGCCCTCATCAATATGGTTTTTTATTCTGGAACATAACAAAAGGAACTTTGAATTATTATCCAAAGCTCCGTAACCGGCAGTCTTTTTTCTTTTTCTGCGGGAACTGTTCAGCAGTTCTTCAAGGTCAAACTCCTTCATTTTACTGTAATCGACAGCTTCACTGTTCATGCCGGCCTCCTATCCCGAAAAACCCCTTTACCTTTTTCTTTTTTGTAAGCTTGTATTCCATCAGCAGGGCAATCAGGCCGGTCAGTTTGTCCAGTTGCTTATCATAATATTTGTTTGAGCCCCTCAGAGTCTTTTTCCTGGATTGGAGTTCATAAGTTGAGATCGGTACAAGGGGCAGCGCACCTGCAAATATCATGTCGTAACTTTTGACAAAATTAGTTGTACTTACCTCGCCATTGAATTTATTTACTATAAGCATTATGTTTTCGGGATGATCTACTTTTAGATCAACTTCATTTCTTTTAACTGTAATGCCATACTCATCCAAAACCTGCTGTCTGATAATAAAATGGGCATTTGCACTGGCATCTTCCTGGGTTGTCACCAGGTACCTGTTCGGTGTGGAGTTGAGCGCACCAAAATACAGGTTGTTATGGGGATACCAGCCCGCATCAACTATTACAACATTAAACATTGCCGCTGCCATATTGATAACGTACTCAATATGATCTGTTCCGTAATATTTGAAGTCAATCAGTGTTCTGCCAGGAGGAAGTATATACAGATTTTTTAAATCCCTGTTTTGTACCATGGCTTCCTTTAATTCATCCTGGGACAGGATTTTATTGAAAACCTTTGATCTGATGCTATCCAAGCCCTTACTCTCGTAGAAGTCAACATACGGAAACGACACATGTCCGGATAGATTTAATACCGCAACATTTCCTTCACTTTGATCGGCCAGGTTTTCAGCCAGGGCTAATGAGGTTATTGTTGTCCCCACCTTGGAATCGGCGCCGAACAGAACCGCAACATTGTTTATCTTTCTCTCCTGCAGGTTGATTAGATCACAAAACTTCATAAGTATTTGCGTGTCTGTCAGCTTCGGGGGCAAAACATTTATGTTATGTGATTTTAAAAGAGCAGCCAGGGAATTGTATCCCGATTGGCTGCTCATGTTGGAGCTCAATAAATATATGATCCTGTCGGCCTTCAATCCGTTATCAACTATTTCTATCAGCCGATTTATTCCATAAAGTCTGTCAGAAACAATCAGATTGCCGTATTCCGTCTTCTCATCAATGCCCGATGCAATATTGACTTCATCAAAAAGCGTATAGCTTAAAAATGTATTGTAAAGGTCAATATCATTTGTAATAAGTGTTACAATATTCATCCTTTTCCCCTTTCCCTATCTATATACAACAATCAGCTTTTTGCCGTTCAACACACTGCTTTCAAGTATTTGAGTATCACTCCGTGTACATATAATTTCTATTGCGGATACCTGGGAGGATCCGTCAAGTCGCTCCTTACCATTTGTATCTGTTACTTCTCTGTTGGTACTGTCCTTTACAAAGACAACAGTTGTGTTAAATATCGACTCTGTTTTTCCCTTTACCAACTTTATATCCTGATCCTCAGAGTTGTCCAGTTTGCCATCTATATTCCCGTCAATCTCATAGATGCTTATTTTATCACCGCGCCGGATTGATGATGGGATGGAGTAAACCCAGGTTGGCGGCAGTTTAAAAACAAACTCATTCTCCTTCAGCACCACACTGTTTCCCGAGAAGGTTTGTGTTACTATCTGCCCATTTGCCGGTATAAATTGTTCCGCTATCCTGCCGTTCAGTTGGTCTATATTTTCAGGCTTTATCGCACCGGTGACAGCTGAACTCATATTTATTCTTTCGGGTTTAAAATAATTATTTGCATTGTCTATAACTGTTCCTCTCGGTATATCCTTCTGGGCAACCAGCAGCGTAACAGATTCCAACTGCACCTGTCCATGCGTCAGCCAAAAATATGTAGCAGCCAATGCCAGAAACATTATAGCTATTCCTGCTATCCCTTTGATTTTTTGTTTCATCTGTTCATAGCCCCCTGTATCTTTGGAAGTAAACTGAAAATGCCGTGCTGTTTTTTCTGCTTGGGAATTGCTATGTCCGGGAATAGAATTTCAGCCAGGCCGCTTAAATCTGTTTCTCTATGGAAGCATTTGATTCTTCCGAGAATCTTTTCAGCTTTTGCCGAATCCTCATCGGTTAAAAAGCATAGTTCCTCATGAGCTTTTCCGCATAAGCCTTCAAAGGCAGCATTACCAGGTAGAAAGAAATTAAGCTTCTCCAACTGCCAGGGAGCTGTAAAAGCCATACCTATTTTTACATCAGCTTTTATAAACTCTTTTAGAAGTATGCGGTTAACAGCTGTCTCATCATCATCATTTATGGTCCCGTTAGTTCTAATTTTGAACAGGCAGCCGTAATCCGTAACAATGATATTAAATCCGGATCTGTATAGTTCATACAAAGCATCTCCAAGTTCTTCCGATTTTTTTAAAATCCTGTATTCACAGTTCGAAAGTGCTTTAGCATATCGAATGGATGAAGATCCGTCAACCTCAATTACCGCCACCTTACCGTATTTTGAAAGATGTTCGGCAAGCTTTAATGCCATGGTTGTACTTCCGGCTCCAGGAGAAACAGAAAAGGTTGCTATTTTAAGCAACCCTTTCACAACTTTAGGTACATCTATTATGACTTCCTTTTCAACTATTACCGGCTTTTCTATTATCTTTTCAACTACCTTTTGCTTGACTTGCTGTTTATCCCGGACTGATTTGTTTTCACTTTCGGCCTTCAGCTTTTTTGCTTCCTCGATGGACCTCAGCCGTTCATGCTCCTCTGTGAGAACATCAACAAGTCTGTTAATGGGTATTTCCCCTTTGTCATTGATGTATATAACACTTTTAAGACTAACCGCACTAAAAGCCCAGGCTTCAAACTCTTCGTCTCTGTCCTTTTCCCGGCAGAACCAGATAAGTAAAACATTTGGCAGCAGCGCTCTGATGTTGTACAGCAGTTTTTTATGCTGATCCTTTTGCCTGGCGGCTCCATCTATCAACACAGCTTCAATATCCGTATAGTTGATCACATTGCTTACATTCTTTAATATATTCTCCATATCATAGGCTATCTGAATATCAAACTTGCTTAAAAAGGTATTCATACCGTTCCGGATTTCATTATTTTCCAGCAATCCTGCTATTTTCATTGATCCCACCTCCATTCATCCAATGCCTTGTAATAATATTTTTTCTGTGAGCGCATGTAATTGTACAGATTGACAATCATATCAAGAACCGACAAATTGGTTACATCCTTCTGCACACACATAACGCTTGTAAAGATACCTAATAGCAATGCGATTATAAATACCGGCAGATTGTTGAAGATAATCAGTGCAAAAAATATATCCAGAACAGCAATAGCGGCCGTTCCTATTACTGCCTGGATAAGTTCATGTTTACCAAACCCTGAATATATCTCTTTTTGTGTTTTAAGTCCTGTCGGTATGTATAAGGTGTCAATACTGTTTTCTTCTGATGTCATATACTCCTACCTCCGTTATAGTAATACTCTGCAAGCTGCTTTATGGTTTCTGCCAGCGCCGCTATTATTGCAAACTTTACAGCATTCTTAGCCCGTTTCTTATACATAGCCGAATCATCCTCACTGTAGTTTGACACTATAAGGCAATATATAGCCCTGACAGTGCAGCCGGTTATACAAGCTGGCCCCAACCATATTGATATTCCTTGAATTATTTCCATTGATGTACACCTCTACTTTTTAACAACCCCTTTTGCCATCTGGAACATTCTTGATACCTGGTATATAGTAGCTGAATTTATACCGCTGCTGCTGGGTACCATAAACTCCTGCAGGAATTTAGGAGTAGAAAGGGCTGCGGTCACTACCGCTATTCCTATAATCGCATGCCCTGCAAGAATTACACTCAATGCAAGCTGCGCCAGTCCAACCTGGACTACTATTGTTGCCGCACACTGATATAGTTTTTGCATCATAGCTTTGTACATGGCATGGTCGGAATCCAACAAACCCACGCAACCGATTGGTATAGCAAGTCTGAGAACAAACATTTCCACACCCCTTTTTACAAATTGGAGATATAGAACCAAAAGTAAAATCAGGGCTACAAGCAAACCAATTATATAGAAAAGTCCTGATCCCATTACTGTTACAACATCAAATACCGAATCTACAGTACATGCATTTTTAACCTTATCCGAAAAAGCTTGAGTTATATCCGCCAAATATCCGTACAAAACCGGGAATGACATAGCCATTGCCAGAGCCTTAAAAAAATTGGTAGTTAAAAGCAGCGGATCAGCATCCGGATCGCCGTCAGTCCAGAGAACATAAGTTTCAAAACCCTTCTTGAAGAATTTAAGTATTATCATTGAAACCGCCATTCCCAAACAAACTTTTTGCAGTACAGACATGGCTGTAGACATTATGTTTACAGCTTTATTTACCAGGTCAGCATTGGGAGACATGGCTGAGACAGTGTCACTCTCAAATATAACTGATATTGAATTTTCTATATATAGCGAAAGTAAAGCAAGATCGTTAAACATCCTTCCAAGCCATGCTGCACTATCATTTATTACAGGTGCACAAAGCAATTCAAGTAACTTATCCAACAAATCACACCCTTTCTATTTGAGCTTAACGTTTACTTGATTTCTGTATTTACAGTTACTCCGTAGTAGGATGCAATCAGTACTATTGCTGTTGATACTAAAACTGCACCAAGGGTTGAAATAATGGTAACTTTAATTCTGTCATTCCATTTTTTCTGATCCATCTCATCAGCTGCCTGCCTTCTAATGAAGAAATATACGCCTAAAACACCGCCTGAAATCGGGGCCAGTATCAGCAGCCAGGTACCAATGTCTTTAAAAAGGTTTTTCGTTCCAGTTGCAAATACACTATCACCAAAACCACCTGCAAAAGCAGGATTACTGTTTAAAGCTATTGTATATATCACTATCATTGCAATCATGCATAATCTAAAAACTTGTTCTCCAACTGTTCTTGTATTTCTATAAATTTTCTTCCCCAATTTTTTCATTGAGTTTACTCCCTTCTCCAATTGAATTTTCATTAATGTTAATATTTAATGTAGTGGATTTAACCATAGAAAACCAGGTGTCTAAGGCTTTTTCAAGTGCTATCGGTACTTCATAAATAAGGTACTCATCATCGTCCACTTCAAGCAGCTGCGCCGTGTGGAAGGAAGCCTTAAACTGCCGGTATACGGCAGGGTTATGAGGTAAAAAAACTCTGATATTCTCGTCCAGATGTTGGTTTTCAGTAATTTTCTCAAGCCATGGGAAGATACCGAAAGGAAACTTCCGGGATACATTACCGCCTTCATTTTTACGTCTCCTCTTTGGTGTATAAACAGCTTCAAATGCCCTGAATACTCCAAGCTTCTCCCAAGCAAAATTTACAAAGTACTGAGTCTCCTTATCCCTGGGCTTTGTCTCACGAAGTATGTAATTTGAGAACTCCTCTGAATTGACCTGGATACGCATTGTTTTTTCCATGTAATCCGGAATATAGAACTTAGCGTAATCAGCAGCCACTATAATCCCCATGCACTCAGCCTCCCTGGTTGAGCATAACCCAAAATTAATTTTTTGAAAAAACCTGGGCATGTCTATACTTTCGATAGTTAAATCAACTATGCCCGGCTGGCCAGACTCAACTCTGACTCTAATCTCCTTTCTGTCCAGAGCCATATACTTTGTTGATTCGTCTCCATCTTCATCCCCATTATCATAGGCGAACTCTGTTCTTGTTCCATTAACGACAAGTCTGGCTTTAAAGGGCTTGTTCTTTTTGGATTTAAAAATAAGTTCTTCTGTCTGGCCATGCTCCATGAGCTGTTTTAAATGTGCCGGTGAAAGTAACTTTCCTGATGTCACTTTCCAAACCGTCATTCCGCATGAGCAGTACCACTTTTTATCATCTCCTTTCATCGGTTTCTTGCAGTTAATACACAGAATTACATCCAAATACTTCACTCTCCGTTCTTTTTGAATTTTGGGTATAAAAATAGCTCTTATTCCTGGAGGAATAAGAGCTAAAGTTGACATTAGTAATTTAATTTAAAGTATTTGTAAATGAAAACAAGCATTTTTTCATATCCAAATTTATATTGATGTTTTTATTTATTAGGTGTTTTTTTTACATCAGCTGGGATAGGTATCATTTTAACAATATCTCTATTTATTGGAATGCAGCAATAGCCATCTGGCTTAAATAAATAACTTTTTTTATTTTCAGCAACTAAATAACCTTCTAAAGTATTGGAATCATTTTTATAAACAATTTTATTGATATCAACAATTCCTTCACCTGCAGCAATATATTTTTTTGCATCCAACAAATAATACAACGAGTAAAATTTCCCACTTGTTAAAGCTATGTAAAAATAATATATTAGTATTTTTAAACAAATAATAGATATAGAAACATATTTACTAAATTGTTCTTCTACTGAAAATTGATCTTTAAAAAACTTTATTGTACTTGGAGTACCATCTAAAACAATAAAAAACATAAATGTACCCACTACCATTAAATAAGTTATAGTAAGTCCTATAAATAATTTCGACTTGATTTTCTTGGTATTATATTCTTCTTTAGAATAGACTATTTTTTTTATATAATAATTAGATATTATTAATGAGATAAAAAAAACTGCTCCGATTACGAAAAAGAACACCGCATCACTAACCGTTGATGATATTGCAATAAAAATTAGTATTATTGGCGAAATAGATAAAACTAATACAAGTATACCATTGTATTTATCGTTTTGAGGTAAAATATGCGTTTCAAATGAATTTAATATTCCTCTAGGTCCTAATGAAAATAAATACCCAAAAATTATTATTAAAGTTGATAAGATTATGGTTACTCCACCAATTTCCTTTAAGTAATCTTGAAAAAAGCTCATAATTCATTCCTTTCCAGCTATTTTATGGTTGATTTTGTGTTATATTGTAGTATATTTACTACAATATAACACAAAATACCATATTAATACAAACATTGAAAAGTGACTTTTCCAATTGTTTCAGAAGTAATCTTCGTTCATTCTTATTGTTCTTTTCACCGGTGCCGGTCCTGCTGATGTTTCCTGAAGCATCTCACATACTTTCTGCCAGTACTTCCAGCATTCGCTCCATAACTCAATTTTCTCAGCTTGTCTCTTTGTTATCCTTTCAGGCCGGATCTTACTCCTGTAATCACGGGCCTTTATATTGTGATTTTCACTACCAAGTCCCAGCATTTTATTAAAGTGCCATTTTGATAAATCCGGAGAATACATTATTACTGGTTCTTCTCTTGATGTAACTAGACTGTATGGCCTTGTAATACGCTTTATTTCATCCGTCATCAATAACTCTCTACCTATCAGATTAACACTAGCAGATGATGGTGACGATTGATTCTTACCGCTTTGTGATGATAATGAATAAGTTGATACTGTATACTTGCCCAGCTTTTCTGATATTTCTTTAAGTGTATCCTGATTATCACTCTGAAGGTAATCCCAAACCTGGCAGTTTCCTTTTATGGTCTTTGCAACTTTTTCATCATACTTTTTCTCAAGTTGGGCAAAATCCTGAAGGAATAAATTAAACCTCATTCCCCTACCACCACCAACGGTTAGGAGGGTATCAAAATTCGGAATTGTAGCAAAGTTTCCAAATTCATCAAGAAGAAAGTTAACTCTTTTTTTCAGTCTCCCTCCCCTGCCATCACTTTCATTGACAAGCAGTATGTAATGCTGCAATACCAGAACTGATGCAATACTGTAATATGTTGTACGCTCATCAGGTAATACAAAAAACAGAGCTGTCTTCTTTCGGCCCAGATCCTTCGGGTTATAGTCACTACTTTTTGTCATTGCGTTTATGTAACTGGAAGTAAATAATTTCAAAGTAGTAAGTGCTGCAGTATAGAAACTTCCTCTGGTTCTCTCAGGAGCTATTTCTGATATTGCAACCAGGGGTTTGGCAGGATGATTATCCGGAAGTTCCTTGACATATTCAACGATAGGCATTTTTTTGCCTACAGGCTTGCACATTTCTGCAATAAAATAATATACATTGGTCAAAGTCTGATACTTTCGGTTTTCCCCTTCTCGGTTATCATACACCACAGACATTATTGCACAGGCTATTGTAGATGCTTCACCATTATTCCATATCTTTTCACCTTTTGCCTCGCCTACCAGGATACTGACAAGATCCCATACACATTCGGTTGCTTCCGGTATGTTGTCATCATCAATTGCATCAATTACTGGCTGCAGGAGGTTATATCTGTCGCTCTTTAATGGATTCTTGAAGTCCAGAACCACAACATTATATCCAAGCCATCTCAAGAAAGCACAGGTATATTGAAAAAGTTCTCCTTTGGGATCCGATGCAACAATACTTTCACCGGCAAGTGCAAGATTACATATACTCTGTATTACCAAGGTTCTGCTCTTTCCTGATCGGGTAGCTCCTATACATAGCACATGGGTATCATCAGAAATATAGTATATGAGCTCTTTGCCACCCCACTTTTTTTTCATCCCTATTACTATTCCGCCTTTTTGTGCCGGCAATAGCGCTATTACTTCCGGAAGCTCCTTATAGTGCCGCATTACTGCAAGTGAACCGGTGTCCTTTGATTGGATTTTCTTTTCAGTATCTTCAATCACCTCATATTCCACGTCAGTAATATAATCATCTATTAAGTCAATCTCGCTTTCTATTCTTTGCTGCTCCTGCTTTTGCCATGTCTCGGGAAAGTATAGTTTTATTAATTTATCTCTGAATTGATCGATTCTATTTCTTATTTTTTTTGTAAGTATGATTTTAAATATATTTTTTAATATAGATTTCAGTATTTGAAATATCCACTTAAAAACCTTTTTACCCTTTAAGTCTTCCTCGTCTACGACATTGTTTTTTTATTATTGCTTTCTCAGCTTTGCCGGCTTCAATCAAGGTTTCAAAAACCTGATTTTTGGGATTTATAACCGTTGTTGCAAACGCTTTTGATTTATCTTTTTCCTTCATCCATCTGGCTGATCCGTATTGATTCTGACCTGCTGCAACCGGAGTGTATATCTTTGGAGTTATACGCTGCAGCTTGCTTATATAATTCCTGCTATAACTAATAAGCAAAGCAGCTGATAGTAATAGGGCAAAGCCCAAAAAGCATAAAAAAAGCAGTCGATGTTTTTCGACTGTCAAAATACTGTTTATACAATATTTAATCGGATAATACTGCGGGACCCGGTCAGCTCTGCTCAGGAACCTATGAATTGCTGTTGATGCAAATATGCTAAAAGCGGATAATAGCAAAAATACTGCTATAACCGTTGCATACTGCATTTTTATATGCCGGTTATGCATTAATAATATGCGCCTCCTCAAAATATTTATTTTTCAATATCCCATCCCGTTGACTCCAGCTCTTTGGCCTTTTCCTTCCTGGCCTGTTTTGAAAGCTCACCTCCTATAACTTTTTTTCTTGAAATATAGTCTTTCCTGCTTTGTTTTGTGAGTCTTGCCAGGGATGCAAAAATATCTGTTATTAATCTTTCTGTTTGCTGCATTCTTATCTGCCTATTAAATTCTTCACTTTTTATTTCCCAATCCTTTTCATTAAACTTTTTGACAAGCTGTAGCAGCTTGTTTGCAATGGTTTTCTCCGCCTCCTTTTCATATTGATCATATAGTGAATCCAAATGTATTTCATCAGAGTTATACATTTTGGCTATATCAATCCTTGATTGTACAAGTTCCTGTATTACTTCCTGTAAACCATCATTCATATCAACCAGCTCACGTACTAAATGTATTAACTTCTCCTTGATATCAGGTCTTAGGTATTCAAACTTTAACGATCCCTTTGGAATTTCCTTACGGATTTCAAATAGCTTTTCTGCAAGATATTCACACATATGTTCATCAGGATTCTCGTTTATTTCGTAACCTTCTTTTATTAATTTGGAATACTCATCACTTGTTAATCCGGACAAATATGCTTCAAACTCGTTAGTCATTTCAGAAGTAACATCCTTCATCCGGATCTCTGCCTGCTTTTTATTTTCATAGTATTCTCTTAATTCGTCTTCAAAAATGTTTTTAATAAGCTTTGTACGAATTCCGGCCGGTATTTTCGGATGAACAAAATTCTTCTGAATTTCCTGGCTTTCATCCCAAAAAGCTATATGTACATGAGGATGATTAGGAGTATCGTGAGCTGCTGCTACCCACCTCATATTGGATAAACTGATATTGTTATCTTTAGCAATAATCTCAATGTTTTGCTTAACAAGTTCCTGCCAGGCTTCCTTTGTTATTGGATCTCCAAGTTTAATCGCTGCATTGTCCGGCAAAAATGAAATAACTGATCTGAAGATATTTTTCTTCTCATTTGATTTCTGCCTGACAAGCTCAATTACGTCCTTGATTTTATGATTTATTTCAAGTGAATTCTTATCATATATATTGCCGAAAAGGCCATGCCTTTCACCTTCATTTTTCATAACTCCAGGACGAGTACCTATGTATCTGATATGCCCAGCATTTTTATTTGGAGTACTCTTTAAGTTAACCGGCTTAAACCGCTGTTTGTACATTACCGCTGATATATGGATCACCGTCCTTAATTGAATTTGGGGTATAAAAAAACCTGTAAATCATTTGAGTTACAGGTTTTAATTATATGGATAATGTGAAATTTGCTATCCCTTCACTGTAATATTCAGAGTATATATTTCTACACATTTTTAAACGTAATTTTGTAATATCAAAATTTAAAAACTAATGCCTTTTTCTATCATCATTCTACCAATTTCAAAAATAGCTGCAAATTCAATATTATAGACTGGTGATATTATTTGTTCATCTTCGATTCTTATATAATTCATGCCATCACACTTAACATACTTGTAAACCGTAGTTATGTCGTAAATACCATTAGGCTTGACAATTCCATCACCTTGAATTATCCCAGTTGTTAAAGAATGATTACCCCCGCCAACAAAAGATACTCCAATCGGTAGATATAAATAAACTCTATGATTATTGTCCTGTTTCCATTTACCATTTACTCGCCCTTCACCAATACTTGCTATATTATTTGCAAGTCTTCCTCTATGCCAAGGCCATGGTAATATTATGTCCTTATTAAGGTATACAATTTTATCTATATCCTTTTTTTCTATAATATCTAAGAACTTTTTACCATCATTAGTTAACTCTACGGTATAGTCAAAAAAAATTGTATCAAGATCAATATCCGGTAATTCTGAATCTGTTCGTTGTTCCAACGCGTTTGTAAAATATTCTGATTGAAATTTCCTTCCTAAAAGCCTTATAACATCAGTGATTGGATGGTCCTTTGAATATGTACATAGAGTAGGATATTCCCTTTTCCAAATTTCAGTTTTATATATAACTTCGCATGCAAAATCAATTATGTTATTAAACTTTGCAACATTATCTAATGGCTTATCAATTATGTTCTCTTTAATATCAATATTATCAATTACTTTCTTGTCATCAATATTTTCTTTAAATAGAAAAGCCTTAATAATATTTTTAATCATTTTATTCCTCATTTACTTAAACTATTCAAACACAAATTGCACTATAATACTTTGGCATATCAATGCTTAATGCCTTTTTCAATTAGATTTTTAACTTGTACTTTAAATATATAGCTTATATTTACAATCTCAAAAATCATACGGCTCATATTTTACTTTTCGTGGGAAATCTATACCCTCTCGGCAGCCTTTAGCTCATTGGAGTCAGTTTACTAAGTAATCTCTCGATATTCCTTCAATAGCTTATTTAAGGCTAACCCGATTGAAAGTCTGTGTCTTTCTATTTTCTTCACATGCTCATCTCCAACATCAATATGAAAGTAGGTTTTATCTGCATCTTCTATTTTCATTATGCACTGTGTTTGCAAAGCAAAGGATGTCATGTAAAAGACGTTCATTCTCAGTATGCCAAGCCTGCTTAAAATCCCAATAGTCACCTTCATGACTACTGTTGATTAAATATTTCATTTTTTTAATAAAAGCATAGTCCATAAAGGTCTCCACCTAATTATTTCATTTCAAAAATAGACTTATTAAAATCGCCTTCCTCTGCCAAAGCTCGAACCTTACCCCATAGGAACCCTGTGAAGTCCTTATTTTGAGAAAGCAAAATTGCTAGTTCTTGTACTGTCATAAGAACAATATTTACTGTCCTACCTACTGCAAATGTCTTTAACGCCTCCTCAGAATATCCGGAATAGCTTATGTACAACCCCCTTGTAAAACCTGATTTCGATGATACCTTCTCATTGAAAACCACAAGGTTTGCCTTGTCTATAGGTTTGCTTGTCCATTTAGCTTCAAGTAAATAAACCTCGTTATGTAAGATGAAACTGCCATCTATCTGCTCACCAACAAGCTTAAAACTACCCCGTGGCTGAAGTCCGTTGATTTCAAAAAACTCTTTGAGATATTTTTCAAAGGCAAATCCACGTGACTGTGGACAGTCATCATAGTCTGACAAGGATTGCAATTCTTTTATATATTTGTCATAGTCAATAAGGGATGTTATAGGTTTTGTTGTGTTGGTTGGTGTTGCTGACATCTGCTTGAAGGCTAAGGATTTGCCAATAAGTCTATTTCCTATATCTGCACATTGCTTAAATGTCTCTCTGTCCCCGTCAACAATCATGCCTTTTCCTTGCATATATCTCATAAGTTCTAAAAGCAACTTACCTACAGAAACATTATCATATTCAGCTATTATTGCTCTTAGTATCTTAGCCTTTGAAAGACCAGGATATTTCACATATATGTCAATAGACATTATCTCATAGATAAATTCCTGAAATGTGCGGTTTGAGAAATCCAAAACATAGCCAGAACCCATTCCTAACAGCTTTTCAAAGCAATCTCTTTCTATAAAAGTTAGTTTTGCCATATTAACCTCATCACATCCTTTGCATAAAATTTGTATGTATCTAAAGCACAAATCTGCTTAAATCCAACTTGCCCATTTAATAATTTGGTTTATTCTACATTTTTCACCATCAAATTTTACCAAATAAAGGAGCTAGGCTCAAGGCAAACACATATTTAAAGTAAATACTACATTGTAAATACTCCCCATACTTTATTCGTAACATATAGAATTTAAATACATTGACTTTGAAAAAATCCAGGTGATATCGTGTTATTGGCCAAATGAGTATAAGTATAATTAGAAATCTTTGAACTACGCAATACACACTTATCGAATTGACTTATTTAATTTCCAGAGAAAATACCCATTGTTTTCTTTTACTTTTGATAAATATTTTGCATAATCGCTAGCTCCTTTCGCTGTAACTCCTGCAGCACCAATCAATGTTAAGCCACCGGTACAAAAACTAGTAATTAAGCTTCCCGTAAGCATAACAATATCTACCCCAAGGGTACGAAGAATTTTACGATATTCTTTGTTCACTTCCAATACTTGGACTTCGTTAAGTTCAAATGAAATATTTTCCAGTTCTGTCTTTAATTCATTAGCGTCTGTTATTGTCCTTAGGTTAAGTAGTTTTGAATTTAACTCTGTTCTAAAATTATGAAATGCCTCTCCATCATTATATCGAATACTAATAATATCATCCAAGGACATTTTGTAAAAGACTGGCAAGTCTAGCTTCATTGTCAAATTTATTAAATCCGTATTAATATCTTTTTTTACAATAGTAAAATTCAATAAGTCAGCAGTGAACTGTGATTTTGCTAAATACATACATTCAATTTGTTTCGAAAGAACTAGTTCATTAAAAACTTCAGAATAAGTTCTTATTGCAGCTCGATTTATAGATTGTGATACCCAAGCCCGAAATTCCATTTCGTTAATTGTATCAGGAATATGTTGGAGTAAAGAGATGCTCCCTTTCTTTTCGTCAAAGTTTTCAACTTTTGAAGCCATATACTGATATATCATACCATTATGTCCAGGGGCACCATCAAAACTAACATGTATCGTTGTTCCTGATTCTAGTGGTTTGTCTTCTCTATAACACATGTGCCCGTCTACACGTTCTACATTATTTACTTTTGCTTTTTCATAAAAATATTTAAAAACCTCTGGTGGTAAATCATCTGAATAATTATTTTCAGAATAGAATATTGGTAAATTTTTAGGTGGCTCATGGATTAAGGAGACAGGGAAATACTTCACAAATTGATTTGCTACCAATGAAGCCGTACCTTTCATATATTTTATATCATTAGCCAAGTTCTTTCTATTAATGTCTAAAGATGTATTTATTCCCATAACTCGGCTTATTGGAACGTGTAATTGTACTTTTTCATTAGTATATTCAAAAACTGGATCTGGTATAATTACTCTATCCAAATACAATGCAAGTTGTTTTAACATGTTTTCATCTGGCAAATATCCAAAAGACTCTATTGAAATATTAATAAGATTTTTTCCCTGCTGGATTTCAGAAACAATTAATGGTAAATTTTTTCTAGTATATTCTCTATACTTTCTTAGTTCTAATTGAAGTTCTTTCTCTGTTATAGTTGAGTAATATGTTTCAATATATGAATCATTAAATAAAAAACTTTCTGTTAAAAAATCAAACAAGATATTTGACATATATAACTCCTTTTGATAAAGTAACGTCAAAAAACTTTCCATATTAGCCATAATACAAGCAACACTTCTGACCGCTTTTTATATTTTATACCGATTAAATTCTGTTACGCTCAAATCCCAAATAACGAGTACCTTGAAATGTCAGCCTTCCAATATCTTTTTCCACAAGCATTCCGTACTCAGTATCACGAACCTCGAATTCCAGCCGGTCTCCACTACTTACTTCAAATGTAGCATAATATGTAGTCGATGATGACATATGGTGCATATCCCCTGATGCAGTATTGTGATGATAGTGATGCACATCTGCCCGTTTTGTTACCACAGTTGCGTCAACCGTAAGAACAGGAGATTCATTATTTCTTTTCCACTGTTTTGTGCCCTGTATCGAACGAACAATAATTGTACCAAATACAAATATAAATCCTATAATTACGATTACTGGTACGATACTGAACATAATGCCACCGAACCCACCAAAAGGTGAAAACTCCATAATCCTCCTCCACTTATATAACATAAGCAAATAATTGTCATCTGCCTATATGCCATTAACCAAACTTATTCCAATTATACTCCCAACCATTATACTTCTCAACCGCAATTTACATATTTATCTATTTTGAGTGTGGTTTTGTTAAATTTCGATATTATATTTCATCTTAGCAACTTCAAATAACAATCCAATCCTAAAATCAAATAGCTCTTCAATAACAGTATTTGTGTGAATATTATACCAGGATGCTCCATCTGTAGATATATTAGAGAACAATGGAGTTACATCACAAAAATCAGCTTTGATTTTACCCTTTTTAAAATGCATACCTGCCGATATTGAATGATTGCCATTATGTACATAACAAATATTTATAGGATAATAGTATAAAGCCCCATGGTTTCCTTCGATATATTCAAAATCTATTTCTGAAAGCATATTTACTGTACTTATTACGCTTATATCTCTCCATGGTAATGCAAATATGCAGTCATTTGACAAATCCACTTCTTTATATTCCTTTGGTGTTACAATACAAATGGATTCTCCATTTTCATTACGAAAAAACATTGGGAAAGGAGCATTGATTTTTCTAACTTTATATCCTTCATAAAATATTGCTGCTTGAAATTCTGCATGAAGATCCCGTTTTATTACTTCCTGTACATAATCAAGAAGAAGTAGTTTTTTGTCACTATCATCTTGACTGCGTATAAGTCTTCTAATATAAACCAATGAATTATCAAAACTTCTCCTGGCTTCAATTGAAGTGATGATTTGCTTTGTCTTCTTAAATAGTTCCATAAATTACTCACTTTCCAGTTCTAAGTATTCTACCAAGAGAAAGAGCAGGTTATCGATTATTCTCTTTTGTAAAAAATAGTCATAATACAAAAGAGAGTATATCTCATTGCATGCTCTTTGATATAATCCTTCTATTAAAGCTTGCCTTAACGGAAGCAAATAAATCAAATATGAAAAATGTCCCATTTCCATTCTAGCACAATATTTTTTATCAGGCTTACATTTTTTGTATTCAAAGTAAAATTTTATTATTGCTTCTTTTGCTTTCAGATTTTGTTCCTCAGTACATTTATTAAACCAGTTAGAGTTCTCCTTTATTATGTTACTTAATAGCTTGTACTTTTTTGAGTAATAACCAATTGTCTTATCAATTGAATTCATTTAATTTCACTTCCCATTCCTTTGTTTAGTTTATCACTGTCTAATACTACTTCATCAAACTGACCTAAATAACCATCAATTTCAGTATCCTTTTTCTTCATATAATCAACTCCAAGTCTGAGACTTCTGTTGACCATCTCATAAAATTCCTGCTGATCCTGATCAATGATATTCTGAATAATATTTAAATTTGAGTACATTGTACCTGCAGCAGCCTTACCTATTTTCATTAGCATTTTTACCACTCTGTTGATCTGTGGCTCCAAGACATCTTTTAGTTCTTCTCTGACTATTTCGCGTATAAGGTCAGTATCTTCCTGATAGCTATTAACCGCTAAGCCCTTTTTTACAAATTCTCGAACCAGATCAGATACATAAACATTTCTGAGTGCAGACAGTTTTTTGAGTTCTGCCATTGTACTAGCTTCAAACCTTATTGACCGTTTATTTTCGTCATCTTTTAATTTCATTAGTTTCTCCTCCCGAAAGCGTATATTTGGGGTAAAAAAATAAGAGCTACAGCTATTGCAGCTCTCCTATATTTCATAAATTTATTATTGTTCTATTTCATAATCTTCATTAAGTTCTTCTACTTGTTCATAATCAATTCCATGTATGCACTTCTCATATAAGAATGAGTCAATTTTTGAATAATCATTGCTTTCATAGAAAGAGGTAAGTCGTACATGGAAATCGTTTAGTACATTTTCTGGGATAACCAGGACACCCTTTCCTTGAGATATCAATAATTTGTTAGCACTAAGCAGGCTTGTTCGTTTATTACCATCCCAGAACATCTGACTTCTTGCAATAAACAAAAACAACTTTATTGCCTTTTCTGTTACCGAAATATTCTGTTGTATGATACTATCAATCCCTAGGGTTATTTCACTCTCAACAGGAATTTTAGGTTTATAGTTTGTTCCGCCTATGCCGACATTCCCTTTGCGGAGCACACCCCATTCAATACTTTCATTCCTTGAAACATATGAATTAAGGAAGCACACATATTTTAAATCAAATGTGTCATCAATGCTTTTTAGTAAATATCTCCATGCATCACGCATGTTAAGTACTGTTTGTATATCATCTATAGTAACATTGGGAATGTTAACACCATTGAGGATTGTCATAGTTTCAGGCAGAGTAATATTTGTGTCACCAAGCTTGGCTCCGCAATGTATTGCTTCATAAAATAATTTCTTGGCAACAAAAACATTTTCTGCTCTTGATAAAGAATACTTATCTTTCATTTTCTCCTCCGTTTTTCTTTTTATATTTCCTGGTTTTCATCATCTTCCTGTATTTCTTCTGGGTACTTCCCTTCTGTTATATCATTTGCCATTTTTATGATTTCAATATACCTATTGATTTCACTTTCAACATTTTCAGCAATAAGTAATATCATTTCTCCCGGGTTATTATTGGTGTGATAACTCGTGAAACAGTTATAATATCGTTTTCTATCGCTGAATTTGATGTTGATTGGCGGGAAGCCATGCTTCATCAATTCAAGGTTTAAAATAAGCCTTCCGGTTCTTCCGTTTCCGTCTATGAATGGATGAATAGCTTCAAAATCCAGGTGAAACTTTGCAACCTTTTTTACAATATGTTCTTCAGCATTTTTTGTATATTCATTTAGAAGTTGTTCCATCTTAACAGGAACCATATAAGGCTGCGGAGGTGTGTGAACCGCACCCATTATCATTACAGGCAAACGCCTGTAAACTCCTCTATTTTCCCTTTGCTCCATTAAAACTAAAGTATGAATGTCTTTGATTACTCTTTCAGATAGCTCTGTTTTGTCTTTAACAAGTTCCTCTATAAATAAATATGCTTCCTTATGCCCAATTACTTCAAGATGATCTTTGAGAGGTTTCTCTCCAATAGTGATCCCTTCATTTAATATTAATGCTGTCTCCTGCAATGTAAGTGTATTACCCTCAATAGCATTTGAATTATATGTGAAATTTATCAGGAACTCTTCCCGTAGGCGATTAACTTCACTCTTTGTAAGAGGTCTATAACTGTTTAATTCGTTTAATAAAACATCAATTCCGGATAACATTTCCGGTAAATTTCGCATTTTAATATCCTCCTCAAATACTACACAATATGGCTATATTTTACCACATTTCCTGTCTAAGCGCTTCACAACAAGTAAAACGTTCTTAACCCTCATTATAACTGACTTTCGAGGTTTTGTCACCCGTATGTCACCCGAATTTTTCCATGTCACCCGCTGCCAGCTTTGCTGGCAGGCTGTATTCCGTCGGGTGTGTCACCCGACTATTCCTGCCGTACATATCCGCCCCAAAAAAGGGGCGTTTTTTGTACGGAATTGGGGGATTTCTCCCCCACACCCCCTGATTTTTCAGGGTCAAACTCCGCAGAAATGATACTGAAAAAGAAATTTTTCCGAATTTCATATGGTTTTTTCTCCTACATTGCATCCTCAAGTTCATCATGGTTGCCAAAAGTCTCAGGATCATTTTGAGATTTGCTATTCATTTTTTGCACTTCTGCTTCTGATAAATGTATATTCATCAGCTCGTCATTCCAATCTTTAGCCATTGGTTTTTCAATTGAAGTTGTATATCCCAGCTTTGAATACTTTTCTGCAAATTTCTCAGCCGCTCGCTGTCCCCAGTTTGGAGCAGGGCTTCCATTTGAGAATTTAGCATCGTAATCATTATCAAGAGCAAAAGTTATATTTTTTATCTCAGGGTGTAATTTTAGAAAATTATTTAATGGCCTATCCGACAATCCGCCTAAAGCTATTCTGTGTTCCTTCTTCCAGCTCATACCGAAGTGCTTCAGTATTGAAGCATGGCTGATAGCATCAATGGCTGCTTCATATACAGTAGCACTATCTCCGTTGCCATTCATTTTAAAACAGTAATCTTTATTACTACCTGTAACTTCACCCTTAAAAGAAAGTCCGGTTACAGTTCCCCTTTGAAATGCCTGATGCGGCACTCCATTTTCATCATACCCTACAAAAACTACATTGTGATGCGGATGGCTTTCATATATTTTTTTCTGGTTAACGAGATCCATTACAATGTCTTTGTCCAGGCCGCGGGCTTTCAATAGATATGCAAATAATCTTTTGTATGAAGTTTGAGATTTTTCAGGAAGTTTGAATTCTATATGTTTTTCTTCTTTAGGTGAATCCCAGTTTTCTTTTCTCGTATGTAAAACCACCTGATCATCATCTACCAGATACTTCATTGACTCCAGCCAGCTCATATTTTCAAATTTCATTAGAAACTGAATGGGACCACCACCTGATTCCTGGGCACCACAATAAAATGCGTTTCGTTCATCGCTTATATACAGCCCACCATGATCCGGAATATGATAATTGGAATATTTTTTTACAGGTTGATACCCGAGTTTCCTTGATAGATCCAGTAAACTGACTCTGTTGGCTTGTAATATCTGTTCATCAGTAAATCTTTTCATATCTATCACCAACTTCCATCATGTACACCGAGATCTCCATCTTCACCGTGTACCTCATTCTGTTGTTCAACCGTTTGATTAAGCTGTTGAAATAGCCTATATTCACCCAGCCCACAATATTTATACAGTTCATTCAAGAAACTTATATTGTTTTCTGAAAGCGAATAGTTTGGGGCTGCCTTCCGGATCTGTTCAACACGGCTTACCAATGACTGTACATCTGCTCCATAGTTTATAAGAATCTTGGCTGTTTCAAGCTTATTGGTTTCAAAGCAGGTATATAACGCTTCACCATTATTCTCATTTACATCGGCACCTTTTCTTGCAAGAACATGCAGCGCATCAGCATCTTTTCTTTGTGCAGCAAAATAGAATAGGGAAGGTGCATGCTCATTGACATTGTTACAGTGCTGAAGACTGGAATTTAGAAGATCATACTTTTCAGCCCGGATCATTTCCTTAAATATTACTGTGTCATCAAATGCCCTGATGCTCGAAACATTAATAAATTTCTCGGCTTCATTATCCGGCAGTGTATTCAGTGCATGGCTTAAAAATCCTCTGATTGTATCAAAATGAGCTTCGCCATGTAAATTTGCATCTGCATATCTGTATATACTCAGGGCCGAATCAATATTATTGTCAATAGCAGTAACGAATGCATTCTGAAGCGTTCTGATGGAAACGGGAACTTTTTCTTTATTCAGTATATGATTGATTATGTTAGCACTCTGTATATTCTTTCCTTGAGCAGCTTCACAAATGATATCGTGGCAATACTTTATTTTCTGCTCCAGAGCTTTATATCTATCAACAAACAGTTCATAATTCTCATTATTTATTGCTGAATAGATGGAATTGAGTTTTTCATTTACAATTTTTTCAGAATCTATTATTTGATCAAGCTTCCTGCTTAATGCCTGCAGCATCTTACCAACAACATCGCCCAATAATCCAAACATGGAACTCTTTGGCTCATATTTCTTTTGGTTTTCTTCCAACAATTGAATAACAACTTCAGCCTGCTCCGGAGTAAAGTTAACACTGACCAACTGGTTCTTTATACTGCCATCATTACTAGTATTATCATTTTCCTTTACAGGACCGTTATTTTTATCTGTTGTTTCTTTTGAAAAATACCCTACAATCTTTTCATCATTCAGCGCCTTTGCACCGGTCGGAATGGTTATTGTTTTCACCGTTTCTTCTGACTGCAGTCGCTGTTCATCCTTGCCCTGCTGCTGAAGCTTGTTGAATTCATCTGCAATATCCGGATTAAGCAATGCCTTATGTATTGATATAGCCACTTCCTTTGGATCAGCGGATTGTTTTATTATAGCTGCATTCTTTTCAGTTTTCTTTGCCGTATCTTTTTGTTTAGTAATATCGGCTTGAGTTTCCTGGACTTTCTCATTATCATCAGTGTTAACCCAAAAGCTTTCCAACATCACATTTAGTGCTGCTGATGCTTTTTTTATAGCCTCAACTGTGTTTTTATTCTCTGTTTTAAATTGGACGATAAACATTCTTCCTTTTAGATCAGAATCATCCTCACCTGCAATACTCAAAAAAGCATTAACTTCTTCACTTCCTAAAGAGATTGTTCCCGAAATTTTGCCAAAGGGAAACTGATTTTTTTGAGAGCTTTTAAAGTTTGATGACAAAAAAGAAGAATCAGGCATAATCCCCTGACTCTCAAGTCTTTTCTGCAGTTCTTCAGTTATCTCCATAATTGTTTTCCGTACTGGCTCCTTGCCTTTCCCCCCAGGTTTGTACATATCAATTTTCTTCATGACTTTCTACCTCCTCGCTATTTTCTTTTTCAGTATCCTCTGTCAACTGCCTTCGTCTCTCAAAATATTCCTCCAGTGCAATATCAATAGTAGATGCTATTTCTGTCTGGGTTGCATAAGCAGTGAAGTATTTTGAGATAACCTTTTGCTTTAGTGTTATAGCAGTAACCTTGGCCTTTTTCTTTTTCTCAAAAAACTCTCCGGATGCTATGGCAAATATATCATCCTCAGTCAGCTTGCCACTCCTTTCCTTAAGTTTTTCAGCCCGCTTAATATCAATCCGGTAATCGTTTGATTTAAGGATACTGAGAAGAATATTCTGTTCTTCCTCTATCAAATATGAAAGACTTACTGCAGGGACAAGTTTAATATCTCCATCATCAACCATGTTGAGTAAGCCTTCGTTGAGAAAATTAAGACGGATATATCGACGAACATTTTCTCTATTCATTTTATTTTTTTTTGCGACAGAATCTCTACTTTTGCCAAGGTGCACAACTTGTGCACCCTCATCCTCATCCTTACTCCCATCAGCATTTGAGTCACTTTCAATTGCGTTTATAAACTCTGGATTTCTCTTTAGCTCCTTTAAAGCATCAAGCTGCATTTTCAGGCTCTTTGCTAACTCACTGGGCAGCATATCATCAAAATCACGCCGGAGAAAATTTGTCTCCGTTACGATAATCTTTGCTACAGCATCAGATATATTCTCTCGAATATCTGCCGATATTTTTAAAAGCCCTGCAAGTTTTGATGCATTTACCCTGTTATGTCCGGCAAGAATCTCATGTGTGCCGTCTTCCTTTTTTCTAACAATGATGGATTCTATTACGCCGTTTTCTTTTATGGATTCAACCATACGTTTGAGTTTCTCACCTGTGTACAATCGAAACGGATGATCTTTAAATGGAACAAGCAGGTTTATGTCAACTTCTGAAGTGCCTTGATTACTTTGCTGGGAACTCAAATTGAACATTTTTGCAAATGCTTCATTTGCATTAGCCGCAGACTTCTTTGAAAAGTCTATTTTAGTACCTCCTCCTACCCCCAATTAGACCAGGCTCCTTTCTATAAACTCGTCTGTTACACTTATGTACTCAGTCCCAAGAAAACTATTCTTATATGAAACCAGGCTCTTTTGTTCATATGTGCTGTTTGTTGCTTCAATCCTTCTATGAATCCTAGTTACATAGAGCGCACTGCCATACTTCGCTTCGAGTGCAGTTTCAACAGCCTTTGACATATTTGTGTTATCGTACATTGTAAGGATAACACCCTCAATATTAAGATCAGGATTTACATTAAGCTTGACCATTTGGTAAACCTGTTCCAATTGAACCAATCCATCCAGGGCAAATTTCTGTGCCTGGACTGGAATTATAAGGCCGTCAGCTGCAGCCAGGGCATTTGTAAGCAAAATACCCAAACTGGGCAGGCAATCTATAATTATTACATCATACTGGTCAAAGGTTTCTCTTTTCAGAATCCTTTTTAATATCTGCTCTCTACACATAACATTAGAAAGAAACAAATCAGCGCTGGCAAGTTGTATATTTGATGGAATATAGTCTATACCTTCAGCATTATGAACTATGCTCTGTGCTATCACCTCATCACTAAGATCGTTATTAGCAGCAGTTATCATTAAATGACTAATGCTATATAAGGTACTGTAATCATATCCAAGATACTCACTCATATTTGCCTGTGGATCAAGGTCGATACCCAAAACCTTTTTACCCCTCCTTACCAATGCCGCTGCAATGTTTACAGCTGTTGTTGTCTTTCCTACTCCACCTTTTTGATTTCCGATTGCAATAATTTTACTCATTTTTTTTACTCCTCTCATTTTATTATTGAATATTTGCATAAAAATAACAGGTGCTAAGACCTGTTTACTTTTAACTACGTTTATATTTATTTTAACTATGAATTCCCGAACGACTCTAAATTCTTATTTTGCGGCTGAAAATGGGCATAAAAAACACAATTCATTTAATTGAATGTGCGATAATAGGATGATTCTTGATATATAAAGAAGGCGAAACAAACCCATTATATAATTCCTTCTGCTATAAGCATAAAAAAACCTACTGTGAATCCTATAACAGCCCCAGTAAATACTTCTTTGACTGTATGCCTTTTCAATTCCACTCTTGACCACCCAATCAGTCCGGAAAACAACAAAACAATTATTCCAATAATAATATTCAATGGAATTACTAAAAAGGAAAGATAAATCGTTAAGGATACGTGTCCAGAACACTTTATAAAAAAATTGACAATAAACGAAATTAATAAAAGTACTAAACCAAATAATACACCATAGCATAAGCCTCTTGGTTGACTTGTATAGAACAAAACAACAGTTACTATTAACATAGGTAGCATTGCGAACAAATACATTGAATGTCTTTGAGTTCTGATGGATACATCAAAATTTGTATACTCTCCATTCTTTGTTTTAATATAATTCCTTATTACATTTGGTATTATTATACATCCAACTATTAAGAATGAAATTAATATGGCTTTATTAACTTCTTCAAAAGAAAACATTACTATTATAACAAAAGCAGATATAGTAATTAAAGGGTGTCCAACAATAGAAATATATTTTGCAAAATTCTGTTTCATCTAAATAAACCACCTTTTATAACTTCGTTTATACAATCCCTGTTGTAGATAGAATACTTCGCACATAAAAACAATACCGACTTATTACAAATAATACTACATCTGGTATATTTCTATGTCAAGTTTCAATCCTTACCGCACAATTCAGCTGTCAAAGAACATATATTTCAGAGTTGCTATCATTCATTATGCGATCTATCCCCATTGCTGAGCCATTGCCCTTGCTATGCCCGGAAATGTTTTAGCTCTATTTTTTGCATCTTCCCCTCGCTTAGCAACTCCATATTTATCTTTCATTTTTCTGCTTGTTAATGATGGTAAATACGACGAAATAGGTTCTACAATATTTGTTGGCCTTAATGCTGGCAAACCTCTAAGCCATAACCTTGTTTTTTTAGTAAACGGATGCCCGAACTGATAAGGTTGAATTTCTTGGGTATGTTTTGGCATTTCAAACACTGAGCTGCTAATAGGATTTTCAATTGCTATTTTAGAGCAATTCGCATTGTAGAACATCATAAAAAACTCTTTGCCTTTTAACCCTTTTTGGTATCGTTCTTGATTGAGTTTACCACCTTTGTATAAATGCCTTGCTCCGGCATTACTAAGATATGTGCATGGAGGAAAAGCAATAATCATATCCCATGCAGATCCCAAAATAGTGAATTTTCCATCGCATGTATAAAAGTGACACCATCCATTAATTAATGGCAAAACATCTTGTCTTATGTGCCATTCCGGGTGTCCTCCGCTGCATGGTTCTATGTCACAACTATATGCTTCATGTCCTAACGCTCTCAATTCCTTTGTCACTGCTTGGCTTTCTTCACAAGCAACTAGTATTTTCATTCGTCATAGTCCTTTCCCGTCGGAAAGGCCGGTACCGTTTAAAAGCTTACCTACAACGATTCAATTTAATTTATTAATTTACAATAGACTTATACTATCGGCATGGGATCACCGTCATACTTTTCTTATTTTACGACTGAATTACAGACATAAAAATACCGCAATTCAGTAACTGAAGGTGCGGTAAGGAATCATTCTTTATAAATAAAGAATACGTATCAACCATTTCGTGTATTATTGATTTTGGACAGTTCACTTTTTCTTTGATATCGAACTATTCACCTTTGCATTCCGCTTATTATCTTGGTTTATATCTATCATGAAATTCTTGTTTTGCGGAATTAGTATATTTTTTAACGAATTCTAATTTTGCTTGTGAGTATCCATTTGGATTTCCATTTGGTAGACGTTCTATTATACCTTTTTCAATATCTTTTAGTATATTTAATTTTAATTTTCCATATTCAGTTGCCACATCAGGATTTGCTATAAGAAAATCTCTGAAATATAGTTCATCCCAATTTCCCAAGTATCTGACATGGAGGTGATAAACTTTTTCTGCATATCCGTCGGAAGAATAGCCTTTACCCAATAATAATCTCATTGGTTCGTCGCTTCGAGTGAAAATTTCATCACCATAACCAATCGCTTTTAGATCTTCAACTAACTTTATAACATTACAGCAACCGTCAATTTCCAATAAAATGTCTATTGTGGGCTTCGCTAACAAACCTTCCACCGCACTACTCCCAATATGATTAATACGTGCAATATCTTCGGCTTTGACAGCGTTCAAAATATTTTGTTTTTCATTTTCGTACCAGTCTTTATAACTTGAGTTATATTCTTTTATAATTATTGGGAACACTTTCTTGAATTCTTCAACTGACAACTCCGATACTTTCTTTTTCATAATTGATACCCCCGTATATTATATAAATAATCTAAAGTAAACTCTCCAAACTGTTATGTAAAAATAATATCATTTGTTTACCAATTTGTAAAAAAATCACCCTTGTTAAATCGCTATTTTTTGTAGGCTCAAACATTATGACTATGCACAAAATACGATAAGTTCTCAATATTCAACAATTCCGATCTAAAACAATTCATTACAAATAATACTATATAGCATTGGGATCTGATTTGATTGGTTTGCTTGGATTTTCGGTGTTTGTATGACTTGTACTGGAAGATATGGATTCAAGTAAAGTATTGTTTTCGGTATAGGTAGACGGCGTATCAACCTGTTTTGGAATGCTCTGTGCAGAGCAACCTGTTAGCAACACTATTATCATAAAATATGCAATTATATGCTTTCTCATTATTAGTCTCCTTAAGGTTTTTTAATTATAAAGCTAGAACAACTATCGGCGCAATATAAACAGTACTATATTTAGGTTAACCTTTAGTTAACTATAAATTCTGTACCGCACTATTCAGTTTTCAAAGAACAGCATTACTTTATTTACGCCGTTTTCTATTCACCCAATTTTGAACGTATGTTATCTTTCAAACCCCAATAAGGTATCAGCCAACTTTCATCATAACTTTCCAAACTTACTCTTAGTTCATATTCTTCTTTAACATATACATCAATTTTGACTAATAAATTTTGTAATTGACCAACACCTAAATCATCAATGAAAATAAGATTATCTTCCCTTTTCCCAGGTTCATTATTACCATTTTTACTATATCTACTCCTGATTTTATTCAACATGTAACGATATGGGGATGATAATAATTGATTGATTAACTTTCTTTCCTCATCATTCAACTCTATATTGCTACTAATTGTTTCATCCAATTAGTATTCATAAACTTAAACCTTCTTTCATTTATTATTTTCTTGTTTTGCGTCAGAAATGAGCATAAAAAACGCACATCATTTTTTCTGAATGTGCGGTAATAGAATGATTCTTGATATAATAAATGTTACGAACATTAAGTACCTTCGGTTAATCTTTATATAATTGCGGAACACCCTGCCAAGTCAATTGTGGCATTTCATCCAGCCTATTTAGATAAACATAAATTGTTTGGTCATAACCCAAAATTCCTGATTCTGGTTGAATGGTACATAATGTAATATGGTATATTCCTTTCTCTATTTCTATTTGCTGTTCTTTTGGACAATCTGAATACCAATCCATAAGCCAAAATAAATCCTTAATGTAAATTCTATCTCCGTCAACATCTATTGCTAATCTTATTTGTATAGGATATTTTTCATCTATTTCTGTTGTAGGATAGCCACTTCTGAACTTTAATGTATAATTTCCACCAGAACCTGTACAAAATCCAACAATATCTCCTTTTTTAATGTGTTCTGCTACTTGTTTAGGATCACTATATTCATTTTGAAAATAATTATATCCTTCTTTGATGTCTTTTACAGCCCCATCAGAATAAAAAACAATCCCCATGCCATCTAATGGCAATTCAATATCAATAAATAGATTTTTATATTTCAAGATATTCCCTCCAATATTTACATCGCATTTTCAAACAATACTGATTTTAAAGGTAACTCATTACAACAATACTACACTTGGAAAATTTCTATGTTAAGTTTCACTCCTGACCGCACTATTCAGTTTTCAAAGATCATGTCTTCCGCTACTATCTAATCATTTAATGTCCATCTTTTTTCATGTTTTCGATTAATATCTCAGCATCTTTAGCCTTGCTCTGGATCATAGAAAGATAATCCAATGCACTATCATACCTCCTGTTTTTCACTGCATCCGTTATTCTATCAACCCTTGCTTTGAGGTATTCTGTTTCCCATACTCTCTCAAAATTTTCAAAACTCATAATTTTCCCTTTCCGTTCGCATTAGACTTAAAATATCTTTTCCCAGAACACTGGCTTAATATTTTTAAATAGCACATATTAAAATAAATAATTCTATTGGTCTAATGTATCTTCATTACTGTATAATTCCTGGTTCACCCTGCATTCGCTTTCCATTGACATTTTCCCAATACCAGCTACCATCTGAAATAATGCTATATCCCTCTTGCAGAGTAGATCATACTGCTTTACCAACATATTATCGTAGTCTTGCAATATCTCAAGTCTTTTGTTCTGCTCGTGAGTTCGTTCACTATACTCAACCTTATACAATTTGAATATTTCAGTCCGTATCCGTCTTTTTTCTTCTGTAACCCTATCTTTATTTTGGGATATTTCAGATAATTCTTTATCAATGAAATCCTTCATTTTTTCATCAACTATATGTGTCATGATCACATCCATCCTTTCTTTTATCATAATTCCAGTAGTAAATATTTGATTGTTTAGTATAATCCTGAATTGATCTTCCTGGAACCTATTATTATCCCTAAGCTGGATATCCTGCTTGAGTGCTTCTATCTTCTCTTCATTTGCCTTTACATTTTTAGGAATAGAATATACCATGCTGTCCTGCAGCGAATACCTTTGCTTTGACCAGACAGCCTTTAATACCGGCAGCTTATTTATTTCAATGTCCAGATCCATCTTTTCCTTTATTCTTGGATCTCCCATTGCCAAAGCTTTTATTTCAGCATAGTTTAATACTACCTCGTCAATATCCTCGCAGCTCCGGCTTATTGATTTGCTTGTCATTACCTGGGATATAAACCGCTGTTTCTGCTCAACAATCTGCCAGAGATATGCGTCGAACGTATCTTTTGTGACATACCTGAAGATCTCCACTTCTTCATTTTCATTACCCTGTCTTAATATCCTTCCGTCTCTCTGTTCAATATCTGCCGGCCGCCAGGGACAATCCCGGTGATGAAGTGCTACCAGCTTGTTTTGAATGTTTGTTCCGGTACCCATTTTAGAAGTAGATCCCAGAATTATTCTTTTCTCACTGGTCCGCATTGCCGAGAACATGCTTTCCTTCCTTTTCTTTGTTTTTGCGTCATGTATAATGCATATTTCATTTTCCAGAATCCCTACATTTAGCTGTGGCAGTGCCCCTGAGTGTGCAGTATGACCATAGTATTTTATTCCATTAACTTCAAATATGAATAGTTTATACAACAAAACACCTGCGTGTGTAAACATTATTCTAACTGTTTACACACGCAGGTGTTTTGTTTGGAATTTTACCAATACATTAATATTATCAATATATTTTTCTGTTATTACCCGGGTTGCTTCCCTATATAAGCCAATATTCCCCCATCTACATAAAGTATGTGACCATTTACAAAATCCGAAGCCGGGGATGCCAGAAAAATGGCCGGTCCCTGTAGATCAGCGGTTTCTCCCCAACGTGCCGCTGGTGTTTTAGCTATTATAAACTGGTCAAACGGGTGTCTAGATCCATCGGGCTGCAGTTCGCGAAGAGGTGCCGTCTGCGGGGTTGCAATATAACCAGGGCCGATGCCGTTGCACTGAATATTGAACTCCCCGTATTCCGAGGCAATGTTTTTAGTAAGCATTTTCAGTCCTCCCTTTGCGGCTGCATATGCAGCTACCGTTTCCCGTCCAAGTTCACTCATCATTGAACAGATATTTATTATTTTACCGTGTCCTTTTTTTATCATTCCCGGTATAACTGCTTTTGAAACGATGAAAGGCGCATTAAGATCCACATCTATAACCTGTCTGAATTCTTCGGCACTCATTTCACACATGGGAATGCGCTTAATAATACCGGCATTGTTCACAAGAATGTCAACTGTTCCGACATCATTTTCAATCTGTGCAACCATGTCATTTACTCTTGCTTCATCAGTTACATCGCATACGTAGCCATGTGCTCTGATACCCTTTTCCGCATATGCCGCAATTCCCTTGTGGACGAATTCCTGCTTTATATCATTAAATACAATGGTTGCTCCCGCTTCTGCATATGCGCTTGCAATTGCAAAACCAATTCCGTAGGACGCTCCTGTTACCAGTGCTATCTTACCCTCCAGTGAAAACTGATTTAATAAACTCATTGCCCGCTCCTCTCAAAATACATGTTTTTTATGTATATAAGCATTTAATTTTTTATTTTAAATCCTTCATGGCCACGGCATCCATATCATTGAAGGCCTGATTTTCACCCGCCATACCCCATATGAAAGTGTAGGCTCTGGAGCCGGCTCCGGCATGTATTGACCAACTTGGCGAAATAACGGCCTCCTCATTCCGGACAACTATATGCCTTGTCTCAGCAGGTTCTCCCATATAATGCATAACAAATGCAGTCTCGGGTATATCAAAGTACAGGTAAACTTCCATACGCCTGTCATGGGTATGGCAGGGCATTGTGTTCCATACACTTCCGGGTTTCAGGGAAGTCATTCCCATAACCAGCTGACAGCTTTCCACCTGGCCCGGAAGGATATATTTGCAAATGACCCTGTGATTTGATTCTTCCAGACTTCCAAGTTCAACCTTGTTCTCAGCCTTTATTACTACAACACCTTCCCCGGCATTCCCCTCCCTTTTTATCAAAACCGTAGGGTAAGCTCTGTGGGCAGGGGTACTGTTTAGATAGAACTTTGCCGGATTGCTGCCGTCCCGGCTGGCAAAAGAAATATCCTTCGCCCCCAGCCCAATGTACATGCCATCCATGGAGTTCACTTCATAGGTTCTGCCATCAATTGTAATTTCACCTTTTCCCCCGATATTGATGACTCCCAACTCTCTTCTCTGAAGGAAATAGTCGGCCCGCAGTTCCTCTCCGGCCGTCAGTTGCAATTTTCCGGATACAGGGGTAGCCGTGCCGGTTATGATACGATCTATATGGCTGTAAACCAGCTTGATTTCATCGGATCGAAATAATCCCTGTATCAGGAACTCCTCTCTCAATCTTTCTGTCGTGTAATTTTTCACATCTTTAGGCGATGCAGCTGTTCGAATTTCCATGTTATCTCACCACAACCTTTCTTATGTCAATAAATTAAATACCAAAAAAAATTTTGAAATCAAAGTCTTTGCAGTTTCAGTATAGCAGTACGGTTATACTAATTCTTGTGATAAATTTTCATAAATATTGCAAATATTGAACAAACAAATTATAATTGAGTTAATTCTTAATCTTATTTATAGGAGGAAATTTAATGAGAGAATTTTCTTCATGCAAGCAGTCAATCAACTCTTGCATTTCACAAAAATATTTTTCCATAGCTCATCTGTACAATGAAGAAAAAACCATGGACATGCATATACATGATTGCTATGAGATCTATTATTCGATTTCCGGAGGTAAACAATTTCTCATTGATAATAGATTTTATGATATAATCCCCGGCGACATTTTTTTAATAAATCAGTATGAAAGTCACTATTTAGCCCAGATAGACAAGGAGGTTCATGAGAGGATCGTTTTGTCCATATTTCCCGACTACCTTTTAAACCTTTCTTCCGAAAAAACCGATCTGAACAATTGTTTTAAACACAGAGAGTCCTCTGCTGCCCATAAACTACATCTTGACCCTGAAGCCCAGAGACGTTTTATGTATTTTATACATAAAATCCTTGACTCGGGCGGCTTTGGCTCCGACCTGACGGAACAGGCTGCATTAATTGAACTAATGGTATTTTTAAATAAAATTTATAACAAGAATTGCAATAATCAGCATACAGAAAATCAGTCAACCCATAATGCCCAGGTCGACGATATTTTAACCTACATAAATCAGAATATTCAAAACGACCTGACCATTGAAACGCTTTCAAACCACTTTTACATAAGCGGTTCTTATCTATGCCGTATTTTTAAGGCCGCCACCGGCACAACAATAAATAAATATGTTACTGCAAGAAGAATAACCATAGCCAAGTCTTTGCTTAACGAGGGAAGGTCAGTGACAGAAACCTGTGAAAAATGCGGCTTCAACGACTACAGTAATTTTCTGAAAGCCTTTATTAAGGCTGTCGGAATCTCTCCAAAAAAATATGCTCAATTTAACAGATAGAAACTGCCCGGAATAACTAGTAAAATATTAAATCCGGCGGGCCCGACGGTGAACTGGCCGCTTCTCTTCGTTACCTCAATCAAAGGTACACCATGCCTTATAGGGAAACCAAGGGCGTATTGACGGATATAGGCACTGAAGAGTTAGCTCACATGGAAATAATCTCGGCTATTGTTTATCAGCTGACCAAGGATTTAACAGTTGATGAGATTAAGGAAAGCGGTTTTGATACCTATTTTGTTGACCACACACTTGCACTGTATCCCGTGGCTGCATCCGGCATGCCATTTACAGCCACCTATTTCCAATCAAAAGGCGATCCAATAACAGATCTTATTGAGGACCTTGCAGCCGAGCAGAAAGCAAGGACCACCTATGACAATATTTTAAGGCTTGCGGATGACCCGGATGTAAAAGATCCCATAAAGTTCCTCCGCGAAAGAGAAGTAGTCCATTTCCAGAGATTCGGCGAGGCTTTGAGAGTAGTTCGGGATCATCTGGATTCCAGAAATTATTATGCCTTTAATCCTGCGTTTGATAACAAACCCAGATGATTTTTTTACATTTTGCAGTATATTTCAAACTTCCATGTTGATGTTAGAATAAATATCAATTATGGAGGTTTTTATTTTAAGGAGTTCAGATATTATGAATACCGAGGGCTTCAAAAAATAACCAGCCTATCCGGCCGGTTATTTTAACAATTTTACATATTTTACTTTCTAAGAATCCACACCAGCATTTCACCGGGTTTCCTGTTTCCCCACATAAAGTACGGAACTGCTTTGAAATCCACTTCCTTTTCATTGTCCGAATAAGTCTTGTACAAAACATCTTTCCAATTTTCCCCGCCTGTCCTGAATGCCTTTCCTTTTATGACAACTGCTCCCTGGGTCAGACTATCGTCTGTTTCGGCTGACAATTGTGAATTGACATCTATGGATACGGCAGACAGTATCCCGCCGTTGTCTGCTTCCTCCAGGCAATATACCAGCGGTCCTCTTTGAATTGCCACTCTTCCCGCATTTGCACGGACTTTTGGATTTGCCTGAATTATATCAATGGTCATATCCATGTAAAGTTCAATTTCGTCTCCGGCCTTCCAGCTATCTGTAAATACCGCATAACCGTTTTCCACTTTTGCAATACCATCGGCTTTTTTGCCATTTATGGAGGCAGACCAGTTTTTGCACCAGCCCGGAATCCTGAAAGCAAGAGATGTGTTACCGGCAGTTGATGCCACTACCGTCATTTTTATTCTGCCATTCCATGGATAACGGCTTTCCTGTTTCAGCTTTATTTTCCCCGCCTCAAGTTCTATGTCAGCTTCTCCTCCGATATACAGATGAGTATAAACGGTATTTTTATTATAGGAATAAATATATTGGTTTAGTGAAGTCAGAAGCCTTGCAATATTAGGCGGACAGCAGGCACAGCCGAACCATTTTTGTCTTACAGGCTTCACATGATGCTTTCCCGGATTTTTTTCGGAAGCCTCGGGCCATACCTCCAGAGGATTGACATAGAAGAAATGTCTTCCGTCACGGGACATTGCACCCAGTACAGTGTTATAAAGGGCCCTCTCCATAACATCTCCGTATTCGCCAAGCTGTTCCAGCTGCAGCATTCTATGGGCAAAAAAGATCAGCCCTATTGAAGCACAGGATTCGGCATATACTGTATCATTGGGAAGGTCATAATCAAATGAAAATGCCTCTCCATGGTGGGTTGAGCCTATGCCCCCTGTTATATACATCTGTCTGTTTACCATATTGCTCCAAAGACATCTGCAGGCATCCAGCATTGATTTGTCACCGGTTTCTCGTGCAAGGTCGGCCATGGCAGTATACATATAAACAGCCCTTACTGCATGCCCCACTGCCACCTCCTGCTGGCGTACAGGTTTATGGGCCTGATTGTATTCAAGCTCCGGTGAAGGTACCTGTCCCCTGTTCCAATGGGAATACCAGCCTCTCTTTTCACATTCCTTTATAAAGAAATTAGGTTCTTTTCCCCTCTCATCTATAAAGTATTTACTCAGTTTAAGATATCTTTCATTACCGGTTGCTTCATACAGCTTTACAAGTGCCAGCTCAACCTCCTGATGCCCGTCATAGCCCTGGATTTTTTCGGGCTCAGGACCAAACACCGAATCAATATTATCTGCAAAGCGGCACATAACATCCAGCAGTTTCCTCTTTCCGGTTGCTTTATAATAAGCAACAGCCGCCTCCATCATATGACCTGCAACATATAATTCATGGCATTCATGAAGATTTGTCCACTTTTTCCCGGGATCCTTCAGTATAAAATACGTATCCAGGTAACCATCAGGCTGCTGTGCCTTCTCAATAATATCAATAATTCCGTCAGCTATTTCTTCAAGCTTTGGATCAGGGTGGGTCTGAAGACTGTAACCTACTGCCTCCAACCATTTTGCCACATCACTATCCTGGAAGACAAGTCCTCCGAATTCACCGTTCTCAAGTCCAGCAGCAATTCTGAAGTTTTTTACGGCAAAACTGGGTTCGGCATCCGGAATACGGTCATTTAAAGCCTCCCACTGATAAGGTAACACAGTATTTCTGACAAGTTCCACATATTCCGACCAGAATGGATCTGAAACAGTCACATTTTTAATTGAAACGGGCTGAGAAGTAATAATTTTATCCATAGAAATCCCTCTCCTTTTTTAAAGGTGTATAAAACTGTATGTTGCTGATATACTAAAATGCCTTTACAATATAAGTATGACAAATAAAACAGCAATTGTAAGTAGATAAAAAACACAAAAGGTGGATAATATTAACCTATGTATTATTTAAAAACAGATATCACAAAACCCTTGAATTTTTTATCAGCGGGAGTATTCACTTCCGATACAGTCTGGCAGCACATGGAGCGTGTTATTGACAGCTTTGAAATTATTATTGGTATACGCGGAAATATATATATCCAACAGGACGATGACAGATTTGTTTTGGGAGAAGGCGATTTCCTGTTGCTGCTTCCCGGCCATACACACAGTGGATATGCCGCTTCAGCAAAGGGTACTTCTTTCTTCTGGCTGCACTTCCAATGTAACGATAATCATATAATACTGGATGAGAAGGAAGCAGTTGAAGATATAAAATTGACAAATAATAATCCCTATTTTACAGGGTTTGAGGACAAAATCCTGTTACCCGGCTTTTTTCACCCATTCAATCTGGAAAGGCTGAGTATTTTATTTCATCAGCTGCTGCACGTCTCAGAGTCCAATTATTATACAAGACACAGTATGAATTACTTTTTGACCTCACTGGCTATCGAGCTCACAGAACAAACCCTTTCCCAGGCATCAGGGAAAAAAGGTAACATGGACGGAAAGGAAAAACTCTCAACGATTATAGAATGGTTAAATATCCATTACACCGGTCATATATCTTTGACATCAGCGGCTTATGAGTTTAATTATACTAAAGAATATCTGGCACGGTACTTTAAAAAGCATATGGGAATGAGTATGCAGGAATATATAAATAAAATCAGAATTGCAAAAGCAAGGGAACTGCTTATCCAATCAGATAAAAATGTGAAGGAGATATCATCAGAATTGGGCTTCTCTGATGATAAGTATTTTTTAAGGCTTTTCAAGCAGCATGAAAAAATAACCCCCCGGGAATACCGGAGGGCTTATTACAAGCTTCATATGAATAATATTTGAGAGAGTTCGGTTAGCTTTTGTTGAAAATATTTATCCAAACTATGTTTACATACCTTAATACCCCGGTATCATACTGTCATCAAGCCTGTAATATGTTTCCGATTCTTCTTTTATACGGCTTATTTCCAGAAAAGTTACTTCATTTTTGCTCAAGGTGAGCTCAAGTAACAGCTTATTTCCAGTACAGCTCAATTTGTCATAGTCAACCCTCGGCCGGGCAATTTCTCTTAAGGTTTCAACGGCTTTCTTAACAGGAAATCTTGGGCGCCCCATCTGAATCCAGGCGTGCCAGGGGTTTCCATATTGCTCATTCACCGTATTCCGTTTTATAAAATATTCTCCGTCCTGAAGGACAAGTTCAATTGAAATATCTTTGGAAAAGTCCTCTCCCTTCGTCATCTCCGGATTCCATGCGGTAATGGTTACCGTTTGGTCACTTTTCCGGGTCACCAGCATGCTTTCGTCCCTGTATAATATATACCTTCCCATCTTTTCAAAAAAGCTGAACATATGATATGTAGGCTTTGGAATATTGTTAAGCGCAACCAGGCCGAAGCCTCCATGAAATTGCGCTCTTGGGACATCAAGCTCTTCAAAAACATCACTGAAAGTCCAATAGGAAAAAGAATCAACAATGTCTCCGGCTTCACTGATAATCCGTGCCAGATAAGCTGCGTTAAGGCAGGTATCGTGAACCGGGTTCAACGGAGTGTACGAGGTATTGTATTCTGTTATGTGAAAAGGCAGTCCGGGGAAGGGAGAGGCATTGATCAGCTCCCTGACTGCTTTCAATTCCTTCAGCATATCCTCGGGTTCAGCCAAATCCTGATAGACCAGTTCATGTGTCTGAAGTTTTGGCTGTTTTGAAGAGTACAGATGTCTCGAAACAAAATCTACCGGAACGGTTTCTTTATGACAGAACCGCAGGAAATCCTCAATCCAGTGGTCTGCTCCCCCGCATATGGCAGGGCCGCCAACCTGCAGTCCTTTATGGATTTCCTTGATTGCAAAAGCAGTAACCCTGTACAGTTTAAAGTACTCGGCTTTATCCGCATCCTTCCAGAATATGTCCAGATTTGGCTCATTCCACACCTCAAAAGGCCACTGGAGTACTTCCTCAATTCCGTACCTGTCGATAAAATGATTTACCAGGGCTTGAATCAAGCCCTTCCATTTATCATAGTCCTTTGGAGGAGTAACATTTCCCTTCCAATAAAATACCGTTTGATCTCCCGATGCAAGTTTCGACGGCATAAATCCCAGCTCAACAAACGGCTTAAGGCCTCGTTCCAGAAAAGAATCAAATATCCTGTCTATATATGTAAAATTATAAAAAGGCTTGATTTCCCCGCCTATCTCATATTCCCGGTATATGGCCGTATCATCATGCAGCAGCCCATGTCCCCTTATATATTTAAAGTTTATTGCTTTCCGGACAAATTCGAGAGTATCCAGGTATTCCTTTTGAAGTGCTATACCCATTCTCTCTGTTCCGACGCAAAAGTTCCAGTTGTTTTTAAAAGTTCCTTTTACCTCATCGGTAATTTTTATTCTTTTCATGGCTTTCCTCCCAGATTCAGATAGCCCTTAAATACCTGCGGGCTATATATACATATTATATTCTCCTGCCAGCATTAGCAAACAGAAAAAATACAAGCAGTTATCATAGTATCTTCTCTCTCCCTTTCTTAAGGGCAGTTCCCAGAAATCCCGAACCCATTGCAGCCTGTACTTTCCTCTCGCTGCCAGCGACCCGGCGGCATTGGTTGCGATTATGGCAACCGAATGCATGGCCGGTTCATCAAAGGGTTCACCTTTTATTGTATAAGCTTTATATTGACCAAATGTTGTGTTTTCACTGAAAAAGACTTGAAGCCTATCAACAATTTCTCCAAGTGATGCATCCTTGTTGAACCAGGCTGCATCCAAACCAATATTCATTGCGACACGATAGGCATCGGAATAGAACTGGAAATCCCTGAACAACTTTTTTGGTGTTCCGTCAAATTCTGCGTATTCCGGTGCCATTCCGGTATCCTTGTCACAGGAAATATGCAGATACTGCCGGCTGGCTCCGGCAGCTTTTTGCCAGAAGGGTCTATCCATATAATTGGATTTTTTATTAACATTTTCACCATCTATTTCAGCTCTGCCGACCATGATTAACAACACCCAAATGCCCTGACCATTTATCCGTCTGCCTGGACATAAAAGTTGCCGGAAATAAATTTATAAGATTTTCCGATTAATGATAATTACCCTCTATTGACAATGTATAACACGCCTCACGCCGGCTATTTTGCCACTTTTCTTTGTCGTCGTCCTTGGCTTGCGGCAAGGCAAAGGCGTGCAGTAAGGCTTTGTGCCTTGCAAGCGGCCTCAACGCAGCCGCAGGGCAAATTAACCAGTCAAAAACGTATTGTACATTGTTAATAGAGGGTATTTTATAATAAACCCGTAAAGTTTTGCTTAAATTAGATTATTTCCAGCATAACTACCGACTTTGGCGGTAGTTTCCCTGCAACATGGTTGTTTGCAAGGAAGATATTTTTAAAAACCTTCGTTGTTATATTGTTTGGAGCTTCAAAAGTATTTTTTGCATTCATTTCGTTAGCAGTTAAAATAGTACCGGCGCAACTTTGTGCTGCAACTCCGCGTATATCAATATCTACGTCAGCCCCCTGTGAAGGATTCAAATTACAGATAGATACATGTATTTTTCCATCTTTATCCTGAGAGGAGGAAACACTTATCCGAGGTATTTTATCCCCGCCAAAAGCATAATCGGGACTTTCATACTCCATTGACAACAGCTGGGCATCATGATGTACCTTATACATATCAAATACATGATATGTAGGTGTCAGCAGCATTTTTTGACCTTCAGTAAGGATTACCGCCTGAAGGACATTTATCATCTGTGCTATGTTTGCCATTTGAACCCTGTCACAATGATTATTAAATATATTGAAATGAACTCCTGCTGCAAGTGCATCCCTCAAGGTATTCTGCTGGTATAGGAATCCGGGATTTGTCCCAGGCTCCACACCGAACCAGGTACCCCATTCATCAACTATCAAACCGATTTTTTTCTCAGGGTCATATTTGTCCATGATTGTAGCATGCCTGTTCACAAGTTCTTCCATATAAAAAGCATTCTGTAAAACCGAAAACCATTCATTTTCCTCAAACTCTGTTGCTGATCCCCGCACCGACCAGTCTTTGGAGACTCTTGTATAATAATGCAGGCTCAAACCATCCATTTGCTTTCCGGCTTCCCTCATAAGCACTTCGGTCCAGTGATAGTCATCTACCGATGCACCGCCTGCTATTTTATATATCTTGTTATCTCCGAAGTTTCTTACATAGGTAGCATATCTTCTATATTGATCCGCATAGTACTCGGCCCTCATGTTTCCGCCGCAGCCCCAGTTTTCATTTCCTACTCCGAAATATTTCAAACTCCAGGGCCCTTCTTTTCCGTTTGTTCTTCTTAGGTCAGCCATTGGAGATTTACCATCAAAGGTAATGTATTCCACCCACTGCTGCATCTCCTGAACAGTGCCGCTCCCTACATTGCCGCAAATATACGGCTCGGCACCAATCAGCTCGCAGAATTCCAAAAACTCGTGTGTGCCAAAATGATTATTTTCCACCACACCACCCCAATGGGTGTTTATCATACAGGGCCTGTTTTCTTTTGCCCCTATGCCGTCCATCCAGTGGTATTCGTCGGCGAAGCACCCTCCAGGCCACCTCAGAATAGGGATTTTTATTTTTTTAAGGGCTTCAATCACATCGGTACGAAAGCCCTTTACATTTGGAATGGAGGAATCCTCCCCCACCCATATCCCTTCATATATGCATCTTCCGAGATGCTCGGAAAAATGTCCGTATATATTTTTATTTATTTTTCCTTTTTTAACATCGGCGTTCAAAATAATTTTTATCATATAACATCAAACTCTCCTATCCGGATATACCTACATGCTCCAACTATTAACCCCACCATCGGAATTGTGATTTAACGGTTCAAATTTCTTACCATCCTCACTATACGCCAGATGCATGCATGCTATAAGCCAATTTTTCCGAGTAAACCATACTTTCTTGAGGCTCTCTTGTATAACATAGTAAATATATATTATTAATCATTTGCTAAACGCCTTCATCCGATATGTTTTAATCAACCCTTCACACCACCGAGAACTATACCCTTGACAAAATACTTCTGAAGGAATGGGTAAACAAGTATTATCGGCAGTGAACCCAGAAATATCTGAGAGGATCTTAAAGTTCTGTCGGAAACTGTTGCAAGTTCCGAAATCTCCTGACGTGAAAGCATACTGTAGGATCTCTGAACAACAATAGTCTGTATATAGCTTTGCAGCGGATAATTCTCCGCCTTATTCATGAGTATGAGACCGTCAAACCAACTGTTCCAGTGCCCTACCAGGGAAAACAGGGTTATGGTTGCCAGGGCTGGAGTTGACACAGGAACATACAGCTTCCAAAGGGTTATCCAGTGACCAGCACCATCTATAAAAGCCGCCTCACTCAATTCCTTCGGTATCTCTCTGAAAAAGTTTAACAGCAATATTACGCTGAAAACGGGTACCGCACCTGGAAGTACAAGGGCCCATATGCTATCAAGCAATCCTGCCTGTCTGATTACGGTATACCACGGAATCAGTCCGCCGCTGAACAGCATTGTTATGAAAAATGCCCAGGCATAAAATGTACGGAATCTGAATTCCGATCTTTCCTTTGATAATGGATAGGCACATAAAATTGTAAGTACCAGATTTATAGCTCCTCCAATTGCTATCCTTTCAACTGATACCAACATTGAATGCCAAAAAGCAGCTCTCTTTGCAACATATACATATGAATTCAACGAGAATTCAACCGGCCAGAAAACAACCTTCCCTGCCGCGGCTACCGAGCTTGAGCTGAATGAAACCGCTAAAATGTGTATAAGCGGGATAATACAGAGCAGTGCTGCTAAAATAAGAAAACAACTGTTTATTATGGTAAAAACACTAAGTTTCTTCTTTATACTTGTAAGTTTCAATTGTATACCCCCTTAGAAAATCCTGTAATCTGCAAATTTATATGCGCAGAAATAAGATACAGAAATAAGCGTGAACGAAACCACAGATTTGAATAGTCCGACGGCAGTTGCAACCCCGTATTGCGCATCAAGTAAACCTATTCTATAAACAAAAGTGTCAAGAATGTCTCCGCTTTGATATACCGGAGGACTATATAAATTGAATATCTGGTCGAAGCCAGCATTCAAAAGATTTCCAAGACTTAATACCATAAGCAGCACTATAACCATTTTCATCCCCGGCAAAGTGATATTCAATGTTTGCTTCCATCTGTTGGCTCCGTCGATACGGGCGGCTTCATACAGGCTTGGATCTATTCCGGTGATTGCTGCAAGGTAAATTATCGTACCATATCCGAATTCCTTCCATGTTTCGGTCAACACCATGGTTGTCGGAAACCATTTATTATCACCAAGAAAAAATATTGGCTCAATTCCTATAGATTTTAACAATCCATTAACTATTCCGCCTGAAGGTGAGAGAATATCAATAAGGATACCTCCAAGTACAACCCAGGACAAAAAGTGAGGAAGATATATCAGTGTCTGAACACCTCTCTTTAAAGCATTACTTGTAACTTCATTAATCAAAATAGCAAATATTATCGGAATAACAAGCCCTAGAATAATTTTCATCACCGCAATAGAAATTGTATTCCATATTACACTGCCAAAATTCGGCAGATCAAGGACATATTTAAAATTGTCAAGACCTATCCACTTTTGATGTCCAAATAAACCCTTTGCAGGAATAAATTTTTGAAAAGCTATTACAATACCGGCCATAGGCAGGTAACTGAATACCAATAAAAGAATAAATCCCGGAAGTATCATCAGATGCAAGGGTAGTTGTTTTTTTATATTTAAGTTTTTCAAGCTTATGCCCCCTAATCGGAATATATGTTGGTTAAATGTTTCCCTGCTTCCACAGGTAGACAAGAAGGAAAGGATACTGTCAATACCTGCACGAGTCCTTTCCTTCCATCCATCTGGTTAAACTTATTTGGATTTAACTGAATCGTACCATTCGTTAACTTCCTTGGTCATATCAGCACCGCCCAATTTGTTCCAGTCACTTACAAACTTATCGAATTCATCAATAGCTACTGAACCCATAATAATTTTTATAAATACTTCCTTTTCCATCTTATCAAGAGTGGTTTTCTTCTCGGCCATTGTCTTTGTAGGAGCTCCGGTGAACTTCTCCTTCAACAGTTGATCGTTATTCTTGTAATCAACCATGCTGCGGAAAGCACCGTCCTTGCCATAGATTTTCATCCAGCCCCACATTGTATCATCTCCCTTTTCATAGGCTTCTATGTTTGCTTGAATAACCTTCGGCTCGCCGGTCAGCGTGCTGAAATCATTGGCTTTTCTTGCATCATCTATTGCTATGAATGCATCAAGATTCTTGAATACAGGAGAAGGGCATACCGGAGAGAACTTCCAAACTCCTACCGCACCATTTTCAACAGGCATATAGTACTTGTTGAAGTCGGCTGTCTTACCCCAATTCTTTTCTATGTGCATGTTGAAGAGTTTAACAAGTGCTTCAGGGTTCTTATATCCTTTTTTAACAGCAAAGATTCTTGTCTGATTAAACTTGTTAGGAACCATTACCTTTTTGTCGTCGGCAGAAACTATAGGATAAGCTGTCCAGTCTGCATTCTTGTCATTATTATAGTTACTGATCAAAGGATACATAGGATTCCACTGGGCTCCGTAATCAAGACCAAATTTACCGGCAATTACGGTTTCAGCTACTTTTCCGCCGTCCTTTACCCCGAATTCCTTGTCAATCTGGCCGGACTTGTACATGTCGGCAAGCTTCTGAAGAGCTACCTTTGTTTCAGGCAGTGTGCTTCCCCATACAAGCTTTCCCGAGCCATCCTCTACCCACATATTAGGATACGCATGATAGCCTGCAAAGAAGCCTTCTGTTCCCATACATCCGCTGTATAAGTCTTTAGTAACCGGGAGTCCGAATGTATCGTTCTTTCCGTTGCCGTCAGGATCCTTGGTTGTAAAGGCTTCTGCAATTTTAAGTACATCGTCCATTGCCTTAGGCGGCTGCAGGTTGAGCTTCTTCAACCAGTCATTTCTTATCCACAAATACTGTGTACCTTCGTTCATTGCAACAGTTTCAGGAATAGCCATCATTTTTCCGTCAAAGGTTACCGAGTCAATATTACCGGTTCCTTCTACACTCATATATTGCTTTAATTGCTCCGAAGCATAATCGTTGTAATACTGTGTCATATCCTCAACCATTTCGGAGTCAACAAGCTGCTTAAGCTGCGAAGGATTTACAAGCACAACGTCGGGAAGTTCTCCCGATGCCAAGGTAACATTGATTTTCTGGAGGTATGCATCAGATGTTTCATTTCCTTTTACTGTCCATGCATAATTTACATTTATACCAAGCTCATCCTTGTACAACTTCGTCCAGCGGTTGTCTTCCAGTGTTTCTCCGGGAGTTTTGGGCAGGATATTTGCAGCAAGGTCATCATCAATTCCCCTGACAAATGAAATGTCGATTGCAGGATCATATTTACCCAGAGGGTCCTTATTTGCAGAAACGGAACTTCCTGCTGATGAAGAGGTTGTACTTTGTGCTGATGATGCTGAACTGTCTGTTGAGTTTTGACTGCCGCATGCCGTAAACAGTGCCGCAGTCATTGAAATAGCCATTGCTAATGAAACAGCTTTTCTTAAATAATTAAACTTCATTTGTTTTCCTCCTGTTATTATTTAATTATTTGAGGCCTCAAATATATTATAGAAGGGGTATTCCATCAATACCATGCACATGTTTTTACTTTGTTAACTTCTGTTTACCAAGATTTTTTCATATTCATTGAGTATCATATCTTTTTTTTACTTTGTTAACATCTCTTTACCTTTTATATAAAACGTAAAAAAGGATCATACCCCAAACCGGATATAATCCTTACCTTATTGCATATGTTATCTTGCAGATTCATACCATTTATTTACTTCTGTCGTTATTTCTTTGCCTCCTATCTTGTACCAGTCGCTTGCAAATTTATCAAAACGGTCAATAGGCTCCTCACCCATTATGATCTTTATGAATATTTCTTTTTCCATCATGTCCATTACCGCTTTTTTCTCAGCAATTGTATTTGTAGACGGTCCTACAAACCGCTCGGCAAGAAGCTGCCCGCCGGTTCTATATTTCTCAAGTATACCAAAAACACCATTGGTTCCGTAAATTTTTTCCCAGCCCCATTTGGTTTTATCTCCGCCGGTATATGCATCCAGGTTGGATTGTATTGCTCTTGGCTCACCGTGCAGAGAATCCAGACTGCCATTCTTCCGCGCCGCATCAATTGCCAGAAAGGCATCCAGATTTTTATACGGAGGACTGGGGACTACAGGTGAGAATTTCCATACACCCACACCCCCATTCTCAACAGGCATATAGTATTTATTGAAATCGGCCGCAATCCCCCAATTCTTTTCCAGGTGCATGTTTATTAATTTTATGAGTGCCTCGGGATATGGATATCCCTTCTTCACTGCAAATATCCTTGTCTGGCTGAACTTTAACGGAACCATCACTTTCCTGTCGTCAGCCGAAACAAGGGGATATCCTGTCCAATCCGCATTATTGTCATTATTAAAATTACTGATAAGCGGGTACATGGGATTCCACTGGGCTCCAAATTCAATGCCCACTTTTCCGGCAGTTACAGATTCGGCTACTTTGCTTCCATCCTTTACGCTGAACTCCCTGTCCAGTTCTCCGGCCTTATACATAGCGGCAAGTTTCCGAAGTGCCGTCTTTGTTTCAGACAGCGTACTTCCCCAGACAAGTTTTCCCGAAGCGTCCTCGACCCACATATTGGGGTAAGCGTGATAGGCTGCAAAAAAGCCCTCTGTTCCCAGGCATCCACCATATAAATCTTTGGTAATTGCAATTCCAAACGTATCCTGCCTGCCGTTTCCGTCAGGATCCATAGTTGTAAATGCCCTCGCAATCTTTAAAAGCTCATTCATGGATTTCGGAGGCTGCAGATTCAGTTTCTTCAGCCAATCATTTCGTATCCAGATATACTGTGCTGCCTCAACAAATGAATAAGGCTCGGAAACAGCCATCAATTTACCGTTTATAGTAGCTGAGTCCAATGTTGCTGTACCTTCCTGGTTATAAACCTCTTTGGTCAGAGGCGATGCATACTTTTCAAAGTATTCAGTCATATCCTCAATCATGTCGGAATCAACCAGTTGCCTTAACTGTGCCGGGTTTACAAGGATTACGTCCGGAAGATTGCCCGATGCCAGTGTAACATTTATCTTTTGAGTATATACATCGGAGGTTTCATTACCTCTTACAGCCCACGCATATTTTACATTTATCCCAAGCTCATCCCTGTATAATTTGAGCCAGCGATTATCCTGAATAGTTTCTCCAGGCGTTTTTGGCAGCACATTTTTTGCAAAATCCTCATCTATCCCACGTACAAATGATATATCAATAGTTGGATTGTATCTTCCCAAAGGACCTGTAGCAACTTTTCCATATGAAGAATTTAAACTGCTTTTAAGTGTGTCCTCCGACGCGAAATTATCCGTTCTGCTTCCCGCACAAGCCATAAAAAGTACAACTGTTAATGAAAAAGCCAAAACCAATAAAATATATTTATATAAGTGTTTTTTCAACAATCACCATCCCCCTGTAAAATCAGGTACATTATCTAAAATTCCTCACTTGTTTAACATTTGCCTACCGGCTACAGCCGAATCATGGTACTCTTGAGGTGAACAGCCGCAAATTTTCCTAAAAAAGCGGGTAAAGGATGCCGCTGTCTCATATCCCACCATTCGGGCAGCCTCATGTATTTTTACATTTTCTTTCTGTAATAGTTCTTTAGCTTTTTTTATCCTAATACCGTCAATATACTCAGATAGGTTTATTCCTGTTAACTGCTTATACAACCTGGATAAATATGAGGGATTCAAGTATACCTGTTCTGCCAGCCTTACCAGTGATAAATCCTCACTAAGGTGACTTTGAACGAAGTTCTGAATATAATCAACTGTATTATCAGCTCTCTTTTTTTGCTCCTCATTCTGAAGCTTAAATATAATATTTGAGATATCATAGAGATATTGAGCAGCATCCAGCCAGGTGTCATGCATGTCAATTCTCATAAGTTTGTTTTGAGCAATATGGAAAGCAATTTTATCGGTTAGTTTCCATCGGTTGATATATGTCAAAAGACTGAGTGATACCTTAAAATATGCTTCAATTGCCAAACTACAGTTCTTACTTCTTATTGATTTCAGCGGGTCGATTATTTCAGTCAGAACCTCAAAAAATTTCTCATTTTGCCCGGATTCAAGATATTGCTCAATAGATTCAAAATTTCTTTTTCTTAATGACATTTCCAGAGGCTCGTTTCCGGTGTCAAGTTCAGGTACGTCAATACTCGAATTGGTAGCCAACAGATTATTTTTTATTTCATTATCAATAAGAATCATTTCTATTCCCGTACCAATTCTGTAGTTCAACAACTGGTTCAGAAAAAAGTACTTTTGCGATACCTCTGACCAGTTGCACGCTTCTGAACCCAAGGCAAAGCTGATTGATAAATTGAGAGATTCCCTGCAGGCCGACTGGATAACCTCAAGTGTTCCTTTTAAAAATGATACTGTCTTGGTATAGTAATACGAGGTTTCATTTTGAATTTGATTTTGAATGAACAGTTCCTTTGGCTGAATAAACAAAACAAATCTGTAGTTTTCATCCATCACAACTACACTTCTTATATGAGGATTCAAATTCCGGTTAATAAGCATTCTTACCGAATAAAGATACTGAAGCCTGTCCCAATAGGTCACATCTGAGGGAATATTATCTACATGCCCAAGTAATAAAACTATTGGCTGTTCAGAATGCAATGAGATAGATAACTGCTCAAATTGAGCTTTATTTATATTTAATGATGCATCTCCTCTCAGCAGTTGGATAAAATAATCCTTCTGAAAGAGATCTGCTGCCATATTCATCTGTTCTTTGGCCTTATGAATCAAATCCTCAATTTTTATACTTTTTTGTATCTCTTTAATTGCATTCTCAACAACACCTATAACCTTTTCATGGTCCTCTGTTTTTAAAATATAGCTGACCCCGCTGTGCTGAATCGCTTTATACACATACTCAAATTCATCATACCCTGTTAAAAAAATGACTTTGCACTGAGGCCAGCTTTTGTGAATTATGTCCAACAGCTGCAAGCCGTCAATCTCAGGCATTCTGATATCAGTCAGGACAATATCGATCCTGGTTCTGTTTAACCATTCAATTGCCTCCTCACCTGAGTATGCCCTATATACATCAAGATCAAGGTTTTTCATATTGTTAAATATTTCATACAAGCTATTAACAATTATTTCTTCATCATCAACGATCAACATTCTGTACAATTTCGTCACCCCCGGAAACAATAATTTTCAGAATTACTTTCAGGCCTCCCATTTCACTTCTTGATACAGCCAGTCCGCTATTTTCTCCAAATACGAGCTTAATGCGACGATTGATATTTAAAATTCCCGTTATCTCCAAATCTTCTGTAGTATTCTCCAGTGCCTTCTTCAAGTCTGACAGTCCTTCATCTGTCATATCATTTCCATTATCTTCGACTATTATATTGAGCTGTTTATCATTTTCCTCAAAATAAACGGATACAATTCCACTGTTCTTTTTTCTTTCAATACCATGTTCAAATGCATTTTCTATAATGGGCTGCAATATCAGACGCGGTACTTTTATATTATGATACTTTTCAGGACATTCTCCAAAATCCACCCTCAATCTTTTGGCAAACCTCATCAACTGTATATTCGTATATACTTTTGCATGGTTTATTTCATCAATTAGTGGAATATAATCCGCCGAGTTTCTGGTTACAAAGCGGAAGTATTCACCAAGATACCGGGAAAATGGCACAAGGTTTTCATCACCTATTGAGGCCATAGTATTGATCATAAAAAGACTGTTGTATAAAAAGTGCGGGTTTATCTGTGATTGTAATTGTTTTAGCTCTGCCCGCTGCATTAATATTCTCTGATTGTAAACTTGATCTATAAGATTATTAAGATTTTTTACCATATCATTAAAACGCTTGTATAGATAACCGAATTCACTATTTGAATCATGAGTGATAGCTACCTGCAAATCCCCGCTTTCTACCTTACGGAAAGACTTGACTAACTGAACCAGAGGTTTGTGCATAAACTTGTAGGTAGAAAAAGAATAAATAAGTATAATAATTATAACTGCTACCGAAAAAACCCAAACCCATATATTAAAGTTCTTGATCGGTTTCATCACATATTCCTGAGGAATATACTTTAATAGAATCATATTTAGATATGTTGACCTGGCATGTACCACATAGTATCCTTTTTGCTGAATATTAACATATTCCGTGCCGCTGTCGGTATCTGTATTAATTTTATCTATAATATTTTTAATTTCATAAGTGTTCCCGACATCTTTCTGATTGGAAATAATACCTTTATCGACAATACTTATTAAAATCGAGCCACTTCCATTATAAGTATTAAACTGCGTTAAGGCCTGCCTGAAAACATCTTCATCCAACTCAATTTCAATTGAATAAAGCGGATTACTGCCTAATAAATCCCTTTTTTGCAGGGTACTTAGATATAGTCCTCCTTTATAGCTTATTATCTGCGCCCCGCCCAGCCCTGCAGGAACTCTGATATCTTTAAATTTTTCCACATTTAAATCATCCAAACCAGAGTTGGAGGAAATGGTTCTGTTTATTGGAAGAATGTGTGCACTCACATTTTTTATATACACACTGCTGTTTCTTATTGTAACCAACCTCTGCTGGAGCTGTCGCATGCTTTCAGTTGATTCATATATGCTCATAATTTGTGATCTGATGGCCAGCTTATTGAGATTTTCATCATTCAAGCAGTCATATTGCAGGGTCTTCATACGTTCAATTTCTTTTTCAAGGCCTTCAAGGTAGAAAGAAACCTGAGCAATAGTAGATTTTGATATTTCAATTTTAACTGTAGATAATCCCCAATTATACATATATATTGCCAGTCCATATATAGGAATTATTATTATAAGAAATGTTATAACAAGGCGCCCGAAAATACTGTTTTTTAAATTTGTTTGTAAAATGTTCAAGTCAATTACCCTCTTTCACATTTTTTGTTATTGAAACCAGTAGTCTGTAACATCTAAAACGTGTATTGTCCGACGAGAAAAATTTTCTCAGGACCAGGCGGAGGAGGGCGGAATAATCGCTTTATTCCAACGAAGTACTGCGAAGCAGTGCTTTTCGACAACGCAGTTCTTGGGAAATTTAACCGTCGGCAATATATGAATTTAGACATTACAAACTACCAGTATATACTTCAAGTTAGATTTAAACAAGTAAGCTAATTGAGGGGCACCATATTCCGCAGCATTCTGTATGTGGTACTCCTGCTGGTCCTTATAATAATATGTTATACAAAATTGTCATATATACGGTTTCTTTTTTTGAGTTCCTCAAGGGACAGCATTTGAGCATCCGAAATTTCGTAGCCGCCAAAGGTATCATACAGCCTTGACAAAGGGTCGGCTTCCACGAAAGTGCACCAGGGCAGCCAGTGATAATGGCTTTGCAGAATCTGTCCGGTGAAATTACCGCTTTCATGCCCCAAACCGGGCATTATATATCCTATGCTGCCATCTGTATCGCTGGATTGGCGGGTATTTTTGTGTATGAATTCGGCAAAATTCAGGTAATGTTCATCAGAGGTTATCAAATATAGCCTGTAATAAGTATAAGCACAGGCAGCCATATATACGTCGGCACCGCCTCCGATTGTTATGATGCTCTGCCCGCTGATGGAATACTTGTTGAAAGGATGCTTGGGCCAGGGAGCACATACAGGGAATTTCCAGGCATAGGTCCAGGTCTCGGTATAGTCGGCAGCACCAACGGCACCTTCCAGCCACCTGTCGTCACCGGTCAAATCATACAATGCCAGGAAGCCGAACAGGGCATAAATACCCGCTTCCTTATCCTGTATATCAGTGTTGTCACAGGTGCCGCCCCTGTATTCCAGGTTAAGGTAAGCATTATCAAATGACCACTCGCCGGCCTTGATTGCAGCAGTTTTATATTTCTCTTCACCCGATACCAGATAAAATTGCACAAGAAAACGTATGACACTGGGAGTATTTGACTTTGAATACATCCGGACGGAATTATCGGTATTGTACGACCGGTAAAAGCTGCCGTCTTCATTTTGAATGCTTAGCAGCCAGTCTGCCGTCTTTCTGCAGAATTCCCTCCAGTCCGGCCGCTCGTCTCCATTCCTGCGCATATATAGATAAGAATCCAGTATGGCCTCTATTCCATCGGCAAGCATGCGGATATAGTGAGGATATGGTTCAAACCCCTTTATATTGGGATTGTAGCACATTTGAGGCAACCCTGAGTCTGTCATTGCCGTCCTCACCCAAAAATCAATAATATTCACACCTTTTTCAAAAGCCTCCGGTAGGTCTTCCTTGTGGCCGAAACGCAACAACTGATAACCTATGCCCGGCTGCTGCCCTACAAAGCCGAATTGGAAGGATATACAGGATATGTCCATGTCAGGCAGCTGGCAGGCAAAGGGCAGACCATATGAATCACCGTATTGACGGGTGTACTTATCAAGTATCTTCATGCAGTTGTGAAAATGGATTTCGTTGTCCACCTCGAACAACTTATCCCTAAGACGGTCATAAGTCACCCTCCAGACATTTCTCATCATGCTCTGAAAGCTGCCATATTGTGCGAAATTTACAGCAACCGAGTAATTTTGTTCAAAACCTGCTTCAACCGGATGATTGATACGTTGAAAGGTTTTGATCCTGTTTTTGTAGTCCAGACCGCCAAAATTATTTCTTCCGGGCATCTGGCCGTCACACCCGGGATAAACATAATCAATGGACAACCCATCACACTTTGTCGATATTTCCTTTCGTATTTCAAAACCGTAATACATGTAATTAACGGTTTTGCTTTCAGGTCTGCTCATGCCTATGGACCCAATTGTATACCGGGGATCGGTGTTGTTTTCAGACTGTACAAGGTCAAGTGACCTCATTGTTACATCCGCCCCCCAGCGTGAAAGGGCCGCTGTCTCTCCCGATTTAATGTTTTGCATTGCAAACAGCGGAAGGGCATAGCAGGTTTCCCTGCACCAGAAATACTCACAATCCAGGTCTTTTCCAAAAGCGTAATCCGGTGCGAATTCATTCTGCCTGTACCAGACACCGGGTGCAAAGCAGTTATATTCATGAGTATCATCCGATTCAGTCATTATAAAAGATATTTTTGTCGAAAAGCCCAGGTCATCTCCCGCTTTTAGAACCTTGACATTCCGGATTATTCTAAATCCATTACCTGCAGCTTCATACTCATCCGAAAAAAAGAATACAGAACCGGAAGGCACTGTGAGCGCGCCCTTCGCAATGATTTTATTGCCGGAAGCGGCAGTCTCACTATAAGCATCGTCATAAAATTCGTTAACGGCAAATGCTGTCTTTACAGTCACAAACATCGGACGTTTATTAAAATATAAAAGCCTGTTGTTTTTTAAAACCTCAATGCCGCCTTCTCTAAAAATAAGGCTATACTCACCGCATATTAGATTCATTGATATTTCCTCCCTTAGCCGATATAAAATCGCTTGTCCAAATAATTAAATTAACACGTTGTGTTAGTTTAAGATACATCTACTTTCAGTAACAAATATCTGCTGCCCCTCCGGAACACAGCTTTTAAGAAATGAGTTTCAATAGTGAACAAGAACGTATCCATAAATGAGAAGCCTGTTTAGAAGAGCTTGCTTGAAATTTGCAGGCTTATCCCAAGTACATTGTGACGGGAAATTGACAGCCACAACGCATTAAATTACACCTGTCTTTTAAAATTATTTTTGGCCTCAATTAATATTATAGAAAAGGTATCTTCATAACACCATGCACATGTTTTTACTTTGTTATCTTCTTTTTACTTTTTTGATTCACATGGCAATAAGATCAAAAATATTTCTTTTTTTGCTCACAATAAATTGCCTGCCGAAAAAAAAGAATTCCAGCGGACATCACTGAAATTCTTCACCCATTTACAGACTAACAAAATTAATTGAAACAACTTATTTTATAGTTAAATCACATCTGTCTTTTTTAAAATTTCCTCAAGCTTTGAAATCTGAGCTTCATTTGCCACAGGCAGCGGGAATGAGCAATAATCCTTGACAGGAATACCTTTGAGCAGCATTGCCTTTTTTATATATGGCACAAAAGGCTTTCCCACCTGATATATATCCATGAGCTGATCTATTCTCCTCTGTATTCCGGCAATCAAATCAAAGTCATTAGCCTTGAAAGCCCTTACCCATGAGCTGCAAAGCTCAGGGACAAGATTTGACAATCCCGCTATGCAGCCGTCTCCCCCCGATAAAACATTGTGTGCAAAATTGTCGTCAAAGCCCGAGTAAATTTTAAATTCGGGAAACTCCGGCTTGATAAGCTTTATCAGCTCCCGGGTGTGGTCCATGCCGGGTAGGGTATCCTTGTAGCCGGCAATATTCTTATGTTTTCTCAGCAGCTTCAGTGCTACATCCGGTGATAGGTCATATCCCGTGCGGTCTGGAAAATTATAAAGATAAAGGTCGCCCGGGCATTCCTTTGCCACAAGATCATAATATTCTTCAATGCTTTCATCGTTCAGGCTGAAATAATAGGGCGATACTACTATAATACCATCAGCGCCCTGTTCACAGGCATATTTTGAAAGCTCTATGGTTTCATTTACATCCATGCTGGCCGTCCCCACCAGTACCTTCGTTCTATGGTCAATATGCCTGACGGCAAGGCGGATCAGTTCTTTTTTATCTTCCAACGGAATGGAAAAAAACTCACCTATGCTTCCCAATATCAAAATACCGTCCACACCGCCCCCGATGAGGTGGTCATACAGATTTACCAGCGCATCCTTATCCAATTGTCTGTTTTCATCAAATGCAGTAATTGCAGGGGTTATATAATTACATTCCATAATCCCAATCTCCTTTGTTATTTAATAACCTGCGCCTTCCATGGCAGAAAGAGCATTCTCGGTATATCTTTTAAGCAAACCTTTTCTGGCAGGAGGCGGAAGGACTTTCTTTTTCAGCTTCCGGCGGCAAAATACTTTTTCCACTTCCTCCAAAGCTATTTCCTGACCGTCAATACCAACCACATTAAGGCTCCTGTTTTCAATGTCATATTCGATTATATCTCCCGTTTCAATGAGGGCCAGCGGTCCTCCGGCAGCTGCTTCGGGCGAAACATGCCCTATTGCCGCCCCCCGTGTGGCACCCGAAAACCTGCCGTCGGTAACAAGGGAAACGGTACCGTTCAATCTCCTGTCACAGACAATAGCTTCAGTGGTCATCAACATTTCAGGCATTCCGCTGCCCCTGGGCCCCTCATAGCGGATAACTATTATTTCACCGGGGTTGATTTCATTATTTACTACGGCGCCGTATGCAGCTTCTTCAGAATTGTAAACCCTGGCCGGGCCCTTGTGCTTACGCAGGCCTTCAGCACAGGCTGCATATTTTACTATGGATCCTTCAGGCGCTATATTTCCTTTTAAAACCGCAATGGAACCTTTTTCTTTGGACTCATTTACCGGTATTATCACATCTTCTCTCTTTAATCCGTAATTGGAGAGATAGCCCAGATATCTCTTGAAAAAATTGTCCCTTTGCAGATCCTCAAGATTTTCTCCCAGAGTTTTTCCGGTTACAGTCATCACTTCCAGATTCAGATACTCCCTGAGCATGAACTGCACCATGGGTACACCGCCAGCAAACCAGAAGGCTTCGGTAAGGTGTTCTCCCCCCGGAAATATGTTTCCGATATGCGGTATTCTGTGGTTTATTTCATCAAATATATCAGGTGTCAATTGAATGCCAAGTTCTCTGGCAATAGCAGGTAAATGCAGTGTGGCATTGGTGGAGCCTCCGATGGCACTATGTACGACAATGGCATTGACAAATGCTTCCCTGGTCATGATTCTGCCAGGTGTGACAGCTTTTGAAACCAGCTCCATAATTTTTCTGCCTGCTTTTCTGGAGTATGAGAGTATATCTCTCATGGTTGCAGGAACCAGCGCGCTTCCGGGCAATGCCATTCCCAGAGCCTCGGCCATACACTGCATGGTACTTGCCGTGCCCAGAAATGTACATGCTCCTACTGACGGGCAGCCGGTCAGCTTATAGTCTCGGACTTCACTGTCGCTTATTTCGCCCTTCCTTTTTTGCCGTAAGGATATATCCCCGGCCACCAGTGAAGTTGTCATATTGGGACCGGGCCTCATGCTGCCTCCCGGTATGAATATGGCGGGTATATCAAGCCTGGCTGCTGCTTTTAAATGTGCAGGAATTGATTTGTCACAGGAGGAGGACAGGATCAGCCCATCCCAGGAAACCATACTTCCATGCACCTCAACCATATCACATATAGCCTCCCGGGAAGCCAGCACAAAATTCATCCCCTTATGTCCCTGTGCACACCCGTCGCAAATATCAGTGGCATGAAATCTCGCAGGACAGCCTCCTGCTTCAAGGACGCCGCTCCTGGCCTGCTCGGTGAGCTGATTGAGGTGGGTGCTTCCCGGATGGCTGTCACCATATGCATCCTCAATCAGAATCTGGGGTTTGACCACATCTTCCTCATCCCAGCCCGAGCCCAGCTGGAGTGCATCCACCTGCGCCCAGAGCCGGCGTTCAAAGGAACTCTTTTGCATAATATTCTCCATGTTTTCATCTCCCACTAATCCAAGTTAATCAATATCAATCCATAAAATTATATATAAAGTTTTAAACCCTGGAGAACCTTAAAGTATATATGCTTGACGGCTCCAGAGCAACCTTGAAATTCTCCTGTTCCAGACTGATATCAGCTGTTCTCTTCTCGTCAGAAAAATTGGAAACCAGCAATATTATGCTCCGGTCGGGATTTTTAAAAGCAATCATGCTGCCGTCCACACTGCCGGAAGAACTTATCCTTTTGGCACCGGGTTCAATATAATGGCTGAAATGCATCATTACATAATATTCGTAATTATAGAGCACCTCTTTTGTGGTGCGGTCTATTGTGAGCATGGAGTTTTGTTTCCAGCCCCACGAGCTCAGAGCGGATTCGTCCAGAATCATATTCCAGTAGCTGTAGTTGACACATCCGTTTTCAAGATATGACACAATATCCAGATATATTTCCTTTGCCTCCTCCCACGAATTTGCCCCGTTGTGACAGGGGGATTCTGTGTGGTAAAGCTTGATTCCGGGATATTTTTCATAGGAATCCCTTACCACTTCAGGTGATGAATACTGATAGCCGATTCCCTTGACAAATTGTTTTATAACCGGATCGCTTACCACTTCATGGGCATATCCCATGACATTTCGGATGGAACCCGCCCAAATCCCGGTTTTTAACGGCTTTCCCTGAAAACGTACAAGTTCCGGCACCAGATAAGCCCTTATGAACTTCTTCATCAATTCCGGCGGCATGGTCGAGGTGGGATAAATATTGACAACGTCGGTTTCATTTTGTATGCATACCGCCAGCAGCGGCACACCTTCTTTTTCATATTCCTCTATGTATTTTTTGAAATAGGCCGCATAAGCTCTGAGATTTTCCGGAGTATCCAGAAGCTCTCCTCCATTGCACATATCACCCGAGGTTTTCATCCAGTAAGGAGGACTCCAGGGACAGCCCCAGACCTTGAGTGAAGGATTGATTTCCATTGATCTGGAAATGTACGGAATCAGCCTTTTTCTGTCTCTTGAGATATTGAAATGTTCCATGGCAAAATCGCCGTTTACATCATTCAGTGAATAGTCATCCAATGCAAAATCACTGGCGCCAATGGGAGTGCGGCATAAGTTGAACCGGCAGCCGTCACTGCCGAAAAGAGCATCAAAAACCTTTGCCTGCTCTTCCCGGGAAAGACAGCTCACAGCCTCCCAGCCCACCTCATTGTATGCACCTCCGAACCCTGCAATTTCCTGGAACTCTCCGGACGGATCAAGCTCTATCATGAATGCCCGATCACTGCTGCTTGAATCCTTCCCGACACCGGTCGTATCCTCCTGGCGGCAGCAGCAATTTCTCCTGTCGGCACCGGTTTTCCACACACTTAATTCATACATGACTCTACTCCTATTCTGACTTTATATTTTATTGTGATTAAGACTTTATGCTTTTGATTTAAAAGTGTTGTACAGATCCTCCATATGTTCCTGCATGATCTTTTTTGCATCGCCGGAGTTTCGGTTTTTTACCGCTTCAAGCAGCAGTTTGTGATAATAGATTCCCGCACTGTTTCCCCTTTCGTTTACGATTTGGGAAAAAGCCCGGTTCAGTACATCATTGAATATGTGAAAGGTTTGAATGATAAGAGAATTTTTTGTCATATTGGCAAGCAGAAGATGAAAATTCAAATCGGCTTTTGAAAACAGCTCCAATTCATTCTTAACCTGCTCCATTAATTTATATGCTTCCTCAAGCTTTGCCACTTCATCTTCCGAGGCCTTTTCGGTGGCCAGCTCAGCCACATTTCCTTCCAGAGCCCTTCTGTACTCTAAAATCTCCTGTAATGAGTTCTCGTTCAAATATGCGATGGGTATAAGAGGATTCATATTGATTCCGGGAGCTGCATCCCTGATAAAGGAACCCTCTCCCAGCCTGGTTTCTATCAAGCCCAGCGCCGTTAATTTCTGGAGCGCCTGGCGCACGGTAATACGGCTCACTCCAAAAGATACCGCCAGGTCATTCTCAGAAGGGATTTTTTCTCCCCTCTTCCACTCATTATTGAAAATCTGTTCCTTCAACTGTTCAAAAACCTGTTCGCCTATACTTTGACGTGTAATTTTCTTAATTGGCATAAGAATATCATACCTTTCATTCCAAAAGTATTTCATAGCTGTATGTTGTCTACCTGTATTACAGGTTATGCTATAATATTATATTTTGTGGATAGAAATGTCAATGCACGCCCGGAGATATTTATGTGTTTTTAGAAAACCCTTATGATAGGTATTGACTGTATAATGCCATGCAGAAAATTTTACGTTCCTTACCCTTCTAAAACTTATAAATTCCTATACTCAAAAACAATCCCCCTTGAATGCAGAAAAACTCTTGTACATTCAAAGGGGATTGTTTTTGAGTTTTTATACCCTGGGCAGACTTGTAATCTGACCTAAGAGATACATCTTTAATATAGCAATGTCAATTGCATCCACTGCATTATCCTTATTCAAGTCAACCAGCTTCAAGGAATTCTCCGGCAAATTGACCATATTTAAAAGATATTGCTTAAGAATGGCATAATCAATTGCGTCGACCGCATTATCTCCGTTGGCATCTCCGTAAACCGGGCCGGTACCTGTGCCAATTCCGCTCATTATGGCATTTATGATGGTCTGCTGGGTCACAGTCAGGTTGGTCCTGTTAAACAGAGCAAATCCGTATGCCCCGTTATAGCCGTTATCCCAATATACCGGAACTGAGCCATAGGTTTTAGCAAGGCTGCAAAGTGTTTTTGCGAATATTTCACGGTAGATAATGTTGGCGGGATCGGCACTTGATTTATCAACCGAACCTAATTCGCCGATCACGGCAGGATACCCGTTTACAACAAATTTGTCATATACCGATTTGAGCTGTGAATCCATGTAGTCTTCCTGCCCCCATGTGGATTTCCTGTTAAGGTCCTTTGCCGTTGCTCCCCACTGGGTTATTGTACCGGATTCTTCACCGCAGAAATCCCAGGGTGAATAATAGTGAACCGATATCATTATCCTCTTTTCGGAGGCAGGAACAGCGGTCGACCTGTAATTGTCGGACGGCATCACAAAGCCGTAATTTCCCACAGTATAATCAATATTTGTGTTCCAGCCCGGAATCAGAAGCCATCTGGCACTGTTGTTCCCTCCGGTCTGCCTTACCGTGTCGACAAAAATCTGATTGTAGGCGTTTATATTCGAATAATATGTGGGATTAGGCGTACCATAGCTGCCGTCGAATTCCTCATTCATTGATTCAAAAATCAAATGCTCGTCATAATTTACAAACGTATTTGCGATCTGCTGCCATACCTTTTGATATTTTGCCTTTATGGTTGTCTGATCACCGGAGTTGCATAAAAGCCAGGAACCTCCGATGGTATTATAACCATCGCCGTGTATATTGATAATTACATACATGCCCTCACTGTATGCATAGTCAACCACCTCTTTTATTCTGGACAGCCAGGCCGCATCAATGGTGTAATTGGGTGCACTTCCTATCTTACTGAAATATGAAACAGGAATCCGGATGGTTTTAAAGCCTGCCCCCTTTACCTTCTGAATAAGAGCCTTTGTAACAACAGGATTTCCCCAGGCTGTTTCTCCCGGAGTTCCATTGACAACAGCCTCAAGCTGGTTTCCCAGATTCCAGCCCGCCCCCATGGCAGAAACAATTTGGGTATTATTCAATTGATCAAAATCCGATGTCAAACCGGATGCTGCCCATACCGCTGTGCCTGAAGCTGCAGTTACTGCTGCAGACAGGAGAACCGCAGCAAATAGAAAACATTTAAACGACTTGAATTTAGATATCATAATAATATCCTCCTAAATTTTTATGATTAATTAAAGTCAGAAACCGCCGATAATTCCCAGAAGATAGCTTTTCATAAGTGCCAGATCGATTGAGTTCACCTGCTCATCCCTGTTCACGTCGGCAGCCTTTAAATTGATACCTGTGGCATCCCCCGTCAATATATACTTCTTTAATAAAGCGAAATCCAGGGCATTTACCGTTCCGTCATCATTTATATCACCATAAATAATAACAGGGTTTGAAGCATCCCCGGCCAGATAAATAGATGGTTCAGGAGGTGTACTCATACCGTTTCCAAGGAAAAACCCGGTATGGGGCGGCTGGTTATAGGCTGTATTCTGCCAGGCAATCCCCAGCCTGTAAACAGGATCATGCATCAGGGTATATATCCGCCGGCTTGTCACATCTGTCGTTGTATAAATGTTCAAGTATTTATTATCCGACGTTCTCCAGACGGCTTCTTCACGCCAGTCTCCCAAAATGTCGGCCTGCAGGCAGGGAGTAGCTTTTGTGCCATTGTTGGAAGAACAGCCGCCGGCTGAAAGCAGGGTGCCGCCGCCGTATTTGGTGATGCTGGTATTGTCCAGAAGTTCACGGAGTTCATCCCCATCCCACCATATGGCGAAATTTTTGGGAGAAGGCGCCGAGCCTATATTTTGCCCTGTACTGCTGTATAAGGAACTTCCTGCCGCCCATACCTCCTCTCCGGCATATTGCGCCGTCAGGTCGGCCGAGCATGCCCTCCCCACATCACCTGAAGCAGTAAATTTCCACAGTACGCTTCCTGTTTTGGCATCCCGGAAGGATGCACCCACTCCTCCATTGCCGGCGGAATCCTCATGGCAGGCCCAAACCTCAAGTCCAGAACGGTTGGGGTCAAGATCTCCCACATGCATTGCATCCCCATGCCTCAGACCTGTGGTATACAAGCCTTTACCGTTGTCGTCTATGGTGCAGGAGCCGTAGATGATCTCGTCCCTATCGTCGTTGTCCACATCGGCAACACTTAGGTTGTGGTTGCCCTGCCCCGCATATCCGGAATTTCCGCTGCTGTTGCTGTCGAAGATCCAGCGCCTGGTCAGGGTTGAACCGTTCCAGTCATATGCCGCAAGTACTGTCCGTGTATAGTAGCCGCGGCACATGACAAGACTTGGGTGTACCCCATCCAGGTAGGCAATGCATGCAAGAAAACGGTCCACACGGTTGCCATAGGAATCCCCCCAGCTGGAAACCGTTCCCCTGGCAGGTTCATAGTCTCCGGTATAAAGTGCCTTGCCCGTAATTCCGTCAAATACTGTCAGGTATTCCGGTCCCGACAGAATATATCCCGAGGAGTTGCGGTAGTCTGCGCCGGCATTGCCTATTGTGGCACCCGTACCGTCTTTTGTTCCGTCAGCCGTCTTACAGGCCAGTTCGGCTTTACCGTCACCGTTCAGGTCATATACCATGAACTGGGTATAATGTGCTCCGGCACGTATGTTTCTTCCCAGATCTATCCTCCACAGCCGTGTGCCGTTCAGTTTATAGGCATCCAGGTAAACATTGCCGGTATATCCGCTTTGAGAATTATCTTTGGCATTTGAAGGGTCCCATTTCAAAATGATTTCATATTGTCCGTCACCATCCAGATCTCCCACACTGCAATCATTTGCACTGTAGGTATATGCCACCCCGTCGGGTGTGGTCCCCCCGGAAGGGATCTGGAGGGGAATCTGCATGAAGTTACTGCCCCATACACTGACAGAGGGTGACTTTGGCAGTTCGGTACCGCCGGCTACGGCACTTACCGAGTATTTTGAACCTGCGGTGCCGGCTTTATCCACATAGTTGCCGGCACCTGCAATATTAGCCACCAGAGCTGAGTCACGGTAAAGATTATATGTCACATTGGATTTCTCAGTACCCAATATACGCCAGCTTACAAAAACTCCTCCGCCAACCTTGACAGCCACTGTCCCGCGGTCCAGATATTCCATCTGACGGGATGTTTTTGCCGCTGCTGCCTGTGGATAGGCAGAGAACATGATCAGCAGTGCACAGAGTAAAAGAACATAAAATACTTTTCTGAACATATCCGAACCTCCATTAGAGAATTAATACCTGCCCCCGGCAGTAAAAATCATTTTATATTCGCCAATGTAATATCATCAATTGATTCACATATTATTTAATTAAATAGGGCAATTGGGTAACCGTACCCAGCAGATACATCTTGAATATTGCAAAATCAAGCGCATCAATAACTCCGTCGGTATTCAGATCCCCTGCCAGGATATCATTTTGTACAGGGAAATCCGTGATGATTCCAAGCAGGTACATCTTCATCAGGGCATAGTCCGTCGCATCAACGCTGGAATCCCCATTGAGATCACCTATGGTGTATTCCGGATTGGAACCTGCCGGCTCCCCCATCTTTATGCCAAACCCGTTGGTGCCCACATATACGCGGCCATACACTCTGCGATCCCCGGTAATATCGGCATCCGCATTTCCAAACTGGTTCAGATCATCATTAATCCTTATCCAGGATGCTCCTGCGTCATCGGAACGGTAAAAACCGCGAACGCTGTCAACTATGCCCTGTATGTATATGGCCGGATAGCTTTGTCCGGGTGCGGCCATGCCAAAGCCTACCATCTCGGATCTCTGCACTTTTGAAATTTTTGTAAAGGATTTACCCCCGTCGGTTGAATGCCACAGCCCATAAAGCCCCTCTGCCCTGTCACCTCCCGGAGCAAGCCAGATATCGCCTTCCCTCCCGAATATGGCCTTGAAATTATCAGTATTGCCTTTTCTGGGAAGACCCGCCGCCGCCGACTTTGTGAAGGTTTTCCCCTTGTCGCTGCTATAGTAGAAGTCTCCGTCCTTAAAGGCATAGAATTTGTTTGGATTTACACGGTCGGAACGCACTTTTGCACCGTTCGGAACGCCCCCCTGTACAGGTAACCAGCTGTTCCCGTTGTCTGTGGAATAGCATACGGCCACACTGTCAGACGCCGGAGCATATACCACCGCAGTGCCGTCGGCATTTGCAGCTATTGTGCCTCCGCCCCCGCTGGCAGGCATTCCTGCTGGTTCGCTGTTGCCCTGGAACCAGCTTGTACCTCCGGCATATGAGAAACCGGTGCGGTTGGTGTTGGGGTACCACTGCTTGTCCACATTCCCGCAGCGCACCCAGAACTGCGGATTATTCTCGGCAAAATCAATGCAGGTGTTGCTGGTCAGATTTGGCTGGACAAAGGTCCACGGATGCGCTTTGGTCAAATCGGTGTGAATAAAGCCTCCTATGTCTCCTACACCGCTCACCAGGTTAGGGCCGGTGGGAGGGCTGACCAGGCTCAGAACCGAAGTTTCTTCCATACCTATGGAGCCGGTCTTGATGACCATGGTACCGTCATCCCAATTATTTGCATTATCACATTTCCAGATTCCCGCACCTGTGCCGAACATGAATCTGTTGGGATTAAAGGGATCAATCTCAAGCGAAGCCAGCATGGCACCCAGCTTTGGTGAGGTTTCGGGAGGTGATTTGGTCTCTCCGAAGTCCATCCAGGGTGCCGCAGAATAGTCAAAAGTATATTTATTGACCCGGTTGGGATAGCCGTTCAGGCTCCAGATAGGGGACCAGGTGGCACCCGCATCCTTGCTGCGCCATATGTAGCCATCCGGCCACCAGGAGCTCAGAGATTCCACCATGATGGTATCGGGATTCTGAGGATCGATGGCAAGTCCGCCGTAGCCAAAATAACAGTTGGATGTATCGGTGGAAGGTATGGGGCTTATCCTTGTCCAGACTCCTGTTGCAGTATTGAGCTTCCAGACATCTCCGGTGCTGCCGTCATAGGGCCCCTGTGTGTTGTTGTAGGGAACATACAGCATGCCGTTTGAACTCAGCTTCCCATGCTGGGGAAGCATTCCGGAAGGCTGACCGGGAACTGCTTCCCAGGTGGCACCTCCGTCGGTGCTGCGGTAAATACTTTTGTCCAGGTCGGCCACACCCACATAGATAGTCCTGGTGGCATTCCCTGCCGCTGCCGATCTCTTGTCAAAAGTCACCCATACTACTCCGGGGTTGTGATTCAGGTAATCGTTAGGATCATCGGGCTCCTGTACATAAGTGCCCGGATTGGGAAAACCCGTTACTTTCTGCCAGGTGGCACCGTAGTCGGTACTCTTCCAAAGTCCCTGTCCTTCCCGGGTGCCCATGAATAAAATGCTGTTCTTGTTGGGGTCCACAGCCAAACGTTCACCCATGTTACGGCCCGGCATGTTTCCGCCCACTTTAAAAGGCAGCTCGGTTATCTGAAAGGTATTTCCCCTGTCGGCGGATCTCAGTATCGCTCCCCGCGTCCCCCAGCTGTTTGTATACATGCCGCATTGCAGATAAAGCCTTCCGGCATCCGACGGATCGACTGCCAGACTGTCCACACCGGCAAGTTCAAAATCTTCATAGCTCACCCAGTTCAGCAGTTGCGTCCAGGTGCTGCCGCCGTCGGTACTCCGGTAGGCTCCTCCCATATCGGTACGGGCGTAAACAAGATTTTTTTCGGCAGGGCTGAAAACAATTCCAGGTATGTAGCCTCCGCCGCCTTCTATTTTTACATTTTGCCATTTGTAAGATTGTGCCGCAGCTCCCATTGATATTCCCGGCAGTGTCACAGTAAAAATCAAACAAAAAACCATAATCAAACTTCCAAAAGCCTTTAACTTTCTTCTCATGACAAATCCCCCTTTATAGCGATGTTTTGTGATGTTTTTATATAGTTCTGCCACGTACCTGTGCCGGAGTGTGGAATGCTGTTCCTCTCTCTTATAAAGCTTTATGAAATCTCAGCCGGAAATTTTGTTATCATACCCAGCAAATATTGCTTTAAAAGAACAAAGTCCAGGGAATCAACCGAACCATCCGCGTTCAAATCCGCAGGTTTCGTATCCCGCAGTATTTCGGTTCCGAGAATATGCTTTTTAATCAGCTGAAAATCAATAGCGTCTATTTGCCCGTCGGAATTTAAATCCCCAAATTTTATAGAGCTATCCTCTTTACTGAAGGTGAACCAGTTAACATTAAACAGGTAGCCGCTTCCGCCGGTAAATTTCAGGTACAGGTCATGCTTTCCGTCAGCCCCGCCGATCATGCACTTTACATCGCTGAAGACCTGCCAGCCGCCCGTTCCGGCAACAGGACAGGTTCCTGCAAGAGTACCGTTAATATTGTCAAGCCTGATTTCAATATTACCTCCGCCGGCAGCACTGGACACTCTTGCCTGAAAGCCTGCCGCACCGTTTTCGAAATCAATGCTCTTATAAACGGCATAATCACCGTTTTCAATATAGCCGATAGCCTCGGTTCCTTCATCGCAGGTTACCTTTTGGATACCCGATTGGTCGTTGTAACTCTCAGCTTCCAATTTTGAAAATGCGCTTCTGGGATTCACAGGCGTATCCGGATTATCGGGAACATTGGCCATATACTGCTTTAACCATGTCAGTGCAGGCCTTTCAGATCCGTCACTGCGCAGCAGATATGAATTTGGTATCCATGTACGGCCTTGTATATAGCCCCAGAAGGTAATACCTTTTACTGCCGAATGTTCATACATTACGGGGAAAAGTTCCTGCAGCTTGTTTTTCTGCGTATTATCATCCGCTATATTGATATCCAGTTCCGATATGTATATGGGTACTCCTGTGGCAGCCAGCCTGTCCAATCTTGTCTTCAAATTGGTGGCATTTGTATTTTCAAGTCCATGCGACTGGCATCCCACGCCGTCAATCAAACCCCTGTCTTTTAATATATTTACAACCTTTATATAGTCATTGAGAACGGAATATTCATTCAGAACGTTATAGTCATTAATCAGCAGTTTGGAATTTGGGAAATACTGGCGGGCCTTTTCAAAGGACCACACTATCCAGTCCCAGCCTGTGCCATAAAGACCGTTGTCGCCTCCGATGTCATTTTTGAAGGGAAATGGAGCATGTCCCGGCATAGCTTCGTTTACTACATCAATATATTCTGCGTCGGGAAAATTTTGAGAGGCGGCTTTGAACCAATTTTCAACGGCTGTTTTTCTGGCTGTGCCTGAAAGATTGTTTAACCAGTTGGGATACTGAGATCCCCATATCAGGGTATGGAATTTAAACGGTATTTTATTTGTCTTGCAGTAATTGTACATGGCTTTGGCCGCATTAAAGTTGTAGACACCCTGCTGGGATTCACAGGATCCCCATTTTGTTGAGTTCTCCGGAGTAATCTGGTTCCAGTAATCTGCAAATTTGCTTGGCACATTGGCATCGGCCCATATGTTTCCTACCCATTTGGCCTTCCCTGTGGCCAGTGCGGCATCAGCAGTGAGAGTAAAACTATTGCCTATTATGAAAACAAACAAAAGAGTAACCGACAGAATACTGATTATTCTGTATTTTAAATTATTTTCCATACTTATATCCTCCATCTATTTTTTAAATATCAAATACGATATATCGTATTTGTATTTCAATACCATTCCCTTATGCTGGATATTTTTATTATAATGTAAATAGTTACCATCCCAATATTAATCTTTTTTGGACTTTTGTTGAAAATTTTTGACAATTATCCTGTTACAACACAGAAAAAAATACAATTATAAGCATTTCCAGCATATTTGTGTATTTTATTTTGAATTTTGTAAGAATTTATTAGAAAACCAGCCGTATCTTATCACTTCTTATTAATCAGTCTTTCCGTTCTATATTCCATCGGTGTGATCCCAACAGCTTTCTTAAAAATATAACAGAAGTAGTGCGGATCGTTGTAGCCCACACTATACGCAATTTCAGTAGATTTAAGAGGAGTTGTCTTCAAAAGCTCCTTGGCTTTTTTTACCCTGGCTTTTGTAAGGTATTCAATAAAATTTTCCCCGGTTTCCCGGCTGAATATGGTACTGAAATGGCTGGGGCTGACATTTACAAAGGACGCCACTGAATTGAGGGAAATGCCCGAATTGGACAGATTATTGTGCATATACTCCTTGGCTTTTATAATTATTCCCTCATACTTTTCCTCCGCTCTTGCATCCCTGAACTCCAACACCTTATTCAAAACAGCTTCCGACAGCTCACCAAACTTCTCTATTGAGTCGACACAGGTAATGAAGTTTTCCAGATCCGCCATCCACGGTATCAGCTGTTCAGCCTTTCCTCCCAGTTGGCTTATAAACCTGGATACGTTTAATACAAGATCCATGAATGAGTAATATAAATATATGAGGGATTTCATTTCTGCCCTGTTCAGGTTGTCCATATATTGCCTGACAAAATCCCGGACATCGGACTTCAATCCACACTTCAGAAAACCATAAACATCATTCTTAAATATATCAGTAAATTCTTTTTTACCCCCAATTGCAGATCTAACATCCTTATAGCCAATAATTCTATGTTTACCGTAAATATACCGGTAATTTTTTATTAAATCCGCTTCCCGGTATGATTGGGCAATACCTTGAATTCGTTCTCTTACACTGCCCATACTGATTTCAAGTATACAGGAAGCGTTCCGCTCCATCTGGCATTTAAGGGTTTGTACCAGAGCATATGCCGCCTCCTCCGTATTTTTTGCATTATTTCCTTTTATGATAAGTACTATTTCTCCTAAAACCCTGTTGAATTTTATAACTTTATCGTTTATATCCAATATCTCATCTATTAACGTCTCAGACCTGAGTATTTCCGGGTACTTTCCCTCTGAAAGATCCATGTTGGGAATTTTTATCCCTATGATACCAACCATATAAAATTTAGAAATAATATTGATATTAAAACCGGCGCAATTATCAATGACCTCAGCAGGAGAAAGCAATCCCAGCAGCATTTGATTTAAAAATTTATCCCTGAAAAGAGATGAATTCTGTGAAAGCTGCTTTTTTATTTTTTCAGCATTTTCTCTTTCCCTTTTTTCATTTTCAAGTTGAAATTCCATTTTTTTCAAGGATTCCAGGATATCTCCCGGAGCCGCAGGCTTCAGCAGGTATTCGGCAACGCCCATACGCAGTGCCTCTCTGGCAAAGCTAAACTCCTCATGTCCGGTGAGAATAATAATCCTGACCCAGGGCATGGTTCTCCGGACTATCCGGCTTAACTGCAAACCATCCATAAAGGGCATTTTAATATCCGTTATAAGAATATCAGGCTTTATTTCCTGAATAAGCGACAGTGCGAACTCACCGTCCGGTGCTTCGCCTGAGAATACAAAATTGGTTTCTTCCCAATTGATACAATCCCTGATCCCATTGCGGACTACTATTTCATCATCTACAAGAAATACTTTATACATTGTCTCACCTCTCCATAATGTAAACCTGTCATGCTTTTAAAAGCCTGTAAAGTCCCTTTTGTTACATCTGGATATAACCTGCGTTATGCTGTCAAAATATCATACTTCCTGCTTTTGCCTTTTATAATAATTTTATCCTATTTATGGCAATTTTCAAGTCAATTATGCAAAACAATCAAACCATAAATAAAATTATAATAAATACAAATACTTATTTATGAGGTGACTCATGACCAATACTATGGCTGATATAAAAAAAGAACTTTTCCAGGCATCGTTAAAGAATTGGTTGGACTATGAATTCCTGACCTGGAGATGGTTTCTTAAAATAACCATTATTTTGATATTTTTATTAATAATCGGGAAATTGCTGGACAGAAAAAGAGGGCTTGAAATAATAGCATTTGGATTTTTAATATCCCTGATCTCAACACTTCTGGATATAACAGGGACTTATATGGTATTCTGGGAATATCCCTATAGAGTTTTACCTCTGGAATTCTCGGAAATCCATGATTTTGTTGTCATACCTGTTTCGTTTATGCTGGTATATCAATATTGCAGGAGCTGGAAATCCTTCTTCCTTGTTAACGGCCTTCTGGCAGCATTTTCTTCCTTTGTAATGGAGCCGGTATTTATGCTGCTCGCCTTTTACAAACCAATCATCTGGCATCATATTTATTCTTTCCCCATCTTCTGGGTATTGCCGTTAATTTGCAGGTTAATCATCGACAGACTCAAGTCAGTATCCCGTAGGGGATAGATACCTTAAGTCTGTCATTGCGGGCATTGGATGTAAATCATACCACCCGTATAAGTTATTTGAATTTTTTTCGCTTCAGCAGCTGAGAAGTATCGAGGGTATTGGATTCAATAGTCCTTTCCCCGTCCTTAACCGGCCTATCCTTTTGTTCCGACTCCTGCTCAATATCGGCATAGCTGTCAATATTCCCATAACCGGCGGCAGAATCCGGTTTATTTGAAACGGCCTTAATATCGCCAGGATGTTCCCTCTGTCCGAAATCATTGCCGCTTTTCACCGGCTTTCGTACTATTATTGCTCTTACTTTGCCGCCAGCCGTTTCCAGTGCGTGCTGCAATTTATTTTTATTCAGGCTCAACCTTCTCAGTGCAATGTCCAGCATGAACAAAATGAGGAAAAGCGATATCAAATATGCGGTCAGATCCCTCTGACCCCTTTTATATTGCAGGTCACCGGTATAAACCTCCTTGGGTTGGGTGATCATCTTTCCCCCTATCCCGGCAACAAGTTTCTCAAGGTTATCACTGCTGTTAATCTTGTATTCGGGAGAATACTGAACCGCATAGCCCTGCTTTACGGCGTTTATCAATTCACCGTTCAGTTCCTGCTTCCCGCTTACCATATATACCCCGTCTTCCTTAATATCAAAACTGCCTGAATATTGCCCGGGAGCAACGGGGTTCAACCGGGTTTCAAAGGATTCCCCCGAGGGAGAAATTACAGTTGCCACAGAGTTCAACTCATTTTCAAAATTTTTATTTTTTAAACTGACTGTTGCCTTTGAGCCCTGTTGAGTTATTTCAAGTGATGCATTCTCATTATCATAGTTCTCCACGGTAAAATTAATAATATTCTGCCAGAGCTTGAGATTTTTGTTCCATGGGATATAGTTGGCATTCCATTTGCCGGAAACGTCGGAATTCCAGGCCACAGCCTTGCCAAGCCCATACTGCCAAACGGTCAGGATAGGATCGTCCTCATCACTTTTCAAGACCACCCTTGCCGTTTCCTTCTGAGATGCGCCCACATATCCCAGAAGCGAAGGCAGGCCACCTTCTGCAACTCCTTTAAGCACCGAGTGCTCATAATTTATTGCAGGAGTAAACTCCCTGTTGTTTAAATAGGTTCGGGCTGCCATAAAAGTCTCTTTTGTGAAAATGGAAGGTATATTTGTATAGGCATCTGTTATATAAAATCTGCCGCTGCATCTATTGGCAATCATGGAAAGCAGCTGTTTGTCCGAATCCTGCCCCACCGCTACCGTAGAAACCGTTATGTTCTCCTTGTTTATATTGCTCAGCAAAGTATCATAGCCGGTTCTTTCGGCAAGCCCGTCGGTCAGCAGTATAATATGCTTTATTTTTGCGTCACTTTCCTTAAGTGAGTTATAGGCAGCTTCAAGAGATGGTATAATACTTGTCCCGCCGTCGGCACGTATGGAACCGATATCCTCTTCAATGGCCCCGGGGTCATTGATTACCTGCCTTTTTACCACCCAGCTGTATGCACCGTCCAGAGACAATACACCAATTTCATCCTTTCCCACTCTTAAGGAATCCAGACTCCTTATGGCACCTTCCTTTGCCATATCCACCTTGCTGATACCCGCCACACCTTCGGACATACTTCCCGATTTATCGATGATGAGCAGCATTGCCATTTTGGGAGCTTCTTTCTTGCCCCTCATATCCATATAAACAGGCAGAACCTTTTCCAGAGGTGTCTTTGAATAACCCCCCAGGGCAAAGGAATTATCCCCGCCTGTGGCAATAAAACCTCCCCCGAAGTCCTTTACATAGCTTTCGATGGAATTCCTGAAACCTTCATTCAAGCTGTCTATTTGTACATTACAGGTTATGATTGTCTTGTAGATATTCATATCATGTATGTTTCCGGGCGCAGCCCTGGCATTTACAACTGTATAATCGGCAGAAGATGCCTTAAGCATTTTTACAAGCTCCTCCGACTCGCCCTCACTATCTTCAATTACAAGAATCCTGGGTTTGGCCACTATATTGGTATAGCAGGACGCTTCATTGTTTTTGGGCTGACTGTCCTTTTCGGGTTCAATGAGTACATTATAACTTTTAAAGCCTCCTGTGACAGCCTTATCCCTGAAAACAAACTTGTTCAAGCCCTTTTGCAGCTGGACTGTCTGCTCGGAAAGCTTGGTTCTTTCACTTACAAGACTCAGCTTTGCTTTTTGAACGGCTGTGCTGTTTATTGTAACCACAAGGTTGAATTCCTCATCCAGTGCCAGTCTTTCGGGAACCTCTATTTTTTCAACAAGGGCTTCCTCTCCCGCGCTCTTCTCAATTTTATGATATTTGAAATCTATGCCCTGTTCCTGCAGAGACAGGGCAATCCTGCCGGCATTGCCGGAATTCTCTTCCCCGTCCGAAATCAGAACCACCCTTTTATTGCTGTTGGCCGGAAAAAGAGACAGTGCGGTCGCGAGGGCATTTTCAATATTGGTATAATTTCCGTTAATTTTTCCTTCAATTTGGGAAAAGTTCGTTTCATCACTGATAAAGCTTTCAACCTGTGCATTGTCGCCAAAGGATATAACGCCCAGCTTATCTTTGGGGCCTTTGAGTTTATAGGCCTCTTTTATGAATTCCTCCATATCGCCTTTGCTTGAATGAGTTGAATCCGAGGCATCTATTAAGAAAAGAGTTGTGACATTATTGAGTTTCCAGGTCAGACTCATGCCGCTCAAGGCTAAAACCAGAAGGGTTAAAACTGCACAGCGAAGTGCAATTATCCAGGTTTTTTTACTCTTATTCAATCTTTTGAGCCATTTGGTTGAAAGCAGCAAAACCAATCCCAGCAGGATTGGGATCAGAAGCAGCAAATACGGCCTTTCAAAGCTAAGTCCCATAAATAATTTCCTTTCAATATTTCCTTCCATATTACTTTTGGAATGACCAAATATTATCTTTCAATTTCTTCAATGGTTATTTCTCAAGTCCGGTACTGCCTTGTGTAGACCACCCATTCCAGAATAATTGCAAGCAGTGCAGCAAATAAAAGTATATTCAGCAGATTTATGCCTCCGCTGTTTTTCAACATACTGCCGGGCTTGCTGCCGGTATTTTCTGTTACGCCATCGGCCTCTTTTCCGTCTTCGGCCTTATTGACCGAACTGTCAATATTTGAGGAACCGCTCTCGGAGACCGGAAAATTCACCGCAATAGCTCTCTCTATTTCCTTGTCACCGACTTTTTGTATTATTTCATATATTCCCGTCGAAAAGGTTTTATCATAAGGCTTTACAGGATATTGGGAACCAAGTTCGGTTCTTTTGCCTTCCGGGTCTTTAACGAATATTTTCTCAGCCTCGGGTAAAGGCGTTATGTCTATATCCTCTCCGCTGTTATACTGGTTATTTGCCATGGTATCTCTATCTATCAGATATGAAATCAGGTTGTTTATGAAAATGGGAAACTCCAGAGTCAGCGGGAAATCCGAATTGTGCAGATCAAACCCGAGTACGGCTACCTTCTGTCCCTTAATCTCTCCCGCAAAGGCCGCATTTTTGTCATCTATTTTAATTAACGGACTGGCCCAATATGGCATTTCAATGGGATTAAAGCTTGAAATAACAAAATCGCTGTTGTTCATATATTTGGTAACCGCGTGAGCTGCGACAGAGCCCCTGTTTCCGGTCAACTCTTCTTCAACCTTGAAAAAGGAATTGCTCTGCTGAGGATTTAAAAATAATATATTCCCTTTTTCAGGCAGTTTTCCTTCATAGCCTCCGTCGAATATATACAGATCAAATTCTTCGTTTATTTGCTCATCAGGAAGCGTTTTGAACAATTCTATATCTTTAAGTGTGTTCAGGGCTTTTTCCAGAAATATATTCTGCTGGGTTGAAAGCAGGACTTTTTTTACTTCCTTTTGTTTTGTAACGGAATATATCCTGTTGTCCTCCAAAAGGCCGTCCTCTTTTGACAGCTCTCCGTATATGTACTTATTGTCGTCAGGCACATTGTCAAAATAAACTGTTTTAGTCTCACCTGACTTCAAAACTTCATTCTTTATGGAGATAAGTTTTTCTTCACCATAAAGGCAGAGCTCGGCATCCGTGCTTTCTGCCCCGTGATTTGTCATCCTTACCATGACCTTTAAACCATTGCCGGTCTTTGTACCGGCAATATAATCCAGGCTTACATTGGGCCTCTCGGGACCAAGCTCCACAACTTCACCGTTCAGGTCCTTCATGTCCAGTTGGTGATCAGTGAAATATACCACTTTACAGCTTTCATATTGATCACATATTGCCTTTACAAGGGAATATGCATCTTCAATACTGCCCGCACTATTAGTGGGTTCTATGTCTTTAAGACTGTTCAGGAGCTCCTTTTTGTCGGTACTTCCGCTGATTTCCACTTTTACGTTTCTGGCAGCCGAAATCAAGGTCATCCTGGTTCCCGACGACAATGAGTTTATCAGTTCCTCAGCTTTTATCCTGGCCTCATCCAGTTTCTTTCCGCTCCCTCCAAGGGCACTCATGCTGCCGGAATTGTCAACCACCATGACAATATTCTCATAATTGTTGTTTTTCCACCATAAGAAAGGCCTGGCAAGTGCAAAAATACACAGCAGCAATATGAGCAGCTGCAGAAAAAACAACAGATTCCTCTTTAGCCTTTGAAAAGGGCTGGTTGCATCCAGCTCCATTATTACCTGATGCCATAAGTACAGGCTCGAAACCTGTCTTTCCTCATAACGCTGCTTTAGTATATACATCAGAACAAAAACAGGGATGAGTGTTAAAAACCACAACCCATTGGGAGAAATAAGTCTCATAGTAATCCCTCCCTGGCGAAATCTTCAAATACTATTTTTTCCAGGCTGTCAGAGCTGGATATATGAAAAAATACCCCTCCGTATTTTTTTGCCGAAGCCTTAATTCCTGTCTGTAAACCTCTTAACTTTGCCTCATAAGCCTTTAACAGCTTTGGTGTTATGGTAAGATTCATTTCAGCCTCTGTTTCACTGTCCACAAGCCGGACCTGTCCGCCCAGCCGTGGGTCAAGTTCGTCCTCGCACAATACCTGTATCAAAATAATCTGTTGCTTCTTAAAGGCAAGATATTTTATTACCTCGTCAATTGAGCCCGTTGTGAAAAAATCTGAAATGACTACCGAAATCCCTCTGCTTTTCAGCTCTTTTCTTTTTATGCTTTCGGCAAGATTGGTATTCCCCATGAAACTGCCCGACTCAAGAAATTGTAAGGCCTTTTGAAAGGAGCTTTTACCCATATAGGAAGAAGAAGTAACTACGGTACCTTCCTGCAATCTGTTCAAGCACACCCTGTCCAAATTGTTCAAGGCCAGATAAGTCAATATTCCTGTTATTCTCAAAGCCATTGCCGCCTTACTTTTTTCTCCGAAATCCATGGATTTGCTGCAGTCGCAAAAAATATTCAGAAGGGCTTCTCTTTCCTCCATGAAAAGCCTTAGGAACAATTTATCAAAACGCCCGTAAGCATTCCAGTCAATTCTCCTGAAATCATCTCCCGGCGTGTATTCCCTGAAGTCTGAAAACTCCACCGAGCTGCCTTTTGCCTTTGATTTTCTCCCGCCGGCCGCCCCGTCGGTCAAAGTCATACGGGCCTTTATTGAAATACTCTCCAGCTTTCTGTAAAAATTCTCGTCAAACACCTTTTCCTTCATAGTCATCCTCAAACCTTTGCCGTATCCAATTGACCTGTCAATATTTCCTCTATTATTCCTTCCGGAGTAATTCCATCGGCTACGGCGTCAAAATTCATAAAGAACCTGTGACGCAATGCTGACGGAGCCACATATTTGATATCATCAAAAGACACGTTATACCTGCCTTCCATAACTGCTCTTACCCTGGCAGTTGAAATTATTGCCTGAGCCGCCCTGGGACTTGCCCCGTATCTGATATATTTCCTGGATAGTTCGGGAGCCTTTTCATAATCTGCGTGGGTTGCCAGAACAACTCTTAACGCATATTCCTCAACCAGCTTTGACATGGGTACCTTTTTCAGAATTTCTCTTATTTCAAGAATCCGGCTTCTGTCAATGATTGTTTGCAGCACCGAAGTCTGATTGTTTACAGTAACTCCGATAATACCCTTTAACTCTTCAAGATTTGGATAGGGTACCATCAGCTTGAAAAGGAATCTGTCCAGCTGTGCTTCGGGCAGCGGATAAGTGCCTTCGTTCTCCAGAGGATTCTGTGTTGCCAGAACCATAAAGGGTTCCTCCAACTGGTACGTACTGTTTCCCACAGTGACGGTATGCTCCTGCATGGCTTCCAGCAGAGCCGACTGGGTTTTGGGAGTGGCCCTGTTAATCTCATCGGCCAACACCATATGGGCAAAAACAGGTCCTTTTTGAAATTCAAATTTACTGCTGCCTTTCTCATCCTTCATTATAATATTTGTACCTACCACATCGGCAGGCATCAGATCAGGTGTAAACTGTATCCTTGAAAAAGACAGATCCATTACCTTTGACAGGGTTTTTACAAGCTGGGTCTTGCCCAGGCCCGGTGAGCCCTCCAGAAGCACATTCCCTCCTGTAAAGACAGCAATCAGCACCTGTCTGATAACATCCTTCTGGCCTATGATGGCTTTTCCGACCTCATTTTCCACAGCCTTTATTGTATCTACAATACTTAAAATTTCCTTGTCCTCCATAGAACCTCACCTCCATGAGTTTTTCAATCCTGCAGCGAAGCAAAATAATTTTTAATTATATCCTCCATTCCCCCGGGGATGGAGGAATTATCCATGCTTTCCATAGCCCTCTCACTGTATTGGCCGACTACCTGATTGTACGGCATCAGCTCCCCTAAGGAGGCGTCTGCATTATTTGTTATTGTCGTTTCGGATTTTCCGTTATTATTGCCTTTTCCCGTTATTACCGAGGTCTCCCCCTGCCCGCCCAATCTGGAGGGAGTAAAAACCTTTTCATATTCTTTCTCCTGTCCGGCAGAAGGAGCTTTGTTTGCAATACCTCCCTGTCCGTAGGGTGTAACCCCTCCATCACCGTTTCCGGTACCGCTGCCTGCACTGCTTCCACCTGCTCCCTTACCCTGGCCTGCTCCCTGACCTTGACCGCTGCCCTGGCCCTGACCGGAACCCTGGCCTTGTCCCTGTGCGGCACCTTGGCCCTGACCGGAGTTCTGGCCCTGATTCTGGGCATTGACGGCATTGGGCTGCAAGTCATTCTGGGCCTGCGCCAGAGCGTTGTTCATATTCTTTTGAGAAAGGCTGTCGTTGACTGCTCCATTGAGTTTATCAACACTTTTGTTAACTGCGTTTTCATCTCCGCTGTTCAGAGCGCCGCCCAGGCCATTCAGACTGTCCTTGAGTTCACTGTCCCCAAGGGAATCGGCAGCTTTTGACAGTGTATCCTTAAAATCGTTTTTTTCGGCGGCACTCATAGACTTCAGTTTATTTTTAAGGTTCTCAAATTCCTTCCCGATCTCTTCCGTTTTCTCGGATTTCAAAGCACCTGCCAAAGCCTGGGCTGTCTTGTTTCCGGCTAATTTTTCAGCAAGGTTCTTCAAATCGGCTTCCTTTGTTTTATCAATGTTCTGCTCCAGCTTTTTTGCAAGCTTTTCCAGGGCTTTATCGGCCGCCCTGGTATCCTGGGACTTTTTGAGCTCCTGCTTCAAAGCTTCCAGTTTGTCCAGCAGATCTTTTTTCTGCACATCGGTAAGTCCGGTATTCTTCTCGACTTCCTTTTCTGCTTTTTCTACCTTCTTTTTCTGCTCCTTTTTATATGTGTTTAATTCATGGTCCTGCCGGGCCTCTTCCAGCAGCGGCTGGGGCAGCAGTACGGTCGCGCCGAAAGCCAGCGTGAGAAATATCACTGCCGCCAGAAGCTTTTTATTGGGCAGCAATTTTATCCTTTCCCTGTAATCTACGGTGTCAAGTTTGCTTACGGTATCCTCCAGCAGCAGTTCCTTGTATTCCGAATCTTCCTTTTCCAGCTCCAGAGAAGTTATGACCCTCTCCTGCAGTCCGAAAGAATCAAGCAGTCTGGCTACTGCTTTTTTCTTTGGAAGGAATAAAAAAACACTGAGCAAGGACAGCAGAAAAACGCCCGCACCGGCATATCCCCACAGGACATACACCCTGTATATGGGTATGAGTCTTGAGAGGAGCTCCAGAATAATCCCTGCCGCCAGGGCGGTGCACAGACCCGCCGTCACATTCCGCAGGGTTATGCTTAATATGATTCTGTTACGGGCCTTTCGAAGCACATATGATATTTTTCCGTAAGGCTTGTTTAAATTCATTTTTTACCTCTCCCCAACCATTTCCTTTTAACCGGATTGAGTTTCAAGGCGCTTAAAAACAGCAGCACCACCGACAGACCGGCATTGAATATTGCATTAATATGCCACAGATGGAGCTTTCCCTGCTGGACTGTCAAAGTCAAACCCTGAAACACTCTTCCGCCGCCTTCCTGGAACTGATCCATCACCAGAGAGATCAGGGCCACGGCCGGGTTTAAATTAAATACCCAGAAAGTCCCTTCGTATTGACTGTTTGTATAGTTTGGCATGATGACCAGCTGCACATAAAACACCGAAATTAAAATGGTGCCCAGATACAGGAAAACCACAACCGCATAGGTCAAAACATTTGCCGCAGTACTTTTCTTTATGAAAGTCGAAAAGAAAATACCTATACTGCCAAGAGTTACCGCTATAAGGATAAAAAACAGATAAACCTGTAAAAGCTGTACCAGGCCTATGCCGCCGTATAGAAAAATTATTGAAAACACAGGGATGGAGGATACCAGCAGCAATATGATCTGACTCAGGGATGAAAATAATTTGCCTGTAATTATGGACCTATGATTCAAGGTGGTTGACAACAGGATATCCAGCGTCTGCTTCTCTCTTTCACCTGATATGGCCCCGGCGGTAAGTGCGGGAGCTATAAGTGTTATCAAACCGAATTGTGCAGCCACCAGAAAGGCATATGTACCAAATATGGTTGCCTGGGTGGGAGCTCCTATATCATTGTTCATGGTCAGCTTCATTATAAATATGGTCAGCAGGAGGAGTACAAAATTGTAGGTACCTATTAAGATTGCCGCTTTCCAGCTTCTCATCCTGACCTTGAGTTCTTTAAGCAGTACGGGATTTATTCTGAAATACCTTTTTTGCGTATTGGCGCTCATTGTTCTACCTCCCCTGTTGCAGTTACCTTCATAAATATGTCTTCAAGATTTCCGTCCAATTGGTTAAAGGCCGTTACCGGTATATTATTCTGTATTAACCTGACCAGGAGCGCATTCATGAAGACCTCGTCACCGTTGAAGGAGGCTTCAACTTCATTATCGCCCACCGGGTTTATCCCGTCGATGTCAGGGTACTCCTGAAGCACCCTTATGGCTTCCTCCAACCTGTCTATTACTTTTATCCGTATGGTTTGGGTATGATATACTTTTCTGGTGATTTCATCCACAGTGCCGCTCATAACTATCCTGCCCTTTTCTATTATGCCGATGGCTGTACACAGCTCTGCAAGCTCGGGCAAAATATGTGAGCTCACCAATATAGTCTTGCCCATACTCTTCAAGGTTCTCAATATTTCCTTCATTTCAATTCTTGCTCTGGGATCCATACCTGAGGCCGGTTCATCCAGAATCAGCAGCTCCGGATTGTGAACCAGGCTTCTGGCCAGACAAAGCCTCTGCTTCATGCCCCTTGACAGGCTGTCCACATAAAAGTCCTTTTTGTCGGTTAAGTCCACCAACTCGAGAAGGTCCTGACATATCTTTCTGCTGTCGGCACCTTTTATATTGTATATGGACGCATAGAATTCCAGATACTCCATTACCTTCAGGTCATCATAGACCCCGAAAAAGTCAGGCATATAGCCTATTTTGCGTTTCAGCTCCTTTGGCCTGTCAATTACGTCGATCCCATCGGCATATACCTTTCCCGAGGTAGCGTCGAGAAGTCCGCATATGATCCTCATCGTGGTAGTTTTGCCCGCTCCGTTTGGCCCCACAAACCCGAATATTTCACCTTTGGGTATATGAAGGTTCAAGTCATTTACAGCACGGAACTTTCCATAACTCTTACAAAGATTTTCTATTCTAAGCATTATTTGCTCCTCCCTTTTGCAGACATCTGAGGTACTCCGATTTCCCCGTCGGTAACTTCAACCTTCATTTTTAATGTGTTTCCGGGAGCTAAATAATCCTTTAAACTCTCTCCTTCTACGACTTTATCGGTAACAGCTTCATAGGTCTCCTTATTGATATTGTAAATACTGTATCCCGCACCCAAGGACTTGGTCTGCAAGCCGGAGGTATTTATCCCAAATTCCTCTACCAGCATGTCCCTGTCAAGCTTGTAGATCAACTCCGCTGAACCGCTTCCGTAAAATCTGCCGCTTGCCATATCATAATTCAGATTTGACGTATTGATGACTTCAAAAGGTACAAAGCCCAGCGGGTATTCCACTTTGCCTTCATCGGTGAACTTCACGTCAACAGGCATGAATAATAAATTTCTTTCATTTTTTTTTGCAGCAGCACTGTTTACAAGCAAGGGCTTATGTATTTGGGTTTTTGAGAAACCGATAAAAGTAATGCCGTTAATTTGCCCGTTTCCATAGTCAGACATTCTTTGCAGAATATTTCCCTCCTGCCTTAAATCCAAATTTCTCTTCCTGTCTGTCCCTGCTGCGCTGGTATTTGGATAGCTCCGGCTAAAGAACACCTCTCCTATCATTACGTGAAAATTACCTTCATGTCTTCCCGGAGTGATGGTATCCAGATTTACAACTGCCCCGCTTTTCAAGCTGTCGATTTTATAATAACCGTCAGGCATCACAAGCAGGCAGTCTGCCAGCTCCAACCCTGTAGAATTTTTAATGGTGCCTGTAATTTTACCATTCTTTAATTTCAGATTGGTTTCGATTTTCCCTATATCAAGCGAATTTTCCTGTATCTGCAGAATTTTTGTATCCAGCAGACTGCTGTTTTTGTATTCTATCCTTCCGTTTTCACCTGCATAAATTGTTGCTTCAAGGGCCTCTTTTTCAAAAGTCTGGTCGGAATAATAATTATTATTGACCGGAAGCAGCCTTTCACCATTTTGCCCTGAGATTTTCACCCTGGATTTATTTGTATTTAAAATACCGGCATAAGTGTCTGCCGAAGCATTTCCATTCTTATCCAGGTTTATAAATGAAACAATATTCGTCGTTATCTGGCTCAGTCTTGTGCCGCTTCCCGTCACATAAATTATTACGCCGAAAATAATTGCCATAACCGGTACGGTAAGCCACATCAATTCACGTTTGTCAAGCTTCTTCAGAATAAAATAGCTTATAGGTGCGACCACCAAAACATAAACAAGCAAAATCAGATAATAACTTGAGGTTTTTGGTGCGGCCATTTCAGAAAACTGGTTTACCGCCTCCTGCAATGCATATGTATTGTTTCTGAAGGAATTGATGTTATTATTGCCGCTGTTTGCATTTGTACCTGTCAAACCCGGATTGACAAGTTCCAAAACCTTTACCATAAAAGCCGTATTGTTATTCCAGTTTGCAAAAGGTGCCTTTCCCAGGTCAAACGCCAGTATACCAACTACTCCCCTGCCTTTGCCATGAGCCTGTACAAGACTGACATTCCGGTCCTCCAAAACTATGGTGCTGTCCTTGATATTTAAAGGCAGAACCTCCAGCTTTGTTTCATTCCTGTTATCACCGTTTGTGGCCAGCTCATATATTTTTGAAGTTGCTATTTCCTGTACATTTCCCTGAGAGCCCTCGATAAAGTCATCTTTAAACACCGAAAGCGTCTTGTTATATTTAGACCCCGTTCCTATGATTAATGTTCCGCCGTTTCTTACCCATTGTTTTATAATTTCGTATTGCGTCTTACTGAATCTGGAAGTGTCAAAATCATTGATTACTAAAACATTAAATGCATTTAAAGTAAAAATATCCTCGGGAAAATTCTTCTCGTCAAGCTTTATGGTTTTTGTAACCAGGGAAATCCCTGCAGAAGCAGGAACTGAATTGATATAGGACAAACTGTCAAAATCATCGCTCAGTATACCTATAAAAGTGGTGACATTGTTTGAGGCAACTGTGGTAATGGTATCCTCAAAAATCCTCTCTCCGCCGTCATAAATATTCACTGCATATTTCGTCCTGCTGTCATTGCCTATGGGTACATTTATTGTTATATTTTTTTCAGCGCCTTTTTGAAGGCTGACCGGCTTCACATAGCTCATATATTTGCCGGGCGAACTTGGAACACGTATTTCCACTTCTCCGTTGATGTCCCTGAAATTGTTTTTAATATTTACATTGATTGGTGTAGAGTATCCTATCTTGTACACGTCATTAAAGCCCACATTGATTTTTACGTCAATCATGCCATTGTTCTGGGCTGCTTTCTCGGCACCAACTCCAAGGAATGTCGAAAAAAATATTACCGCAACCATTAATACTCTGACTATTTTCTTCATTTGAGTCTCACTTTCTGCCTTTGTAACATATTTGTTTATCTTCCCTATTATACCACAGGGCATCTACCGCACAAAGTCACAGACTCTTAACAATTTCTTAACATTTTATGTACTTTTTCAGAATATCTGATGTTGTTTTGCCGAAAAAAATGAAAGACATGAGGGCTCACGGCAGGTCATAGCCTCGCTCATAACACACACGCCTTTGGCACCCGTTTCAAGGACAGCCTGTACCCGTTCCCGGGTTATTCCGCCGATGGCAAATACCGGAATATCGACCCTGCTGCACACTTCTCTCAAAAAGTCCATTCCCCGCGGCGGAAGTCCCTTTTTGCAATCAGTGGGAAATATATGGCCTGCTATGAGGTAACCGGCGCCAAGCTCCCGGGCTTCCACAGCCTCATCTGCCGAGTGTACCGATGCACCTGTGCATTTAAACTGCCCCAGCCGGTTCTTATTCAATCTCAGATCCTCCATTGACAAATGTATAAGGGGAATATTCAGTTTTGCTGCAATATCGATATTTTTATTAATTATCAGCTTGACTTTATTTTCTTCGCAGATTGACAGTACCTGTCGTGCCAGCTGTTCATATTCCTGCTGTCCCAGATCCTTTTCCCTCAAAATTATTGCCTCCGGTCCTGTCTCTGCCAACCGGCCAAGCCGTGCCGGAAAGTCATCCCTGCATAGCTTCCTGTTTGTAACCAAAATCAACATACGCTCTCCTATACTCTTACATAATCGGTATATACAGGCTGTAAACCTCTGCCTGCTATCATTTCATGTATTTCACCCACACCGCGGGAATCGGAGATTTCAAACTGTTCATCACCCTTTTCACGGTTTTTATGCCCCCCTACTCCCACACTTACCCCGGCTGAAATTTTTGTAGCTGCCAGACCTATTATATGATCCCTGAAGTTGGGCTTTTCTCTTGTAGAAATGGTTATTCCGGCAAAGGGCATTAATAAACGGTAGGCCAGCATGACCTGTAAAAGCTGCCTTTCATGAACCTCGGCAGGGTTGTTGCCGGAATTGTTGATATATGGCCTTAGCCGGGGCACCGAAAAGGAGATCTCGGCATGGGGATATTTTTGCTGAAGAAAATATGCGTGCATCCCTGCCGCAAAGGCATCCTTTCTAAAGTCGTCCAGCCCCAGCAAAGCACCTATTCCAACGCCCCGCATTCCGCCAAGCAAGGCCCTTTCCTGCGCGTTGAAACGGTAAGGGAATATCCTTTTTGGCCCTCTTAAATGCACCTGTCCATACTTATCAATATTATAGGTTTCCTGATAGACCGAAACAAAATCCGCCCCGCATTTATTCAGGTAGACATATTCCTCCGAGTTCAATGGGTATATTTCAATTCCAACGGTAGAAAAGCGGCGGGCAGCTCGCTTGACGGCTTCCCCTATATATTCCACACCCGAGGCATTACGGGCTTCTCCCGTTAAAATCAGAATCTCCCTCAGTCCGGTGGCGGCAATGGCCTGAAGCTCTTCTTCCATCTCCTCCATAGACAGCCGGCCACGCTGAATTTTGTTCCTGCAGTTAAACCCGCAGTATACACACTCATTTTCACAATAGTTCGAAATGTACAGCGGCGTAAATAAACAAACCGAATTTCCAAAGTGCTTTCTTGTCTCAAGCAATGCCTTGCGTGCCATTTCTTCCAGATACGGCATTGCGGCAGGGGATAAGACAGCCCCATAATCGTCAGGTGTCAACAGCTCTTTGCCCAAGGCTCTTTCAACATCCTTGCCGGCATATTTGCCGTAATCATAGCTGCCGGCAAGCGAAAGCACCCTGTTCATAATATCCGGACTGACGGCCTCCATGCCGTCAAGATAATTCATATGTTCCATATACTTCATATACTCTATATCAGCCATATCTAATCCTCCAAAAAGCCTGTCAAAGGGCTTGACGCTTCGGCACTGTATTCCAGGACCCTTCCCGGGCCGGCCAGATATGCGTCACGCCCGGCCTGTATAGCCAGCTTGAAGGCCCTTGCCATGAGGGCTACATCGCTTGACGTGGCAACAGCGGTGTTGCACATGACGGCAGCAGCCCCCATTTCCATGGCCTCACATGCCTGGGACGGCCGGCCAATACCCGCATCCACTATAACTGGCAGATCAATTTCATCTATGAGGATTTTTATAAAATCCCTGGTGCTCAAGCCCTTGTTGCTGCCTATGGGTGAGGCCAGCGGCATTACCGCCGCCGCTCCCGCATTTGCCAGGTCCCTTGCGGTATTCAGATCGGGATACATGTAGGGCATAACAATGAAGCCCTCCTTTGCCAGCATTTCCGTTGCCCTTACAGTTTCATGGTTATCCGGCAGCAGATACCTGGTGTCCCGGATAACCTCCACCTTCACAAAGCTGCCGCAGCCCACCTCTCGTGCAAGGCGCGCAATCCTCACAGCCTCTTCCGCGTTTCTGGCACCCGAAGTATTGGGCAATAATGTGATCCCTTCCGGTATGTAGTCCAGAATATTTTCTTCTCCGCCCACATTGGCCCGGCGCAGGGCAAGAGTTACCATTTCGGCCTCTCCCTGTTCGATTACCGCTTTTACAAGCTCAAGAGAAAACTTTCCCGAGCCCAATATGAACCTGGAATTGAACTCATGTCCTTCAATTATTAATTTATCAGTCATTTTTTAACCTCCTTAACCCTGTTATGGCTTTGAGCCGCACAGCGGCCACAAAAAATAATTAATTCCGCCTGCTCCCATATCCGCCATAAGGCGAATAGGAGAGGCTTTTCAGGCTTCTTCCATCCCCAGTAATAACCTTAAAACCATATTGGCCTGGTGTCCGGCGCAGACCATGACTCTCGGAGCCATTAAACCGCTGCCTGTTCCTGCTCCGTTTTCCAGGTCTCCGCATAAATACAGGCGCTTCATAGGTTTTACAGTTCTTATGAGGTTTGAGCTTTCACAGCCTGCCATACCCGAAGCCGCCACCACCTTAATGTCCGGAAGCTGCTCCAGCGCAGTATTCACAAGGACGGCTTTGGCCTCCGGCTTGTCAAAAGCCTCACACACAATGTCATAGCCTTCAAACAGTTCCCTGACATTGTTTTCGGCAACTCTTACATCCCTCAGCTCAATTTTTACAAATGGATTTATTTCCTGTATCTGTTTCTTTAAAGCAGCTGTTTTAGGCATTCCCAGGTGGCTGATACTATAGCACTGCCTGTTCAGGTTGCTTGGCTCAACCACATCAAAATCCACCAGCAGCAATTGTCCCACTCCGACTCTGGCAAGCATTACAGCTATATTTGAGCCAAGGCCGCCCAGTCCGGCAACAGCAACTTTACCTTTTTTCACCTCGCTGTGTACCCTGGGAGTATGCCTTGCCATCATCATGCTTTCAAGTTCATCTTTCCCGGGCATTACACCTTTGGTGATAATATTCAAAATATCATTTTCCGAAATTTTGCAGTCCTCTTCAATTTGAAAGCCGTTTAAAATGACAATGTCGTTTGGTTTTCCGTATCTCTCACGTACCTCAAAGGCCCACCCCGCATCCAGCTCTATTTTCCTGCCGTTCAGTGTTATCCGCATATTCAGCCCCCGCCCACAAATCTGACCACTTCTATTGCAGCCCGGTCATCGACGATGGTATTCTCATATTCTCCCTTTGAGATTATTTGTCCGTTCAATTCCACTGCCACAATTGCAGGATTGTAACCCCTGGTCTTTAAAAATTCATCAAGGGTCTGGCTTTTATCAAGTTTGTGATATGTTCCGTTTAGTTTCATTGCAACCTCCCAGTAATTAACGCTTGTGCCGGTAATTAATATGTTTTCAGCTTAATAGCTGTTACAGACCTCAAAGAATAGCTTCAAGTCAATTCCACACCATCAATAGTGCTTTCGGCCGGTATCCAGCATGGATTGCCCACGAAGCTCTTGCCTGAAATAGTATGGCTGTATCCAATCAGGCAACAGCTATTTATAACCGGAAGCATCCACAAAATTTAACTGGCACAACGAGTTATTTAATGTGTTCTATTAAACAAAAAAGCACAAAACAAGGAACACCCTTTCGGTGGTGTTCCCCATTTTGTGCTTTTTTAATTATTTAAATTTTAAAAGATTTCTATTGCTGTGTCAAGTCGGACTTCCATCCCGGCATCACTTGCTTTTAAAACCAATGAAATAAATTGCAGTCAGGAAGTGCATTCCAAATCCTTCCAGCTGGTTTTGAAACAATAGTGCCATATGATCATTGTAATTACTGCCGAGACAGCAATGTTGACAGTTACACCAAAGGAAATAAATTTGGCACCAAAGTGGATTAAAGCCATAAATCCCGATAAAAACAGAAGCGCAAAGCTCAAGGCCGCATTGGTGCCCTGCTTCATGCCCTGGAATTCCTGTGAAAACGGTAAGCTTTTAGTAGCTATTCTGAAAAAGCATATCAGCAGTAAAAGCATGTTTATAAACATCAGAATGATATCCGGAATGATACGGGGTCCGTACAACAGCACACATGCCAGACTCAGAACGGTGATCAGTGGTAAATTGAACTTAAATATAAAAGCTTTCAGAGCGCCTCTTAATATAATGGCCGGCTTTTCAACCGGCAGAGCCTTATATATCCATGCCCCCCTGAATTTTTCGCTCTTACTTATAAAGCTGACCGAAATACTTGCCATGGCTATGCCGATGTACACACAGAGATATGTGTTACTGCCTTTTATTCTAACAAGTCCTTCTGAAAAATTCCCTCTAAACAGATTCATAAATATAAAAATGAACGGCATTATAAAGGCAAAAACAAGGCTTGGATATAATTGAAGCTTCAGCTTCCTTTCACTTGAAATCATGTCCCGGGTAAACTTAAAGACGGCCCTTTCCTGCATATCAGGGCAAGCCGCAGCAGAAACAAGTTTTTGCAGTCCGGAGTTCCTTTCCTTTTTTTTGATTTTTGCCGCTGTTGTTGTTCAGCTTTTGCAAATTCCTTTCAAAATAAGGAACGATGTATTTTAAATAGACTCCAAAGGAAATAACAGGTATTATCACCGCTAAAGCTGCCGAATACATATAAAAACCTGCAAAATCCTTTTCGGCAAGCATATTCAGCGGCGCTGCAAACCAGGTTGTCGGTATAAGGTAGTTCCACCATTTGGGAGCAAAATGCACACTGGTTTCCGAAACATCAAACATTCTGCCTATAAACTGATATGCAATAGTTATAAAGACTGTAAGAGTTATTTGAAAATAATTTATTATGTCCTTCAGCTTCTCACCGTCAAAGAGTCTGAGAATCAGGAAATAAAGTATGGAAGTCAGAAACATTACCAGACCGGAAATCAGAATAATCTCCAGCAGAAAAACCAGCGAAAACAGCATGCCGTACTTGAAATAGCACATTACGATAGTAGGGCCTGAAAGCGCCAGGGTTATTCTGACCAAATAATAAAAAACATGAATGGTTTTGGCCAGTTTCAGGGTCTTTTCTTTAACAGGTCTCGGCATCAGGATATTTTTATCTTTAACATCCAATAGAACAGTTGAAAAATCGGATATCATCGTCGCAAGAATCATAAATATAATCATGCCAAGAATAATATTCATTTTATAAAAGGTAGAAAATGGGACCCAAACGAAAATCGATATCATCAGTCCCATAAAGCCATACATAAACATGGACAGCAGCGGGATATTCCTGTTTTCAATATTTCTTGTGCCCGACAGTACTGTAGGCACATTTCTGGAGTCCAGAGTCAGCTTTATTTTCAGGATCATTCTCAGCTGCAAATAATCAATATCATTTTTTTTCAAAGCCCCGGCTGTTTTGTCCAGCAGTCTTATCAAAACAAACTCTTTCATTTTATGCTCCTATTATATTTACAAATTCATCGGCCAGCTGCTTATGTTTGTCAAAACCGGTCAACTGGTTGAAAATATCTTCAAGGCTGCCTTCCTTACTCTGCTCCTTAAGCTGGTCAAAGGTGCCGTCGGCAACAATGCTGCCGTTGTTGATAAGAATTATCCTGTCGCTTATCTTTTCAACCACCTCCATTATGTGGGAGGAATAGAATATTGTCTTACCCTGCCTGGCCAGGTGGCTCATGATCTCCTTAAAGACCATAACGCTGTTGGCATCCAGTCCGCTCAGGGGCTCGTCCAGGAATAAAATATCCGGATTGTGAATAAGGCTTGAAATGAGCAGGACCTTCTGCTTCATACCTTTGGAATAGGACGTGATCCTTGAGTCATATACCTGTTCTATACCGAACAGTTCCATCAGCTTATATGCCTTTTTATCGGTCTCCTCATATGCCATGCCGTACAATTGGCCCAGAAAGGTTATGTATTCACGGGCAGTGAGATTGTCGAATATTTCTGCGGTCTCAGGTACATAACCGATCTTTCTTTTATATTCTACACTTCCATTTGATATGTCCTCTCCCATCACCTTTACGACACCTTTATAGCCGGTCAGCAGTCCCAGAAATATCTTTACCGTAGTACTCTTTCCTGCGCCGTTCGGCCCGATATAACCTATTATCTGCCCCTTTGGAACATCAATGCTGATTCCTTTTAAAACCTGTTTTGACCCGTAACTCATATATAGTTCCCGGATTGATATCGCAAGCTCTTCCATTAAATATCCTCCAACTATCCAGCCATACCATTAAAATTTTTAAATTTTCTATCCTCTTTAAGTTTTCCATTATTTTCTAATTATTCCATTATAGTGCATAATATGGCCACTTTCAACTTTTCCCATACAGCCTTATATTTTTCAATTTTGTAAAGAACTTAAATATAGTGGTGGACAGCATTATTCCAAAACCTATGCTTCCGCCTACGGCCAATGCCAGAACCCCTTTGCTCAATGCCTGGGACATATTGTTTTCAGCAATATACCTCAGCGCGGTATACGCCGTAAACCCCGGCACGAGCGGAAATATTCCCGGGATCAGAAACTCAAAGGCCGGGGTTTTAAGCTTTCTCGCCAGCGACTCACTGTAGCAGCCCACAACCACTGCACCAACAAAGGTAGAAGCAATGGCATTTTGAGTGACGTTAAAAACCAGCAGGTACGCAGACCAGCCCAGCGCCCCGCTTAAACCTGCCCAGCCTATTTTCTTTCTGTCTATATTAAATAAAACAGCAGGAAATATACTTCCGAAAAACGCAATAACAACCTGTAATAATTGAACGGTTGACATAGATACTTAGCCTCCATTTATCATCCATAACTTTAAATAAGATAATGAATTTGTTTAAAACCATTTCATAAAAATGGAAAGTGCCGTTACGATTCCCACGCTCATGGCCACTATGATCAGTATAGCTTCTCCCAACTTTGCAAATCCCGAAACATAATCCCCATAAAGCAAATCCTTGATCCCGTTGGTCAGTGCCACTCCGGGCAGGAGAACAATTATTGCGCCTGTTATTACATTATCCTTGTTGATCTGGGGAAAAAACGAACCAATTGCAAGGCTTACCGCTCCTATTATAAAACCTGAAAGATAGTACTCCAGAAATTGAAAGGAGCCTATTTTAGAGATATATTCCAAAAGCAGGTATATTCCAAAGCTTATTAAAAGTGAGACCAACGCATCCAAAATGCCTCCGTTAAAAAATATGGCATATGAAAAAGCCGTCAGTCCTGCCGCCAAAAGCCTGATACCCAGTGAAAAATTGGGCGCATTATATATCTCCCGCAGCTTGTTTTTAGCCTCCTCGTAAGGCAGAGGATTTTCAGCAAGACCTCTTGAAAAGGAATTTATAAGTTCAACCCTGTAAAGATCAACGCGTCTTAGATTAATTCTTTTTACCGAAGTTACAAATTCCCCCTCCTGGTCGGATATTGAAATAAAAATACCTGTAGAGGTGGAAATACATTCGCCGTTAAAACCATAGGAAGAACATATCTTCTTTATTGTCTCCTCCACCCTGTATGCCTCGGCACCGTTACTCAAAAGAATTTCACCGGCAGATGTCGCAATTTCAGCAACTTTTTTAGCTTCCATAAATACACCCGTGTCCGGCATTTCGTACAAAACACAATAAAAGAAATGGCATGGGCCGGGTACCTCCTCTACTTATTTTATAATTTTTTTCAACCTCTTGCCTCAATTTTTAAAATTGTTATAGAGTTATAGAATCAAATTCAATTATACCATTGGTATGAATTGCTTGACCGACCATATAATTATAACAATTTTGCCCTATGATTAATATCTCCTATTAAATTTATATTTAATTTTGAAGAAATTATAAAAGGAATTATTATTTGAATAAAAAAGACAAATCATCAAAATATATTATAAACAGCTTATAAATATAACAGAAAGGAGTTTTTTTATGAGTCAGAAGGGAAATAAGGAGCACAAAAAATCATCCAAGTCCAATTCTAAAAATAAATCCGAAAAAAATATAAATCAGGATAATGAAGGATCGGATTTTAACAACAAAAACAATGTTAAACCCCGCAACCAGCCTTTATTCTAGAAATTGGCAGTGAACAAACGAATAGAAAGCCTGATTAAAGAAATAATATGTACTGTGATACAGAAATGTATCCGTTGGATACTCAGGTATTCATAGGATATTTATGTATCCGCTGGGCAAAGGTTTAGCTGACCAAAAAAGTTGGGAGATGATACCTTTGGACTTCTTTGTTTCTCTATCAATCGCAGTAATTGATAGTAAGGTTTTATGATGTTAATATACTGCAGCAATGTATGTAATTAGCATTATGGGACTTGCAAGTTGTTTTTGATGTCGAGCATTGGGAGATGATGAAGTTGATGGTTTTTAACTTTTTTTCTGCCATACCCGTAATTGAAAATTTCTTGCGTCCGATTAGTGCTCGAGGTACTGCATCTGCTCCAAGAGGGTGGCCGCAGTTAATAAGAGCAGTAACGGATTAATGCAGGGAAAACAAAAGCAGTTCGGTTAGTTTCTTAACCGTTGGTTAAATCATTAGCTAGGCAGCAGGGATTCTATTAATCGGAATCCCTGCTTGTCTTTTATTACAGTCCCAGTTTCATAATTTCCGATCCAATTTCTGCAAATATTGGCGCTGCAGCCTCGCCGCCGCTCCTTCCGTCTTCGATAAAAATGGCTACCGAATATTTGGGACTTCCTGCCGGAAAATATCCTGCAAACCATGCCTGAATAATTTTTTCTCCATCGATGTATTGCCCTGTCTCAGCACTTCCTGTTTTTCCTCCTGCTCCGCCGTATCCATCCATATTGGCCTTTTTCCCGGTCCCTTCACTTATGACCCCCTCCATCAGGGCCATTATTCTGTCGGCACTGGCTTTTGAAATCACTCTCTCCTGGGAGGTCTCTCTAAGATCCCTTACTTTGTTTCCGCTGCTGTTGACAACGCTGTCCAGGAGATTAACATTATTTTTAATGCCGCCGTTGGCTATGGTTGCGACCATATCGGCAATCTGAACCGGTGTCGCCATAATCTGCCCCTGTCCTATTGACATATTTGCAATGTCACCGGGATTTTGAAGGTCGGCTTTCGCGGGAATTATTCCTCTGGCTTCACCTATCCCCTGCTTTGTCAAGGTTGTATTTTCACCAAGTCCAAATTTTTTACACATGTTTAAAATGGGGTCGGCACCCAGGTCCAGTGACATATTGATAAAATACGCATTACAGGACTTGGCCAGGGCAGTGTTGATATCAACCGTACCGTGTCCGCCCGTTTCATATGAGGAGCATTTGAATTCGGTATCGGCTATCTGGATGTATCCCGGGCAGCTGAATACCATATTGTAATCGGGCTGCTGCTCGAAAATAGCTGCCAGGTCCACCAGCTTGAAAACCGAACCGATATTGTATTGTGCCACTGCACGGTTGAACAGCGGCCTTTTATTATTTGAGAGATATTTTTCAATATCGTTGGGGTCAAAATCCGGTTTGCTGCATATGCCCACAATATCACCGGTTTTGACATTCTCAACTACAATCGCCCCGGTCAGATTTCTGCTGTCGAGAGCCTTTTCAATAATATCCTGAATGTGATAATCCAGTGTTAATTTTATATCCAGCTTGCTGTTCTTTTTGTCATCCTCTTTAATGATTCTATATCCAAGGCCGGTGAGCAAATCATTGCTTCCATCGGTAATGACTGCTATGCTGTCCTCCTTACCATAATTGAGCGTTTTTTCAAACAGCTTTTCAAGCCCGTTAATACCCACATTATCAACCTTGTTGAGATAACCAAGCAAATGTTTGGCCTTTGTGTCGGTATTATACCTGCTTAAGGAATTGACAAATGATACCCCGTCTATGTTCATGGAGGTTATAAGAGCCTTTGTCTCCTGATCTATCTCAACTAATATGGGTGTATTTTTCCGCTGGATTTCTTCCATTGTCTTTTCGGGCTCAAGGCCAAGTATGGCACACAGCTGGTTTATAACCTGGGATTGATCCCTGAGCAGTGCCGGTTTAAGCACAGCTGTTATTTTTTGAGTCCTGCCGGTAAATTTGATACCGTTTTTGTCCAGAAAATCTCCTCTGACACTCTCAATCCGCACATTGTTCACTCTCTGAGCCGATGCCTCTTTAGATAATAGTCCTCCTCCGACTGTCTGAATATAACATAATCTCGTCAGCAAACATGAAAATATAGCTAAAAATACAAATAATATAATTCTTATTCTTCTCAACATAAAAAGCCCCTTTATCCGAAATTATCCAATACATAGAGTGTTTCCAGATAAAGAGGCAAATTATACCATGGGTAAATATTAAAAGATTTGCCTTCCCGCTCATTACCAAATTTCGATCCACGTTCCTACGAGAGGAACGACTACTTTATGCAGTTTACTCTAATCTTAGTTTATTATTTCAATCCACGTTCCTACGAGAGGAACGACATAATTACTAAAATTCTTTCTATGCACATTCAAA
>NZ_AORV01000029.1 GCF_000350485.1 Ruminiclostridium cellobioparum subsp. termitidis CT1112
AAATATCTTACTATGAAAAGTCTATAAATTCTCTGTTCAGTTTAGTTGCAAAGTTTTTTACATCAATAGACCAAAATAACATTTTAGAGATTTATAAAAAGGTAAGTTTTGTGTATGTTGATGATTTTTGGGAATTGATTGAAAAATTTAAAGTATATAATAATTTTACAAAAGAAGGCTTTAAAGAATTTATTTATGAGTCAAAAGTAAATCTTAGTGTATTGTTAAGATACAAAGAAATTATAGAATGTTTTGGTGACATAATTAAGGAATATATGCTTAATGATTGTACTTCTGCGGAACTTCTACTTGATAAATATGAAATCAAACATATTAGTGAACCATTTCCGTTGTACTTTCCAAAAGAGTTGAATAGCATAGATAAAGAGAAAATTATTGCTGATTATATTGACAGTAAAAACCCGAATTTGAATTATTTAAGGTTAATGTCAAATATACAAAGTAATAAAGATAAGATTGAAATATCACCAAAAACTCTATTAAAAGCGAAAAAGAGGGCTGAAGAGCAAGAAAGTAATTTTTTTAAAGAGAATTCCGGGTTCTCCGTGGAAACATCTGTAGTTTTTTCAGAGACACAAACGGAGGCAGCCCAAGTAATGATAAATGAAAAAATGATAGCAGCTTCATATGGTACAAGATGGATAGCTGACAATTTGGATTATGCAACTTTGTTAAATAACTTTATTCACTTATTTGAATTTGTAGATATACAAATGAGATTTCAATTAGTTAGCAAATTTAACCAAATGGGTGTATTTGAAAGATTCATATCTATGTCTTCACAAAATTCTTATCAAAAGGGGTTTGTCTTTGAGCAATTAAATAATTTGTCTTTATTACAAATGTTGGGATATTATAATTATTTATTTGGTATTGGCGTAAGATTAGAAGAAGTTATTGAATGGTTCTTTGAAGAATATCTCTTAAATGAATTTAATGTTAAAAATTTCATTGTAACTATGCCATCTAGTAACTCAACATTCTTAGAGAAATGTACTAATATTATGCCGGCTTTGGAGGCGGTATTGAAGCAATTCTCTTTATTTGTTGAAGAGGGGGAGGTAGACCATGAATTGCTTGAAATAAGGTCAGACCAACTTATATATCAAAACATACCATCGCTAATTGAAAAAAAGTATGCATATGGGATGGGTGATGAATATAAAAATGCAACTTTTTTTCTTTTTTCAGATCAAAGCTGCTTAGGTTATGTAGAAAAATTGGAACCGACATATAATAATTGTTATGAATTGTTATCTAATGAAAAAATTAAAATTAGTGATTATAATGACTTTTTTATTCATAATATAAATTGGCTGATAGAGCATCAGTATTTGTCAATGGATGAAGAATATTTAACCTTTTCAAATGATTTACTAATTTTACTGTTGAAAGATTTATATTTTAATGATGTTATTACTTATTGGAACTATACTGAAGATGGAAAGCGAATAATGGATGAGCTTGAATGTAGGAATGTTATTGAATTTGAAAGTTCATTATTTTCGCGGCCAGAGCAAGCATATATTAACTATTTCCTTAATAAGCGACAATTTAATAACGGGATAGATTTAAGAAATAAATACAGCCATACTCAACCAAAAACGGGAAATGACGAAAAAATGTATCATCATGACTATATGGTGTTTTTTAGATTATTTGTGCTTTCTATAATAAAAATAAATGATGAGTTTTGTACATTTGATGAGTTAAGAAAATTAGACTAAGGCAATTAGTTAAATTCTCTTAATTCTAAATACTTTTCGTTGCTTTTTAGTAGGATTAAAAAACTCCTGCATTGTAGCCGAAACAGCTTTATCTTTAGAAGTAAGCATATGTGAATAAGTATTTAAAAATGTGTCTTTACGTGCATGACCTAGACGGCTGGCACCAGTAACGATATCAAACCCCATAGCCATCATCATGGAGGCGTTAGTGTGCCTTAAACCATGAAAATTTACATGAGGAAGATTATTTTTTTCTAGAAATTTTGGCCACCATTTTGTAGGGGTATCCGGATGCATTGGTTTACCGTTCTGCTGTATAAATAATTTATCATTATCCTCTACGAGTTTTCCGGCAACTCTTTTTTCATTTTTAAAAAGTTGCTGTTCCCTTTGATAAGCCTTCAAAAGCTGCATGACAAATGGAGGTATGGAGATCACTCGGTTTGATTTATCTGTTTTAACTGTATCCTCATATACACCTGTTTCTTTTAAATAGTTAGAAGTTTTGTTGATTTTTATTGTGCCGGTTTCATAATCAATATTTGACCATTCAAGCCCCATAAGCTCCCCTCGGCGCATTCCAGAGAATAGATCAGCAATGCTATGGCTCTGAATTTCAGTTTTTCTTTACCAAGTGCATCCATAACGAGCTTTACTTCATCAATTTCTAAAAATGGCATTTCGGTATTTTTAGGCCTGCTTACCTCAGCTTTAGCTGCTGGATTTCCAGGGATATACCCCCACTTTACAGCTTTGCCTAAAATGGATGATATTAAAGCATGATGATGTAGAATTGTTCTTTCAGAAAGATCTTTATCCTGATCTATATAGGTAATATCACCTATTACAACATTGTCCAACGAATCGACTATAATTACGCTACAAAACTTTTTTAAGTTGTGCTTGATAAGCCATTCGGCCGCAGGCACCAATTGCGTATGAATATAATTTTTATCTATATCCGGATACTGAGTAATGGAATCAATTTTTAATCCATTGTCTATTGTAGGAACCGCTACAAATGAAAATAATTTAACCGTCATTCTTTCCAGACCACAAAAAACTTCTATGCTTGCTTTAACTATGCCACTTATTTGTAATTCAGTTGTACCTACATCATATATAAGTTTGTTTCCCTGGATAGAAGGAATACTTTTAACAAGTACATTGTCAGGGCGCTGCAAAATGATTTTGCATGTATATTCTTGTAAAGTAATCGGCTGATCATCATTGGTAATAGTAATAGTATGGTACATACTTACCGAGCTCGGCAGCATAATCGAAAATGCCGGCAAGATGGGAGATCCTATCCCAGGATTCTTACAAAAGGCTATTGCCTTATTTAAAGGGACTGTTGATGCTGCAGGAGAGAAATTGACAGAGGGTAAGTAATAATATGGCTCTCAGGGAGAAATCCTTGAGAGCTAAATACTAATGTTAATTTTTATTATTTTGTAGTTTAATCTCACTAAAAAGTTGTTTCCATTTATTAAATTTAGGCTTTACCTGTTGGGAAAGATAATCTGCATAAGAATTTAACTTATTTATCCAATTTTTATAAATAAATAAGATTAAATCTTGTTCTGATTTAGAAAGAGGCATCTGGGTTGTAAATTGTTTTAAGAAGTCTATTTTCTCACCTATAAATTTTTCCAATTCTTTTTTGAATTTATTATCTGTTCATAAGTATCAAAATTCAATTCTAAAAGTGTCAAAGCATCATCATCAGTTTCAAAATCTTTTAAATCAAAATCTAAAAATTTTTCGTTAAGCTCTTTGACAGAATTTAAAAATATTGTTAGTCTTTCTTCAACGTCATCGGAGTAGCCTTTTAACCAATTTAAAGTTGTTTTACCTATATAATCGTCAATAAAAATTCTCTTTATTTCTTCGGATGTTAATTCTTCAATAATAATCCTTTTTTCAAAGTTTTTAAGCCAAGAATCCCTGATACTTTGTATATATTTATTAAAAAAAATTAAAATGCTAAATAATACTCCAAAAAGTTGCAAGGATATTTTAATAGTTAATGTATCATTGTTATTTATCCAAAGATTATTATAAATTCCTTTTAATTGGAAGATTAGAATAATGCAAAAGGACAAACTAACAATCCTAGCGATAATTTTCGTTGATTTGTAGTTTCTGCTTAATATTGTTGAACTGAATTCAACCCTTGGATATCCATTCTTTTTAATTGTGTTATTTTGTTTTCTATTTATTAGTATGGAAGAGCAAACATTTATAATATTGTAGATTCCATATGTATAATATGCCCAAGGAAAAAAGTTTTTGAACGTTGAGGTATACCCAACATAAAGATTTAACATTCCAACAATAAATAACCATGAAAGGAAAACCAGGTTATTTATTCCAACTAATTTTGATGTTAAATCATTCAATAATGTTCTTTCATTATTATTTGAAAAATCAATGGAGCTATAAATAATAAGACAACTACATATTAATAGATTATTTAACCCAGTGAAAAAAAGTATTATCATGAATTTGTTTTCAGGGATATTTATTAAAGGTATATTTGTAATCAATTGCATTAACAGATACGAAAATAATCCAATTATTGCCCAAAGAGTCAATCCGTCTGAACTTTTACTACTTAATTCTCTATCATTTAACTTTTTTATATACTCGAACCAATCTTGGTGTTAAAATTCTCCATATCATCAACTCCATTTAAATAAGAATCTTTACAATAGTATTTTACCATAATATCCAAATGTTAAATATTATTGTCGCAATCTGCTTGTACTACGACGCAATCGTAAAGTGACAGCTAATTTAATTGCTAATGAATGAGGATTATAATAGTTGATCATGATGTAAGAAAACCTATACTATACTTCATTAATTTTTGTACTTTGAATAAAGTGGTGTCCAAAGTGGTGTCCAAGACATATTTTTTAGAAAAAATAACAAAAGCTTAGAACCTCGATGGCTCTAAGCTTTAAGTTTGGCAGGGGAGACAGGACTTGAACCCGCAGCCGACGGTTTTGGAGACCGCTACTCTACCAATTGCGCTACTCCCCTAAGACGAATATTAGTATACAATACAGTTTGCAGTCTTGTCAATGAAAAACTGATATTTAGACCAAGAATTTTGCGTGTGAGGATAAGTATAGCTATTTTCCATTTTTCGACCGTATTATTTCCGGGTTTTTTAATAATATTGCTCCTTTACTTGAAAAAAGGTATTATTAAAAGTAGAATATTAAGTAACATTAAAAGTAGAATATTAAGTAACATTTTTAAGCAGTAAATTTTAAAGCAACACATTTTGAAATAATACATTTTGAACTCAAGTTATATAATTTTAAGGCACACTTGATTGACCGATTGTCAAATACAGATAATGAGGCAGCTATGAAATTCAGAGACAATATCTTTATTTTATTTATAATCTTCATATGGTTGGGTGCTTTGGCTACTATTCAGATAAGAAGCACTGTGGACATGCAACGTCAAAATGCCGAGACCCTGGATCTGGGCAAGCTGAAGGACCAGCTTGATTCAAAAATCAAGCTTGGGGAATCCTATAAAGCCCAGATAACAAAATTGGAAAATGACAAGGAGGTTTTTATCAAGGCCTCTTCAACCAATGCGGCAAATGTCCAGTCCAAAATGGAACTTGACTATTTAAGACTGATATGCGGGCTGACGGATATTACAGGGGACGGAGTCATTATTACCCTCAATGATGCTGAGGGACCTGACGTAGTCGATGCTGATTCGGTTATGGACTATATTATCCACGATTCCGACATACTGAATGTGGTGAATCAGCTCAGAATCGGCGGAGCGCAGGCTATTTCCATCAATAATGAGAGGATCATTTCAACCAGTGAGCAGGTGTGTGCCGGTCCTACCATAAAGGTCAACAGCAACCGCTATGCGGTTCCATACGAAATAAAAGCCATCGGTGATCCCCGTGAACTGTATGCGACCTTGACCGGCAACGGTTTGATCGATGAAATGACCACCCTTGGCAAAAGGGTAACCATAACTCAGAAGGAAGGCATTGAAATACCTAAATTTTCAAATGATATCAGCGGTTTGATTTCCAAGTTGGAGGTAGTTAATAATGAAAGCAAAAAGAGTAAGTAGAAATATATCCATAGCCTTGATATGCGTTATTTTGGGCCTGGCTTTGTCCTGGCAGTTCCAGAGCATCAGGAGCAATGCAAAGGTTATGAATCTGGAAAGCCAGAAAAAAGATGATCTGGTTGTTAAAATACTCAATGAACAAAAAAATAATGAGAATCTGAGGGCAAAGCTTAACGAACTGCAGGTTCAGCTTAACAAATTCGAAAGCGCAAGAGGTAATTCCGACGAAAACCTGAAGCTTTTGACCGATGAAATACAGAAGCTGAAAACAGTGGCAGGCCTGACCGATGTTAAAGGCAAGGGTGTAACTGTGACTTTTGCAAAGGAAGATTCACTTAATGTGGAGGATGACGATCTTTTGTTCGTGCTGAACGAGCTCAGGGCCACAGATGCCCAGGCGCTGGCAATTAATGACCAGAGGATAATCGACACTACCGAGGTGAGGGTTGCCGGAGGTTATATAATGGTAAACGGCCGGCATGTTACACCGCCATATGTGATAAAAGCCATTGTAGACCCTGACAATGCAGTGAATGCACTGAATATGATCGGCGGAGCCCTGGAAAAAATAAAGCTCTTCATAGATGTACATGTTGAAAAGTCCGATAACATTGAGATTCCGAAAATAAGTGAGGAATTGATAAGGACAGATAAGTTAAAGCCCGTGGAAAAGGATTGACCCAGGGCCCCGGCATTGCTTTAAAACAAATTGTATAATACAAAATCATCAGCTTTACCACAAATGACAAGGCAGTCTTGCAGTATGTTAAAACATCATACTGCAAGGCTCTTTTTTTGTTCTCAAATCAATATAAAGTTTATATAAATAAATATAAATAACTTTTATCATAACGAGGCCATAGATGTCTGTGCTGTCCTATAGGACTCTTTTTCCTCGTTAGATGCGCCTAAGTAAGAAAATTCTTTTAAAATTTTCAATTAATCTTATGCGTTGTAATGTATCAATTACGTCGATGGGGGTAGTTAAATTGAGGATTAGAAAAGTAATTACCATATTTATTATACTGGTCATTTTTGCCCTGCTGTTTGATAACTTTATAATGCGCCATAACAGGGCAGACCTGAATTCCAGACTCTCGGACCTGGGCGGGGTTTATAGTGCCAGCAGCAGGAATGTCGACTATTCCAACGAGCTGACAGGCAGGGTTATAGATGAGGTAGACTCTGCTGCGGGGGAGGAATCCGCACAGCAGGGTGTTTATTCCTATGAGCAGAAAAGGTGCTGGGGGATCAGCCGCCAGCCTGACGGCCAGACTCCCAGGGCAGACCCGGGGGCAGGTGATGTGCTGAAAAAATACGGCGGCAAATATTTGGGAGATGTAACAAAAAATATTATCTATCTCACCTTTGATGAGGGTTACGAGAATGGTTACACCCCCAAAATACTCGATACTCTCAGGGACAACAATGTAAAAGCCGCATTTTTTATTACAGGCCCCTACCTTAACGAACATCAGGACCTGGTGCGAAGAATGGTTGAGGAAGGCCATACGGTGGGAAACCATACCATTCATCACCCGAGTCTCCCCGAAAAGGATGATTCACAGATAGAAGAGGAAGTTCTGGGGCTGGAGAGGGCTTTTAACGAAAAGTTCGGTGGAAAAATGAAATTCCTCAGACCCCCAAAAGGCGAGTACAGTGAACGAAGCTTGAACATCACATATAAACTGGGCTATTGCAACCTTTTCTGGAGCTTTGCGTATGACGACTGGCACAGGGACAAAATACGCGGTCCCGAGTATGCATACAAAAAAGTTATGAGCAACCTGCATAATGGAGAAGTAATGCTTTTGCACGCAGTATCCAAAGATAATGCGGACGCCCTGGATATGATAATAAAAGGAGTCCGGGCAAGCGGATACGAATTCGGAAATGTGGAAGAACTTGCAAACTAGTTCTACTGTGAAGAGAGGCAGGAATCCGATGAAGAGTAAGGCTTTGGAGAAAGGAAAGGCTGTCAGGAAAGCTGGGGCTGCCAAAAAGGAGCAGGAAAAGAAGAAACCCGGACTTAAGGAAAAGGTTGCTGAAATCCTTGAACTCCCTAAAGAAATAGTCTTGAATATGCCCAAGCTGACCATGCTGGGGAATGGGGATCTCATTGTTGAAAACTACAAAGGCATTGTAGAGTATGATGAAGGGATTATAAGACTCAATACAACCTCGGGAATCATTAAGGTAACAGGCACTAATATTTACATAAAGGAAATCACACTCGAAAACATAATGATTTTTGGCGAAATTCAATCTCTGGAATTTATGAAATAAATTATCGGATGATTGAATTTGAGCAAATGAAGAAGATCTTGGGCATATGAAAATACTTGAGCATATGAAAAAACGCAGGTGCTCTTTATCACTGTTTGCTTGCGTGCATGTACCGGGTACGCAGATAGGAGATTAGATGTTGATTTGGAGATTATGGAATTATATTAAGGGATATGTTATTATTATAGTTGAAGGTTACTTTTTGGAAAAGTTTATAAACATATGTACCCATAGAAACATCCGTCTTTGGAATGTCAAGTGGCAAAAGAACAGCAGGGTGTCCATGAAACTCAGCATAGATGATTTCAGGGAGCTGAAACCTGTTGTAAGGAAGACCAGATGCAAGGTGCATATTGTCAAGCGAAAAGGTATCCCGTTTATTTTAAACAGGTATAAAAGCCGTAAGGCCTTTGTGATAGGTTCCGGTATTTGTATTATTGCTTTTTTTCTGATATCCTCCTTTATCTGGGATATATCAGTTGCCGGAAACAGCAATGTTTCTACCGAATTTATAATGGAAAGGTTAAGGGAGAACGGCGTAAGGACAGGTGCTTTGAAATTCAGGATCAATACGGATGATGTTGTGGAAAATATGATGCTTCAAATAAATGACCTGGCCAGAATCAGTGTTTCACTTAAAGGAACCAGGATTTATGTGGAAGTCACCGAAAGAACAAAGCCGCCTGAATTGATAAATAAGGAAATTCCCTGTGATATCATAGCATCCAGGGACGGAGTGGTTTATTCGATAGTTGCCAAGGAGGGACTTGAAACAGTAAAGATTGGAGATACTGTTACAAAAGGTCAGCAGTTGATTACAGGCAGGGTGCTCAATGTTAAAAATCCTGAAGCACCTCCATTGATGGTGCATTCCATGGGAAGCGTAAAGGCAAGGACCTGGTATGAAGCAACTGCAAAAATTGAGCAAAATCTTGTAACGGCTAAAAGAACGGGCTTGAAAAAAGAAATGTATTCGATAGTTTTTTTTACAAAAAAATTAAATTATTTCACACTCAAATTCCATATAATAATTCAGAACATGTGGAATTGAAAAAAAAGCTGTCGCTTGGAGCCAACTTTGCTTTACCTTTTGAACTGATCACTGATCAGTATTACGAATATGAAGTGGAACAGAACAAGGTTGATATGGCAACGGCAAAAAAAATTGCTTCGGAGAAGGCTGTAGAATTGGTCCAGAAGCAGATACCCTCTCACGCAGAGGTGTTGAAGAAGAATACTACTGAAGTTGAGGACGGCGATGGAAGCAAATCAGTCAGGGCATTGATAGAATGCATTGAAGACATCGGAATTACACAGGAGATTGGAGGAATGTGATACTTGACAGAAATAGTGGAAAAGAGTATTGATTTTTACAGTATTGAGTATGCAATGAATATTTTCGGAAATTATGATGAAAATATCAAAATTATAGAGGACGCCTTCGAGGTGAAGGTATTGACAAGAGGGACTTCGATCACCATAAGCGGTGAGGAGGAAAATGTACAAAAGGCCGAAGTAATAGTAATAAAGCTTCTGGAAATTGCAAAGCAGGGACAATCCATAACCAGGCAAAATGTTCAATACCTGGTTGGGCTCACCCTTGAGAAGCAGATAGAGAAAGCTGATGAAATTATACAGGACTATGTGTGTCTGACTGCAAAAGGGAAGCAGATCAAGTATAAGACCCATGGACAGAAGCTTTATTTTAACGCCATTAAGAAGAATGATATAGTTTTTGGAATAGGTCCTGCCGGCACGGGTAAGACCTTCCTGGCAGTTGCAATGGCGGTTACGGCCTTCAGAAACAAGGAGGTCGACAGGATAATCCTCACAAGGCCGGCAGTGGAGGCCGGTGAAAAGCTGGGCTTTCTGCCCGGGGATCTGCAAAACAAGGTCGACCCGTATTTGAGACCTTTATATGACGGTTTGTATGAAATAATGGGTGCTGATCTCTATATGAAATACCTGGAAAGAGGTATGATAGAGATAGCTCCCCTGGCCTATATGAGGGGAAGAACTCTTGACAATTCCTTCATTATCCTTGACGAGGCCCAGAACACAACTCCCGAGCAAATGAAGATGTTCCTTACCAGAATAGGCTTCAACTCAAAGGCGGTTATAACCGGGGATATCACCCAGATAGACTTGCCGGGGGAAAAGAGATCGGGCCTCAAGGAAGTGACAAATATCTTAAAGGATATCAATGGTATAGAGTTTGTCTACCTCACAGAAAAAGACGTTGTCAGGCATGAACTGGTACAGAAAATCATAGTTGCTTATGACAAATACGATAAAAGAACAGTGTAAAGCAGTAGTTTAGGGGATTTGCCAATGAAAAAAAACAAGAAGAATACCAGCAAACTGAACAAGCTTGCCAGGAATAACAATGTACAAAGGATGTTCCTGGTATTGATTACTGTTTTAATTGCTTTTATCATAATTGAAACAGGTGCCCAGCCCACAAAATACAAATTGAGTGTCGGTGACGTATCCAGATATGACATTCCCGCACCGAGAGACATTGTAAATGAGGTCTTGACCGAACAGAACAGACTTGCTGCCATGGAAAATGTCGAACCCGTCACAAAGGAAGATACCAAAGCCTTTGTGGAGGTAATCTATAAAAAGGACGACTTTTTCAAGGCAGTGGCCGGGGCAAGATCAAGTGTTGAGAAGTATTTAAAGGATATGGGTATATCGTCCAGGGATGAAAACTATGCTCAATATCTGAAGGATGCCCAGAATATTGCAATCAACAGTTTGTCGGGGCAGGTGAAAAAACAGGGTATAATCCTGTCGCAGGACCAGATAAGCTACCTTGTTACAAAAGCCACAGACAGCGAAATGGAAATTTTCGAGGAGCTGACCAGGCGTCTGATTTCCGAATCCATGGCCGAAGAGGTTACCGAAAGCAATCTTGCAATACATTTACATAGGTTGCAGAACAGTTACCAGAGTGAGCAGGGTATAAGCCAGGAATTGAAGAATATAGGGGAACATCTGGTCAGGAGCATTTTGAAGCCAAACAGGATTGTGGATGCTGATGCTACCGCAAAGAAGAAGGAAGAAGCCTACAACGACAATGCAAACATTGTAAAGATAAAAAAAGAGTCCAGGATAATAAGCTTTGGAGATATAGTTACCGACGATAAGCTGAAACTGCTGGAAGATCTTAACCTGCTTGAGAAAAACGGAAAATATGATTACCTGTTCTCAGCGGGTATCCTGTTTGTAATTTTATTCCTTACAACGCTGACAGCCCTGTTCCTGAGGAAATATAACAAGGACATATACAACAGACGGAAGGATATACTGTTGATTTGTCTGATAATAACAATAATTCTGGTGCTGGCAAGGTATTTGTTTACATTTTACGATGGTCTTGTAATACCTATATTTATGGGGACCATGCTGGTAGCAACTCTTTTAAATATTGAAACCGCCGTGGTGATAAACTGTATTCTGACCATCGGCATTTCAGTGATGTCCAAGGGGAATTTGAAATTTCTGTATTTGGGCCTTATTTGCGGTGTCATATCGGCATTTATGGTCTCAAAGGCCAATCAGCGCAGCAGGATGTCCATGAATGGATTATTGCTAGGACTTATAAATACTGCTTTTATTGTTTGCCTTGACTTTATTTACAAGAGTGATTCCAAGACCATACTGATTGACAGTGCGGTAGTATTTCTGAACGGTTTTGTATCAATGATTCTTACAATTGGCTTCCTGCCGTTTCTGGAGAGCGCCTTTAATATAGTCACCCCGTTGAAGCTTCTGGAGTTGTCAAATCCCAATCATCCGCTGCTGAAAAAGCTTTTGATCGAAGCTCCGGGGACCTATCACCACAGCCTGATGGTAGGGAATCTTGCAGAGATTGCCGCCGAGGATCTGGGTGCCAATGCGCTTCTGGCGAGAACAGGTGCGTATTTCCATGATGTCGGCAAGCTTAAAAGGCCTGACTTTTTCAAGGAAAATCAGTTGACCGAAAACCCCCATGACAGGATGACTCCAAACCTGAGTACCCTTGTCATTACGTCTCATACCAAGGATGGCCTTGACATAGCAGCCAAATATAAACTTCCCCAGTCAATACTTGATATAATCAAGCAGCACCACGGGACTACGCTGGTTGCCTATTTTTATCATAAGGCTTTGAAGGGAGAGGGCGAGGCCGAAATCAAGCAGGAGGACTACAGATATGACGGACCAAAGCCTCAGACAAGGGAAGCAGCAGTGGTAATGCTGGCCGATTCGGTTGAGGCTGCCGTGAGATCCATGAATGATAAAACAGAAGCCAAAATTGAAGCTCTGATCAGAAAAATTATAAAGGATAAGCTGGACGACGGTCAGCTTGACAATTGTCAGCTTACATTAAATGACCTTGATAAAATAGCAAATTCTTTCATGAGGGTATTGAGCGGATATTTCCACGCAAGGGAGCAGTATCCTGAAATAAAGGATGCCCTGATGGGAGCAAATAATGTGAATAACAAAGAGATTAATGAGTTATCCGAAGCCGCCGGAACAGATGCCATTGGGAGACCGGCAGGAGCTGACGGGGAAAACCGCGGAAAAGGAGAAGCAAGAGTTGATAATAATAGAAAATGAACAGGACAGAATTTCAATATCCGAAAATATAAATGAGTTGATAGAACGCACCATAGACCTCTGTATGAAATCTGAAAAGCTGGAAAAGGCTTATGAGGTAAGTGTGCTGATTGTGGACGACGAGGAAATCAGGAAAATAAACAGGGAACACAGGGATATTGATAAAGCTACCGATGTGCTTTCGTTTCCTATGGCGGAATTTGAAAACGGTGAACTCATTTCGGATGAGGGGGACTACGATCCCGAATCCGAAGAGCTGATGCTGGGAGATATAATCATATCTGCCGAGACTGCAAAAAGGCAGGCCCATGAGTACGGACACAGTTTCGAAAGAGAAATTGCCTTTTTGACGGCACATTCCTGCTTCCATTTGCTGGGCTATGACCACATGGAAGAGGAGGAGGAAAAAATAATGCTTGGCAAGCAGGAAAATATCCTGCGGCAAATGGGTTTAAACAGGCACAGTATTTAGCTGCATTTATGCAGATGTGGAGACATATATGAAAAACAGAAATCTTTACGAGAGCTTTAAGACGGCTTCTCAGGGTATATGGTACACCCTTGTAAAAGAGAGGAATATGAAGATTCATTTTGCCGCTGCCGCCGGTGTTATTCTTCTTTCACTTTGGCTTGGCGCAAGCAGGATTGAATTGACCGTACTTTGCCTTACAATAGCTATGGTTATTTGTTTTGAGCTCATAAATACGGCAATGGAGGTCATGGTTGATATCATTGTTGACGTATATCATCCCAAAGCCAAAATAATAAAGGACGTGTCGGCGGGAGCCGTTCTTGTATCCGCATTCTTCAGTGTTGCCATTGGCTGGATCATTCTGGGAGATAAGCTTATAAACAGGTTGATTATTTTATTGAAATATTTTTAAATCCAATTGACAAAGATAATGTCAGGTGATAGTATGAATATAAAGAGTGGTAATACCACCTTACCAAGTTAGTTTGGTGGCTTGCAAATTTTTAATATTACAAAAGGAGTCTTGGTTTTGAATTATAGTGATGGAGTAATAAATAAAAATGCCGTAAGCGATCAAATAGTTGCATACATTGAAGAACGTATCATAAAAGGAGAGTTAAAAAGCGGTGATAAACTTCCCAGCGAGAGGGTATTTGCCGAAACACTGGGTGTCAGCCGTATTCCCCTGAGGGAAGCTCTGAGATCCCTGAGCCAGCTGGGGCTTGTAGAAACAAAGCACGGACAGGGTACTTTTATACGTGATGCCAATAATAGTTTTCTCACAGGGAAGCTGGCGACCTATATGTATTCCAGCGATACTTCGGTTTTTGAAATTCTGCAGTTCCGCCAGATTTTGGAGTCTGAATGTGCAAAGCTTGCTGCAACTTTAGCTACAGAAGAAGAGCTGGAGGAGATCAAATATTACAGGATAAAGGCCGAAGATGCCGAGGCATCCATCCGGAACGGTGATTATGATGAATTCAGTTCCATGGATATCAAGTTTCATACGGCCATAGTAAAGGCTTCACACAATCAACTATTTCTCAATCTATTCAATGCAATTCATAAAACGCTGAGGATACAACAAATTTGGAGTTTGAGCGAAAGTCATGAAATTTATGATTATATAGATTTTCACCGGCAGATAACAGAAGCCATAGAAAACAGGGACCCTGAGCAGGCATACAACTGTTCGAGGGATCATATCATCAGCGTGGGCAATCTTATGATGAAGAGTTATAAAAAAGATCAGGAATAAGTTCTGTTAAAAATCCAGCTAAAAAATTGAGATTAATATTGTAATATGCATTCAGCCGGATTTTTTTATTCAAAGTGGTAATACCATCTTACCAATTAGTGAGGGTTATAACTTATACACAGTAGAACTTAACAATAAAAGGGGGTTATCCAATGGATATTCTGAAACAAAATATTATTGCGGCAAAGGACGATTTAATACTGGCTGCCCGGAGAGCTGTCAGCTCTGGACTTCAAACCGGCACAGGAGGAAATATAAGTGTCAGGGTTCCGGGTTCCGGTTTAATGGTTGTAAAGGCAAGCGGAGTGGCTTTTGATGAATGTGTACATGATAATATTGTGGTTACCGACTTTCAGGGAAATGTGCAGGAGGGCAATTTGAAGCCTACACAGGAGTTTGTGCTCCACGCTTCCTTATATGAAAAATACGGGAATATCGGTGCCATAGTACATACTCATTCTCCATACTCCATAGCATGGACCTACACAAAAAAAGATCTGCCTCTTATAACACAGCATGCAATGCTCAAACTGAAGCATTCCATACCAAATTTATCCTATGACACACCCACAATTCCAAAGGAAGGCATGCTGGAAATATATAAAAATATGGACGAGAAGTCCGGCTTGCAGGCATTTTTACTGGAAGGCCACGGTATTGTGGCAATTGGGAAAAGTGCGGTTAAAGCCTGCCAGACAGCCGAGCTTATAGAGGAGACGGCAAAGATCGTATACCTGGATGCAGTTCTTAAAAGTACATTAAAAGAACTTTAAAAATTTATATAAAATTAAAAAAATTTGAAAGATCTTTAAACAAAATTATTAAACAGAATTTTAAAGCATTTGAAATGGAGATTAAAATGAAAAATGAGCAGATCTTTTGTTTAATGGAAAAGATCAAGGATGAGGATTATATAATAGCTACCTATTACGTTGAGTTGATGCAGAATGAAAGTATTGTAAAAAAAGCTTCTGCATTTGCCGTAGGTCAAACCCTCGGAACATGGATTCCCGTTCCCGGAATTGATGATGCAATGAGAGAACGGCATATGGGTAAGGTCGTAAACATCTATGATATTCCGCCTGCTGATCTTGAAGTGTCCGGGGATGAAAAAAGAAAATATCTGATTCAGATAGCATTTCCCATAGAGAATTTCGGGAACCAGTTCCCCATGATGCTGACAACCCTGGTCGGCAACGATGCTTCCACCTCAATTCAGACAAAGCTTGTTGATGTTCAGTTCCCCAAAAAATTCACAGCCGGTTTCCGCGGCCCCAAATATGGGATTGAAGGCATACGCAAGCTGAGTGATGTGAAAAATCGTCCTTTGCTGCTTAACATGATAAAGCCCTGTACAGGAATCACACCTGAAGCAGGTGCCGGAATTTTTTATGAGACGGCTTTAGGCGGAGTTGATTTGATCAAGGATGACGAACTTTTGGGTAATCCTGCCTTCAGTGAGGTTTCAAAAAGGGTAAAGGAATATAAAAAAGCAGCCCGGAGGGCTTTTGAAGCCACCGGACACAAAACCCTGTACGTGGTGAATATTACCGACCGCGTGGGAAATATGCTGAATAATGCAAAAAATGCAGTTGATCTGGGTGCCGATGCAATTATGATCAACTATTCGGCAGTGGGCTATGACGTTCTGAATTATATTTCGGAATCAATAGATATTCCGATCCTGGGGCATTATGCGGGAGCCGGACTGTTCTATGAATCAGGGTTCTCAGGTATAAGCTCCCATCTGGTCACAGGGAAATTCCCGAGACTGGCAGGAGCGGACATGGTGGTTATCAATACACCATATGGAGGTTCCAATTTGAAACATCAGAAATATTTAAGCACAGTACAGCAGCTAACCCTGCCTTTTTATGATCTGAAGCCGGTATTTCCGGCTGTTGGTGGCGGAGTACACCCCGGCATGGTAGAAAGGTATATGAGTGATCTGGGAGCAGATATAATATTGGCTTCCGGCGGGGCGGTGCAGGGTCACCCTATGGGAGCCGCCGCAGGGGCAAAGGCAATGAGACAGGCTATGGATGCAGTGGTTGAAGGAATAAAAATGGAGGATGCCGCAAACCGTCACGAGGAATTGAAATGTGCTCTGGATTTGTGGGGGTATCAAAAGACCTAGGAGGATGAGTTAGTGAAAAAACCAGTTTTCGGTTCGGGTTGGAAAATGTTTTTGACGGATAAGGAAGCCATGAATTATGCTCAAAGGCTGAAAGAAAATATTCCCGGGGAACAGGACGCAGAACTGTTTGTGCTTCCGTCCTTCACGGCTGTAGAAAGGGTAACGGCAATACTGGCCGGGACTGACATAAATGTTGGGGTACAGAATATGTGCTGGGAGGAAAAGGGAGCCTTTACCGGAGAAGTATCGGTATTGTCACTGAAGGAAATGGCTGTCAAATATGTGGAAATCGGACATTCAGAACGCAGAACATTATTTGGAGAGACAGACCGGACAGTAAATCTAAAAATCGGAAAGGCCATGGAACACGGCCTGGTACCCATATTCTGCATGGGAGAGGAACTGCAGGAAAAAGAAAAAAATCTTGCCAAAGAGCTGCTTTCAATAGAGATAAAAAACGCTTTGCACGGAATACCTTATGCTGACGCTAAAAAAATTATTTATGCATATGAGCCTGTATGGGCCATAGGCATGGAGGATTCGGCCCAACCCGATTATGCCCAGGAGATACTAGGATTTATCAGACAGCTTCTTGCACAGATATATGGGAGGTCCGAGGGAACTGAATTTACCGTGGTATATGGCGGAAGTGTGTCCCTTAAAAATGTGGAGAAGCTCATTTCACAGCCTGATATTGACGGAGTTTTTGTAGGCAGGGCAAGTTTGAGCATCGAATCCTATATGGAGATGCTTGATATAATCAAAGATTCATGGAGCAAAAAAGTTAAGAAGCAGAGAGGGGACGATGAAAATTGATCATTGCAATAGGAAGTGACCAGTGGGGATTTGATTTTAAACAGATGCTTATAAAGGAATTCACAGCTAAAGGACATGAATTTGTTGATGTCGGTGCTTATAACAAGGATGAAATAGATTATCCCGACATAGCTTATGCCGTTGCACAGAAAGTTTCTAAAAAAGAATGTGAAAGAGGTATACTGATATGCGGTACTGGAATCGGTATGGCGCTGACCGCCAACAAAGTCAAAGGTGCTTATGCCGCAGTATGCCATGATGTTTATTCCACCGAAAGGTCAATACTCAGCAACAATGCCAATATCATGTGTATGGGAGCACAGGTCATAGGGCCTAAAACTGCATATTCTCTGACTGACCTTTGGCTGAATCTGGAGTTTGACAGTAAAAGCAATTCAGCGAGAAAAGTTCAGGAAATATATCAGATTGAAAAGCTGGGCTAATAATCATTAAATAACAAGGAGATATAAAATGTCTAAACTAACTGTAAGACCAATCAATACAGGATACATACCAACCTATCCAAAGCAGTATCATTATCATCATTCGGTCCACAAATATTATCCTGACATAAGTGATGAAAAGGTTGCACTGCCGGTGTTTACATTTCTTATAGAAGGAGGGGAGGAGCTTATTCTGGTGGATACGGGTATGGCTTGGACCGACAGGGCAAGTGCCTATCACCATCCTGGATCATATCAGCCAGAGGGAATGGCAATCCATGAACAGCTTGAAAAGATAGGCTGCAAATGTGAGGATATTAAGAAAGTTATTTTCACTCATCTGCATTGGGATCATATATTTTACATGGAGAAATTCACAAATGCACAGTTTATAGCACAGCGCAAGGAGTATGAGTTCGCCATGGATCCAATACCCCTGTACTATAAGTCCTACGAACACCCGTCGCTGGGAGTGAAGCGTCCTTTTGAAGGTATAAAAATAGATCTTGTGGACGGTGAGGCGGAAATTGCTCCCGGAGTGAGAGTATTCCCCACACCTGGACATTCTCCGGGACACCAGTCTGTTGAAATCGACACAAACCAGGGCAATTATATTTGTGCAGGCGATTCGGCCTTCATCATGAATAACTTTAATGAAATCAGTGAGATCAACTATACAGTAACTCCGCCGGCACGCTTTGCAAATATGGTGGAATGCTGGAGGAGTCTTGAAATTCAAAAGAAAAGAGCTAAAAGCCTGGAATTCATACTGCCTTGCCATGAACCGGAAATAGAAGAACGTATTAAGAAAACTCCAGTTCTGGGAAAATAACCGATTGAATGGAAGGTAACTATTGATATCATGGAAAAAACCATAGCAATCATCGCCAGTTTGGATACAAAAGAAGCTGAAGTGGCATTTGTGAAGGAAATGATAGAAAAACAGGGCTGCAAGACTTTCATTATAGATGTGGGAGCCAAGGGCAGCGAAAGCATTGTGCCCCATATCAGGGCCGAAGATGTGGCAAGGGCGGCAGGCAGGGAATGGGACAGTATATATGACATTCCGAAACATGAAATGATAGTGGGACTATTGGAAGGGATAGCTGTTTTGATGCCTGAACTGTATGCTCAAGGGAATTTTGACGCTGTTTTGTCTCTCGGCGGTGCCCAGAATACAACCATAGGCGTCAGTGCAATGAAAAGTCTGCCCGTGGGGCTGCCTAAGCTGATGGTCTCCACAATTGCATGCGGACAGAGGACTTTCGAGTCATTCGTGGACACAAAGGATATTACTCTTATGCCATCTATTGCAGATATATCCGGAATCAATAACCTCACCCGCACCATTTTAAGCAATGCTGCGGCAGCTATTGCGGGAATGGCTAAACATGCGGGAGTTCCATTAAAATCAGGCCAGGAGCTTATTGTTGGGGCAACGCTGATGGGTGTGACCAATACCGGGGTTGCAGAGGCAGTCAAGCTGATGGAAAAAGCCGGTTTCCAGGTCATAAGTTTTCATTCCACCGGTGTTGGAGGCCGGGCAATGGAAGAATTCATCAATGAGGGAACAATTGGAGCGGTAATGGACTTATCTCTGCATGAAATCACATCCGAGATGTTCGGAAAGGGCTTTTCCACGGGGGCCAATAACAGGCTGACTGCAGCCTGCAATGCAGGCATACCTCAGGTGGTGGCACCCGGAGGGGTTGACTTCATTGACTTTTATGCAAAAGAGCTGCCGCAGGATTTAAACAAACGCAAACATATATATCATAATTCAAACATTGTACATGTTAAGCTCCTGGAGCAGGAAATAGTCAGGGTGGGAGAGATTATTACCGAGCGGTTAAACAAAAGCCGCGGTCCCGTCACTGTAATTATTCCCTTACGCGGATTGAGACAGAATACTTCTCCGGGTGAAGCCTTATATACCCCGGAGGTCGACAACGCTTTGATTGAAGTATTGCACCGGGGACTGCGCAGGGATATTAAAATTGTTGATGTGGATGCAAATATCAATGATGAGATATTCAGTAAAACAGCTGCGGCAGAGCTGCTCAGAATGCTTGAACAGCAAAATATGGAATAAATGTAACTGTTGAGGGAAGTTTGCACAAAAAGCGTATTCCATATTGAAAATATATTGTGCAAAATAACCTAAAAAGTATTGACTTATGTAACCTTGTTTTATATAATGTATTACGAAAACGTTTTCGTGTTAGCGCTTTCTAGAAAACGTTTTCGTAAATAATTACATTATGGAGGTATGCCATGTCAAACATAAATGATGTTGCTAAAGAGGCCGGTGTATCAATTACGACAGTTTCCAGATATCTTAATAATTCATACCCTGTGAATGTCAATACTAAAAAAGCAATACAGGAAGCCATTAATAAACTGAATTACAAACCTAATGCCATAGCAAGGGGATTGGTCCGAAAAAAGACAAACACTGTAGGAATAATAGTCCCCTACATAACAAACATGTTCTTTCCTGAAGTGGTAAGGGGTATTTCAGATCAGTGCAACGCAAAAGGTTATGACATTATTTTGGTTAACAGCAACAGTGATGGTTTTGAAGAGAAGAAAGCCGTAGAAAACTTTCTGGAGCGGCAGGTAGACGGTATCGTGATCATAGCACCGAAAATAGAAAAACTGCCGCCTTCCTTCTATAGAAAGCTTAACAAAACCCTGCCGCTGGTTCTGGTCAACAAATACTTTAATGATAAGGATATTGTTTTTATTTACAACGATGAAAGAGATGGGGCTTTCAAAGCCACAGAGTACCTGCTTGATTTAGGACATAAAAATATTTTGTTTATAAGCGGTTCAGAGAACAGTTACTCCAGTGAAGTAAAAATAAAGGGCTTCAATAAAGCCTTGAAGAGCCGGGGACTGCTTCAGAAAAAAAATTCCGAAGACAATGATAATATTTTGATAAGCGATTATACCAGCGAAAATACCTTCAAGCTGATAAAAAGCAATATGGAACATGTCAGAAAGCATAGTGCCATCTTCTGTGCCAACGATCTGATGGCCATAGGTGTGATAAAAGCACTTAGATCGGAGGGATATGAAGTGCCCAGGGACTTTTCGGTCATGGGGTTTGATGATATCAGCATAAGCGCTTTATATGAGCCGGGTATATCCACAGTTTCTCAGAACATTACTTCTCTTGGGAAAGTATCTGGAGATGCAATAATTAAACTTATATCAAAAGAGGATGTCGTAAGAAATCAGGTTTTGAATACCAGTCTTATTATCAGAGATTCATGTTCGAGAATAAAGGAATAGTGGTTCCTTTATCTAATAAAACCCAATTTGAGGAGGAAATTATTCATGAAGAAAAAGATTTTAGGCTTGTCATTGGCAGTTGTTCTTTCAATAACAGCAGTATTGACTGGATGCGGCGGACAATCAGCTTCAAATCAAGCACCGTCAAATTCGTCTGCAAGTGCTGCCAGCACCCCCGCAAAAGCGGAAGAACCGGTAACAATCAAGTTTGCTTATTGGGCAAGTGCCGGCGGAGAGAGCGATGCTTTTGATGCATTGGCTAAAAAGTTCCAGGATGAAAATCCAAACATCAAGCTGACAATGCAAGG